>NZ_JACIAR010000001.1:0-1576313 GCF_014194925.1 Rhizobium sp. BK491
GTCGAGATCGTCGGCATCCGTCCGACGTCGAAGACGACGGTGACGGGCGTTGAAATGTTCCGCAAGCTGCTCGACCAGGGCCAGGCCGGCGACAATATCGGCGCACTGGTTCGCGGTGTTAACCGTGACGGCGTCGAGCGTGGTCAGATCCTGTGCAAGCCGGGTTCGGTGAAGCCGCACAAGAAGTTCATGGCTGAAGCCTACATCCTGACGAAGGAAGAAGGCGGCCGTCATACGCCGTTCTTCACGAACTACCGTCCGCAGTTCTACTTCCGTACGACTGACGTGACGGGCATCGTGACGCTTCCGGAAGGCACGGAAATGGTTATGCCTGGCGACAACGTCACGGTTGCCGTTGAGCTGATCGTTCCGATCGCGATGGAAGAAAAGCTTCGCTTCGCAATCCGCGAAGGCGGCCGTACCGTCGGCGCTGGCATCGTTGCATCCATCGTCGAGTAATTCGAAGACGGCCACTCCATCCGAGTGGCCGATTCGATGACAATATTATGATGCAAGCGGCACTAGCCGCTTGCTTATGACATAGAAATGTTGCAAATGGCGCGCGAGCGCGATTTGCGCGCTGCTTCGGATGACGAAGTGGCCAATGAAATTAACAATAAGGTGGGCCGAAAGGCCTAAAGAGTGGATAGGGATGCCGTAGCCGGCGTCCCTCTCGATCTTTGAAACCGGTGGTCCGCCTTAGGAAACAGAACAAACCGTGCCTTTTCGAAAGGCACGCGAGATAACAAACACAAGGATAACGTCGAATGAACGGCCAAAATATCCGCATTCGCCTGAAGGCGTTCGATCACCGGATTCTCGATGCTTCCACGCGCGAGATCGTGTCGACGGCGAAGCGCACCGGTGCAAGCGTCCGGGGCCCCGTTCCGCTTCCGACTCGTATCGAGAAGTTTACGGTAAACCGGTCCCCGCACATCGACAAGAAGAGCCGCGAGCAGTTCGAGATGCGCACGCATAAGCGCCTCCTCGACATCGTTGACCCGACCCCGCAGACGGTAGACGCGCTGATGAAGCTCGATCTCGCCGCCGGTGTCGATGTTGAGATCAAGCTCTGAGACCTCCGGTCCTCGAGCTGAGTGAGAAGGATTGAACCGATGCGTTCAGGTGTGATTGCACAGAAGGTGGGAATGACCCGCGTCTATAACGACGCCGGCGAGCATGTCCCGGTTACCGTATTGCGTTTGGATGGCTGCCAGGTCGTAGCCCAGCGCACAGTTGAAAAGAATGGCTACACTGCAGTTCAGCTCGGTGCCGGCCAGGCTAAGGTTAAGAACACGACGAAGGCTCTTCGCGGCCATTTCGCCGTTGCAAGCGTAGAGCCGAAGGCCAAGCTCGCAGAATTCCGTGTCACGGAAGACAATCTGCTTGAAGTCGGCACCGAGCTCAACGCAGGTCACTTCACGGCGGGTCAGCTCGTCGACGTGACCGGCACGACGATCGGTAAGGGCTTTGCCGGCGCCATCAAGCGTCACGGCTTCGGCGGTCTGCGCGCCACGCACGGTGTGTCGGTTTCGCACCGCTCGCATGGTTCGACCGGTTCGCGCCAGGACCCGGGCAAGGTGTTCAAGAACAAGAAGATGGCTGGTCACATGGGCCAGACGCGCGTTACGACGCAGAACCTTGAAGTGGTATCGACCGACGAAGATCGTGGTCTGATCCTGGTCAAGGGTGCGGTTCCCGGCTCCAAGGGTGCCTGGATCATCGTGCGCGACGCCGTCAAGTCGGCAGCGAAGTAAGGGAGCCAAACCAATGGAATTCAACGTCAAGACCCTCGAGGGCAAAGACGCCGGGAAGGTTTCCCTTTCTGATGCGATTTTCGGCCTCGAGCCGCGTGAAGACATTCTCGCTCGCGTCGTTCGCTGGCAGCTTGCCAAGAAGCAGCAGGGCACGCATCAGGCAAAGGGCCGCGCGGACGTAGCGCGCACCGGCGCCAAGATGTACAAGCAGAAGGGTACGGGCCGCGCTCGTCACCATTCGGCTCGCGCTCCGCAGTTCCGCGGCGGTGGTAAGGCTCATGGCCCGGTCGCCCGCAGCCACGAGCATGATCTGCCGAAGAAGGTTCGCGCCCTCGGCCTGCGTCATGCTCTCTCGGCCAAGTTCAAGGCTGAAGACGTGATTGTTATCGACAATCTCGTCGCTACCGAAGCCAAGACCAAGGCACTCGCTGGCGCTTTCGAGACGCTCGGCCTGACGAACGCTCTGTTCATCGGCGGTGCTGAACTCGACAGCAACTTCAAGCTCGCAGCCCAGAACATCCCGAATATCGATGTTCTGCCGGTTCAGGGCATCAACGTTTACGACATCCTGCGCCGCGGCAAGCTCGTGCTGTCCAAGGCTGCAGTTGAAGCTCTAGAGGAGCGATTCAAGTGACGGATCTTCGCCATTACGATGTGATCGTTTCTCCTGCGATCACCGAAAAGTCCACGCTGCTTTCGGACAATAACCAGGTTGTTTTCAACGTTGCTAAGACCGCGACGAAGCCGGAAATCAAGGCTGCCGTCGAAGCGCTCTTCGGCGTCAAGGTTACGGCCGTTAATACTCTGCTGCGCCTCGGCAAGACCAAGCGGTTCAAGGGTCTCGTCGGCAAGCAGAAGGACGTGAAGAAGGCTGTTGTGACGCTCGCCGAAGGCCAGTCGATCGACGTCTCCACCGGTCTCTGAGGAATAAGAAAATGGCATTGAAAACATTCAATCCGACGACCCCGAGCCAGCGTCAGCTGGTCATTGTCGATCGCTCCTCGCTCTACAAGGGCAAGCCGGTCAAGTCGCTGACCGAAGGTCTCACCTCCAAGGGTGGCCGTAACAACACTGGCCGCATCACCGTCCGTTTCCAGGGCGGTGGTCACAAGCGCAGCTATCGTCTGGTCGACTTCAAGCGTCGCAAGTTCGACGTCGAGGCAACCGTCGAGCGTATCGAATACGATCCGAACCGTACGGCTTACATCGCTCTGGTGAAGTACACGGACGGCGAACTGGCCTACATCATTGCTCCGCAGCGTCTTGCTTCGGGCGACAAGGTCATCGCTTCGGAAAAGGCAGTGGACGTGAAGCCGGGCAACACCATGCCGCTTCAGTTCATCCCAGTCGGCTCCATCATCCACAACGTGGAAATGAAGCCGGGCAAGGGTGGCCAGATCGCTCGCTCCGCCGGTTCCTATGCCCAGCTCGTCGGTCGTGACCAGGGCATGGCGATCCTTCGCCTGAACTCGGGCGAACAGCGCCTCGTGCACGGCACCTGCCTCGCAACGATCGGTGCGGTTTCGAACCCGGATCACGGCAACATCAACGACGGTAAGGCCGGTCGTTCGCGTTGGCGTGGCAAGAAGCCGCATAACCGCGGCGTTGTCATGAACCCGGTCGACCATCCGCACGGCGGTGGTGAAGGCCGCACCTCCGGTGGTCGCCATCCGGTGACCCCATGGGGCAAGCCGACCAAGGGCAAGCGTACGCGGTCGAACAAGTCGACCGACAAGATGATTATGCGCTCGCGCCATCAGCGCAAGAAGTAAGAGAGGAAGTCTCAAGTGGCTCGTTCAGTATGGAAAGGTCCGTTTGTTGACGGCTATCTTCTCAAGAAGGCTGAGAAGGTGCGTGAAGGCGGACGTAACGAAGTAATCAAGATGTGGAGCCGTCGCTCCACCATCATGCCGCAGTTCGTTGGTCTCACCTTCGGTGTCTACAACGGCAGCAAGCACATTCCGGTCAGCGTCAATGAAGACATGGTCGGACACAAGTTCGGCGAGTTCGCCCCGACCCGTACCTATTATGGTCACGGTGCGGACAAGAAGGCGAAGAGGAAGTAACAATGGGCAAGGCAAAAACCGAACGCCGGCTGAAGGACAATGAAGCGCAGGCAGTTGCGCGCACGCTCCGTGTCAGCCCGCAGAAGCTCAACCTGGTCGCGGCTTCGATCCGCGGCAAGAAGGTTGATCGCGCGCTCGCAGAGCTGGAATTCTCACGCAAGCGCATCGCAGGAGCCGTCAAGAAGACGCTCGAATCTGCGATCGCCAATGCAGAGAACAACCATGATCTCGACGTTGACTCGCTGGTCGTAGCGGAAGCTTACGTCGGCAAGTCGATCGTCATGAAGCGTTTTCACGCTCGTGGCCGTGGCCGCGCATCTCGCATCGAGCGTCCGTTCGCACACCTGACGATCGTCGTTCGTGAAGTGGAAGCTCAAGAGGAGGCCGCATAATGGGTCAGAAAATCAATCCGATCGGCTTTCGTCTTGGCATCAACCGCACTTGGGATAGCCGCTGGTTTGCGGACAATGCCGAGTACGGCCAGCTCCTCCACGAAGACCTGAAGATGCGCAAGTTCGTTATGAACGAACTGAAGCAGGCTGGTATCTCCAAGGTGGTCATCGAGCGTCCGCACAAGAAGTGCCGCGTCACGATCCACTCGGCTCGTCCGGGCCTGATCATCGGCAAGAAGGGCGCTGACATCGACAAGCTCCGCAAGAAGCTGTCGGACATGACGAATTCCGAAACGCACCTCAACATCGTTGAAGTTCGCAAGCCGGAAATCGACGCGACGCTGGTTGCCCAGTCGATCGCTCAGCAGCTGGAACGCCGTGTTGCTTTCCGTCGCGCCATGAAGCGCGCCGTTCAGTCCGCGATGCGTCTTGGCGCCGAAGGCATCAAGATCACCTGCGCCGGCCGTCTCGGCGGTGCTGAAATCGCTCGTACGGAATGGTACCGCGAAGGTCGCGTGCCGCTGCACACGCTGCGCGCCGACATCGACTACGGTACGGCTGAAGCAGAAACCGCTTTCGGTATCTGCGGCATCAAGGTCTGGATCTTCAAGGGCGAAATCCTTGAGCACGATCCGATGGCCTCCGAACGCCGCGCGCTCGAAGGCGACGCCCAGGGTCCGGCTAGCCGCGATCGCGATAGAGACCGTCGCCGCGACAACGCTTGATAGCGTACGTGGCAGATAAGTTCGGAGAATAAGAAAATGTTGCAGCCAAAGCGTACGAAGTACCGCAAGCAATTCAAGGGCCGCATCAAGGGCGTTGCCAAGGGTGGTTCTGATCTGGCGTTCGGCGAATTCGGCCTGAAGTCGCAGGAGCCCAATCGCGTCAACGCTCGCGAGATCGAAGCGGCTCGCCGCGCGATCACGCGCTATATGAAGCGCGCCGGCCGTGTATGGATCCGCGTGTTCCCGGATGTTCCGGTAACCGCAAAGCCGACCGAAGTCCGTATGGGTAAAGGTAAGGGCTCTGTTGAATACTGGGCATGCAAGGTCAAGCCCGGCCGTATGATGTTCGAGATCGACGGTGTGAGCGAAGAAATCGCTCGTGAGGCTCTGCGCCTCGGCGCTGCCAAGCTCTCGGTCAAGACGCGCTTCGTTCAGCGCATTGCAGAGTAAGGAAGAAGCTCATGAAAGCCGCAGATGTTCGCGCCCTGAGCGCCGACCAACTCAAGGACGAGCTTGCCAAGCTGAAGAAGGAGCAGTTCAACCTGCGCTTTCAGAAGGCGACCGGCCAGCTCGAGAAGTCCTCGCGCATCAACGAAGTCCGCAAGGACATCGCTCGCGTAAAAACCATTGCCCGCCAGAAGGCGGCAGAAGCAAAGGCCTAAAGGAAAAATAACATGCCGAAGCGCATTCTGCAGGGCGTCGTGGTCAGCGACAAGAACGAGAAGACGGTAGTTGTCCGCGTTGAGCGTCGTTTCGCTCACCCGCTGCTCCAGAAGACCGTTCGTCGTTCCAAGAAGTACAAGGCTCACGACGAAAACAATCAGTACAAGACCGGCGACGTCGTTTCCATCGAGGAATGCGCGCCGATCTCCAAGGACAAGACCTGGACGGTCATTTCCGCCCAGTCCAAGTAACAGAATTTCGCTCAGGCCCTTGCGCTTGGGCGAAATATCTGTATGAAGCACGAGCTTGGAAGCAGGACGCTCGAGAACGGGCGTTCTTTTGCTTTATTGATGGCCGGCAGAGACGATCCTTGTGGTCGCGAAGCCAGGCATAATCAGACAAGACACTAGTCCATAAGCCGGGGTAGGGGGTCTATTGGCCCAACCATTCCGGTAACAACAAGAAGGCGACCTGACATGATTCAGATGCAAACAAACCTCGACGTGGCGGATAATTCCGGCGCACGTCGTGTCATGTGCATCAAGGTGCTGGGCGGCTCGAAGCGCAAGTATGCCTCGATCGGCGACGTTATCGTCGTTTCGATCAAGGAAGCTATTCCGCGCGGCCGTGTGAAGAAGGGTGACGTGATGAAGGCGGTCGTCGTTCGTACCGCCAAGGACATCCGTCGTCCGGATGGCAGCGTCATCCGCTTCGATACCAACGCAGCAGTCCTCATCGACAACAAGAAAGAGCCGATCGGCACCCGCATCTTCGGACCGGTTCCGCGCGAACTTCGCGCCAAGAACCACATGAAGATCATCTCGCTGGCTCCAGAAGTACTGTAAGGAGCGGAGCGATGCAGAAGATCCGTAAAGGCGACAAGGTTGTCGTATTGACCGGTAAGGACAAGGGCCGTACCGGCGAAGTCATTCAAGTGCTGCCGAAGGAAGACCGTGCGGTCGTTCGTGGCGTCAACGTCATCAAGCGCCATCAGCGCCAGACGCAGAACCAGGAAGCCGGCATCATCAGCAAGGAAGCCTCGCTTCACCTGTCCAACCTGGCAATCGTCGACAAGGACGGCAAGCCGACCCGCGTCGGTTTCAAGGTTGTAGATGGCAAGAAGGTCCGCGTGGCGAAGACCTCGGGAGAAGTGATCGATGGCTGAGGTAAAGTACGAGCCGCGGCTCAAGAAAGAATACGTTGCTCGCATCCGTGCAGCCATGCAGGAGAAGTTCTCCTACGCTAACGAGATGCAGATCCCGAAGCTGGACAAGATCGTGATCAACATGGGTGTTGGCGAAGCGACGGCTGATTCGAAGAAGCCGACCGTTGCTGCTGCCGACCTGGCGGCCATCGCTGGCCAGAAGCCGGTCATCACCCGCGCACGCAACTCCATCGCTGGCTTCAAGGTCCGCGAAAATATGCCGATCGGCGCGAAGGTCACCCTGCGCGGCGCCCGCATGTATGAGTTCCTGGATCGTCTGGTCAACATCGCGCTTCCGCGCGTTCGCGACTTCCGCGGCCTGAACCCGAAGAGCTTTGACGGTCGTGGCAATTTTGCCATGGGCATCAAGGAGCACATTGTGTTCCCTGAGATCAACTACGACAAGGTTGATCAGATGTGGGGCATGGACATCATCGTTTGCACGACGGCGACGACCGACGACGAAGCACGGGCTCTTCTGACAGAGTTCAACTTCCCGTTCCGTCAATAACCGTAACGACGAGCGTAGAAAAGGAACCCTGATATGGCGAAGACAAGCGCAGTTGAAAAGAACAAGCGCCGCCGCAATACGGTTGCCAACCAGGCCGCGAAGCGGGCTGCTCTCAAGGCAATCATCATGAACCAGTCTCTCTCGATCGAAGACCGGTTCAAGGCCACTCTGAAGCTGGCATCGCTGCCGCGCGATGGATCGAAGACCCGTATTCGCAATCGTTGCGAAGTGTCTGGCCGTCCGCGCGCCTACTACCGCAAACTGCGCATGTCGCGTATCGCGCTGCGTGAACTCGGCAATCTCGGCAAGGTGCCGGGCATCGTCAAGTCCAGCTGGTAAGGAGCAGATTAGATGTCTATGACTGATCCTTTGGGCGATATGCTCACCCGCATCCGCAATGGCGCTTCGCGCCGCAAGTCGTCGGTTTCGACGCCTGCGTCCAAGCTCCGTGCACGCGTTCTCGATGTGCTCCAGGCTGAAGGCTACATCCGTGGCTACTCCGTCGTCGATTTCGGCAACGGCAAGTCTGAGCTCAACATCGAACTCAAGTACTACGAAGGCGCATCGGTGATCCGTGAGATCGGCCGTGTGTCTAAGCCGGGCCGCCGGGTTTATGTCTCGGTCAAGTCCATTCCGCAGGTCGCGAACGGCCTCGGCATCACCATCCTTTCGACTCCGAAGGGTGTGATGGCCGATCACCAGGCTCGCGAACAGAATGTTGGTGGTGAGGTTCTCTGCTCGGTCTTCTAAGATCGAACAGAAATCTCCTTCGAAACAGACAGGTTTGAAAAATGTCTCGTATCGGTAAGAAGCCCGTTCAGGTACCTGCAGGGATCACGGCCACGGTTGATGGCCAAAAAGTGACCGCTAAGGGCCCCAAGGGCGAACTGTTTTTCGTCGCTAACGACGAAATCGGTCTCAAGCTGGAAAACAATGCAATCGTCGTGACGCCGCTCAACGACTCCAAGGATGCTCGCGCAAAGTGGGGCATGTCCCGCACGATGATCGAGAACATCCTCAAGGGTGTTAAGGACGGCTACGAGCGCAAGCTCGAAATCAACGGCGTCGGCTACCGTGCCTCCATGCAGGGCAAGAACCTGCAGCTCGCGCTCGGCTTCAGCCACGACGTGGTTTATGAGCCGCCGCAGGGCATCTCGATCGCTGTACCGAAGCCGACGGAAATCGTCGTCACCGGCATCAACAAGCAGCAGGTCGGCCAGGTTGCCGCTGAAATCCGCGAATACCGCGGCCCCGAGCCTTACAAGGGCAAGGGTGTTAAGTATGCCGAAGAGCGGATCATCCGCAAAGAAGGCAAGAAGAAGTAAGGATCACGCGAAATGGCTAGCAGGAAAGAAGCACTTGCGCGTCGCGCCAACCGCGTGCGCCGCCAAATCAAGTCGGTGGCCAATGGCCGTCCGCGCCTGTCGGTTCATCGCTCGTCGAAGAACATCTACGCCCAGGTCATCGATGACGTGGCTGGCAAGACCCTCGCGGCTGCCTCCACCCTCGACAAGGATCTGCGCGGTTCTCTGAAGACCGGTGCCGATACCGCAGCCGCAGCCCTCGTTGGCAAGCTCGTTGCAGAGCGCGCCTCCAAGGCCGGCGTGAAGGAAGTCGTGTTCGATCGCGGCGCTTTCATCTACCACGGCCGTATCAAGGCTTTGGCTGAAGCAGCCCGCGAAGGCGGCCTGACCTTCTAATCAGATTTCCGGCCGGCGATCCCAGGATGCCGGCCGGATATTCACCGGACCGCAGGTTTCCCGCAAGGGAAGGCATGCGGTCTTCGTTTTGTTTGCCGATTGCACCCGGAAAAGAAAAAGGAAGAGGACAATGGCACAGGAAAAGAGGGCTCCGCGGGAAGACCGTCAGAGCCGTGAAGAGCGCGATAGCGAATTCGTCGACAAGCTGGTCGCGATTAACCGCGTCGCCAAGGTTGTTAAGGGTGGCCGTCGCTTCGGCTTCGCCGCTCTCGTCGTCGTCGGCGACCAGAAGGGCCGCGTAGGCTTCGGTCATGGCAAGGCACGTGAAGTGCCGGAAGCTATCCGCAAGGCAACCGAAAGCGCGAAGCGCGACATGATCTTCGTACCGCTGCGCGACGGCCGTACGCTGCATCACGACGTTCATGGCCGTCATGGCGCCGGCAAGGTTCTGCTGCGCTCGGCCAAGGTCGGTACCGGTATCATCGCCGGTGGCCCGATGCGCGCCGTTTTCGAAACGCTCGGCGTTCATGACGTCGTTGCCAAGTCGACCGGTTCGTCGAACCCGTACAACATGGTTCGCGCCACGTTCGACGCCCTGAAGCACCAGGTTCACCCGAAGGACATCGCAGCTCAGCGCGGCATCAAGTATGCCACCCTGCAGGCTCGCCGCGCCGCTTCGGGCAACGCCTCCGAAGAATAAGGGAGTTTGACCTATGGCCAAGACGACCAAGAAGGCTGAAGCTAAGGCGACCGTTACGGTCGAGCAGATTGGCAGCCCGATCCGCCGTCCGGATGTTCAGCAGAAGACGCTGATCGGTCTCGGACTGAACAAGATGCACCGTCGCCGCACGCTGGAAGATACTCCGGCTGTTCGTGGCATGATCCGTGCTGTCCAGCATCTCGTTCGCGTTGTCGACGAGAAGTGAGCCGGAGGTAATTCGCTATGAAACTGAATGAAATCAAGGATAACGAAGGCTCGACCCACAGCCGCAAGCGCCTCGGCCGCGGCATCGGCTCCGGCTCCGGTAAGACCGGTGGCCGTGGTGTGAAGGGTCAGAAGTCCCGTTCGGGCGTTGCGATCAACGGCTTCGAAGGCGGTCAGATGCCCATCTACCGTCGTCTGCCGAAGCGCGGCTTCAACAACATCTTCGCATCCGACTACGTCGTCGTATCGCTGGCACGCATCCAGGCTGCCGTCGATGCCGGCAAGCTCGATGCCAAGAACACCGTTGATGCAGCGGCTCTCAAGGCTGCCGGCGTTATTCGCCGCGTCAAGGACGGCGTTCGTGTTCTCTCGGACGGCGAACTGAAGGCGAAGCTTGCTCTTGAAGTTGCAGGCGCTTCCAAGTCTGCAGTCGAGAAGATCGAAAAGGCTGGCGGCTCCGTTAAGCTGCTCGCTGCCGCTGCAGAATAATATTATCAATAATCGCCCGAAGTGACTTCACTTCGGGCGATTTTGCTCCCATATGTGAGCCTCACGAATCTGATCGATGCGGCAAGTGTCTTTCCGATCGATAACGGGAACCAAGGGTGAGGCGCCCGATTGCTGCGCAATCCGTCCGAAGCCCGGCTTTTGAACAATTTACAGACCGATTCCGGACTCGGCCGACTATGCCGGAATTGGTGATGCGGAGATTTGCATGGCTTCTGCAGCGGAACAATTGGCGTCCAACCTCAATTTTTCGACCTTTGCCAAAGCCGAGGATCTCAAGAAGCGCCTGTGGTTTACGCTCGGTGCTCTCCTCGTCTACCGGCTCGGCACCCACATTCCGCTTCCTGGCCTCAATCCTGCCGCTTACGCCCAGGCTTTCCAGAATCAGTCGGGCGGCATTCTCGGCCTCTTCAACATGTTCTCGGGCGGCGCTGTGCAGCGCATGGCGATCTTCGCGCTCGGCATCATGCCCTACATTTCCGCCTCGATCATCGTTCAGCTGATGACGTCGGTCGTCCCGTCGCTCGAAAACCTGAAGAAGGAAGGCGAGCAGGGCCGTAAGATCATCAACCAGTATACCCGCTACGGCACGGTGCTGCTCGGCGCATTGCAGGCTTATGGCATTGCGATCGGTCTAGAGCATGGCAACGGCGTGGTCGTAGATCCCGGCTGGTTCTTCCGCATCTCCACCGTTATCACGCTGCTCGGCGGCACAATGTTCCTGATGTGGCTTGGTGAGCAGGTGACGTCGCGCGGTATCGGCAACGGCATCTCGCTGATCATTTTCGCGGGTATCGCTGCAGGTCTTCCGACTGCGCTTGCCGGTACGCTCGAACTCGGCCGCACCGGCGCGCTTTCCACGCCGCTCATTCTCGCCGTGCTGATCGTCGCTATTCTGGTCATCGCACTCATCGTCTTCGTCGAGCGTGCGCAGCGTCGCCTTCTGATCCAGTATCCGAAGCGCCAGGTCGGCACGCGCATGTTCCAGGGCGATACGTCGCACCTGCCGCTGAAGCTCAACACTTCGGGCGTCATCCCGGCGATCTTCGCGTCGTCGCTGCTGCTGCTGCCGGCAACCGTTGCAGGCCTCGGCAACAACACCGCGCTCCCGACCTGGGTGACTTCGATCGTTGCGGCACTCGGCCACGGCCAGCCGGTCTATATGGTGCTTTACGGCGCTCTGATTGCCTTCTTCGCTTTCTTCTACACGGCTCTCGTCTTCAATCCGAAGGACACGGCTGACAATCTGAAGAAGCACGGCGGCTTCATTCCGGGCATCCGTCCGGGTGAGCGCACCGCCGAATATATCGATTACGTGCTGACCCGCATCACGGTCGTCGGCGCGATCTATCTTGTCTTCGTCTGCATCCTGCCCGAAATTCTCGTATCCCAGACCGGTATTCCCTTGTCTCTGGGTGGCACTTCGCTTCTGATCGTGGTTAGCGTAACGCTGGATACGGTGGCGCAGATTCAGGGTCACCTGATCGCACAGCAATATGAAGGCCTGATCAAGAAATCGAAGTTGCGTGGAGGAAAGAGGGGGCGATGAGACTCATACTTTTAGGGCCGCCGGGAGCAGGTAAGGGGACCCAGGCCCAGCGCATCGTGGAAAAGCACGGCATTCCGCAGCTTTCCACAGGCGATATGTTGCGCGCGGCCGTTCAGGCCGGCACGGAAGTCGGCAAGCGCGCCAAGGCTGTCATGGACGCCGGCAAGCTTGTTTCGGATGAGATCGTGAATGCGATCGTTTCCGAGCGCATCGATCAACCGGATTGCGTCAGGGGCTTCATCCTCGACGGCTTTCCGCGCACCTTGGTGCAGGCCGATGCCACCGAAAAAATGCTCAATGCGAAGGGCCTCGAACTCTCCGTTGTGATCGAGTTGAAGGTCGATGATGCCGAACTGATTCGGCGCGTCTCCGGCCGCTATTCCTGCTCGAACTGCGGCAGCGTCTATCACGACACTGACAAGGTTCCTGCAAATGCCGGTGTCTGCGACAAATGCGGCTCGACTCATTTCAAGCGCCGCCCTGACGATAATGCTGAAACCATGGCGACTCGCCTCCAAGTCTACTACAAGGAGACGTCGCCGCTGATCGGTTACTACTATGCTAAGGGTAAGTTGCAGAGCATCGATGGCATGGCCGATATCGAGCATGTGACCGAAAGCATAGAGGCTATCCTGGCTAAGCTCTAGATAGCCTAAAATAAACTTGCCGGAGCGGTTGCTTTTTCGCGCTGATTCCGCTAAACACCGCGCCAACTCGCGACATGCTATGCGATCGGCGCGGATTTCCAACGGGAAGTCCGAGCACGGTCGTTTTGACATGTGGCGGACACACATCGAACAAGCAGCTCCCGGGCTGCATAACAAGACCCTTTGCCAAGGCAAAAGGAATGCAAGGAGAACAGGCGTGGCTCGTATCGCTGGCGTCAACATCCCGACTGCAAAGCGCGTAGTTATTGCGCTTCGTTACATTCACGGGATTGGACCGAAGTTTGCACAGGAAATCTGCGAAAAGGTTGGTATTCCGGCCGAGCGTCGCGTCAACCAGTTGACGGATGCTGAAGTTCTGCAGATCCGCGAAACCATCGACCGTGACTATCAGGTCGAAGGTGATCTGCGTCGCGAAACCGCGATGAACATCAAGCGTCTTATGGACCTGGGTTCCTACCGTGGTCTGCGTCATCGCCGCGGCCTGCCGGTTCGTGGCCAGCGCACGCACACCAATGCCCGCACCCGCAAGGGCCCGGCAAAGGCGATCGCTGGTAAGAAGAAGTAATTTCCGGGCAACCGGATTTGGGAGGCTGGCGGTCCGCCGGCCTCTTTTGAGTTTGAAGCGGTGCTCCATGGGTGCCGCTTCGGTGTAGCCGCTGGCATTACGGCGGTGCAGAGATCCAAGAAAGGACTAACATGGCCAAGGAAGCCGTACGCGTTCGTCGTCGCGAGCGTAAAAATATCACGTCGGGCGTCGCACACGTCAACTCGACCTTTAACAACACGATGATCACCATCACCGACGCACAGGGCAACGCTATTGCCTGGTCGTCCGCTGGTGCCAAGGGCTTCAAGGGTTCGCGCAAGTCGACCCCGTTCGCTGCCCAGATCGCTGCCGAAGACTGCGCCAAGAAGGCTCAGGAACACGGCATGAAGTCGCTGGAAGTTGAAGTTTGCGGTCCGGGCTCCGGTCGTGAATCCGCTCTGCGCGCCCTCCAGGCTGCTGGTTTCATGATCACGTCGATCCGCGACGTGACCCCGATCCCGCACAATGGTTGCCGCCCGCGCAAGAAGCGTCGCGTCTGATCATCGCCACTCACGACACCGGCCGGGGTAGATGCGCCCGGCTTGGTGTTACTCAAGCTCGGTTGCCACGATTGGATGGTGGCAACGAACGGAAGGCAAAAACATGATTCAGAAAAACTGGCAGGAACTGATCAAGCCCAACAAGGTCGAGTTCACCTCGAGCGGCCGCACCAAGGCAACGCTCGTGGCTGAACCGCTGGAGCGTGGCTTCGGTCTCACCCTCGGCAACGCGCTGCGTCGCGTTCTGCTGTCCTCTCTGCGCGGTGCCGCTGTAACGGCCGTGCAGATCGACGGCGTGCTGCATGAGTTCTCCTCTATCCCGGGCGTTCGGGAAGACGTGACGGACATCGTGCTGAACATCAAGGAAATCGCCATCAAGATGGACGGCGATGATGCCAAGCGCATGGTCGTCCGCAAGCAGGGCCCAGGCGTAGTAACGGCTGGCGACATCCAGACGGTCGGCGATATCGAAATCCTCAACCCTGAGCATGTCATCTGCACGCTCGACGAGGGTGCCGAAATCCGCATGGAATTCACCGTCAATAACGGCAAGGGCTATGTGCCCGCCGAGCGTAATCGTGCGGAAGATGCTCCGATCGGGCTCATCCCGGTCGACAGCCTCTATTCGCCGGTCAAGAAGGTGTCCTACAAGGTTGAAAATACCCGCGAAGGACAGGTTCTCGACTACGACAAGCTGAGCATGTCGATCGAAACCGATGGTTCGATCAGCGGCGAAGATGCAGTCGCCTTCGCGGCCCGCATTCTTCAGGATCAGCTTGGCGTGTTCGTCAACTTCGACGAGCCGCAGAAGGAAACCGAAGAGGAAGCAGTTACCGAACTCGCTTTCAATCCGGCGCTCCTCAAGAAGGTGGACGAACTCGAACTGTCCGTTCGTTCGGCAAACTGCCTGAAGAACGACAACATCGTCTACATCGGCGACCTCATTCAGAAGACCGAAGCAGAAATGCTCCGCACGCCGAATTTTGGTCGCAAGTCGCTGAACGAAATCAAGGAAGTTCTCGCTTCCATGGGCCTGCACCTCGGCATGGAAGTGCCGGCATGGCCGCCCGAGAACATCGAAGATCTCGCCAAGCGTTACGAAGACCAATACTAACCAACAAACTGCAGGCGAACGATGCCTGCAAGTGAAGGAGAATAGCCATGCGCCACGGTAAAGCCGGCCGCAAGCTGAATAGAACCGCTAGCCACCGCAAGGCGATGTTCGCCAACATGGCGGCTTCGCTCATCACCCATGAGCAGATCGTCACCACGCTCCCGAAGGCGAAGGAAATTCGTCCGATCGTCGAGAAGCTGGTAACCCTCGGCAAGCGCGGCGACCTGCACGCTCGTCGTCAGGCCATCTCGCAGATCCGCGACGCAGCTGTCGTTTCGAAGCTGTTCGACGCGATCGCAACCCGCTACGCCACCCGCAACGGCGGCTACCTGCGTATCATGAAGGCCGGCTTCCGCCAGGGCGACAATGCCGCTCTCGCAGTCGTCGAGTTCGTGGATCGTGACGTCAATGCCAAGGGCGCAGCCGACAAGGCTCGCGTTGCTGCTGAAGAAGAAGCCGCAGCCGCTTAAGGCTAAGCTTCGGATTAAATATAAAAGGCCGGATGAGCGATCGTCCGGCCTTTTGTCGTTTGTGCTATGGGAGCGGCCTTTCAATCCCTCTGAATGCTTTGGAGTATCGTAAGCAGCCTTGCTGAGTCGCAGGCGACTCGGGTGCATCAGGGCAGGGAGCGTTGTGGGACATGCAGCGAAAATTGAAGCGTGGGAGACTGCTTCTGGTCGTGGCGCTGCTGGTCACCATCGCCAGCGGTCTTGCGTTGCGGCGCTATGGTTATGCGATCAATCTGCCCTTCGTGGTCGTCAAATATGGCGGCTCGCTCCTATGGGGAGCGATGGTCTATTGGCTCCTGGCGGCAATCTTCGTGTCGCCAGCGCGTTTTGGGATTGCCGCGGCGGCATTGCTCATCGCGGTGGCCGTAGAGTTTTTCCGGCTTTGGCACACGCCTGATCTCGATGCTTTTCGATTGACTGCCGCCGGAGCCCTGTTGCTGGGCAGGGTATTCTCGCCGTGGAATATCGTCGCCTATGCCGCCGGCATTGCGCTGGCGCTGGCGGTCGATTGCGCGCTGTCGAAACCCAAACCGGTGTGAAAAGCCAAAACCGCTAGGGCGCGAGCTCATTCAGCCGCCGCAGCCAGCCTGCGCGCGGGTTCGCTACGATGAAGATGAACGGCAAGCGTGTCCCAGGGCGGTGTAATGGAGAGCTGCGCTAGAAGTCGACCGATCTCGCCTCTGTGGTAGCCCCCATGCGTGACGACATGAAGGAGCATCTCCTGGCGCGTCATGCAGCCTCTGTCGCCATCCGTGAAGACGAATGGTATCTGAGCAACGCCGATCGATGAAAGACGGGTCGAGTGGCTGGGCCGATCTCCACGCCTGCAATCTCGACCTCATTACTGTCTTGGCTATCGTTGAGCGCATAGCTGCATTTCCCATTTAGAATAGCGCTTTCGATGATAATAATTTGAATCCTAATTAGTTTAGTGCTAATAGGTTCTCATGAACTCGTCAAACGCCCTGCAACGTATATTCACCGCCAATCTGCTGACCACCGGCCGCCAATGGCGCCGGGCTGTCGATCTTGCGCTGAGCTCCCATGGCATATCCGAGGCGGTGGCCGCGCCGCTGCTTTGGATCGGCCGCCTGGGGGGAGGCGTGCGGCAGGTGGTGCTCGCCACCTGTGTCGGTATCGAAGGCCCGTCTCTGGTTCGGTTGATCGATCAGCTCGAAGGCATGGAACTTGTCATCCGCAAGGATGATCCCACGGATCGGCGCGCGAAGGGCCTGTGGCTGACGCCTGAGGGCGAAAAGCTGGCTTCCCGTATGGAAGACGTACTTGATGAGCTGCGTGGCAAGATCCTTGCCAATGTCGACCCTGCGGATATCGAAGCCGCGGTTCGCGTCCTGAAGGCTTTCGAGGAGTTTGAGGCATCCAAGGCCGTCGAGCCGGAGCCGGAGAAGGTCTCATGAGCGTTCCATCCTGGCGTGAGTGGTTATTTTCCGCCAAAGCCTTCATTGCTGCGATCATGGCGCTGTTTATCGCCTTGTCGCTCGATCTGCCGCGTCCCTATTGGGCGATGGCCGCTGTCTATGTGGTTGCCAATCCTCTTGCCGGCGCAACCAGTTCCAAGGGACTTTACCGCGCGCTCGGCACGCTTATCGGTGCTACCGCGTCGGTTATCCTTATTCCGCTCTTCGTCAACGCGCCGGAATTGCTTTCCGTCGTCGTCGCGTTATGGACCGGCACCTTGCTGTTCATCTCGATGCTCGATCGCACCTCGCGCAGCTATGTCTTCATGCTGGCCGGCTATACCTTGCCGCTGATCGCGCTGCCGACCGTCGGCTCGCCCGAAACCATTTTCGATGTGGCGCTTGCCCGCTCCGAGGAGATTATTATCGGCATCGTCTGCGCTAGCGTGGTAAGCGCCGTCGTCTTTCCGAGCAGCGTCGGCACCGTGCTCGGCCAGCGCATAGGTTCCTGGCTGGATGACGCAGGCACCTGGGCGGATGAGATCCTGCGCGGCGAGGGCGCTTCGCCCGCAACTCCCCTGAAGCGGCAGAAGCTTGCCGCCGACGTTTCCGGCCTGGATCTCGTCATCAGCCAGTTGCGCTATGATGCCGGCAGCCGCGACATCGTGAGACATTCGCGCGAGCTGCGTGGCCGTTTGTTGATGCTGCTGCCGCTCTTCTCCTCACTTGCCGATCGCCTCCACGCCTTGAAGGCTAGCGGTAGGCCGCTGCCGCAGGAATTGGTTGCCGTTCTGAATGAGGTGGCCGACTGGCTCGGGCAGGGCGGTCGCAGCAAGGCCGATGGAACGGCCGAGACCTTGTCGCGGAAGATCGAGGAGTTGCAGGAGGACGACCTCGATATCGGTTGGGACGATCTCGTCCGGTCAAGCGCTCTCGCTCGCCTCAAAGAAATTGTCGACTTGTGGCAGGATTGCCTGACGCTGCGCGCCCATATCGTCTCAGGACAGCAGGTCGGTACCTGGCGTCCCGCATTCCGCTACCGCAATGTCGTCGGTCGCAGCAGGCATTATGATTACGCCCTGCTGGCCTTCTCTGCCGGTAGCGTCATCGCCGGGATTGCCGTCGCCTGCTTCTTCTGGATCTATTCCGGCTGGGCGGATGGTGCCGGCTTCATCGCCATGGTGGCCGTTGCCTGCTCGTTTTTCGCCGCGCTCGATCGTCCCGCCCCCTTCATCACCACCATGTTCATTTGGACTGCGGTGAGCCTGGTTATCGCCTGCGTCTATATCTTCATGGTGCTGCCGTCGATTTCCGGTTTCGAGATGCTGGTGCTGGTCTTTGCACCGCCCTTCCTGGTGATGGGGCTGCTGATTACCCGCCCGCAAACCAACATGCTCGGCATGCTGCTGGCGGTAAACGGTGCAAGTTTCATTGCACTGCAGGATCGTTACACCGCCGATTTCGCCAGCTTCACCAACAGTGCGATCGCCGCTCTGGCCGGTGTTGGCTTCGCCTTGGTCTGGACCTTGCTTACCCGTCCCTTCGGTTCTGAGCTTGCCGCCTGGCGTTTGGTTCGAGCCGGCTGGAGAGATCTGGCCGAAACTGCTGCCGGTATCCGCCGCGCCGATCATGAACGGCTCTCCGGCCGCATCCTCGACCGCCTGGGTCAGCTCGTGCCCCGCCTTGCAGGCATTGAGGACCGAGAGTTGAAGAAGGTCGATGGCTATGCCGATGTCCGTCTCGGCTTCAACGTGCTGATGCTGCAGAAGGAGCGCGGCCAGCTGAAACCGGCTGCTGCTGCATCCGTCAGCGAAGTGCTCATCGGCGTATCGGATTTCTATCGTTCGCGGCTGAAGGCAAAACGGGCCGTAGATCCGGCCGATGACCTGCGCGCCTCGATCGACCATAGCCTAGAAGCCGTTGCGCAGGAAAAGCGAGAATCCACTCGGGCGAGCCTCGATGCACTGGTCGGCCTTCGCCGGGCGCTCTTCCCGCATTCCGAACCGCCGGCGAGCTGGCGACCGCCCGTAGCGGACATAACCCCACCACATCCCATTGCCGCCGAGTAATATCATGCCCGCAGAATTCGATCTTTATGGCGTCTATATCCCGCGCCTTCTCGTTCTCATGCTCTTGACCTTGTTCATCGTCATCATCCTTCGACGTCTGCTCGCATGGATCGGAGTCTACACTCTGGTCTGGCATCGCGGTCTTTTCGATCTCGCGCTTTATGTCCTGCTGCTCGGCGCCGTCTCCTCAGTCTCCCGTTGGTACTTCACATGAACGCGTTAAAACTCATCGGCCGTGTGGCTGTCACTCTCATCTTCGTCGTTGCCGCCGTCTATGTCGGCCGCCAGCTCTGGGGCCATTACATGGACGAGCCGTGGACGCGCGATGCGCGCCTCAGGGCCGATGTCGTCGGCATTGCGCCTGACGTCTCCGGCCTGGTGAGCGAGGTCCTCGTCAAGGATAATCAGGCCGTCAAGAAGGGCGATGTCCTCTTCCGCGTCGATCGCGATCGCTTTGCCATCGCTCTCGAACAGGCGGATGCGGCGCTTGCCAGCAGCAAGGCGGCTCTCGATCAGGCCCAGCGTGAAAGCGCGCGGCAGGCGCGCCTCGGCGATGCCGCCTCTCTACAGCAGAAGGAACAGGCGCTGACCACCGTGCAGCAGGATGAAGCCGCCGTTCGTCAGGCGACCGCCAATCGCGAACTCGCCCAGCTCAATCTCGACCGCTCCGAGGTTCGCGCCACCGTCAACGGCACGATCTCGAACCTCAGCCTGCGTCCGGGCGATTATGTCTCTGCGGGCACCGCCAAGGTGGCGTTGATCGACAGCGATTCCCTACGCGTCGAAGGCTATTTCGAGGAAACCAAGCTGCCGCGTATCCAGATTGGAGATGAGGTCTATATCCACCTGATGGGTCAGGCCGAGAAGCTGACGGGCCATGTCGAGAGCATCGCCTATGGCATCGAGGACCGCGAACGCACCTCCGGCAGCCTGCTTGCCAACATCACCCCGACCTTCAGCTGGGTGCGGCTGGCGCAGCGCGTGCCGGTGCGCATCGCGCTCGACAAGGTTCCCGATGGCACGAAGCTGATCGCCGGCCTGACGGCAACCGTCGAGGTGCAGGAACAGAGCCAGGCAAAGATCGCCAGCGCCGCCGAATAACCATCACTGGAACAGGCAGTGCGGCCGTCTCAAGCCGCTCTGGAGCTCGACGCCGCAGCCGGCTTACGCGCCGCCCGGCGTCTTTCCATCATGATCGGCCGGTAGGACCTGTAGAGGATCATGGCGATCAGCAGGCCGATATAGATGAACTGCTCCACCGACAGCACCTTGGTCGACAGTGCAAAGTGCAGAGCACCGCAGGCGGCGATGATATAGACGAGGCGATGCAGCCAGATCCATTTCTTGCCGAGACGCTTGATCGAGAAATTGTTCGAGGTGACAGCCAAGGCCAGCAGCATGACGAGCCCCGCCATGCCGAACATGATGAAGGGCCGCTTCAGCACGTCGTCGATGACGGCATATACGTCGAGCGCCTGGTCGAGGACCATATAGACGGTCAGGTGCATCAGCGCGTAGTAGAAACAGAGCAGGCCGAGCGCGCGGCGATAGCGTAGATAGTTCCAGCCGAAGAGATCGCGGAGCGGCGTCACCGCAAGCGTCAGCAGCAGGAAGCGGATCGCCCACAGGCCCAGGAAGAGCTCGAAGGTTTTCACCGCATCGGCGCCGAGCTGATCGGTAGCGCCAAGATAGAATTCCCAGGCCGCCGGTAAAAGCCCGACAAAGTAGAGCGCCCAGACGGAGGCGGGTTGCCAGCGCTTGGGAAGAGCGAAGGAGAGGGCCATCAGAAATTCACCCTGAGATCCATGCCGCTATAGAGGCTGGCGACCTGATCGGCATAGCCATTGAAGGGCAGGGTGGGGTGGCGATTGGAGCCGAAGAAGCCGCCTTCGCCGATGCGCCGTTCGGTCGCCTGGCTCCAGCGCGGATGATCGACGGCCGGATTGACGTTGGCATAGAAGCCATATTCCTGGCTGTTCGTCGCCTGCCAGGTATTGATCGGCTGCTTGTCGGTGAGCGTGATGCGGACGATCGACTTGATGCCCTTGAAGCCATATTTCCAGGGCACGACGAGCCGGATAGGCGCGCCGTTCTGGTTTGGCAGGGTCTCGCCATAGAGGCCGACGGCAAGCAGCGTCAGCGGGTTGCGCGCCTCATCCAGACGCAGGCCCTCGACATAGGGCCAGTTCAGCGATTGCAGGAGGCCAGACTGCCCCGGCATTTCTTCAGGTCGCACCACGGTCTCGAAGGCTACATATTTGGCGCTGCCCTGTGGCTCCACCTTGTCGAGCAGGGCGGAGAGCTGGAAGCCGTCCCATGGAATGACCATCGACCAGGCCTCGACGCAGCGCATGCGATAGACGCGCTCTTCCGGGGGAAATTCCTTGATCAAGGCATCGACATCGAACGTGCCGGGCTTGTTGACCATACCGTCGACCTTGATTGTCCAGGGACGTGGCTTGAATTTGCCCGAGAGGTTGGCCGGATCGGCCTTGTCGAGGCCGAATTCGTAGAAGTTATTGTAGGTGGTAACATCCTTGATCGGCGTCAGCTTCTCATTGACCGTGTAATTACTCTTGGTCGCCGTCAGGGCTTCCGCAAGCGCCGCCTTGCCGCCGATAGCCGTCATGCCTATGCCGGCCGCTGCGACCGTTAGGAAGTCGCGGCGCTTCAGATAGATCGAGCGGGGTGTAATCTCCGAGGATGCGATTTTCGGCGGGCGATAGGCGGCCATGGAACGATTCCTTTATGCGATAGCAGCTTCGATATGAGCGATACGCAATGGACACAGGTTTTGTTACACTCTTAGGCAGGCATTTCTTTGGAAGTGAAAGCAACTTTTTGTGTGCGCTTGTGATCGGCCTGTTCCGTTCCCAACTTTGGTCGAGCGACTTGTTTGCCTGGACGCGGCCTTTGCCCGGCAGCGTACCGGATTCGCTTGAGTTGATAGTGACAGTACTGCACGATTGGATTAGGACAATTCCAAAAAGCGGAGTTGCCGGCGCTCCTTTGGCCTAAAACCTATGGCCATGCCCGACGCCGCGCAAATTCCAGGATGACGAGGAAGACACCATGCCAGCTTATCGTTCCAGAACAACCACCCACGGCCGCAACATGGCCGGCGCGCGCGGCCTTTGGCGCGCGACGGGTATGAAGGACAGCGATTTCGGCAAGCCTATTATTGCGGTGGTCAACTCCTTCACCCAGTTCGTGCCCGGCCACGTTCACCTCAAGGATCTCGGCCAGCTCGTCGCGCGTGAAATCGAGGCGGCCGGCGGCGTTGCCAAGGAATTCAACACCATCGCCGTCGACGACGGTATCGCCATGGGCCATGATGGCATGCTCTATTCGCTGCCGTCGCGCGAACTGATTGCCGATAGCGTCGAATACATGGTCAACGCCCATTGCGCCGATGCCATGGTCTGCATTTCCAACTGCGACAAGATCACCCCCGGCATGCTGATGGCGTCGCTGCGCCTCAATATCCCGACGGTCTTCGTGTCCGGTGGCCCGATGGAAGCCGGCAAGGTCGTTCTTCATGGCAAGAAGGTCGCGCTTGACCTCGTCGACGCCATGGTTGCGGCGGCCGACGACAAGATCAGCGATGAAGACGTCCAGGTCATCGAGCGCTCGGCCTGTCCGACCTGCGGCTCGTGCTCGGGCATGTTCACCGCCAATTCGATGAACTGCCTGACTGAAGCGCTCGGCCTGTCGCTGCCGGGCAACGGCTCGACGCTTGCCACCCACGCCGATCGCAAGCGCCTCTTCGTCGAGGCCGGCCATCTGATCGTCGATCTCGCCCGCCGTTACTACGAGCAGGACGATGCCTCCATCCTTCCACGTTCCGTCGCCTCCAAGCAGGCCTTCGAGAACGCCATGGCGCTCGATATCGCCATGGGCGGCTCCACCAACACGGTTCTGCACATCCTGGCAGCTGCGCACGAAGGCGAGGTCGATTTCACCATGGCCGATATCGACGCGCTGTCGCGCCGCGTCCCGTGCCTGTCCAAGGTTGCGCCTGCCAAGAGCGACGTTCACATGGAAGACGTGCACCGCGCTGGCGGCATTATGTCGATCCTCGGCGAACTCGATAAGGGCGGCCTCATCAACCGCGATTGCCCGACGGTTCACGCCGAAACGCTCGGCGACGCCATCGACCGTTGGGATATCACCCGTACCAACAGCGAAAGCGTACGCGAATTCTTCCGCGCGGCTCCGGGCGGCGTTCCGACGCAGGTTGCCTTCAGCCAGAGCTCCCGCTGGGATGAACTCGATACGGACCGCGAGAAGGGCGTTATCCGCTCCGTCGAGCATCCCTTCTCCAAGGATGGCGGTCTTGCTGTCCTCAAGGGCAACTTGGCGCTTGACGGCTGCATCGTGAAAACGGCCGGCGTCGATGAATCGATCCTGAAGTTCTCCGGCCCGGCCAAGGTCTTCGAAAGCCAGGACGCGGCCGTCAAAGGCATCCTCAGCAACGAAGTGAAGGCTGGTGACGTGGTCGTCATCCGATACGAAGGCCCGAAGGGTGGCCCCGGTATGCAGGAAATGCTCTATCCGACGAGCTACCTGAAGTCGAAGGGCCTCGGCAAGGCCTGCGCGCTGATCACCGACGGCCGCTTCTCCGGCGGCACCTCGGGCTTGTCGATCGGCCATGCTTCGCCGGAAGCGGCCAATGGCGGTACGATTGGCCTGGTGCGCGAAGGCGACATGATCGACATCGACATCCCGAACCGCACCATCAACCTGCGCGTTGATGACAAGGAACTTGCCGCTCGCCGCGAAGCGCAGAACGCCAAGGGCTGGCATCCGGCCGAAGCGCGCAAGCGCAACGTCACGACGGCCTTGAAGGCTTATGCCGCTTTCGCAACCAGTGCTGACCGTGGCGCTGTTCGGGATTTGGGTGGGAAGTAACAAAGCACCTTCGCCCCGTGAAACGGGGAGAAGGTGGACTTGAGCGGTCGAGCGGAGCTCGGCTGCGAGAGGGCGGATGAGGGGCTTTTCGAATTCCATCGCGATGGCACAGCTTGCCGTTCCTGCGTTTGCCCCTCACCCTGACCCTCTCCCCGCATGCGGGGAGAGGGGACTTTGTCCGGTCAAGCCCGCAAACCTTTCGAACCAATTCCTTACAGCGGCCGATTGATCTGCTTGTAGGTGTCGTTCAGCACCTTCAGGCGCTCCTCATAGGACGTCTTCAAGCAGGCGACATCCGCCTCGCAGGCCTGCCGCTTCTTCAGCCATTCGGTCTGCTGGTCCTGCATCGTGCCACGCGCGCCCATGGCAAGCAGCCCCGAAAGCAGGTCGAAGGTCGTTACCATTCTCACGTCGGCATCATTGAGCGCCCTCACGTCGCAGATCGTCTTCTCATCCGGCTTCAGGTTCTGCGCCTCGCAATCGAAACTGGCGGCGTGAGAGGCACCGGCCATGCCCAGAGAGACGAGGAAAGTGGCGGCGGCAAGATGGTTCAATCGCATGTCTGGTTCCCTTTTGACGATTCCCAACGCGAAATGCATCACAGCATGTTTTTGTTCGGCGAGCCTGTTTTTTATCGTCGCCAGCTTCCATTTATGCTTCATGGTTCCGCCCTCTTTTCTTTCTAGCGTCGGGCGCTACAACGTTGTTTAAAGAGAATTAAAAAGGGAAATTTCCATGCATGTCTTCCTGAAGCGCACTGCCGTTTCGATGATTGCCCTCGTCATGGCGATGCCGCTTTCCGCTGAGGCTCAAACGGCAAAGACGCTGCCGCAAAGCCAGACGCAGATGCAGCTTTCCTTCGCTCCGCTGGTCAAGCAGACCTCCGGCGCCGTAGTGAATGTCTATGCCGAGCGCGTGGTGCAGCGTCAGTCGCCCTTCGCCGGCGATCCCTTCTTCGAGCAGTTTTTCGGTCAGCGCATGCCGAATCGCACCGAGAAGCAGTCTTCACTCGGCTCCGGCGTCATCGTGGAGGCGAATGGTACCGTCATCACCAACAACCACGTCGTCGATGGTGCTGACGATATCAAGATCGCTCTTTCGGACGGCCGCGAATTTCCCTGCAAGGTCGTCCTGAAGGACGATCGCGTCGATCTCGCTGTCCTGAAGATCCAGTCGAAGAACGAGAGCTTCCCGGTTCTGCCGCTCGGCAATTCCGACGGCATCGAGGTCGGTGATCTCGTGCTCGCAATCGGCAATCCCTTCGGCGTGGGCCAGACGGTCACGAGCGGTATCGTCTCGGCGCTTGCCCGTAACCAGGTCAAGAACGAGGTTGGCTTCTTCATCCAGACCGATGCCTCGATCAACCCTGGCAATTCGGGCGGTGCGCTCGTCAACATGACCGGCGAGCTGATCGGGCTGAATACGGCGATCTTCTCCCAGGGCGGCGGCTCCAACGGTATCGGCTTCGCCATCCCCGCCAATCTGGTCAAGGTCTTCCTTGCCGCTGCCGATCGCGGCGACAAAGCCTTCGAGCGCCCCTATATCGGCGCCTCCTTCGAGCCGGTGACATCGGACGTCGCCGAAGCACTCGGCCTCGACAAGGTGCGCGGTGCGTTGGTAACGAAGGTGGTCGATGGCGGGCCTGCGGCCAAGGCCGGCCTCAAGCCCGGCGAAGTGATCACAGCCCTGAACAATATCTCAATCGAGCATCCCGATGCGCTCGGCTATCGCCTGACGACGGCCGGTCTCGGCGCGACGGTGGCATTGACGGTGCTGGATAACGGAAAGGAACATCAGGCCACGATGACGCTGGCCGCAGCGCCCGAATCGACACCGCGCGACGAGCGGGTGATCGACGGCAACAATCCTTTCTCCGGCGCGACCGTTGCCAATCTCTCGCCGCGCGTTGCCGATGATCTCCATATGCCGCCGGATTCCACCGGCGTCGTCATCGAGAGCCTGAAGCAGAACTCGCCGGCTGACCGGCTTGGTTTTGCCGCCCGCGATATCGTCATCTCCATCAATGGCGTCGCGATCAACACCACGGAAATCCTTCAGAAGACCGTCACGTCAAACCCCAGCTTCTGGCGCGTCGAGATCGAGCGTGACGGCCAGCGTATCAGGCAGTTCTTCCGATGAGCGATGATCTGTTTGCACCGCGGATACCGGAGGAGGTCGCCAACAAGCGGCCTCTCGCCGATCGCCTGCGGCCGCAAACACTGGCCGAAGTCACCGGTCAGGAACATCTGACCGGCGAGGATGGTGTATTGCGTCGGATGATCGAGGCGGGTTCGCTTGGATCGATGATCTTCTGGGGACCGCCCGGCACCGGCAAGACGACCGTTGCAAGGCTGCTTTCGGGCGAGGCGGGCCTCGCCTTCGAACAGATTTCGGCAATCTTCTCCGGCGTGGCCGATCTGAAGAAGGTGTTCGAGGCGGCGCGTCTGCGCCGCATGGATGGCCGCCAGACCCTGCTGTTCGTCGACGAGATACATCGCTTCAATCGCGCGCAGCAGGATAGCTTCCTGCCTGTGATGGAGGACGGTACTGTCATTCTTGTGGGAGCGACGACCGAAAATCCATCCTTCGAACTCAACGCCGCTCTTTTATCCCGCGCCCGTGTCCTGACCTTCCATTCGCACGACGAGGAAAGTCTGGAAGAGCTGCTGCGCCGGGCCGAGACCGTGGAGGGCAAGCCGCTGCCGTTGACGGAGGATGCCCGTGCCAGCCTGATCCGCATGGCGGATGGCGATGGCCGCTCGGTGCTGACGCTGGCGGAAGAGGTCTGGCGTGCCGCGCGCAAGGACGAGCTTTTCGATCCCGATATGCTGGTCAAGATCGTCCAGCGCCGCGCTCCGGTCTATGACAAGGCGCAGGATGGGCATTACAATCTGATTTCTGCGCTGCATAAATCGGTTCGTGGCTCCGACCCGGACGCCGCGCTCTATTATCTCGCCCGCATGTTCGATGCCGGCGAGGATCCGCTTTATCTCGGACGCCGGCTGGTGCGCATGGCGGTGGAGGATATCGGGCTTGCCGATCCGCAGGCTCTGGTTATCTGCAATGCTGCCAAGGATGCCTATGATTATCTCGGGTCGCCTGAGGGTGAATTGGCGTTGGCGCAGGCCTGCGTCTATCTCGCCACCGCCCCGAAATCCAACGCCGTCTACACGGCCTTCAAGGCGGCGACCCAGGCCGCCAAGCAGAATGGCTCGCTGCTGCCGCCGAAACACATCCTGAACGCGCCCACGAAGCTGATGCGCACGGAAGGCTATGGCGACGGCTATCGCTACGATCACGACGAGCCGGATGCTTTTTCAGGGCAGAATTACTTTCCGGAGAAGATGGGTCGCCAGACCTTCTACGATCCGCCGGAACGGGGCTTCGAGCGTGAAATCCGCAAGCGGCTGGATTGGTGGGCGAAGCTGCGTAAGGAGCGTGGCGAGCGCTAGTCCATATATCACCTGGCGGTGACGGATTGCCGCTATGCTTTTTGCATGCGTGGAACGGTTGCCCTGTCCACCATTTTGACGCTCGATTCCGCCAGGCTCTTATGACCTTCCATATCGACCACCAGATGCCAATGGCCAGCCTCAGGAATGACCAGCCGTATCGGCGATTTCTTGGCAACGCCGCCGAGAAACTGATGCTTCAGCGTTTCGGTGAAGCGCTCGAAATTCGAGCCGTTCATCAGCCTGACATTGGCAATGGCCGAGAGCGTGATTTCGATCACCGTTCCGGCGCGCTGTTCTCCGAGATCGTAGTGGCTATAGCGGAAGGCAGGCTTCGACATTGTCTTCTGTTCTATGGATATCTGGCGAAAGCTTACCTTGGGGCGGTTAAGGAAGCGTTCGGCGGGATATTGTCGAAGCCTGCCAAGGGCAAGTTCAGTGCAGGTTTGACGGGGCGAGGGTAAAGCCATCCAGATCGAGGATGGCGCCTTCGGGTGCCAGGCAGATGTCGGCCGGATTGTGGTTACATTCCTCGGCGGCGAAGTGGAGGGCCGCCGCTTCATTGCGGAACAGACCGCCAACGAGGCCTTGCCGGTCCTGAACGATCCAGCTGCCGCGGCGGTCACGACCGATGATGAAACGCGCCGGCGCCGGAGCGAGCGGGCTGCGGGCCGAGCGACGTTGAAGATGTTGTGCGTTTGCCATTGTTATTTCCTCTTGGATCTCTTCGATTTCACTCAGTGTCCGGTCAGATGCAGCCCCATTTGCAGGGCGGCGGCGACCAGGAGGACAAGTCCGAGGCGCGGAGCGACGGAGCGAATTCCGTCCAGCAATGCGTCCGAAGAGAAGTGACGCTCGTCGCGCGCAAACGCGACGGCGCGAGGGCGTTGGAGAGGGTCGGCGGATAGGCCGACTTGCCTGTAGCGTGACATCATGGTTCCTTTCAGTGTCACCAGCACTACGGGTCCGATAAGACCATTTCCGGTGCTACGCTGTTGAATCTATGAGGGGGCTGCTAGGTTTTCCATTTGCCAGAAACGGCAAAAATATAAAAATCTCATAGGGATGAAGCGATTTCACAATCCCCGGCGATAGGCATGGCGCGAGGCAAACCGGCCGCTGCCATCAAGCTGAAACGGAGCAATTGCCGCCTGGATGGTCGCGGCCGTCTCAGTGCCGACGCCGACCAATGGCAGGCGAACTTCCGCTTCGATATCTCTGGCTAGTGACAAGGCATGCTTGATCGTCGCCGGCTCACTCTCGCGGGCGAGTGCGTTGAACAATGGCTGCAGGCGCTCGTCGATGGATCGGGCAGCGCTGATGTTGCCGCACGCGGCCGCATGCTGCATGGATCGAAAGAGGCGTGGGACGATATTGGCCGCACTGGAGAAGCATCCATGACCGCCCGCAGCCGTAAAACCGAGCGCATTGGCGTCGTTGGATGTGAACAGGCCGAACCGCTCCGGCAGGAAGGGCCGCCAGAGGTCGACGCGCGAGATATCGCAGCCGTCGTCGGCGATCCCGATAATCCCTCGAATTTCGGCAAGCCGCGCGACCGTTGTCGGAGCGAGGTCGACGGCGGTATGCGATGGCTGATTGTGGATGATGATCGGCAGTTCGGTCCGCGCCGCCAGCTGCTCGAAATGGTGGATAATCCCTTGTTGCGTCGGCTTGGAATAGTAGGGCACCGTCACGAAGGCCGCATCTGCGCCAAGGCGCTGTGCCTGTATCGTTTCCTCCAGGGTCGTTTTCGTGTCGTTGGTTCCGGTCGCTACAATGACGGGCACCTTGTCTTCCGAAAGCTCGATGCAGATTTCGATGGCACGAATGCGCTCGGTCTCCGTCAGCGTCGGGCCTTCGCCGGTCAGCGAACAAACGAGAAGCCCATCGATCCCGCTTAGCAGCTGCCACTCGATATGAGCCATCATATCGACGCCATCGAAAACGCCGTCGCGAAAAGGCGCGACGAGGGCGGTGATCGCACCGCCGACACGCCTTCGAAAAGTCGGTCTACTCATGTCTGTGAAATCTCAGAGATAATGCAGCACGATGAAAAGCTCGAGGGCGCCGAGCAGCAGGCCGAAGGCGAGCATGGCCTGAAAGGTGCGCTTTTCCCGAACCTGGCGCGAGCGAGGCTGGTTCTTATGCGGTCTCTTCGTTGTTTCAGCCGATGCCGGAATGCGATGATGCTTCTCGTCACTGTTATGAACGAGAACACGGATGGATTCCGTGAGATTGGGTGCGTGCGTGTCGAGCATGGGATCTATCTCCATATTCCACCGCAAGTGTAGAGCCGGGTCCCATAGGAAATCCATTCACGGCCAAAGACGAAGAAGTAAGTGAAATATAAAGAACCGACATGCCCGGAGTTCCTCCGGAAACTGGCCCGTGGACCGCTGCCGGAGGATCGAAAAGCTGGCTGGCGTAGTCGACCCGCCTACTCGGCGCCTTGCTGGTTCTTGCGGTCGAGCTGCCTCACCAGCGCCAGGATGGTCGTCGAGACCGGCGTCGGTATATTCACGAGCTTTCCGAGCGAGACGACGACGCCCACGAGAGGCGTGATTTCCAACGCCTTGCCGGCAAGTAGATCCTGCAGCATCGAGGTGCGGACGGGTCCGATCTGACGGGAACGCTCAAGACGCTCCTCCACGGACACGGCAATGTGCGATCCCAAAGCCTCGGCAACGGCTTTTACCTCGCTCATCACCTGACCAACCATGGCGGCTAGTGCCGGGTCTTTCATAATATCGGACATCAATCCGCGGGTGAGCGCGCTGATCGGATTGAAGGCGGCGTTGCCCATGAGCTTGCTCCAGATATCGTCGCGAATGCGCGAGGAAATCGAAACATTGACGCCGGCCCGCTGCAGCAGCGCAGCAATGGCTTCGATATCGCCCGTCGTCTCCCCCGAAGGTTCACCAAGGATGAAATGTCCGTTGTTGGCGAGCTTGACCTCGCCGGGTGCGACGACTTCCGCTCCCTGATAGGCGACGCAGCCGATGACGCGCTCCGGCCCGATCAGACGCCAGAGATCGCCGTTCGGGTCGAGCTCTTCTATCTGGTGTTCGGCGTAACCGCTCTGGCTATCCCGGTGAAAATACCACCATGGTACGCCGTTGAGGATCATGACGACGCGCGTGCCAGAATGCAGCAATTTCGCAATGCCCGGAGCGGCTGCGCCAAGCTGATGACCTTTGAGGCCGGTGATGACGAGATCCTGTGGCGGCAACTCGCCTGAATCCGAGGTTGCTGTCATCTGCGCAACGATAGGACTGTCCGCATCCGCTTCCCACAGGCTTATGCCGCCAGCGCGAATAGCCTCCAGATGGGCTCCGCGCGCCACGACGGAAATCTTGGTCTGGCTTTCTTTGGGGGAGGCGAGCTTGGCCGCGATCGCACCGCCGAGTGCGCCGGCGCCGTAGACACAGATGTTCTTGAAGGGAGAGGACGTCATGACTTGATGCTCCGAACGAAGTCGCATGCCCCTGCCAAGATATGGCGGGACCGTAATTTGGCGAGTGGTTTATCCGATTGCCGGCAGTTGAAACTGAAAATTACGTAGCCTTTCGACACACTACGGGTCTCTCGCAATTTCACCATGCTTGTGCGGCTTGAATAAGAGGCTTTTTTATTCGGCGTAGGCTTGGGCTAGTCTTTACCACAATCACATCCTAACCTCTGTCACATCGCTCTGGACCGCGGACAACCGGTGCGATATCGATCTCTCAATTGTCCTTTCTAAGTTGATGAATTCGCCGGGGAAGATCGTTGCGTTTCGAAGCCCTCAACCGTCTCTGGGATAGCGTTCGAGAGACCAGCCATGATTTCCGTGCGTCGACGGATGTTTTTCCCGTCGTCGATATCGAAAAGCTAGGTGCGACCCTCGATCTGAAGGAAAAGGGAGCCGCAGCCGGGCGTCAGAACCGGCCGCCGCCGGATGCGCAATCGCATGACGAGACGGAGCAGCGCATCGTCGCCTGGGTCGAGGCGGAAAAGAAAAGCTCCTACCAGATCCTTGAAGATCAGTTCCAGACCTTCGATAGCCGCTTGCGCAACCTCGATTTCGAGGGCCAGTTCGGGCTGATCCGCCAGGCGAACGCATCAAGCGTCTCGGATTTCAAGGCGGAAGTGGCAAGCGGCGTCGACGAGCTTCACGGCCTGCGCCGCAAGCTGAAGACGGCCGAGGACGAGATGGTGGGCTTCAAGGCCAGGCACAAGCTGCAGCGGGCCGCCAAGGTTTCCAGCCGTGCGGCATGGGGCTTCAAGGTCTCGCTGATCGTCTTCCTCGTGCTCATCGAAATGGTGATGAACGGCAGCTTTCTGGCCAAGGGAAGCGAGCAGGGTCTCGTCGGTGGTGTAACCGAGGCGGCCGCCTTCGCCTTCCTGAACATCGGCACAGCGCTGATGTTTTCTTTCTTCTGCGTGCGTTTTCTGGTGCATCGCTCCTATGCGCTGAAGCTGCTCGGCCTGCTAGGGCTTGTCGCCTATGTCGCCGTGGCCCTAGGGATCAACATTGCGCTGGCGCATTATCGCGAGGTCTCCGCGACGATCCTGAGCGGAGCCGGTGCCGAGGTGATCCAGCGGCTCAAGACCGCACCGCTCGGGTTGCAGGAGCTGAACTCCTGGATGCTCTTTGCCATCGGTCTGATGTTCTCGCTCGTCGCCTTCATCGACGGCTGTTATCTGACGGACCCTTATCCGGGTTTTGCCGGCGTGCAGAAACGTCTCGATGCCGCGAGGGACAATTATATCGACCGCAAGCTTGATCTGATCGAAGATCTCCGCGAGATCCGCGACGAGCACAACAGCAAGATCGAGGAGATCATCCGCGACCTCTCGCTGCGCCGGCAGGAAACGGCTGCCATCATCTCCCATCGCGCCAGGACCGCAGGCCTCTTTGCAGAACACCAGAACCATCTTGAGCGCGCCGCCAATGTGCTGCTCACCTCCTATCGCGATGCGAACCGTGCTGCGCGAATCGAGGCAGAGCCACCCTATTTCAAAACCGCTTACAAGATGGAGCGCCTGGCACCTGTCATTCGCACCGAAGAAGAATGGGACGACAAGGTACTCGGCGCACGCATCCAGAGCGCCCAGGCGGAATTGTCGGAGCAGATCAAGCGGATCGGCGACGAATTCGAGCGCGCTATCGAGAAATACCATCAGCTCGACAATCTTTTCCCGGAGAGCATCCTTGGCGCGACGCAAGCGGCGTAGCCGGCGCGGCGGATCCGCCGGTCTCATCATCGCAACGGTTTGTCTCGCCGTCCTGTCCCTCGGGATCGTCGGCGCCTATGGCTGGCTGCGCTACAAGGCAAGCGGCAATGTCGCCGTCGACCAGGCGTCTCTCTGCCCGATTGATGGCCCGAAAGCGGAAACGGCCATCCTCCTCGATGTTACAGATCCGATCGCCGATGCGACGGCGCTCGATCTGCGCAACCAGTTCCAGAAGATCGTTGCGGATGTGCCAATCGGCGGCGCGATCGATATCTATGCGCTCACTGAGAAGGAAGGGGAGCTGATCCAGACCTTCCATGGCTGCAATCCTGGAAGCGGCGCGAATGTCGACGAGTGGACCAGCAATCCGCGTCTGGCGCAGGCGCGGTGGGAGAAGGGCTTCCAGAAGCCGCTCGCCGATATCGCCGGCAAGCTGACCGCGGGCGAGTCCGGCAGGCTGTCGCCGATCATGGCAGCCATCCAGAAAATCAATCTGGAGGTCTTTGCCAACGCGCCGGCAGGCTTGCCGAAGCGCCTCTACATCGCCTCTGACATGATCGAGCACACCGCCGCCTTCTCTAATTACAAGGATGGCGTGTCCTATCAAAAATACCAGAACAGCCCTGCGAACGATCGTTTCCGCACGTCACTGAGTGGTGTCACGGTCAAGATTCTCGCCTTTCAAAGGCCCAACATGAAGTTCAGCATGGAGGAACTTGCGAACTTCTGGGCGCAGTGGATCAAGAACAACAAGGGTGATTTTGGCGGCTTCGTGCGGCTGGAGGGGATACGCTGATGGCCAATACCGACGCCAGATATCTCATCCGGGATTATGGGCCGATGGTGCTTTTCGCCTCCATCACCGTCGGCGGCATGATCTTCATCTGGTCGTCGAAGCTCATGGGTTGGTCGCTGCCCATCGTGACCGGCGTGCCGCTCGCGCTGATGGGGGTCTACTTTATCGTGTCGCTCGCCGTTGCCGGGTTCCGGCTGCACAATGAGCAGGCGGGCGACAACCTCTATTACATGGGTTTTCTCTTCACCCTCTCGAGCCTTGGCGTATCGCTCTATCTCTTTGCTGGCGAAACATCGATCGAGACCATCGTCCGCAATTTCGGCATTGCCGTCACCTCGACCATTGCCGGCGTGACGCTGCGCATCCTCTTCAACCAGATGCGGCGAGATCCGATCGACATCGAGCGCAGCGTGCGCCATGAGCTTGCCGAGATGACGCGGCGCGTGCGCACCGAACTCGATTCCTCGTCGCGTGAATTCTCGCATTACCGGCGCGTCAGCAACCAGATGCTCTCCGAAGGGTTCGAGGAGATCGCGCGGCAGGCCGAGCGCAATGGCCAGGAGATCAACAAGATCCTGGAAATGCTGGCGAAGCAGGCCGTGACGCCGATCAACGATGCCGCCGCGCAGCTGACGGCGACGACCTCGCAGCTGTCCGAGATCATCGGCACGTTCGGCGCCGCCGTCGAGAATGTTGGCAAGAAGCTCGACGAGATCCGCGCGCCAGAGGATGTCGTGCGCGCTGAGCTGGCACCGGCGATCGCCGCCATCAGGGAGATGTCGGAGGCGCAATTGCAGCCATTGCGCAATATCGAGCTGGCGCTCGGTCGCGTGGCCGAAGCGATGGGGCAAACGCCGCTGCCGAGGCCCGATGGCGATATCGCTGCTGAGCCCGAAGTCGTGCAGCGAAAACGCTGGTGGCATCTATGGTAGCTGGAGGCTCGGACAACGCGCCGAAACTGGAGCACAGGGGCTATAATCGTGGCCTCATCCTTGGCCTGACGATGGCCGAATCCATGCTGCTTCTGGTCTTCTGCCTGCTGCTCGTGGCCGCCGCCATGATTTCCGCGGAGAGAAACAAGCGCTACGAGGTCGAGCGGAAGCTTGAGAAAGTCGAGCAACAGGTCGCAGTGCTGGAGAAAAAGCGGGCGGAGCAGGCGGCCGAAATCGTGCTTCTCCAGTCCAAGGTTGTCTCCGGCGATCTCACAGCGGCCGACAAGGCGATGGTAGACAAGCAATGGCGGGAGCTGGTGCTGGCGAAAGAAGCGCTAGATAGCGTGACGGACCAGGGCGCAACCCCGGCCGATCTGCAATCGCTGTCCAAGGTCGCGGCCGTTCTGAGGGAGCATGGCATCTCGCTCGCGACAGCCCCCGATGCGGTCAATAAGCTTCTGGCCAGCAATGGCGGCGGGAACGGCATGCACGACTGGCCGCCCATCATCAATCTCGACGATGCCAAGAAGAACTATTTCCAATCCGGAAGCGCCGAGCTCACAGGCACTTTCGCACAGTTGCTCAGCACGACGATTACAGATGAAATCGCCAGCAACCTGAGCCTCTACGGCGCCAATATCGTCGAGGTGATCGGCCACACCGACGAGCAGCCGGTGGCGCGCGAAAAATCCAATCTCGACGATACGATCATCAGTGCCATGGATGGCAAGCTGCCCGTATCGGCCCTGCTGCCCGCGGATAATGCCGGCCTTGGCCTTGCCCGCGCCATTGCCGTAGCCAATGTGCTGAAGGCCAATTCGAAGCTGAAGGATGCCACGATCCTGCCGATGTCCGCCGCGCAGCTGATCCTGCCCGGCGATACCGTCACTTCGGGCCAGCGCGGCGCCGTCGAGGCACGACGCCGCATCGAAATCCGTGTGCGGGGCAGGACGGCCCCCGTTGCCGTCATCAATGCCGGTGCCGCGCCCTCAACGAACACGCAATAGTGCTGGTTCGGCTTGTCATCAGCTTCTGAGGCCGGGTGCTTCGTAACCGGTGCGCTCCACATATTCCGTGTAGCCGCCGGCATATTGGTGAATGCCTTCCGGCGTCAGCTCCAGAACGCGATTGGAGAGCGCTGCCAGGAAATGCCGGTCGTGCGAGACGAACAGCATCGTGCCTTCATATTGCGACAGCGCCTCGATCAGCATTTCCTTGGTATCGAGATCGAGATGGTTGGTCGGCTCGTCGAGCACCAAAAGGTTCGGCGGATCGAAAAGCATGATCGCCATGACAAGCCGCGCCTTCTCGCCGCCCGACAATACGCGGCACTTCTTTTCGACATCGTCGCCAGAGAAGCCGAAGCAGCCGGCAAGGGCTCTCAGGGAGCCTTGGCCTGCCTGCGGAAAATCATGTTCGAGCTGCTGAAATACGGTGCGCTCTCCATCCAGCAGATCCATGGCGTGCTGAGCGAAATAGCCCATCTTCACGCTGGCGCCGAGCGCCACGCTGCCTTCATCCGGCTGTGCCGAGCCGGTAACCAGCTTCAGAAGCGTGGATTTGCCGGCACCGTTGATGCCCATGATGCACCAGCGCTCGCGCCGGCGTACCATGAAATCAAGCCCTTCATAGATGGTGCGGCTGCCATACTTCTTGTGAACGTTCTTCAGCACGGCCACGTCTTCACCCGAGCGCGGCGCCGGCTGGAATTCGAACGCAACGGTCTGGCGGCGCTTCGGCGGCTCGACGCGATCGATCTTTTCCAGCTTCTTCACGCGGCTCTGCACCTGCGAAGCATGCGATGCGCGCGCCTTGAAGCGCTCGATGAACTTGATTTCCTTGGCAAGCATCGCCTGCTGGCGCTCGAACTGCGCCTGCTGCTGCTTTTCGTTCTGAGCGCGCTGCTGCTCGTAGAATTCATAGTCGCCCGAATAGCTGGTCAGGTTGCCGGCGTCGATTTCGATGATCTTGGTGACGATGCGGTTCATGAACTCGCGGTCGTGCGAGGTCATCAGCAGCGCGCCTTCATAACCCTTCAGGAAGGATTCGAGCCAGATCAGGCTCTCAAGATCCAGATGGTTGCTCGGTTCGTCGAGCAGCATGACGTCGGGACGCATCAAGAGGATGCGGGCCAGTGCCACACGCATCTTCCAGCCGCCCGAAAGTGCGCCGACATCGCCGTCCATCATCTCCTGGCTGAAGCTCAGGCCCGCCAGCACTTCGCGAGCGCGGCCTTCGAGCGCATAGCCATCAAGCTCTTCATAGCGCGCCTGCACCTCGCCATAGCGCTCGATGATCTCATCCATCCTGTCGGCCTGGTCCGGATCGCTCATCGCTGCTTCGAGTTCGCGAAGTTCGGCGGCAACGGCGCTGACGGGACCGGCACCTTCCATCACTTCCGCGACGGCACTGCGCCCCTCCATCTCGCCGACATCCTGATTGAAGTAGCCGATGGTGACGCCCTTATCGACGGAAACCTGCCCCTCGTCGGGCTGCTCCTGTCCGGTAATCATCCGGAAAAGCGTCGTCTTGCCGGCGCCGTTCGGCCCGACGAGACCGACGCTCTCGCCTCTGTTGAGGGCAGCGGATGCCTCGATGAAGAGGATGCGATGGCTGTTCTGCTTGCTGATATTCTCGATACGAATCATGGTTACGCGAGGCCCGAAGAAAGTTTTTCGGGGGCCTTATGCCACGGGTCGGGCGTTCTGTCGCAGCTTTTCGGGCGGAGATGTAAGATCGATCGCGAACTGACGTTCAAGGGCGACAATTTCCGGTCCGCCTATTTGCCATACGGGAGAGAAACTTTCGCCGGGCGACGGATTCTGCCCACGCGTTCGTTCAAGCAGCATGACTTCCAGCAGCAGGATAGGCGCTTGATCGGATCGCCGGCTGTCTTCCGCGTGGTTGGAAGTCGCTATATTCATTGTCATCCGTCTCAGCCGAGTTTTACAGATGAAGATTATGAGAAGCATTCAGGGCCGGGTTTGCGCCCGACTGACGATCGCAGCGCTGATCGCCATCGGCATGTCGGGCGAAGCTCAATTGGCCAATGCGACTTCCGAACACCAGCGGCTCAACGAACCAGTCAAGGAGATCGCGGATCAACGCCTGCTCCTCGACACGCCTGATGGCAAAGGGGAGCTGCCCATCTACGCGGATCATGCGATCGAAGCGGCATCGCCCGATGTGACGAAGGTGTTGATCATAATTCATGGCACGCTCCGAAATGCCGATGCCTATTACGCCGCCGGAGAGGAGCTGCTCGCGAAGGCGGGGGATCTCGCCGATGGTACGATGGTGGTCGCACCGCAATTCCTGATAGGGCCTGACGTGGACGCGTTCTCACTAAATGCGCAGACGCTCGCCTGGACGCAGAATGGCTGGAAAGGCGGTGAAGCCGCGCGCCAGCCCGCGCCGATCAGTTCTTTTGCCGCGCTTGATGCCCTGCTCAAGCATTTCGCCGATCGTCGGTTGTATCCGTCTCTGAAGACCATCGTGGTGATGGGACATTCGGCGGGAGCGCAATTGGTCCAGCGTTATGCCGTGGCCGCAAGAGAGATCGAAGATTTGACGAGCGCCGGTATCTCCGTCCGCTACCTCGTCGCCAATCCTTCGAGCTATCTATATTTCGACAACGAACGACCGGCCTTGCAAGATCAGCAGGCAGGGTTGGCATCGTGCCCAAAGGCGACGCAATGGCGATATGGTCTGACCGGCGCACCGCCTTACGTGTCCACACAGGATCCGAAACTCCTCGAAAACAGATATGCCGCGCGCAATGTCGTCTATCTGCTGGGGCAGGCGGACACGAATCCCTACACCCATTTCATCGATCGCTCCTGCGGAGCAATGGCGCAGGGACCGTATCGGCTCGCGCGCGGGCTGACCTATTTCGACTATATGAGAAAGAGGCATCCATCCGATCTCAATCAGAAGGTCGTCGAGGTGCCGGGCGTGGGACATGATGACGAAGCGATGTTCACATCGGATTGCGGCATTGCTGTTCTGTTCGATCGCCCGGTGCCGCAATCCTGCCCGGTTACCGATGCGACTGCAAAAGTATCCGGAGCAGTGCCGTAAGTTTTCTAGAGTGGTCGATCCGCATCGCGATCACATGCAGGTGGTGAGGCTTTTGGGGTCCAGAGTGATCCGACCGTCCACTTTCATGCTTCAGTTGCGATAGGCCGGCTGCGGGCGCGACGATCGCATTTTTCGCTGTATCGGACGCTCGATGCCCAAGTAGAAAACGATGGCAAAGGCCAGCGAACCCAATGCGATAGGCATAGGCTGCATATCGTGCGGCACCCCGAGGCGCAAAAGCAGCGCCGTGACCAGGATGCCCGTCAGGACGTGCCAAACGTAGATGGAATAGGAGGCATCCCCCAGGAAGTGCAGGAATGCCAGCTGCGGCACGCCTCGTTCCCGCTCGGCGAAAACGGCGCCCGATAGTAGCAACATTGCCGGTATGCCCCAGCGCACGGCGCGTTCCAGATGGATCAGCGGGTCACTCGCGACGAGCAGCACGACCCCGATGATCATCAAGCCTATGGCGACGCGAAAGGGCAGCCGATATCCTTGCTTCCACAGATGCCCGATGACGATTCCAGCGGCGAATTCCAGAATGATAGGCTGCGTAAAAATACCGGCATACCCAGAGGGCAGCAGGAAATGTGCAACGACAACGGCCCCCAGGATCACGATCAGGAACCATAGCCGACGGAACTCCGGCAGGAGCAATGAAACCGAAAAGATAAGATAGAAGACCATCTCGTAGGATAGGGTCCAGCCTTGTTCGACGACGGGTTGGAGCGCTTCATCCTTGATAATAGGCACGAAAAACAACGAGCCCAACAGATTGCCGACGCTCGAATTCGTATCGAAGAAGAATTGCGGTTTCAACACGGCCACGGCGAATGTTACCAATGTCGCAATCCAGTAAAGCGGCACGATCCTGATGATCCGGCGCCACATGAATTCCTGCGGGCCGATCGGTTTTCCAACCGTCGTAACCCACATGATGAAGCCGCTGATGACGAAGAATATATCGACACCCGCCGCCCCGATCTTGAAGTTCAGGCCGTATGTTTCGCTCACATGGAAGCAAAGGACGGAGATCGCCGCGATGGCGCGCAGATACTGGATGCTCTTGATATCGTTGCCGGTTTTCAGGATGGTGCCTCCTGCGACTGGACTACTATCGCCGATGCCCTGATGGCCGATTTAGCAATAGAATGCGTCGAAAGGCCGGATACTCATGCGAAATGGCTCGGAGTACGGCAGATATGGCTGGTGGCAACAATTTCAATCAAAATGGATGATATTCCGCCATTTCGTGTGTGAAATCGGGACACCTGAGGTGAAGTGGCATGAACGCGGTAACTTTCAGCCATTCCTTCACGCGCCAAAGGTTTACCGGTTTACAAGCAATTTCGGCCTGCAATCCATCGAAGTCCTTGCCGTTTAGCCTTCGCCCATTTCTTTCAGGAACAGCTGTTATTTTCGCCGCTGAGGTTCGCCTTGCCGAGCTCAATCAACTGGTTGCGCCTCGCTGAGGACAATTATGAATATGTCGAACTGATAGGATTCACCGGCACCGCTTTCCGCAGCAGATGGGCGCTACTCGTCGGACAACTCTAGTGGAAAAGGGTTTTAGTTTCGCCCGATACCACAGTCTTGTTAGTTGAGCCTTTCTCTAGGCGCACGGCGACGGAGGTCAACAAATTTAGCAACTTTAATTGATCGTCCTTACTGGACCAGTTGATAAGTTCAGCGCCCTGATTTTCTGCCGCCTCCAAGGATGGCTGCGCGATAGTTTCCAAAGCCGACGAAGCAGAATATACAATGCGCGCCTTAGTTTGCTCACTACCAAATTTCATGCGCGCACGCTCCAACACTAACGCTGATAAAGCGATACCCGAGACCATTTTTTTTATCGCTTCCATTCCACCCGAAGCATCGACCGTCTCTATTACATGGAACGCGCCATTTTTCAGAACTAAATCTGCCACTAGTCCATTATCGAGTTGATATCCGACCACCAAACGATGAGATTCTAAGCCTTCATTGGATCGGGCGAGAATACGCTCATCTTTTAAAGTTCTCTTCAGTTCCGAAAGTAGTCGGGTTTTTTTAAAAATTGGGTATTTGAGCGCTGGCTCGGGATCAACGACCTTCGAGAGAATTTTGTCTACTCGCTCAGCGTAAGCCGTTGCAGAATCTGCAGAAAACTCACCTATATCGGACAGAGAGAAGGGCCCAATCCTTGAAATTTCTTTATATCGATCCTCTGCGGAGGATAGCCCATTTTTGCGGCTGATTGCATCGATAGTCCGTAGATTCTTCGCAAAAGAGTATAAAAGTTCGACATCAATTGCGAACGACATTGCTTTGAGTTTTTCGAGCCGCTTTGTAAATTTCACCTCAAGGTCATTCTCAAAAAAAATCGCCACACCGATATTCAGACGTTCGCCGCGAAAATCGTCGGGTGAAAGCCGTAAAATCGAAAATCTATAAGAGCGATCCATCTTTGAAGCCCTTGCGCAGCCGTTGTATTCGTTCATGCCACTTCGGCCACCATTGGTTCATAAAAGCTTGCTTATTTGAAGGCGACAACCATTCATCTGGAATATTGCGGACAATTTGCAAGACTGACTGTGTAGTGACCGTTGCCAGCTTATCCAGCATAGCCAGGGCAGAGACAAGATCAAAACCATGTAATGCGCGGAGTCGTCGTCCGACTCGAATTGTATGGTGGACATCTTGTGGAAAAGCGAAAGCGTCCTCACTCCAAAATAACGAACGACCGAAATCAATTAGATAAAAACGCCTAGTGCCGTTGTCGTCAATTGATAGATAATTCTGATCGTGTCGATCCACATTGTTAATCAACATGTCAAAGGCATACACCTCGGACAACAAAGACGCCATTCCAGCTATACGAGCCTCGGGCCGATCGAGTGTGGGAGTCGTCAATAAAGTCGTGGTCTGAAGCTGATCAGCTAAGCCGGAAATCACTCGGGAACCAAAAACCAAATCGCCGTTTGCTAACTCGATAATTTTTGCGGTTGGGCAAGGTATGTTTACGGTCTCAGCAAGTTTGGTTGCTATCAGTTCACATGCCGGTACATGTGGACCGCCTTTTGTTCCTTTCACGACATAGTCGTGTGTGTCGGTTGCTCTCACGCGCCCCCAAGCATCACCAGTGGGATAATAACCAGGGTATTCTACAACGGACCGCAGGGCGAAAAAATCGCCCTGCAGTTCGCTCAAATCGCTACCAAACTTTATATCGAGATCCGGCGTCTCAGCATTCGCTACAATGATCGACTTCGCCATAGTAAACGGTTTCCCATCCCTTCAAGAGAGATTTAGTGTTGCTGTTGAGCAAATACTTCATAATTTCTCATCCCCTTTTCACTGATGTTGTCTGTCCGTCGCCGGCGGACCATGGCTGCTATCTTAAGAGCAGCCGCTCGTTGCCCCACACGTGTCGCACTTCTCGCAAGTTCCATTCCGGACCATTGTGAAGTTCTGGCACTCGGTGCACATGTTGCCGGTATAGCCCTGCATGATAGAGCGGGCGCGTCGTTCTGATTCCAGCTTCTTGGCTTCCGTCTTGGCATTGGCAGCTTCGCTTGCCGCGTTGTCGCTGAAGAGACCTGTCGCGGATTCGGAGATGACTTCCTCTGCGATCTCTTCGGCCAGTTCCTTCGCACGCTCCTCATAATCGCGCTTGAAGGCGACGACTTCGGAGGTTGCGACGGAGCTTGCCGGTTCCAGCTTGCGGACCGTGTTGCCGGCAAAGGCGGTTACGGTCGAGTGCGAGGCAGCGCGGGCAGGGGCAGCCGTTGCCGAACCCTTGGCGTCTGCCGAACGCTCGCCCGATGTCTGAACCAGCGTCGGCTTGTAGCCGCGGGTCAGGCCCTTGGAGACGACATCGGCCTTGCCTTCGGAAACACCGCGGCCGAGCGCCGTGTTGTTGAAGTCCGAGGTGTCGACATGGGCAAGATCGTGGCGGCCGAGATAGGAGATCGCCAGTTCGCGGAACACGTAGTCGAGGATCGATGTCGCGTTCTTGATTGCGTCATTGCCAGTGACGATGCCGGCCGGCTCGAACTTGGTGAAGGTGAAGGCATCGACATATTCTTCTAGCGGCACGCCATACTGCAGGCCGAGCGAGACGGAGATCGCGAAGTTGTTGATGAAGGCACGCAGAGCCGAGCCTTCCTTGTTCATATCAAGGAAGATTTCGCCGAGACGGCCGTCGTCATATTCGCCGGTGCGCAGGAAGATCGTGTGTCCGCCGATCTTGGCCTTCTGGGTGTAACCCTTGCGGCGGCTCGGCAGTTTTTCCTGCGTGCGGATGACCTTCTCGATGACGCGCTCGACGATCTTTTCCGTGATGGTGACGGCTTGTGCGGCTGCCGGAGCCTGCAGGAATTCCTCCAGCGCATCCTCGTCGCTGTCATCCTCGATTAGCGAGGCGTTCAGCGGCTGGCTGAGCTTGGAGCCGTCGCGATAGAGCGCGTTGGCCTTCAGGCCGAGCTTCCAGGACAGCATGTAGGCGTTCTTGCAATCCTCGACGGTTGCTTCGTTGGCCATGTTGATCGTCTTGGAGATGGCGCCTGATATGAACGGCTGCGCTGCCGCCATCATCCGGATGTGGCTTTCGACCGAGAGGTAGCGCTTGCCGATCTTACCGCAGGGGTTGGCGCAATCGAAGACAGCCAGATGTTCGTTCTTCAGGAACGGCGCGCCTTCCAGCGTCATCGCACCGCAGACATGGATGTTGGCGGCTTCGATGTCCTTCTTGGAGAAGCCGAGATGGTCGAGCAGGTTGAAGCTCATGTCGGCCATCTGCTCGTCGGAAACCTTCAGCGTGCCCTTCAGGAAGTCGGCGCCGAGCGTCCACTGGTTGAAGACGAACTTGATATCGAAGGCGCTCTTGAGAGCGGCGTTGACGGCATCGACCTTCTCAGCGGTAAAGCCCTTGGCCTTCAGCGTCGATGGGTTGATGGCCGGAGCCTGGTTCAGGTTGCCGTGGCCGACAGCGTAGGCCTCGATCTCGGCGATCTGGCTTTCGGAATAGCCGAGCGTCCGCAGCGCTTCCGGAACGGCGCGGTTGATGATCTTGAAGTAGCCGCCGCCGGCGAGCTTCTTGAACTTCACCAGGGCGAAGTCCGGCTCGATGCCGGTCGTGTCGCAATCCATGACGAGACCGATCGTGCCGGTCGGCGCGATCACGGTTGCCTGGGCGTTGCGGTAGCCGTGCTTTTCGCCGAGTTCCAGCGCCTTGTCCCAGGCAGCCTTGGCATGGGCGACGAGATCCTGGTCCGGATTGTCGGAGTGGATCAGCGCCACCGGATTGACCGACAGGTTTTCATAGCCCGAGGTCTCGCCATAGGCGGCGCGGCGATGGTTGCGGATGACGCGCAGCATGTTTTCGCGGTTCGGCTTGAACATCGGGAAGGTCCCGAGTTCGGAGGCCATTTCGGCCGAGGTCGCATAGGCGACACCGGTCATGATCGCGGTCAGCGAGCCGGCGATGGCGCGGGCTTCGTCCGAGTCATAGGGAATGCCCGACGACATCAGCAGGCCGCCGATATTGGCGTAGCCGAGGCCGAGCGTGCGGTATTCATAGGAGAGTTCGGCAATGCGGCGCGAGGGGAACTGAGCCATCATCACGGAAACTTCGAGAACGACGGTCCAGAGGCGAACGGCGTGTTCGTAATCGGCAATGTTGATGCGCTTCGTCGCTGCGTCCTTGAAGGTCATCAGGTTCAGCGAAGCGAGGTTGCAGGCCGTGTCGTCGAGGAACATGTATTCCGAGCACGGGTTGGACGCGCGGATCGGGCCGGCAGCCGGGCTGGTGTGCCAGTCGTTCATCGTCGTGTTGAAGTGCAGGCCCGGATCGGCCGATGCCCAGGCGGCGTAGGAGATGGATTCCCAGAGGTCGCGGGCCTTCAGCGTCTTGACGATCTTGCCGTCCTTGCGGGCGGTCAGGTTCCAGTCGCCATCATTCTCGACGGCGCGCAGGAAGTCATCCTTGATCGAAACCGAGTTGTTGGAGTTCTGGCCCGATACGGTGAGGTAGGCTTCCGAATCCCAGTCCGTGTCGTAGGTCTTGAATTCGAGATCCTTATAGCCCTGGCGGGCGAACTGGATAACGCGCTGAACGTAGTTTTCCGGAACCTGATCCTTCTTGGCAGCACGGATCTCGCGCTTCAGGGCAGGGTTCTTGGCCGGGTCGAAGCAATCGTCATTGTCGCCTTCGCAATTGACCGTCGCCTTCATGATCGCCTTCAGGTGCTTGGCGACGATCTTGGAGCCGGTGACGAGGGCGGCAACCTTCTGCTCTTCCTTGACCTTCCAGTTGATGTATTCCTCGATATCCGGATGGTCGATGTCGACGACCACCATCTTGGCAGCGCGGCGGGTCGTGCCGCCCGACTTGATGGCGCCGGCAGCGCGGTCGCCGATCTTCAGGAAGCTCATCAGGCCCGAGGAGCGGCCGCCGCCGGAGAGCTTTTCGCCCTCGGCGCGCAGCATCGAGAAGTTGGAGCCGGTGCCCGAACCGTATTTGAACAGGCGCGCTTCGCGAACCCAAAGGTCCATGATGCCGCCCTCGTTGACGAGATCGTCTTCGACGGACTGGATGAAGCAGGCATGCGGCTGCGGGTGCTCATAGGCCGATTTGGACTTGGTGAGCTTGCCGGTGAAGGGGTCGACATAATAGTGGCCCTGGCCGGGGCCATCGATGCCATACGCCCAGTGCATACCGGTGTTGAACCACTGCGGCGAGTTCGGTGCGACGCGCTGCGTGGCGAGCATATAGGCGAGCTCGTCCTGGAACGCAGAGGCGTCTTCCTCCGACGAGAAGTAGCCGCCCTTCCAGCCCCAATAGGTCCAGGTGCCGGCGAGGCGATCGAAAACCTGGCGCGCATCGGTTTCCGAGCCGCTCTGCTGATCCTTGGGCAGATCCTTCATGGCGGCATCGTCAGGCACGGAACGCCACAGGAAGGAAGGAACGTCGTTTTCCTCGACCTTCTTCAGCTTGGCGGGCACGCCGGCCTTGCGGAAATACTTCTGCGCGAGAATGTCGGCGGCAACCTGCGAGAACTGCGCGGGTACATCGATGTTTTCTAGGCGGAACACGATCGAACCGTCAGGATTCTTGATCTCGCTCGTCGCCTTGCGGAATTCGATGTCCGCATAGGGTGACTGGCCGGCCTTCGTAAAACGACGTTCGATGCGCATGGTCCCAATCCTTCATTCGTTGGTGTGCGCCTGCATGAAAACAGGGCGCAAAAATTCTCATTCCGGCATCGCGAATTCAACGCGCAGCCAGCTTCCGATCCGCTCTTTGACAGGAGGTGTCACCCGGAGATGTCTTCCCTGTATCTTGTGGTGATGGTGGCTGCAAACACTAAATATAGTATTAACAGCTTGTTGCCGCCAGTCCCCGCATATATTTTTTCGGCAGCCTCGATACCGGCACAAAAACCCTCACGGCGGGCCACCTGCATAGGTGAAACGCCTTGAATCCAAATCCGATTTCGAATTGAGAACCAGTCCTCGTAACCCCGCCTGGTCCAGTCGCCGCCGCAACGTCGTCCATTAACTTTGAAAGACCCGATTCCGTCAAGGGGTGGTTTGTAATGGATTGCTAACCACAATATCTTGTGGGCTTGCCTGTGGAAACTGGGGAAATGCCAGTAGAGCAAGAGATTCAAGAACTTGAGGGGGGATGCTCGCCCTTCGTGCGACCGTTGGCGCAACAACTATTATCACCGCGGGTGTCGAAAGCGACAAAATTGTGACCGTGACTTGGATGCCATTGGCAGCACGGCAAAATCATGCCGTAGAGCATCATGATTCGCGTGGAAACCCTTGAATCCCACACATTCCCATCAAAGCGACGTCCACTAAATCTAGTGGGCGCCACAGCGCCCACCTCTATTACCGTTATTCGAATCATATTTCGGCATCGCGATCAGATCGGGCCTGATTCGCGCTGCCGGCAGCGGGCAGCTCAGCCGCGATGACCCTTGGCGATCGGCTCCTGATAGGTGAAGCCCATGTCCCAGGGGAAGTAGATCCAGGTATCCTGGCTGACCTCTGTGATGAAGGTGTCGATCGTGGGAACGCCGGTCGGCTTGGCGTAGACGCAGGCGAAATGCGCCTTCGGCAGCAGGGCGCGAACTTCGAGGGCCGTTTTGCCGGTATCGGTGAGATCGTCGATGACGAGGACGCCTTCCCCGCCGTTGACCGACAGCTCTGGTGCGATGCCTTTGAGCAGGTTCATTTCGCCCTGGCTGGAGTAGTCGTGATAGGAGGCGACACAGACCGTCTCGATCAGCCGGATATTGAGCTCGCGAGAGATGATGGCGGCCGGCACGAGGCCACCGCGGGTGATGCAGACGATTGCCTTGAATTCACGGTTGAGGCCGGCAAGCCGCCAGGCAAGGGCGCGCGCATCGCGATGGAACTGATCCCAGGATACGGGAAAGGCTTTATCGGGCAGGGACATGGCAGAAAGCTCCGGGGCATGGAATAATTACGCACCGGCAGCGCCGGCGACCCTGAGCAGACCCCGCGCTGGGCGCGGACCAAGAACCAAATCCGGAACGCGATTCGCTTGCTATCTGCTTGAACAGGATCTCATCCGGGAAAAGCCTGGGCTTTTCGGGATCATGCCCCTTAGACCGCGCGAACGGTTCCCTGGCGGGAATTCTGTCATCGGTCGCTGCTTTCTGCTGGATTTGCTGGCAAAAGGCAATAGCTGCAGGGGGCGCAACCGGTGCACATTCACACCGGTTGCCATAGGAATTGAGTTTTCAGCCGTTCAGCGGGCGAGCAGCGTCATCGCCGTCATCGATTGCAGCAGGGTGCGCGTCGTGCCGCCGAAGATCATCTGCCACAACCAGGAATGCGTATAGGCGCCCATGACAAGAAGGTCGATGCTATCGTCGGCCAGCCGGTTTTCGATGACCTGCGACGGCGTCGACTTGCCGGTGCAGGCTGCCGTCTCGAACTTGGCGCGCACGCCATGGCGCGTCAGCGCCGCGGCTATCCGCACACCGGTTTCCTTGGACGGATGCGGGTCCTTTTCCGATGTGCTGACGGAAAGGATCTCGACCGAATCCGCAGCCTTGAGGAAAGGCAGCGCATCAAAGGTGGCGCGGGCCACTTCCTTGGAGCCGTTCCAGGCGATCAGCACGCGGCGGACGGGCTTCGGCTCCTTGAGAATGTAGGGAATCAACAGGACCGGCCGACCGCTGTCGAACAGGAAGGTTTCGACATCGACCTGAGTATCGGCATATTTCGACGGGTCGGGCTGCACGGCCACCAGAAGATCGGCGCTGCGCGCACTTTCGATCAGCGGTTCGGTGCCGTAGCCGACCGAGCTGGCAAAACTGTGCCATTCATAGTCGAGACCGGCGGCCTCCATCTTCGAGCGGAACACCCGTTCGATTTCAACCGCCTGATTATGGGCGACGTCCTGAAGCGCCTGGACCGCGACAGGGTCCGGAATCTCCATCGGCGCCACCAGCGGCACGGTCGAGACGATTTCCGCATGAAGCCCGACGACATGGGCGCCGTGCTCCTTTGCGAGCGCCGCGGAAAATGCGGCAGCGATGCGCGTGTTATCGGGATTGTCGAGAACGGTCACTATCGTTTTGTAGGACATGAAGAGATCTCCCATGCGGAAGGGTTGGATCGGATCATGATATCAGCATTCCGCTACAAGATAATGCTCTGAATGGTCTCAGGGTTCCCCGGAAGTACACGTCCTCGTTGAGAGTCAGGCTTCAGCCGACTGATTTTCGATACAGCGCCGCGCGTCATATATGACGCGCAAAGGTCGCTGTAATACTTTAAGTCTGCTGCATAATTTATCCTTAAATCGCTTTCGATTTAAGGAATTATGCAGTCGCTTTCGACTGCCCGATGGCCTCGATCATCGCGCGCACTTCGGCTGCGACGCTTTCAACCAGTTCGGCGGAACGCCCGCGCACGACGATCTCCGTCGAAAAGAATTGGCCGACATAGCGCGGATAGGAACCGATGCTGGTATCCGGATGCGCCTTCTGAATGAGACCGAGCGGTGTGCCGATCTCGCCCTCGCCGTAGGGGCAGGAAATCGCTGTTGATAGCACCTTTGCGCCGGTCTTCAGCGTCGGGATGACATTGTCGAGCATCGCCTGGAAGACCTGCGGCACGCCGGCCATGACATAGACATTGCCGATGTTGAAGCCGGGAGCGGTCGAGACCGGATTGGCAATATGCTTTGATCCCACCGGCATGCGGGCCATGCGCTGGCGAGCCTCGGTGAACTCCATCTCGCGCCGGGCATACATTTCACCCATGATCCGCATGGCTTCGGCGTCATGCTCGCAGGGCACGCCGAAGGCCTTGGCGATGGCATCGGCGGTGATGTCGTCATGTGTCGGGCCGATGCCGCCTGACGTGAAGACGTAATCATATTGGCCGCGCAGGGCGTTCAGCGCCGAAACGATTGCGTCCTCGTCATCGGCGACGATGCGGACTTCCTTGAGGTCGATGCCGGCCAGCAGCAGCACGTCGGCGAGATGGCCGATATTCTTGTCCTTGGTCCGGCCGGAGAGCAATTCGTCGCCGATGGCGAGCATGGCGGCTGTGACAATGGTTTCGTTCGACATGAAGATATCCAGGACAATGCGCAGTCGGCGCGTTCAAAAAGGTCCGAGATAGGTAGCGCTGTTTGCAGCGAATGCAAACGCTCCTTTTGCCGGGCCGCTGGTCATCACAAGATGTTGCAAGTGAATTTCCGTCTATACAGGATGAACACTGCGTTCTGAGCGTGGGGGCTGCGCCCCTGTCGCATCGCTGATACAACATTCCCCGACATTCAACGCGTCCAACAAACGGGAGACGTACTCATGGCTAAGGTTCTGGTTCTCTATTATTCCGCTTACGGTCACATCGAGAAGATGGCCTATGCCGTCGCAGAAGGCGCAAAGTCGGCCGGTGCCGAAGTCACCGTCAAGCGCGTGCCGGAACTCGTTCCGGAAGAGGTCGCCAAGGCCTCCTACTTCAAGCTCGATCAGGAAGCCCCGATCGCAACCCCGGACGAACTGACAGACTATGACGCCATCATCGTCGGCGCCGGCACCCGCTTCGGCACGGTCGCCTCGCAGATGCGAAATTTCTGGGATCAAACCGGCGGCCTGTGGTTCGGCGGCAAGCTCGTCGGCAAGGTCGGCTCGGTCTTCACCTCGTCAGCAACGCAGCACGGTGGCCAGGAGTCCACCATCCTCGGCTTCATCCCGACGCTCCTCCACCACGGCATGGCCGTCGTCGGGCTTCCTTATGCCTTCCAGGGCCAGATGGGCACGGAAGAAGTCAAGGGCGGCTCGCCCTACGGCGCCTCCACCATCACCAACGGTGACGGCTCGCGCCAACCTTCCGAAATCGAACTGGAAGCCGCAAAGTATCAGGGCGCGCACGTCGCCAAGATTGCTGCCAAGCTCACTGCCTAAATTCGAAAGCTTTGCAAATGTTGATGAGGCGCGGCGAAAGCTGCGCCTTTTTCGTTTGGACTTTGATAAAGTTTGATCTTGGTGCGGACGACGGGGGTCGAACCCGTACAGCCAAAGGCCGAGGGATTTTAAGTCCCTTGCGTCTACCAGTTTCGCCACGTCCGCGTGCCTTTCCCCATCAAGCACTTGAGCGATTCAGTCAAGGATTGTTTTGCAGGAAGGGGCCGATCGGCGTGAGCCTGACATGCTCGGCTTAGCGACCCTTGAGAACGCTGACAAGCGCCGGTGTCACCTTCTTCTGTTGGAACATGGCCTTAAAATCAGCATAGCTGATCTTTCCCGATACCACACCATTCATCAACCGCTGACAAAAGAGCCGCTTTGCGTCGCTTCTTTGAGATTTGACGTAGAAAGCGATTTCATCCAGCGTTTCCGGTGGCAGGCGCTGCGACATGCACTTGTCGATGACCTGCGCTCGTGCCGTCGGGCTTTCCTTCATAATGGGGATGTTCTTCTCGAAGCTTTTTTCCTGCGAGGCGCAGGAAGCAAGCACCGCAAGAGTGAAAGCGATTATAGCTGGGCGCATAAGGCGCATGACGATGTTCTCCCCTCGAATGAAACTGGGATAAGCATCCTTCACGCGATTCTCAATCCCGGGCGCAAGTATAAGTTAGTGCCTAGGGATAGGCGAAGCCCGCCGGAGCCGACGGATCGGTTTTAGGGCGGGCCTCTAACCATCATCATGATGGCTGTGTCATATTGGACGCGGGGGGAGCTTGGCTGTCAACTCGCAGATTTAGGAGTTTCCGCAGTCAGGGGCATAAATAGTTAATGACTCGTCAGCGCGGCGAATACCGCTATCGCAGGTCCGAAAGCGCGATAAACAGGCTTTCTTTGCTCGTCTTTCCTGTGCCATAGCGGATGCGGATTGAAGAAGGACGGATAGACCGTGGACCAACAGACTGTTCTCGAAGCTATAGAGGCCATGCGTGGCCTCTTTCCTGCAACGCCGCTGCAACTGAACGAGCATCTTTCTGCCCGCTATGGCGCCGATATCTGGCTGAAGCGCGAAGATCTCACGCCGGTCCGGTCCTACAAGATCCGCGGCGCCTTCAATTTCTTCCGCAAGGTGATTGCCGAGGGCGGTACGGGAAAGACATTCGTCTGCGCATCCGCCGGCAATCACGCTCAGGGCTTTGCCTTCGTCTGCCGCCATTTCGGCGTGCCTGGTGTGGTCTATATGCCTGTGACGACCCCGCAACAGAAAATCGACAAGACCCGCATCTTCGGCGGCGAGTTCATCACCATCAAGCTCTTCGGCGATTTCTTCGATCAGTGCTATCAGGCGGCGCGCGAATACGTCGAAAAGATCGATGGCGTCATGGTACCGCCTTTCGATCACGCTGATATCATCGAAGGGCAGGCGACGGTCGCTGCCGAGATCGCCGAGCAGCTGCCTGATGGCGTTATCCCCGACCACGTTCTGCTTCCCGTCGGCGGTGGAGGCCTTGCAGCCGGGATCACCGGTTACTTTGCCGATACGCTTCCCCGTGACGCCTTCACCTTCGCCGAGCCTGCCGGCGCGCCGAGCCTGCGGCGCAGTATCGAGGCGGGGCATGTGGTCACACTGGCGAAGGTCGATAATTTCGTCGATGGCGCTGCCGTCGGTCGCATCGGCGAACTGAACTTTGCTGCGCTGAAGGGTTTTGCGGCCGAGCAGGTCAAGCTCATCGAGGAAAACGCCATCTGCGTCACCATCACCGATATGTTGAATGTCGAGGGCGTGGTGCTGGAGCCGGCCGGTGCGCTGGCGATCACGGCGCTGGAAAAGCTCGATCGCGAGAGCATCCGCGGCAAGACCATCATCGCCGTGGTCTCCGGTGGCAATTTCGACTTCGAGCGCCTGCCTGACGTCAAGGAGCGCGCCATGCGCTATGCAGGCTTGAAGAAATACTTCATCCTCCGGCTCGCGCAGCGTCCCGGCGCTCTTCGCGATTTCCTCAACATGCTCGGGCCGGAAGACGATATCGCCCGCTTCGAATATCTGAAGAAGAGCGCCCGTAATTTCGGCTCCATCCTGATCGGCATCGAGACGAAGAATCCCGATAATTTCAAACAGCTTATCGCGAACTTTGAAAGTTCCGGCATGGGCTACGAGGACATCACCGAAAACGAGATCCTGGCAAACCTGATCATTTGACTTTGCGGGCCCGCAACCTTCATGCTAAAGGCGATCCATGGCTTCGTTCTTTTCAAATATCCTTTCGATTTTCACCGGTGGCGCATCGCAGGCGGGCACTGAAAAGTCCGGCGGCTCGACAGTCAGCGTCGAACCCCAGGTGCATGCCGGCTGCACGATCTATGCGACGCCGCAGCGCGAGGGCAATCAGTTCCGCCTTATGGGCCGGATTGAGAAGGATGTGAACGGCGAGATCCTGGTGCGCAATTTTATCCGCGCCGATGTTTTTACCTCCTCGGATGATGCTGTGGAATCGACCTTCCGCAAGGGCCAACAGATCATCGATCAAAACGGTGCCGGGCTCTTCGGCGATGGCGAAAAGGTTCGCCAAGTTTAATTATTGGCCGACGTAGAGCCGCATCAGTACAATCCGTGCGGTAGCCAGCTTTCCAGATAGGCTTCCATCGGCCTTCCCGACATGACCGTCGAAACCCAGGCGCGACGCTCGAAATCAATAGCAACCAGCTCATACGCGCACGCCATGAGATCACTCTTGGTGAATGAAAAGCTTGGTTGTCCGGAATAGTCCGATTGAGCAGCGAATTGCATGCAAACGCACTCGTTTACCCACCATTGCGTCAATAAGGTTTTTGCGCTGCTACCGTGATGAAGGACAGCGAAGCCAGCGGAATAATGGGGCGTCACTTCCATGCGGCTGAGATTGGCTTCGACGAAAGAGCGTGCCGCAGTGATCAATTCCGGCTGCAGGAATTGATCTTTCTCCGAGGCGTGCGCAGAAATGCCGTAAGCCTTGATACGCCCGCCGGATATATGCCAAGTGCTTAAGCCTCGGAAATGCCGCGGCGTATACAACGGAATCAGCATCTTTTTTCTCTTTATACGGGTTATACGGGCCGTCGCCGCCCAGCTGGCTGGCATTTTCGTGCGAAGAACGGCGCTAAAAAGAGGCTTGTCCGCTCGGGATCACAGCATTGCAAAAGTCGTCCATTGCGGCAATCGGTTTTGGCGCAAGGCCGCCTCTGCATCTGCTTTGGCGGCCCGTAACACTCAATGGCAATTAGTGGCTGATAGTTCGCAGGGCTTAAGCCGTGCGGAATATCTTTGCGCCAGCGGGGGCATTAACGGCGCCGCCGTCGACCGTGATTTCGATCGCCGTGACATTGGCGGAATCATCGGAGGCGAAATAGAGCGCGGCCTTGGCGATTTCATCGGCTTCGCTCATGCGGCCGAGCGCACTCAGGCCGCCAAAGCGCGCCTGCAGCGCATCCAGTGCCTCCGGCGTGGCTGCGCGCGGCTCCCAGATCGGTGTCTTGGTAGCGCCTGGCGTCACCTGGTTGACGCGGATGCCGCGCGGCGCAAGCTCGGAAGCGAGATTGCGGGTCATGGCGCGAACGGCGCCCTTCGTGCCGGCATAGGCCGAAGCGCCGGGAATGCCGAGAACGGCATGCACGGAGCCGTTCAGGATCACCGAGCCGCCATCGTTCAGATATGGCAGGGCGGCCTGCACGGTGAAGAAGACGCCGGTGAAATTGACGCGGACGATGGTTTCGAACTGCTCGAGCGTCGTTTTGCCGAGCGGCGTATCCCCGGCAATGCCGGCATTGGCAAAGACCACATCGAACTTTCCAAGCTTCTCCGCAGCCTCGGCAAAGGCCCTCTCCATCGCCGGGATATCGGTCGTGTCAGCCTGCAATGCCAGCACGCCGCCGCCGAGTTGCTCGGCTGCTGCGGCCAGTGTCTTGGCGTTGCGGCCTGTTATGGCGACCTTGGCGCCTTCGGCGAGGAAGAGGCGGGCGGTGGCAAGGCCAATACCGCTGTTTCCGCCGGTGATGACGGCAACCTTGTTCTTGAGACGCATGTTCGTAGCTCCTGTTGGCTTTTGTCACGATCTGGATTATGATCGTTCTCTATAAGGATTATGATCGTAATCCATTTTGTCAAGCCGGGCATGAAAGGATTTTCGATGGGCCGCTCACAATTGGAAAAGCAGAAGACGCACGAACGCATCGTGACGCTTGCCGCCAGGCGCCTGCGCGAGGAGGGATTGGAAGGGATTGGCGTCGCCGACCTCATGAAGGAGGCGGGGCTTACCGTCGGCGGCTTCTACAAGCACTTCGCCTCTCGCGATGAATTGGTCGCAGAAGCCGTCGAATCGGCGATCGGGTCATGGCGGCGGCGGCAGGAGGAAAAGGGGATCGTCCCCGAGACCATCTCGCTCAACGATTATGTCGATACCTATCTCAGCGAAGGTCATCGCGATCATTGCGGCGAGGGCTGCGCCTATGCGGCGCTGACGGCGGATTTGGCGCGTAGCAGCGATACGGTCCGCGCCGTTGCGACGGAAGGCCTGCGACGGAATTTCAATTCCATGACGGCGCGCATGCCGGAGCCGGAAACTGCCGAAGCAAGGCGAAAGGCGATCATCGCGTCGTGCCTGATGACCGGGGCGCTCGGCCTCGCGCGCGTGGCGGATGACGAGGCTCTTTCGGCCGAAATTCTGGAGACCGTGAAGCAGTTCGTAAAGGCGCTGCCGCAAGCAAAATAGCAAAGCGGCCGGTTTTAACCCCGGCCGCCTGTGATCATCTGAATAAGTAATTGATTAAGCGGCGAGAGCCAGCTCGGAAGCGCGAGCCTGGGCAGCGCCGATGGCCTTTTCAGCAGCTTCCGGACCGAAGGCCACGCCTTCGATGTAGACGGTCTCGACATCGGTGATGCCGATGAAGGCGAGAACCGACTTCAGGTAGGGAACGGCGTGGTTCAGCGGGGCAGCCGGGCCTTCGGAGTAGACGCCGCCGGAGGCGAGCACGATGTAGGCCTTCTTGCCGGTGGCAAGGCCCTTCGGGCCGGTTTCCGTATAGGTAAAGGTGCGGCCGGCGCGGGCGATGTTATCGATCCAGGTCTTCAGCGAGGAATAGATGTTGAAGTTGATGAGGCCGGTGCCGATGACCAGCGTGTCGGCTGCGAGCAGCTCGTCGACCAGCGCGTCGGAAACCTTGACCAGTTCCTGCTGCTCGGGCGTGCGGGCGTCTGCCGGCGTGCGGATGGCGTCGGTGAACGGGCCGTCGATATGGGGCAGGTTGTCAGAAGCGAGGTCGCGCTTGACGAGCGTCTTGCCCGGGTTGTTGGACTTGATCTTCTCGGCCAGCTCGGTGGCGATCTTGGTGGAGAGCGAGTCCGGACGCGGGCTGGAGGTCAGAAGCAGAATGGAGGACATATCCGTTTTCCTTTTCAATAAGTTGCTAAATCGGCTGGGAGAGTCCGATCACGTTCGCCCCCATAAATAAGTCGTCAGTGCTATCGAGAAAAACTGTGATAATATGGATTGGAATTATCGATAGAATGGATGGCAGATGCTCCCCAATCCCACCCTTGACCAATTGCAGGTCTTTCTGACCGTCGCCGAGTCAGGCAGTTTCTCCGCCGCCTCGCGCGCGCTTAACCGCGCGCAGTCGGTCATCAGCTACACGATCGCCAATCTGGAGGCTCAGCTCGAAATGCCGCTGTTCGAGCGCTCGGGATCGCGCCAGCCGAAGCTGACGGATGCGGGCAGGGTGATGCTTGAGGATGCGCGCCGCATTCTTTCCGATCTGCAAGTGATGCGCGCCAGGGTGAAGGGTTTGAAGACCGGGCTCGAGGCGGAGGTGGCCGTCGCCATCAGCGTCATGGTGCCGGTTCATGCGACCGTCGACGTGCTGCGCGAATTCCGTGATCGTTTTCCTTACGTCTCCCTGCGGCTCGATACCGGCGAACTCGGCTCAATGCTGGAGCTTGTCACAAGCGGCAAGTCGACGATCGGTATCGGCGGCTCGGTTGTGAAACAGGATGATGCTTTGGTGATCGAGCGCATCGGACATTCCTTCATGATGCCGGTTGCTGCCCCGACGCATCCACTCGCTTTGCTGGGACGGCCGTTGACGCTTGCCGATGTACGCGAAGAAGTGCAATTGGTCGTCACCGACGCGTCAAACCTCACCAATGGCAAGGATTTCAACGTCCTGTCCTACAAGATCTGGCATCTGAGCGACATCGCCACCAAGCATCAGTTGATCCGGGGTGGTCTTGGCTGGGGCGGTCTGCCGGCCTCGTTCATCATGGAGGATCTGCAGAAGGGCAGGCTGGTGCCTTTGGCTCTCGATGTCTACGATCAGAGCGAATACCCGCTCTATGCCGTCCGCAAGGTCGACAATCCTCCGGGACCTGCTGCCGCATGGATGATCGAGGCTTTCCGCTCGCGCCTGGCGCGGTGCCCGAATCAGGAGGACTTCAAGTCCGCCGTCGAGATGTTCCATCCAGGTGACAAGCGTCTGGCAGCCGAGTGAAAAAGTCCTCTCCTGGTTACCGTAGGCACGTGCTTCTAAGGCTTTTGGTGTCGTGAATTCCTTCTCCCCAACGGGGAGAAGGTGGCCCGAAGGGTCGGATGAGGGGGGCTGATGGCCTCGAATCCATGGCTTTCGTATCCTTGACAGCCCTCTCATCCGCCTGTCGGCACCTTCTCCCCGTTGGGGAGAAGGTGTGGAGCAGCAACGACCTCATTTCATGCGTAACTAGCCTCTTTTTCCCGAAGAAGCAGCAGTCGTCAATGATTACAGCACCAGCCTGTAGTTGCGGAAGCCGTCGGCACCTTCGCCGGCATCTTCGATCTTCACGCTCTTGACCTGCTCAAGGAAATCCTTGGCCTTCGGCGAACTCTGGAACCGGACGGTCGTGTCCTCCAGCGGCTTGAAGGTCCAGTTGCCGTCGGCGGTCGGGTTGATCGTGCCCTGCTCGTGGACATAGCGCACGATGACGTCGCGGTTCGTGTCCGGCGCCTGATAGACGACCTTGTCCGCCGCGATTTCCGGGAAGTTGCCGCCGCCGCCGGCGCGGTAGTTGTTGGTGACGACCAGGAACTTCTGCGCGGGGTCGATCGGCTTGCCGTTGAACTGCAGGTTCTGGATGCGGTTTGCATCAGCATTCAGAACCTTGCCGTCATCGCCGAAGCGGCGTGGCTGCGAAAGGTCGATCTGGTAGGTGACGCCGTCGATGACATCGAAGTTGTAGGATGGGAAGCTGCTGTTGATCAGATCCGCATCCTTGGCGCCGGGCTGCACCTGGTTGAACATCGCAGCCGACATTTCCAGCCAGTTCTTGACCTGCGCGCCGTTGATGACGACGGCCTGCACGGTGTTCGGGTAGAGGTAGAGATCGGCGACGTTCTTGATGGCGATATTGCCGGCGGGAACGTCGGTATAATAGTCGGCGCCGTTGCGACCGCCGCATTTGAAGGGGGCAGCCGCCGAAAGAACCGGCAGGTCCTTGTACTGCGTCTCCTTCAATATGTTCTTGATGTACCAGATCTGCGCCTGGCTGACGATCTGGACAGAGGGATCGTCGGCGACCAGCGCGAAGTAGGAATAGAGCGGTGCGGAGGTCTTGCCGACAGGTGTGCGGACATAGGTCAGCGTCGCCTCATGCTCGGCCTTGGCTGCTTCCACGACTTCCTTCTTGTCTGCGACATCGGCGACAACCTTCTTCTTGTCGTCGCGGTGGTAGATCGGGCGTGCCTCGGAAGTGAAGTCGACGATCTTCCAGCTCTTGCCGTCCTTTTCGAGCAGCAGGTCGATGAGGCCGAGATGCGAGCCCCAGAAGCCGGCCATGACGGCGGGCTTGCCATGGAGCGTTCCCTTGACCGGATCGGCATCCTTGATGCCGTCCCACGTCTTAGGGCCGGGGAAGACGAGATGCTGATGGCCGGTGAAGACGGCATCGATGCCATCGACCGCCGCGACATAGAGCGAGGCGTTTTCCATCTTCTCGCTCGGGCCGCTGCCGTCGATGCCGGAATGCGAGAGAGCGATGACGATATCGGCGCCTTCGGCCTTCATGACCGGAACCCAGGCCGTGGCGGCTTCGACGATATCGCGCGTCTGCGCCTTACCTTCGAGGTTCTTGATGTCCCAGAGCATGATCTGTGGCGGCACGAAGCCGATGAAGCCGATCTTGATCGGGCTTTCATTGCCTGCGCCGTCCTTGATCTTCTTTTCGAGGATCAGATAGGGTTTGAAGAACAGGTCGTCCTTCGTGGGGTCGGAAGCGAGCTGGCCCTTGGTCAGGTTGGCGCAGACGAACGGGAAGTTTGCACCCGCCAGCACCTTGAACATGAAGTCGAGGCCATAGTTGAATTCGTGGTTGCCGAGCGTGCCCACGGAATAGCCGAGCGTGTTCATCGCCTTGATGACCGGATGGACGTCACCGTCCTTCATGCCGTGCTGATAGGCCATGTAATCGCCCATCGGATTGCCCTGGAGCACGTCGCCATTGTCGATGAGGAGCGAGTTGGTGGCTTCGGCCCGGATATTGTCGATGATCGTCGCCGTGCGCGTCAGGCCCATCGTATCGTTCGGCTTGTCGGCATAATAGTCATAGGGAAATACGTTGACATGAATGTCGGTCGTTTCCATGAGGCGCAGATGCGCCTGGTTGCTCGCCGCGCGGGCCGCGAAAGGATGCAGCACGATCAGCGCCGCCGTGGCACTGAGGCCTTGCAGCAGGGAACGGCGCGACATGCTGGGTAAATCCAGAATGGAAGACATAAGACACTCCTTCAACGATGGGGCTATAAATCCGTCGATCATCTCTCGGGCGAGGGAGATTAGGACGATTTTTGAAGGTGTGCACCAGTAATGTGACAGGCTTATTGTGGATCGTAGCCGGCTCAAGCCGACATGCCATCAACGTTTGAGAACAGGCTTCATGTCCTTGTGGAAAAAGCGGAAATAGGACGCGACCTTAGCCGAGGCATTGGACGAGCGGTCGAATTCGATGCCGATGCGGCCGTTGTGAGCCCAGCGCACGAAACCATCCAGCAGGCCGATATCGTCGCATTCGACGCGAACCTTGCTGCCGGCGGCGGCATAAAGCGGCGCCTGCAGGTCGAGCGCAATGCCGCTGGTGGAAATATCGACCACGCGGCCGGTGACAAGCTTGGTGAAATATCGAACCTGGCCCATGAGCCGCGCATGGTGGCGCGACGAGCCGCGTGTCTTGATTTTCAGATTGCCCTGAATGGGAGATTTCGAAGAGAACTGCATGATGTTATCCCGGCTCATCCGCCTTTTCTCGTTTTGGATATCAGATGTGCCTTGCGGGATGTTTAGCATAATCGCTAAAATTGTAGCCGGGCGTCCCGAATCGGTACCGCATCGCGATGGCTGCTGCGATCGGCGATGTGACTATGAGAGGTGCAGGATATGCGTATCGTTTCATTGAATGCATGGGGCGGCCGGCTGCATGAGCCGCTAATCCCCTATCTCGTTGATATCGATGCGGATGTTCTGTTCCTACAGGAAATGGTTCGCACGCAGGGAGCGGACGCCGATTGGCTGGTCTATCGCGATCACGGCATCGAGCTCCCGCAGCGCGCCAATCTTTTCGAGGAACTGAAGGCTGCTTTGCCAGCTTACGATGCTTTCTTTCTCCCCGTAGCGCGAGGCGATCTTTTCGATGGGGACCGGCGATTCGATTCCGAGTTCGGACTGGCAACATTCGTGCGCCGGACCTATCCGATCATCGGCCAGGCAGCCGGCTTCGTTCATGGTGAATTCTCGGCCGATGGCTATGGGCCTCATCCGCGTTCGCGCAATGCCCATTGCATCCGCCTGTTCGACTATGAGCGCGGCTATCCCATCACCATTGCGCATATGCACGGCCTGCGGGATCTCGAAGGCAAGGGCGATACGCCGGCCCGACGCCATCAGGCGTATGCGCTGGTCGAGATCATTCGCCAGGTTCGGCAAGAGGGCGACCGGCTGGTCGTTTGCGGTGACTTCAACGTGTTGCCGGATAGCGAGACCTTCAAGATCCTCGGCAGCCTGGGTCTTGTCGATCTCGTCACTTCACGGGGACATGACGACACGCGCACCTCGCATTACAAGAAGCAGCCGCGTTTTGCCGACTACATGCTGGTGACTTCGAATGTCGAGGTCATCCGTTTCGATCCTGTAGCCGAGCCCGAGGTGTCCGATCATCGCGCATTGCTGCTGGATATGCGCTGACGAAGATCACAGGCCCACATTCGGCCGGTCGATGATCTCGCGCAGCGCGAAGCTCGAATTGATCTTCACGACGTGCGGCAGGGCCGAGAGCCAGTCGCGATGGATGCGCTCGTAGTCCTCGAGGTCGCGCGCGGCGACGCGCAATATGTAATCGTATTCGCCCGACATGAGGTAGCAAGACAGCACATTGGGGCAGCGCTTCACCGCCGTTTCGAATTCCGAAAGCGTCTTGGCGAACTGGCCTGACAGCGAGATGTGCACGAAGGCGATCATCTTGTAATCAAGCGCCTTGTGCGAGAGATGCGCGTGATAGCCGTCGATGACGCCGCTCTTTTCCAGGATATCGAGCCGCCGCGAACAGGCCGAGGGCGAAAGACCGACCTTCTCGGCCAGTTCCGCATTGGTGATCCTGGCGTTCTGCTGCAGCATCCGAAGAATCGAATGATCTATGGCGTCTAGGTCGGACATTCGAAGATCTTTCGAAAAAACTCCTGTTCACGCAATAAATCACGAAAAATGGCTGCAGCGCAAATCGTCTTTGCAAGGACATTGCGGGGCGGTGGTGGTCTGATTTCAGTTGGAGAAAATGAAAGACGCAACAGCATTCGAGGAGGAATGAAATGCGCGTTGGTTGCCCGAAGGAAATCAAGAATCACGAGTACCGCGTCGGCCTGACGCCGGCATCCGTTCGCGAATATATCGCCCATGGCCATGAAGTCTGGGTCGAGACGAAGGCTGGCGCCGGCATCGGCGCCGATGATCACGCCTATGCGGCCGCCGGCGCCAAAATCGCCCCGAGCGCCAAGGATATTTTCGAGAAGTGCGACATGATCGTGAAGGTCAAGGAGCCGCAGCCCTCGGAGTGGGCGCAACTCCGTGACGGACAGCTTCTTTACACCTATCTGCATCTCGCGCCCGATCCGGAACAGACCAAGGGGCTGCTCGCATCCGGCGTTACAGCCGTTGCCTATGAAACCGTGACAGACGAGCGCGGCGGCCTGCCGCTGCTGGCGCCGATGTCGGAGGTTGCTGGCCGTCTCTCAATCCAGGCGGGTGCGACAGCTCTGCAAAAGGCCAATGGCGGGCTTGGCATCCTGCTCGGCGGCGTGCCGGGGGTGCTGCCGGCCAAGGTGACGATTATCGGCGGCGGTGTCGTCGGCCTGCATGCGGCCAAGATGGCGGCCGGGCTCGGCGCCGATGTCAGCATCCTCGATCGTTCGCTCCCGCGCCTGCGCCAGCTTGACGATATCTTCAACGGCCGCGTCCATACCCGTTATTCCAGCATCCAGGCACTGGAAGAAGAGGTCTTTTCCGCCGATCTCGTCATTGGTGCCGTGCTGATCCCCGGTGCTGCCGCGCCGAAGCTGGTCACGCGCGAAATGCTGTCGGGCATGAAGCAGGGTTCCGTTATCGTCGACGTCGCCATCGACCAGGGCGGCTGTTTCGAGACCTCTCATGCGACGACGCATTCCGATCCGACCTATGTGGTGGAAGGTGTCGTGCATTATTGCGTCGCCAACATGCCGGGTGCGGTTCCTGTTACTTCCGCCCATGCCTTGAACAACGCCACGATCTATCACGGCCTCGCTTTGGCCGATCGTGGCTTGCGCGCTATTGCGGAAGACAAGCACCTCCGCAATGGCCTCAACGTCCATAAGGGCCGCATCACCAACAAGGCGGTAGCCGAAGCGCTCGGTTATGAAGCCGTTGCGCCGGAAAGCATTCTGAACGTCGCGTAAAGCCCATCACGCGTACGTCAGATGGAGGCGCCGGCATCCGCGTATGCCGGCGCTCCTATTTTGTCGATCCGGCATTGGTAGCAATTGTTGCGCGCCGAGCGGACATGGACATAGGCAATGTCCGGGCGCTCAAACAGCGAGGCCGCATAAACAGCAATATCGCCAGTCGGCGTCACTGCACCAGTCCCGTAGACGATGCGGTCGCTCCTGCCATAGCCACGCACGATGAAATCCCGGCTGCTCGCCAGCACAGGGGGCAGGATCTCTTCCGCCTCGTAGCGCAGGCACGGCGTCTTATGCAGGAAGATCGGACCTGTTTCTGCATAGGGCTGCAGTTCAGGGAAGGGGCGATAGGCGAAGACGAGCAGCTCTTCGCCGGCATCGATATTGCGCAGGCAGTGACGGCAGGGATAGCCCGGACCATCGGAAATCATGGTCTCCGGCTGGTGACCGTAGGCATCCACGCCGCCGCTCCAAAGAGCTTCGGCGTCCGAGGTAGGCATGGCTGCAAAAGCGATGGAAGGCATGGCAAAGCTCCTTTCGAGATCTGCCATGTGATGCTCTTAAACAAAGCGCGAAACCACCCGATTCCTGCCATCTCGAAGAGTCAGCCTTTCTTCGCGAGCTCCAGCAGTTCCTTGTCGCTCAAGGGCCGAACGATGCCTTCTCCGGTCGAGATCGGCGAGAAGCCGAACATCTGGTAGAGCTGCAATGCCCTGGGATGATCGAGATTGTTCGTCGTTGTCACGATGCGTTGCGGGTTCAACGTCCAGATGGCGTAGAGCGACTGCAGCAGGAACCATTTGCCGATGCCGAGGCCGAGCGCGTTTTCGATGAGCCCGAAATGGCTGAGCTCGATCGTGTCCTCGTCCTGCCGGAAATATTCGAAGAATCCACCCGGAGCGCCGTTAACGTAAAGCACACTGATATCGTTGCGCTGGTCGTGAAGAACAGCGGTCAGCTGCTCGTCAGAGAGGCGCAGACGCTCCACCCAGTGCCAGCGGGCGCCGACCTGGCGATAGAGATAGCGATAGAAGGGCAGCGGGATGCCGGGCGCCCGCATGATCGCGGTCTGGATATTGACCGGCACCGGCAAGCTTGTCTTGGGCGGAGCGGTCATTTCTAGGCGGGTGATGTGAACCTTGATGGACGAGGGCGTCTTCACGATCGGCATGCTCAATCTTGACCGGTGACGATGGGTGTATCTTCCCGGCTGCCCCATTCCGACCAGGAGCCGTCATAGAGCTTGTTGTCGCCATGGCCGAGGGATTCGAGCGCCAGCGTGATGATGGCAGCCGTAATACCGGAGCCGCAGGTCGTCACCACGGGCTTTTCGAGATCTATGCCGGCCTTCTCGATGGTTTCCCTTAATTCCGGCAGCGACTTGAACTTGCCGTTCGTGGCGAAGACGCCCGATGGCAGGCTTCTGGCTCCCGGCATATGACCCGAGCGCATGCCTTGGCGCGGCTCAGGCTCGGTTGCTGCAAAACGGCCGCTACTGCGGGCATCGGCGATCTGCAGCGAACGGCTGTCGACGATTTCTCGCATCTCGTCGAGCGAGACGACGCGGCTGGCGTTGAACTTCGGCTTGAACGTTGCGGGCGCAAAGGCAGGCGTCGCCGTCTCCAGTGGCCGCCCTTCGGCCTTCCAGCCATCCAGACCGCCATCGAGCACGAAGACGTTTGGGGCGCCCATGACGATATGGAACAGCCACCAGACGCGCGGGGAGGCGAACAGGCCCGGACCGTCATAGATGACGATGCGGTCGTTTTCGCTGATACCGAGCTTGCCGACTTCCGCGGCGAAAAACTCGGGCGAGGGGACCATATGCGGCAGGTTGGTCGAATGATCCGCAATCTTGTCCTGGTCGAAGCGGATGGCGCCGGGAATATGGCCGCTGGCATATTCGGCATCGGCATCGCGCTTCTGCGCCGGCAGATAAAAGGATGCATCGAGGATGCGCAGGTTCTTGGCGCCCAGCTCGCTCTGCAGCCAGTCGGCGGATACGACGAAACGGCTCTTGTCCGCTGCCATGATGATCACTCCCTGCTTTGGTTTATTGGTCTTGATATCGAGATATAGGCGCTTACCCGGTCAATTCTCGTTGGTCGGTGGGCCGAAACGAATGCGGAAGCGGCGGTTTTCCTTGCCCTTCTTCTCGATCTTGGCGATATGGATCGCGCCGACCTCCTGCGTTTCCGACACATGCGTGCCGCCGCAAGGCTGGCTGTCGACGGCCGAATCCTCGCCGATGCAGACGAGACTGACGCGGCCAAGGCCCATCGGCGGGCGCACATTCTTGGATTTGACGATGCCCGGATTGGCGATCAGCTCCTCGTCGGTAATCCAGCGGACGAAGACGGGATGGTTCTCATTAACGAGCGCCATCATCTTCGCCGTCACTTCATCCTTGTCGATCGTCTCGCTCATGTCGAAATCGACCCGGCTCTCATCCTCGCCGACCGCCGCGCCCGTGATCGGATAGGGGCAGACCACCGAGAGGAGATGGCAGGCCGTATGCATGCGCATCAGCTTGTAGCGGCGCGCCCAGTCGATATGCAGCACCAGCTTCTCACCGACGATGGGCAAGGGCTGATTTTCGAGCGGGACATGAATGATGATGTCCTTGATCGGCCCATGCTTCGTTTGACCGAGCATGATCCTCGAGCCGTCGCCGCGCTCGAGGAAACCGGTATCGCCAGGCTGACCGCCCGAAGTCGCATAAAAACAGGTCTGATCGAGCTCGATGCCCCCGTCTTCGTGGATCGCGGTAACGACTGCTTCGGCCGTCGATAGATAGAAATCGTCACGATAGAGGGCATGGACGGTCATATGGTCACGCTGTTGTTTCGTAGGGGACGGCAATTTCAGTCCGCTTTTCCAAGTAGCCCGGCAGCGGCAGGCCCTTCGACTTCAGGAAGTCCGGATTGAAGAGCTTGGATTGATAGCGATTGCCGTAATCGCACAGGATGGTCACGATCGTATGTCCGGGGCCGAGATCCCTGGCGAGACGAACCGCGCCGGCAATATTGATGGCAGTCGAGCCGCCTAGGCACAGGCCCTCGTATTCGACCAGATCGAAGACGTAGGGAAGCGCTTCGGCATCGGTGACCTGATAGGCGAAATCGGGCGTGAAACCCTCCAGGTTCGCCGTGATGCGGCCTTGGCCGATGCCTTCGGTGATCGAAGAGCCGGAGGATTTCAGCTCGCCGTTCTTGTAGAATTCATAAAGGGCGGCACCTTCGGGGTCGGCAATACCGATCTTGATGTCCTTGTTAAAGGCATGCAGCCCCATAGCGACGCCGGCGAGCGTGCCGCCGGAACCGACCGAGCAGATGAAGCCGTCAATCTTGCCATCGGTATCGTACCAGATTTCTTTGGCCGTCGTCTCGATATGGGCCTGACGGTTGGCAACGTTGTCGAACTGGTTTGCCCAGATCGCGCCGTTAGGCTCGGTCTTTGCGAGCTGTTCGGCCAGCCGGCCGGAGACCTTCACGTAGTTGTTCGGGTTCTTGTAGGGGACAGCGGGAACTTCCACCAGTTCGGCCCCGAGCAGTTTCAATGCATCCTTCTTTTCCTGGCTCTGTGTCTCAGGAATGACGATGACGGTGCGGTAGCCGAGTGCCTTGGCAACCAGCGTCAGGCCGATGCCGGTATTGCCGGCCGTGCCCTCGACGATGACGCCGCCCGGCCTCAGCAGCCCCTTCTTCTCGGCGTCGCGGATGATGTAGAGCGCGGCGCGATCCTTCACCGATTGACCGGGATTGAGAAATTCGGCCTTGCCGAGAATGGTCGAGCCCGTCGCCTCGGAGGCGCCCTTGAGCTTGATCAACGGCGTATTGCCAATTGCTTCGAGGACGGACGGATGGACGGTCATTGGAATCTGCCTTCTGTTCGCAACTACTGTAAGAACGGTCTTTTCCCTTCACAAGGCGGGATAGGCAAGAAATTCTGTTCCTTGCTATCTATTCGCCTCGCAAAATTCGACTTGGCGGGCGTCTCGACCTCCCTCTTTCATCCAGGTCTTCGGTCTCCAATTGGTGACATTGTTTTCCCGATGACGCCCTTAGTCTGGCCGAAAGCGGCCACAATGATGCGCTATTTCTAAAATGCCACGGACGGCCGCAGTTCAAGCGTTTGATGTAGGCGGCCGCCAGCCAAGGAGAAGAGCCATGAGCCCGTTCATCGCACGTCCTGAACACGGAGTCGTCTGGATTACCGGCGCCAGTTCCGGTATCGGCCGCGCGCTCGCGCTGAAGCTGGCAGAAGAAGGCTACAAGGTCGCCGTTACGGCGCGCAGCCACGACAAGCTTCTGGCGCTGCAGGCCGAGGCAAGCGCGCTTGCAGGCGGCATTGTCGTGCTCGACGGCGATGTGACCGATACAGAGGACATGGAGCACACAGTTGCGGCAATTGAATATCAGCACGGCCCCATTGCCCTGGCGGTTCTGAACGCCGGCGTCTATTTGCCGGCACGGGGCGAAGATCTTAATCACGAAGTGTTCGAACGCAGTTTTGCCGTCAATCTTCACGGTGTCGTCAATTGTCTCGTTCCGGCGGTGCGGCATATGCGGGCGCGGGGATACGGCCAAGTTGCCCTTGTCTCATCCGTCGCCGGTTATGGCGGACTTCCCGGCGGTGCGGCTTACGGAGCCAGCAAGGCCGCGCTGATCAACATGGCGGAAAGCCTGAACTTCGAGCTCGATCGCATGGGCATCCGCATCCAGCTCATCACCCCGGGCTATGTCGACACGCCGTTGACGGCTCAAAATAAGTTCGACATGCCTGAGATCGTGTCGGCACAGCAGGCGGCGGATGCGATCGCCGCCGGGTTGAAATCACCATCCTTCGACATCAGTTTCCCAAAGAGCATGGTCTATCGGGCAAAGCTGCTGAAGTTTCTGCCCTATAGCCTGTATTTCAAAGTGCTCAGGTATTTTTTGGGGAGCGGCAGCAAGCGCCGGCCGGCCGGGCCGCATATCACGGCGCATCCAGCGGAATAGCGCCTATCCATCATCTTTAAGCGATGCGTGCGCGGCGAGCGCACGCTGCCGCGCCGTGGCATGATCGACGATGGGACGGGGGTAGTGTTTGCCGAGTTCTATTCCTGAACGCTTGAGCACGTCATCAGGCGCCTCGAACGGCCGGTGGATATATTTGTTGTCGAGCTTGGAGAGCTCCGGCACGAAAGTTCGGACATAGCCGCCATCCGGATCGAATTTCTCGCCCTGCAGCACCGGATTGAAGATGCGGAAGAAGGGTGAAGCATCGGCGCCGGAGCCTGCCACCCACTGCCAGTTCGCGGTATTGGCGGCCGGATCGGCATCGACGAGCGTGTCGCGAAACCAGGCTTCGCCTTCGCGCCAGTCGATCAGCAGATCCTTGATCAGGAAAGATGCCGCGATCATGCGAACGCGATTGTGCATCCAGCCATGGCGCCACAGCTGCCGCATGCCGGCATCGACGATCGGATAACCTGTCTGCCCATGCTGCCAGCTTGCCAGCAGCTTGGCATCCGATAGCCAGGGAAAATCATCGTAGCGATCGTTCCAGTTGGCTGTCCGGAGCTTTGGGAAATGAAAGAGCTGATGATAGCAGAACTCCCGCCAGACAAGCTCCTTGCGAAAGCGAACGATATCATCGTTCGGGATCTTGCCGGATAGTCCGCGTGTTGCGTGCCACATACGGGCAGGTGAAATCTCTCCGAGCGCCAGATGTGGCGAGAGCAGGGAGGTTGCCGGTTTGTCCGGAAAGTCACGGCTGACCGCATAGTTATTAAGCGCGCCGTTGACGAAGTCTTCCAGCTTATCGAGAGCCGCCGCTTCGCCTGGCGTCCAAATGTCCACGAACTCGGATGCCCAGTTCGGCTTTGTGGGCAGCAGCGACCAAGCATCAAGAGAGTCCGATTGCGGCCAGCGGTGGGGCGCAAGAAGCCTTCGGGGCGCCTCGATCGGAAACGGCGGCTCGCCGGATTGCTCGAATGCGCGCCAGAACGGCGTGTAAGTCTTGTAATGGTTACCGGTTCCCGTGCGCAGGCGCGTGGGTTCGTGCAGCAGCTGACCGGCAAAGCTGTTGGCCTCGATGCCCTTGCTCCGCAAAGCCTTCTTGATTTGGGTGTCCACCTCGATACCGGCCGGATCGTATCGACGGTTCCAGACGACGGCTTCGGCCCCGGTTTCGTCAATGAGTTTTTTAAGCACCGTCAGGGCATCGCCCTGGCGAAGAATGAGCTTGTTCCCAACTGCATCAAGAGCGGTTTGCAGGGCAGCGAGCGAATGATGCAGCCACCATTCCTGTGCTCCGCCAAGTGGGCCACGCGCCGCTACGCCTGGCTCGCGAATATAGACGGGAATTAGAGGGCGGCTCGATGTTGCCGCCGACTGCAGCGCGTGGTTGTCGTCCAGGCGGAGATCCTTGCGAAACCATAGCAGGATGGGGTTCGGCTCTTTTATCGCTGTTGTCATGGTCCTGGCCGATCGGTCATCCTCTATTGCTTCTCGCATGCCTTTTGGCTGCGGAAACCCTTATACGACGCAGACCGTCGAATGGTTTCACTACCACGCGTTACATAAGCGAATGCCACACGCAACTCTCGTAGGGAAAACTCGATCTCCTTTGTGGTATAAGGAATGCTTGTCACTGTTCTGTAATGCAAATTCGCTAGCAGTCCACCCGATTGACGTGCCGAGAATGGACAGGCGGGGAAGATTAAAATGGCGGAAATCCGCATCGAACAAGTTCGCAAGGCCTATGGACGCAATCCGGTCGTTCATGGCGTCGACCTGAATTTCCGATCGGGCGAATTTGTCGTCATCCTCGGACCTTCCGGCTGTGGCAAGTCCACCCTGCTGCGCATGATCGCCGGTCTTGAGGATATCACCTCGGGCGAAATCAGCATTGACGGCAAGGTGGTCAACCAGCTCGAGCCGCGCGAGCGCGGCTGCGCCATGGTCTTCCAGAACTACGCGCTCTATCCGCACATGGATGTCGCAGCCAACATGGGCTATGCGCTCAAGGTCGCCGGCGTGCCGCGCGCCGAGCGTGACCGCCGCATCAGGGAAACCGCCAAGATCGTCGGCCTCGAAGATTTCCTGGCACGCAAGCCGGCCGAGCTTTCCGGCGGTCAGCGCCAGCGCGTCGCCATGGGCCGCGCCATCATCCGCGAGCCGAAGGTCTTCCTATTCGACGAACCGCTTTCCAACCTCGATGCCAAGCTGCGCGTGCAGATGCGCGTCGAAATCCGCCGCCTGCACAAGCGCCTGTCGGCAACGTCGGTCTTCGTGACGCATGATCAGGTCGAGGCCATGACGCTCGCCGACAAGCTCGTCGTCATGTACAAGGGCAATGTCGAGCAGGTCGGCACGCCGCTCGAGGTCTACAACACGCCGCGCACCCGTTTCGTCGGCTCCTTCATCGGCTCCCCGGCCATGAATTTCCTGGAAGGCACTTTCGCGGCCAATGGCGAGCAATTCATCTTCGACGGCATTCCGATCGCCATCGACGCCAACATCGGCAAGCGCCATGCCGGCCAGCCGGTCGCCCTCGGCCTCCGGCCGGAACATGCACGCCTCGTTCCTGCCGGCACGCCCGGTGCTATCCCGGCAACGGTCGATTTCGTCGAAGAACTCGGTGCTGGCCGTGTCATCCATTGCGATATCAACGGTTCGAGCTTCGCCGTCGCCGTTGCCGATCATACGACAGGCCAGACCGGTCAGTCGGTTGCGCTGGAACTGCCGCAGCAGCACACGCACCTCTTCGCCCAGGATACCGGGCTGCGGCTCGACGCCGTTGCTTCGGTCACGCCGCTGAAGGTGCTGGCGAGCTGATTTCAAACATAAGTTTTCAGTAGGTATAGCCCGGAAGTTTTCCCGACTTCCGGGCTTTTTATGTGTCGGAGGTCGACGGAGCTTGCCGATCGCAAACCTGCTCAGAAGCGCTCGCTCCAATGAACATCACTTGGCTGCGATTATGGAGATGAAGCCGGAGCTAGGCGTGGCAAAGCATCGGATGGAAGCCATCCGATGCTTTGTGGAGATTTGATCTGTTGCGCAGCGGGAGAAGAGGTCTTCAAAGGGCCCCGCGCCGAGCAATGCGACGCGGCGGGTAGAATATCACTTTTCCGTAGCGATCATGCCGCGAACGACCCAACGCTGCATCAGCACGACGACGGCAAGCGGTGGAATCATAATGATCAGCGTGCCAGCCATTGCGATATGCCACTCCGGAAGGCCGCCAAAGTTCGGGATGAGTGACTTAAGCTCGTGAACAGCCGTTACGTGGGCGGGATCGGTGGTTACCAACAACGGCCACAGATACTGGTTCCAGGCCCAGAGGAACATGATGGTGCCGAGCGCGGCCATATTGGTGCGCGACAGCGGCAGCAGGATGTCGACGAAGAAGCGCAATGCCCCCGCGCCGTCCATTCGCGCGGCTTCAGCCAACTCGTCCGGTATCGTCAGGAAGAATTGGCGGTAAAGAAAGGTGCCAGTCGCCGTCGCGACCAACGGCAGGATAAGGCCGATCGAGGAGTTGAGTAGCCCGAGGTTCAGCGAGACTTCGATACCCGTAAGCTTTGCGATGAGCCAGGTGATGCCGGTGATGTCGAGAATTCCCTGGAAGGGCGACATGACGTTCGCTGCGACCGCATAGGTCGGCACGATACGCACTTCAAGCGGCAGCATGAGCGTTATGAAGATGAGCCAGAAAATGAAATGGCGGCCCGGATAGCGGAAATAGACCAGGGAAAAGGCCGTTATCGCCGAAATGAGCACTTTGCCCACCGCAACACCGGTGGCGAAGATCAGGCTGTTCAGCAGCTTGGGACCGAGACCGGCGGTCGTCCATGCCGTCTGCATGTTGACCCAGAAATCCGAGCCGGGGATCAGCGACATCGGCACTTTGTTGACGTCGGTGATGTTATGCGACGCGGCAATGGCGACGATGGCCAGCGGGCCTACAGCGACGATGAATCCAAGCAGCAGGATCAGGTGGGTGAAGAAATTAAGGATGGGGGTGCGCTCGACCATGTCAGCCTCAACGATAATGCACGCGCTTCTCGATGAAGCGGAACTGGAAGATGGTAAGCAGGACGATCAGCAGCATGAGAATGATGCTCTGCGCCGCCGCACCGGAAAAATCGAGGCCTTTGAAGCCGTCCGAATAGATCTTGTAGACCATGAGGTTGGTCGAGTTGTGCGGGCCGCCCGATGTCATGATGTCGACGATGCCGAATGAATCCTGGAAGCTTTCGGTGATGTTGATGACGAGCAGGAAGAAGATCGTCGGCGTGATCAATGGGAACTGGATGTCCCAGAAGCGGCGGAGCACGCCGGAGCCGTCCATGGCGGACGCCTCGATGAGCGCGCGTGGAATGGCCTGGAAAGCGGCGAGGAAGAAGATGAAGCTGTAGCCGATATATTTCCACGAGAAGGCGGCGATGACGCAGGCCATGGCGGCGTTGCCGTCAAGACCCGGGTCCCATATTCCCGGCCACCACTGATTGACCACGGCCATGAGTCCTGCTTCCGGCGCCAGAATGAACCGGAAGGCCATCGCCGATGCGGGGGCAGCAATACCGTAAGGCCAGATCAGGACTACGCGATAGATTTTCGAGCCGCGCAGCTGCCGATCGGTCAGCGCAGCGAGGATCAGCCCGCCTGCCATGGAAATACTTGTGCTGATGGCAGCGAAGATGATGCTGATCGTGACCGAGTTCCAGTAATCGGAGCTGGCGAGAATGGATTTGAAATTATCGAGGCCGACCCAGATATTGCCGCCACCCCAGGGCTGCTGCAGCGTCAAGGACCAGAAGACCGCCTGACCCGCCGGCCAATAGAAAAAGGTGAAGATAAGTAGCAACTGCGGCACTGCGAACAGGATGCCGACGCTCCATTTGTTGAAAGTTACTCGCTTTTCCATTGTCTCTACCGGCTTGAGATCTCGATGCCACGCTTGCCTTCATAACGAACGTCCGCCGGGAAACCCCGGCGGACGCCGTTCTGTTACGAGCTTTGCCGCTTATGGCAGCTGCTTGCCCTTGTAGGTGGCTTCGAAGCGCTCAAGAACGGCGTCGCCGTTCTTGACGAGGTTGTCGATACCTTCCTGGACGCTGACCTTGTTGGCGAAGATGGCTTGCATCTGGTTGCCGAACTCAGCGCGAATCTGCGTGAAGCTGCCGAGGCGGATGCCGCGGGTGATCGCGGTCGGCTCGGAAGCGGTCAAGCTGGCGATAGCGACTTCGCGGCCCTTGAAGGGAGCCTTGTCGTAGAAGCCGGAGGACTTCATGAATTCGAAGCCGGACTTCGTAACCGGGATGTAGCCGGTATTGGTCGACCAGAAGAGAGCGGTTTCGGGCTTGGCGATGAAGTTCAGGAACGCGGCAGCGCCCTTATATTCGTCAGCCGATTTGCCGGAGAGAACCCAGAGCGAAGCGCCGCCGACGAGCGAGTTCTTGCGCTCGGTGCCTGCGTAGACCGGAAGCTCGGCAACATCCCAGTTCATGTCGGCCTTATGAGTCTTGCCGACCGTACCATGGTCGCCGACTGAGGTCATGATCATCTGGCAATCGCCGGCGGCGAAGGCCTGAACCATGTCCTGACCGAGATCCTTGGACTTGATCTTGATGAGGCCCTGGTCGTACCAGCTCTTGAGGTCCGTCACATACTTAACGAACTTCGTCTTATTGACGGTAAGACGCGCGTCGAGGCCGTCATAGCCATTGTTCTTCGTGGCGATCGGCTGATCGTGGATGGCCGAGAATTGTTCCATCAGCTGCCAGCTTTCGTTGCCGGAAATGTTGATGGCCATCGGGCATTCATAGCCGGCACCCTTAAGCGCCTTCATGTCTTCTGCAGCTTCTTCCCAGGTCTTCGGCGCGGCGGTCTTGCCGATCTTCGCGAAGGCATCCTTGTTCCAGTAGAGCAGGGCGGTGGAAGAGTTGAAGGGGAAGGAGAGCAGCTCGCCCTTCGAGGTGGCGTAGTAGCGGGCGATACCCGGGAAATAGTTGTTCCAGTCTACCTTGTAGCCGTTTTCAGCCATCAGTTTGTTGACCGGATAGTAGGCGCCCGAAAGCATCATGGTCGCGGTGCCGACGTCGTAGACCTGAACGATCGTCGGCTGCTTGTTCGCGCGGAAGGCGGCAATGGTGTTCTGCAGAGCGGCGTCGTAGCTGCCCTGGCTGACGCAGGAAACTTCATAATCCTTCTGGGAATCGTTGAAATTCTTGCAGAGCGTCTCAACGACGCGTTGAAGGTCGCCCGACAGACCGAACCAGAAATCGAACTTGACCGGAGCTGCGGCAGCCGGCATCGCCAGGGCGACGCTCATGACGCCCGCAGCGGCGGCAGAAATGTAATTTTTAAGTTTCGACATATCCCTATTTCCTTTTGAAAGCTCGGAACCGGTGGTCTTGCGCAAGTCCGCGGTAGCGCGGGTTATAGACAAGCTGTGTGACAGTTTGTTGTGGGCAAGAATCCCGCATTGACGGGCTTTTTCATAAGGGCAGCGGCTCTGTGGAGCAGCGTTCACTTCAGGATCGTGCATTTGAGGTTTTGCTAATCAAAGGGTGTAGGCTGCGCACGTTCACTCATAGATTGCGGTTCGATCAAGAAGGCGCGATGGTCTTCCTTGCCTGTGCCCCGGGCGGTGTTGCAAGATCGCCGCCGGGACGTTCGGAAGGCATTGGAGGAATGAGAATATGGGTCTCAGCGAGCGGCAGAAAATGGCGGCGGGGGAGTGGTACTGTTGCTTCGATCCGGAACTCGATGCCTTGCGCTGGCAGGCACGCGAGGCTGTGCATGCACATAATACAATGCCGCCCGCCCAGCGCGACAATCTTGCGCCGGCTTTGTCTGCGCTTTTTGCCGAGATCGGCGAGAGCGTTTTCATCGAGGCGCCGTTTCATTGCTCCTATGGCATCAATATTTCGCTCGGCCGCCGAGTCTACATGAATGCCGGCTGCACCATCCTCGACAGCGCCAGCGTCCGCATCGGCGACGGCAGCATGCTGGGGCCGGGGGTCCATATCTATTGTGCCGAACATCACAAGGATGCCGAACTGCGCGGAGCGGGCATGGAGGTCGCACGGCCGGTAACGATAGGCAGAAGCGTATGGATCGGCGGTGGAGCGATCTTGGTCGGCGGCATCACGGTGGGCGATGGCGGGATCATCGGCGCCGGCGCGGTCGTCACCAGGGATGTTGCAGCCGGTGCGACTGTTGTCGGCAATCCTGCTCGTCCAGTTCGCGCGGGATAGCAGGAGTGTGCCGCGCTTTAGTTTGCCGGGCGGCGTTTTCGTGTCCACCATACGGCGAAGCGGCGGCGCCAGCGGCGAACCATCGGCATGTCGTGCGAGAGCACGATGAAGCCCAGTGGCAGCATCCAGAAGCCGAGCACCGGCAGGAAGCCGAGCAGTCCGCCGAAAATCAGCGCTATCCCCACGCCGACGCGGGCAAGGCGCGATCGGGGCAGGGGGATTCTCACAGAGCCGAAAACCAGCTCGCGGGTCGCGGGATCAATGCCAAAACGGCGGGTTTTCCGGCCATTCCGATCGGCATTTGCGGTCGTTTCACTTTGATCGGTCATCCACAGGAAATGGTGGCGCGAGGAAATAATGCAAGAGAATTCATTTTTTTTGAAAAAACCGCTTGGCAAATCGGGAAAGCATTTGTATTACCCCGCTCACACCGCGCCAAGCGCATTCCCTGGTAGCTCAGCGGTAGAGCATTCGACTGTTAATCGACAGGTCGCCGGTTCGAATCCGGCCCGGGGAGCCACTTTTTTCCACAGAACTGAAGTAGATAACGGCGCTAGAGCGCCCGGTTGAGTCTAGTTCCGCTTCTGCGGTTCTTAAGGCTGATGAACGCGGCCGAGCTTATAGCAGCGCATTTTTGCAGTTTTATTGCACCTGCCTCGCGGTAGTGATTTCCGCAGAGGCTCGTTCGGTTCGATCACCGCATCCTCGTTGACCTGTCTTTCCCACTCATGCCAGATTGCCGCCGCTTGTCAGCCAGGCACCAATGCCGGCGGGCAATTCAGGGATATCGGCCAGATTCGGCGGATTGGGGATAAAATGGCTGAGAATACGAGCTTTCGTGGTGGGGTGGCGCTGGGCTGGATTCTGAGCGCGATTGTTATTCTTGCATTGGCGGCCGATGCCGCTGTCGATCTCTTTATGCCGTCATTGATTGGCCCGCAGATGGCGGAGACGGGCTTTCCCACCAATCTAGGCACGGTGGTGGGTTTGATCATCCTCATCAGTGTTGTTGTTTACGCAATTCCGCGCACCGCGGTTCTTGGAGCGATCCTCACGACCGGGTTCTTCGGCGGCGCCATTTGCACCCATTTGCGTCTCGGAGAAATCGGTTCTCCACCACAACTTATCAGTTTATTGCTCGGCATCATGGCATGGGGTGGTCTCTATCTTCGTGACAAACGTATTCGGCGCCTGTTGCCCCTTCGTTCGGTGGACGACTGAAAATCGAGCGCATGCCTCATTCACGATTTTTGCGATGCAATAACAATATCTTGCGCTGCACTCTTCTTCGCACGGGATGGCGAATGGTAGCGGGCTAATGAGATTGTGCCAAGATGATGCATCCGTGCTTTTCGAGAGCGCGCGGAGGCGGCTCTCGGTTGGATATATGTGGTATTTCTGAAAAAATTAGTTCAAGGTATGGTTGCTCTCACGAATGTGACGGCATGTTCATGTGCCGTTAATGCGATGCGGCACATGAACATAATGCGCGATCCGCGCAGCATAGTCCCCCAATGCTTTAGAGGTTCGACATGAAAAATCTGATTCTTGCTTCTGCAGTAGCTGTGGCGTCGGTCTTTGCCTTCAGCGTGCCGTCCGAGGCCGCTCCGATGCATCATCGTCATTACCATCAGCACCATCATCATCACTGCCATGTGAAGAAGGTAAAGCGCAAGGTTCATGGACGCTGGGTTATCCGCCATGTGCGCGTCTGCCGCTGATCGGAAGACGCTTGGAACCGGCGCAGGTTCCTCTTAAAACAATAAGGCCGCCGCCGGAGTTCCGGTGGCGGCCTTATTGTTTGTGTTATTCCTCGAAGTGATCCGCTGCCTACCTTGTGTCCGGCGTGAGCTTGGCAGGTATCATTCCGATAAGGCAACAGGCCGCACTAAGGCCGAATCTCGAATATCACGCCGCCATGGCGGCGATGATGATAGCGACGGTCGTCCCGCCATCTGTCATCCCAATGGCGGCGGCGATCCCAGCCGCGGTCACCATGCCAGTGACGGCGATCGCGATCACGCCAGCGGGGACGGTCGTCATCGCCCCATCGGCGCGATCCTTGCTCTTGCACAAGGATAAGATCCGACGCGCGCGATATGGATGGACTGCTCGGCGGCGCGGCCATCGCGGGCAGGGCGGCGGGTAGCGCGGAGCCTATAGCCAGTGTCACGCTCAAGGCGAGTGAAGCAAAGTGGTGTCTCAAGTTTCCAACTCCTGTAGTCAGCCATGTCCCTTTCATCGCTAAACGCCAGGGCATCGACTAGGTTCCCCTTTTCGTTGACTGGAGATCCCTGTGACACGCGTATTGATCGCAGGAGGAGCGGCTGATTGCGGATGTTGCATAAAAAAGGAGGCCGGCAGGGAAAGCCGGCCCCCTTCCTTCTCTGATCGGAGGTCAAGTCTGATCAGGTTAGAAGTTGCGTTCGAAGCGCAGGATGCCCGAAACGGTGTCGTCGTGGGCATAGTCATAATGAACGTAAGTCAGTTCTGGCTCGACCAGGAGGTTCTTGACCGGGTTGAACTTCAGGTTCGTGGTTGCTTCGAAGATCTTCGAGTCGCTGTAAGCAAGCTGCAGGTTCCACTTCAGCTTATCGTTGACCGGAACGCCGACGCCGCCCCAGACAGCCCAGTCACCCCAGCCGCACTTCGATGCGTTGACGGTACCGTTCGGTGCCGTGCAAGCGGAGACGTCTTGGTTGGTGCCAGCATACTTGTTGAGCTTGTCGCCGTCCGTGTTCCAGCCGCCCATCAAGAAGGCCGTGAATGCGCCGAAGTCAGCATCGACGCGAGCCTTGATGGCGCCTTCTTCGACGATCGAGTCGTAACCGCCGACGACCTTGAAGCCCCATGCACCGGACTTGAACCCAGCACCGGCAACGACGTCAGGAGCGTAGTGGTTCTGCCTGTCATCCGTCCACCAGCTTGCGCCGTAAGATGCCGAACCGGTTGTGGCGGAGTTGGAATCTTCGAGCGAGATCACGGCCGAGAAGCCGTTGCCGCCGTCATATTCATAGGTCAGCTGGTTCAGTTCGTACGGACCGTCATAGATCACGTCGTCGTTGATGACGTCGCCGGCATAACCAATGTACAGATTGTACTGCGAGTCCTTCTTACCAACCGTAAAGCCGCCGAGGCTGATATAAGACCACAGCAGGTTGGTGGAGGTGGAGCCGCCATCGTTCCAGTCCCAGCGAACGATGGTTTCGGTCTTCAGCGGACCGTATTCGGTGTCGGTTGCGGTATCAACGTTCAGTTCGGCGCGGGTATGCCACAGCGTGCCCTGATGGCTGTCACGGTTGTAAGCGTTGTACCACTCACCTTCGGTACGTACCTTACCGCCGATCTTGAGGCAGGTTTCGGTGCCCGGGATGAAGAAGTAGCCAGCACCGTATGCGTCGCAGATGCGGACGTATTCCAGCGGCTCCGGCTCAGCTGCTACGATCGCATCAGCCGCGTGAGCACCGGATACTGCTGCAAGCGCAGCAGCGGAGCCGAGAAGAAGGCTCTTGATGTTCATAATAACTCCAATCTTTCTTGATTGGGCATGAGATATCGCGCCGAAAGACGACGTGCCCAACCCCATCCCGTTCATGTTCCCTATCAGTAGGTGCGAAGTAATAAGCCTCGCGAACTATTTCCTGAACCTGCTTCGGTGATTTGGCAAGATACTAAGGGTATGGAACTATATGTGCCCTACTTGAAAATCAGCGTTGTTGCAAAAATGACGCAATTCGCGGAGCTTCGTCGGTCACAACGCTGTCGGATCACAGTTGAATAGGCCCTGCCCACGAAACGTAAAGCGTTTACGCCGCCACGCGTTAGAGTCGACGGCGGGCGATGGGGCGAGTGAGGGTAGAGACGGCTGAAGTATGATGTTAACGGCAATCGAGCTCAGCCGTTTGCCGTCCGTGTGCGTCGCGATCTCGAGACACTTTACTGAACTGTGAGTGTGAAACAGTTGTCGGGCGGGAAAACTGAGTATCATTCTGTAGCGGAGAAGAGGGCAACTTGTCCGGCTTCCGCCCCGTTGCGATCGCTGCTGTTTGGCTGTGGTGCGTCCGACGACATTACTGGGGGCGTAGTCTCGTCGGACGCGGCACTGTCCGGTCTGTGGGTGGCGTACAAACCGGTAGTACTAATTCTAGCATCTACCTTCGGTCCCTATAACCTACCTGAATGGGCTGGCATCGACCGCGCCTCCGGACGGGTGGCGATTCCCCGAGTTGGCAATGTTCTTTTGCTCCTGAGACCCGGTTGGTTCGCGATAATTCGGCGCGATTGGCGGAGCATCCGGGTTCGCCCGTTGTCGGCAGCTGCGTCTCATGTTGCAGTCGGTCTTTGCCGATGCCAATGAAGGATCGGGTAGGCGCGTCTGATTGTCTATATCGGGCGTGTCCCGTGGGCCTGAAACCGAGCCGCTCGTTAAGGCCTAGGGGGGCGGCATTTTGCTCGCCCGCATGAGCAAATATCTTTTCGAAATGAAAAAAGGACAGGATTCGGAATGAACCCTCTTGCGGTTTTCTTTGGATCATTCTAAATCCGCGCCACCACAACGCAAATTGCTTTCGGATGGCCTCGTGGCGGAGTGGTTACGCAGAGGACTGCAAATCCTTGCACCCCGGTTCGATTCCGGGCGAGGCCTCCATCTCTTTCAAAACTGATTTATAAGTATCTGATTTCATTTTGTGTTTTCAGCTTTGGCAATCGTTGCCCCTGAGCTTTCCTCGCATTCACCGCCTAATATGATTTCGGCCGTTCCATCCAGCTAATCAAAGCCTCGAGCAAAGGATCGCTACGCCGTGATCACGAGAGATCGCGGCCGGAGCATTAACTCCAGCGGCTGGGAACTGCAGTTTCCTTACGGTGGGATGAACTTGGATTGCAGGTTATGACGAAGCCGCCAGCCTGACGGTGCCGCTGAATTCGCGATCCATCAAAAGCAAAAGCGGTCCAGTCTAGGGAAAAAACTGGGCCGCCTTTTGCTGGACTAGAGGTCAATCAAATTCAGCATGCTAATTATAAGATGGACTTAGTATTTGTCAACGGAGATGCGAGACTGCGCCTTCGTGCATCGCACGCGGTGTTCTCCACTTGATGGCAATCCTATCTCGCAAGAGCGTCTCCGCTGTGCATTCGGTGCGCAATATTGGCGGACAGGGCCGTCATCTGGATCGGTGCTCGAAATTCTGAGACATGTCCGCAGCGGCGTTGCAGCATGGAACATCGGGCCTTGCTGGCGGGCCTATTCCTCAAGGCATGGAAAGGCGAATTTATAGGCGCGTGCGATCAGAGAACTGGCGGGCCGCTCCAGTTGCCAGGAGTGCTCTGCCATCCATTTGCAGGCTATCGTCGTTGCCTTTGTGTTGCTGAGCTCGGGCGGCAGACAGAAAGCGCCCACGAACTGTTGAAGGTAGCGCTCGTAGCGCGACGAGTTTTTTGGAGTTTGCTTCGTGGCCCGGATCGTCAGGTTCTTCGTTCGCTGGGCCTCATCGAGAATGCCCTGAATATAGACCGAAGCGAGCGTTCGGTCCTCCTCGCACCATTCATCGAGCTGCTTTCCGGTAACGACATGTCCGATGATCGGGGCTGTGTCTTTCGCCTCATCCTCGCTTGATGTTTCCTCGCTCAACGCGACTTGGGGCAGGAGAAGGAGAAGCGCTGCGGCGAAGAGCGAAAGCCTCATTCGGAAAACCTACATCATCGAGGAAAGACTCGCGGCCAGAAAAACCACCAGCGGCAGCGACGTTACGACGAAAAGAACGAGAGAAACAGGCATCCGCAGCCACCTTCTATTCAAATTTAATATCTGGGCCGAATGGCTTCGGGCCGGAAGGTCGATTGGTCACCACACGGGTCCAACGCATCGAAGCGTGGTCGCGCGAAGTTAACATTTTGCTAACAGACGTCCCGGTCCGGAGCATGGCGGATCCGCAAGATGTCGCATATCCCGGATGCAGGGCGCTGACTTGTAGCTGACTTGTATTTGCGGATATCAATTGTTGTTCGTCGGCGACGCCTCGCCATGAATCTCTGCGGCTGTTGCCGCAATGCCTTGAAAGCGCGGCGTCAGGCGATTAAGACACGCGTAACAGAAAGTAGAGCCAGCTCGTTCTGGCACCAAGGGCGCAAGAGGATAAGATGGATTTCGAAGCAGCGCGCGTGAAGATGGTCGAGAACCAGATCCGGACGACGGATGTCACCTCCCATTCCGTGTTGAATGCATTTTTCGCCGTGCCGCGCGAAAATTTCGTACCGGAGAAGTCGAAGCTCCTGGCCTATGTCGATTGCGATATCGAGGTCGCTCCTGGCCGTTTCCTGATGGAAGCCTCGCCGCTAGCAAAGCTGCTGCAGCTCGGCGCCATCACCAAGGATGACAAGGTTCTCGATGTCGGCTGCGGCACGGGTTACGTGTCCGCCGTCTTGTCGCTTCTCGCCGGCAAGGTTATCGCGCTTGAATCCAACGAGGAGCTCGCGGCTCAGGCGAAGGCTAATCTTGCCGCGCTTGGCTACGACAATGTGACCGTCGTTGGCGGTGACCTTGAAAAGGGTCATGCCGCCGATGCACCCTATGATGTGATTTTCCTCAACGGTTCGATCGAACAATTGCCGCAGGGCCTGCTCGACCAGCTCGGCGAAGATGGCCGCCTTATCACCGTTATCGGCTATGGCCATGCCGCGCGCGCCACCGTTTTCATGCGCGAACGCGGTGCATTTTCGGAAAACGTCTTCTTCAACGCCTCGATCAAGCCGCTGCCGGGCTTTGCCAAGGCCAAGGAATTCGTCTTCTGATTTCGTAAAGGTCCGATGATTGAGCTTGCGACAGGCACCTTCGGGTGCCTGTTTTTTATTGTCGCGCCCTGTGGCAGAATCACGCTTAGCAGAGCGATTCGTCGTGATCGTAACAAAACTGTGCATCACCGGGTTTAGTGCTTTTCAGGTGATTTTGTTCCCGAAGACAGTCATCTAGGGTGGCCCTGATTCGGGTGCCGCCTGGCGAGTTTATGGTGCGAGTTTCCGGTCGTCGAATATGGGAAAACGGGGATGAATATGGCTCAGCCAAATGTAGTGCGTGAACCGTCCATGGAAGAAATTCTGGCGTCGATCCGCAGGATCATCGAAAGCAATGAACCCGTAGGTGCCAAGCCGACCCCCATGACGCATTTTGCCGCTTCCGGCATGCGTGACGACGACATTCAATTGACTGTGGATGAAGAATTCGCCGCCGCCGATCGCGCACGCGCTGCCGAGCAGGATCCGCGTTTCGTTGCGGCAAATTCGCAGGCGCCCGCTGTCGAGCCGGAAGGTGCCGGCCGCGGTCTGTCGCTGGCCGATGTTGCCGCGCGCGTGCGCGCTGCCTCCGAACGCAATACCGCCGCCTTGCTGAATGCCGGGCGGGAGCCGCAGCCGCGTGAGCTGCCGCCAGCCATAGCCGCACGCCTCGCCGAGGTACACGTCGAGCCGATCGCCGATGTCCCTCTGAGACAGGCCATTGGAGATGTTGCCGCACCGGTTGCTCAGCCTGTTTTGCGGGTGGCCGAGGTTGAACCCGAGATGGAAGAGCAGAAGCCGATGGCTGCCGCTATGGCGCCTCAGGTCGCAGCACCCGTCGAGGCACCTATTTTTGAGGCGCCGGAACCAGCCGTTGCCATGGAAGTGGAAGCACCCCTGCCGTCGGCCCAGGCCGTGTCTGTGTCTCCACTGCTGTCGGAAGCCGCCGGCGCACAGGTTTCCCGCTCGTTCGAGGAATTGGCCGCCATCGTTGACGGCGGTCCGCGTCGCTCCCTTGACGAGCTTGCCCAGGAGATGCTGCGCCCCATGCTGCAGGAATGGCTCGACGATAACTTGCCGACCCTTGTGGAGCGCCTCGTGCGTGAGGAAATCGAAAGGGTGGCTCGCGGTTCGCGCCGCTGACAGGCCTGAGCTTCGGGTAGCCGATCCGCCGCTCCGGGCTCCGGGGCGGCTTTTTTATTGACTTGCCCACAGCCATCCTATTTACAACCCGCATCACCCAGTCCTCTAGATCCGGTCCTAAAATGCTCGACAAAACATATGATTCCGCCACCGTCGAACCGAAGATCGCCCAAAAATGGGATGAGGCCGACGCCTTTCGCGCCGGCGCGAACGCCAAACCGGGCGCGGAAACCTTCACGATCGTCATACCGCCGCCGAACGTGACCGGTTCGCTGCACATGGGCCATGCGCTGAACAACACGCTGCAGGACATCATGGTGCGGTTCGAGCGTATGCGCGGCAAGGACGTTCTCTGGCAGCCGGGCATGGACCATGCCGGCATCGCCACGCAGATGGTCGTCGAACGCCGTCTTGCCGAACGCCAGCAGCCGGATCGCCACAAGATGGGACGCGAAGCCTTCATCCAGAAGGTCTGGGAGTGGAAGGACGAGTCCGGCGGGTTGATCTTCAACCAGCTGAAGCGCCTCGGCGCTTCCTGCGACTGGTCGCGCGAGCGCTTCACAATGGACGAGGGTCTGTCAAAGGCGGTTCTCGAAGTCTTCGTCACACTCTACAAGGAAGGTCTGATCTATCGCGACAAGCGGCTGGTCAACTGGGATCCGAAGATGCTGACCGCAATTTCGGACATCGAAGTCGAGCAGCACGAGGTCAACGGCAATCTCTGGTACCTGCGTTATCCGCTGGAACCCGGCGTCACCTATCAGCATCCGATCGCCTTCGACGAAGAGGGCAAACCGACGGAGTGGGAAACGCGCGATTATCTCGTCGTCGCCACCACGCGTCCGGAAACCATGCTCGGCGATACCGGCGTTGCCGTTAATCCGGAAGACGAACGCTATAAGCCGCTCGTCGGCAAGCATGTTATCCTGCCGATCGTCGGTCGCCGCATCCCGATCGTTGCCGACGAATATCCGGATCCGACGGCGGGAACTGGCGCGGTCAAGATGACGCCTGCACATGATTTCAACGACTTCGACGTCGGCAAGCGCCGCGGCCTACGCGTTGTCAACATTCTGACGCCGGAAGCGACCATCACCATCAAGGACAACGAGGATTTCCTTGAAGGTCTCGACAACCCTGCAGCCCTGCACGGGGCCTGGGACGAGCTGGAAGGCAAGGACCGCTTCGAGGCGCGCAAGATCATCGTCCGCATTTTCGAAGAATCGGGCCTGCTGGACAAGATCGAGCCACACAAGCACATGGTTCCGCATGGCGACCGTGGCGGCGTGCCGATCGAGCCGCGCCTGACGGAACAGTGGTATGTCGACGCCAAGACGCTCGCCGAACCGGCGATCGCCTCGGTCCGCGAAGGGCGTACGAAGCTCGTTCCGAAAAGCTGGGACAAGACCTATTACGACTGGATGGAAAACATCCAGCCATGGTGCGTTTCCCGTCAGCTGTGGTGGGGCCATCAGATTCCGGCCTGGTACGGTCCCGATGGCCAGGTCTTCGTCGAAAAGACCGAGGAAGAGGCACTGCAGGCCGCGATCCAGCATTATCTGTCGCATGAAGGGCCGATGAAGGCCTATGTCGAGGACCTGTTGGAGAACTTCAAGCCGGGCGAAATCCTGACGCGCGACGAAGACGTGCTTGACACCTGGTTCTCGTCGGCGCTTTGGCCTTTCTCGACGCTCGGCTGGCCGGATGAGACGCCGGAACTGGCACGCTACTATCCCACGAACGTCCTCGTCACCGGCTTCGATATCATCTTCTTCTGGGTTGCCCGCATGATGATGATGAGCCTTCACTTCATGAAGGACGAGGGTGGTGAGCCTGTCGAGCCGTTCAACACGGTCTATGTCCACGCCCTGGTGCGCGACAAGAACGGGCAGAAGATGTCGAAGTCCAAGGGCAACGTCATCGATCCTCTTGAGCTGATCGATCAGTACGGTGCCGATTCGTTGCGTTTCACTCTGGCGATCATGGCCGCGCAGGGTCGCGACGTGAAGCTCGATCCTGCCCGCATCGCCGGCTACCGCAATTTCGGCACCAAGCTTTGGAACGCGACGCGCTTTGCCGAAATGAACGGCGCCAAGAGCGATCCGCATTTCGTGCCGGAAGCTGCCGAGCTCACCGTCAACCGCTGGATCCTGACGGAGTTGGCGCGCGCAGAGCGTGACGTGACCGAGGCGCTGGAAAGCTTCCGCTTCAATGATGCGGCAGGCGCGCTCTATCGCTTCATATGGAACCAGTTCTGCGATTGGTATCTCGAGCTTTTGAAGCCGATCTTCAGCGGTGAGGACGAGGGTGCCAAGGCGGAAGCCCAATCTTGCGCAGCCTATGTTCTCGAAGAGACCTACAAGCTTCTGCATCCGTTCATGCCCTTCATGACCGAGGAGCTCTGGGCGCACACGGCAGGCGAGGGGCAGGAGCGTGAGGGCCTGATTTGCCATGCGGATTGGCCGGCACCGTCCTATGCCGATAACGTCGCCGCCGATGAAATCAATTGGCTGATCGATCTGGTCTCCGGCATTCGTTCTGTTCGCTCGGAAATGAACGTGCCGCCGGCTGCAACGGCACCGCTGGTCGTTGTCGATGCCAATAGCCTGACGCGCGAGCGCCTGTTCCGTCATGACGCCGCCATCAAGCGGCTGGCGCGCGTGGAATCGGTTTCACTGGCAGATACCGCGCCCAAGGGCGCCGCTCAGATCGTCGTCGGCGAGGCGACGGTCTGCTTGCCGCTTGGCAGCCTTATCGATCTCTCGGCCGAGAAGGCGCGTCTTGAAAAGGCAATTGCCAAGAACGATCAGGAGATCGCCCGCATCGCCGGTAAGCTTTCGAACGAGAAGTTCGTTGCCAATGCCAATCCGGACGTCGTCGCCGCCGAGCGCGAGCGCCTCGGCGAGCTCGAGGGGCAACAGGCGAGCCTCAAGGTGGCGCTGGCCCGGGTGAGTGAAGCCGGCTGAGGCGTCGAAGCCCGGAGATCGCGCTTCGCATTTAGTAAATACAAATTGGAGGGCATGCGGTATTCGCCGCATGCCTTTTTGTTTATCCCCATCGATTCGATGCGTTTGACTGGATATGTGCCACCACATCGCCGCCAGTTTCGCACAGGCGAAACAGACTACCCCTGAAGCTGTTGGACGCGCTCGAAAAGCAAAACTGTTGTCATATTGTAACAGAATTGTTGCGGTGAAGAATGAGAATCTATCAGGGGCCGAAAATGCTATTTCGAAAGAAAAAATTACCTACACTGATAGATTTTCAGAGGCGGGGTTCGCTTTCTTACGTAAATCAATCACTCTCTTACATGACCTGTGCTCTTATGCGCCACATTGCCAATTCACGCGATCATCGCAACAATCAAGCCACTGAATGCACATGTGGGGGAGATACAATGGCATTTTCTGTTGCGCTGAGGAGCGCACTTACACTCGTTATTAGCTCGTCTTTCGCCAGTGCTGCCTTCGCGGGCGGCCTTGATCGTGGCGGCTATGATATTGATTTGCTTTTCGATAAAGGCCGTTATGCATTCGAGTCAGGCGTTACTTACGTCATGCCCGACCGTAAACTGAAGAATGCCAAGGACATCAATCCGGCCGACGGCAATCTCAATAACCGTAACCGTTCGACGGATGCGGCGGAAAATTACGCCATTCCTTATGCCGCCTTCAAGATCGGCATCACCGATGATCTCGACTGCATGGCCGACTATTCGCAGCCTTTCGGCGGGCACCTCAACGAGGGTGCAAATTGGGCTGGCGCCAATAACGAAACCGAAGTCAAGGTTCGCACGAACAACTATTCGGCCACCTGCTCGTACAAGTTCGATGCGGGGCCGGGTCAGCTGCGTCTGATCGGCGGCGGTTTCTATCAGGAAGTCAGCGGCTACAAGTCGCGCCTCGTCTACGCCACTCCGGCCCCGATTTCTGCCATTTACAACGGCATGGGTTCGCTTGACATCGACGGTCACGGCTGGGGCTGGCGCGCCGGTATCGCCTACGAAATTCCGGAATATGCCTTCCGCACAAGCCTCGTCTACAATAGCCGGGTCAAATACGACAATCTGAAGGGTAGCGTCGACCTGACCGAAGTACCGCCGCCTGTCGTCCCAGGCTTTGGTGGCAAGGTAACCTCTGTTTTCGGCTCGGCCGATGCTCCCGACTCCCTCGAGTGGAAGGTACAGACTGGCATCGCGCCGGACTGGCTCGCCTTCGGCTCAGTCAAATGGACGAACTGGAGCGTCCTGCAAAGCATCGCGCTGTGCCCGAGCTCCACGCGCAGCATATCCTGCAGGGCCAATGGCCCCACCGAGCTCACCTCGCTTGACTTGCTGTACAAGGATGGCTGGACGATCACAGGCGGTGTCGGGCACAAGTTCAACGACAAGTGGAGCGGTGCCGTCAGTCTGACCTGGGATCGCGGCGCGAGCGACGGCTATGGCATGAATTCCGATACATGGACCCTCGGCGCAGGTGTGGCCTACAAGCCGACCGAGCATGTTCAGTTCAATTTCGGCGGCGCTCTCGGCCTCATGACATCAGGCAAGTCCGGACCGGTCACGCGTGGCGGTGTCGTCTATGGCAACGATGCGACCTACAGCTTCGGCAATGACTTGGTCGCCGCTCTTCAGACATCGGTGAAAGTCAGCTTCTGATGACAAGCCGCTGAATTGAAGGAGCCTAACGACAGTTCCTTCACTTTATTATCGACGTCGCGAGCTCTCACGGGTTTCGCGACGTTTTTTATTGGATCGGGAAAAGTGGAGCGTAAACCGGGTCTTCTGCCTGATTTATGGTTAAAGAAATCTCAAGTCCGATAAAATTTTTGTGACGAATTAGCAACACTCTATTTCAAGACATTGCAGCCACGTGATGAGATTACAATTTGTCCATTTCCCGCCACAAATGGGGAGCAGCGATTACGCAGGCATAGGGGCAAGCCTTATAGAAAGTGCGTAAGCGGTTGATGGGTGAACTTCCACTTTGGCATAAGCAAAAATCGGGGATCGGAGCCATGATGCTTCCGACGCGGGGGAAAAATCGTTGTCTGCCAAGGGAAATCGTCAACCGGACGATCTTTGATTTCCATTATCGGAAGACGATTGCGGACGCTGCTTTAGCGGCGGGACGTGATCGCGACCGGACAAATGCTGGTTTGGACATAATTGCAAGCTATGCTCGCAAATGTGGCAAACAGCATCGGTTGGACGCCACAGGAGCCGCCCTCTCGAAGGGCGATCCAGTCTCGTGCGCCATCAGGGAAAACATTCGTGAAACTGACGGCGTTTGTGCAAGCGCCGTAACAGGTCCGAATGGAGCGAAAGAAATCGACTGTTATGTTTAAGTCCGAGTTCATATCAGCGAGAGTTATGATGCTCAGCCTGTCTCTTGCCACTGCGGTGGTGCTGGCAGGGCAAGCCAAAGCATTCGACATCAATGCCGGCGTCACCAAGGAATCGGGTCCGTTCGATCTCTTCAAATTCGGCTTCAAGGCCTATAAGAACGGGCAGAAGGAAGAGGCGGTCGAAGCCTATCGGTACGCCGCCGAAAAGGGTCATACCGGCTCCCGCTGGGCTCTGGCCAACATGTATGCCGATGGCGATGGCGTGACGCAGAACGATTTCGAAGCTTTCAAGATTTATAGCGAGATCGCCCAGCAGGGCGTGGAGCCAGGTTCGGAAGACACCGGTTTCTTCATCAACGCGCTGCTGGCGCTTGCGAGCTACTACAAAAGCGGCATTCCCAATAGCCCCGTAAAGATCGACCTTAATCAGTCCCGCCAGCTTTATTTCCAGGTGGCATCCACCTTCGGCGTGCCGGAGGCGCAGTTCCAGCTGGCGCAGATGATGCTATCAGGCGAGGGCGGCGCCACCAACGTTCAGCAGGCCAAGAAATGGCTGAACCAGGCGCGCAAGAGCGGCCATCCGGGCGCCATGGCCGTTTTTGGCAATCTCCTGTTCCAGGAGGGGCAATCCATTCGCGGTCTGGCCTTCATGACGGCGGCACTCGACAAGTGCAAGCCGAAGGACTGTAGCTGGATGGAAGACATGCAGGAGCAGGCCTTCTCCATCGCCAATGAGAACGACCGCCGCGTGGCCGTTTCCATGGCTCACCAGCTCGATGTCGCAGGCCCCGATTGATTGGCATTACATCGGGCTTCCCTCCGGAAAAGACGGGTAACTTTTCCCGATCGGGATTGAAGCTTAACTGCTGAAATCCAGGTGAGCGACAACGGGGACGTGGTCGGAAGGTTTTTCCCAGGCGCGCACATGCTTCTCGATTGCCGTTCCGGTGAGGCGATCGGCTGCCTCTGGTGACAGCATCAGGTGGTCGATGCGGATACCGTTGTTTTTTGGCCAGGCGCCGGCCTGGTAATCCCAGAATGAGTAAAGCTTGATCGCGTCCGTCGTCGCACGTACGGCATCGGTAAAGCCGAGATGTTCGAGCTGGCGGAAAGCCTGACGCGTCTGCGGCAGGAAGAGTGCATCGCTCTCCCAGACCTTGGGGTCGAAACAATCATGCGGCTCGGGGATGACGTTGTAGTCTCCAGCGAGTATCAGGGGCTCTTCAAGGGCCAGGCGCTCCAGGGCGAATTTGCGCAGGCGCTCCATCCAGGCGAGCTTGTAGGGGTATTTTTCCGTATCGATCGGATTGCCGTTCGGCAAATAGAGGCAGCAGATCCGCAAGGCGCCGTGCCCTTCGACGGAGAAGACCGCCTCGATAAAGCGGGCCTGTTCGTCGCTGTCGTCACCTGGCAAGCCGCGCGTCACCTCATCCGGCTTGGTTTTCGAGAGAATCGCAACGCCGTTGAAGCCCTTTTGCCCATGCGTTTCGACGTGATAGCCAAGCGCTTCGATCTCCAGCCGCGGAAAGCCTTCATCGACGGTCTTGATCTCCTGCAGGCAGACGATGTCCGGGTTCGAGTCCTTCAGCCACTGGCAGAGGTTCTCGATACGCGCTTTGACGCCATTGATGTTCCAGGTGGCGATTTTCATGGGCGGCTCATTCCTTTGCTTCGCCCTGTTGTATCCGCAGCCGGTCGGCTTGACTACAGCCCATATGAAAGCCGGCCCGAAGCGAAGGCTCCTGGCCGGTAATCAAACTGTGGAAAAGCTGAGTGAGGATCAGATGGCAAAACTTGTGCCGCAGCCGCAACTTGCGACCGCATTCGGATTCTTGATCTGAAAGGATTGGCCGAGAAGATTGTCGACGAAATCGATCTCCGAGCCTGCCATATAGACCAGCGACAGCTGATCGATCAGGACGGTCGCATTGTTCTTTTCGACAATGATGTCGTCAGCTTCGGGGCCTTCGACGAGATCGAATTTATAAGAAAAACCCGAACAGCCGCCGCCTTCGACAGCGACGCGAAGAGCGCGCTTTCCGGCATCCGCGTCGACGATAGCAGCGATTCGCTTGGCCGCGGCATCCGATAGGGTAACACTTGTCTCAGTCATATCTTCCTCCTGCCGGGGTCAAGATCCGGAGAGAACCATTAAGCCGTCGAACTTTCAAACGGCTGATATTCGTAGCCTTTAACATGAAAGTCAGGCCGGCGACAGCTATGGTTTCCTGGTTGAGCCAGACGCCATTTTGCTGTTTTCTTGTCTATAGGTATGAAGGCCGCGAAGCGGCGTCAATGGGCCGGGATGTAGGAAGAGCGGACATATGCTCACATCGCCGGGCACGGGCAGGGACCGATTGCAGGGAAACGACTGTCGCGCTGATGGCGGTGCGGGAGCCAAATGCCGGAAATGGATTGATAATGACGATTGATACGCATGCACTGGGTTTCGGGTACGGGGAAAAGGCAGCCTATGCAACGAATCCCTGGGAATCGCGCGGACGGCTCTACGAAGAAGGATCGAGCCCGACACGTTCCGAATTCCAGCGCGACCGCGACCGGATCGTCCATGCGACCGCCTTCCGGCGGTTGAAGCATAAGACGCAGGTCTTCATCGCTCAGGATGGCGACCACTACCGCACTCGGCTGACGCATACGATCGAGGTGGCGCAGATCGCCCGCGCCCTGGCGCGAGCCCTGAAGCTGGATGAGGATCTGGCGGAGGGTGTGGCGCTTGTCCACGATTTCGGCCACACGCCTTTCGGCCATACGGGCGAGGATGCACTGCATGAGGTGCTGCTGCCCTATGGCGGCTTCGATCACAACGCCCAATCCCTGCGCATCGTCACCAAGCTCGAGCGCCGTTATGCTGATTTTGACGGGCTCAACCTCACCTGGGAAACGCTTGAGGGCCTAGTCAAGCACAATGGACCGTTGATGACGCCTGACGGCAAGGGCATTCGCGGTCCGGTGCCGCGGCCGATCCTCGATTATTGCGAGATCCACGATCTCGAAATCGCCTCCTATGCAAGCCTTGAAGCGCAGGTCGCCGCGATCGCGGATGACATCGCCTACAATACGCACGACATCGATGACGGCTTGCGCTCAGGCTATTTGACCTTCGACATGCTGGAGGAGGTGCCGTTTCTTGCCAAGCTGATGACCGAGGTGAGGGCACGTTATCCGCATCTGGAGGCGAGCCGCTTCACGAACGAAATCATGCGCCGGCAGATCACCCGCATGGTGGAGGATGTGATCGCCGTTTCGCAGCAGGCGCTCGCTGAAATCAAGCCCCGCAATGTGGCCGACATTCGGGCTGCCGGGCGGATCATCGCGACCTTCTCGCCGGAGATGGCCGAAACCGACAAGCTGATCAAACAGATGCTGTTCAAGCGCATCTACCGTCATCCCGACATCATGCGCATCCGTGCCGGCGCGGCGCAGATCGTCACGGACCTTTTCCACGCCTATATGGAAAATCCCAGGGAGATGCAAAGCCATTATTGGGTCGATCATATTGCCGGTTTGGCGATCGCCCCCAAGGCAAGGCATGTCGGCGACTACCTCGCCGGCATGACGGACACCTACGCCATCAGCGCCCACAAGCGCCTGTTTGACCAGACTCCCGATTTGCGGTAGGCAGCGGCGGCGTCGGGCCGATAGCGGCTCGCGAAGCTAATGCGTGGACGATATGATGAACCTTTTCACCGACTTCGAACTAAGAATTAAGAACGCTCTCGAACAAATTGATATTGTGCGGGAAAAGCGATCTGAGCTCGACTTCGGACGTATCGGCGTAGAGCCGCCGCGCGATGCCACTCACGGCGATGTCGCCACCAATGCGGCCATGGTTCTGTCCAAGCCGCTCGGCACGAATCCGCGTGCGCTTGCCGAAATCATCGTCGCCAAGCTGAAGGAAGATGCTGATGTCGCCGAGGTTTCGGTGGCCGGCCCCGGCTTCATCAATCTCCGTCTTTCGGTCGGCTATTGGCAGCGGCTGCTGTCCACGATGATCGCGGAAGGCGAAAAGTTCGGCCGTTCCAAGCTCGGCGAGGGGCAGACGGTCAATGTCGAATATGTTTCGGCCAACCCGACCGGGCCGATGCATGTCGGCCACTGCCGCGGCGCCGTCGTCGGCGATGCGCTGGCAAACCTGCTGGCCTTCTCCGGCTATGAGGTCACAAAGGAATATTACATCAACGATGCCGGCTCGCAGATCGACGTGCTCGCACGCTCCGTCTTTATTCGCTATCGCGAGGCGCTGGGCGAGCAGGTCGGCGAGATACCCCCGGGCCTTTATCCCGGTGATTATCTCGTTCCGGTCGGTGAAGCGCTCGCCAAGGAATTCGGCACCAAGCTACGCGGCATGCCGGAAGAGCAGTGGCTTCCGATCGTCAAGGACCGCGCCATCGACGCTATGATGGCGATGATCAGGGAAGACCTGGAGGCGCTGAACGTCCATCACGACGTATTCTTCTCCGAGCGCACCCTGCATGCCAATGGTGCGGCACTGATCCGCACCGCGATCAATGATCTTACGTTCAAGGGCTATGTCTACAAGGGCGCGCTGCCGCCGCCGAAGGGGCAGTTGCCGGAAGACTGGGAAGATCGCGAACAGACGCTCTTCCGCTCGACGGAAGTGGGTGACGATATCGACCGCCCGCTGATCAAGTCTGATGGTTCCTACACTTACTTTGCCGCCGACGTTGCTTACTTCAAGAATAAGTTCGACCGCGGCTTCAACGAGATGATCTACATCCTCGGCGCGGACCATGGCGGCTACGTCAAGCGGCTGGAGGCGGTGGCCCGCGGCATTTCCGATGGTGCTGCGAAGCTGACGGTGCTTCTATGCCAGCTCGTCAAACTGTATCGAAATGGCGAACCGGTGAAGATGTCGAAGCGCTCGGGCGATTTCGTCACCCTGCGCGAAGTCGTCGATGAGGTCGGCCGCGATTCGGTGCGCTTCATGATGCTTTACCGGAAGAATTCCGAGCCACTGGACTTCGATTTTGCCAAGGTTACCGAGCAATCGAAGGACAATCCGGTCTTCTACGTGCAGTATGCTCATGCCCGCTGCATGTCGGTCTTCCGTCAGGCCAGGGAAGCCTTCCCGGATCTCGATATAGCCTCGCTGGATCTGTCGAAAGCTGTCGTCGGCGCGATCTCTGATCCTACTGAATTGCAGTTGGTTGCGAAGATTGCGGAATTCCCGCGAATCATCGAAGCTGCAGCTCAGTCTCAAGAGCCGCATCGCATCGCTTTTTATCTTTACGATTTGGCCAGTTCCTTCCACGGACACTGGAATAAAGGTAAAGATTTACCGGAATTACGTTTTGTTAACGATAAGAACCGAGAATTGAGCATTGCCAGACTTGGGCTGGTGTACGCTGTCGCGTCGGTTTTGAAGTCGGGTCTTGGTATAACCGGGACCGCTGCACCGGACGAAATGCGATAAACGTCACCATTTACCCACATTACGCTGGCATCAGTTGAAGCGTTTTCGAGTGGAACGGGTGATGGCAGAAAAACAGTTCGCGTATCGCGCAAGCGGAAACGACAAGTTCTTTGCGGATGATGATCCGCTTGCGGAACTTGCTCGTATCGTAGGTTTCGAGCCGCGCCCCGCTGCTCAGGAGAGTGCTCCGGTTCAACGGCAGGATCCCGCCTTCAACCTCGAAGACGAGCTTCTTCGCGAATTCGAGCGGTACGATACGCCGCGAATGAGTCCGGCAAATGACATTTCGGCTCCGGCGGAGCAGGGGTCGCCGCCGAGCCATGAGCAGGCCGCTCTTCCAGCTGAGCCGGTACAGGCTGAGCCCAAGTTTGAAGAGCCGAAGTTCGAAGAGCCTGTGCCGCAGCCGGCGGCTCCCATCAAGCCGACGATCGGTGCTCGCGATCTGATCGACGAGCTCGAAATGTCGATTGCGCCGGTTTTGCAGCCGGCGCAAAAGCCCGTGTCCGTCGAGCCGCAACCGGCTGCTCCGGTGCTGAAGCCGACGCCGCAATCCGCTGCCGCCACCATAAGGCTGCCGCTTGCCAACTTTACGCTGGCAACCCCGGCTGCCCCGCGTGAGCAATTCACGCCGGCTGCTGTTCCCTCACCGAAGGCCGCTTCCGACGAAGCGCTGTTCGATAACGCCGTCGATTTCGAGGCGTTCGGCCCTGTGGAGCCTGCGCGCGCTCTGGAGCCAGTCGCTCGGCCCGCCATATCCCAGCCGGCTCCGGCCGTCTTTCATGCGCCCGAGCCGCCAAAGGTGGTCAAGGCCGATCCGGCCGCACTTTCGGCTGAGATCGATGCCCTCCTGGCTGATGTGAATCGCTATCCGGTTCCATCCAAGACCGATGCGCCGGTTGCTAAGGAAGAGCCAGCTTTCGAAGATTTCAGCGCCTCCTTCTCGGAGCTTGCAGAACTGCCGGTCGCTCCGGCCCCTGTAGCACAGCGCGAAGAGGCAAAGCCAATTACCTTCGGTGCGGAAGATCCCTTCACCGATCAGGACTTCGAATTCGATCTGGCCGATATCGAGATGGAACTTGCTGGTCTCGATTTCGCTGAGGCCGATAAGTCTTCTGCCGCACGGCAGTCGGCTGCCGCCGCTCCGATGGCGGAGCCGGCCCTTTCCCGTGCAACGCCCGTTGCGCCTGCGCCTGCTGCTCCGGTATTTGCCGCCGCAGCGCCCCGGCCCGTGCAACCTATCCAAACGTCTGCCGCAAATGCTGCGCCTGCAGCGACTATGGCCGCGCCGATATTCGAAGCCGATCAGCCACTGCCGTTTGATCCGACGGAAATCGCCGAGACGGAGGAGCGTGTCGAAACCTTCGAGGGTTCCCATGTTCCGCATCTGCCGGCAATCGAGCCGGAGGAGCCGATCGCGGTGCCGTCGGAATTTGATTTCGATCTCGATTCGGAAATGGCGAGCCTGCTCGGTACTCCGGCCAAGGAAGCGGCACCTGAACCGATCAAGCCGGCTGTTGCCGCCGCACTTGGTGGTGCCGCTGCCGCCGCTTCCTGGTCGAAGAATGCTGCTGCCCAGCCTGCCGTGCCCGTCGCAAAGCAGCCGATCGAAGAGTTCGACGAGTTCGAGCGTGCACTGGAAGAGGACTTCCGCCGCAGCTATCGCGAAGCCGTGACGCCTGTCGAGAATGTCGCCAGGATGACGCTGAACCCCGCGGCCAACCGTCGCCCGGTTCGCTCCGTTCGTGGAATGGTGACGACTGCCGCTGTCATCGTGGTTCTTGGCGTCGGTGCTTATGGCGCCTACAGCTGGATCCGCCACGGAGCGCCGATCTCCAGCTTCTCGGGTGAGCCGCGCGTGATTGCAGCCGACAGCGATCCGGTAAAGGTCGCTCCGGAAAATCCAGGCGGCACCGTCGTTCCGAATCAGGACAAGGCCGTCTACGACCGCGTTGCCGGCGACAGCACAGCGGCGCCGAAGCAGAAGGAGCTTGTCTCCTCCAACGAGCAGCCTGTCGATGTCGTCCAGAAGACGCTGATTCCCGAAGCCGTATCTCCGGATGACGGCAGCGGCGATCAGGTCACGCCGACGCCGGTCGGTGAAACCGAAGATCCACGCCTGCTGCCGAACCAGGATGGCGGCAACACCAATGTCGCCGCCAACAACGACGAACAGGTGCCGTCGGTCTCGCCGCGCAAGGTGCGCACGATGATCGTCAAGGCGGATGGTTCACTGGTGCCGCGCGACGAGCCGGTTGCCGATACGACGACTGCAGCCGCCAAGCCGGCAAACAATCCGGTCGCATCCACCAATTCGCGCCCGTCTCCAGCAAATGCCCCGACGGCAGCTCAGTCGGATAATACGGATGCCGCTAGCGCGGAGAGCACGCCGATCCGCGTCGTCAAGACGAACCCGGTTCCGACGGCACGTCCGGAGCCTGCCGCCAAGGCGAATACGGCTGCTCCGGCCCAGGAAGCCCACGCTCAAGCTCAGCCCAAGGCCCAGCCGAAGCAGGTCGCATCTGCTAGCCCGGCGACTGCAACTCCGGCTGCCACCTCCGCTGCAAGTGGCGGCGCTTACGGTGTGCAGATCGCATCCCTGCCGACCGAGGCCGACGCGCAGAAGTCGCAGGCAAACCTCAAGGTCAAATTCGCCAGCGTCATCGGCAACCATCCTCTGGAGATTCGCAAGGCCGATATCGCCGGCAAGGGCACATATTATCGCGTCCGCGTCGTCGCCGGCTCGAAGGATGATGCCGCTGCCATCTGCACGCGCTATCGCGCCGCCGGCGGCACCTGCCTGATTTCGAAGTAAAATCAGATACGAAACTTGGAAAACGGCGAGCATCGGCTCGCCGTTTTTATTTGGAGCGCGCTGTTCCTGTGCATCTCCGCTTGACGTCACTCGCATTTCCCGGCGCAAGCCTTATGATTCGGATATGACCGAATCGAAATCCATGATCCTCGGCTGTAGCGGCCACACCATAACCCCCGAAGAGCGATCCTTTTATCAGGGGGAGCAGCCCTGGGGCTTTATCCTGTTCGGACGCAATATTTCCGAGCCGGCGCAGATCGCCGATCTCGTTGCGTCCCTGCGCGACAGCGTCGGCCGTGACGCAGCGGTTTTCATCGATCAGGAAGGCGGCAGGGTGCAGCGCATCCGTCCGCCGATCCTGCAACATTATCCCTCGGGGCAGGCACTCGGCGATATCTATCGCCAGGATCGCGAACGAGGCCTGCGTGCCGCATGGCTGATGTCGCGGCTCCACGCCTTCGATTTGCTGAAGTTTGGCATCAATGTCGATTGCTTGCCGGTGCTGGACGTGCCTGTGGAGGGATCGAGCAACGTCATCGGTAATCGCGCCTATGGCTCCGATCCGGTGACGGTGACGGAGATGGGGCGTGCTGCCGCGGAAGGTCTGAAAGCCGGCGGCGTGCTGCCCGTTATGAAGCATATGCCCGGCCATGGCCGCGGCTTTGCCGATTCGCATCATGAATTGCCTGTTGTTTCGGTTCCGCGCGCGGAGCTGGAGGCGCACGATTTCGCGCCTTTCGTGGCTCTCAAGGATGAGCTGATGGCAATGACCTGCCATGTCGTCTTCACCGATATCGATCCGGAGAACCCGGCCACGACGTCGCGCAAGGTGAACGAGGAGATTATCCGTGGCTATATCGGTTTCCAGGGGCTACTCCTGTCGGACGATACCTCGATGAATGCGCTGAAGGGCACGATTGGCGAGCGCGCAGCAAATATTGTTGCGGGCGGATGCGATATCGTGCTGCATTGCAATGGTGTCATGGACGAGATGCAGCAGGTGGTTCGCAATGTTCCCGCGCTGGCGGGTGCATCGCTGGCAAGGGCCAAGGCGGTCGAAGCGGCTTTCGGCAGGAATGATGGTGCCGATGAAGCCTCTATTCGGGCGGAATTCGACGCGATCTTCGCCGTAGCGTAAAGCCGGACTTCTAGGAACGGACGGGTGACAGAGTGAGCGGCAGCACGGACAAGCTTCAGCAGGCGGCAACGCCGATGGACAAGCTCTGGCAGGAAGGCGAGGCGCAGCGCGGCTCGCACGAACCGTCGCTTGTCGTCGATCTTGCCGGCTTTGAAGGACCGCTCGATCTTCTGCTGCATCTCGCGCGCACCCAGAAAGTCGACCTTTCCCGAATCTCCGTTCTGGCGCTTGCCGAGCAATATCTTCAGTTCATCGACAGCGCCCGGCGCATCCGTATAGAGCTTGCGGCCGATTATCTCGTCATGGCCGCATGGCTCGCCTATTTGAAATCCAAGCTGCTCATCCCGCAGCAGAGCAAGGAAGACGGGCCGACGGGCGAGGAGATGGCGGCAACGCTTGCCTTCCGCCTGAAGCGCCTTGAGGCCATGCGCGATGCCGCAACCGATCTCGTCAATCGCAACCGCCTCGGCCGCGATATCTTCGCGCGTGGCGCGCCGGAGCATATTCCAGATCGCCGCCAATCGGCCTTCGATGCCAGCCTTTATGATCTCCTGACCGCCTATGCCAGCCTGCGTCAGCGCCAGGCCGTGACCCAGGTGACGATCGAGAAGCGCCGTGTCTGGTCGCTCGCCGATGCCCGCGTCATCCTTGACCGCATGATCGGTGAAATTACCGATTGGACAGCCCTGGAGCATTATCTGCTGAGCTATATGACGACTTCAAGCGAACGGGCGACGGCGATCGCCAGCGCCTTTGCAGCTTCGCTCGAACTGGTGCGCGAGGGGCAGCTCGAAATTCGTCAGGAAGGCGCGTTTCAGCCGCTTTACATGCGGCGCGGGCCGAAGCATTCGTCACTGGAAGCAGCTGAATAGGGCAGGGAACGCGTGACGAAATCGGACGACGAACAGCAGCATGTTGGGCACGAGGCGGAGACGCCCGATGCGGACGATCGTCTGCTGAGCGAGGCCGAGCGCATCGCCGAAGCGTTGGTTTTTGCCTCGGCGCAGCCGGTTTCCGAAGCTTTCATTGCCGAGCGCGTGGCGCGTGGCATCGATATTGCAGCCATTATGCAGAAGCTCAAGGCCGATTACGCGATGCGTGGCGTCAATCTCGTGCAGGTGGATGGCGCCTGGGCCTTCCGTACGGCCGCAGATCTCTCCTTCGTGATCCGGCGCGATGAAAGTGAGGTACGCAAGCTGTCCCGTGCTGCGCTGGAAGTGCTGGCCATTATCGCCTACCACCAGCCCGTCACGCGTGCCGAGATCGAAGATATCAGGGGCGTGCAGACCTCCAAGGGTACGCTCGACGTGCTAATGGAAGCCGGCTGGGTCCGCTTCCGTGGTCGTCGGCGCACGCCCGGACGGCCGGTGACGCTCGGCACGACGCGCGATTTCCTCGATCATTTCGGCCTGGAAGAGCTGCGGGATCTGCCTGGTCTCGAAGAGTTGAGGGGGGCAGGGCTGCTCTCGGGCCGTATCCCGGCCAATTTCAACATTCCCTCGCCATTGATGAGTGATGAGCTCACCGAGGATGAAGATCCGATCACGCAGCTGGATCTGGAGGAACTCGGCATCCTGCCACCGAGCGGCTCAAGCGATTGAACCATCGGCCTGTTCCTGAAAGGCGGCCGCAATCGCATCGGCAGAATTTTCGCGAAACGGAGCGTCAGGTCTCTCTTTCGCCATCAGCGGGTGCGAATATAATAATCATCCTCTCGGCTTGGAGACGTTCGGTCGCCCGCATCGGCGTTCGCTATCCCGATATGCGTGGATGTACTACATTTTCGTGTTTGAAAAACATCCGCAAACGTCTTACATCGAAAAGACACTGTAATTGGGAGTTAAAGCAATGGGTTCTCTAAGCATATGGCACTGGCTGATTGTCCTGGCCATCGCGCTGTTGTTGTTCGGCCGTGGAAAGATTCCGGAGCTGATGGGTGATGTCGCCAAGGGCATCAAGAGCTTCAAGAAGGGCATGAACGACGACGAGGATACGTCGACATCCGCGACGACGACGTCCCGTACGGTCGAGCACAAGGCTGACGAAACGAAGTAATCATGTCGGGCAGGCGCAAGCTGAAAGGCTTGCCGTTAGCCCAGGAGCCTTTGCATGTTCGATATAGGCTGGTCCGAGCTTGTGGTTATTGGCGTCGTGGCTTTGGTGGTGATTGGCCCCAAGGAGTTGCCGTCGACATTGCGGACCATCGGTAAGATGACGGCGCGGGCCAGGAAGGTCGCTGGCGACTTTCGTGCCCAGTTTGATGAAGCCATGCGCGAGGCGGATCTGGACGATGTCCGCCAGACGATTGCCGACGCCCAGAAGCTCAATCCGGTCAACTCACTGCGGGAAGCCATGAACCCGCTGCGTGAAATGGGCAATGAGATAAAGGCCGATCTGCAGCGTGTGGCGACGCCGGAGAAAGCAGCTCCGGCCGCGACGCCGTTGCCGTCTGAGCCGGTTCCTGGTGTCACTTCCGGCCTGCCGGAAGCTCTTGCGGCCTCATCTCTGACGTCTGCCGGTTCGAGCAACCCGTCGCCGGCGGCTGCCGAGACAGTGGCCGCAATCGTTCCGCAGCCGATTGCCGCTGCAAGCGAACCCGCCGAGAAGCCAAAGGCCGTGCGTAAGCCGCGCTCGAAGGCTGTCGCCAAGTTCGACGAGGTCGCAGTCGCTGCCGTTCAGACACCGATCGTGACGGAAAAACCAAAGCGAGCCCCGCGCAAGGTCGCGACCGCTGCTGCCGCAGAGAAAGCGCCTCCGGCTCCCAGGAAGCGTGCGGCTGCCACAGCGAGCAAGACCACGCCTAAAACGCCCAAGAAGAAGGACCAGGCATGACGGGTGACATCGACGATAAGCCGCAGCCGCTTATCGAACACCTTATGGAATTGCGCACGCGGCTGATCTGGTCGCTCGTTGCGTTCTTCGTTGCCTTCATCGGATGTTTCGCTGTGGCGAAGCATCTCTTCAATTATCTGGTCTATCCATACAAATGGGCCGTCGAATGGGCTCATCTCGATCTCGCGAAGTCCGAACTGATCTACACCGCGCCGCAGGAATTCTTCTTCACGCAGGTGAAGGTCGCAATGTTTGGCGCCTTGGTGATTTCATTCCCGATCATCGCCGCGCAGATCTATAAGTTCGTGGCGCCGGGTCTCTATAAGAACGAGCGTTCCGCCTTCTTGCCGTTCCTGATCGCGTCGCCGATCCTGTTCCTCATGGGCGCTGCACTTGTCTACTTCTTCTTTACGCCCATGGTCATGTGGTTCTTCCTGAAGATGCAGCAGGCGCCAGCCGAAGGTCAGGTGGGCATCGCGCTGTTGCCGAAGGTCTCGGAATATCTGAGCCTCATCATGACGCTGGTCTTTTCGTTCGGCCTCGTCTTCCAGCTTCCCGTCATCACGACGCTGCTTGCGCGCGTCGGCCTGCTGACGTCGGCCTGGCTCGCGGAAAAGCGCAAGTTCGCCATCGTTTTCGCCTTTATCGTCGCCGCCGTGCTGACACCGCCAGATCCGATGTCCCAGATCGGCCTTGCACTGCCGACGATCCTTCTCTACGAGATTTCCATCTATGCGGCGAGACTCGTAGAACGCCAGCGTAGCCGGCAAACGCTTGAAGAGAGTGGCGGGACTTCCGAGATCACCGAGACGGACGACGTCTAGGCGAGGAAGGTTCAGCCTCGTTCCCCAGCTATTGCCGTTTCGACCTCCGACCGAGACCTCGGTCGGAGCTATACTTATGTCAAACGACCTGGAACGAAGATGCTTGATATCAGATGGATTCGTGAGAATGCCGAAGCTTTCGATGCAGCGCTTGCAAAGCGCGGTGCGGAGCCTCAGTCGCAAAGCCTCATAGCGCTCGATGAGAAGCGCCGCTCCGTCGTCCAGTCCGTCCAGGACATGCAGTCCCGCCGCAACGCCGCGTCCAAGGAAATCGGCGCGGCGATGGCGCAGAAGAACAGCGAGCTTGCCGAAAAGCTGAAGGCGGAAGTTGCCGACCTCAAAGTTTCGCTTCCGGCTGCGGAAGAAGAAGAGCGCACGCTGACGGCCGAGCTCAATGATGCGCTGTCGCGCATTCCGAACATCCCGCTCGAGGACGTGCCCGTCGGCAAGGACGAGCACGACAACGTCGTAAAGCATCTCTGGGGCTCCAAGCCCACATGGAACCATCAGCCGAAAGAGCACTTCGAAATCGGTGAAGCGCTCGGCTACATGGATTTCGAGCGCGCAGCAAAACTGTCAGGCTCGCGCTTTACGGTGCTGACCGCGCAGCTTGCTCGTCTTGAGCGCGCGCTTGGCCAGTTCATGCTTGATCTCCACACCAGCGAGCATGGCTATACCGAAGTCAGCGCACCGCTGATGGTACGCGACGAGGCGATGTTCGGAACAGGTCAGCTGCCGAAATTTTCCGAGGATTCGTTTAGGACCACGGACGGCCGCTGGCTGATCCCGACGGCGGAGGTTTCGCTGACCAATCTCGTTTCCGGCGAGATCCTTGATCAAGAGAAGCTGCCACTGCGCTTCACGGCTCTGACGCCATCCTTCCGCTCGGAAGCAGGCTCCGCCGGCCGCGACACGCGAGGCATGCTGCGCCAGCATCAGTTCTGGAAGTGCGAGCTCGTGTCGATCACCGATGCGGAAAGCTCCGTTGCCGAACATGAGCGGATGACGGCTTGCGCGGAAGAGGTGCTAAAGCGCCTCGGTCTGCATTATCGCGTCATGACGCTCTCGACCGGCGATATGGGCTTTGGCGCACGCAAGACCTACGATCTTGAGGTCTGGCTGCCGGGGCAGGATACCTATCGCGAGATTTCGTCCTGCTCGGTCTGTGGAGATTTCCAGGCGCGGCGCATGAACGCCCGCTACCGCGGCAAGGACGATAAGAACACCAAATTCGTTCACACGCTGAACGGTTCTGGCACTGCAGTCGGTCGCTGCCTCATCGCCGTCCTTGAGAATTATCTCAATGCCGACGGCTCGGTCACGGTCCCCGACGCACTCCTGCCATATATGGGTGGTCTGAAGAGGATCGAAAAAGCAGCATAATCGGGTGGTGGGGCGATGCGTATTCTTCTGACCAATGATGACGGCATTCATGCCGAAGGTCTGGCGGCGTTGGAGCGTATCGCCCGCACTCTGTCCGACGATGTCTGGGTTGTCGCGCCCGAGACGGATCAGAGCGGACTTGCCCACTCATTGAGCCTTTCCGAGCCGTTGCGCATGCGCAAGGTTTCCGAGAAGCATTATGCACTCAGGGGAACGCCGACGGATTGCGTCATCATGGCGATCCGCCAGGTGATGGACGTCAAGCCGGATATGGTGCTTTCGGGCGTCAATTCCGGCTCGAACGTTGCCGACGACGTCACCTATTCCGGCACCATAGCCGGTGCCATCGAGGGCACCCTGCAAGGTGTTCGTTCCTTTGCGCTGAGCCAAGCCTATCTCTATGAAAACGGCTCCCGCGTTGTGCCCTGGGATGTCGCCGAAACGCATGCGCCTGCTTTGCTCAACAAGCTGATGACTGTCGATTTGCCTGACGGGACGTTCCTCAATCTGAACTTTCCGAACTGTCGCCCCGACGAGGTCCATGGCGTGGAGGTGACCGCACAAGGCAATCTTGCCTTCAACGTGCAGGTCGAGGAGCGGGCCGACGGCCGCGGATTCCCATATTATTGGCTTCGCTTCGGCGAGCGAAACGGTATCTTCCGTCCGGGCACTGATATTCAGGCGTTGAAACAAAATCGTATTTCGGTAACGCCTTTGAAACTCGATTTGACGGATTATTCGGCGCAGGACCGCGTGGCGCGGGCGCTCGGTATGGAGTAGCGGATTGACACCTCGTTTGGTGGAAAAGGAAGGCTTTGCGGCCGTGGTGTTGCGGCTGCGGGCAGAGGGCATATTGGATATCGATCTGATGACGGCGGTCGAGCAGACACCGCGCATGCCTTTCGTGCCGATGCAGTTTGCCGATGATGCCTATTCCAGCCGGACGATTCCAATCGATTGCGGTGCCTTCATGGAAGGCATCGATTTGGTAGTGCGTATTCTTCACAGCCTGAAGATCAAGCCTGGCCACCGCGTGCTCGAAATTGGTACGGGCAGCGGCTTCACCGCTGCCGTCATGGGGCGGATCGTCGAGCGCGTGCTGACGGTCGATCGCTACAAGACGCTGACGACATCGGCGCAGCAGCGCATGGATGCGCTCGGCCTGCGTAATGTCATCATCCGCCAGGCGGACGGCAGCGCCGGTTTGCCGGGCGAGGGCACGTTCGACCGCATTCTGGTCACTGCCGCCTTTACCACGATGCCGCGCTTCTATGCAGAACAGCTGGTGTCCGGCGGCTCGATGATAGCCCCGCTTATCGTCGATGAGCATACGTGTCGTCTGGTGCGCCTGACGAAGACGGGAAGCCGATTCGAGCGCGAAGAATTATTCGACGTTCCCTACCAGCCCATCGTTCCCATGCTCGCCTCCTATCTTTGAGGCTCAAATCGGGCTGACGCCCCTATGGAAGCGGGCGATTGGCGCCGTTTCATTTTCTATGGTTATCAATTCCTCAAAAAAACACATGCTGCACCAGTGCTTTAACCGCATGGTAAGATTAACGCGCTTTAATCGACCCATAATCGGTTGCGTCTTAAGTGGGTCGAGTCATGGGTTTCAGTCTTTCTTCAAACGTCAGCAAATCGGCAGGGAAAGTCCTGGTGGCCGTTCTTCTGGCGAGCACTGCCACAGCTTGCAGTTCGGACACGACCCGCTTCAGCGGTCTTTTCAACAAGACGGACAATGTAACGACCGGCTCGATCAACCGGCGCGGCCTCAATGGTCCGAATGGTGATCCGGTGCCCCGCGCCGACGTTGCTCAGGCTGGCGGCTACGGCCAGCAGGATTATTCGCAGCAGAGCGCGCCGGTGTCGCAACCATACCCGAATTCTCCGGCTCGCTATAACCCATCCTATTCCAGCGCACGGGCTTCGACCGCTCCTGTCGCAATTCAGCGCGCCGATCTCGCTCCTCCCGGCGCTTCCGCCAATGCCGGTCGTCCTCGTGCGGTATCGCAGGGACAAGCCGAAGCGCTCGCGCAGCCGTTCCCCTCGTCGCGTGGCAATGGATCCCGTGCCGCACCGGCGCTTGCTCCCGATACAATGTCTACCGGCACGATCAAGGCGGCCGCCGCGCAGCAGATGTCTCCCGGCTGGACTACGGTCAATGCCCCGAGCGTGACGCTGCATCAGGGTGAAAACATTGCGCTGCTGTCGCGCCGCTATGGCGTTCCGGAAAAGGAGATCCTGCGCGCGAATGGCCTGCGCAATGGCGCCGCGGCGCAGCCAGGCCAGCAGATCATCATCCCGACGATGAATGGGGCAGGTGTCTCAGGTCCGGCCAAGATGGCCGCTGAAGCGACGGATCTTTCTAAGGGCGGCAAGATGCCCGGTCCGGCCAAGGCGCCGCAGCAGGAAGCGCTTGCGCTGCCTTCCGGCAACCAAATGCGCGGCAAGTCCCAGGCTGGCCTTGCCGATCCCAATAAGCTCGCCGCCGGCAATGGCAAGGGGCCAACGCCGAAGGGCACTTACGTCGTCAAGCCAGGTGACTCGCTGGCGAGAATTGCCAAAGAAAGCGGCGTGAGCGTCGCCGAACTGAAGCGTGCGAACAACATGCAGGCCGGCGACAGTATTCGCATCGGTCAGGCACTCGCGTTGCCGCACGGTGGTGTCGCTGCCGCAGATCCGGTCAAGACCGCTTCGATCGAGCCGCAGAAGGCGTCGGTCAAGCCGGGCGCAGTGCCTGTAGAGCCGAAGCAGGCCGCTGCCGACCCCATCGCCAAGCAAGCACCTAAGGTTACCGCCCATGCCGATGCGGCAGCTGATGCCCCCGCCAAGCCGAAGGAAGTTGCATCCGCTTCGCCGGGCCAGTCCATCAATGATGCCGCAAAGTCGGATGCGCAGGCCGATGCGCCTGAGGCGACCGGTATCGGCAAGTATCGCTGGCCAGTTCGCGGCGCTGTCGTCGCCGGCTACGGCGCCAACGTCAACGGCAGCCGCAATGATGGCATCGACATCTCCGTTCCGGAGGGCACGCCGATCAAGGCTGCCGAAAACGGTGTCGTCATCTATGCGGGCAACGGCCTAAAGGAGCTCGGCAACACCGTCCTCGTCCGCCACGACGACGGCACGGTAACGGTCTATGGCCACGCGGATGCGCTTAGCGTCGCTCGCGGCCAGAAAGTCCAACGCGGTCAGACGCTCGCCACATCAGGCATGAGCGGCAATGTCAGCCAGCCGCAGCTGCACTTCGAAGTCCGCAAGAATTCGGCCCCGGTCAACCCAATGACGTTCCTTGAATAGGTAGTGCGTCTCAAGGACTCTGCAAAAAGCCCGGTCAATGCCGGGCTTTTTGTCGTTTATGGCGATGTTGATCGCTTGAGGATCAATCACGCTCCAGCACGATGCGCAGCCGGCCGGCCAGATCCTGGATATATTGCCAGGCGACGCGACCGGAACGGGCGCCGCGGGTCGTCGCCCACTCCAGGGCTTCGTGATGCATTTGGGCGCGATCAAGATCGAGCTTGAAGTGATCGGCATAGGCATCGATCATCTGCAGATAGTCTTCCTGGCTGCATTTATGAAAGCCGAGCCAGAGGCCGAAGCGATCGGAGAGCGAAACCTTTTCCTCGACGGCTTCCGAAGGATTGATGGCGGTCGACTGTTCGTTTTCCATCATATGACGCGGCAGCAGGTGGCGGCGGTTGGATGTCGCATAGAACAGCACATTATCAGGCCGTCCCTCGACGCCGCCGTCCAAAGCCGCCTTCAGCGACTTATAGGCAGTGTCGTCATGATCGAAGGAGAGATCGTCGCAGAAGATGATGATGCGATGCGGCGTTGCCTTCAGGATATCGAGCAGCACTGGCAGCGAGGAAATATCCTCGCGATGGACTTCAATCAGCTTCAGTGAAACGCCGGTCGCCCGACGCACGTCTTCATGCACTGCTTTGACGAGCGAGGATTTGCCCATGCCGCGCGCGCCCCAGAGCAGCACGTTGTTGGCCGCGAAACCTTCCGCGAAACGCAGCGTATTTTCGTGCAGAATATCGCGCACGTGATCGACGCCACGGATGAGGGTGAGCGCCACACGGTTCGGCCGTGGTACCGGCTGCAGATAGAGTCGGGCAGGGACCCAGACGAAGCAGTCGGCGGCATTCCATTCATTGACGGCCGGGGCCGGTCCGGCCAGGCGTTCGACAGCGTCGGCAAGGCGACGCACTTCGGCAAGGATCAGGGCGTTTTGGTCTTCAGTCACCGTTTCCTCCTGAATATTGAACAAGAAAGTCGTAAAATGCGCGCGCTGTCTTGCCGGGTATCATGCTCTTTTGGGGGCTGAAAGGCTAACAGACCGGGAAAACGGTACGGTTGACGGCTGTTTTTGTTGCATTCGCCATGCGCGTAACTATATTCCGGCCACCTGACGCGGGGCCTTGCTCCCGCTAGGAGTTCAAGGGAGTTCTCGATGTTTATCACCAACGCATATGCGCAGAGCGCAACAGATTCGGCCGCGAGCGCCTTCGGCGGTTCCGGCTTTGAAATGATCATCCTGTTTGTGCCGCTGATGGTCGTTTGGTATTTCCTCCTCATCCGTCCGCAGCGCGCGCAGGCGAAGAAGCGTGACGAGGTCCTGAAGAATATTCGTCGCGGTGATCAGATCGTCACCAGCGGCATCGTCGGCAAGGTCACGAAGGTGATCGACGAAAAGGAACTGGAAGTCGAGATCGCCGATGGCGTGCGCATCCGCGTTGTCCGCAGCGCTATTTCCGAGGTTCGCGTCAAGGGTGAGCCCGTCAAGGCGGATGCCGCGTAAGGCTCTTTCCGAGAGGCGGCTCCCGCTGCCGCTGCGCATCTTCCAAATTCGAGATCGACTTTCTTGAAGGATTGTGCACAAATTCAAGGTGTTACTGCGCCCTTTGCATTTTCGTTCGAAAGGGAGGGCGCAGTAGGGAAATCCTAATTCGAGAGAGCGATGCTGCACGTCTCCTGGTGGAAGACCACCCTGATCTGGTTCGTCGTTCTCTTGAGCGTGCTTCTGGCCGCTCCCAATCTTCTTGGCGAGCGCGCGCTTTCATTCCTTCCGACATGGTGGGTACACCGAAAGATCGAGCTTGGCCTCGATCTTCGGGGCGGATCGCATCTGCTGCTGAAGATGGAACGGGGCGATGTCGAGAAGGATCGCCTGGAAAGTATTGTCGGCGATATCTCCACCCGGCTGCGTACCGTCAATGTCGCCTATTCGGGCCTGACCGGCACTGGCCGCAAGATCCAGCTTCGCATCAATGATCCCGCACAGGTCCAGGCGGCCTTGACGGCACTGCAGCCGCTGACATCAGGACCGGATAAGCCGTCCGTGGTTCTATCTCAGGGTGACAACGGTGCGCTGACGCTCGATATCACCGATACCGATATCGACAGCCATGTGTCATCGGCGACCGCACGCGCGATGAAGGTCATCCACGCCCGCATCGCACAACTCGGCGTAGGCGAACCCGTAATCCGCAGGCAAGGGTCTGACCGCATCGTCGTGCAGGTGCCGGATCTTGCCGATGCGCAGCGGCTGAAGAACCTTCTCGGCCAACCCGCCAAACTCAGCTTCCGCCTGATAGATCAGTCGATGTCGGTCCAGGACGCTATGGACAAGCAGCCGCCGGCCGGGTCCGATGTGCTATTTTCCGAAGATGATCCGCCCGTTGGCTATCTCGTGCAGCGGCAGCCGCTGCTTTCGAACATCGATTTTTCCGATGCCGTCGCGGTCGTTGACAATCAAAAAGGCGAGGGTACGGTCTCCGTGAAGCTGACGCAGGAGGCGACCCACCGCTTCGCACAATCGACGGCCAGCAATCTCGGCAGGGTCATCGTTGTCGTGCTTGACGACCAGGTCATCTCCGCGGCCTCGCTGAAGACGGTCATAGCAACGGGCGAGATCGACGTTCCCGGGGATTTCACGGCCCAGGGCGCCCAGGATCTTGCCGTCATGGTCAAGAGCGGACCATTGCCCGCGACGCTGACGACGGTCGAAGAGCGGACCATTCAGCCCGGTCTTGGTGGCGAAACGGCACGTTATGGCCTGATTGCCTGCATTGCCGCCGCGGTCTTCGTCGCCGCCTTGATGATCGGTTTCTATCGCCTGCTCGGCATCATCGCGACCATCTCGCTCGTCATCAACATGATCATGGTCGCGGCGCTCATGGGCTTGCTCGGTATCACCCTGACCTTGCCCGGCGTTGCGGCAATCGTTCTCATCATCGGCATCGGCCTCGATGCGCTGGTGCTGATCTATGAGCGTGTGCGCGAGGAGGAGAAGAAGACCCATCTTCTTGTCGATGCGCTGCGCCACGGCTTCAACCGCGCAGCTGCGACCGTGGCCGATGCCAATCTGACAGTGCTGATCGTTGCCGCCATTCTCTTCTACGCTAGCACGGGCGCGGTGCGCGGCTTTGCCGCGACGCTGATGGTCGGCGTTATCTCGACCTTCTTCACCTCCTGCTTCGTCACGCGGTCGCTGGTGAATATTTGGATTTCACACCGCAAGCCGCGTACTTTGCTGGTTGGCGTCAGCAGCGGCATTTTTGATAATGCCAATATTCGCTTCATGGGCATCCGCCGCTATACATTTACGGTCTCCGCCGCCCTGTCCGTCATCACGCTCATTGCCTTCGCGACGGTCGGCATGCACCTCGGCATCGATTTTGCCGGCGGATCGATCATCGAGGTCCGCGCCAAGCAGGGTGTTGCCGACGTTGTTGATATTCAGACGCGCCTTGAAGCCGTCGTACCTGGCGACGTGCGCGTCGAGCGGCTGGCCGATCGGCTTGGCGCCGTGGTTCGTGTCCATGCGCAGGACGGTGGCGAGAACGCCGAACAGTCGGCCGTTTCCCTGGTGCAGGACGAATTGAGCAAGAACTACAATTTCTCTCGCGTCGAGGTCGTCGGCCCGGCGGTATCGGGAGAAATCACCTTGACGGCCTCCCTTGCCGTCCTGGCGGCGCTGGCAGCAATTCTGATCTACATCTGGCTTCGATTCGAATGGCAATTCGCAGTCGGCGCGATCATCGCGACACTGCACGATGTCATCCTGACGCTCGGCCTCTTCGTGCTATCAGGCATGGAATTCAACATGACCGGCATTGCCGCGATCCTGACGATTGTCGGCTATTCGCTGAACGACACGGTTGTCGTCTATGACCGCATGCGCGAAAACCTGAAGCGCTATTCGCAGATGCCGTTGCCGATTTTGATCGATGCCTCCATCAATCAGACACTATCTCGTACCATTTTGACATCCGCGACGACGCTTCTGGCGCTGCTCGCGCTCTATATTTTCGGCGGCGAGGTGATCCGTGCCTTCACCTTCGTCCTGCTTTTCGGCGTCGCAGTCGGCACTTTCTCGTCGATTTATATTGCGGCGCCCGTGCTGATCCTGTTCAAGCTGCGGCCGGACAAGTTCCAGACCGGCGGTGAGAGCAATGGACCCGCAGCCGGCAACATCCAGTCAGGCAAACCAGCGGTGTGATACAGTGGCTAAAGGTATAGAAATCCGAAACGCGCATTTCCCCGGACGCGCGCCGATCGACGCTTACGGAAATGGTGGCTTCCGTTTTGCCGACATGTCGCATCGCGGCTCGCTGCTTTGCCTGCCCTCGGGCATCTACGGCTGGGACATGCTGCAGGGCGATGCGCTGACGCCGGATCGCTTCCAGAAGGTTCTCGATGAAGCTGCCGAGATCGAAGTGCTGCTCGTCGGCACCGGCATGGAGCTGCGACCGCTTCCCGCCGAGTTGAAGGCTGCCCTGCGTGGAAGGCAGATTTCGTCCGACCCGATGAGCACCGGCGCTGCCGTGCGCACATTCAACATCATGCTGTCCGAATCGCGCGCCGTGGCCGCCGCGCTGATCGCCGTCTGATATTCGGATCCAGGTATGACGATAACAGCTGCGCCCCGTAGCAACCGGGACATCTGCCTCGCAACGCTTCGCGACACCGATCGCGATCGCTATCTCGCCTGCCTGCTGGCGCCGGAAGAGAAGCGCCCTGCGCTGGCCGCGCTCTATGCCTTCAATGCGGAGTTGGCGCGCGTGCGCGATCTCGTGCACGAGCCACTGCCCGGCGAGGTGCGCATGCAGTACTGGCGCGATCTCCTGGAGGGGCAATCTCACGGATCGAGCGAAGCCAATCCGCTGGCCTCCGAGCTTCTGACCGCGATCGAAGAATATCGCTTGCCGCGCCAGACGCTGATTAACATGATCGATGCGCGCATCTTCGATCTCTACGACGATCCCATGGAAAGTCGCAGCAGCCTGGAAGGCTATGCCGGCGAGACGGCGTCTGCTCTCATCCAGCTTGTAAGCCTGGTTTTGTCTGCCGACGAGGCGAAGCGCTCCGCCGATGCCGCCGGCCATGCGGGCGTTGCTCAGGCAATCGCCGGATTGCTGCTTCTGATGCCGCTTAATCGCCATCGCGGCCAGGTGTACCTTCCGCTGGAGATCCTCTCGGCGACAGGGCTTGACCGCGACAGTTTTCTCGCTGGTGAAGACAAGCCGCGCATTTCGGCAGCGGTCGAAGCCTTCGCCGGTCTTGGTCGCGAGCATCTCGCCAAGGCGAGGGCGGCAGGCGCCATACCGCAGGCCGTATTCCCCGCCTTTCTGCCTGTTACCTTGGCCGAGCCTGTCCTGCAGAAGGCACAGAAGCTTGGCGCGGACATCTTCGATCGATCCCTTGTGGTGCCGCAATGGCGCCGGCAGCTGCGCATGGCGATAGCGTCGATCACAAAGAAAATCTAAAATACACCAAGCTCGCGCAAGTCTCGGCGTCTATGGAGATGGCCGGCACTTGATTTGCATTTTAGGGGGATCTGCCGTGGGTATTGTCGTCTGGTGCATATTGTTCGCGATCGTCATCTTCATTGCCTATTACGCGACGCGCATGGCATCGCAGAACAAGGAAGACGGCCTGCACGATACCGGCCTTGCCATTCTGGAATTCGGCCGTGCCTTTCCGACCGAAGCGATCCGGCAATTGCAGGCAACCGCAGACGGGCAGGCGGTCTTCGTGCGGCTCCACGATGACAAAGCCGGCTTTATGCGCAACGTGCGCAATCATTTCAGCGTCCATCTGATCGAGCCTGGCAAGGCGCGTGCCAAGATTTCAGCAACCGGACGCGGCTTGATCGTCGATTTCCTCGATGTTCCACATCACAACGGCACGTTCGAGTTCAAGACGCCGGCGGAAGCTGCGGAGGTCTCGCTCTGGCTGCTCGGCAACTATGTCGCCGGCGAAGACGCGAAACTCGAGCACCACGCGCCGCCGGCAACAAGCTGAAGATCAAGAAAGCCGCTGGAGCATTTCCAGGAAAAGTGCGCAGCGGTTTTCCGTCCGGAATGCGTCAGGAAACAAGAAGATAGAGCGTTTTCGCTATTCGAAGAAAAGCGAAAATGCTCTAGGTCAGGCGCTTTCCGCCAACACGGGCGCCGGCACGCCGAGCCAGCCAGCGCAATCGGCAAGCGCACGCTTGGCGATGAGCTGACGTTTCATGATGGTCTTGTCCTTGCCGCGGAAGCGCTTGACGCCTTCCGGCTTGACGATCGATCCCGGCTCCAGTTCCGGGAAAAGCCCAAAATTGATATTCATCGGCTGGAAGGAGCGTTTGCCCGGCTCCTCGTCCGAAACGATATGGCCGCCGGTAATGTGATTCAGCAGCGAGCCGAGCGCCGTCGTATCCGGTGGCAGCGACGGTGCTTCGCCCCTGCGCTCAGCGGCGGCGAAGCGGCCGGCGAGCAGGCCGATGCTGGCGCTTTCGACATAGCCTTCGCAGCCGGTGATCTGGCCGGCAAAACGCAGGCCCGGCCGGGATTTCAGCACCAGCGAGCGGTCGAGCAGGGTCGGCGAGTTGATGTAGGTATTGCGGTGCAGTCCGCCGAGGCGTGCGAATTCCGCATTCTCAAGGCCGGGAATGAGCCGAAAGATTTCCGCCTGCGCGCCATATTTCAGCTTCGTCTGGAAGCCGACCATGTTGTAGAGCGTGCCGAGCGCATTGTCCTGCCGCAGCTGCACGACCGCATAGGCCTTGACCGTCGGATTATGGGCATTGGTCAGTCCCATCGGCTTCATCGGGCCGTGGCGCAGCGTCTCACGCCCGCGCTCCGCCATGACCTCGATCGGCAGGCAGCCGTCGAAATAGGGCGTACCTTCCCATTCCTTGAAGCCAACGGCATCGCCGGCGATCAGCGCATCGAGGAAGGCATTGTACTGGGCCTCGTCCATCGGGCAGTTGATATAATCTTTGCCCGTACCGCCGGGACCGACCTTGTCGTAACGCGACTGATACCAGCAAATGTCCATGTTGATGCTATCGCGATAGACGATTGGCGCAATGGCATCGAAGAAGGCGAGCGCATCCGCGCCGGTTTCAGCCTGGATGGCGCTCGCAAGATCAGGCGCAGTCAGCGGACCGGTGGCGATGATCGCCTGGTCCCAATCCCTCGGCGGCAGGCCCTGGATTTCCTCGCGGAGAACTGTGATCAGCGGGTGGCTCTGTACCGCCTGCGTCACGGCAGCCGAAAAGCCGTCGCGATCCACAGCAAGCGCGCCGCCGGCCGGCACCTGATGCCTGTCCGCACATGCCATGATGAGCGAACCCGCCATGCGCATTTCCGCATGGATGACGCCGACGGCATTGCTGGTGGCATCGTCGGAGCGGAATGAGTTGGAGCACACCAGCTCGGCAAGATCGTCCGTCTTGTGCGCTTCCGTGCCGCGCACGCCGCGCATTTCATGCAGGATGACCGGAACGCCGGCATTGGCGATCTGCCATGCGGCTTCCGAGCCCGCGAGGCCGCCGCCGATGACGTGAATGGGAGAGTGGGAAGTGATCTGTGTCATGCGCGCGTCATTATCACGGGCAGGCCGGCGATCCAATTGATTTGCTGACAGCCGGAATCAAAAACGGCGCCGAAAGGCGCCGTCTTGAGGCAGTCTGCTTAGTCCGTTCCTATTAACGGAAAGAACGAGCAGCGATGTTGCGGATTTCGTAACGGCTGACGCCGATGTCCGAAAGGGTCTGGCTGGAGAGGTTGCCAAGTTCGTTCAGAGTGCGGCGGTAGCTGATCCAGTTCTTTGCAATGCGAATCGGGTTCATGATCTTTTCCTCAGTATCTTGTTTGCGGGCGGTACGATTACCGCCTCAGCGCTTGCACTCTATATAGGCGCGAAGAGACTGATTGTGCAGTGCAAAGAAGAGGCGTCTGCCATGCATTTGTGCAATATGACGCCCAAAAAGCAGTCGATGCTCAAAATTTGTGTGCTTTGCAAATGGGGAATAGCTCGCAGCGGAATCGATTATGCTGCGTCTGCTCAGTCGATAGGCAAAAAAAAGAACGCCCGCCGCGGAGGTCCGCAACGGGCGTTGAGAAGGCTTTCGCTGTTGGGCGAAGCCTATCCGGCTGTTAACGGCCGGTGGCTTCGCGGGCAACGCGATGGATGTCGGCGCGGTCGATGCCGAGGTCGTGCAGTTCACGCGAGCTCATGCGGCCGAGTTCGTTGACGGTCTGACGATACTTGCGCCAGTTGTTGAAGGAGCGGGTCAGGTTCATTGGAGTCCCTTTCGAGGATCAAGGGATCGAGCAGTTCCGTGATTGGTTCCGTCGTCGATCTAATGGATTTAAATATATGCTGCGCCGCGAAAACTAAAAGCGCGAAAGCTTCATGCCACCTATGCGCCACATGCAAGTCTTATGGTGTTTTGCCTAAGATGATGGCTTCTTTGTGTGCATATCACGACCAACCGGGTTCGCCGCTGGAAGTCAATTTCGAGCAAGTGTCGGACATTCCGAAGCGCTTGCCGGCGGCGGCCCGCTTTTAGCCATCTTTTCGCCGGCCCTGCTATTTTGGAGGGCCCGAATTCCGCTGCGAACTGCCATGCGGCCTTTCGATTGTAGTCCGCTGGCCAACATGCGCATCTGCGCAGCATAAACCGATTTAAGGGAGGTAAAAAAATAACGCCCACCGCGGGAGGAGGATGCGATGGGCGTCATTTGTGGTGATTGACGACTGGGAGGAGGAGTGTCGTCAATCGATCGGAGCGCATTGGGAGGAGGAGTATGCGGCTCCGAATATGGTGTCGGGATATCCATCCCCAGGCTTGATCCGATCTGAAGCGGCCCGGCGCGCCACCGCCGTTTTGTTGCCTGATAAATAGTATGACTTTTCGAATTTGTGCAGCGCAATAATTTCATGGGAGGCATGAGCTGCGCGCATATCTGCAGTCGGTATCTCTTTACCGGCCCCAAAGATACTGCATGATCCCTTAATTCCGTATTAATATGGCACATATTCCTGTGAGCCGAAGCTTCTGCCAGAACCGCTCGACTCGCATCGATTGTGCGGCGATTTGTGCTAACTCTGTCGCAAGCAGAATCGCAGCGAGGGGGAGCCGGGCATGTACAGGGGCAGGCTGGAGCGGGATCTGAAGATCTGGACCGACAAGGGCCTTGTCGACGCGGGGACGGCCAAAGCCATCCTCGGCGAGTATGACGGCCGCCAGACGAGTTTCAGCGCCGGCCGGGTACTGACCATCATCGCCGCCGTGCTTCTCGGCCTCGCCATCTTGCTGTTCATATCTGCAAACTGGGAGACCATTCCGAGAATTGCCCGTCTGCTGGGGCTGGTCACGATGATATGGGCCTTCCATCTCGCGGCTGCATATTTGTTAGGCCAGGGTCGCTCCATCATCGCCGCTGCATTGTTGATTCTCGGCACCTTGAGTTTTGGTGGCGCCATGGCACTGGTCGGCCAGATGTACAATCTGTCCGGCGATGAACTGAGAATGATGCTCGTCTGGTTCGCTGCTGCCTGCATCGTGGCGGCCTTGTTCCGTTCCTCGGCTCAGGTCGGGCTCGCCGGTTTTCTGGCCTGGGCATTTTGCGGCGTCTATCTCTGGGGGCATTTCGACGAATGGTATGGGATCATGCCCTGGATGCCGCCTCTGATGGCTGCGGTCCTGATTGGGCTTGTCCGCTATGCCGACGCGCCCATGGCTCGGCATTTGGCTTATCTCATGCTCGTGGGCTGGCTGACATGGCTGTTCGGCCGCCATGAGGGATTGAATACCGCGATCCTGTTTGCCGCTCTCGGCATGGCGGCGTTTCTCGTCGTCAGTGTTCCCGCTTCGCCGCTCCTGCCCTTCGCCCGCACGGCCGGCGCCGCGCCGGCTTTCTACACCTTTCTGATCGCATCGATCGGCTTCTTTCTTGTCCATGCCGAAATCAGCAACGGTTCCTTTGAAAATAATGTCTGGATCGAGGATAAATTGCCGCTTGTCATCGTGGCGGCGGCGACACTGGCGAGCGCGGTGATCGCAATAGCCCTCAGCGGCCGCGACAATGGCGCGGTGCGCTATCTCGCTTACTTCGTCTTTGCCTGCGAAATTCTCTATCTTGCAGGTGAGACGATAGGCTCGATCATCGGCACTGCGGGGTTCTTCCTCGTTGCCGGCTTGCTTGTGGCCATTGCAGCCTGGCTGGTCATCCAGCTGGAACGGCGCTTTTCCGGCAATAGCGGGCAGGGGACACAGGCATGACCGATATCGCTGAAAAGAGCCCGACCATCGGTTCCCGCCGACTATGGATTGCTGCCATCGTCGTTGCCGCTTTGCAGACGGCAGTTCTCGGCTACATGGTCGGCGAGCGCGCCTGGGGGCTGCGAAGCGGCGTCGAGATTCTCTTGAGGACCGCACCGGTCGATCCGCGCGATCTTCTGCGCGGCGACTACGTGACCTTGAACTACGACATCTCACGGGTTCCGTTCTCGACGATGGTCGAGGGACCGCCGAAAATGAGCCGAAGTGCCGCGATATTGTCCGTTCGGCTGAAGAGGCAGGATGACGGTTACTGGGGCATCGTCGAATCATCCTTTGGAAAGCTCGATCAGAAACCCGATACGGTCGTGCTCAAAAGCCTGCCTGTCGAATATGTTTTCTATGGCGATGCCACCGATCCCCAGCAGGCGATTGTAGGGGTCACCTATGGCATCGAGCGCTACTATGTGCCCGAAGGGCAGGGGCATGATATCGAGAGCGCCCGCAACGCCGATCGCGTCGCCATCGCGGCTCGGGTGTCTTCCGATGGCGTTGCCCATATCAGAAGCCTGCTTCTCGACGGCAAATCGGTCTATGAGGAGCCGCTTTACTGACGATATCTGCACGAAGAGCTCCGATAAGCTTTAAGCGTCGTCGCGGAACCGTCATTTTTCCTTTGCGTGGTTTGAAACGGGTGATATAGAGACGCCGCGCTCCGGAAGGCCCCATGGGCAGGCATCGCCATGCGGTTTTGGGAACGCGGGTATGGTGAAATTGGTAGACACGCCAGATTTAGGTTCTGGTGCCGCAAGGCGTGGGAGTTCAAGTCTCTCTACCCGCACCAACACTGTCTTGTGGATAGGGGGAGGCTGACCAAGCCTGTCTTCCAAATGCCGCAGGACGCGCCATCTTGCCCGAAGCATCCCGCTTTCGATGAGGAAAGTGGACAAGATGTTTTGGCTCGTGACGGGATAGAGCTGCCTCTTGCGCGTTTGTTTGAATGCGCGGCGCTCTTGCAAGGTGAAAGAGAATTGCATCCAAGCCACGCTCGGGATTTTCCGGCGTCGTGCTCATCGAAACGAACGGCAGGCTGGGCACGGCCGCCATGAATGAAGGTAGGACAATGCAGGTTATCGAAACGCTCGCTGAAGGGCTGAAGCGCGAAATCAAGGTGGTCATCCCGGCCAAGGACATGGAAGTGCGCATGAACGAGCGCCTGGCCGAGGTCAAGGACAAGGTCCGCATCAACGGCTTTCGTCCGGGAAAGGTTCCGGTCTCGCACCTGAAGAAGGTCTACGGTAAGTCGATCATGGCCGATCTCGTCAACGAAATCGTTCGCGACCAGCCGCCGGCGATCCTGACCGAGCGCGGCGAAAAGTCGGCCACTCAGCCGGAAATCGCGATGACGGAAGACCAGGACGAGGCAGAAAAGATCCTCTCCGCTGAGGCCGATTTCGAATTCACGCTCTCTTACGAAGTCATTCCGGCGATCGAACTGAAGCCGGTCAGCGGCATCAAGGTCACCCGCGAAGTCGCCGAGATCGGCGAAGACGAAGTGACCGAGCAGATCCTCAAGATCGCCGAGAGTGCCCGCAGCTACGAGACCAAGAAGGGCAAGGCCGCCAACGGCGACCGCGTCACCATCGATTATCTCGGCAAGGTCGATGGCGTTGCCTTTGACGGCGGCAAGGACGAAGACGCACAGCTCGTTCTCGGCTCCAACCGCTTCATTCCGGGCTTCGAAGAGCAGCTCGTCGGCCTCAAGGCTGGCGATGAGAAGGTCATCACCGTAACCTTCCCGGCCGACTATCCGGCCAAGAACCTCGCCGGCAAGGAAGCCACCTTCGACATCAATGTCAAGGAAGTTGCAGCTCCCGGCGAAATCGAGATCAACGACGAACTCGCTTCCAAGCTCGGCCTCGAATCGGCTGACCGCCTGAAGGAGATCGTTCGCGGCCAGATCGAAAGCCAGTACGGTTCGGTCACCCGCCAGAAGGTCAAGCGTCAGATCCTCGACCAGCTCGACGAAATGTACCAGTTCGACACGCCGCAGAAGCTCGTCGACGCTGAATTCGCCAGCATCTGGCGCCAGATCGAAACCGACCTCAGCGAATCCGGCAAGACCTTCGAAGACGAAGACACCACGGAAGAAAAGGCTCGCGAAGAATACCGCAAGCTCGCTGAGCGTCGCGTCCGCCTTGGCCTCGTTCTCTCCGAAATCGGTGAAAAGGCCGGCGTCGAAGTCAGCGAAGACGAACTGCAGCGTGCTCTCTACGCACAGCTCCAGCAGTTCCCGGGCCAGGAAAAGGAAATCCTGGAATTCTTCCGCAAGACGCCGGGCGCTTCCGCTAACCTGCGCGCCCCGATCTTCGAAGAAAAGGTCATCGACCATCTGCTGACCGAGGTTAACGTCACCGACAAGACCGTTTCCAAGGAAGCGCTGCTGGCTGACGACGAAGAAGAAGACAAGCCGGCTGCCAAGAAGGCAGCTCCGAAGAAGAAGGCTGCTGCCAAGGCTGAAGCGACTGAAGCTGCCGCCGAAGGCGAAGAAGCTGCTGCTCCGAAGAAGAAGGCTGCTCCGAAGAAGAAGGCTGCTGAAGACAGCGCCGAGTAATCGGTTCTCTTTCCGACTGAAATTGAAGCCCTGCCGTTCGCGGCAGGGCTTTTTGTTGTGCCGATATCAGGAAGCTTTCTGACACCATCGGTTTAGTCAATATTGCCTGGTGCAGCTGCATATCGCCTTTGCCGTTCAGGCGGCGCTTGCAGCCTAACTCGATCGTTTGCAATGGACACTTCTCATTAGAACCCTAGGCTCTACCCGAAGCCTAGTACGGTGAACGGCGAAGGAGACCGAACTTGATTAAAGGGGCAATGTTTGATCTGGACGAAACCCTTATCGATCGGCGCGCCGCCCTGCTGGCATTCCTGCCGGATCACTTCAAACGGCTTGAAGATCAACTGAGGGGCGTTACTTTTCAGAGTTTTCAAGAAACGTTCTTTGCCTTGGAGAAGGAAGGTCTCGTCGACAAACAAAAGCTTTATCCGCGGTTGGCGGCTGCTCTCAGTGTGAGCGACGATTGCGGAGCTCTCTTGCTTTCCGATTTTCAAAGGCGCTACCCACATTTCGCACGGCCATCGATAGGCGCCCTTGAAATGCTTGCCGCGCTGCGCAGGCACGGCTTGAAGACGGCCATCATCAGCAACGGCCATAGCGACGTTCAATCCGCAAAAATTGAGATCACGGGACTGAGAGATGCCGTGGATCTCGTGGTCATTTCAGAGGATGTCGGCCTGCGGAAGCCGGACGCGAGAATTTTTCAGCTTGCCGCTGAACGGCTGGGCGTGGCCCCGGCAAGCTGCATTTTTGTCGGTGACAATCCAGAGGCCGATGTCAGGGGCGCGGAGGCGGCGGGAATACGAGGTGTATTCTACGCTGCTGGCACTTCTTGGCCGGACATGCTGCCATCCCCGAAATACAGCATCTGTTCCTTCGCCGAAGTCCTGCCCCTGATCGAAGCCCTAAGTGAGGCCCATCGGCCTCGCTTAGGGTGAGGTTTCACGGAGCCGCTCAAATCTCCGACTTGATGTCGCCCATGCGGTTCCAGGCGTCGAGGCCGGCGATCTTGTAGGCTTCCGCGAGCGTCGGATAGTTGAAGGTGTTTTCGACGAAATATTCGACGGTGCCTTTGAGGTTCAGCACGGCCTGGCCGATGTGCACGAGTTCGGTGGCGCCTTCGCCGACGATGTGGACGCCGAGCAGGCGGCGTGTCTTCAACGAGAAGATCATCTTCAATAGGCCGGTATCGAGGCCCATGATATGGCCGCGCGACGTCTCGCGGAAGCGGGCGATACCGCATTCATAGGGAATGTGCCGGTCCTTGACCTCTTCCTCGGAGAGGCCGCAGGTGGAAATCTCCGGCACGGCATAGATGCCGTAGGGAAAGTATTTCGGCGGCTCCTTGGCGATCGCGCCGACAGCGACGCGTGCCGCGATGCGACCCTGTTCCATCGAGGTGGACGCAAGGCTCGGGAAGCCGACGACGTCGCCGGCGGCGAAGATATGCGGAACCTTGGTGGCGAAGGTTTCCGGATTGACGTTCAGGCGACCACGGGCATCGGCCTCGAGGCCGGCAGCGGGGAGATTAAGGGTGTCGGTGGCACCCATGCGGCCGGCGGCAAACAGCACCATGTCAGTGGTCAGACGGCGGCCATTGTCGAGCGTCAGCTCGACCTTGCCGTTCGGCAGGCGCTCCACCTTTTCGGCCTTCTGTCCGAGCAGCAGCTTCATGTTGCGGTCACGAAGCTGATAGGTGAAATCCTCGACGATCTCCTTGTCGATGAAATCGAGCATGGTCGATTTCGGATCGATCAGTGTCACTTGCGTGTCGAGAGCACTGAAGATTGTGGCGTATTCGATGCCGATGACGCCGGCGCCGATGACGACCATCGATCGCGGCAGATCCTGGATATCGAGGAGTTCGTCGCTGTCGAGAACCGTCTTGTCGTCGAACGGCATGTAATCCGGACGGAAAGGCTTGGTGCCGACTGCAAGCAGAATGCTGGCGGCGGACACGGTGACGACCTCGCCATCATCCTTGACGATCTGCATCGTCTGCGGATCGAGGAAGCTTGCCTTGCCTCTGATGTGCTGGACGCGATTGCGGGCGAACTGATGCTCAAGCACCTCGACCTCGTGGTCGAGAGTGATCAGCAGGCGGCGGCGCAAATCTTCGGCGCTGATTTCCTGTTTGACGCGATAGGCGCGGCCGTAGAAGCCGCGTTCTCGCCAGCCCGAAAGGTTCAGCGCCGTTTCGCGTAGCGTCTTGGAAGGGATGGTGCCGGTGTGGACCGAAACGCCACCGACCCGTTTGCCTTGCTCGACGACGAGCACCTTCTTGCCGAGTTTGGCGGCCTGGATAGCGCCTCTGCGGCCGGCAGGGCCGCTACCCACGACTAGGAGATCGAATTGGTCCATCGGGAAGCCTCGGATGACTGGAATAGGGAATCAATGTCGCAATGCAACATGCACTCCGTCAACCGGTAGCGGCTCAATGTTACAGATTATCTAACGGGAAGTTTGGCGCTCAGGACGCTGAAAGGCCGAGCCAAGGCTCCAGCTTCTCGAAGGTACGGTCCATGGCATAGGCACGGGTGAAGGAGAACGGCAGGTGACCATAGATGATCGACATCTGACCCTCCGCGGTAGCCTCATTCGTCTTGGCAATGGCGGCAAGGTAAAGTGCCGAAGCCAGGCCGGTTCTGTCGGCTCCGGCCTGGCAGTGAATGAGGATCGGCTTCGGCGCATTTCGCATGATATCGACGAGTTGGGCCGCCTGCTCCTGCGTCAGTTCGCGGCCCGAAGACATGTGGAAATCGATATGGTCGATGTTGAGCGCTTTCGCCTGGGCGACTTCCGTATCATACCAATGGTGCCCGCTATTGTCGCCGCGCAGGTTGATAATGGTCCTGATGCCGTATTGCTTCTGAAACTCGGCGATGTTGCTGGCCGAGGGCTGCGAGGAGCGGTAGAGCTCGCCGGCGATGACCGGATGGAAATTCGTCGTCCAGAGCATGTGAGCATAGAAGCCGCCGGCGATTGCCGCAAAACCGATCGAGGCAACGAACGCGCCACGGCCAAAACGGCGAAGGCGAGAGGCAAGTGTCGGCGATGTCTTCTGCATGCGATCTCCGGACCGGGTCGACCACCGAGGCGGATTGGTCAAATCAAAACAGCAGCTTCCGCCAGCAGGCCTGCCGTTGCGATAGCCGCGATCCTTCTGCCAGATGATCCTGACGCTGAACTGAAAAATGGTAACTGACGGGGATTGGCGATTCACAGCCGCTTCGAAAAATCGGAAGCGTCAGCTAATTTAAAAAATAATAAATATATCAAAAGTTTGGGTTGCATTTTTAACTAGAAATCTTAGGAAGCGTTCGGCGATTTCAGATCAATCGCAATGCCCGGAAGCTGACGTGGCCGTTTTTTCCAATGATAACATGGTCGTGAACAGTGATGCCCAAGGGCTTGGCGGTATCGATGATGGTCTTGGTCATCTCGATATCGGCGCGTGAGGGAGTGGGATCTCCTGACGGGTGGTTGTGGACTAAAATCACTGCCGAGGCGGAGAGTTCGAGTGCGCGTTTGACGACCTCGCGCGGGTAGACCGGCGTATGATCGATGGTGCCGAAGCCCTGCACCTCGTCGGCGATCAGGGCATTGCGCTTGTCGAGAAACAATAGGCGGAATTGCTCGCGGGCTTCATGCGCCATGGCGGCATGGCAATAATCGATGAGCGCCTTCCAGGAGGAGAGCACCGGCTTGCCCGTCAATTCGCTCTTCAGCATGCGCTGTGCGACGCTCGCGACCAGCTTCAGGTCGAGCGCGACCGCATCGCCGACGCCGCTGACCTCGGTCAACAGGCCGACCGGCGCGCCGAATACGCCGCCGAGCGAGCCAAAGCGGGCGAGCAAGGCCTTGGCGATGGGTTTCGTGTCGCGACGCGGGATCAGCCGGAAGAGCAGCAGCTCGAGGATTTCGTAATCGGCCAACGCCGCGTCGCCACCGTCGCGATAGCGATTGCGCAACCGTTCGCGGTGACCATGATAATGGGCTTCGACATTGGGCGGCGCGGATTTGCCAGCCGGGGCCGATTTTGTGGTCTGCGAGGCCGGCTTGACAGTCTGTTGGGGGAAGAACAGCCGCTCGTCGAGCAGCGCAGCCTCTTCCAAAGTCTCCGGCTTCCCGCCTCTTTCGAGGGGCATGTCACCATGTCCGTTGGAAGAAGCGGGCCGTTTCGCCATGAATTATCCCTGCAGCGGCGGCAGGCCGGGGCGGTCGAGGCCGCCGGGCGACAGGGTGAAGATTTCGCAGCCCGTGGCCGTGACGCCGACCGTATGTTCGTATTGTGCTGACAGCGAACGGTCGCGAGTGACGGCGGTCCAGCCATCGCCGAGTACTTTCACATGCGGCTTGCCGAGATTGATCATCGGCTCGATGGTGAAGATCATGCCTTCGCGCAGTTCCGGGCCGTCATTGACCCGGCCGTAATGGAGGATATTCGGCGAGTCATGAAAGAGGCTGCCGACGCCATGGCCGCAGAAGTCACGCACGACCGAGCAGCGTTCGCCCTCGGCATAGGTCTGGATCGCTTCGCCGATGGCGCCCGTGCGGGCACCCGGACGAACGGCGGCGATGCCGCGCATCAGGGATTCATAGGTGACTTCAAGAAGCCGTTCGGCCGATCGCTTGATTTCGCCAACCGGATACATGCGGCTGGAATCGCCATGCCAGCCATCGAGCACATAGGTCACGTCGATATTGACGATATCGCCGTCGCGCAGCGGCTTGTCATTGGGAATGCCATGGCAGACGACGTGGTTGATCGACGTGCAGGAGGATTTCATGTAGCCGCGGTAGTTCAGCGTCGCGGGATAAGCGCCGTGATCCATGCCGAATTCGAAGACGAAACGGTCGATGACATCGGTGGGCACGCCGGGCTTGACGATCGCGGCGAGTTCATCGAGGCAGCGGGCGGTCAGTTGGCACGCCTTGCGCATTCCGGCAAAGGCGTCCTCTCCATAGATGCGGATGGCCCCCGTATTCTTCGCCGGCGCCGTTGCCGCTTCGATGTAATTCACCATGACTAGCCTTCGATAGAGATCTTAAACTGTTCTAATGCAGCTATGCCGGGTTCGTCTATCGGGATCAACCCGGCAGGCGCGATTTCCGTCGGCGAAACCCTGCATTTCAGCGCATAGACTTCGACACCACGCGCCAAAGCGCGATGGTAAGCCTTGGCATAAACCGGATCGAGATCACCGCAGATGCGGAAGCGATGGCAATCATTGCGCTGGATCACGAACAACATGACGGCGCGGTAACCGGCCTCGGCCATATCGCCGAGTTCTTCCAGATGCTTGGCGCCGCGTGCCGTCGCCGTATCGGGGAACTCTGCAAGACCCGGCTGCCGCATGAAATGGACGTTCTTCACCTCGACATAGGTGGTTGTCCGCAAAGGGTCGGTCAAGAGCAGGTCGATGCGAGAGTTGCGGCCGTAATTCTGCTCGCGTTTGACCATCGTGTACTCCCCGAGATCGGAGACTTGCCCAAGCGCAATCGCTTCCGCCGCAATGCGATTTGGCATGGCGGTATTGACGCCGACCGTGGTGTCGTCGGCTTCGATCAATTCGAAGACATGACGGTATTTTCGCTTCGCGCCCTCGTGCTCGGAGAGCCAGATTCGCGAGCCCGGCGCCGTCAGACCAAGCATCGAGCCGGTATTGGGGCAGGAGCCGGTGATGAAGGTGCCGTCCTCCAGTTCGGCATCGAAGAGGAAGCGCTTGTAGCGGGAAATCAGGCGAGCGGGGACGAGAGGCGAAGGAAATTGCATAATCGGGCGACTGCCTACGCCCGTTCCAGGACGTAGCTGCCGGGGGCTTCTTCCAGCGCATTGAGGGCCTTGCCGCCGGGTTTGCGCGCAGCCGTCATGCGATGATCTTGCTCGAGGATCCAGGCATGCCAATGCGGCCACCAGGAACCAGGCGTCTCCTTTGCCTCCGCGAGCCAATCCTCATAGTCGCCGGTTGGCGGGCTGCCTGTCCAGAACTGGTATTTGTGCTTGTCGGGCGGATTGACGACGCCGGCAATGTGACCGGAGCCCGTCACCACGAATTCCACCGGACCGCCGAAACATTGGCTGCCGACGAAGACCGATTTGGCCGGCGCGATATGGTCTTCGCGCGTCGCCAGATTGTAGACGGGGATGCGAACGTCCTTCAGCGACAGCGTCTTGCCGTCGAGCACCATTTTGCCCTGGCTCAATGCATTGTTGAGGTAGCAGTTGCGCAGGTAAAATGAATGGTTGGCCGCAGCCATGCGCGTCGAATCGGCATTCCAGAACAGGAGGTCGAAGGGCATGGGTTCCTGCCCCTTCAGATAGTTATTGACGAAATAGGGCCAGATCAGTTCGGAGGCGCGCAGCATGTTGAAAGCCGTCGCCATCTTCGAGCCTTCGAGATAGCCGAGCACATTCATCTGCTCTTCGAGCGCTGCGATCTGCTCCTCGTCGACGAAAACCTTCAGATCGCCAGCAAAGGTGAAATCGACCTGCGTCGTCAGGAAGGTAACCGTTCGGATGCGCTTGTTCTTTTCCTTGGCATGGAGGGCAAGCGTCGCCGCGAGCAGCGTGCCGCCGACGCAATAGCCCACGGCGTTGACCTCCTGCTCGCCCGTCGCCTTCTCGATCGTTTCCAAAGCGAAATCGATGCCTTCGCGGGCATAGGAGGTCCAGTCCTTGGCGGCATGCCGCTGATCGGGATTGACCCAGGAAATGACGAAGACGGTGTGACCCTGCTCCACGCACCATTTGATGAAGGATTTCTGCGGGTTGAGATCGAGAATGTAGAATTTGTTGATCCAGGGCGGGCAGATTAGCAGCGGTCGTTTCAAGACCTTGTCGGTCGCCGGCTCATATTGGATCACCTGGCAGACATCGCTCTGCGCAATGACCTTGCCTGGAGTGAGCGCCATGTCGCGGCCGACCGCGAATTTCGTCATGTCCGTTTGCCGCAGACGCAGCTCGCCGTGGCCGAGGCTGATATCTTCCGCCAGCATCTTCATGCCGCGCACGAGATTCTCGGCATTGGAGGCGATGGTTTCGCGGTAGACCTGCGGATTCGTCGCGATGAAATTGGTCGGCGAGAAGGCGGCAGTGATCTGCTTCGTGTAGAACGCCGCCTTGTGACGTGTGTGTTCATCCAGTCCTTCCGCATCTCCGACCAACTTTTCAGCCCAGTTCGATGTCAGAAGATAGGTCTGCTTCAGGAAGTCGAAGAAAGGATTCGTCTGCCAGTCCTCATCGGCAAAGCGCCTGTCCTTCACTGGTTCGGCTTCGGCTGACGAATCGCCGCTGAGGCGCTGCATGGTCTTCGTCCACAGGCCGAAATAGCCGGAAAGCAGATGAGTCTGCGCCTCCAGTGTGCGGCGGGGATCGGAAAGCCAGTACTCTCCGACCTTGGAGAGTGTCTTGACCATGTCGGTGAAGGGATCGGCAACCGTATCGACCTTCTCGCCGCGCTCGCGCGGCGCAAGCCAGGCTGAGGCCGCCTTGCCGAGATTTTCCAGCGCACGGGCAAAGTTGACGGCCATCGCTTCGGGATCCCTTACGATGTAAGGCTCGACTGACTTTGGATCAAAGCCGGGAAAGCCGCCATTACCTTCATTCTTGTCCCGCTTGCTGTCGGTCACGCTCATCCTCCCGGCGGCAGCTCGTGTCTTGTTTTCCATTTGTACATCTTGCGGGAAAAGGAATACAAGTCGAATGAAACGCAACCCTGCTCTTGCTTTGCTGCTGCGACAAATTTAACAGTCGCAACCCACAGCAAGGAATAGCGCAGGAAGACAATTATGGGCGGCGGCATGGTGGCAAGACTGAACCGGTATTCCGTACTCTGCGGTGCAATGTGCGGAATTCTCGCATTGACGCTCGCGGGCTGCTCGACGCCCGAGGAAAAGGCGGCCTTCGCCAAGCGCAAGCAGCCGCCTCAGGCTGTCATCGTAAAGCCCGCCAGAGGTACGCCGGTGGTGGAAACCAGCACGCAGCAATATTACAAGGACGGCTATCCTTCCTTCAATGCGCCGCCGACCGCTGCAAACGTCCAGATCAACGATCAGCAGGCTGGCGATCTGGTCAAGCAGCTGACGGCACTTGGATCGCAGCGCAAGGCCGGCACGATCTCCGAGGCCGAGTACCAGAGGCGTGTTGCCGAAATGCGCAAGCTCGCTGCCGAACATGGCCAGGATACGCTGCAGGAAATTCAAAAAGAGGGCGGCACGCCGCCGGCACAGACGCAGAATTAGCCTTGCGTTTCAGGCGATTTGGCCGCAAAGCGTTCGGATAGGCCGAATTTGGATGTATCTGACCGGCGGATTGCATTTTGCGTGCATAAGCGCCCAAGATTCACCTTATCTTTCGAGATAGCATGAATACGGCGCCGCGAGTCCCAAGTTCGTATCGCGGCTGGCCGGGAGAGCAACGAACTTCAGCGCGGTTTCGAGGGCCGCTGTCCCATGGGGAAAGAAATGGAAGAGTTTCATAAAGTCCGGCGTTTGCCGCCCTACGTTTTCGAACAGGTCAATCGTTTGAAAGCGAGCGCGCGAGCGGGCGGGGCGGACATTATCGACCTCGGCATGGGCAATCCAGATCTTCCAACCCCCAAGGCCATCGTCGACAAGCTGTGCGAAGTGGTTCAGGACCCGCGCACGCATCGCTATTCCTCCTCCAAGGGCATTCCGGGCCTTCGCCGTGCGCAGGCCGCCTATTATGCCCGCCGTTTCGGCGTGAAGCTCAATCCGGATACGCAGGTGGTCGCCACCCTCGGCTCGAAGGAAGGCTTCGCCAATATGGCGCAGGCAATCACGGCGCCCGGCGACGTCATCCTCTGCCCGAACCCGACCTATCCGATCCACGCCTTCGGTTTCCTGATGGCCGGCGGCGTCATCCGCTCGATCCCGGTCGAGCCGGACGATAGCTTCTTCCCGCCGCTGGAACGGGCCGTGCGCCACTCGATCCCGAAGCCACTGGCTCTGATTTTGAATTACCCGTCAAACCCGACGGCCTATGTCGCGACGCTCGATTTCTACAAGGAAGTCGTCGCTTTCGCGAAGAAGCACGACATCATCGTGCTTTCGGATCTCGCCTATTCGGAAATCTACTTCGACGATGCGCCGCCGCCGTCGGTGCTGGAGGTTCCAGGCGCCATCGACGTAACGGTCGAATTCACCTCAATGTCGAAGACCTTCTCCATGCCCGGCTGGCGCATGGGCTTTGCCGTCGGCAACGAGCGGCTGATTGCGGCGCTGACGCGTGTGAAATCTTACCTCGATTACGGCGCCTTCACACCGATCCAGGTGGCGGCGACGCATGCGCTGAACGGTGATGGCTCCGACATCGCCGAAGTGCGCAACATCTACAAGCGGCGCCGCGACGTTCTGGTCGATAGCTTCGGCAAAGCGGGCTTCGACGTGCCACCGCCGGCGGCGACCATGTTCGCCTGGGCGAAGATTCCCGAAAAGTTCCGCCACCTCGGCTCGCTGGAATTCTCCAAGCTTCTGGTTGAGAAGGCCGACATCGCGGTCGCTCCGGGCATCGGCTTCGGCGAGCAGGGCGACGATTACGTGCGCATAGCGCTTGTTGAAAACGAGCATCGCATCCGTCAGGCCGCGCGCAATCTAAAGCGCTTCCTCTCCACCGCGGACGAGACGATGCACAATGTCATTTCGCTGAACGCTCACCGTTCATAATATCGTGCGGCAGCCGTTTCCGCGGCTGCCGTCCCAATACTGATCAGGAATTTTCCATGGTAGATGCCCTCAAAATCGGCATTGCGGGCTTGGGTACCGTTGGTGCCTCGCTCGTCCGCATCATCCAGAGCCGCGCTAACGAGCTTGCCGTTACCTGCGGTCGTCCCGTCAAGATCGTCGCCGTCACAGCGCGCGATCGCACGCGGGATCGCGGCATCGATCTAACGGGCATCGAATGGTTCGGCGGTCCGGTCGATCTGGCACAGAAGGCCGATATCGGCGTTTTCGTCGAGCTGATCGGCGGTTCCGAGGGCGCGGCCAACGCAGCGGTGCGCGCGGCGCTTGCACGCGGCCTGCATGTCGTCACCGCCAACAAGGCGCTGCTTGCCTATCACGGTGTGGAACTCGCGCAGATCGCCGAAGAGAAGGGCGCTTTGCTGAATTTCGAAGCGGCCGTTGCCGGCGGCATTCCGGTCATCAAGGCGCTGCGCGAATCCCTGACGGGCAATACGATTTCCCGCGTCTATGGCATCATGAACGGCACCTGCAACTACATCCTGACCCGGATGGAGAAGGAAGGCCTGTCCTTTAGCGATTGCCTCAAGGAGGCACAGCGTCTCGGTTATGCCGAGGCCGATCCGGCCTTCGATATCGAAGGCAATGACACGGCTCACAAGCTCGCCATCCTGACGACGCTCGCCTTCGGCAACCGCATCGCGGCCGACGACATCTACCTCGAAGGGATCACCAACGTTTCCATCGAGGATATCCGCGCCGCCGCCGATCTCGGCTACCGCATCAAGCTGCTCGGCGTCGCCCAGCGCACCGAAAGCGGCATCGAGCAGCGCGTGCATCCGACCATGGTGCCGCTCGATTCGGTCATCGCCCAAGTCGATGGCGTCACCAATGCCGTGGCGATCGAATCCGATATCCTTGGCGAATTGCTGATGGTCGGCCCCGGCGCCGGCGGCAATGCGACGGCCTCGTCCGTCCTCGGTGACATCGCCGATATCGCCAAGAGCCGCCCGGGCGAGCAGCGCGTACCTGTGCTTGGTCATCCAGCCAAGGCGCTGGAGCCCTACCGCAAGGCGCAGATGCAGAGCCATGAAGGCGGCTATTTCATCCGCCTGACCGTGCTTGACCGCACCGGTGTTTTTGCGAGTGTCGCGACGCGCATGGCGGAAAACCATATTTCGCTCGAATCGATCGTCCAGCGCTCCAAGCAGCATCTGGCGCCATCCGATCACCAGACGATCATCCTCGTCACCCATGCGACGACGGAGGATTCGGTGCGTAAGGCGGTTGCCTCGATCAAGAACGAGGGCTATCTCGTCGGCGAGCCGCAGGTTATTCGCATCGAGCGGCCGAAAGAATAGTCTGATCAGCGGCGGCGTGCCTCAAAGGGACGCCGCACTCAAATTCCGGGAGAGATGGTGGAGCAACCGGTCGATCCAGTTCAGCGGGCATTTCTAGGTGTCGAGCGCTCGGTATCAGGCAATCGCTGGGTGTCCCGACTCGACCAGGCCGGCCAGAACAGGGCGCTCGCCATCGCGCAGACGCACGGCCTGCCGGAACTGATTGCCCGCGTGCTTGCCGGCCGCGGCGTCGGGCAGGACGAAGCCATGGCCTTCCTCGATCCGACCATCCGCGGCCTGATGCCCGATCCACATCTGCTGACCGATTGCGAAAAGGCCGCACGACGGCTCCTGCACGCGATCAGGAAGGGCGAGACGGTCGCGATCTTCGGTGACTACGATGTCGACGGCGCAGCCTCCTCGGCGCTGCTCTATCGCTTCCTCACCCATTTCGGCGTTCCGGCCAGCATCTATATTCCCGATCGCATCTTTGAGGGTTACGGGCCTAATCCCACCGCTATCGGCCAGCTCATCGACAATGGCGCGACGCTGATCGTGACGGTCGATTGCGGCTCCACCAGCTTCGAATCGCTTGAAGTGGCGAAGGCACGCGGTATCGATGTCGTCGTCATCGATCACCACCAGGTGGCGCATGAGCTGCCTCCATGCCACGCGCTGGTCAATCCGAACCGTGAAGACGATCTTTCGGGGCAGGGGCATCTCTGTGCCGCCGGGGTGGTCTTCATGGTTCTTGTCGCGGCGCTGCGGCTGCTGCGCGAGGCGGGTGATTCCCGCGTGCGATCCATTGACCTGCTTGCCTGGCTCGATATCGTCGCGCTCGCGACCGTCTGCGATGTCGTGCCGCTGAAGGGCTTGAACCGCGCCTATGTCGTCAAAGGGCTGATCGCTGCCCGCCATCAGGGCAATCTCGGGCTCGCAGCGCTCTTTCGCAAGGCGGGCCTCAATGGTCCTGTCACGCCCTATCATTTCGGCTTCCTGATTGGTCCGCGCATTAATGCCGGCGGCCGTATCGGCGATGCCGCTCTTGGCGCACGCCTGCTGACGCTGGCCGATGGGGGCGAAGCCGACACGATCGCTGCGAAGCTCGACGAGCTCAATCGCGAGAGGCAGGCCATGGAAGCCGCCATGCTGCAGGAGGCGGAGGCCGAGGCGCTGGCGGAATATGGCAATGGCGATGGCGCCTCCGTCATCATCACAGCGCGCGAGAACTGGCATCCGGGTATCGTCGGTCTGATTGCCTCACGATTGAAGGACAAGTTCCGCCGGCCGGCCTTTGCTATCGCCTTTGATCCGATGGGCAAGGGCACAGGCTCCGGCCGATCCATCAACGGCTTCGACATGGGTCGCATGGTGCGCGCAGCCGTCGATGCCGGTCTGCTGGTCAAGGGCGGCGGCCATGCAATGGCGGCCGGCCTGACGGTGGAGCGAAGCAATCTCGGAAAGCTGCGCGCCTTCTTCACGGAGAAGGCGGAGAAACAGGTAGCAGGGCTCGTTGCCAACGAAACGTTGAAGATCGACGGTGCGCTCGGCGCAAGCGGCGCGACCGTGGAGCTGATCGATAGGCTGGAGACAGCTGGTCCCTATGGCTCGGGCCATCCACAGCCCGTCTTCGCCCTTCCGAGCCACCGTCTGCGCGATTCCCGCCTCGTCGGCCAGTCGCACATCAAGATTACGCTCGAGGCGCAGGACGGCGGCCGAGTGGATGGCATCGCCTTCCGTGCGACCGAGACCCCCTTGGGTGAGCTGCTGATGTCGTCGCGCGGCGCGCAGATCCACGTCGCCGGCACGCTCGGCGCCGATCACTGGCAGGGCAGCCGCCGCGTGCAGCTGCGGGTCACGGATGCGGCGAAAGCTCCGTAATGCAGATCACGCCAGATACGCATCTGCATAACAGCGCTTAGCGAGCAAAAACATCAAATTAAGGGGAAGAGGTAGTGGCACGCCCTAGGGGAGTCGAACCCCTCTTTACAGAATGAAAATCTGTCGTCCTAACCGATAGACGAAGGGCGCGTGCTGTGGCGCCCTTATAGTCAGCACCTTTCATTCCCGCAAGCGGAAAAACGAGAAAAATCGCAGAAAAATCCATGACTAGGCGAAGAATTTTCGAGGCGACTGTGGAAAACGTCGAGCCGCACGATTGGTACGCCCTAGGGGAGTCGAACCCCTCTTTACAGAATGAGAATCTGTCGTCCTAACCGATAGACGAAGGGCGCATGCTGCGCGGTGTAAATAGGAATAGTCTATTGCGTCCGCAAGCGGTAGCTAAAATGATTGGCCGTGGGGGAAGAACAACAGTGGCACGCCCTAGGGGAGTCGAACCCCTCTTTACAGAATGAAAATCTGTCGTCCTAACCGATAGACGAAGGGCGCGTTCAGCTGTTGTGTGGCGCGCTTATAGCGGGGTGATTTCATTCCCGCAAGCGGCAATTTTGCTTTTTTGTGGAAAAAATGACAGATGAGTGAAACTGCCGCCGACGCTGAATAAGCAAGCCTTAACAGGCTCTTGCCAGTGACAGTGAAGAATCCTTTGAAACGTAGGCTCTTTATTGCCCGGTCGCGCTTTGCACCGGCTGCACCAGCAGCTTGCCGTTCTGCGGCTGGTTCTTCGAGGCGATGAATTGGGCGAGGGCGGCCGCTTGTCTGCCGTTCAATTCATGGACATTTGGGGTCGGCGTTGCTGCCGCTCCGGACGCCGTTACCTGGGCAATCGGCTGTGGCGAACCCGCAGCCGGCGAGGTTGCATTGCGGATGACGGGCGGCGGCAGCATCTCTGCCGAGGTGCGAGCGTTCGGTGCGGCGGCATCCATCGCCGGTGGTGCCGCTGTCGGCATTGCTGACGGGGGCGTGCTGTAGACACTGCGCATCATCGGCGTAATGGGCTGGGCTCCGTCGGCTCCGGCCTTGGCAAGCGTCCCATCCGGATTGACGGCAATGGGCGGCGGTGCGGAAAAGATGCTGCTTCTGCTCGCATTGACGCCGGTCGGCTGCGTGACCAGGCCCGCAATACCGGTTTGCCCCTCGGGGGGAGTTTCCACAGGCGCCGGATAGAGCGCCTGATTCTGCTGCGCGACGATCTGGTGGCGCGTGCCGTTGACGCTATGCACCAGCGGGTCGCGATAGGCGAGGTCGGCGTTGCGTCGCCGGGCGTCGGCCTTATTGTTCATATCGGTCGCGAGTTGTTCGGCTGTCGTCGGCTGAACAGCAGGCGCGATGTACGATGTTTCCGTTGGCTTTTTGGCCGTGGTCGCGCAGCCCGCAATCATCACAAATGAGGCAAGAACGGCAATTGTGCTTGCTAGCTTCTTCCTGCCGTATAAAATCTGCTGATCGCACATAGGACGTTCCCTGCAAAAAGGTTTGCATCGGAACGGCCTCCTGCGAGGGACGATGATATCGCACGCGCCGACTGGGAACGATGACCGCGCGATATCCGATGCATGATGCTTCGAGTCGTCCAAGCATGCCGGAAGATGGGCATGGGCGGCAAGCGCGAAACGGATGGCTCCGCGCGTGCCGTAAGCCTCGCGAAAGCTTAGGCCTTACCAGGAGCCGGTATTGGCCATGGAAGCCCAGGGCTCGGCCGAGGGAAGATTGGCGCCCTTCTGCAGGATCTCGATCGAAATGCCGTCCGGAGAGCGCACGAAAGCCATGTGACCATCGCGGGGCGGGCGGTTGATCGTGATGCCGTTGTCCATCAGCTTCTGGCAGGTCGCATAGATATCGTCGACCTCGTAGGCGAGGTGGCCGAAATTGCGTCCTCCGCTATATTCTTCCGGGTCCCAGTTATAGGTCAGTTCCAGGCTGGGGGCGCCGTTGCTGCGGGATGATTCGGCATCCTCGTCGGCCGCAAGGAAAACGAGCGTATAGCGGCCTTTCTCGTTTTCGTAGCGGCGGGTTTCGACAAGCCCGAATAGGGTGCTATAAAAATGCAACGAGGCGTCGAGATCGGTGACGCGGACCATCGTATGGAGATAACGCATTCTATTTCCTCTCTTAATGTTGAGCTGGACGGATCTTCGATCGCGGCACCAGCTTCGCGCAAGTCTTGGAGCAATAATCTTAGGGTGGGAATAAACGAAAACTAGGACTTGCGCTTTTCCGTTACCAAGATGTTAATCTTGATATCAGGGAATCAGTTAACCGTAACAGTGTGACGCGTAATCGAGGGCTGACTAGGATGGGTGACAGAATTTCATCGAAGGGAGTTGTCGACTTCGAGGAGATGTCCGGCGATACCGTCGAGCTCATCGAAATCTCAGGCGTCGTCAAGTGGTTCGATGTCGCCAAGGGCTTCGGTTTTATCGTGCCTGACAATGGCATGCAGGACGTATTGCTGCATGTGACGTGTCTGCGCCGTGACGGTTATCAGACGATTCTCGAAGGAACTCGCATTGTTGCGCTGATTCAGCGCCGCGAGCGCGGCTACCAGGCCTTCAAGATCCTCTCCATGGATCAATCGACGGCGGTACATCCCTCGCAGATGCCGCCTGTCCGTACACACGTACAGGTGACGGCGACGAGTGGACTGGAGCGTGCGCTGGTCAAGTGGTTCAATCGCACCAAGGGCTTCGGCTTCCTGACGCGCGGCGAGGGCACGGAGGATATCTTCGTGCACATGGAAACGCTGCGCCGCTTCGGTCTCGCCGAGCTTCGGCCGGGGCAGGTGGTGCTCGTTCGCTTCGGACCGGGCGAGAAAGGCCTGATGGCCGCCGAAATCCACCCGGATGCGCCGAGCCCGGTGACACGGCCGCACTGATATGAGCAAAGCTGGTTTTTCCGGAATTTTGAAAAGCGCCATTTTGGCGCTTTTTCTCGTTGGGGCCGTAATCCCGGTGTCCTTTGCGGGACAAACTGCGGGCCGGCAGTCGATGGCTTTCGATTCGGAACCGCTTTCAATCGCATCGCCCAAGGGCCAGACGCATAAATTCACCGTGGAACTGGCCCTGACGCCGCCACAGCTCGAACTCGGCCTGATGTATCGCGACAGCATGCCGGCCGATCATGGTATGCTGTTCGATTTCGGCACGCCACGGCCTGTCATGATGTGGATGAAGAACACCAAGTTGCCGCTCGATATGCTGTTTCTGGATCAAAAGGGTGTCGTCACCCATATCCAGGAAAACGCCGTGCCCTATTCCGAAGCGATCATCAGCTCCGGTGGGCCGGTTGCCTATGTCATCGAGCTGAACGCCGGCATTGTTCGCAAACTCGGCCTTGCCGTTGGCGATACGGTGACGAGTGCCACCATTTCAGGAAAGCTCGGCAAGTAAATTTTCATCGGGGAAGATGTGCCGGCCGAGATTTTACCTGTTGCAGCGGGGAGATGAACCGTGTATCTCCCCACTCGTTCCGCAGGATCAAGCGTTCGGCGGAAATCAACTCATGATCCCGTTAGGGTCATGCTGACGGTACGGAGTGTAGCGCAGTCTGGTAGCGCATCTGGTTTGGGACCAGAGGGTCGGGAGTTCGAATCTCTCCACTCCGACCATGTCTTCCCATTGGAAATCAAATAGAATATTGATTTCACAACGGGATTTCCAATCTTCCGTTACAAACTTTGTTACAAAGCGGAAGTGATTTGGATGGTGGCTAAGGTCAAAAACCTTCTCAATCGTGATGGTCGATATTTCTCGCGGCTCGTGATCCCGAAAGAGTTACGGCCCTTTCTCGATAATAAGACGGAGCTTCGCGAACCGCTCGGGGCTGATCGCCGCACGGCTATTGCCCGGCACGCTACCGCGCTTGCCGGGCTTCAAGCGAAGATTGCCGTAGCCGAACGAAAGGCGCAGATCGCCAAGGGTGAACCGATCACACCGGGCCGTTATCCCCTTCCTGTAGATCAGATCGCGCTACGCAACTACAATGAACGCCTTGCCTTTGATGACCTGTTGCGGAACTCCGGGCCGCAATGGGCAAGCGCTAGCATCGATGATTTACACGTAGCGCTGTTACGGGATGGCATCGCGGGTAACCTGAACGATACCGCGCTTGAAAGGCTGGTCGGCGACAGGATCGAACGTTACCGCCGTCTCGGCAATACCACTGTGGTTAATGGTAGCGACGAATGGCGCACACTCGCTCGCGCCCTGTGCATGTCGGAATATGAAGCGCTTGCTCGCGTGGCAGAACGTGATCAGGGGGATTTTGCTGGCAAGCCCGACGCCCCCATGCTCGCGAAGGCCGTGGAGATTGACGAGGTTGCGGCAGACGTCAAGGTGTCGGAATTCAATAACCTCACCTTTGAGGCAGTCATTCAGGAGAAGGAGCGCCGGACCGGTAATGGTTTAGGCGGTCACGTTAAATCGGACGCGACCCTCAAGAAGTATCGCAATGCCGTTCACGACTTTGAGCAGTTCCGGCGTTCAAAAAAGGTAGCAACTGTGACGCTTGAGGAAGGGGAGGCATGGCGCGATGGCATGCTAGAAGCAGGCGCGTTGAGCCGGAAGACAATCAGTGACAAATTGGCTGCCATCCGGGCTATATTGGGATGGGCGCAAGATCAGGCAAAGGGAAGGCTATTTCCCAATCATCCCAAGGGAACTCCGTTCGATCATCTTGACATGCCCGTGGCGGAAGAAACGGACAGCGCCACCCGGACCTATTCGCTCGAACAAGCCCGCATTGTTCTCAAGGCTGCGCGCGCGCGGATCGATAAGCCAAACTTCCGATGGATTCCGTGGTTGCTGGCATACTCCGGAATGCGCGTCGGGGAGGCGCTACAACTCGATAAGACTGACGTTTTCGAGCTTGAGGGGCATTGGTTCATCCATGTTCGCGTCGGCAACGGTCGCACGACGAAGACAAAGAAGGCGCGGAAAATTCCGGTGCATCAAGCGCTTATTGCTGAAGGCTTCACCGATTTCGTAAAGAACTTGCCGGCTGGTAGGCTCTTTCCAGGCGGCACCGCTGAAGATCAGCGCATCCGTGAATGGCTGCATGATGGGCCGTTGAAGGAAATGGAAGACGCACCGCCTCCAAATCACGGGTTCCGGCATCTATTCGAAGATGCCCTGTTCGGTGGTGTCAGTCACAAGGTTGCGCTCTACATCACCGGCAGGGCGTCCGGTTCTTCAGATGATGACTACGGCGGGAGCGATTTGCGGCTTTTGGAGCTTGCTGCTCAGATGGCGAAGGTTCGCGACTTTCTGGCTGTCAGATGATTGACGTTTTCGCCTAGAGAGACGGGTCCCAACGAGTGCTGCGAATCATGGCGAACACAATTTCGGTTGCGTTCAGTGCGCCATCCCCGCATTCCACAGCGAAGTCCACAATGTATTGTGGTTAGCAATCCCTATCAAACCACCCCTTGACGGAATCGGGTCTTTCAATGTTACTTGGATTTGTCCAATGTGATGGGGGACGATGATCAGGTGGTTGCAACACCGTAAATCATCGTCCCGCGCAGTGCCCGTTGGGCTGGTGCCCCCTGCATTGAGCAAGGGCAACTTGAGAACTGCCATCGAGTTCTCATTTCAATAGACTATCCCAAAAGCCTTTGTTGCCAAGCCCCTTGACGAAGTTTTCGTCAGGCCGGCGCAATAGAGAATCGCATAATAGGAATTTTTTCCCAAGAAGGGGATTCACAGGGGATTCCGACCATGAGACAATAGTTTCCAGATAGTTTTTCTGGGAACAAAGAATGAATATTGCTTCTGTCATTTCGAGCGCAAAGAAAGCTTTTGGCTTTCCGACAGCACAGAAGGCGTATTCCCTCAACAGTCCTGAATTCGCCGACTTGATCGGCTTTCGCCCTACTTACTCAGGCATTAATATCGGTGGACAGTCTGCGCTTTACGTGCCGGCTGTTCTTCAAGCCGTCCGGTTGATCTCTGAAACTATTGGCTCGCTTCCTTGCAAGCTTTACCGGGAAACCCCGGCGGGCAAGGAAGAGGCCAAGGACCATCCGGCCTACAAGCTGGTGCACAACCGCGCGAATGAAGAGATTGGAGCGGGCCGCTTGCGCGAACTGCTCACGAAGCACGCTTTGCTCTACGGCAGCGGCTTCGCCCGCGTCCAGCGCACCGAAGAGGGCTCGCCCTTCGAACTCTACCGCATCAAATACGGCAGCACGTCCGTCTACGAAGACGACATCACCGGCTTTCTAACCTATCGTGTGTCCGATCCAGACGGCCAGCGCTCCTACAGCCATTCCGATATTTTGCATGTCTCGACATTCGACGACGTGTCGCCGTTGGCCTACGGCAAAGAGGCAATCGGCCTTGCTGCGATCCTTGAGCGCGACGGTGCTCAGTTCTTTGCCAACGGCCGCAGGCCGGCCGGCATCATTTCCAGCGACAAACCCCAGGGCGGTGACGCAGGCGCAACCACGGTCATCAACATTCTCAAGAGCTTCCGGAAGTGGCGGGACAGCGCGAACAGCGATCCACTCGTGCTCGATGCCGGATGGAAGTATGACGCACCGGCGATGACCTCGACGGATGCTCAATATCTTGAGAACCGCATTTTTCAGATCGATGAAATCGCCCGCATCTTCGGTGTTCCGCCGACGCTGTTGTTCGAACTCACGCGCGGCACATGGAGCAATACCGAACAACTCGGCGCGCAATTCCTGCAACTCACTCTCCGGCCGTGGCTGAACCGCTGGCAAGACGCCTATGCCACCTGCCTGCTCACGGAAGAAGAGCGCGACGCCGGTTTCCATTTCGAGTTTGTCGTGGACGATCTCTTGCGCGCCGACGCGGCAGCCCGCGCCGAAGTCTTCGGCAAGCTGATCTCGGCCCGCGTTCTCACGCCGAACGACGTGCGCGGCATCATCAATATGCCGCCGCTTCCGGGCGGCGATGACCTCGCAAATCCCTATACAAGCACGAACAACGCCGGCCCGGCCCCGGCGAAGGAAGCAGCATGATCGAACACCGCGCATATTTCGGCGACGGCGAGAAGACGTTCGCCTTTCCGTCTCGCGAACTTATCGAAGAGCTTGAACGCAAGACCGGTGTCGGTATCGGCGGGCTGTTCCGACGCTTCCGCGCGTCGGACTATTCCCTGTCCGACGTGCTTCAGGTTCTCCGGCTTGGCCTTGTCGGTGGTGGAGCCGCACCTGCCGAAGCTGAACAGCTTATTTCCGTCTATGGCCTCGGTCGCCCGCTGGCCGAAGTCTTTGCGGTCGCCGATGGCGTCATCACGGCTTTGTTCTTCGGTAATGAAGCCCCGGTGACCGCATGAAGAACGACAACGTGCTTTTGAAGGCGGAAATCTCGGCAGATGAAACGGGCATCGTTTCCGGCATTGCTTGGCCATTCGATGGGCCGGACACCGAAGGCGACATCATCAATAAGGGCGCATTCGCATTCGCCCCTGACGTGCCGATGTTTATCGATCATGACGGGCGGCAGGCCGTTGGCGTGTGGAAGTCCTATCGCGAAACCGACGCCGGTCTTGAAGTCACTGGACGTCTGTTCATCGAAGCCAGCGCCCCGGCTCGCGAAGCTCACCGCCTGCTTCGCAAGGGCATAATCACCGGTCTTTCTATCTCCGGCCCGGTCACCGGAAGCGAACGCCTGCCTACGGGCGGGCGGAACATTCACGGCGTCACCGTAAATGAAATCTCTCTCTGCAAGCGCCCCGTCAACTCCGGCGCTCGCGTCACCCTCGTAAAATCCATTCAAGAAGGAAATCAGATGGAAAACGAACTTGAGAATGCGCCGGAGGCAAAGGCCGATCCGGTGATCAGCGCCGATGAATTCAAGGCTCTGAAGGAAGATATGAAGGTGGTCAAGGCGAAGCTCAATCGCCCGATCGCCGCGAACAACAATCATCCGTCGCCGGACAATGACAATTCGGCCCGCAAGGCGTTTGCGCACTTTCTGCGCACTGGCCTCGATGCCGCTCCGGAGAGCGTTCGCAAGGCCCTGACGGTCGGCGCCGATGAACTCACGGGCTATGTGCTGGCGCCGGAAGAAACGAGCGCTGAATTCATCCGCAACCTCGTGGAATTTTCCCCGGTTCGCGCTCTTGCCGATGTCCGCACTGCCGGTTCACACACCGTCGTGCTGCCAAAGCGCCTCTCTGTCACCAACGCAAAGTGGAAGGGCGAAGCTACTGCTTCCGATCCCTCTGAACCGACGTTCGGCGACATGGAAATTAGCGTGAAGGAACTCAATACCCACGTCGATCTTTCCAATTGGATCATCGAAGACGCCAGCGCCGATGTTGTCGGTGAAGTCAATCTTGCCCTCGCCGAAGACTTCGGCACGAAGGAAAGCGCGGCTTTCGTCAACGGCACCGGTGCAGCGCCGGCCGGCTTTATGACCGAAACCGCCATTTCCAGCGCACTGAATGGCCACGCAACGAACCTTTCCGGCGATGCCCTGATCACTCTCATGTATTCGCTACCGGGCACCTACCGGAACCGTGGAACGTGGGCAATGAGCGGCACCACACTTGCCGCTATCCGCACCTTGAAGGATGGCAACGGCAACTATCTGTGGCAGCCGTCCTATCAGGCTGGCCAACCTGAAACGATCCTTGGCCGTCCAGTTGTCGAACTGATCGACATGCCGGATATCGAGGCCGACGAGACGCCGATCATCTTCGGCGACTTCAAGTCCGGCTATCGCATCTATGACCGCATTTCCTTCGGCGTCCGTCCGAACCCCTACCTTCTAGCAACAGAAGGGCAGGTTCGCTTCCATGCCCGTCGCCGCGTCGGCGCTGGCGTCGTCCGTCCGGATGCGTTCCGCAAGCTGAAGATGGCTGCCTAAGCCATGACCTACCAGCGGCCCACATATGAAGAGGTGAGGATCGCGCACGGTGGCAACATCGTGACGCTTCGCCCTTCCTTGCGAGCCGCTACCATTCTTGTTGATCGTTACGGCTTCCCGGAGCTCGCTCGGGCATTGGATGAATTCAATCTCACGATCATCTGCGAAATCATCCGCGTGTCAGCCACCCGCGCGGATGCGGCGGCTTTCCTGTCCGATCTTGCGGGAAAGCCGCTTCTCCCTTTCCTCCTCGCCGTCCGCCAGCCGCTTGCCGAACTGGTGAGCATGTTTATGCCTGCACCCGACTCGAAGGCGAAGCCCTCGGCTGGCAAGGGTAAGCCGATGACGTGGCCACAAGTATATGCGGCTCTGTATGATCATGCGACCGGCTGGCTTGGCTGGACACCTGAAACGGCATGGAACGCCACACCGACCGAAATCGACCGTGCCCACGCCGCTCATATCGGACGCCTCGTGACGACCGGCATCCTTCTCCGCAACGAAGAGCAGTCCGACCATGATCCGCGTGAGGAAGTCTCGGAAGAGGAAGTCCGTTCCGGCATTGCCAGGCTGAGGGCCAATGCCAAGCGAGGCAAGCAATGACCAAACCGCCCCGCATCTGCCCTTGCAACAATGTCGTGCCGCATGGCGAGCTTTGCGCTTGCCAGCAGAAGGCGCGCCAACAGCGCAATCAGCGCCACGATACACGCCGGCCCGCTGCTCGCGACCGTGGTTATAACCACGAGTGGCGCAAGGCCCGCGTCGAATACTTAGCCGCACATCCCCATTGTCGCGAGTGCGCCCGCCTTGGCGTCGCTAGGCCTGCAACCGTGGTTGACCACATCATTCGCCATAGCGGCGACAAGAACCTCTTTTGGCACCGCGCAAATTGGCAGCCGCTTTGTGAACCTTGTCACAACTCCATCAAACAGCGGCAGGAGCGCAGCCAATGAACACCCTACAAAAGGTGAGGGGCGTCACTCGGACGCCCCTCTTGTCACCCGGTGGGACTCGAACCCACAACCTCCAGCTTGGTATGCCGGCGCTCTGTCCAGTTGAGCTACGAATGTTCAGCGGTTGCAGGATGGAAGACTTCACTAATAGAGTCAAGGAGGCCCCGTGACCGCAGCCGAACGCTCCCGCCAAATTGACAAGCAAGAATTCGAAGCCGAATGCAAAGCCGCACATGATCGTGCGCTTGCCTACGCAAAGCAGTGTCGGAAGGTCGAAACGCAGAAGGTCAGAGCTTGGCTTTCCGGATCGGAACCACCGAACATGCAGCCTGCCTTGATGAAGATTGCTCGCGAACCTGTGAAGCATTGCGTCAATGGCGAAAGTCGCACGATGGATGGATGGGCGAAGCACCTTGGTATCTCCATTCATACGCTTATCGTTCGCAGACGGAAGCTCGGCTCACTCGAAGCTGCCATTGCAATGGGCTTCGGGAGTCGGCGTGGGAAGCGAGCGGCCGTTATCGAATTCAATGGTGAAGCACTGACCATCAAGGAATGGGCAGCAAAGCTCGGCATCAAAGAAGACAGCCTTCGGCAGCGAGCGCACGGTGGCCGCACGATCCAAGACGCGATTGCGCTCGGTAGCGCAATCCGACAACGCACCCCGGGGGTGGCCTCCAATTTTGAGGGTTCAGAGGGGACCGGCGGGGGGAGCACCGTGCAAGAGACGCCGAAAATAACTTTTTCAAAGAAGGCCTGAATACAGCATGTCCGTGGTATCCCTTGAACTCGCCAAGGCACACATGAAGATTGATGGAAACGCCGAAGATGAGCTGATTTCGCTCTATATCGACAGCGCGGAAACGTCGGTCGGCAACTACATCGGCCGGCCCGTTGCCGACTTCGATCCCGTTCCGGCAGACGTGAAAATCGCAATTTTGCGGCTCGTTTCCTTCTATTTCGAGTGCCGAAACATCGCGACTTTTGGCACATCTTTGCAGCTTGCACCGCGAAGCATCACGTCGGATCTCGATAGCTATCGTGAAAAGTGGTTCACCGATGGCGAATGACGACGGGCTCTCGAACCTCATGAACGCCTTTGATCGCGTCAAGGCGGCACCGCGCAAGCAGATCACGAAGGCGCTCTTGGCTTCGGGCAACGAACTGGCCGACGCACAGCGGCATCTTGCGCCGGAAGAGACCGGCGCTCTCAAAGCCAGCATCGCAGTCACCGGCCCCGGCGAGACGACCCCGCCTTACAGTCAGCCCGGCGGTTCCCGTGTCGCCGGCGACACTGAGGTGATCGTCACGGCCGGCAACACCGATGTCCGCTATGCGCACCTTATCGAATACGGCACCAGCAAGACCGAAGCGCAGCCCTTCTTTTGGCCGGCCCTTCGGCTTCTCCGCAAGCGCCTTCAGCAACGTATCGACCGCGCCGGCCGGAAAGCTGTCCGTGATGCATGGAGTGGAAAGAATGTTTGAGCCGACCCTTGCCCTGCAGACCGCAATCCGCACCGCGCTTGTGGCATCGCCGGACGTAACGGCGCTTGTTCCGGCCGGCCAAGTCCGCGCCGGCAGCACCCGGCCCGATAAGACACCAGCCATCATCATGAGCGACGGCAACACCAGCTTGCACGGACAAGGCTATACCAGTCAGCGTGTGGCTTGGGTCTATATGGACCTGCATATCTGGACTCTGAACGCTGGCCAGGACGCGGCGAAACACATCGCCGGCACAGTTATGTCGGCGCTCGATAAGCCGCTCGCTTTTGAGGGGTGCGACTGTGACCATTTCCGTATCACAACATCCCGATTTCCCCGTGATCCCGACCCGGCCTATGGGCATGGCGTGCTGTCCGTCGAGGCTTTGATCAGGTGGTTCGTCTGAGATGCTGAATATCGGACGGATGAACCGCCGCATCATCATCGAGCGCGAAACAGAAGTCGTGTCTCCGTCTGGTGACGTATCGAAGGTGTGGGCACTCGTCGCGACCACATGGGCCGAAATGGTGCAGCAGTCGGCAAGCGAATTCTTCACCGGATACGGCGAGGCCGAAACCGGCACCGTGATTTTCCGCATCCGATATCGCCCAGAGATCACCGCGGCCGACCGCGTCACCTACGCCGGCACGACCTACAACCTCAAAGAAATCAAGGAAATCGGCTGGCGTGACGGCCTTGAGCTTCGCGGCGAGGCAGTGCAGTGACGCATCTTCGAGGCGTTAAGCCGCCCGTTCAACGCGACAATAACGCCCTGACGAAGGCACCGGCAGCGCCGAAGCACCTTTCCATCTATGCGCGCGCCGAATGGAAGCGGATCATGCCCGGCCTGATTGAGCGCGGGATTATCACGCGTGGCGATATCGGCGGGGTGGAAGATTATTGCCGTGCCCGTGGCCTTGTCCGCGAAATTGAGGACTCCCTTCGCGCGTCCGGCGAAATCGACATGAAGCTTTGCCGTCTTCAGGACAAGGCAATGCAGACGGCCCGGCAGCTTGCGGCCGAATATGGTTTGTCGCCGGTATCGCGTGCCCGCGTTGGCAGTGCCTCGACTGACGATGACGACGACAATCCGATGATGATCGGCAGAAACCGGGCATGAGCAAGAGCGCGTTCCCGCACTGGATTTGTGACGGCAGCGCCATCGCCGACCCGTTCGGTTATGGACAGGAAGCCGTCGATTTCATTCGGGCGCTGAAGCATCCGGCCAGCACCGCGCCGAAGGGCCGTTTCCAGCTTTATGACTTTCAGGAGCGCATGACGCGCCGCATCTACGGCCCGCGCAACCCTGATGGAAGCAGGATCGTCCGCACGGTCTTCCTCATGCTCCCGCGCGGCAACCGCAAGACCAGCATCGCGGCAGCATGGGCGCTTCTTCATACCATCGGCCCGGAAGCTCGCCCGGCTGGACAGGCCATTTTGCCGCCTCCGACCGCGAACAGGCCGGAATCGGCTTCAAGGAGGCCGCGAACATCGTGCGCGAAGACCGCCGCCTTGTCGCCGCGACCCGCATCTATGACGCCCATAATTCGGCGAAGAAGATCGCTTGCCGCCCGAATAAGGCCGAATTGCTCGCTGTCTCAAGCGACGGCGCGGCCCAGCACGGCAAGACGCCTAGCTTTGTGCTTGTTGACGAAATCCATGCTTGGAAGGGCCGCGACCTTTGGGAAGCGCTCAAGTCTGGCATGGCGAAGGTTCCCGACACCCTCATGATTATCGCCACGACTGCCGGCCGTGGACAGGAAAACATCGGTTTCGAGCTCTACGACTACGCCCACAAGGTCGCGACTGGCGAGATTGGCGACCCTTCATTTCTGCCGATCATCTTCGAAGCAGAACCCGGCGACGATTGGCGTGACGAAGCCGTTTGGCACAAGGTCAATCCCGGACTTGCCCATGGCTTCCCCGATCTTGGCGGCTTGCGCACGATGGCGCGCGAGGCCGAACACCGGCCTGCCGAACGGTTCGCTTTTCAGCAGTTCCACCTTAATATGTGGCAGGCCGCTTCCCGCGATCCGCTGTTCGATATGACTGTCTATGACGCCGGCCACGATCCGCATTTCAGCCTTGCCGAACTCGAAGGTTTGCCTTGCTGGCTGGGCGTTGACCTCTCCCGCTCCGGCGACCTGACGGCGATCGTCGCGGCCTTCCGGCACGATGATGGACGCATCTCGCTTCATCCGTGGTTTTACCTGCCGGCCGAAGGCTTGGAAGAGAAGGCCAAGGTTGAACAAGTTCCTTATCCCCGGTGGCGAGACGATGACCTTCTGAACGTGATCGACGGCCCGGTGATCGAACCCGACGCGATCGCGGACCAAATCATTGACCTTTGCGGCACCTACAATGTGCAGGAAGTCATCTTTGATCCGTCGCTTGCGGGCCCAATCATGGCGAAGCTCTTGGATCACGGTATCACCGTGCTCCAGCACCCGCAAACATCGAAAAACATGCACGGTCCAATTTGCGACCTGGAGCGCGTCGTGAACGGCAAGCGCGTTCGGCACGGGGCGCACCCGATCCTTCGCAACCACTTCGAAAGCGTCGTGGTGAAGCGTGCGACCAATGCCGGCGAATTGACCACGATGCACAAGGGCACGCGCCATTCAAACCATATCGACGGCGCCGTTGCGGGCGCGCTGGCCGTCTTCCGTGCCGCTGCAAACGACAACCGGCGTTCGATTTTCGACCTTGATCCCGACGAATTTGACAGACTTCGCGATGACGAAGCAGCATAGGAGTTGCCAGCATGGCAGATGATGAACAGCGCCTTCTTGTGTCCTTTGAGGCCCGCCTGACGAAGTATGAGCGTGACCTTGATCGCGCCAAGAACAAGAGCCGCACCAATTTCAAGGCAATCCAAAAGGAAGCCGAAGAGGCCGGCTCCGGCATCGAAAAGGCCATGTCTAGTGCCCTTGGCACGCTCGGTAGCTTCGGCAAGGGGCTCGCCGGTGGCATCGTTGGCGGGCTCGCCGTGGGCGGTATAGACGAGATCCTTGGTCGCGTCCGCGAACTCTCCAAGAGTGTCGCCGAAGTCGGCGATCAGGCCAAGATGACCGGCATGAAGGCGAAGGACTTTCAGGAACTTGCCTATGTCGCGGAGCAGAACCGCATTCCTGTTGACGCACTTGCGGACGGCATGAAGGAGCTGTCGCTTCGCGCCGACGAATGGATCAAGACCGGCCAGGGTAGCGGCGCGGAGTCTTTCCAACGGCTCGGCTATTCCGCAACGGACCTTGCCAAGAAGCTCGAAGACCCGAAGGAACTCTTGCTCGATATCATCGACCGGATGCAGGACCTCGACCGCGCGGCTCGCATCCGCGTTTTCGATGAACTCTTCGGCGGCCAGGGCGGCGAAAAGTTCGTGCAGCTTATCGACCGTGGCAGGGAAGGCATCACCAAGACCATTAAGGAAGCGAACGATCTCGGCATCATCATGTCCGATCAGCTTATCCAGCGTGCCGACGAATTCAATCAGAAGTGGGATGCCATCGGCCGGACGATCAGCACGAACGTCAAGCAGGCCGTGCTTGGCCTTGCGTTTGCCGCCGACGATTTCCTCGATAGCTTCAACAAGGTTGAAGAGCAGGCCACCGGCAATGTTCAGAAGGCCCTTATCGCCAGGTATAAGGAGCTTGCTGAGGCCAAAAAGAAGCTGGCCGAACTTCAGCAGGATCAAGTCGCGAACCCGGACGACCCCTTTGCAGCGCAGAATGTCGAACGTCAGAAGGAGCTTATTGCCGACCTCACGAAGGAAGCCATGAAGCTCCGCGACGTTCTCGACCGTCGCAGCGGCTACAACGACAATTTCGTCTATAAGACCGGCGAGGAAGCCAAGGGTGCGACCCCGCTACTCGAAGCATTGAACGCGGCCTTGGCAAACACTGACGTCAGCACCCGCAGCGCTGTCAATGCGATGAAGAGCTACGCCGACGCCATCCGCGCGCTCAAGGGCGAGGTTCCCGAACTGGCACAGCAGCTCGCCGAGCTCGACGCCAAGAACAAGATTGAAGCCATCTATCAGAAGGCGGTTTCGATGGCGAACGGCCCGGCGGACGTCTATCTCGCCCATGAGGTTCGCGGCAAGGCGCTTTCGGCGCTGAACCTCAAGAGCGCAACCGACGATCCCGAACGCTACCTCTCTTCCATTCTGGCGACCGGCAAGGGCGCAAGTAGCATCACCGGCATGCAGTCGGCTTTCCAGCAGAAGCTTGCCAAGATGGTTGCCAGCATGCCCGCCGATCTTCGGGGCACTGTCACCATCAATTCCGGCTTCCGCGATATCCAGCGCCAGCAAGAGCTTTGGCTTGAAGCTCTGAAAAAGTATGGTTCTCCGGAAGTGGCCCGCAAGTGGGTGGCACCGCCCGGCAACAGTCAGCACAACAAGGGCAATGCTGCCGATCTCGGTTTCGCCAATGACAACGCGCGGCAGTGGGTGCACGAGAACGCCGGCAACTTCGGCCTGAGTTTCCCGCTCTCGAATGAGAATTGGCATATTGAGGATAACGCGGCCCGTTCCAAGGAGACCGCCGCTGAAATCGAGAAACTGACCCAAGCGGCACAAAAGCAATCTGAAGCTTATAGACGCATCACCAGCAGCGCCCGCACCTATATCGATGAACAGCAGACCGAACGGCAAGCCCTCGGCATGACCGCCGACAAGGCTAAGGCTCTCCGGCTGGAGCACCAATTGCTCGCCCAGGCTCAACGTTCCGGTATCACCCTGACGGCAGAGAACCGGCAGGAAATCGCCAGATTGGCCGAAGGCATGGCGATAGCCGACAGCAGCCTTGAGCAGTATCGCGAGCGGCAGGAGCAAGCGCAGGAGACTGCGCATTTCTTCGGCCAGACCATGACCGACGCGCTTACCGGCATCATCAGCGGCACCGAAACCGCGCAACAGGCTATGCAGCAGCTCCTCCAGGCCATGCTCAAGGCGACATTGCAAGCCTTGCTCATGGGGGAAGGTCCGCTTGCAAACCTGTTCGGCACCGCACCGAAAAAGGATGCCAGCGGCAACAGCGTCGGGTTCGGCGGGCTGTTCGGCTCATTGCTCGGCGGGTTGTTCGGTTTCAGCGACGGCGGTTATACCGGCCCCGGTGCAGTGGACGAACCACGCGGCGTTGTCCATGCCGGTGAAGTTGTCTGGTCGCAGCGCGACGTGGTGCGAGCCGGTGGGCCGGCAGTGGTTGACGCCATGCGGCTCGGCCGGCGCGGCTATGCGGATGGTGGCGTTGTGGGTGGCTATGCTGGGACCGCGCCGACGCTGCGCACGCCGGACGTGAAGACCGCAAACGGCAATGTATCGCCTAATCAGCAGATCAACATTACCGCGCCAATCACCGTCAATGCCAATGGCGGAACGCCGGAGCAGAACAACGACCTTGCAAAACGGATGAGCAAGCAGCTTGAGCAGTCTATGCGGGGGGTGGTTGCCGATGAGATCCGAAAACAGACACGGCCGGGCAACTTCCTGAATACCAGAAGCAGATAGAGGTTGAACGCAAAACGCCGGAAGTCGGGAAGCTTCCGGCGTTCGCAATCAACTTTGCTATCCCCACGGCGACGCTATTGCCGCCGCTCGTGATTGAGCGCCATGATTCTCGCAGGAGAAAGAATCACCGTCAATATCTTTAAGTATAATTTGTTTGTCTAATGACCAACTTTAAATGGAAATTAGACAAACGTAATGTATTGAGGTGTTACCGCCCCGTTGGTATGATGTATCTCATGTGAAAAATAAAAGGGCCGGTCCACTTTCGACGGAAGACCGAGCCCTTAAAGGTTCTGAATGAACACATATTACCATCGTAACAGCGAAGGTCAAGATTCTTGCGTTGTTTTTACTGCAAAATTGCGGCCTGAAGAGGCCAGCGAAAACGAGAGTTTTGCAACAAATCCGACGTTCGAAAATCAGGCTGGAGCCCCCGCAGCGCAAGGCGTTCCGGCTGCTTACGATGATGCAGGTCTAGTTCAATACGAACATCCCACACCCGCCTACCTTCCCATTGTCACCGAACGTCTCGCCAGAACACCGAAGCCTAGAGGTCGTCATGCTCGCAAGCGGAAGCCGATCACCAGAGCATGGGAACGTCTGACGCCGGCTGAGAAGTTGGAAGCAACCTTTGATCGGGCATTCCAGCGCGAGGCCATCGCCTTCAGCTTGAATTTCAGCGGTAAGAAGATCGCTAAGCTCGAAGCATCTGCCGATCCGGCACGCGATCTCTCTTGTGCCATCAATCGCGTTGCCAAGGAACTGCTCGGGTTCCCGTTGCCGTTGGCGTTCTCATTCGAGTTCAGCGACGACGGCCGACTGCATTGCCATGGCGTGGCGATCCTGCCTGATTGGCAGGCCGAAACCGTCAACCGTTTCCGGCAAGTCCTGAAGCGCGCTGGTGGCATGATGCACGGCATTGGCAGTGGACGGCAGGTTGACGTGAAGGTGCTCACCAATTGGAAGGGATGGAACGGCTACCGCATGAAGGATCGGGACAGAACCACCACGAGGCTCGGCACTTCGAAGATCGATTACACCTCGAACGCCCTGAAGAAGGTTGCGCGGGAAGATCATGATGCCGAGCTTGCCCGGCGGAAGAATAGCAGAACGACTCACAGGAGGCCCGCCAGCGCGAAGAAGCCTTTGGCGAGTCCCACCCACTCGCCGGCAGCGGAAGCGCGCCAGCGGCCTCTATGAGTCAAGGCGAGCGCCCGACCGCAGTCAATCAATATTTACTTACTAAGTATTTGAAAAATAACATATTTTTCTATCTTAACTCTTTACCTCACGCGTTAAGTCGGGCATACGGGGAGGCGTTAATCGATAACCACAGGAACCTAGACATGCAGAACGCCATCAACGAAATTTACCTTCCCGATGATCTCTATGAGGAAGTCGTCAACCGGCTTGTCGAGACGATCCCCTTGTTGGGCGGGCGTGACGAACTTGTTGCCCGCTTGGGGGAAGTGACGGGGATTTGGCCCGAACACACCCGATCCGACGCAGAGTTCGAATTCGCGCTTGCGTCTTAACACTAACGTGTTAAATGTTAAATCGTCAGCAAGGGGCTAACGATGGTTAAGACAGCAGCAGAGTATCAGCGCGCGTATCGTGAGCGGCTGAAGGCGCAAGAGAAGCAGACTGTCGGCGTTGCCGACAGCGCTTTCAAGGCACCTTTCCACGAGTTCATGGGAGACTTCTGGAACGACGTCACGACCTATCTCGAATGGTCCGGCGTAAAGGAAATCCCCGACTATGTTGCCGACGGCGACACAGACCCCGATTGGAACCCTGAAACCGACGGTCCGAACCGTGGCGCACTCGGCAGGGCCGAACGGATGGTCGGGCTTTACCTCGACGCGGCCAGCACGCTCGCAGACTACATCAACCGCTACAAGGTGCAGGAAATAAACGCCCGTCTCGCTGAACTTGAGGTCGCTGACCTCAGCGATACCCAGGCACGCAAACAGGCAGTGGCTGATATCGTCAGGCTTACGAAATTCCGCGACCAGCTTTCCAAGCAGGTCCGGTGGACCCTTCCGCAATGGAAGGTCAAAGGCGAGTAATCGCTGAAACGTGCCTACCGGAAGCGGCTGGAACCGCCCCGGTAGGATTTGAAACACCCATCTCTCAAACAAGGAGTTCCATATTGGAAAATAACACCTCGACTACAGGCGAAGCAACGCCTCGCGAACAGGTTCTCGACTTGATCGCCTCCGCCATCCGATCGGCAAAGACGCATGAGGGAGAAGTCGATTTCGAGCAGGAAGCAATCATTTTGCTTGATGAACTTGAGCGCCGTGCCATTGGCATCGATACCGGCACTGACGGCAGCGCGATTTTGATCTTCTGCGACCCTAACATGCCAGTCGATTTCATTGAGGGAGGGGCGTGATGTCATATCAACCGCGCCGCACCCCGTTGAGCGAGATCGTGGAAGCGTTGCACCACCGGCAACGGACCTCTGTCGCGAACATCGTCGCTCAAGCTCATCTCAAGTTCGAGTCCGATCGGGAAACCTATCGCGAAGTCGCACGCGACCTGATCGAAGGATTCCACCGCAAATGGGCGAATGCCTTTGGCCTGGCCCCCGGGGCATTCGCCCAAATTCCGGCTGACATGCTCGATCAACTGATTGCGTCAACTCACACCCAAAAGGAGCTTGCACTCATCCCAGATGCGAAGATCAGCGTTGACTTTACGAGCACTGTGACGGTCAACGGCCGTCCTCTGCCTGAAGCCGAATAACGCGCCACCATAAGCATGATCGGCCCGCGTCGAAGCGGGCCTTTTCACGTTCAAGGCAATATCTCGCTTGGAGTTGTCACATGGTTAGCCGCGCTGAAAGAAGGCGGAGACGCTATAAGCAATGGTTTCATCAATATGAGGTCGAATATTATATTCGCCAGACGTATCCAGCTTGTCCCGAATTTGCGGTCGTCTACTTCGCGACCTACGTTTGCAAGACGCCAAAGAACTGGCGCGGCGCGACGGTCGAAGAAGCCGTTGAAGTTACGATGCAGAACGAACTGCGGCACCAGCACACCGATTACTATCAGCTCATGTTGGTCGGCGTCCGGCGGAAGGAAGCTCGGCGCCGGGTGCAGCCAAAAATCGACGCTGTAATGGCGAGTTGGAAGAAGCAGGCCAATTGAAACAAGAAGCCCGCCGGTCAAGATCGGCGGGCTTTCCTACTTCAATTTTGTGTTGCATAAACCTTACGAAATTCGAAGAATCGGGCTAGGGCGCATGGCAAACAAACTGTATTATGGTGACAATCTTTCGGTGCTCCGTGAGAGCATTGCGTCTGAATCAGTCGATCTAATTTACCTCGATCCGCCATTTAACTCTAACGCATCCTATAACGTCTTGTTCAAGGCCCCATCTGGTGAGCAGTCTGCCGCGCAAATCGAAGCTTTTGATGATTCATGGCATTGGACAGATGCTGCGGAACTCGCGTTTGACGAGGTAATGAGCAGCACGCATTCTGATGCCGCTATCATGCTTCGTGCAATGCGTTCGGCTCTCGGCGAGAACGATATGATGGCTTATCTTACCATGATGGCCGCCCGATTGATCGAACTGCACCGAGTTCTAAAGTCGACCGGCTCGCTATATCTGCATTGTGACCCGACAGCGAGTCACTATCTTAAAATCCTATTGGACGCAGTTTTCGGCGCGCCGCGCTTTAAAAATGAGATAGCTTGGAAAAGGACTGGGCACCATGGTGGAGCGCGCCGGTGGGGACCAGTTCACGATACGCTGCTTTTCTACACCAAGGGTGAACGTTACACTTGGAACAAAACTTTGCAGGCGTATGACCCCTTCTACGTAGAAGAGAAATTCAAGAATACGGACGAGCGCGGCAATTTCCAGGACGTCAGTTTGACCGGTGCTGGAACGCGTCAAGGCGATTCAGGTATGCCTTGGCGAAATTTCGATCCTACCGAGAAGGGTAGGCACTGGGCGATACCGCTGGAGGCCGGAGCTGAGATAGACGGGTTCGCCTCCATGTCGATTCAACAGCGTCTCGATGCTCTTGACGCCGCCGATCGCCTCTATTGGCCGAAGCCGCGCGATGGTGGTGTTGGATTTCCGCGCATCAAACAATACCCTTTTGAAGGGCAAGCAGTGCAAGACTGCATTGTCGATATTTCTGCTCTCAACTCGCAAGCGCAGGAGCGTCTGGGCTATCCTACGCAGAAGCCGGTAGCACTTCTCGAACGCATTATTTTGGCATCATCGAACCTGAACGATGTTGTGCTCGACCCATTTTGTGGTTGCGGCACAACGGTTCATGCAGCGCAGAAGCTCGGTCGGCAATGGGTTGGCGTTGATATTACACATCTTGCAATTGGCCTGATTGAACGTCGTTTGAAGGAAGCTTTCCCAGGCATTATCTATCAGGTCTATGGCGTTCCTAAAGACGTTGAAGCCGCGCGTGATCTGGCCGCTCGCGACAAACACGAATTTCAGAAGTGGATTGTTGGATCTATTGGGGGGCAACCTTACAAGGGGGGCAAAAAGGGCATGGATCGTGGGATCGACGGTTATATGCATTTTCGCGATGCCGATAAGAAGCCCCAGTTTGCTATTATTTCTGTTAAAGGGGGCGGGATAAAATCTGGCGACATACGCGATCTAAAAGGCACAATGGAACGCGAGAAGGCAGCGCTCGGGATTTTTCTTACATTAAATGAGCCGACGCGTGAGATGGAGCGCGAGGCCGCCGCTGCTGGAATCTATGAGACTGGCGGAATGAAGGTGCCAAAGCTTCAGATATTGACCGCTGCCCAAATACTGGACAACCGAAGGCCCCAAGTGCCGTTCGGCCATACGGAAGGATATAAGAAAGCAGAACGCGAAATTGACGACCGGCAGGCGAAATTGTTTTGAGGAAACACTAAATTGGGCGCTCGGCGATGGCGGCTAGGCGTGCAGTCGATCAAAAATCCACCACAAAACAACCTCCGTTACATCGTTACAAAATGCAAAAATAAACCTTGAAAATCAATAATATATGCGATTTCGAATCTCTCCACTCCGACCATTTAACATCCCCTCATAGAAGTCGTTGAATTCGTCCCGATGGCGGCTGCCTTTTCGCTTGAAAACAAAGGGATTCGCGGCTAAGCAAAAGTCGTGTTCGCGTGACCTGCAAGGGATCGCGCCAAGCAAGAGAAGCAAGAAGGCGGATCATTCCCGCTTGATTCGGAGGCGCTGCAGCAATGCCTGCCAAGATTTATCGTCCTGCAAAAACCGCCATGCAATCCGGCAAGGCCAAAACCAATATCTGGGTTCTGGAGTTCGATCAGGAAACGCCGCGCAAGATCGATCCGATCATGGGCTATACGTCCTCGGGCGATATGCGCCAGCAGCTCAAGCTGACCTTCGAGACGCAGGAGCAGGCGGAAGACTACGCCAAGCGCAACGGCATCGATTACCGCGTCGTCCCGCCGAAGGATCCTATCCGGCAGACGTTGTCTTATTCCGACAACTTCCGCTTCAACCGCATCCAGCCCTGGACTCACTGAAGCCAGGCACTTATTGAACGCCGCCCATTGAGTTTGGCGGCGGTTTCAGGCATGTGTTGCCCGCCGCACTTAAGGTGCGGCCAGGCCTTACGGCCCCTTAGCTCAGCTGGATAGAGCACTTGCCTTCTAAGCATGTGGTCGCAGGTTCGAATCCTGCAGGGGTCGCCATTTTCCGATCAGGTAGCGTGCTGCTGATCACGCGCGATCAGCTCGCTTTATGCTCAGTTCGCCGTCGTTGACCAGCCGCCGGCGCCTACGGGCCTTGTAGCATCGACCGCCATCTGAATGAGATCGTGGCCATACATTGCTCCGGCCAGTTTTATGACGATGATGGCGGCGCTTAAGAGTGCGAGCCCGCCGATGATCCTGTCGCTTTTTTTCACGGCCCGCTTCCCTCGACGTCTCGTGAATTCCGCATTATTCGCGGCTATAAAGAATATATCGCTTTTTTTGCGAAGCGCTACAGGGCTTGCTCACGCTACCTATTGTCAGACGACAATCAGGAGAGACAGTCCGTGATATCCTCGCCTAACGCCGATAACAGTCACTGAACCGGCGGCCTATGAAAAAACCCGCCGGCTGCGACGCAGCGGCGGGTTTTGTTCATTCGATCTGTTCCAAATCAGTGCAGGATCTGGCTGAGGAACAGCTTTGTGCGCTCATGCTGCGGGTTGTCGAAGAATTCCTTCGGCGAATTCTGCTCGACGATCTGGCCCTGGTCCATGAAGATGACGCGGTTGGCGACCTGGCGGGCAAAGCCCATTTCGTGGGTGACGCACAGCATGGTCATGCCTTCTTCAGCAAGGCCAACCATGGTGTCGAGCACTTCCTTGATCATTTCGGGGTCGAGCGCAGACGTCGGCTCGTCGAACAGCATGATCTTCGGGTTCATGCAGAGCGAGCGGGCAATCGCCACACGCTGCTGCTGGCCGCCGGAAAGCTGGCCGGGGTATTTCTTGGCCTGCTCCGGGATCTTGACGCGGGTGAGGAAGTGCATGGCGATCTCTTCCGCCTGCTTCTTCGGCATCTTGCGCACCCAGATCGGTGCCAGCGTGCAGTTTTCCAGAATGGTCAGGTGCGGGAAGAGATTGAAGTGCTGGAACACCATGCCGACTTCGCGGCGCACTTCGTCGATCTTCTTCAGATCGTTGGTGAGCTCGACGCCGTCAACGATGATCTGGCCTTTCTGGTGTTCTTCCAGGCGGTTGATGCAGCGGATCATCGTCGATTTGCCCGAGCCGGAGGGGCCGGCAATGACAATGCGCTCACCGCGCATGACCTTCAGATTGATATCGCGCAGCACGTGGAAATCGCCGTACCACTTGTTCATGTTGATCATGTCGACCGCGACCTCGGTCTCGGAGACAGTCATTTTCTTCGATTGGGCTTCAGCCATTTTGTGTTTCCCTCAATTTTATCGCTTGTGGCCGGTGTCGAGATGGCGTTCCACGAAACCTGAATAGCGCGACATGCCAAAGCAGAACAGCCAAAAAACGAAGCCGGCGAATACAAGACCCGTTACTGGCGTCACCGCACTTGCCCAGGTCGCATCCGAAAAGTTCTGGCGGACGATGCCGAGCAGGTCGAACATGCCGATGATCGCAACCAGCGACGTGTCCTTGAACATGCCGATATAGGTGTTGACGATGCCGGGAATGACCAGCTTGATCGCCTGCGGCAGAATGATCAGCCGCATCTTCTGCCAATAGCCGAGGCCGAGTGAATCGGCGCCCTCGAACTGGCCCTTGGGTATGGCCTGCAGACCGCCGCGAATGACTTCGGCCATATAGGCCGAGGTGAAGATCGCAACGCCGATCACGGCACGCAGCAGCTTATCTACCGTCCAGCCCTGCGGCATGAACAGTGGCAGCATGTAGCTTGCCATGAACAGCACGGTGATCAGCGGCACGCCGCGGATGATCTCGATGAACATCACGCACAGCATGCGCAAAACCGGCATCTTGGAACGGCGGCCGAGCGCAAGCACGATGCCGAACGGGAACGACACTGCGATGGCGACGAAAGCGATCACCAGCGTTACCAGCAGGCCGCCCCATCGTTCTGTTTCCACCGTCTGAAGGCCGAAGCCTCCGTGGAGCAGGAAGAACGAAACGACTGGCAGCACGAAAAATGCCAGGATTGCGTTCAACCCCTTCCGGGGAACCGATGGTATCAGCAACGGAGCGAAGCTGGCGATCATCAGGATGCAGACGAGGATCGGTCGCCAGCGCTCGTCCGGCGGATAAAGGCCGAACATGAAGATGGCGAATTTTGCGCGGACAAAGGCCCAGCAGGCGGCGTTCCAGCCATCCGGCTGCGTTCCGCCCTGAACGGTTGTGGCACAGAAGGTGCGGTCGGTCCCGCTCCAGACTGCATTTATGAACAGCCAGTCGACCAGGTGCGGGATCACCCACGCAAGGAAGGTGATGGCAATAAGAGTCAGGACGATGTCCTTCGGCGTGGCAAACAGGTTCTTTTTCAACCAGTGCCACGCGCCTCTTTCGCTAGCGGGCGCCGGCTGCGCCATAAGCAATGTCTTGCTGACGAAGTGTTGATCTACGCTCGACATCTTATCTCTCCACCAGAGCCATCTTGGCGTTGAACCAGTTCATGAACAGCGATGTTACGATGCTCAGGGCGAGATAGATGATCATCCAGATGATGACGACTTCGACGGCTCTGCCGGACTGATTGAGGATCACGCCACCGACAGCGACGAGATCGGCATAGCCGATCGCGATGGCAAGCGACGAGTTCTTGATCAGGTTGAGATATTGGCTCGTCAGCGGCGGAATGATGATGCGCATTGCCTGCGGTATGACGATCAGCCGGTTGATGGCTGATGCACGCAGACCAAGTGCGCCTGCAGCTTCCGATTGCCCTCTCGGCACGCCACGGATACCTGCGCGTACGATTTCGGCAATATAGGATGCGGTATAAAGGGAGAGGGCGAGGAGAAGTGCAAGGAATTCCGGCCCTATGACCGTACCGCCCGTCAGGTTGAATTTGCCGGCAATGGGATAGTCGAAAGAAAGTGGCATGCCCGTTACCAGGAAGACCAGCAACGGCAGCCCGATCAGGATGCCGATTGATACCCACACCGTATGGAATTGCTGACCGGTTGCCGCCTGACGCCTGTGCGCCCAGCGCGCCACGAAAAATACGGCGACTATGGCGATGATAAAGGCGATACCGACGGCCCACATGCCCGCGCCGAAGATCGGGCTCGGAAAGGCAAGGCCGCGATTGCTGAGATAGCTGGAAAAGGGCAGGTGCACGGCATCGCGCGCCTGCGGCAGCAGCACCAGAACGCCGCTGTACCAGAAGAAGATGACGAGGAGGGGCGGGATGTTGCGGAAGATTTCGACATAGGCCTGGGAAAGTTTCGCAATCAGCCAGTTATGCGAAAGCCTGCCGATGCCGATGAGGAAGCCAACGATAGTCGCCGCGACGATGCCTACCACCGAAATCAGGAGTGTGTTCAGCACGCCGACGAGAAGGGCCGTGGCATTGGTCGAATCGCTGGAGTAGGGAATCAGCGCTTGTCCCAGGTTAAAGCCAGCGCGCCCTTCGAGAAAGCCGAAGCCGAATGAGCGGTTCAATGCGCGCAGATTATCGATGGTGTTCGTGACGACAAACCAGCAGAGTCCCGCGAGAATGATGATAGTAAGCGCCTGATAGAAGGCACCCCGAACTTTGGGGTCGTATAGCGCCGCTGATAGTGCTGAGCGCCCGCCTTCAGGCGAGTTTACAGTAATTGCCATATAGAGTTTTTCCCCAATGTGCCTGTTTCAGGCTTGTTTTCTTGAGGGGAGAGAGGCGAAGCCGCCTCTCTCTTAAAGCTAGGCTCTTTGCGACTTAGCGTACCGGCGGTGCGTACTGGATGCCGCCCTTGCTCCACAGAGCGTTGAGACCACGAGCGATCTTCAGCGGGCTGCCTGCGCCGATGTTGCGGTCGAAGACTTCGCCGTAATTGCCGACGCCCTTGATGATGTTATAGGCCCAGTCGTTGGTCAGGCCGAGGTCGGTGCCGATCGTCGAACCCTGTTCTGCGCCCAGAAAGCGCTTGATGTCCGGATTAGCCGAGTTCTTCATCTCGTCGACGTTCTTCTGGGTGATGCCGAATTCTTCGGCGTTCACGAGCGCATAGGCCGTCCAGCTGACAATGTTGAACCATTGGTCGTCGCCCTGGCGAACGGCCGGGCCGAGCGGCTCCTTGGAGATGATTTCCGGCAGAACGACGTTGTCGTCCGGGTTCTTCAAGGTCAGGCGCAGAGCGTAGAGACCGGACTGGTCGGTCGTGTAGACATCGCAACGACCGGAATCATAGGCGGTGTTGACTTCTTCGAGCTTGTCGAAGACGACCGGATTGTATTGCAGGTTGTTGGTCTTGAAATAGTCTGCCAGGTTCAGCTCGGTCGTCGTGCCGGACTGGACGCAAACTGCCGCGCCGGAAAGTTCGAGCGCCGATTTTACGTTCAGCTCCTTGCGAACCATGAAACCCTGGCCGTCATAATAGGTGACCGGACGGAATTTGAGGCCGAGCGCGGTGTCGCGGTTGATGGTCCAGGTGGTGTTACGGGAAAGTACGTCGATTTCGCCGGACTGCAGCGCGGTGAAGCGGTCTTTGGCGCTGAGAGGCGTGTACTTCACCTTGGTCGGATCGCCAAAGACAGCGGAAGCGACAGCCTTGCAGAAGTCGATGTCAAAACCGGCCCAGTTACCGGCCGCATCAGGCTGTGCAAAGCCGAGAAGGCCGGTATTCACGCCGCACTGGACGAAGCCCTTGGCCTTTACGTCGCTCAGCGTCGAAGCCGGCGCACCGGACGCGGTGTAAGCCAATGCTGCGGCTCCGAGGAATACGGAGAGAGCAAACTTTTTCATTTTCCCTACCTTTGTCTATTTGTTTTATAATTAAAAGAGTATCGCCTCCGAAGCAGGTCCCTTGGGAACCACGTTCCTTCCTTCCCGGAGCGAGTGGCGCTATCACAGTCGTAAAAGGTGTAGCGGTCAAGAGATCGCCCTAATTATTGCGGATTTATTCGGCATTTTCGCTCGCCCCGGCCGAAAACTGGGCATTTGGCGTCAAAATGAGCGACGTTTTGCCAAAAAACTGCGCGAAAATGCGGTTTCTTCTCTCATTTTTGTTATTTTAGCCTTCGAATAATGTGAGCGCACTGGAAGCGCCGGGGTTGACCAGGCGGAGCTTGGTCGCCACAAATCCACTTTCTCGCAGCGCCAAAGGCATATCCGGACATGAAAGACAAAGACAACTTCCTGCAGAACGCCGGCATCAACACGCGTTTGTCCCATATCGGCAATTCGCCATTCGATTTCCATGGATTCGTCAATCCGCCCGTGGTGCATGCTTCGACGGTGCTGTTTCCTAATGCGCGGGTGATGGAGACGCATGACCAGAAATACACCTACGGTACGCGTGGAACGCCGACCACGGATGCGCTTTGCGAGGCGATGAATGCGCTGGAAGGCTCCGCTGGAACGGTGATCGTTCCCTCTGGGCTTGCTGCGGTAACGGTGACGTTTCTCGCTTATCTGTCTGCCGGCGATCATGCCTTGATCGTCGATTCGGTCTACGGCCCCACGCGATTCTTCTGCGATACGATGCTGAAGCGCCTCGGTATCGAGGTCGAATATTACGATCCTATGGTGGGTGCCGGTATCGAGCAGCTGATCAAGCCGAACACCAGGCTGGTCCATACTGAAGCGCCTGGCTCCAACACCTTCGAAATGCAGGATATTCCGGCTATTTCGGCGGCGGCTCATCGTCACGGCTGCGTCGTCGCCATGGACAACACCTGGGCGACGCCGCTCTATTTCAAGCCGCTCGACCATGGCGTCGACGTTTCCATTCATGCCGTGACGAAATATCCGGCTGGCCATTCAGACATCTTGATGGGAACCGTTTCGGCCAATGAAGCGCATTGGAAGCAATTGATCGCGGCGCATGGGCAGCTCGGCCTCTGCGGCGCGCCTGATGATGCTTATCAGGTCCTGCGCGGCTTGCGTACCATGGGCGTGCGTCTGGAGCGTCATCAGGAAAGCGCGCTTGCGATCGCACAATGGCTCGAGGGTAGAGAAGAAGTTGCGCGCGTGCTGCATCCGGCCCTGCCGAGCTTCCCGGGCCACGACTTGTGGAAGCGCGATTTCAAGGGAGCGAGCGGAATTTTCTCTTTCGTTCTGGCCGTCGACGATCCGCAAAAATTCAAGGTGAAGGCGCATGCCTTCCTGGATGCTCTGCGCATTTTCGGTCTCGGCTATTCCTGGGGCGGCTTCGAGAGCCTTGCACTGCAGGTCAACCTCAGTGACCGGCGCGTGACCAAGGCTCCGACGGAGGGGCCCGTTATCCGGCTGCAAATCGGCCTGGAAGACGTCGCCGACATCAAGGCGGACATCGAAAACGGCTTTGCTGCCGTCCGGCAGGCCTGATCAGCCGATGGCGCGATAGCCGTAGATCCAATCCATGTCCGCCGCGAGACTTTGCGGCGGGCGTAGCGAGAGGACGAGATCGCGCGCCAAGCGGATGGGGCCGCGTGCGTGATAGGCAAACTGGTTGAAGGCGGCGCGCTGGCGCAGGCGGGATATCCGCGGGGCTCGATGCCTCTCGTAGAGCTCGAAAGCTTCCGCGGGCTCGCGTCCCGAAAGCATGCCGGCAAGCTCGAAGGCGTCCTCTATTGCCATGGCCGCACCCTGGGCCGCAAACGGCATCATCGCATGCGCAGCGTCCCCGATCAGAATCGTATCGCTGCCATTATGCCATCGGCCCGCCTTCATCTCGTAGAGCGGCCAGAAGCTGGCCTGCTCCTGGGCTTCGAGCATTTGCAGGATCGTTCTGTTCCAGCCGGAAAAGCCGCGCAGCATCTGCTCACGCTGCGTTCTGTTGCCGGCTATGCCCCAATCGCGGCTGGTGCCGCTGCCGGAGACGATCGCGACGATATTGAAGGCGGCAGTTTCCCGAATGGGATAGCAGACGAGATGGCTCGATGGCCCGAGGAAGGCCGTAACGCTTGTCTTGCTCAGGACGGAAGGGGCGACCGCCTCAGGAATGGAGAAACGCCAGGCAATATTGCCCGAAAAGAGCGGCGAGGGCGCGCCTGGCACCATCGCGTGCGCTTTCGACCAGACGCCGTCGGCACCGATAACGAGATCGAACTGCTTTCCTGCGATCTCTTCCAGCGCCAGCTTGTTTTTGACGTCGAGGTGCCGGCCGAGATGCAGCCTGCATAGGGTATTGCCCGTCAACGCATCCAGAAGCGCCTTTTGCACGGTCGCCCGATGCGCGGTCCCGTAGGGCGCACCCCATCGCTCTCTTGCAAATTTTCCACAGGGAACCAACGCAACGGGACGCAGGGATGAGCCGGACACGAGCCGGACTTCCTCGGGCTCCAGCCAGAAGGATCGAAGTTTGTCGAGAACGCCGAGCGTATCGAGAATGCGGGAGGCATTTGGCGAAATCTGCAGGCCGGCGCCAACCTCGGTCAGCGCCTCTGCCTGTTCGAAAATGTCGGAGGCAATGCCATGTCGCGCCAGCGCCAGCGCCGCCGTCAATCCAGCTATTCCGGCGCCGATGATTGCGGCTGCTTTGATCGGCATTTTCTTGTGTCCGATCGGACGCTGTGGCGTCAGGCAGCCTTGAAATGGAAGACGCAGCCGGCCGGATTGGTCTGATCCGCCTTCAGCGACGGATTGTAGCGATAGAGCGTCGAGCAGTAGGAGCAGACCTTCTCGTTCTCGTCTCCGAGATCGATGAAGATGTGCGGATGATCATAGGGAACCGAAGCGCCGGTGCACATGAATTCCTTCACGCCGATTTCGATGACGCGATGTCCGCCGTCGTTCTGGAAATGGGGAATATTGTGGCCGGCCATGATGATCTCCGAATGCGTCTTGCCGTGAGCGGCATGAATGTTGCGCCAGACTTGGTAGCCCCTCTTTATAATCCTTCTTCCCGATTGTGTAGTGCGAAAGTCCGGCTTGATGCAGAGATTTTCGCAAGCGCAGGGTTCATTTGATATCGCCGATAAAATATGGTCCGCCGCCAAGAGGACCCATTTATAAAGACGAAGCCATGAATTTGAATGCTCCCAAGATGCTCCACTTTGTCCGAGATGGATTGAAGCTCGCCTTTTTCGACGAAGGAGATCCGAACGGCCCGCCGGTGTTGCTGATCCACGGCTTCGCCTCCACGGCGATTACCAATTGGGTCAATCCGGGCTGGCTGAAGACGCTCGGCGAGGCGGGTTGTCGCGTCATCGCCATCGACAATCGCGGTCACGGCTCGAGCGACAAACCTTACGATGTCGATGTCTATCACCCTTGGATCATGGCAGAGGATGCCGTGGCACTCCTCGAGCATCTAGGCATTTCAGAGGCGCATGTCATGGGTTATTCCATGGGCGCGCGCGTTTCGGCCTTCGTGGCGATCGCTCATCCGGATCGTGTCCGCTCATTGGTTCTCGGCGGTCTCGGCATTGGCATGGTTGAGGGCGTCGGCGATTGGGATCCGATTGCGGATGCGCTGGTGGCGTCGTCGCTCGATGATGTCACCCATGCGCGCGGGCGCATGTTCCGTGCTTTTGCCGAACAGACGAAAAGCGACCGTCAGGCGCTGGCCGCCTGCATCCAGGGCTCGCGCGATCTGGTTTCACGGGACGATGTGGCGAAGATCGAGGCACCGACATTGATCGCCGTCGGCACCAAGGACGATATTGCCGGCTCGGGCCAGGAGCTGGCCGCATTGATGCCGAATGCGCAGGCCATCGACATACCGAACCGCGATCACATGCTCGCCGTCGGCGACAAGGTTTTCAAAGCGGCGGTTCTGGAATTCTACCAGCGCCTGGACAAGCGCTAGGTTTCAGGTCACTTGCCGGTGAAATGCGGCTTCCGCCGCTCGGCAAAGGCGGCACGGCCCTCGGCGTAATCGGCGCTGTCGAAAGTCTCGGCGCCGATTACTTCCGCCTCGCGCAACAGGTCGCCATCCTGCTCGATGACGGCCCGGATCGCGAGTTTCGAAGCGTGCAGCGCGATCGGCGCATTGGCGGCGATGGCATGGGCGAGGGCGGATACTTCCTGATCGAATACGCTTGCCTCGACTTCCTCCAGAAGAAAGCCGACGGCAGCCATCTTCTCGCTCGACATGGAGGCCCCGGTAAACAAGGCAACCTTCGCCATCTGCTGCCCGAGCGCGTTGACGATATCCTGCACGGCGTCGGCGGGATAGGCGATGCCGAGGCGAGCGGCGGGAACGGAAAACCGCGCGCCTTTTTCGGCGATCCGCAGATCGCAGGCGGCCGCGAGCCCGAAGCCGCCTCCATAGCAGATGCCGCGGATTGCGGCGATCGTCGGCACGCGGCAGTGACGGATAGCCTCGAAAGCCCGGCTGTTCAGAGCCTCATAGGCGACTGCGGTCTCGGAATTCTTGCGAACGCTGTCGAATTCGCTGATATCGGCGCCGGCTGAAAAATCCACGCCCGTGCCACGCAGAACAATCACATGCGCATGGGCTTCATCGGTCAGAATGCGCGCTGCTTGCGGGATCGCACGCCACATGGCGGCCGTCACCGCATTCTTTCTGTCGGGGTTGCTGATCGCGATCATGCCTATGCCATCGCTGCATGTCGCGCGAATGAGACCGCCGGCAAAGTCATGCTCGAAAATCATATGCGACCAACCCATTTGTCTTGTGTGGCTTTTATTCTATATAATGCACCCCTGACAGAAAATCGGGAGACCGCCAATGGTCGCAGCAATGGATATTCGCCAGGTAGAGGGCTTGGGCGCAGTGAAGGTCATGGACCCGATCTGGGACAGCATGCGCGAGGAAGCACGCGCCGCTGCCGAAAAGGACCCGCTCCTTGCTGCCTTCCTCTATTCGACGATCATCAACCATCGTTCGCTGGAAGAATGCGTTATCTATCGCATTTGCGAGCGGCTCGACCATCCGGACCTGCAGGCCATCCTCCTGCGGCAGACCTTCGAGGAAATGCTGGCAGACTGGCCGGAGTGGGGATCGATTCTGCGCGTCGATATCCAGGCCGTCTATGATCGCGACCCTGCCTGCCTGCGGTTCCTGGAGCCGGTGCTCTATTTCAAGGGCTTCCATGCGCTGCAGACACATCGCCTTGCGCATTGGCTCTATAATCGCGGCCGCCGCGATTTCGCGCTCTATCTGCAGAGCCGCTCCTCCAGCGTCTTCCAGACCGATATCAACCCGGCGGCGCGCATCGGCAAGGGCATCTTCCTCGATCACGCGACCGGTCTTGTCGTCGGCGAGACGGCCGTGATCGGCGACAACGTCTCCATCCTGCACGGGGTCACGCTCGGCGGCACCGGCAAGGAGGGCAGCGACCGCCATCCGAAGATCGCCCATGGCGTCCTCATCGGCGCGGGCGCCAAGATTCTCGGCAATATCCAGATCGGCCATTGCTCGCGCATCGCCGCAGGCTCGGTAGTGCTGAAGGAGGTCCCCGCCAAGACGACCGTGGCCGGCGTTCCGGCCAAGGTAGTCGGAGAAGCAGGGTGTTCGGAACCTTCACGCTCGATGGACCAGCTGTTGGCCGAGCAATTGGTCGTGGATCAGATCATGGGCGCGGGAATCTAGAAAAATCCCGTGTGATTTTCGGAGGCTTGTGCTGCCGCTGAGGGGGTATGCGCGGTTCCGGTCTTTACACCGCCGCTTTTCCTATGCAAGAAGCGGCCAACCGAGATCCTCACGGAGAAGCATTGTGAAGCCTGAAGAAATCAAGAAGCTCGACGCCTATTTCAAGCGCACGTTCAACCCGCAGGTCGTGGTGAAGGCCCGCCCGCGCAAGAACGATTCTGCGGAAGTCTATCTCGGCGAAGAATTTCTGGGTGTCGTCTATATCGACGATGAAGATGGCGACCGCTCCTATAACTTCTCGATGGCCATTTTGGACGTCGATCTCTGATTCCATCGATCTCGTATAGTGATCGAGTATTCCGGCCGTATTTCATTGAAATGCGGCCTTTTTCTTTGGCAGTTATCAATTTGATCATTCCGCCACCGTTTTGATCTCTTGCGGCTTCTTTCTGACCAAATGCCAATATTTTAATCAAAGCCTGTGGTTGCAGGCCCGATGATATATTTTAGAAAAAACAAAATGATGCGCAGCACTCATCACTAGCGGCATTAGGGTGTTATCTAAAATACAACTAAAAGGGGTTATTGCGACGCACAAGACTACTTGACTATTTGTGCATTGCATTTAAGTTTTACCCCTGTAAACCGGCCACCGGTCGGCCAACAAGGGACGGAGAAGCATGTTCAATTTCGATGAAGCCAACAAGAAGGGCAAGGAAGCCATGGACACGGCGCTGAAGAGCTATTCCGATGTCACCAAGGGTTTTCAGGCGATCGCCGCCGAAGCTGCTGAATACTCCAAGAAGTCTTTCCAGGATGGTGTTGCGCACTTCGAAACGCTCGCCGGCGTCAAGAGCTTCGAAGCTGCCTTCGAACTGCAGAGCAGCTATGTGAAGTCCTCCTACGAAAATTTCGTTGCCGAAGCCACCAAGCTCGGTGAAATGTATGCCGATCTCGCCAAGAACGCCTACAAGCCCTACGAGGCGCCCGTCGCGGCTGCAACGAAGGCTGCCAGCAAGGCAGCAGCTACGGCGACCGCCGCTTAAGCTTTCGCCGAAAGGCAAAATTTCCGAAAAGGCCGGCTGCGCGATGCGTGGCCGGTCTTTTGCGTTTTGGTGCATCGAACCAAAGGCGAAGATATGCAGCGACTTTTTTGACCGCAGCCCGCTTTGTCAGCGAATTATGATTGCAGTGTCCCGCAAGGGGCTTAAAATCCCGCCAATATGAACTAAGTTAGAGGTTCGGATATCCGGCCCGACCAAGTGAAGAACCCAACCCCAGTGCCAAGTCGGAATGCGATAGCTTCTGCCGGATGATTTGAGGATTGAATGAAATGATCGCTGAGCCGATCCGGATGCAAAACAACAGCGAAAGGAACGGGGACAACGGAAACCGTGGGACCTCGGTGATTACACGCACCAAGCCCAAAACCAAAAAACCGAACCTGTACCGCGTGCTGCTTCTGAATGACGACTATACGCCCATGGACTTCGTGATCCATATCCTGGAGCGTTTCTTCCAAAAGGATCTCGAAGGCGCCACCCGTATCATGCTTCATGTCCACAACCATGGCGTGGGTGAGTGCGGGATATATACATATGAAGTAGCCGAAACGAAGGTGAGCCAGGTGATGGATTTTGCCCGGCAGCACCAGCATCCGCTGCAATGTGTTATGGAAAAGAAGTGAGGATCTGAACGTGCCAACATTTTCGCCTAGTCTTGAGAAGGCGCTGCATCAGGCACTGACCTACGCGAACGAGCGGCATCACGAGTATGCCACGCTGGAACATCTGCTTTTGGCGCTGGTAGACGACGCCGATGCCGCAGCTGTCATGGGCGCGTGCAATGTTGATCTCGACGCGCTCCGTAAGACTCTGACTGAATACGTCGATAATGAACTCTCCAACCTGGTCACGGGCTATGATGAGGACTCGAAGCCGACCTCCGGCTTCCAGCGCGTCATCCAGCGCGCCGTGATCCATGTGCAATCTTCCGGCCGCGAGGAAGTGACGGGCGCCAATGTTCTCGTCGCGATTTTCGCGGAGCGGGAAAGCCATGCTGCCTTTTTCCTGCAGGAGCAGGAAATGACCCGCTACGACGCGGTCAACTACATCTCTCACGGCATCGGCAAGCGCCCGGGTTCCTCCCAGACCCGCACGCCGCGCGGCGCCGAGGAAAGCGAATCCGAGAGCAAGCCGACCTCCCGCGGCGAGCAGGAGGAGGGCAACGGCAAGAAGCAGCAGGATGCGCTGAAGGCCTACTGCGTCAACCTCAATGAGAAGGCCAAGAGCGGCAAGATCGATCCGCTGATCGGCCGCCACTCTGAGGTCAACCGCACCATCCAGGTGCTGTGCCGCCGCTCGAAGAACAACCCGCTCTATGTCGGCGATCCCGGCGTCGGCAAGACGGCGATTGCCGAAGGTCTTGCCAAGCGGATCGTAGAAGGCAAGGTGCCTGAAGCTCTGGCCGATGCCACGATCTTTTCGCTGGATATGGGCACGCTGCTTGCCGGCACCCGTTATCGCGGCGATTTCGAAGAACGCCTGAAGCAGGTCGTCAAGGAACTCGAAGAGTATCCGGGTGCCGTGCTGTTCATCGACGAAATCCACACCGTTATCGGTGCAGGCGCCACCTCCGGTGGCGCGATGGATGCGTCGAACCTGCTGAAGCCTGCTCTTTCCTCTGGCGCGATCCGTTGCATCGGCTCGACCACCTATAAGGAATACCGTCAGTTCTTCGAAAAGGACCGGGCTCTCGTCCGCCGCTTCCAGAAGATCGACGTCAACGAGCCGAGCATCGAGGATGCCATCGAAATCATGAAGGGCCTGAAGCCCTATTTCGAAGAGTATCACCACCTGCGCTACTCGAACGACGCCATCAAGTCGGCGGTCGAGTTGTCGGCCCGCTATATCTCCGACCGCAAGCTGCCGGACAAGGCGATCGACGTCATCGATGAAACCGGCGCCGCGCAAATGCTGTTGCCGCCCTCGAAGCGTCGCAAGCTGATCACTGAGCGCGAGATCGAGGTGACGATCGCCACCATGGCCCGCATTCCGCCGAAGACGGTTTCCAAGGATGACGAGATGGTTCTCGCCAACCTCGAGCAGGAACTGCGTTCGGTCGTCTACGGCCAGGATACGGCGATCGAAGCACTTTCGACTTCGATCAAGCTGGCACGTGCCGGCCTGCGCGAACCGAACAAGCCGATCGGCTGCTATGTCTTCTCCGGCCCCACCGGCGTCGGCAAGACGGAAGTCGCCAAGCAGCTTGCCTCGTCGCTCGGCGTCGAACTGCTGCGCTTCGACATGTCGGAATATATGGAGCGTCATACGGTTTCCCGTCTGCTTGGTGCACCTCCCGGCTACGTCGGCTTCGACCAGGGCGGCCTCCTGACCGACGGTGTCGATCAGCATCCGCACAGCGTGGTTCTGCTCGACGAAATCGAGAAGGCGCATCCGGATATCTTCAATATCCTGCTGCAGGTCATGGACCACGGCGCGCTGACCGACCATAACGGCAAGAAGATCGACTTCCGCAACGTCATCCTGATCATGACGACCAACGCGGGCGCTTCGGAAATGGCCAAGGCTGCGATCGGCTTCGGTTCGTCCAAGCGGACCGGCGAAGATGAAGAGGCTCTCAACCGCCTGTTCACCCCGGAATTCCGCAATCGTCTGGATGCGGTCATTCCCTTCGCACCGCTGCCGACGACCGTTATCCACAAGGTCGTGCAGAAGTTCATCATGCAGCTGGAAGCGCAGCTTTCCGAACGGAACGTTACCTTCGACCTGCATGAGGACGCCATCGCATGGCTGTCCGAGAAGGGTTACGACGACAAGATGGGCGCCCGTCCGCTGGCGCGCGTCATCCAGGAAAACATCAAGAAGCCGCTGGCGAATGAAATCCTCTTCGGCAAGCTGAAGAAGGGCGGCGTCGTCACCGTCACGGTCGGCAAGAAGGAAGACGGCTCGACCGGCATCCTGCTCGAGGCGATCGCCGACACCGCTCCGATCCGGCCGAAGCCGGAAGCCGAAGTGGGCGATGTGCCGGCCGAGGTGGAAGAGGATGACGGCGACACGACAGTCAAGGCCAGAAGCCGCGTCGGTAAGGCTGCAACGGCAGCCGATAGCCGCCGCTCGGCTAAAGCCGCGACATCAGGTGAAAGCGGTGAGTCCGAAGGCAAGTCACCGCGTAAGGGCGGTGGCGCGGTTCCGAAGGTTCCGCGTAAGTAGTCACCGATCGGTGATTTGAGAAAAATGAAACGGCTGCATTAGAGATAATGCAGCCGTTTTTATATGGTTATGAGAAAAATCTCAGAGAGGACTTGAGGAACTCAGCGCATCAAGCCAGCGCTTCGATGATCTTCCTCGCGTTTTCCGCCAGCACGGCGCCATCCTCCATCTTGCCCGAATGCGGCTTCAGCGCGACACCCTCGATGCGCGGAATAACGTGGAAATGCAGATGGAAGACGGTTTGTCCCGCGGGGGGCTCGTTGAACTGCGCGATATAGACGCCGTCCGCGTCGAAGGCTTCCCGAACGGCGACGGCGATCTTCTGTACCACAGTGATAGCCTGCTGCAGGGCGGCCGGATCGGCGTCGAAAATATTGCGGGAGGGCGCCTTCGGCACGACAAGCGTGTGGCCCGGCGACTGCGGCATCACATCCATGAAGGCGACTGTGTGCTCATCCTCGTAGACGCGGTAGGAAGGGATCTCGCCCTTCAGGATCTTTGCGAAGATATTGTTGTCGTCATAGGCGGGGCTGGTCATCCAGTGTCTCCTCGTCTTGCATTTGTGTTTATGCCGAACGGTTAGATATCCTGCCGCTCGCCCTTGCGGAAGGGGCTGTGCTCGGTGAGGATTTCGCTCATCTCCTCCACTTGTTCCCGCTCATGCTTCAGATAGTCCGCAACGGCGCGTCGCAGGCCCTGATGGCCGATATAGTGCGCGGAATGCGTGATGACGGGAAGATAGCCACGCGCCAACTTGTGTTCGCCCTGCGCCCCGGCTTCCACGCGCTTCAAGCCTTTACTCAGCGCAAAATCGATCGCCTGATGATAGCAGACTTCGAAATGCAGAAAGGGATGATCCTCGATGCAGCCCCAATGGCGGCCGTAAAGCGTCTCACCGCCGATGAAGTTGATGGCGCCGGCGATGTAACGTCCTTCGCGCTTCGCCATGACGAGCAGGATATCGTCAGGCATACGCTCGCCGATCAGCGAATAGAATTTCCGCGTGAGGTAGGGGCGGCCCCATTTGCGGCTGCCGGTATCCATATAGAAGGCGAAGAACTGGTCCCATATGCCTTCGGTCAGATCGCTGCCGGTCAGCCAGTCGATGGTGATGCCGTGCTCGACCGCCGCGCGCCGTTCCTTCTTCAACGCCTTCCGCTTGCGCGATGCCAGCGTCTCCAGAAACGCGTCGTGATTGGCATAGCCCTCGTTGATGAAGTGGAACTGCTGGTCGGTGCGATGCAGATAACCGTCCGTTTCGAAAACAGAAATCTCGTCTTCCGGCAGGAAGGTGATGTGCGCCGAGGAAACGCCGAGCTGCCGGGTGACCTCTTTCAGGCTCTCGGCAAGCGCCGGCTGCAGCACGCTTCGGTCCTGTCCCTCAGCGACGAGCAGCCGCGGTCCCGTGGCGGGCGTGAAGGGAATGGAGCACTGCAGCTTCGGATAATAGCGGCCGCCGGCCCGTTCGAAGGCATCGGCCCAGCCGTGGTCGAAGACATATTCGCCCTGGCTATGGCTCTTCAGGTAGCCCGCGACGGCACCAAGCAATTCGCCGCCGTCGGTTTCGAGCAGCAGATGACTGCCGAGCCATCCCGCCTTGTCAGTCGCGGAACCGGACTCCTCAAGCGATGAGAGGAAGGCGTGCGAGATAAAGGGATTGTAGGGCAGGACGCTGCCGGTTCTGGACGCTCCGGCGAGCTTCGACCAGCTTTCCGGGGCGATATTCTTGAAGGATCGTTCGACTCGAATGGATAATTCGTCTGTCATCAAACTCTTGCGCTTGGAAGGAAGGGGCTCTCACCGCTGCGCCATCCGCCCGATGGGCTGTTGTCGGCGCAGCGGCAATTTGGGTATGCGCAAAGCCTCTCCTTCAATCGATGCCGATTTACGAGGCCAGGCGCGGATCAAAACCTTCGAAGGTCATCTGGTCTGCGTTGGCAAATGTATGTTTGCGGGCCGCTTCGTCGCGCACGGTCCAGGTGATGACCGGAATACCGCGCTGGCGTTGCGCCGTAACAAAGGGGTTCGGCAAGTGGCCGTAGAAATACGAAATGAAGTCTAGCCCAAGATGCATGGCTTCGTCATGCTGAAAAAACGTCTCAGGCTTGTTTCCTTCGGCCGTCAGCCCCACAGGGTAGGGTGCTTCCAGCGCCTTGAGGTCCTTGAGCAGCCAATGGTCGAAACTCATCAGGGCCACATACCCTTTATAGCCTTCGAGCACTTCGAGAACGGATTCCGCAAAGCCTTCGTCATCGCCCTCGCGTCCTTTCAGCTCAAGCACGAGCGGCACCTTGCCGCCGCAGAGCTGCAGGAGTTGCTTCAGCGTCGGGATCTTGTCGTTCGTACCGCCGATAGAAAGCAGGCCGAGTTCCGCCGAGGTGCGCTCGCGCACTTCGCCCGGCAGATTGCAGACGCGCTGGAGGTCGTCGTCGTGGAAGACCACGGGAACGCCGTCCGAGGCGTAGTGGAGATCGCACTCGATGGCAAAGCCGGCTTCGATAGCGCGGCTGAAGGCGGAAAGCGTGTTCTCCCAAACTTCTTTATTCATGTCATGATAGCCGCGGTGAGCGACGGGGCGCTCGGTCAGCCAGGCAAGCTTGCTCATCATGCAATTTCCAGAATGGCATCGATTTCAACGGCGGCATTGAGCGGCAGGGCAGCCATGCCGACGGCGGCGCGGGCATGCTTGCCGGCTTCGCCCAGTACGTTTGCCAGAAGATTGGATGCGCCGTTGATCACAAGGTGTTGTTCGACGAAATCGGGCGTTGAGGCAACGAAGCCATTGAGCTTGATCAGCCGCTTGATCCGGCCGAGATCGCCGCCGAGGGCAGCTTTCGCCTGGGCGAGAATATTGATGGCGCAGAGCTCTGCCGCACGCTGGCCGGCGGCTACATCGACGTCCTTGCCGAGATGACCTGTTACGCCGATCTTGCCGTTTTCCATCGGCAGCTGGCCCGAAAGATAGAGAAGATTGCCGCTGATGACATAGGGAACGTAATTGGCGGCAGGTGCTGCAGCCTGCGGCAGAACGATGCCGAGTTCCTTCAGGCGATCCTCGATAGCGTCGGACATTATTCATCTCCCGTTTTGTTGTAAAAACTTCAAAAATCCGGCATCAAGACTAAATTCGGTCACTTAGGATCGGCAGCCTCGTTTCAGCCGAAAGCGTTCTTATAACATCGCGTGCGAGTCCAACAGGAGATAATGAATGTTCCGCTCGAGTCTTGCTGCTACCGTTTTTTCGGGCCTGAGCATTCTGTCCCTAGGGGCTTCGGCAGCCCATGCGGCCGGTCCAAGCGGGCTGATCGCGCATCGCGCCGTCTACGAGCTCGAACTGAAGGATGCTTCTGATCGCTCCGGCATTTCCGGCATGGTCGGCCGGATGGTCTATGAGTTTGAAGGCTCGGATTGTACCGGATTCACCACTAATTTCCGTTTCGTGACCAAGATCGACACCGGCGATTCCACTCGCGTCAGCGACCAGCAGACGACGACCTTCGAGGATCTCGGCAAGCGCTTGTTCCGCTTCGAAACCAAGTCCTATACCGACAGCCAGCTCGACAAGGATGTGCGCGGTGCGGCAAGCGACGACCAGAAGGGCATCAAGGTGGACCTCACGCAGCCGCACAACAAGCAGGTCCAGATCATCGAGAGCCGTTTCCCGACGGAGCATATGCTCGACATCATCCATAACGCGAAGCTCGGCAAGAATTTCTTCGAGGCGCAGGTCTTCGATGGTTCGGACGACGGCGACAAGCCGCTGATCGCCACCACCGTCGTCGGCAAGGAGCAGACGCCGGCCACCGATGATCCCGATGCTGACAAGGCTGGCGCCTTCTCCAAGACACCTTTCTGGCCGGTGACCGTGGCTTATTTCAACGAAAAGTCCACGGGCGACGCCGTACCTGTCTACCGTATGTCCTTTAAACTCTACGAGAACGGCATCACGCGCGACCTCACCATGGATTATGGTGACTTCGTGCTGACCGGTAAGCTCACCAAGCTTGAAGTTCTCGGTACGAAGGCCTGCCAGTAGCCAGCTGCGGGACGGATTGAGGTAAGAATCGGCTATTTTAAGCCTCAAGCCTTGCATTCCACGCGAATCGAATGTATGGGCACCGGCATTCCACACGTAAGGCATGGGATTGTCCGGGAGAAATCCGGATTGTTCCGCCCGGTGGCATTCTCGAAGAGGGTGCTGTTCGCCTTGCGGAGGTTCAACCGGAAAAGGATACAAAGGCATGGCATTGCCCGATTTTTCTATGCGCCAGCTTCTTGAAGCAGGTGTTCACTTCGGCCACCAGACGCACCGCTGGAACCCGAAGATGAAGCCGTACATTTTCGGCGATCGTAACAACATCCACATCATCGACCTTGCCCAGACGGTTCCGTTGCTGAGCCGCGCTCTGCAGGTTGTCAGCGACACCGTTGCCCGTGGCGGCCGCGTCCTGTTCGTCGGCACCAAGCGTCAGGCGTCCGAACTGATCGCTGACAGCGCAAAGCGTTCGGCTCAGTACTACGTTAACGCCCGCTGGCTCGGCGGCATGATGACCAACTGGAAGACGATCTCCAACTCGATCCAGCGTCTGCGCAAGCTCGACGAAATCCTCTCCGGCGAAGCCCAGGGCTTCACCAAGAAGGAGCGTCTGAACCTTGAGCGCGAGCGCGAAAAGCTCGACAAGGCCCTCGGCGGTATCAAGGACATGGGCGGCACGCCGGACCTGATGTTCATCATCGACACCAACAAGGAAAAGATCGCGATCGACGAAGCCAAGCGCCTCGGCATCCCGGTCGTCGCCATCATCGACTCGAACTGCGATCCGGACCTGATCGACTATCCGATCCCGGGCAACGACGACGCCTCGCGCGCCATCGCTCTTTACTGCGACCTGATCTCGCGCGCTGCCATCGACGGTATCGCTCGCCAGCAGAGCGCATCGGGCCGTGACCTCGGCGCTTCCGAAGAAGCTCCGGTCGAGCCGACCCTGGCGGACGGCACCGAAGCCTGATCGCGCCAAGAGGCGGACAATAAACTGTCCGCCCAAGCGCAATGACATCCGGGATAAGGCCGTTTGCGACTTAACAAGTTCGAGCGGCCTTATCGCGTTTTTGGTAACAGCTCGCCTGGACGGAAAATCCAGGCATGTTCCAATCAAGAATTCCACAGTATGACGCTGCTTCATAACGCTGTCATACTTACGGGTACATTTCGTCCCTCAAATCGGTGCCGCTTCGGCTTGACGCCCTTCGCCGCACCGTATGAACCGACAAGAGGAAGCTTATGACCGAGATTACGGCTGCACTGGTGAAAGAACTGCGCGAAAAGTCTGGCGCAGGCATGATGGACTGCAAGAAGGCGCTGACCGAGACGAACGGCGATATCGAAGCCGCAATCGACTGGCTGCGCGCCAAGGGCATCTCCAAGGCCGACAAGAAGTCCGGCCGCACCGCCGCTGAAGGCCTGATCGCCATTGCCGGCGCCGGTCACAAGGCCGTTGTTGTCGAACTCAACTCCGAAACGGACTTCGTTGCCCGCAACGATGCCTTCCAGGACCTCGCTCGCGGTATCGCCGAAGTTGCGTTGTCCACCGACGGCACGGTTGAAGCTATTTCGGCTGCGACCTATCCCGCATCCGGCAAGCCGGTCGCCGACGCCATCAAGGACGCGATCGCAACCATCGGCGAGAACATGACGCTGCGTCGTGCCGCTAAGCTGGAAGTAGAGCACGGCGTCGTGGCGACCTACATCCATAACGCTGCCGGTGACGGTATCGGCAAGCTCGGCGTTCTCGTCGCCCTGAAGTCGGTCGGTGACAAGGCCGTTCTGACGTCGATCGGCCGTCAGATTGCCATGCACATTGCTGCTACCAACCCGCTGGCTATCCGTGCCGAAGAAGTCGATGCCGCCGTCGCCGAGCGCGAGCGCAACGTCTTCATCGAACAGTCCCGCGAATCCGGCAAGCCGGAAGCCATTATCGAAAAGATGGTCGAGGGCCGCATGCGTAAGTTCTTCGAGGAAGTCGCTCTTCTCTCGCAGGCTTTCGTCATCAATCCGGACCTGACGGTCGGTGCTGCCCTCAAGGAAGCTGAAAAGACTGCCGGCGCCCCGATCGAAATCACCGGCATGGCCCGTCTGCTGCTCGGCGAAGGCGTCGAGAAGGAAGAAAGCGACTTCGCCGCAGAAGTTGCAGCTGTCGCCAAGGGCTGATCTGAGCATTTCCAGGAAAAGTGCCTAGCGGTTTTCCGTTCGGAATGCGTAAGGAAACAAAACGATACGGCTTTTCCGCAGTTTGAAGACGTGCGGAAAAGCCCGATCGAAAAGAGACATATCCCGGTTTGGTGAAACCATATCAGGGAAAACGTCAGGGCATCGCGTGACAACGCGGTGCCCTTCGTGTATCCGGCTTTCACAATCATTCCCCGGTGATCACTTCAAGGAGCTACGATGTCCCAGCCGATCTACAAGCGCGTGTTGCTCAAGGCCTCCGGTGAAGCTCTGATGGGCAGTCAGGGTTTCGGTATCGATGTCACCGTCGCGGACCGGATTGCCGGCGACATTGCGCAGGCGCGCGAAATGGGTGTCGAGGTCGGTGTCGTCGTCGGCGGCGGCAACATCTTCCGCGGGGTAGCCGTGGCTTCCAAGGGTGGGGACCGCGTGACCGGGGACCACATGGGCATGCTCGGCACGGTCATCAATGCATTGGCCCTGGCGACCTCGCTGCGCAAGCTTGATATCGATACCGTCGTGCTCTCGGCCATCTCCATGCCGGAAATCTGCGAGAGCTTCTCGCAGCGCGCCACGCTTTACCACCTCTCGCTCGGCCGCGTGGTGATCTTCGCCGGCGGTACCGGCAATCCCTTCTTCACAACCGATTCTGCCGCAGCGCTGCGTGCCGCCGAAATGGGCGCCCAAGCGATCTTCAAGGGAACTCAGGTCGATGGCATTTATTCCGCCGATCCGAAGAAGTTCCCCGATGCCGAGCGCTTCGATCATCTGACCCATAGCCAGGTGCTCGAAAAGGGGCTAGCCGTCATGGATGTTGCAGCCGTTGCGCTTGCACGCGAAAATTCCATTCCGATCGTCGTCTTCTCCATTCACGAGAAGGGCGGTTTCGCGGAAATCTTGACCGGCGGCGGCCGCAAGACCATCGTATCAGACAATTGATATTCCTGTGACGTCGGGTCAGCCCCGGTGTCGCCTCACTACAGGGGAGCATAGACATGAGTGAAGCCAGCGATCTCAAGGAACTGAAGCGCCGTATGGATGGCGCCATTGCGGCATTCAAGAGCGATATCGCCTCACTGCGCACCGGGCGTGCATCCGCCAACATTCTCGATCCTGTGACGATCGAAGCTTATGGCTCGCGCATGCCGCTGAACCAGGTGGCCAACATCACCGTGCCGGAGCCGCGCATGCTGACCGTGTCGGTATGGGACAAGTCGATGGTCAGCGCCGCCGAGCGAGCCATTCGCGAATCCAATCTCGGCCTCAATCCGATCGTCGATGGCCAGAACCTGCGCATCCCGCTGCCGGAACTCAACGAAGAGCGGCGCCGTTCGCTGGTGAAGGTCGCCCACGAATATGCCGAAAAGGCGAAGGTAGCGATTCGCCACGTGCGTCGCGATGGCATGGATGGCCTCAAAAAGGCCGAAAAAGACGGCGTAATCGGTCAGGACGAGAGCCGCTCGTTGTCCGAACGTGTGCAGAAAATGACGGATGAGACGATTTCGGAAATCGACCGCTTGCTAGCCGACAAGGAAAAGGAAATCATGCACGTCTGATCGTACGCTGGGGAGTGTCGAGCTTTTCGCAATATTGAAAGCCGCGACCGCGCCCTAGATTACCAGACCATAGCATCTTTCCGCTGAACGAAACCGGACCCATATGTCAGCTCCTACGTTGTCTGCCGTACCTGAACACGTTGCCATTATTATGGATGGCAACGGTCGCTGGGCCAATGCGCGCGGCCTGCCGCGCACCATGGGTCATCGCAAGGGCGTGGAGGCGGTTCGGGAGACGGTGCGGGCGGCGGGCGACATCGGCATAAAATATCTGACGCTGTTTGCCTTCTCTTCGGAGAATTGGCGCAGGCCCGAGGCGGAGGTGAGCGATCTCCTTGGCCTTCTCAAGGCCTTCATCCGTCGGGACCTTGCCGAACTTCATCGCCAGAACGTACGTATCCGCGTCATCGGCGATCGTACCGGTCTGCGTGGCGATATCCTGCCCCTGCTGCTCGAGGCGGAGGAGACCACCAGGAACAATACGGCCCTGACGCTGGTCATTGCCTTCAACTATGGCTCGCGCGACGAAATCACGCGTGCCTTCGTAAGTCTTGCCAAGGATGTCGAAGCCGGAAGGCTGCGCCCGCAGGACATCACTGCGGACTTGGTCGATGCCCGTCTCGACACGGCAGGTATTCCTGATCCGGATCTCATCATCCGCACGAGCGGCGAGGAGCGGCTCTCTAATTTCCTGCTCTGGCAGGCCGCTTATTCGGAATTCATGTTCGTGCCGGATTATTGGCCTGATTTCAGCCGCGAGCTTTTCTTCTCGGCGCTGGAGAAATATGCTGCTCGCGACCGGCGTTTTGGCGGCCTTTCCGCCAAGCAGGCGGCGGCCGTGGGGTCCTGATGAGCCGCGAACTCAGGCTGCGCATTATCTCTGGCATTATTCTCGCTGTCGTCGTTCTTGCTGCTACCTGGTATGGCGGCACAGGCTTTCGCCTGTTGGCTGCCGTGATCGGGCTGCTCGTCTATTATGAATGGTCGACGATATCGGATCTGCATGGCCGCGATCCTCAGGGAAACGCGCTCGGCTGGCTTGGGCTCGTATTGATCGCCGGCGCGACCGTGTTGAGCGAATCCGTCTATTCCATAGAGGTTCTTGCTGCCTTCGTCGCTGTCACGGCGATCATGGTCGCGGCGCGCGGCAAGAGCTGGTGGCTGCCGGGCGGCATATTCTATTCCGGACTGACGGCGATTGCCCTTGCCGAGATTCGCGATGACGATTTTCGCGGTTTCGTGCTGATGCTGTTTATCTTTGCCGTGGTATGGGCGACTGATATCTTTGCCTATTTCGTTGGCCGCGCTATAGGCGGGCCGAAGCTTGCGCCACGCATATCGCCGGGTAAAACATGGTCGGGCGCAATCGGAGGCGCCGTCGCAGCCGTCGTGGCGGGAGCCGCTGTCGTCTGGAGCTTCTTTTCAGCTGAAGACCTGTGGATCCCCGTCCTTGCCCTGGTGCTTTCGGTCTGCAGCCAGATCGGCGACCTATTCGAGTCATTCATCAAGCGCAAGTTTGGCGTGAAAGACTCCAGCCGTATGATTCCCGGACATGGCGGCGTCATGGATCGGGTCGATGGACTAATTTTTGCTTGTTTTGCAGCGTTTTTGTTGGCTATCGTAATATCGCTGACAATGGGCGGCGAGACCTTATCATTGGGCGGCGTTCTGCTCGGGGTCTGATACCAGAGCAATTTCAGGAAAATCGCTCAGCGGTTTTCCGTCCGGAATTGCGAGAAAACAGAAAGATGGGGTAGTTCGGAGCTTCCGTGAAAGCTTGAACCACTCCAACACGAACAGGATCGTTGCATGGGTAGCGCGGCTGGCTTCATCGGTTTCTTGACAAACAACGTTATTACGTTTGTTTTTGTGCTGTCGCTGCTCGTTTTTGTGCACGAAATGGGCCATTACCTGGTGGGCCGTTGGTCGGGCATCCGCATTATGGCTTTTTCGATCGGCTTCGGGCCGGAGATTGCCGGATTTACCGACAGGCACGGCACCCGCTGGAAGCTTTCCCTTATTCCGCTCGGCGGTTATGTGCGATTCTTCGGTGATGAGGATGCCTCCAGCAAGACCGATGTGGATCAGCTCTCGGCGATGACGGAGGAGGAGCGCGCTCAATCCTTCGCCGGCGCCAAGCTCTGGAAGCGGGCCGCAACCGTGGCAGCGGGCCCGATTGCCAATTTCCTGCTCGCAATTGTGATCTTTGCCGTTCTTTTCAGCGTCTACGGCCGCACGGTCGCTGATCCTGTCGTTGCAATGGTGACGCGTGACGGCGCGGCCGCGGAGGCTGGCATTGAACCAGGCGACCGCCTGATCGCTGTCGATGGCAACAAAGTGACGACTTTCGATGAAGTGCAGCGCTATGTCGGCCTGCGCCCGGGCCGTACTATCGTACTGACTGTCGACCGCGACGGTCAGAATCGCGATTTCCGAATCGTGCCGAAGCTGGTGGAGGACACGGATCAGTTCGGCAACAAGATGGAAATGGGTCGCATCGGCATTGCGCTGGTCGATCCGGTCGTCACTGCGGTGGAGCCGGGTGGACCGGCGGCAAAGGCCGGCGTGCAGGCGGGAGACCACTTGATTGCCGTTGATGGCAATAATGCTGCCACCTATTACGATATCGGCCGCTACATCGCCGAGCACCCTGGCAAGAGCGTCGTGCTGACAGTTCAGCGTAATGGCGTGATCCGCGATTTCACGATGACGCCCGAAACATTGCCGGATACGGATGCATCCGGCAATAAGAAGGATGTCGGCAGCATCGGCATCGCGCCGATCGATCCGTTGATTGCGTCGATCGGTGCTGACAGCCCGGCCCAGGCGGCAGGCTTGGAGCTCAGTGACCGCATTCTTTCTGTGGATGGACGAGCGATCGGCTCCATCGGTGAGGTGCAGCGTTACGCTGCAGCTCATGCCGACAAACCCATCACGCTCTCGGTGGAGCGCAACGGCCAGACACGCGAAGTGGCCGTGACGCCGAAAAAGTCGGAGGAGACCGATGTCTTCGGCGCTCGGACGGAGATTGCCACGATCGGGATCGGCGACGGACAGAAGCCGATCAAGCTGCGTTACGAGGCTTATGGGCCGCTGCGGGCGCTTTCCGAAGGGGTGAAACAGACCGGCAGTATCGTTTCCGGTACCTTTGAATATCTCGGCAACGTCATCGGCGGGTACATGAAGGCCGATCAGCTCGGGGGACCTATTCGGGTTGCGCAACTTTCGGGGCAGATGGCAACCCTGGGTTTTGCCGCGGTGCTCCAATTCGCCGCCATACTTTCTGTTTCAATAGGGTTATTAAATTTGATGCCGGTCCCGGTACTTGATGGCGGCCATCTGATGTTCTATGCGATTGAAGCCGTAAGGGGAAAACCTCTGGGTGCACGGGCGCAGGATATCGCTTTCCGGATTGGATTTGCGATGGTGCTCTCGCTCATGGTGTTTGCGACCTGGAACGATATTAGTTCCCGAATAGGCTAGTGGGGCGACGAGAGGAAAATTACGATTTATTTACGATGTTTCAAAGCGGTAGTGGCGAATGGGCCACGGTTTGAAATGAAGTAAACAGAAATTAACGTGCTCCCTTGCTTGTATGTCAAAAGCGGGTAAAACGACACACGTGGCCGGAATCGGGTTCGCTCGAGGCTGGGGACGATTGAAAAAAGGTAAGAAGTGAAATGAAGGCTGGTTCAAAATTTTTGAACGCAGTGTCGGCGGTAGCGCTGTCTGCAGGTGTTGTTGCGTCCGGCGCTGGTGTGATCACCCTTGCCTCTGCTTCTGTCGCTGAGGCAGCTGTTATTCAGCGGGTTGACGTTCGCGGTGCTGGGCGCGTCGGCGAGACGGCCGTCCGGGATAATATCACGATCAAGCCCGGCAAGAGCTTCTCCGCCAGTGACATTGATGCTTCGGTGAAGCAGCTCTATGCCACCGGATATTTCTCCGATGTCCACATTACCGTTTCGGGTAGCGCGCTGGTTGTATCGGTCAGCGAAAACAAGCTCATCAACGCTGTGGTCTTCAACGGCAACCGCAAGATCAAGGACGACAAGCTTCAGGGCATCGTCCAGACGCATGCTGCAGGCCCGTATAACGAGGCGACCGTTCAGGCTGACGTCAAGACCATCAAGGATGCCTATGCATCCATCGGTCGTAACGATGTGCAGGTGACCACGCAGACCGCCGAGGTCGCGCCGGGCCGTCTGAACGTGGCCTTCGTCATCAACGAAGGCGAGCGTACCAAGATCGACAAGATCAATTTCTCGGGCAACCAGGCCTATGGCAGCGGTCGCCTTGCTTCGGTCATCGGCACGAAGAAGAGCAACTTCCTCTCGTTCCTGACGCGTAAGGACGTCTACAGCCCCGAGCGCCTGCAGGGCGATCAGGATCAGCTGCGTCAGTTCTACTACAATCATGGTTATGCCGACTTTCGCGTCGTCAGTGCCGATGCGACGCTGAATGAGCAGAACAACGAATACACACTGAATTTCAACGTCGATGAAGGCCCGCGTTACACCTACGGCGACATAAACGTCATCTCGACCGTCGAGGGCATCAATGCCGACGAGCTGAAGGGCCTTGTCATCACCCACAAGGGCGATGTCTACAGCGCCAAGGATATTCAGACTTCGATCGAGAACATTTCCAAGCGCGTCGCGGCTGCCGGCTATCCGTTCGCCCGCATCACGCCGCGCGGCAACCGTGATCTGTCTGGTCATACCATCGGCATCGAATATCTCGTCGACCAGGGTGAGCGCGCCTATGTCGAACGTATCGAAATCCGCGGCAACACGCGCACGCGCGATTACGTCATCCGCCGCGAGTTCGACCTGAACGAAGGCGATGCTTTCAACCAGGAAATGATCACGCGCGCCAAGCGTCGTCTTGATGCGCTCGGCTACTTTACCAAGGTCGATATCTCGACGGCTCAGGGCAGCGCTCCGGACCGCGTCGTTGTTATCGTCAATGTTGAAGATCAGCCGACCGGCTCCTTCGGTATCGGCGCCGGTTACGCTGTCGGCAACAATGGCGGCCTGCTTCTCGAAGCCTCGGTCGAAGAAAAGAACTTCCTCGGTCGCGGTCAGTACATCCGTCTCGCCGCAGGTGCCGGCACGGAAGGCAATCGTACCTACAACATCTCGTTCACCGAGCCTTATTTCCTCGGTTATCGTCTGGCTGCCGGTTTCGATATCTTCAAGAACCAGACGTCGAGCGACGATTACTACGACTATTCGGAAGAAGGCTTCTCGCTGCGCGTCACCGCGCCGATCACCGAGAACCTGGCAACGACGCTGCGCTACAACTACAAGCGCTTGACCTACGACGGTACGAACGATTGGCAGAACAATCTTTCGGCTCCGTATCTCAATCTCGTCGAGAACGGTCCGTGGGTGCAGTCGACGGTTTCGCAGACCTTCACCTACAATACGTTGGACGATCAGAACCTCCCGCGTGAGGGCATCATCGCCAAGTTCACGCATGAATTTGCGGGTCTCGGCGGCGACTCCGACTTCTACAAGCTGAGCGGTAAGGCTCGTTACTACCAGATGATCAGCGACGAAGCCGATATCATCGGCTCGCTGACGGTGGGTGCCGGCTACGTGATGCCGACGAATGGCAAGCTGAACGTCTTCGATCAGTTCACGCTCGGCGGCCGCGAAATCCGCGGCTTCGAGAATGCTGGTATCGGTCCGCGTTCGTCGCATGGCGATCCGCTTGGTGGCACGACTTACTTCACGGCTTCGGCTGAAGCGAGCATGCCAATGCCGGGTGTTCCTCAGGATATCGGTCTGCGTATCGCAGCCTTCGCTGATGCGGGCACGCTCTACGGCAACAAGGCGAATCTCTTCGGCGATACCCTTCATAACGACAGCTCGATCCGCGCATCGCTCGGTGCCGGTCTGATCTGGTCGTCGCCGTTCGGTGTCATCCGCGTTGACTATGCGGTGCCGGTCTTGAAGGAAGATTACGACAAGACTGAGAATTTCCGGTTTGGCATCGCCAACCAGTTCTGATATCGGCAGTCCAGAACTGCGGGCTTGAACACCGTTCTGGAGCTGGTGCTTATGGAACATACTGGTTTTTTCCCGCCCCATGGTGGCGTCAGCTTGAAACAGCTGGCTGAGCATCTTGGGGCGGAACTGGCTGATGCGACCTCTTCGGAGGTCGTCATCAGATCTATCGCTCCCGTCTACCGGGCAGGCGAAGGTGACATTTGTTATATCCTTTCCCGAAAGAATCGTGGTGAGCTGGAGACCTGCAAGGCTTCGGCGATCATTTGCCTTCCGGCGCTGAGATCTTTCGTCCCCGATCACATCCCGGTACTTCTGTCGAAGAAGCCGCATACGGATTTCGCCATTGCCGGTGCATTGCTGCATCCGCAAGCCATGAGGCCGGTTACGTTTACCGCGAATCCGACGACGATTTCGCCCGCCGCGACGATCGATGCGACCGCTAAGCTGGAGGCCAATGTCGGCATCGAGCCGGGTGCAATTATTGGCCCGGGTGCAGAGATCGGCGAGGGGACTTATATCGGCCCTAACGCTCTCATCGGGCCGGGTGTCAAAATCGGGCGCAATTGCAGCATCGGCGGCGGTGCGAGCGTGCTCTGCGCCTATCTCGGCAACGGCGTCATCGTCCACAATGGCACGCGCATCGGTCAGGACGGTTTTGGCTATGCGCCGGGACCGCGTGGCATGATCAAGATCGTGCAGATCGGCCGCGTCATCATCCAGGACAATGTCGAGATCGGCGCCAATACTACGATCGATCGCGGCACCATGGATGATACCGTGATCGGCGAAGGCACGAAGATCGACAATCAGGTCCAGATCGGACATAACGTCCGCATTGGCCGTCACTGCGCTATCGTCAGTCAGGTCGGCATTGCCGGCAGCACGGTGATCGGCGATGGTGTGCAGATCGGCGGCCAGGCGGGCCTCAACGGGCATATCCACATCGGCGACGGCGTGCAGATCGGCGCCAAGAGCGGCGTGATGAACAGCATCCCGGCGGGCGAGCGCTATGCGGGCCTTCCGGCGCGGCCGCTATGGGATTTTCTAAGGGAATCGGCGGAGATCGCAAAGCGGTCAGGAGCCAGAGACAAGAAAGACGGGAGTGCGGAGCATGACTGAGGAAGCCAAGGCGTCGTTGTCGTCGGCTGACGTTCTGGAAATTATGAAGCTTTTGCCGCATCGCTATCCCTTCTTGATGGTCGACAAGATCATCGAGATCGATAGCGATAATTCCGCGATCGGCATCAAGAACGTGACGGCCAACGAGCCGCAGTTCACGGGGCATTTTCCCGGTTCTCCGATCATGCCGGGCGTATTGCTCATCGAGGGTATGGCGCAGACTGCGGGTGCGATCTGCGCCCGCAAGGATGGCATCGGCGGCAACCTCGTCTACTTCATGACGATCGACAACGCCCGCTTCCGCAGGCCAGTTGTTCCGGGCGACCGCGTCGAGTTCCACGTCGTCAAGCAGAAGCAGCGTGGCACCATCTGGAAGTTCCATTGCGATGCCAAGGTCGACGGTTCTCTGGTGGCCGAGGCTGATATCGGTGCGATGATCGTACGGAAGGATCAGGAACAGGCATGAGCAGCATCGCAAAGAGCGCCCGCATTCATAAGCTGGCGGTTGTCGAGGACGGCGCGGTCGTCGGCGAGAATGTTGTTGTCGGCCCGTTCTGCTATGTCGGTCCCAAAGTCGTTCTGCACGACGATATTCAGTTGCTCAATAATGCAGTCGTGACTGGCCGCACGACGATCGGTAAGGGAACGAAGATCTTTCCGATGGCCGTTGTGGGCGGTGATCCGCAGAGCGTCCACCATCACGGCGAAGAGACGACGCTTGATGTCGGTGAGAACTGCACGATCCGCGAAGGCGTGACGATTAACACCGGTACGGCCGATTACGGCGGCAGGACGATCGTCGGCAACAACAACCTCTTTCTCGCCAATTCGCACGTCGCACATGATTGCCGCGTCGGCAACAATGTCATCATGTCGAATAACGTCATGTTGGCTGGTCATGTGACCATTGAGGACCGCGCTATTCTTGGCGGCGGCTGCGCTGTGCACCAGTTCACGCGTATCGGCAGGCAAGCCTTCATTGGGGGGCTTACGGCAGCCAGCTACGATGTCATCCCTTATGGCATGTTGAACGGCAATCCTGGCGTGTTGTCAGGATTGAATGTCGTCGGGATGAGCCGCGCAGGGATAGATCGCGCCGTCATTCACCGCGTTCGCCGCGCCTACAAGAGCATCTTCGAAGGCGAAGGATCCATTCGCGACAATGCAGCGGCTATCCGCGAGGAATATGCCGATTGCAAGGAAGTGATGGAAATTCTCGATTTCATTGCTGCCGAAAGCGACCGTGCGCTTTCATCGCCGAATCGCGGCAAGAGCTGAGGGTGGTTTCGGCCAGCGAAAACGGCAAGGGCAGACTGGCGATCATCGCCGGCAGTGGGCTTTTGCCGGTTTACGTCGCCGATGCCGCCCGCCACGCCGGAGAGAATCCTGTCATTATTGCTTTGACTGACGAAGCGGACCGCGACTGGTCTGCCTTCGATCATGCCAATCTTGGCGTCGGCAATTTTGCCGGTCTCGAGGCAATGTTCCGCCGGCACGGTGTCGATCGTGTTGTCATGTCGGGCGGTGTTGCACGACGTCCTTCGTGGCGTCAGGTGCATCCGACCTGGCGCGTCATCAAGGAATTACCCTCCACGATCCGCACTCTTCTTTCGGGAGGGGACAACGCCGTTCTGCAGATGGTCATACGTCTGATTGAGGCCGGCGGCGTTCGCGTCGTGGGTGCGCATGAAATTGCGCCGGATCTTTTGGCGGCGACGGGGCCGCTTGGAAAATTCTCGCCGGCGAAAGAGGATCTGCGCGATATTGCCCAGGGCGCAAGGGCCGCGGATGCGCTGGGGCTTTTGGATGTCGGACAGGGCGCTGTCAGCGTCGGAGGCCGCGTTGTCGCGCTCGAGGGCGCCGAGGGTACTGACAGGATGATCGAGCGAGTTGCCGAACTGCGTGCGGCCGGACGCATCTCGACGCGCCGTCGTGGCGTGCTCGTCAAACTCTGCAAGCCGCAGCAGGATATCCGGGCTGATCTGCCGTCGATCGGCATGTCTACGGTATCGAATGCCAAGAAGGCTGGACTGGCCGGCATCGCCGTCGAAGCCGGCAGAGCGCTGATCCTCGACCGGCAAGCGGTAATTGCCGCTGCCGACGAGGCCGGCATTTTCGTCTGCGGCATCGATCGCGGCCTCAGCGCCGAGGGCTTCATGTGAGCGCGGCGCCTTTGAAGCTTGCCGTCGTTGCCGGAGAAGTCTCCGGCGATCTCTTGGGTGGCGATCTCGTCGCGGCCCTGAAGCGGCGTCACGGTGGTGCGGTCGAGCTGGTGGGCGTCGGTGGCGAGGCGCTGGAGGCACAAGGTCTCCGCTCGCTCTTCGATTACTCCGAGCTCTCGATCATGGGCTTCATTCAGGTCATCAAGCGGCTGCCAAAGCTACTGGCCCGCATCCGACAGACGGCAGATGCGATCGTTGCCGCAAAGCCCGATGTGCTTCTGATCATCGATAGCCCCGATTTCACTCATCGCGTTGCCAAGCGTGTGCGCAAGGCACTGCCCAACCTGCCAATCATCGATTACGTCTGCCCCAGCGTCTGGGCATGGAAGGAATATCGCGCGCAGAAGATGCTCGCTTACGTCGACCATGTACTGGCCGTATTGCCGTTCGAGCCTGCTGCCATGGAGCGGCTGGGCGGTCCGGCAACTACGTATGTCGGCCACCGCCTGACGGTCGATGCTAATCTGCTGGAAACTCGCCGTCAGCGCGCCTTGCGCGGTCTGGCAGGCCCCGATGCCCAAAAGACGATCCTGCTTCTGCCCGGATCGCGTGCATCGGAGATTCGGCAGCTACTACCGGTTTTTGAGCAGGCTATCGAAGAACTTAGCCGGAGAAATAGAAATCTTCGTTTTCTGCTGCCGACAGTGCCGAAGCAGGAGGCGTTGGTTCGTTCGCTGACGGAAAAATGGCAGGTCAAGCCGGATATCTTTGTCGGTCAGGACGCCAAGTGGAGCGCCTTTGCTGGGGCCGATGCTGCCATGGCCGCCTCCGGAACCGTGATCCTGGAATTGGGCCTAGCCGGGGTTCCGGTGGTTTCGACCTATAAGACCGAATGGCTGGCGAAATTCGTGCTGTCGCGGATCAAGATCTGGACGGCCGCCTTGCCGAACCTCATCGCCGACTATGCTGTACTGCCGGAGCTCATCAATGATGTTCTGCGGCCGGGCATGCTGGCCCGCTATATGGAGCGGCTGGCGAGCGAGACGCCGGAGCGTGTGGCGATGTTGGCGGGTTACGATCTGGTCTGGGAGCGAATGCAGACCGAGGAGCCGCCCGGCGATAAGGCGGCGCAGATTGTTCTGGATGTTCTAGCCCATAAAAAAACCGGTCATCTCTGACCGGTTTTTTGTTTCAATACCGAAGCTTAGCGCTTGGAAACAGGCACATATTCGCGCAGCGGAGCACCGGTGTAGAGCTGGCGCGGACGGCCGATGCGCTGATGCGGATCTTCGATCATTTCGTTCCACTGGGCGATCCAGCCGACGGTGCGGGCAAGAGCGAAGAGAACGGTGAACATGGTGGTGGGGAAGCCGAGAGCCTTCAGCGTGATGCCGGAATAGAAGTCGACGTTCGGGTACAGCTTCTTCTCGATGAAATATTCGTCCGTCAAAGCGATGCGCTCCAGCTCGATCGCGATGTCGAGCAGCGGATCGTCCTTGATGCCGAGTTCGCCGAGAACTTCGTGCGCCGTCTTCTGCATGATCTTGGCACGCGGGTCGTAGTTCTTGTAGACGCGGTGACCGAAGCCCATCAGGCGGAACGGGTCGTTCTTGTCCTTGGCGCGGGCGATGAATTCCGGAATGCGGTCGACCGTGCCGATTTCGTTCAGCATGTTCAGGGCCGCTTCGTTGGCGCCGCCGTGAGCCGGTCCCCAGAGGCAGGCGATGCCTGCTGCGATACAGGCAAACGGATTGGCACCGGAAGAACCAGCCAGGCGAACCGTCGAAGTCGAGGCGTTCTGCTCGTGATCTGCATGCAGGATGAAGATGCGGTCCATGGCGCGGGCAAGCACCGGGTTGACGACATATTCTTCGCACGGAACGGCAAAGCACATGCGCAGGAAGTTCGACGCATAGTCGAGGTCATTCTTCGGATAAACGAAGGGCTGGCCGATATGGTACTTATAGGCCATGGCGGCAAGCGTCGGCATCTTGGCGATCATGCGCAGGCTTGCGACCATGCGCTGGTGCGGATCGGTGATGTCGGTCGAGTCGTGATAGAAGGCGGAGAGCGCGCCGACACAGCCGCACATGACGGCCATCGGATGCGCGTCGCGGCGGAAGCCGGTGAAGAAGCGCGACATCTGCTCGTGCACCATCGTGTGGTGGGTCACACGATAGTCGAAGTCCTTCTTCTGCGCTGCTGTCGGCAGTTCGCCGTAGAGAAGGAGGTAGCAGACTTCGAGGAAATCGCCGTGTTCGGCCAGCTGATCGATCGGATAGCCGCGGTGCAGCAGAACGCCTTCGTCGCCATCGATATAGGTGATGCTCGACTCGCACGATGCGGTGGAGGTGAAACCAGGATCGTAAGTGAAAGTGGAGGTGTTCTTGTAAAGGGCACCAATATCAATGACACTCGGGCCGATGGTTCCGGTCTTGACCGGCAGGTCCACCGTCTTTTCACCCCAAGTTAGTTTCGCGCTTTGTTCCGTCATGCTGATCCTCCAAGATTTGGCGGGATTGACGCCATAAAAAGCGCCAAAAGGTTAAGCGACTACCGACTAGCTATATGATCCAGAGCCTAATGCCAAGTTATCCTAACGCCAAATTGTGCAATGCAGTATCAACTTTTGGGCACTGCAGAAGCGTCCTTTCGTATGCTACGCCGGGAAACCGGTCCAATTGAGCTTTGTTCCCGCCGATTTCAGTTGAATTCACTGGATGGTGACGGCACAAATCGCGCAGAAGCTGTAATTTGGCGCGGGGGCAGTCAGCGAGTGCCTAATTTCGAGGCATCCGACCAGCAGGAAGAGAGCAGGGACGTCACCGCGTCTCCGCAACCTCATGCCTTTTCCGCCACCATTACCCTCCGCGCCAAAGCGCAACAATGGGAACGAACACAGGATCAGGCGCCGCTGACGTCGCGTTTCCTGCGTGTCCCGAAGCGTCTTGGAACCGCTGTTCTCGGCTTGATTGCGGAGGAGGCGGCCCATGGCCGTGCTGTTCTTTTCGCGCCGATCTATATGGGTTTGGGTGCGATTATCTGGTTCGAGGCGCAAGTCGATCCGCCTCCGCAGGCGTTTCTCGCAGGCCTCGTTCTGTTTGCTTTGGGTTTTTTGCTAAAGCGCGATGCGGGCAGGCTGCTTCATCACACGCTTTTCGCCGGTATGCTCATCTGCCTGGGCATGGCGCTCGCGCAGTGGGAAAGTTGGCGGGTTTCCACCGTCATGCTCGACTCGGCCGTGACGACGACCGTGACCGGGCAGATCGAGCGACGGGAATTCTATGACAATGGGCGCTGGCGCTATATCGTCCGCGTCGAGGCAACGGAAAAACCCTCTATCCGTCGCGCGCCGCAGCGGGTTACGGTCTTCGTGCGCAAGCAGGCGGAGCCGTTCGATCTGGGGGATCGAATCCGGGGCAGGGCGCGCCTGACGCCTCCGGCCGGACCGGCATTGACGGGTCTCAACGATTTTGCCTTCAGCTCCTATTTCAACGGCATCGGCGCGAATGGCTTTGCCTACGGAACGCCGGAATTATTATCGCCATCCGGTGACAATGTTGCCGGCTCGCTACTGGATGCGGCCGATATCTGGCTCGCTGGCCTGCGCAACAGCATAGGCGACCGCATCAGGCAAACCTTGCCCGGAGATACCGGCGCCTTTGCAGCAGCGCTTGTCACCGATGAGAGACGTGCGATCTCGAAGGATACGACCGAGGCTCTGAGAATTGCCGGCCTGACCCACATCATCGCAATTTCCGGTCTCAACATGGCGTTGTCGGCTGGCATCTTCTATGTCGGTCTGCGCTATTTGTTCAGCCTGTTTCCCGGCGTCGTCCAGGCTTGGCCGACGAAGAAGTTCGCAGCCTTCGGCGCGCTTCTAACGGTAACGGCCTATTACCTCATTTCCGGATTCGGCGTCTCCGCCGAACGCGCCTTCATCATGATGGCGATCATGCTGGTGGCCGTACTTTTCGACAGGCCATCCATCAGCTTGCGCAATGTGGCGCTCTCAGCCATCGTCATCCTAGTCTTGTCACCGTCTCAGGTACTCGGTCCGAGTTTCCAGATGTCTTACGCCGCTACGCTGGCGCTGGTATCAGGCTATTCGCTCTGGAAACGACGGCGGCATCGCGAAAACATCCTGCCGCGCATCCGTCTGTTAAGTCCGCTACTGTTCGTCACGCGCTTCTTTGGAGGTGTGATGTCGACCTCGTTCATCGGCGGTGCGTCGACGGCCATTTTCTCGATCGAGCATTTTCACCGGTTGGCGACATATGGACTTGCTGCCAATCTTGCGGCCATGCCCGTCGTCTCTTTCATCGTCATGCCCTTCGGTATGATGGCGATGCTGCTGATGCCTTTCGGAATCGATGGACCGTTCTGGAAAGTCACCGGTGAGGGACTGGAGCTTGTGATCGCTATTGCAAAAACGGTGGCTGGGTGGGGAGGTGACATTACCTTTGGCCGCCAGCCCGGCTGGCTGATGCCGACTTTCATCGCCGGCTTCCTGATCATGAGCATGCTGCGGACCCGGCTTCGCCATCTGGGCCTGTTGCTGCTGCTGTCATCTGTCGGTGTAGCCGCGTTCGGCTCTGGTGTGCCGAAGCCGGATCTGATGATCTCGGAAGATGGCATTCTGGTTGCCTTGCGCCAGGACGATATCCTCGCCACCAATCGCGAGAGACCGCAGGCCTTCATCTTCGAGCAATGGCAGAAAGCGCTGGTCGCGGCCGAACATCAACCGCCGACCATGCTTCCGACCGATAGCCGGCTTCCGCAGATCAGCAAGACGGATCGGCATAAGCGATTAAGCAATGCCGAGCAGAAGGCGGTCCGCACAGCAATGGAAGAAGCTTTGGACCGCACCATGCAAGGCAGCTTTGCTTGTCAGAAGGGAGCATGGTGTGTCGCCATGCTCGAAAACGGCGCGATATTGGTCACCATCGAGAACGCAGCCTATCTGCCCACGGCTTGCGACACCGGGAATATTATCGTGACGCCAATCCGGCTGCGGCTGGACCATTGCCGCTCCGGAGCAACGCTCATAACCGGTGCGACATTGCGCAAAACCGGCTCCATCGAAATGGTGCTTACCTCAGACAAACCCATTATATCCGCCGCATTCAACAACCCGCAGCGCCCATGGACCAGGCATCGAACTTATGATTGGCGCACCGGCAAATTTAACGCGCCAATTGCAAAGGCACCACCAGTTCTGGACAATTCACCGGTCAGTGATAGCGACGAATAAGGCCGACGAGCTTGCCCTGAACCTTGACGCGATCCGGCCCGAAGATGCGGGTTTCATAGGCTGGGTTCGCGGCTTCCAGCGCGATGGAGGCACCCTTGCGACGGAAGCGCTTCAAGGTAGCTTCTTCATCGTCGACGAGTGCAACGACGATATCGCCGGGATTGGCCGTGGTCGAATTGCGGATAATGACCGTATCGCCGTCGAAAATTCCGGCGTCGATCATCGAATCTCCTCGAACTTCAAGCGCATAATGTTCGCCGGAGCCGAGCATGTCGGCGGGAACGGTAATGTCGTGCGTATTGTTCTGGATGGCGGAGATCGGAACGCCGGCTGCGATGCGACCCATCACGGGTACGGACGCCGAGCCGTTGTGATCGTCATTTGCCACTTTCGACGGAGCGGGCGGGGCAACGGGCTGTGGCTTGCCGAGGCTGCCCTCGATGACGCTGGGCGAAAAACCGCGGCGCTGTTGCAGGCTCGGATTATAGGCGTCGGGAAGCTTGATGACTTCGAGCGCTCTGGCCCGGTTCGGCAGCCTGCGGATGAAACCTCGCTCCTCCAGCGCCGTGATCAGGCGGTGAATGCCGGATTTGGATGCCAAATCCAGTGCATCCTTCATCTCGTCGAAGGATGGCGGAACACCGGATTCCTTCATGCGTTCGTGAATGAAGAGAAGCAGTTCCTGCTGCTTGCGCGTCAACATCGTCTTGGAACCCCAGAATCAAGAAAAGCCGTGAAACAAATCCAGAACGGACACTATATGTTCCATATGTGTTCCGCAAGTGCTTAAATTTCGGTAAAGCCTTGTGGGGCCAGTTAAATAATTACCATTTGCGAATAGATCGGATCGGAACATCGAGGCGCCATATCTGCGTTAACCCATGGAAAAATATGAGAAATGCCGCTCTGTTCGCTCCCAGGGCCTTGTCGTTCAGTCCGTGCGCCCAGCATTTGGATCAAAGTGCCACACTACTGCATAAGCCGGCTATGGGAGAGAATCAGCAATCACGTTTGCGAGATCGCCTTCAATCCATGTCGTGTGCTTCGGGATGTTCCGTCCTTCCATCTTGAATTGCTTGGGGGATGGGCGCAAATCTGCTTCCGCAAGCAAACAGGAGAAGCCATGATTTCGTCTCCGCATCCGCTGGATCATCTCGTGCTGCCGACCGTCAATATCGCTCTGGCGCGCGAACGCCTCGGCAAGCTCGGTTTCACGGTGGCTCCAGATGCGCGCCATCCCTTTGGCACTCAGAATGCCTGCGTCTTCCTTGCCGATAAAACCTATCTCGAACCTCTGGGCGTCGCATCTCCGGAGCAATGCGAGAAGAGCATCGTGGATGGCAATGTTTTCGTCGCGCGCGATCAGGCTTATCGTTTCCGGGTGGGGGATGATGGCTTCTCGGCCGTGGTATTCGGTACGGATGATGCGGTGGCGGATGACAAGCGTTTCAACGCGGCGGCGATTTCGGCGGGGCGAATGCTGGATTTCTCCCGTCCGATGAAGATGCCGGATGGAACCGAAACCACGGCAGGCTTTCGTCTTGCCTTTGCCGCCGATCTGCGCGCGCCGGATTTTCTCGCTTTCTGCTGTCAGCGCATCAATCCGCTGCCGGCTGATCGCAGCGCGCTCGAGCGTCACGAGAACGGCGTGACTGGTATCGCGCGGGTAGCGCTTTGCGCGCCGAAGCCGGCGGTCTATCGCGGTTTCTTCGAAGAGGTTGTCGGCGCCCCACGCATTATGGAGCATTCCTTTGGCCTGACAATCAGGACTGCCAATGCCGATCTGGAGATTTTGACGCCCGAAGGAATGGAGGCATTCTATGATCTGCCTGTTCGCACGAATGATCCGGGGCTCAGGGCGCGGGCAATCCTTTTCAAAACGCGCGATCTTTCCGTGACATCGTCGCATTTCACTGCTAACGGCGTCACCTATACGCGTAAGAACAATCGTCTATTGGCGAGGTTGGCGCCCGGTCAGGGCGCATTGTTCGCCTTTGAGGAGATAAAATGAGCACAAATTCCGAAGTCACCGTCGGCGAGGGTGCCTCCAAGGTCCTTTTTTCCAATACTGCAAAGCTGTCGCTGATCGCCGGTCCCTGCCAGATGGAAAGCCGCGACCATGCTTTCATGGTTGCCGGCGTTTTGAAGGAACTTTGCGGCAAGCTGGGCATCGGCCTCGTCTACAAGTCCTCCTTCGACAAGGCCAACCGCACTTCGCTGTCCGGCAAGAGGGGCATCGGCCTGGAAAAGGCGCTGGAGGTTTTTGAAGACCTGAAGAAGGAATATGGCTTCCCGGTCCTGACCGACATCCACACGGAAGAGCAGTGCGCCATCGTTTCCAAGACGGTCGATATCCTGCAGATCCCGGCTTTCCTGTCGCGCCAGACAGACCTTTTGGTTGCCGCTGCCAAGACCGGCCGCGTGGTCAACGTCAAGAAAGGCCAGTTCCTGGCGCCATGGGATATGAAGAACGTGCTTGCCAAGCTGAACGAAAGCGGCAATCCGAATATTCTTCTTTGCGAGCGCGGCGCCTCCTTTGGCTACAATACGCTTGTTTCCGACATGCGCTCGCTGCCGATCATGGCGGCGATGGGCGCGCCCGTCATCTTCGACGCGACCCATTCCGTGCAGCAGCCAGGCGGACAGGGCGGTTCGACCGGCGGCGATCGCCGGTTCGTCGAGACACTGGCGCGCGCCGCCGTCGCCGTCGGTGTCGCAGGCGTTTTTGTCGAGACGCATGAGGATCCGGACAATGCACCGTCAGATGGCCCGAACATGGTCTATCTGAAGGATATGCCGCGGCTTCTGGAGAAGCTGCTGGCCTTCGACGCCATCGCCAAGGCCTGAAACGTAGCCGGCATTCAACAGGCTGACATGAACTTGCGTTACGGGCCTGCAGGAGTGCCAAATCGCGGCGCGGATCGCCATTGAAATTTCCGCGCCTTCGATTAAGACGATTTAAATCGATTTATAAACCAGCGAGCAGGGAGCTATCATGACCGCAATCACCGACATTATCGCCCGCGAGATTCTCGACAGCCGTGGCAATCCGACTGTCGAAGTCGATGTCTACCTCGAAGATGGCAGCATGGGCCGCGCGGCGGTTCCGTCGGGTGCGTCGACCGGCGCGCATGAAGCTGTCGAGCTTCGCGATGGCGGCAAGCGCTACCATGGCAAGGGTGTCGAGAAGGCCGTCGAAGCCGTCAATTCGGAAATCTTTGACGCGATCGGCGGCATGGATGCCGAAAACCAGATCCAGCTCGACAACATCATGATCGAGCTCGACGGCACGCCGAACAAGTCGCGCCTCGGCGCCAACGCCATCCTCGGCGTCTCGCTCGCCGTTGCCAAGGCTGCTGCCCAGAGCGCCAACCTGCCGCTCTACCGTTATGTCGGCGGCGCTCACGCCCGCCTGCTGCCAGTCCCGATGATGAACATCATCAACGGTGGCGCCCATGCCGACAACCCGATCGACTTCCAGGAATTCATGATCCTGCCGATCGGCGCTGACTCGATCCGCGAAGCCGTCCGCATGGGCTCAGAAGTCTTCCACGTTCTGAAGAAGGAACTGGCATCGCAGGGTCACAACACCAACGTCGGTGACGAAGGTGGTTTCGCACCGGGCCTTTCCAGCGCCCCGGCAGCTCTCGACTTCATCATGAAGTCGATCGAGAAGGCCGGCTACAAGCCGGCCGAAGAAATTGCTCTCGGCCTCGATTGCGCTTCGACCGAATTCTTCAAGGACGGCAAGTATGTTCTCGAGGGCGAAGGCCGCACGCTGGAATCCGGCGCCATGGCTGAATACCTCGCAGAACTCGCAGCCAAGTACCCGATCGTTTCGATCGAAGACGGCATGGCTGAAGACGATTGGGAAGGCTGGAAGACGCTGACCGACCTCATCGGCAAGAAGACCCAGCTCGTCGGCGACGACCTGTTCGTCACCAACTCTGCCCGCCTGCGTGATGGCATCGGCATGGGTGTAGCCAACTCGATCCTCGTCAAGGTCAACCAGATCGGCTCGCTGACCGAGACCCTCGACGCCGTGGAAACTGCGCACAAGGCGAACTACACCGCCGTCATGTCGCACCGCTCCGGCGAAACGGAAGATTCCACGATCGCCGATCTCGCTGTCGCCACCAACTGCGGCCAGATCAAGACCGGCTCGCTGTCGCGTTCGGACCGTCTTGCCAAGTACAACCAGCTCATCCGTATCGAGGAAGCGCTTGGCCCGCAGGCAAAATATGCCGGCCGCTCCATCCTTCGTGGCTGATATCCGAAGCCTTGGATCCGCACGGGTCTGCGGCCAGATTGTTTGCTTGGATCGAACCGCGCCTTCGGGCGCGGTTTTTTGTTGGTCCTGGCAGTTAGAGTCAACGGACAGTTAATCTCTGCCGGTTATCTTGGCTGCAGGTATTTGATTTCATGTGATCTTGTTTGGGCCGAACGGGCTTTGAGGAGATCGCGCAAAGCCAGAGCGTGACGAGCGAGTATGTGGACAAAGTATCATAAGAAGAGAAGGTTCGGCCGTCTCATCCTTCCCGCCATCACCATCGCTTTTGTGAGCTACTTCGGTTATCATTGCATTCATGGCGATTACGGCCTGAAGGCGACTGAGGTTTTCGAGCAGCGCCGCGTCGACCGTGCCAAGGAGTTGGCTGATCTTGTCGCCAGGCGCGAGCACCTTGAAAAGGAGGTCGCGCTGTTGAGCGATGGCTCTCTGGATAAGGATATGCTCGATCAATATGCGCGCTACCAGTTGACCTATTCCAAGGCGAACGAGATCGTCATCTTCAATAAATAGCCACAATTAACCGAATTCCGGTTAATTGAATTTTTGTGAGTTATATCAATAACTTGCAGTGAATATGAGCCATGCAATTATAGCATTGCTGTGGCGGGCAATCTTCCCTATGTTACGCCTCACCAAAAAACGAGGCTACTCACACAGGGAGGGTTGAATGGCGCCGCGAAAGAACGCGACCGTTTCCAGCCGTAAAACAGCATCAAGGCCTGCCAAGGAAACCAATGGCGGCCCGATCGCAGATTTCGATCGTGATGCGGAGCTCAAGGCTTATCGTGAGATGCTCCTGATCCGCCGCTTCGAAGAGAAGGCCGGCCAGCTTTACGGCATGGGCTTCATCGGCGGCTTCTGTCACCTTTACATCGGTCAGGAAGCAGTCGTCGTCGGCATGCAGCTGGCGCTGAAGGATGGCGACCAGGTCATTACCGGCTATCGCGACCATGGCCATATGCTGGCGACCGGCATGAGCGCGCGCGGCGTCATGGCCGAGCTCACCGGACGCCAGGGCGGCTATTCCCGAGGGAAGGGCGGCTCCATGCACATGTTCTCCAAGGAAAAGAACTTCTACGGCGGTCATGGCATCGTCGGCGCACAGGTCTCGCTCGGCACCGGCCTTGGCTTTGCCAACTGGTATCGCGGCAATGACAATGTCAGCGTCGCCTATTTCGGTGACGGTGCCGCCAACCAGGGCCAGGTCTACGAAAGCTTCAACATGGCGCAGCTCTGGAAGCTGCCCGTGATCTTCGTGATCGAAAACAACCGCTACGCCATGGGCACCTCGACCGCTCGCGCCACAGCCCAGGCTGATTTCTCCAAGCGTGGCGCCTCCTTCGGCATTCCCGGTATTCAGGTCGATGGTATGGACGTTCGCGCCGTCAAGGCTGCGGCTGACGAAGCCGTTGCGCATTGCCGCTCCGGCAAGGGTCCGATCATTCTGGAAATGCTGACCTACCGCTACCGCGGTCACTCCATGTCCGACCCGGCGAAGTACCGTTCCAAGGATGAAGTGCAGAAGATGCGCTCCGAGCACGATCCGATCGAGCAGGTCCGTATTCGCTTGCTCGAAAAGGGCTGGGCGACCGAGGACGATCTGAAGGATATCGACAAGGATGTCCGCGACATCGTCGCAGACAGCGCCGATTTCGCCCAGAACGATCCGGAGCCGGATGCATCCGAGCTCTACACCGACATTCTGCTCTAAATCGGGGAGGGACACTATGCCCATCGACATTCTCATGCCCGCCCTTTCTCCGACTATGGAAGAGGGTACCCTTTCGAAATGGCTCAAGAAGGAAGGCGACAAGGTCGTTTCCGGTGACGTCATTGCCGAAATCGAAACCGACAAGGCCACCATGGAAGTGGAAGCCGTCGACGAAGGCACGATCGGCAAGCTGCTGATCGACGCCGGCACCGAAGGCGTCAAGGTCAACACCAAGATCGCCATCCTCTTGCAGGACGGTGAATCCGCAGACGCTATTTCGTCCGCAAAGGCTGCACCTGCTGCCGAGCCGGCAAAGACCGAGGCGCCTGCCGCCGCTCCGGCGCCGGCCGCTGCGCCGGTCCCGGCCCAGCCGAAGGTTGCCGCTGCGGCTGATCCGGAAATTCCGGCCGGCACGGAAATGGTGTCGATGACAGTGCGTGAAGCGCTGCGCGATGCGATGGCCGAAGAAATGCGCGCCAACCCAGACGTCTTCGTCATGGGTGAAGAAGTCGCCGAATATCAGGGTGCCTACAAGGTGACCCAGGGCCTGCTGCAGGAGTTCGGCGCCCGCCGCGTGATCGATACCCCGATCACCGAGCACGGCTTTGCCGGTATCGGCGTCGGCGCCGCTATGGCCGGCCTCCGCCCGATTGTCGAGTTCATGACCTTCAACTTCGCCATGCAGGCGATCGACCAGATCATCAATTCCGCCGCCAAGACGCTGTACATGTCCGGTGGCCAGATGGGCGCTCCGATCGTCTTCCGCGGCCCGAACGGTGCTGCTGCCCGCGTCGGCGCTCAGCACAGCCAGGACTATGCCGCCTGGTACAGCCACATTCCGGGCCTCAAGGTCGTCATGCCCTACACGGCAGCCGACGCCAAGGGGCTACTCAAGGCTGCGATCCGCGATCCGAACCCGGTCATTTTCCTTGAGAATGAAATCCTCTACGGTCAGCATTTCGATGTGCCGAAGCTCGATAACTTCGTTCTGCCGATCGGTAAGGCCCGCATTCATCGTCCTGGCAAGGACGTGACGGTCGTCTCTTTCGGCATCGGCATGACCTATGCCACGAAGGCCGTCGCCGAGCTGGAAGCCCAGGGCATCGATGTCGAACTCATCGACCTGCGCACCATCCGTCCGATGGATCTTCCGACGATCATCGAATCGGTCAAGAAGACCGGTCGCCTGGTCACCGTCGAGGAAGGCTATCCGCAGTCCTCCGTCGGCACGGAAATCGCCACCCGCGTCATGCAGCAGGCCTTCGATTATCTCGATGCGCCGATCCTGACGATCGCTGGCAAGGACGTACCCATGCCATACGCCGCCAACCTCGAAAAGCTGGCGCTTCCGAGCGTCGCCGAAGTGGTCGATGCGGTGAAGGCCGTTTGCTACAAGTAAGGGGAGGGCTCATCGATGCCTATCAACATCACCATGCCTGCCCTCTCGCCGACCATGGAAGAGGGCAACCTCGCCAAGTGGCTGGTCAAGGAAGGCGACAAGATCAAGTCCGGCGATGTCATCGCCGAGATCGAGACTGACAAGGCAACGATGGAAGTCGAGGCTGTCGATGAGGGCACGGTCGCCAAGATCGTCGTTCCTGCCGGCACCGAAGGCGTGAAGGTCAATGCCCTGATCGCCGTGATCGCTGCCGATGGCGAGGATGTCGCGGCTGCAGCATCCGGCGCTAGTGCCGCTGCTGCTCCGGCAGCCAAGGAAGCTCCGAAGGCGGAAGCCGCACCTGCGGCAGCTCCGGCTCCGGCAAGCGTTTCGGCTCCTGCGGCTGCACCTGCACCCGTTGCATCGGCTCCAGCAGCAAACGATGGTCATCGCACCTTCGCGTCTCCGCTCGCACGCCGTCTTGCCAAGGAAGCCGGCATCGATGTGACTGCGGTTTCCGGCACCGGCCCGCATGGTCGCGTGGTCAAGAAGGATATCGAAGCTGCCGTTTCCGGCGGCACCGCCAAGGCTGCTCCTGCAGCGACGCCGGCCGCACAGCCGGCAGCAGCCGCTGCTCCGGCCGCTGCGAAGGGCATGTCCGACGACGCCGTGCTCAAGCTGTTCGAGCAGGGTTCCTACGAGCTCGTGCCGCATGACGGCATGCGCAAGACGATTGCGAAGCGCCTGCAGGAATCCAAGCAGACGATCCCGCATTTCTACGTTTCGGTCGATTGCGAACTCGACGCGCTGCTGGCGCTCCGCACGCAACTCAACGATTCCGCTCCGAAGTCGAAGGATGGTGTTCCGGCCTACAAGCTCTCGGTCAACGACATGGTCATCAAGGCCCTGGCGCTGGCGCTGCGCGACGTTCCGGATGCCAACGTTTCCTGGACCGACAGCGCCATGGTCAAGCACAAGCATGCCGATGTCGGCGTTGCCGTCTCCATTCCGGGCGGCTTGATCACCCCGATCATCCGCAGCGCCGAGCAGAAGACGCTCTCCACCATCTCCAACGAGATGAAGGACTATGGCAAGCGCGCCAAGGAGCGCAAGCTGAAGCCCGAGGAGTATCAGGGCGGCACGACCGCCGTGTCCAACATGGGCATGATGGGTGTCAAGAACTTCGCCGCCGTCGTCAACCCGCCGCACGCGACCATTCTGGCTGTCGGCGCGGGCGAGCAGCGCGTCATCGTCAAGAAGGGCGAAATGGTGATTGCCAACGTGATGACCGTCACGCTGTCGACCGACCACCGCGCCGTCGACGGTGCGCTCGGTGCCGAGCTCCTGGCAGCCTTCAAGGGCTACATCGAAAATCCGATGGGGATGCTCGTCTGAGCCTTGTTGTGACACGGAGGCATGAATGACCAAGACTGTTCTGTGTTACGGCGACTCGCTGACATGGGGCTACAGTGCCGAAACGGTCGGCCGTCATGCCTATGAAGATCGGTGGCCGAGCGTGCTGCAAAAGGCGCTCGGCAACCAGGTGCGCGTGATCCCGGAAGGATTGAACGGCCGCACGACCGCTTTCGACGATCATCTCGCCGATTGCGACCGCAACGGTGCGAGGATACTGCCGACGATCCTGCAGACCCACAATCCCCTTGATCTCGTTATCATCATGCTCGGCACTAACGACATGAAGCCCGTCGTTGCCGGTTCGGCCTTTGCCGCTCTGCAGGGCATTAGTCGCTTGGTCCAGCTGGTGCGCAATCATGCCTGGGGGTTCGACTACGAGGTGCCCGATATCCTCGTCGTCGCCCCGCCGGCAATCACTGAGACTGCCAATGCCGCTTTTGCGGCCAGCTTTCTCGGCGCAGTCAAGGAATCGAGCAAGCTGCCGACGCTCTATAGCGATCTGGCGGACGAACTCGGATGCGGCTTCTTCGACGCTAATACGGTCGCTGTGACCACGCCGCTCGATGGCGTTCATCTCGATGCGGAAAACACCCGGGCGCTCGGTCGCGGCCTCGAGCCGATCGTGCGGATGATGCTCGGTCTCTGATAGATTCAAGGCGCCGGCTCCGATCCGCCGCCAGCAATAAGGCAGGAAACACATGGCTGAGAATTACGACGTCATTATCATCGGCTCCGGTCCGGGCGGTTATGTCGCCGCCGTGCGCGCCGGCCAGCTTGGCCTGAAGACCGCGATCGTCGAGCGCGAGCACCTGGGCGGCATCTGCCTCAACTGGGGCTGCATACCCACCAAGGCGCTGCTTCGTTCGGCCGAAATTCTCGATCATTCCAATCATCTGAAGGATTACGGCCTCGTTCTCGAAGGCAAGGTAAGCGCGGATGTGAAGGCCGTGGTCGCCCGTTCGCGTGGCGTTTCCGCTCGGCTCAACACCGGCGTCGGCTTCCTGATGAAGAAGAACAAGGTCGACGTCATCTGGGGCGAAGCCAAGATCACCAAGCCGGGCGAGATCGTTGTCGGCAAGTCGACCAAGCCGGTCGTCGAGCCGCAGCATCCGGTGCCGAAGAACGTCAAGGGCGAAGGCACCTATACCGCCAAGCACATCATCGTCGCGACCGGAGCCCGTCCGCGCGCGCTGCCAGGCATTGAGCCGGACGGCAAGCTGATCTGGACCTATTTCGAAGCGCTGAAGCCGGATTTCCTGCCGAAGTCGCTGCTCGTCATGGGCTCGGGCGCCATCGGCATTGAATTTGCAAGCTTCTATCGCTCGATGGGCGTCGACGTCACCGTCGTTGAAGTCATGCCGACCATCATGCCGGTCGAGGATGCCGAAATCTCCGGCATTGCCCGCAAGCAGCTGGAAAAGCGCGGCCTGAAGATCTTCACCAAGGCGAAGGTCACGAAGGTCGATAAGGCTGCCAACTCGATCACTGCCCATGTCGAAACCGAAGACGGCAAGGTGCAGCAGATCGTTGCCGACCGTATGATCTCGGCCGTCGGTGTCCAGGGCAACATTGAGAACCTCGGCCTCGAAGCGCTCGGCGTGAAGACCGACCGCGGCTGCGTCGTCATCGATGGCTACGGCAAGACCAACGTGCCGGGCATCTACGCGATCGGCGACGTTGCCGGTCCTCCGATGCTGGCGCACAAGGCCGAGCATGAGGGCGTCGTCTGCATCGAGAAGATCGCCGGCCTGCCGAATGTTCACCCGACCGACAAGAGCAAGGTGCCGGGCTGCACCTATTGCCAGCCGCAGGTTGCTTCCGTCGGCCTCACCGAAGCCAAGGCCAAGGAACTCGGCCGCGATATCCGCGTCGGCCGCTTCTCCTTCGTCGCCAACGGCAAGGCGATCGCGCTTGGCGAAGACCAGGGTCTCTGCAAAGTCATCTTCGACAAGAAGACCGGCGAGCTTCTGGGCGCACATATGGTTGGCGCCGAGGTCACCGAACTCATCCAGGGCTTCGTCGTCGCCATGAACCTGGAGACGACCGAAGAAGAGCTGATGCATACGATCTTCCCGCATCCGACCGTTTCGGAAACGATGAAGGAAGCCGTGCTGGATGCCTATGGCCGGGTGCTGAACGCTTGATAATTTCCTGCCATGCCCTTTATCCAGGGGGTGGAAAACAGGAAAGGAAATCAACATGTCTATAACGGCGGAAGGTTGGATCGTCTTTCTTCTCATCGGGTTGGTCGCGGGTTTCCTCGCGAGCCTGATCGTTGGAGGCGGTGGGCTCATCGGTTGCCTGGTGAGCGGTGTGATCGGGGCTTTCGTGGGCGGTTTCCTCTTCCGTTATTTCGGGATATCGCTCGGCATTGAAAATGCGCTTGTCGTGGAGATCATCCATGCCACGGTCGGTGCGATCATTGTGGTGCTGTTGGCGAGATTGATCGTCTAGAGCATCATCGTTAAGACGCAATGCGACGCCCGGCAGGACTGTCCTGAAGGGCGCCCGAAAAGAGGGTTTGATGGAAAGCGTAGGTTGGCTGGGTCTGATCATCATCGGCGGTCTTGCGGGCTGGCTCGCGGGCAAGCTGATGGACGCACGCTATGGCGTCATCCTGAACATCATCCTCGGCATTGCCGGCTCGGTCGTGGCTGCGGCGCTGATGGTGGCCCTGCATGTCGGCGTACCCGGCGGCCGGCTTGGCTTTTTCATCACCGGTTTCATCGGTGCATGCATTCTGATATTCCTCGCCAAATTCGCTCGGCGATGAAGGGCCGCATTTCAAGCGGCGGAAAGTAGACGTTTCATGGTCACCATTCTCGACACGATCAACCCGGACGCCAAGCGCGTGCGACACCCGGAGAAGGCGCATCGGCCGGATACGGAAGTCATGCGCAAGCCGGACTGGATCCGCGTGAAGGCGCCGACATCGAAGGGCTATGCCGAAACCCGCTCGATCGTGAAGGAGCACAAGCTCGTCACGGTCTGCGAGGAAGCCGGCTGCCCGAATATCGGCGAATGCTGGGACAAGAAGCACGCCACCTTCATGATCATGGGCGAGATCTGTACCCGCGCCTGCGCCTTCTGCAACGTCGCGACCGGCAAGCCGAACGCGCTCGACATGGCGGAGCCGGAAAACGTCGCCAAGGCCGTCAAGCAGATGGGCCTCAGCCACGTCGTCATCACCTCGGTCGACCGCGACGACCTGGAAGATGGCGGCGCCGAGCATTTCGAGAAAGTCATCTGGGCGATCCGCGCCGCTTCGCCCTCGACCACGATCGAAATCTTGACGCCGGACTTCCTGAAGAAGCCGGGCGCCCTGGAGCGCGTCGTCGCTGCCAAGCCCGACGTCTTCAACCACAATCTGGAAACCGTGCCCGGCAATTATCTGACGGTTCGCCCCGGCGCGCGCTACTTCCACTCCGTCCGCCTGCTGCAGCGGGTCAAGGAACTGGACCCGACCATGTTCACCAAATCGGGCATCATGGTCGGCCTCGGCGAAGAGCGCAACGAAGTGCTGCAGCTGATGGACGACCTGCGCACCGCCGATGTCGACTTCCTGACCATCGGCCAATATCTGCAGCCGACGCGGAAGCATCATCAGGTGATGAGCTTCGTGACGCCGGAAGAGTTCAAGTCGTACGAAACCGTGGCTTACACCAAGGGCTTCCTAATGGTCGCTTCCAGCCCGCTGACGCGCTCGTCGCATCACGCCGGCGACGATTTCGCGCGTCTGCGTGCTGCCCGAGAAAAGAAGCTGCTGCTGGCAGCGGAATAGGAAAAAAGTAGTCTCTTTGTCCCCAGGGGCGGCGACGCGGAGATCTCAGGAGCTTTTTGATTCGAATAGTTCGATCGCGTTCCCGGACGGATCCTCGCACAGGATTTGTCGTCCGCCTGGTCCCTCTATGATGTCGTTGCGGAAATGAACACCATGTTCGCGCAGAGTGGAAACGAGTGTGGGCAATTCTTCCTGAATCTCAAGCACGAACCGGTTCCAGCCGCCCGGTTCAGGTTTGCGGCCATCCGGCATTGGGCGGGAAGCCGACGCCATCGGGCCTGCAAGCCACAATGTGAGGTCATCCCGTGTCAGAATCGCCATTGCCGGTCCGAACTGTTGTTTTAGCGTAAAGCCGAAATGCTTCAGATAGAATGCCGCTGCCGCTTCCACATCCTCGACTATGTACCGCACCATCGCCATTGCGCTGCTCCTCGATCTGGCCAAGGGATCCTTACCACGGTTTTCGCGTGCTCTGCCACAGGATCGTCATCCGCTTGATTTAGGAAGCACGCCAGCCGTTTGTTGCCCGTACCGGCGCCCGTCAAGATCGAATATGGAGCCGAATCGTGGAGCAGATCGTCGCGCCGCAAGCGCTTGTCCGTGTCGTTAATATCGAAGAGGCGGCTGCGCTTGTCAAAAAGGCGAACCGAATCCTCGTCATGGGCTGCTCCGGCGGCGGCAAGTCGACCCTGTCGCAGAAGATCGCCACACACGTCGGCCTTGCCTATGTCTCGATCGATCGCGACGTTTTGTGGCTGCCAGGCTGGGTTCAGCGCGACAAGGCTGAGCAGCGCGCCATCATCGTTGCCAAAGTGCAGGGCGAGCGATGGATTATGGACGGGACCAATCCCTCGACATTCGATGTGCGTCTGCCACGCGCGGACTTGGTCATATGGGTGAGGATGCCTCGCGTACTATGCATCTGGGGTGCCGTTTCTCGCTGGATCAAATGGATGGGCCGCACGCGACCGGAGATGGCGCCTGGCTGCATAGAAAAAATCGATTGGGAGTTCCTGCGCTTCATCTGGACATTTGAAGAAAAATTCACGCCGCGGGTTCTTGCCGGTCTTGCCGAGCACGGTCCTGATGTCCCCGTTTTGCAGCTGAAATCCCGCGGCGAAATGCGTCAGCTCCTTGATCTTCTTGGCCGTCCTGCTTAATTGCGGCTCATGCCTCAATTCGAAACCCATCGCCCCGTTCCGCATTCGCCAGACCAGATGTTCGACCTCGTCGCCGATGTGGAGCGCTATCCGGAATTCCTGCCGCTTTGCGAGGCGCTGACGATCCGCAGCCGCAAGGAGCGTGACGGCAAGAGCCTGCTGGTTGCCGATATGACGGTCGGCTATAAGGCCATCCGCGAGACGTTCACCACACAGGTGCTGCTGAACAAAGCGGAGCGCGCGATCGACGTGAAATACATCGATGGACCGTTTAAATATCTCGATAATCGCTGGCGCTTTGCGCCCTCTGAAAACGGCGGCTGCAGTATCGATTTCTTTATCGATTACGAGTTCAAGAGCCGCATCCTCGGCGCCTTGATGGGATCGATGTTCGATCGGGCTTTCCGCATGTTCACGGATGCCTTCGAGACGCGCGCGAACAAGATCTATGCTTGAAGCTACGCCCGGTCACTGACCGAGCATGACGAGCATCTCCAGCGCCGTCTTCAACGTAGCGAGCCGAACCTTGTCGCGGCCGATGTCGCCATAGCGCATTTCGTGATGGAGGAGCGCGCCGCTGCGAGCCTTGGCGGCGAGGTGGACGAGCCCGACCGGCTTTTCTGCCGAACCGCCACCGGGGCCGGCGATACCCGTAACCGCTACGGCGAAATCAGCCCGGGAGCGGAAGAGGGCGCCATGGACCATCTGCAGCGCCGCTTCCTTTGAAACCGCGCCGAACTGCGTAAGCGTCTGCTCCTGAACGCCGAGCATCTCCATCTTGGCAGTGTTGGTGTAGGTGACGAAGCCGCGATCGAGGACGGCGGATGAGCCGGGAATTTCCGTCAGAGCGCCGGCGATCAGCCCGCCGGTGCAGGATTCGGCTGTCGCGACCATCCAGCTTTTTGCTGTGAAATCCGTCACGATAGTTTGCGCGAGCGCGATAATCTCATCGGGAAAATGCATTATGCCTTGCCTCCGCGATAAACGACGGTGGCGGTCGCGATGGCCGCTATGCCTTCACGGCGGCCGACGAAGCCGATCTTCTCGTTTGTCGTCGCCTTAACCGAGCAGCGATCGATGCTGATGCCCAGAAACTCCGAGAGCCTGGCCCGCATGGTGTCGCGATGCGGCCCGACCTTCGGCGCCTCGGCGATCAGCGAGACATCGGCATTCATGATGGTGCCGCCGCGTTCGCGAACGATCTTTGCCGCATGCTCGATGAAGATGCGCGACGGAGCGCCCTTCCATTGCGGATCGGAGGGCGGGAAATGATCGCCGATATCGCCGGCGCCGCAGGTGGCGAGCAGCGCGTCCGTCAGGGCATGCAGGGCGACATCGGCGTCCGAGTGCCCCTTCAGCTTCTGGTGGTGGGGAATGAAGACGCCGCAAAGAGTGACGCCATCGCCCGGCTCCAGCTGGTGGACGTCATAGCCGTTGCCGGTGCGCACATCAGGCAGCAGGCCGGCGCCGAGCTTTTCATCGGCCATGGCAATATCCCTTTTGATTGTAAGTTTTACGTTGTCGGCGCTGCCGATCACTAATGTCACCGGTAGCTTACACCATTCCGCGATTGCCGCATCGTCCGTGAAATCGGTTCTGCCATCGGCAGCGGCTTTTTCATGGGCGTCGAGAATATCGGCGAAACGGAAGGATTGCGGCGTCTGCGCGGCGTGCAACCCGGTGCGGGGAATCGTGTCGACGACTAGTCCATCGGTATTGCCGCGCTTCAGCGTGTCTGTGACGGGCATAGCTGGCAGCACGGCCCGCGCACCGTCTGCAAGCGCTGCGGCGACACGATCCAGCAGATCATGATCGAAGAAGGGGCGTACGGCATCGTGGATCATCACATGCGTGACGCCGCTGTCTTTCAAAGCGCGCAGCCCGGCAAGCACGGACTGCTGGCGAGTCGCCCCACCGAAGGCGATCTTGATCTCAGGCAGGCCTGAAACCTGTTCCAGAGCCGCACGCAGCAGCTTCTCATCGTCGCGATGGATGACGACGACGATTTTCGATGCCTGCGGCCATGTCACGAATCTTTCAAGCGTATGCGCAATAACCGCTCTGCCGCCGATCGGACGATATTGCTTGGGGCCTTCTTCCGGAGAACCCGCCCGTTCGCCGCGCCCGGCGGCCACGATGACGATTCCCACCGACAACGGTTGCTTTGAATGCATTTGCGTCATAAATCCCCGAAGATGAAAGGCTCCGTCTCGGCATGGCTTTGAAAAGCGTAGAGCTTTCTTTTGAACAAGCACATGCTAAATAGTTCGCCAAAACGGGACCCTGCTCAAGCAGGGTCTATCGCCTCAACTGAGTATTTTCCAGCATCTGCCCAAAAAATATCGGGATTCTTCGAAACCCCTTGGCAAACTTTCAAAGCGTGTCTAAAAATAGTGCAGACGTATGGTGTGCCCGAAAGATAATCATTTGCTGTCTTCCAAGCTTGCAGCCCCATTTTCCATCGGTTCCGTATCCATCCGGAATCGTGTGATCCTGGCACCGATGTCGGGCGTGACCGATCTGCCTTTCCGGCAGCTTGCCTTGCGCTATGGCGCCGGTCTGGTCGTTACCGAAATGGTCGCAAGCCGCGAGCTCGTGCAGGATACGGCTGAATCCTGGGCGCGTCTGAGAAGCGCAGGGCTGAAGCCGCATATGGTGCAGCTTGCCGGCCGCGAGGCGCATTGGATGGCCGAGGCTGCAAAGATCGCCACGAACAATGGCGCCGATATCATCGATATCAATATGGGCTGCCCCGCCAAGAAGGTGATTGGCGGCTATTCCGGCTCGGCACTGATGCGCGATCCGGATCATGCGCTGACATTGATCGAAGCGACGGTCCGTGCGGTGAACATTCCCGTCACGCTGAAGATGCGGCTCGGCTGGGACGAGAATTCCATCAATGCGCCTTATATCGCGCGCCGGGCCGAAGAGGCCGGAATTCAGCTCGTCACCATTCACGGCCGCACGCGCATGCAATTCTATGAGGGCAGGGCGGATTGGAATGCCATCCGCGCCGTGCGCGATGTTGTCTCCATCCCGCTTGTTGCCAATGGCGATGTCGAAACGGCTGAGGACGCCGAGGAAATTTTGCGCCGCTCCGGTGCCGATGCCGTCATGATCGGCCGTGGCTGCCAGGGCCGCCCGTGGCATGCGGGCGTGTTGGCCGGTCATCGCGAGCCAAGCCGCCAGGAGATCGTCGAGATCGCTCTCGAACACTATCGGATGATGCTGGAATTCTACGGCGAAACGGTCGGCATTCGCCATGCGCGCAAGCATCTCTCCTGGTATCTCGACCGCTACGCGTCGGCAACGGCAGGTACCGACAAGGCAAAAATTATGACGTCGAAAGATAGCGGCGAAGTGGCTGCATCCTTCCGTGCCGCGCTGCAGGCCGGCGCCAATCTCGCCCAATGCGTTCAGGAGGCTGCATGACTTCGAAATCCAGCTCCGGCGCCGGTGATACCGCGGCCAACTCTGTCGCCATGGCGGTTCTCAATGCAATCCAGAATCCCGTCGTCATGGTCGACGAGGCGGGTTTGATTGCTTTCGCCAACTGGGAGGCGGAGGCCTTCTTCGGCGCCAGCGCATCGCATCTGTCGCGCTACAAGATTTCGACGTTCATTCCGTTCGGCAGCCCCTTGCTGGCGTTGATCGATCAGGTGCGGGAGCGCCGCGCGCCGGTCAACGAATATCGCGTCGATCTGAGTTCGCCGCGCCTGGGACAGGACAAGCTGGTGGATATTTATGTTGCGCCGATTTCCAGCGACCCCGGCTCCGTGGTGGTGGTGTTCCAGGAACGCTCCATGGCGGACAAGATCGACCGGCAGCTGACGCATCGCGCCGCCGCCCGCTCGGTCACAGGCCTTGCCTCCATGTTGGCGCATGAGATCAAGAATCCGCTGTCGGGCATCCGCGGCGCCGCACAGCTGCTGGAGCAATCGGTCGAAGACGACGATCGCGCGCTGACGCGCCTTATCTGCGACGAGACGGACCGTATCGTCTCGCTGGTCGACCGCATGGAAGTTTTCTCCGACGAGCGGCCCGTCGATCGCGTCCCCGTCAACATCCACTCCGTGCTCGATCATGTGAAGGCCGTCGCCAAGGCAGGCTTTGCCCGCAACATCAAGATCTCAGAGAATTACGACCCCTCGCTGCCGGCGGTTTTCGCAAACCGGGATCAGCTCGTACAGGTCTTTCTCAATCTGGTGAAGAACGCTGCTGAAGCGGTGGGTGATCGTCAGGATGGCGAGATCATGCTGACAACGGCCTATCGTCCCGGCATCAGGCTCTCGGTTGCCGGCACGCGCGAGAAGATCTCGCTGCCGCTGGAATTCTGCGTCATCGACAATGGCCCGGGCGTGCCGGCCGATCTCGTGCCGCATCTCTTCGATCCGTTCATCACGACCAAGACGAACGGAACCGGGCTCGGCCTTGCGCTGGTCGCCAAGATCATCGGCGACCACGGCGGCATCGTCGAATGCGACAGCCAGAACCATCGCACCACTTTCCGTGTTTTGATGCCTGCCTCCAAAGGCATCACCTCAGAAGATGCCCCACTTCCGAACTCTACAGGGACTACTCGATGACAGCCACGATCCTTGTCGCCGATGACGATGCGGCTATCCGCACCGTGCTCAACCAGGCTTTGAGCCGCGCGGGTTACGATGTACGCATCACATCGAACGCTGCCACGCTCTGGCGTTGGGTCTCCGCCGGCGAAGGCGACCTTGTCGTAACCGACGTCGTCATGCCCGACGAAAACGCATTCGACCTGCTGCCGCGCATCAAAAAGGCGAGGCCGGATCTGCCTGTTCTGGTCATGAGCGCACAGAATACGTTCATGACGGCGATCAAGGCATCGGAGAAGGGCGCCTACGACTATCTCCCGAAGCCTTTCGACCTGACCGAGCTGATCGCAATCGTCGGTCGCGCGCTGTCGGAGCCGAAGCGCAAGCCGGCAAAGATTGAAGACGACATGCAGGATGGGATGCCGCTCGTCGGCCGCTCCGCCGCAATGCAGGAAATCTACCGCGTGCTCGCACGCCTGATGCAGACAGATTTGACGCTGATGATCACTGGCGAATCCGGTACCGGCAAGGAACTGGTGGCGCGTGCCCTGCATGACTACGGCAAGCGCCGTAACGGCCCCTTTGTGGCCATCAACATGGCTGCCATCCCGCGCGACCTGATCGAATCCGAACTGTTCGGCCACGAGAAGGGCGCCTTCACCGGTGCGCAGACCCGTTCGACGGGCCGCTTCGAGCAGGCCGAAGGCGGCACGCTGTTCCTCGACGAAATCGGCGATATGCCGATGGATGCGCAGACGCGCCTGCTGCGCGTGCTGCAGCAGGGCGAATATACCACCGTTGGCGGCCGCACCCCGATCCGCACCGATGTCCGCATCGTCGCCGCCACCAACAAGGACCTGAAGCAGGCGATTAATCAGGGCCTCTTCCGCGAGGATCTCTATTACCGCCTCAACGTCGTGCCGCTGCGCCTGCCGCCGCTGCGCGACCGCGCCGAGGACATCCCGGATCTCGTGCGTCATTTCATCCAGCAGGCCGAGAAGGAGGGGCTGGGTTCCAAGCGTTTCGATCAGGAAGCGCTCGAACTCATGAAGGCCTATCCCTGGCCGGGCAACGTCCGCGAGCTGGAAAATCTTATCCGCCGGCTGATGGCGCTTTATCCGCAGGATGTCATCACAAAGGAGATCATCGACGCGGAGCTGCGCGCCGACGTGCCCGACAGCCCGATCGAAAAAGGGCCGGTCCGCACCGGCTCCATGACTATTGCGCAGGCGGTGGAAGAGAATATGCGGACCTATTTCGCCAGTTTCGGCGAGAACCTGCCGCCCCCGGGTCTCTACGACCGCGTATTGACGGAGATGGAATATCCGCTGATTCTCGCCGCCCTGACCGCGACACGCGGCAATCAGATCAAGGCGGCCGATCTTTTGGGTCTCAACCGCAATACGCTGCGTAAAAAGATCAGAGAACTGGGTGTTTCGGTTTACAGAAGTTCCCGAACGGCTTGACAACGCGAGCCGATGCGTTGCATTTTCGCCACAATGCGTTGCTTAAAGGTCACGCAGTTGATTCGTCGTTTTTGCAGTGGCGATTCGTCTGGCCAGCTCTCCCAAAGGCAAGAGTTAGTCTGATTTTTCAGCTATTTGCAGTGATGACCTGAAGTAAGGGTTTCGCTCCTTAGCGAAACCGGACGACAGTTCCCGCCTCTGCCTGTCACTCGCATGAAGGTCGTAATTGGCCGTGCATTTGACCAGGGCGCCGACCGTCGCTCGGGCGTGGAGATTGATGGGAATGATACAGGACGCGGTGTCGCCGGCGGCGAGCGACGAGACGGTTGTCAAGGTGACGGATCGTCGTGCTTCCTTTGCCCTACCTGGTCTGATCCTGGCCGGCGGCGCGCTTTTGTGCGCCATTGCGACCTTGCTGATGCTTCTCGGGCTGACGCCAGTCGCCCCGACATCATCCGTCGTTTTCACCTCGGTCGTTATCAACGGACTTTTCGTCCTGGGTCTGATCGCTCTGATCGCCCGAGAGGTGGCGCGCCTGATGAAGGCACGCAGCCGTGGTCGCGCGGCGGCCCGCCTGCATATCCGCATCGTCGTTCTGTTCTCGATCGTCGCGATCACGCCGGCCATTCTCGTTGCCATCGTTGCCAGCCTGACGCTCAATGTCGGCCTGGATCGCTGGTTCGGCGTGCGCACGCAGCAGATCATCAGCTCCTCGCAGAACGTCGCGCAGGCCTATCTGATGGAGAATGCGAGTTATCTGCAAGGGCAGACCGTATCGATGGCGAACGATCTGGAGCGCAACCGTTCGCTCTTCAATCTCGATCGCACCGGCTTTGCCGACTTGATGACCCGTCAGGCACGCGGGCGCGGCTTGCTGGGTGCATTTCTCGTGCGCCGCGACGGCAGCGCCATCGTCCAGGCCGAGATCAAGACCGAACGTCCGCTGCCGGCCATTCCAAAAGACGCGCTTGATTCTTCGGCGAACGGGCAACCGACTCTCATCCCGCCTGGCGTGACCAATCTTGTCGGCGCTGTCATCAAGCTCGATGAAATACCCGGCGCGTTTCTCTACACCGTTCGGGCGGTCGACCCGCGCGTCATGAATGCGATGCGGATGGTGGAGGACAATACCGTCGAGTACAAGGCGATGGAAGAAGGGCGCATGTCGCTCCAGATCGCTTTTGCCGTTCTTTATATCGGCTTTGCTCTCATCGTACTTCTGGCGGCGATCTGGACAGCCATCGCAATTGCCGATCGTATCGTCAGGCCCATCCGTCTCCTTATCAGCGCTGCGGATAACGTTGCCTCGGGGAACATGAACGTACTGGTGCCGGTACGCTCGGCTGACGGCGACGTCGGCAGCCTGTCGCGCACCTTTAACAAGATGATCTCGGAAATTCGCACGCAGCGCGATGAAATCCTTGAAGCGAAGGACGAGGTAGACGACCGACGCCGCTTCATCGAGGCCGTGCTGTCGGGGGTGACGGCGGCCGTGATCGGTGTCGAGCACGATCGGCGCATCACCATCGTCAATACTTCGGCTGAAGATCTACTGACGCTCAAGAGCGATGAGCTCATCGGCAAGAATCTGTCTGATATCTCACCAGAGGTCGATCAAGTCGTGACGGAAGCGACGACGCGCCATCGCAGCGATTTCCGCAAGCAGATCAGCCTTGTTCGCGGCGGAACGGTACGCACGCTCAGCGTTCAGGTAACGCGTGAGGAATCGCGCGATGCCAACGAGTCCTATGTCATCACACTCGATGACATTACCGATCTTGTCATAGCGCAACGCTCGACCGCCTGGGCCGATGTCGCCCGCCGCATTGCCCATGAGATCAAGAACCCGCTAACGCCCATTCAGCTGTCGGCCGAGCGTATCCGTCGCCGTTTCGGCAAGAACATCGCCGATGCCGACCGTTCTGTCTTCGACCAGTGCACGGATACGATCATCCGGCAGGTCGGTGATATCGGCCGCATGGTCGACGAGTTCTCCTCCTTCGCCCGCATGCCGAAGCCGACCATGGAGCCGACCGATCTGCGCGATATTCTGCGCGACGCCGTGTTCCTGCGCGAAATGGGCAATACACATGTCCAGTTCGGGCGTGAGCTGGGCGACGAACGGCTCGAGGGCATGTTCGATGCGCGAATGCTCGGCCAGGCCTTCGGCAATCTCATCAAGAATGCCGTCGAGGCAATCGAAGGCGTACCGAGCGACCAGGCTCGCGAGCAGCCGAAGATCCTCGTGCGCTCGTCGCTCGATCCGGATCGCGATCGCTTCACTGTCGACGTCATCGACAATGGCCGCGGCCTGCCGGTGGAAAACCGGCACAGCATTCTCGAACCCTATATGACGATGCGCGAGAAGGGCACGGGCCTTGGCCTCGCCATCGTCAAGAAGATCATTGAAGACCATGGCGGGCAGATCGAACTCCACGACGCGCCAGCCGATTTCGACCAGGGCAGGGGGGCCATGATCCGCGTGCATCTGCCGCGCCGTGAGCAAGCCGCCATCGCCCATACAGAAAATGACAAGGAAAGCGTCTATGGCATCTGATATTCTCGTAGTCGACGACGAGGAAGACATTCGCGAAATCGTTTCGGGAATTCTTTCGGATGAGGGCCACGAAACCCGCACCGCGCATGACAGCGACAGCGCGCTCGCCGCGATTTCCGATCGCGCGCCGCGGCTGATCTTCCTCGATATCTGGATGCAGGGCAGCAAGCTCGATGGTCTGGCGCTCTTGGATGAGATCAAGGCGCGCCATCCGGAGCTGCCCGTGGTCATGATTTCCGGTCACGGCAATATCGAGACGGCCGTCTCCGCCATCAAGCGCGGCGCTTTCGATTTCATCGAAAAGCCGTTCAAGGCCGATCGCCTCATCCTGATTGCAGAGCGCGCGCTCGAAAATTCCAAGTTGAAGCGCGAAGTCTCCGAGCTGAAGCGCCGCACGGGCGACGCCGTTGAATTGATCGGCACATCGGTAGCCGTGTCGCAGCTGCGCCAGACCATCGACAAGGTTTCTCCCACCAACAGCCGCATCATGATCTTCGGTCCATCGGGCTCCGGCAAGGAGCTTGTGGCCCGGATGATCCACAAGAAATCGACCCGGGCCAATGGCCCCTTCGTGGCGCTGAACGCCGCCACAATCACGCCGGAGCGCATGGAAATCGCCCTGTTCGGCACCGAAGGCTCGCCGGGGCAGGCGCGCAAGATCGGTGCCTTGGAAGAGGCCCATCGCGGCATCCTCTATCTCGACGAAGTCGGTGAAATGCCGCGCGAGACGCAGAACAAGATCCTGCGGGTGCTCGTTGACCAACAGTTCGAGCGTGTCGGCGGTTCCAAGCGGGTAAAGGTGGATGTGCGCATCATCTCGTCCACGGCCTACAATCTCGAGAGCCGCATTGCCGAGGGCCTGTTCCGCGAAGATCTCTATCACCGCCTAGCTGTCGTGCCCGTCCGCGTCCCGGCTCTTGCCGAGCGTCGGGAGGATATTCCCTTCCTCGTCGATCAGCTGATGCGCCAGATTTCGGAGCAGGCGGGCATCCGGCCGCGTCGCATCGGTGACGACGCCATGGCCGTGCTGCAGGCGCATGATTGGCCCGGCAACATCCGCCAGCTGCGCAACAATATCGAGCGGCTGATGATCCTGGCGCGCTCGGATGGGGCCGAGACACCGATCACCGCGGAAATGCTACCGACCGACCTCGGCGATATGCTGCCGAAGGTCTCCGCCAAGAATGATTACCACATCATGACATTGCCGCTGCGCGAAGCCCGCGAAATGTTCGAGCGCGATTATCTCATCGCTCAGATCAACCGGTTCGGCGGCAATATCTCGCGCACGGCGGAATTTGTAGGCATGGAACGCTCGGCACTCCATCGCAAGCTGAAGTCGTTGGGCGTCTGAACGGCCGCCCGACATTTCGAACATCACAGAATTCGGATCAGGGGCTTCTATGCCGAGAATAGCTTACGTCAACGGCCGCTATGTCAAGCACAGCGATGCCATGGTGCATATCGAGGATCGCGGCTATCAGTTCGCCGATGGCGTCTACGAGGTGTGCGAGGTTCGTCATGGCGTGATCGTCGACCTGACGCGCCATCTCGATCGCCTCAACCGTTCGCTGGGCGAGCTGCGCATCGCCTGGCCGATGACGCGCCAGGCATTGGTTCTCGTGATTCGCGAGACTTTGCGCCGCAACCATGTCCGCGACGGCCTATTCTATCTACAGGTGACGCGCGGCGTTGCCCGTCGCGATCACGTCTTCCCGCCGGCCGGCACGCCATCCTCGATCGTCGTCACCGCCAAGAGCACCGATCAGTCCGTGATCGCCAAGAAGAACGCCAATGGCATCAAGGCGATCACCGTCCGCGACAACCGCTGGGATCGCGTGGATATCAAGTCGGTCGGACTGCTTCCGAACGCGATGGCCCGTCAGCAGGCCAAGGAGGCCGGCGCGCAGGAGGCGATCTATATCGATCACAATGGCATGGTGAAGGAAGGTGCGGCGACCAACGTCTGGATCGTCGATCACGACGGGAATCTCGTCACCCGCCCGGCCGAACACGGCATCCTGCGCGGCATCACCCGCACGACGCTGATGGACGTTGCAGCCAAGCTCGACGTGACGATCGTCGAGCGATTCTTCTCGGTCGAAGAGATGATGAAGGCCCGCGAAGTCTTCATCACGGCGGCGACAAGTATCTGTTTTCCGGTCGTTTCTATCGATGGAGAGACGATAGCGAACGGTCATCCGGGCAGCATGTCACAGAAAATTCGTGAAGCCTTTTTCGACGTTGCGGAAAAGACTGCGATTTGATACCAACATTCGCTGGGGGGAGAGAATGAGGGTATCTCCCGTCCGGGACCTCTGTATACCATGACATTCAACCGGCTCAGGTCGGCAAAAAAGAAAGAAGCGGCGCGATGGCGGAACGTTCTCAGAACTTGCAGGACTTGTTTCTCAATACTGTTCGCAAGCAAAAGATTTCACTCACAATTTTCTTGATTAACGGCGTGAAGCTCACAGGTGTCGTAACCTCATTCGACAATTTCTGCGTCCTGCTCCGCCGCGATGGCCATTCGCAGCTCGTCTACAAGCATGCGATCTCGACGATCATGCCGGGTCAGCCGATGCAGATGTTCGAGAGCGAAGAAGCCGCATCCTAACTGGGACTTGCCGTTATCACGACACGCGATACCAAAAATGATTCCCTCATCCCGGAGACCGTAAAACACCGGGATGACATGCGCGCTGTTGTCGTCGTGCCTGTGCTGAAACAGGCGCGCGCCGCGCGTTCCTCTCAAGCCGACAGTGCCATCTCCGTTTCACGCCCGCCCGAAAGCCGACTGGAAGAGGCAAAGGGGCTTGCGCTGGCCATCGATCTCGATGTCGTCAACGGCTCAATCGTTCCCATCAACGATCCGCGGCCGGCAACGCTGCTCGGGACCGGCAAGATCGAAGAGATTCGCGCGCTGCTCGACGAGTTCAACGCCGGCCTCGTCATCGTCGATCATCCGTTGACGCCGGTACAGCAGCGCAATCTTGAAAAGGCTTGGAACGCCAAGGTCATCGACCGCACCGGCCTCATTCTCGAAATCTTCGGCCGCCGCGCCTCCACCAAGGAGGGTACGCTGCAGGTCGAGCTTGCGCATCTGAACTACCAGAAGGGCCGATTGGTTCGAAGCTGGACCCACCTTGAACGCCAGCGCGGCGGTGCCGGCTTCATGGGCGGCCCGGGTGAAACCCAGATCGAAGCCGACCGGCGCATGCTGCAGGAACGGATCATCCGGCTGGAGCGCGAGCTGGAACAGGTGGTTCGCACCCGCCAGCTTCATCGCGCCAAACGCAAGAAGGTGCCGCATCCGATTGTGGCTCTCGTCGGCTATACCAATGCCGGCAAGTCGACGCTCTTCAATCGCATTACCGGCGCCGGCGTGCTCGCGGAAGACATGCTGTTTGCGACGCTCGATCCGACGCTGCGCCGCATGAAGCTGCCGCATGGCCGCACGGTCATTCTCTCAGATACTGTTGGCTTCATCTCCGACCTGCCGACTCATCTGGTGGCCGCGTTTCGCGCAACGCTGGAAGAGGTGCTGGAAGCCGACCTGATCCTGCATGTCCGTGATCTCTCGGATGACGACAATCAGGCCCAGAGCGCTGACGTGATGCGCATTCTCGGCGATCTCGGCATTGGCGAGGCCGAAGGCGCCGAGCGCATCCTTGAGGTCTGGAACAAGATCGACCGCCTGGAGCCGGAAGCTCACGATGCCATCGTCCAGAAGGCGTCGACCGCGGAAAACGTCATTGCCGTCTCAGCGATAACAGGCGAGGGCGTCGATCGTCTGATGGATGAAATCAGCCGGCGCCTTTCCGGCGTGCTGACGGAAACGACGATCACCTTGCCCGTCGAAAAGCTGGCGCTGCTGCCCTGGCTTTACAATCACGCCATCGTCGATAACCGCGAGGACAATGAGGATGGCACGGTGACGCTCGACGTCCGACTCACAGAGACCGAAGCGGCTGAATTGGAGCGGCGCATGGGCAACGGCCCGAAGCCGCAACGCGAAGATTGGGAATAGACGGCTTTTACGCCGACTTGACACCTGCCAGCTGCCGCTCGATGGCCTTTGCTGACTGCCAGATTTCTTCCATCCGCTCCAGCGAGGCGCCTTCCAGCGTCTCGCCTTTAGCCTCGAGCGTTGTTTCGATGTGATGGAAGCGGCGGCGGAATTTGGTGTTCGTGCCGCGCAACGCCTGTTCGGGATCGGCGTTCACATGCCGGCCGATATTGACGACAGCAAAGATTAGATCGCCGAGTTCATCGCTGACCTTGGCCTTGTCGCCGCTTGCAAGCGCTGCCCGCAATTCGCCGATCTCCTCCTCGATCTTGTCGAGGATCGGCTCCGGCGCAGACCAATCGAAACCCACCTTGGCGGCGCGCTCCTGCAGTTTCAAGGCTTCGGTCAGGGCAGGGAAAGTCCGCTGCACCGAACCCAGGAAACCGGCCTTGAAATCTTCAGTGATACCGCTCGTGGCACGGCGTTCGGCGCGTTCCCGCTTCTCTTCGGCCTTGATCCGGTCCCATTGCAGCGTCACCGCATCCTCGGTCTTGGCATCGGAGACGGCAAAGACATGTGGATGGCGACGGATCATCTTGCGGGTAATGGCGTGCACGACATCACCGAAGGAAAATGCTCCGGCCTCCTCGGCGATTCGCGCGTGGAAGACGACCTGCAGCAGGAGATCGCCGAGCTCGTCGCAAATATCGTCGTTATCCTTGCGCTCGATCGCATCCGCGACCTCATAGGCCTCTTCGATCGTATAGGGCTTGATGGTTTCGAAGGTCTGGACGATGTCCCAGGGGCAACCGCTCTCCGGGTTTCGCAGCGCCGCCATGATGTCGATCAGACGGGAAATGTCTCGCGATGCTTCCATCATTGCCTCTGGTCTTGCTCTATCAATTCAAAGGGATGTCGTTGCCGCTCTTCGACGCCTGGTAGTTGTCGGAGAGATCGGCATAGGCCTGCTTGATACGCGCTGTCTGGTCTTTGAGCTCGCCTTTGCGTGGATCCGCTTCCGTCTCCACCAGGTCGGAGATGGCAAAACTGTTCCAGAATGCGTTTTGGCGACGATAGCCGCCCGGCTCCAGGCCGAAGACTTCCTTCAGGATCTTGAGATCGTGCGGGATTGCGAAGGCGTCCCGCGAATCCTCATGGCTAAAGAAATAGTAGAAATTATCGAAGCCGGCCCAGGTGATGGCGGACATGCACATGGTGCACGGCTCGTGCGTGGACAGGAAGATCAGATCCTTGGTCGCCGGCTTCTCGCCAAGCTCGTAGAAGCGTTTGAGGGTGTGAACCTCGCCATGCCAGAGCGGGTTTTCCAATTCATTGTTGGTTTCCGCAACGACCAGTGAGAGATCGGACTTCCGCAGGATGGCCGCGCCGAAAACCTTGTTGCCGGCAGCCACGCCTCTGCGGGTCAGGGGAAGGATGTCATGCTCGACGACATTGAGGAGGCGTGCAGCGATGCTATTGTCAGGCAAGGGTTTTCTCCAGCGATTTTCGCTGCAGTCTATCGGGATTGCAAATGCGGCGGTATGCGTAAATAACTTAAAGACTATGTTTGCCACAAGCAATAAAGCAGCTCGGCAATGGGGCTAAGTCATAAAAATCTATAAATTTTATAGGCTTATTGCGATCTGCTCGCCTGGTGAGTTTTGCTCAAATCCTTGGCATGTCGAGCAAAAGAATACGCGCATGCATGGGCATTAGAATTTCTGTTTCTTCAATCTCTTGGCCGCAGGGGCGATATTCGCTAAATCTTGAAGTGGAATAGTGATGCCTCCCAGGACTGAACAGCTTTCGGTGTTTCCCGCTTTCTTCCGCGTGGAAGGAAGGGTGGCGGCTGTCTTCGGTAATGGCGACGAGGCCTTTGCCAAGGTGCGACTGCTTTTGAACACGCAGGCGAAAGTCGTTGCCTTTACGCCGGCGCCCGAGGCTAACTATCATGCTTTCCTCATCGCCAACCAGATCGAAACTGTACGTGGCGATTTTTCACCCGATCAGGTCAAGGGCGCGACGCTCGTCTTTGCCGCCACTGGCGATGCCGAAGCAGATCGCGCTATCGTCGATGCGGCTCGCGCCGAGCGAGTTCCGGCAAACGCCGTCGATCAGCCCGATTATTGCGATTTCTATACGCCGGCGCTGGTCAACCGCGCGCCTGTTGCCGTTGCCATCGGCACCGAGGGTGCCGGACCTGTGCTGGCGCAGATGATCCGTGCGCAGATCGATCAGATGCTGTCGCCGTCGCTTGGCAAGCTTGCAGAATTGGCGACGCGCTTCCGTAAACCGGTCGATCGCCTCGTGCCGCGCGGCGTTGCTCGCCGCATCTTCTGGCGGGAGTTCTTTTCCGGATCCGTCGCCGACGCCGTCAATGCTGGCCATGTCGCGCAGGCGGAGCAGGCAGCCGATGAGCTGCTGCGGTCGTCACGTGAGGTCGAGGGTCGCGTATGGCTGGTCGGTGCCGGCCCTGGCGCCGAAGATCTGCTGACGCTGCGGGCGCAGCGCGTCATGATGGAAGCCGATGTCATCGTCTACGACGCGCTTGTGCCGCAGGCGATCGTCGACATGGGCCGCCGCGATGCCGAGCGCCTGTCCGTCGGCAAGCGCAAGGGATGCCATAGCAAGTCGCAGGAAGAGATCAACGATCTGCTGGTGCAGCTTGGCCGCGAAGGCAAGCGCGTCGTGCGGCTGAAGTCCGGCGATCCGCTGGTTTACGGCCGTGCCGGTGAGGAAATGGCGGCTCTGCGCGCTGCCGGCATGGGCTATGAGATCGTTCCGGGCATCACCTCGGCTTTCGCCGCCGCTGCCGATTTCGAGTTGCCGCTGACGCTGCGTGGCGTCGCCTCGTCGCTGGTCTTCACAACGGGTCACGATCTTACAGGTGATGTGCTGCCCGATTGGGCGAGTTTGGCCGTATCCGGCGCCACGATTGCGGTGTATATGGGACGTACGGTTGCCGCCTCCGTCGCCGGCCGTCTGATGCAGGCCGGTCTGCCGCCCGAGACGACCGTTGCCATCATCGAGAATGCGAGCCGGCGCGATCGCCGCCTGATGCACGGAATATTGCGGGATCTGCCCGATCTCGAACGCCGCGATGAGCTGGGTGGGCCGGTCATGGTCATTATCGGCGATGCCGTCGCCGGTGCGAATTTTGAACAATCCGAGCCGCTGGTCCGTCGCGAGACCGCTGCTCAAGACTACGCAAGGAACTGATTGATGGTCGACAAGGTTCTGACCGCAAACCGGCTCACCGATGGCGTCGCCGTCTGGCTGAACGCAAATGGCGAGTGGGTGACATCGCTGCAGGAGGCGCTTGTCGCTCGGCATGCCGAAGCGGAAGCCGCACTGGAAGCGATCGGCAAGCAGGCCTATGCTGACAACAAGGTTGTCGACGTCAATCTCATCGACGTGCAGGAAACCGGCGGCAAGCTTTGGCCGCTGCGCCTGCGCGAGCGCATCCGCGCCGAAGGCCCCACCATGGAATACGCGCCCGGCTATGCCGCCGCCGATCCCGATTTCATTGCAGTCTGAGAAGTCCCGAGGAAGTCATGTATCGTTACGATGAATTCGACCACGCCTTTGTTGCGGAACGGGTTGCCCAGTTTCGCGATCAGGTGGAGCGACGCCTCTCGGGGGAGCTTTCGGAAGACGCCTTCAAGCCGCTACGCCTGATGAACGGCGTCTATCTGCAGCTGCACGCCTATATGCTGCGCATCGCCATTCCCTATGGCACGCTGAGCTCACGCCAGATGCGCATGCTCGCCCATGTCGCCCGCACTTATGACCGCGGCTATGGCCACTTCACCACGCGTCAGAACCTGCAGTTTAACTGGCCGAAGCTCTCCGAGATGCCGGACGCGCTGGCTGATCTCGCTTCGGTCGAGATGCACGCCATCCAGACCTCGGGCAACTGCATTCGCAACGTGACTGCCGACCATTTTGCCGGCGCCGCGGCCGACGAAGTCGCCGATCCCAGGCCTTATGCCGAAATCCTGCGCCAATGGTCCTCCGTTCATCCGGAGTTCTCCTTCCTGCCGCGTAAGTTCAAGATTGCCGTCACCGGCGCCGAGCGCGACCGTGCCGCCATTCAGGTGCATGATGTCGGCCTGCATCTGAAGAAAAACGACAAGGGCGAGATCGGTTTTGCTGTCTATGTCGGCGGCGGGCAGGGGCGTACGCCGCTGGTTGCCAAGCTGATCCGTGACTATTTGCCGGAAGCGGATCTTCTTTCCTACATCACCGCCATCATGCGCGTTTACAATCTGCATGGCCGCCGCGACAACAAGTACAAGGCGCGCATCAAGATCCTCGTGCATGAAACGGGCGCCGAGGAGCTGGCACGTCAGGTCGAAGTCGAGTTCGACAAGCTGCGAGACACCGAGCTGAAGCTGCCGGAAGCCGATGTCCAGGCCATCTCGGCCTATTTTGCGCCGCCGGCGCTGCCGGAGCGCCCTGAAGGCTGGGAAAGCCTGGCGCGCTGGAAGAAGGCCGATCCGGCCTTTGCCCGCTGGGTGCAGCAAAACGTGCAGCCGCACAAGAACCCCGATTACGGCATGGTGACAATCTCGCTGAAGCCGATCGGCGGCATTCCTGGCGATGCGACGGATGTCCAGATGGACGCTGTCGCCGATATCGCCGAGGAATATGCCTTCGACGAAATCCGTGTCAGCCATGAGCAGAATCTCATCCTGCCGCATGTTGCACTGGCAGATCTCGAAGCCGTCTATCGCGGCCTCGTCGCTATCGGCCTGGAGACGGCCAATGCCGGCCTGATCACGGATATTATCGCCTGTCCTGGCCTCGACTATTGCGCGCTTGCCAATGCGCGCTCCATTCCGGTTGCGCAGGAAATCTCTACGCGTTTCGGTTCGCCCGAGCGCCAGGCGGAGATCGGCGAGCTGAAGATCAAGATTTCCGGCTGCATCAATGCCTGTGGCCATCACCATGTCGGCCACATCGGTCTGCTCGGTGTGGAGAAGAAGGGCGCAGAACTCTATCAGATCACGCTCGGCGGCTCCGGCGACGAGAATACCTCGATCGGTGAGATCATCGGCCGCGGCTTCGAGCCCGACAAGGTGACCGACGCGATCGAGACCATCGTCGACACCTATCTCGGTCTTCGTCTGGATCCCTCCGAAACCTTCCTCGCCGCTTATCGCCGCGTCGGGCCGCAGCCGTTCAAGACCGCGCTTTACGGCGCGTCCTCGTCGGCAGCCGAAGCAGCGTAAGGAGATTGACCATGACCAAGATCTGGCGTGAAACAGGCTTCGTGGAGCATGATCCGTGGGTCATCGAGACTGACGAGGTCAAGGCAACCAAGGCGCAGAAGCCGCTGCTTGGCCTCGATGCGTTGATCGCAAAGGCGGAAGAGAGCAATGAGGCCGGCCTCGGCGTCGTCATCAAGCCAGCCGACGACGTGACACGGCTGCAGCCCTATCTCGATCGTCTCGATATCGTCGCGCTTGCTTTTCCGGCATTCAACGATGGCCGCGCCTTCAGCCATGCCTCGCTGCTGCGCCAACGCCTCGGCTACTTCAATGAGCTGCGCGCTGTCGGCGACGTGCTGATCGACCAGATTCCGCTGATGCTGCGCGTCGGCATTGATACTTTCTCGGTGACGAATGAAACAGCACTGAGGAGGTTGGCGGAGAACCGCCTTCCGGGCATTCCGCATTACTATCAGCCGACCGCGCGCCGCGCAGAAGGCGGGCAGGCCTATAGCTGGCGGCGATTGCCGGCAAAGTCGGCCTGATGTCGAAAGGCGGCCGTTGCGGCAATTTGATGGTGTCGGATTGCCGTATTCAAGCCTTTCGAATTATGTACGCTCGGTGATATGGAAACTTGACTGGAATAGGCATATTTCAGTCCCGTAACGTCGGTTGGAATGGAATGCCTTTCAAAACCGGCTATATTGTTATATCAGCGTCGCGAAATGAGCCTGCCAGGGAATACGTGCCCAGGAAGAACGCGTAAGACTAATACGGGATTCGAGACAGAATGAACGCCCCCGCAAAGACAGATGAATTTGCTTCAGCAGTACCCACCGGCGTCTTCGCCGAGAAGGTGCTGAGCGTCACGCATTATACCGATCGGCTCTTTCGCTTCACCATGACCCGGCCGCAGGGCTTCCGTTTCCGCTCGGGCGAGTTCGCCATGATCGGCCTCATGGTCGAGGGGAAGCCGCTTTATCGCGCCTATTCGATCGCGAGCCCTGCCTGGGCCGACGAGCTTGAATTCTTTTCCATCAAAGTGCCGGACGGTCCGCTGACCTCGCACCTGCAGAACATCAAGCCCGGCGACGAAGTGCTGATGCGCAAGAAGCCGACGGGCACGCTGGTTCTGGATGCGCTGACGCCTGGCCGTCGGCTCTATATGTTCTCGACCGGCACCGGAGTTGCGCCATTTGCGAGCCTTATCCGCGATCCGGAAACCTATGAAAAATTCGAGGAAGTCATCCTCACCCACACGACGCGCGATGTTGCCGAGCTGAAATACGGCTTCGATCTTGTCGAGGAAATCCGCAATGACGAAATCCTCAGCGAAGTCGTCGGCGATAAGCTGCGCCATTACGCGACCGTCACCCGCGAGGAATTCCCCTTCAAGGGCCGCATCACCGATCTTATCGAAAACGGCAAGCTTTTCAGCGACCTCGGCGTACCGCCGCTGGATCCCGCGATCGATCGCGGCATGATCTGCGGCTCCTCCGCCATGCTGAAGGACACCAAGGGCCTGCTCGAAAAGGCCGGCCTGAACGAAGGTGCCAACAACAAGCCGGCCGAGTTCGTCATCGAACGCGCTTTCGTCGGTTAAGTGAATTGTTCCAATGCAAAAAAAGGCGGTTTCGGCGACGAAGCCGCCTTTCTCATGCATTGTTGAGATAATCGATGAGTGCGGCCATGGCTGTGCGTGCCTTGTCGGCATCGCCGTCCCGGATGGCGTCTATCGCCTGAACATGCATGGCAATCGCGCCGCCCATGCGGTCATGCGTTCCAGTCGAATACCACAGCCGGCGCGCATGTGTTTGAACTGGGGCGAGCGCTGCCGTGATGAAGTTGTTGGGGCAGGCGGCTTCCAGAATTTCATCGAATGTCTTGTCGGCGGCGAAAAAACCGGGCAGGTCGCCGATACTGGCGCATTCCGCCATCCGACGGGCGCATTCCCGCAATCGCTCCCGTTGCTGCGGATCGGCATAGGTGGCGGCGAGCGCGGCAGCAATCGGTTCCAGTTCGCGCCGCACCTGCATGACGTATTGATGATCTTCCGGACGAATTTCCGCGATTTGCAGGCCGACGCGCGGGCGCACATGGATCAATCCTTGCCAGGCCAGCTTCTGAATGGCCTCGCGCACCGGCGTCCGTCCGTGTCCCGCCATCTCGATCAGCTGCTTTTCGGTTACAAGGCCGCCTGGCTTCAGCTCGAGCGACACGATCGCATATTCCAGCGCGAGATAGGCAAGATGGCTGAGCGAATTCTGCATCCGAAATCATGTCCGGCTTATGCGTGAGGGCACACAGTGTCATCTGGCCTCGTCGAAGGCAACGGTCGTGACACGTCAACAAGGCCGGCTTGGGGCGGCCCGTTCAAATCGCCGTACCGGAAATCGTCGTCCCTAAGGGCCGACGATTTCGGGATATTTCGCAAGTGGAGCAAAGGAGCTGCGTCGTTATTGGCTGATTGCGGTGGCGAGGGTGGACGGTCTTCGTTTGGCGGCCATGAGCAGGTCCAGTTCGGTGGACGACGGGCCGAACTTGTAGAAGAGGCGTTTAGCCTCCGCATCGTCGAGACGGTACTTCCGTGCAAACTCGGCAATACTGTATGGGCGGCCGCGGATAACTTTGCGAGCGGTTGTCCGATTGGTGTTTTCTATCATGTTTCCAACCTCCTTTCGGTTCCTCATCCGATAGATAGCGCCAAGGTGGAGCTTGGAAAGACCTTGAAAGTCGCGTTGCCTCCGCTAAAGGCAGACTTCCGCCGGGACTCACGCGACAAAAAAGGGAAGGCGATTTGCTCCGCCTTCCCTTTTTTCCTCTTCCCAATTCGGGCGTATGCAGCCCGATACGCTGCTATCGCCTGATCAATCGCCCGATGAAAATAAGAATGCAGGCGCCGATGAAGCCAGTGACCAGATAGTTCAGCCATACATGGAACGGCAGCGCGATGCCGAGGGCACGGAACAGCCAGCTGGCGACGAGCGCGCCAACAATGCCGAGGATGATGTTCATGATGATGCCGGTATTGCTCTTCATGATCATCTCGGCGAACCAGCCGGCCAAACCGCCGATGATAATTGCTGCAATCCAACCTACGTTTGCGTCTTCCATAAAAGAACCTCCTGAGGGCCCGACAGGTTGTTAACAATAGCTGATATACACCAAAAACGATTCGCACCCCAACTGTTGCGCACGGCGAGCCGATTGATCCGTTCATTGCAACTCTGATTATTAAGGGAAATTGTTACGGTTGTTTGGGTCTCTGAGAATCGATTGTCTTGCCGCAGCTCATTCGTCGCTGACGCCGGAGTTCTGATTTTCCCGAAGAACGGGCGGCTTCTTCGGCCCTATGGCGTCGTTTCGTGGTAGTGAGGCGAGGAAAAGCATCCTCGGCCGCTGACAACCGCAATTTTATGGGTTGACCACAATAAGGCGTCTGCATATGTTCCGCGCACTTCCAGCCGGGGCAGCTTCTGCCAGCGGAGAGGGAGAGCGTAGCTCAGTCGGTAGAGCAACTGACTTTTAATCAGTAGGTCATGGGTTCGAATCCCATCGCTCTCACCATCGTTTCTTTGTCCAGCCCGGAGAGATAGGTCGCCAAACGCCCTTAGGTGAAGGTGCGGATTTTCGTATTGCTCGATTTTCCAGTGATATCGCCGTTACCTAGACCAGGCACCCGGCCAAGATGCGGCACACAAACAGGAAGGGCCAATTTTTTACCGAGCAACCCAGACACAAGAATAACCCGGTATTCGCTGCCTGCAAGGGAGATGCGCGAATCGAGATATTTAACTGAGCTCGCTGATCCACTAAATGAGCGCTCTTAAATACCAAAGGATCGAGATGTCTGACCATCCGCGTTCATTAGAGTCGACAAGGCGTTGCTTATCGGACCGAAAGCCTAAAGGCACCATTATTTACATAATGGTCGCTGCGGTTGCGGTCATCATCGGATTGACTTCCGGAAGGCACGAGAGCGCGATGCAAACTGTCCCCCAGGTTGCGAAGTTGGTTCATTAGAACGATCATGAGCCTACCCGAAGGCCACGCACAGCCCGGCAACCTTCGCAGTTTTTGCATTGCTGAATCTCGCTGATTGTCTTGCCTCTGTTCGCATCGCGCTTTCGTCCGTCAACCAGAACGCACAGGTTGTTGATGACGTTGAGTCCGAATTGGCTGGTGACGAATCTCGATTTGATAGTATCATAGCTTCATCAATAAGACTGTTGGTGAAGACGACGGGCGAATAATGGAATTCGTGGCAGAGCTGTCTCTGTGGGAGATTTATGCAATCGTTTGCGGGTTGCTGGTATCCTTGGGCCTTTTAGCCGGGCTGATCGCGGGCAGGAGGTTTTCTATAGCCTTGAGGGTGCTGCCGCTTCTCGGAATCGCGATCACCGCGCCCGCGACCGAGCGGCTTGTGATCCCCTACCTCTCCGAGCGTTATCCGGTGATTTTCGCCAACAAGGATTTGCCTAAGAAGATCGACCAGAAAACCACGCTGACGAAGATAGACCTCAGCGATCACATCTATAGCTATTTCTACGATCTCGATGGCGATGATGACGATTTCGATCCGCCTCTCGTCAAATCCGCGCAGCTTACGGATCTCTGCGATTTCCTACTGCCGAAATTCAGTTCCGGCGAAGCATCTTTGGCGAATTATATCTATCAGCTGAAGGGCAGGGACTATTCGTTTTCGGTCGACAGCGCCGACTGTTCCTGACGTTGGGCAGGCGAAATATCGAGCAGCAAGATTCGAGATCCCGATAGCGTTATTACCGCGCTCGCCTCTGCGGAGGTCGTGACCGGTACTTACGCGATTGTTGAGAGCGCAACGACTGCGACCGCCGTCAGTCCACCGAAGATCGGCAGCAATTTGAGCATAACAAGCCGCGCGAGCTTCTTTCTTTCGATCGACGTCATGATCAGCATTCCTCACATGGCAGCGAAGCTGAAACGGATGGAATTCAAGATTCGTTTCACGCCTGTCGTCGCATTATTATATTATATGTCGCTAAAAGTACAGCGAAGCGGCATTTGCCTAATTCAAAGACAACAAATCCGCTCGTTAGTGGGATAGGGACCGCTAAACATAATCGTGTCGTGCCTTCGATCGGAACCTAATTTCATCAGGTGAGTTCCCTCTTTAACAAAAAGGAGGCACGCCTTGGCACAAGATCGATATGAATCGAATGGCGAACGTGAGAAGAAGCAAGCGCTGGCAAAGATACAGCACAGCAAGGCGCATGAGAGCGATCGAATGAATAGGGAAAAGGATGGAGCTTCAGTCGTTGCCGATCCCAGAAATAGGCTTGCGGAGGGCAAGACCGATCCGGCGACAAAGGAGCGCAAACCGAGAGATGCATGAGCGCTAACTGCTGCTCATACATTTGGTGGCCATCTGAACGATTGAACGAAATTCAAATCCGGCTAACGCGATTTTTCGCCGAGGCCTGGCATTTCATCTGAATTTTGCGTGAGAGTAACGAGCCGGTCGCGATCAACCTTACCGCCGGCTGGATGGTAAAGTTGACCGCGATTTCAGAGTGAAAAAGTCTAGGCCTTGCCGCCGTTCTTCTTGCAATCGCTTCGGAACTTGGCGCGCGCCTTTCCGTGCAGGCCCTTGGCATCGGCCTGGGCCGAACATGCCTTCGAAACCGCGGTTTGAGCGGGCTTCATTGCCTTTGGCTTCATCGTGTTGGTCGTCGATGGAGCCGATGTGGTTGCACTTGGCGTAGTGGTTGTCGTCGTGCTCGGAGTAGTTGCCGTTTGTGCCATCGCGCTTACGCTGAAGAGGGCGACAAAGGCTGCAGTCGTGAACATGGTAGCAATTCTCATGGGGGCTTTTCCTCTGCTGACTAGCTTGAGTGGAATGTGCGTTGTCCGACGAACATCAACAGCTTGAACCAATATTTTTACAAATGCAATTCGCTCATCGAGCAGATTGCGGATGCCTGTTCCCGCCCGGAAAATCGGGGAAAATCGCTGTTTTGCAACAGGCTGCAGCTTTCCCAATTCCGTCAACTTTAAGGCAAGATGCCGCCCGCTCGAAAAGGTGATTGGCTTTCCGATACCCGCGCCGTTAGGAAGGGGATCGGAATGATATAGCCGGAGTCCATCGTGTCGCTTGCCGATATTTCGCTTCTGAGTGCTTTGGTCGCCGGAGCGCTTTCGTTTCTTTCACCCTGCGTGCTGCCGCTCGTGCCGCCTTATCTCTGTTACATGGCGGGAATTTCGGTCGAGCAGTTTCGCGGCGGCGGAGCGGCCGTCGCTCAGGCACCGGGCATCCGCGGCAATGTGTTGATGTCGGCGCTGTTCTTCACCCTGGGGTTTGCCACCGTATTCATCGCGCTCGGCGCCGGTGCGTCCTCGATCGGCATGCTTCTGCGCCAGCACCTCGATATTCTCGCCAAGATCGGCGGTTTGATCATCGTCATCATGGGGCTGAACTTCCTCGGCATCTTCCGCATCGGCCTTCTGGCCCGTGAGGCGCGCTTTCAGAGCGGCGGCAAGCCGGCGACGCTGACGGGCGCCTATATCATGGGCCTTGCCTTCGCCTTCGGCTGGACGCCCTGCATCGGCCCGGTGCTCGGTGCCATCCTCGGCATTGCCGCATCGCGCGAAACGATCGGCGCGGGCGCTGGCCTGCTCGCCGTCTACTCTCTCGGGCTTGCCATCCCCTTCTGGATCGCCGCCGGCTTTTCCGGCGCCTTCATGCGTTTTCTCTCCCGTTTCCGCCGTCATCTCGGCACGGTCGAACGGATCATGGGTGGGCTTTTGGTGCTCACCGGTCTCGCCTTCATCTTCGGCTATATCAGCGACATGGCGATCTGGTTTCAGCAGACCTTTCCGATCCTGATGAAAATCGGCTAAGTCGGGCGATATTTTCGCCTCTCGTTCTTCTCGGCAAATGGAACATGCCCGATGGCTGACCCCCATGGCTGATATTGTTGGTCTGTTGCTGCCGTTCTTTGGGCTGATCCTGATCGGCTACGTCGCCGCACGCGTTACGAAGCAGCCTGCCGAGGCGCTCGGCTGGTTGAATACGTTCATCATCTATGCCGCGTTGCCGGCCCTGTTCTTCAAGCTTGTGTCCCAGACGCCGATCGAACAACTGACGCGGATCGACTTCATCGCCACCGATATCGCCGCGACTTACTCGATTTTCCTGCTGCTGTTTCTGATCGGCCGTTTCCTGCGCCGCAATTCGGTTGCCGACAGCACTATCCAGGGCTTTGCGGGAGCCTATGGCAACATCGGCTACATGGGGCCGGGGCTTGCGCTGCTGGCGCTGGGCGAAAAGGCGGCTGCTCCGGTGGCGCTGATCATCTGCTTCGAAAATGCGCTGCACTTCATCGTCGCACCCGCTCTGATGGCGCTGGAAGGTGCCGACAAGCGCTCTCCGCCGCGGCTTGCTGCGGATATCGCCCGGAAGGTGCTGCTGCACCCTTTCATCCTGTCGACGGCGCTTGGTTTCGTCGTGGCTGCGTTATCGCTGCATCAACCGATCGCCTTCGAGCGATTTGTCAATTATCTCGCGCAAGCTGCTGCTCCTTGCGCACTATTTGCCATGGGTGTGACGCTCGCGCTGCGCCCGCTTAAGCGGATTCCGGTCGAGATCGGCTACATCGTGCCGGCAAAACTCGTCCTGCATCCCCTTGTGGTCTATATCGTTTTGCAGGCGGTCGGCGGCTTTGATCCGATCTGGATCGAGGCAGCCGTGTTGCTGGCGGCATTGCCGACGGCAACGAATGTCTTTGTCATCGGTCAGCAATATGGTGTCTGGCAGGAGCGGGCCTCCGCCACCATCCTGATCACCACGGCCTGTTCCGTGGTGACGGTTTCACTGGTGCTTTACCTGATAAAGGCGGGCGTCTTACCGGCGCAGCTTTTCCCGTAACGCCGAGGAAAAATTGCGCAGGCCGCCGCCGGGTTCGATGCCCTCGCGCATGACGATGTTGCGGAGCGGCGCGATGGCCGAAAGCACATGCAGGCCTGCTGCCCGCAGCATCTGCACGGGCAGAAAATCCGACAGAAGCGAGCGATTGAGGAGATCGACACTCGCCGTGCGGCTGACAATATCGGCGCGCCTCTTGCGATCGAAACTGTCGCCCGATGTCGCCGGGATCGGAAGGTCTGCGCGCGAGCAGAGAATGTCCGACAAAGCCAGGATATCGCGAAGGCTGAGATTGAGGCCCTGCGCGCCGATCGGCGGGAAGACATGGGCTGCTTCGCCGATCAGCGCGGCGCGACCCTTGCCGAAACGGTAGGCCGTCATGCCGGAAAGCGGCCAGACCTGCACGCTGTCCTCGATCGTGACGTGGCCGAGCATCGACTGCATCCGCTCCTCGACCAGCCGGCCGAGTTCTTCGAGCGACTTCTCCGCGTTGGCAGCGGCTTCGGTCGGCTTCTGCACCCAGACGAGACTGGAGCGTCTGCCGGGCAGGGGTACCTGCGTGAAGGGGCCGCTTTCGGTGTGGAATTCCGTGGAGATGTTCTGATGCGGCAGGCTATGCGCGAAATTCAGAACCATTGCCGATTGCGGATAGGACCAGCCCTTGGTTTTGATTCCGAGGGTCTCTCGCACCATCGAATTGCGGCCGTCCGCGCCGACGACGAATGCAGCTTCGATCGAATCACCATTGTCGAGCGTGATCGCGACACCATCGTCGCGGAAGGCGATTTCGGAAGCCGTGGCTTCGATGCGAAGTACATTGCCTTCCGCTTCGATGGCTTGGCTGAGGTTGTCCAGCAACACGGCATTCGGAATATTGTAACCGAAGGCATCCAGGCCGATTTCCGATGCCCGGAACGAGACCGTCGGTGCCCGCAGCAGCCGCGACGTGCCGTCGATGATGCGCATCGTCGTCAGCGCCGCCGCCGAAGGCGCGATCTTCTCCCATACCGTCAGTCGCTCCAGAAAGCGGATCGATTGATCCATCAGCGCCGTAGTCCGCTTGTCGGCTTTGTTGTGCGGCGCGGCCACAAGGGCGACGGATCTTCCGCCGCGCGCCAGCGCGAACGCCGTGATCATGCCGGCGAGCCCACCGCCGATAACGGCCACTTCAATCTGCTTCATATCGATGCCTCAATTGCCTTCGGTACTGAAAATAAGCGCTTAGCCTGTTGAAATCCATGGGATGAAACTTCGCAACGGGTGAAAATGACAGTAAGTCGCGCTAGCGTGCCCAGATAAACGCTTTTGCGCTGGCGATGCCGACCAAAGGATGCATATTAGCAAGAAAAACCGCCTGCCGGGGCAGGTGAATAAGCTGACGAGTCGTGGGGCGGATGAAAATCTTCAATTACAAGCGGGTGCCTTATGCGGAGATGCGTGCCTTCTCCGTTCATATACTGACGGCATCCGGATCGTTTCTCGCCTTTCTCGGCGTCGTCGCGGCATCAGAACATCGCTTTGTCGATATGTTCTGGTGGCTTGGCCTGGCGCTACTGGTCGATGGCATAGACGGACCAATCGCACGCAAGGTCCGCGTCAAGGAAGTGTTGCCCAACTGGTCCGGCGATACGCTCGACAATATCATCGATTACGTGACCTACGTGCTCCTGCCGGCATTCGCGCTCTATGAGAGCGGCATGATCGGCGAGCCCTGGTCGTTTGTCGCAGCCGGGATGATTGTCGTTTCCAGTGCCATCTATTACGCCGATACCGGCATGAAGACGGACGAATATTTCTTCTCCGGCTTCCCGGTCGTCTGGAACATGGTGATCTTCACGCTTTTCGTCATCGGCGCCAGCGCCACGGCGGCCATGATCCTCGTCGGCGTTTCCGTCGTCCTGACCTTTCTGCCGATCAATTTTCTGCACCCCGTGCGTGTCAAGCGCTTGCGGCCGCTGAACCTTGGCATATTTCTCTTCTGGTCGGCACTCGGCATCTATTCGCTGCTGATGCATTTCGTCATGCCGCAATGGGCCGTTGTCCTCTTCATCATCAGCGGTATCTATCTCTATTGCATCGGTGCCGTGCTGCAGTTTTTCCCGTCCCTCGGGCGTCAGTGAGGATTGTGCATCATGAAGAAGACCAAAGTCATCCGTATCCATGAGAATGGCGGTCCGGAGGTCATGAAGCTGGAGGAGGTGGATCTGCCGCCTCCCGGCGCGGGTGAGGTGCAGCTTCGTCAAGCTGCGATCGGCCTTAACTTCATCGATGTCTATTTTCGATCCGGCCTCTACAAGGCACCTCAGTTTCCATTGCCGCTCGGCAAGGAAGCTGCGGGCACGATCACCGAAGTTGGGCCTGGCGTGACCGATTTTGCTGTTGGCGATCGCGTCGCCTATGTCGGCAGCGATGGCGCCTACAGCGTCGAGCGCAATATCGAGACGCGTCATCTGGTCAAGGTGCCCGATGATATCACGCTCGAAACCGCGGCATCGATGATGCTGAAGGGCATGACGGCCGAGTATCTGCTGAACCGCACCTTCAAGGTCGGCCCTGGAACGACGCTTTTGTTCCACGCGGCCGCCGGTGGCGTTGGCCTGATCGCCGGCCAGTGGGCCAAAGCCCTCGGCGCCGAAACCGTCATCGGCACTGCCGGTTCCGCCGAAAAGGTCGAACTGGCGCTGGCACATGGCTACGACCACGTCATCGACTACAGCAAGGAGAATTTTGCCGAGCGCGTTCGCGAAATCACCGGAGGCAAGGGCGTCGATGTCGTCTATGACTCGGTTGGGAAGGATACTTTCCCGCAGTCGCTCGATTGCCTGAAGCCGCGCGGGATGTGGGTCACCTTTGGCCAGTCTTCTGGTCCGATCGAGAATTTCAATCTCGCCATCCTCAACCAGAAGGGTTCGCTCTTTGCCACGCGGCCGAGCCTTTTCGCCTATGTCGGTACACCTGACGAGTTGAGAGCCAGTGCAAAGTCGTTATTTGCTGTTGTGCAAAGCAGCAAAGTGCGTATCAATATTCATCAAACTTATCCGCTTGTTGACGCAGGGCGCGCACATGCGGATCTGGAAGCCAGGAAAACGAGTGGAACTACACTGCTGATCCCATAGATCCGTAAAGGGCAGGAACGGTGGGAAGGAAATGAGGGGAACGTGTCGTCATCCGATGCGCCGGCAACCGGCGCACTATTGTCGGTTCGCAAACTGACGAAACTGTTTGGCAGTTTTACTGCTTGCAACGAAATCGATCTTGAAATCCAGCCGGGAGAAATTCACGCTCTCCTCGGAGAAAACGGCGCAGGCAAATCCACGCTCGTCAAGATGTTGTTCGGCGTGCTCGAACCGTCGCATGGGCAGATCGTCTGGCAGGGGCAGCCTGTGGCGATCGATGCGCCGGGCACGGCGCGCAAGCTCGGCATCGGCATGGTATTTCAGCATTTTTCTTTGTTCGAAGCGCTGACTGTCGCGGAAAATATAGCGCTCTCGCTCGACAACAATATCCCGCTCGCAAAAATTTCCGAGGAAGCCGCGAAGCTCTCTCACGCTTATGGCTTGCCGCTCGATCCGAATGCGCATGTGGCCGACCTCTCGGTCGGCGAACGCCAGCGCATCGAGATCGTTCGGGCGCTCCTGCAAAACCCTAAACTGATCATTCTCGACGAGCCCACCTCCGTTTTGACACCGCAGGAAGCCGATCGACTGTTCGAAACGCTATTCAAGTTGAGGGACGAGGGCCGATCGGTGCTTTATATCAGCCACCGGCTGGAGGAAGTGCAGCGCATCTGTTCGCGCGCCACCGTCCTGCGTCACGGCAAGGTCACGGGCGCCTGCGATCCCAGGCAGGAAACGACCGGTTCGCTTGCCCGCATGATGGTCGGCAGCGATGTCGCCAGCGTGCAGCACGAGGGGCTTGGCAACAAGGGCGATATTCTCTTGGAGATCGCAGGCCTTTCGGCACCGGCGAGAACCCCGTTTGCCATGGCGCTGAAGGACGTTTCCCTGCGTGTACGGGCCGGTGAGATATTGGCGATTGCCGGCGTTGCCGGTAACGGCCAGGGCGAATTGTTCGATGTCATTTCCGGCGAATACACCGTCCCCGCGGATGATCTGGTCCAGTTGCGCGGCAAGGCTGTCGGCACCAAGGGCATTAATGCGCGCCGGCTGATCGGCGCGGGTTTCGTACCCGAAGAACGCCACGGCCATGCTGCGGTATCGACGTTGAAGTTGTCGGATAACCTCGTGCTTGCCCGGCATCAGTCGGATCGCAAGTCGTTCCTGGGTGGTGGCTTCTTCAATGTCATCAGGCACGGCGCGGTCAAGCAGGCGACGAAGCGCATCTGCGAGGCGATGGATGTCCGCAAGAGCGGCGAGGATCCGGCTGCCGGCGCGTTGTCCGGCGGCAATCTGCAGAAGTTCATCGTCGGCCGAGAACTGGATCGGCAGCCGAGCGTGCTCGTCGTCAATCAACCAACCTGGGGTGTCGATGCCGGCGCCGCAAGCCGCATCCGCCAGGCACTGGTCGATCTCGCCCGCGACGGCTCGGCCGTGCTCGTTATCAGCCAGGATCTGGATGAGATTTTCGAAGTCGCGACCGATATTGCCGTCATCTCGGAAGGACGGCTGTCGCCGTCCTATCCGGCCGGTGAGCTGACGCGCGAAAAGATCGGACTGCTGATGGGCGGTCTGCATGAATCGAAGACGCATTCGGAGCCTGCACATGCGCATTGAACTTGAAAAGCGCCTGCAGGTCTCCAAGCTGTTCGGCTTGCTATCGCCCCTGCTTGCTCTCGCATTGGCGTTGATCGCCGGCACCATCATGTTCGCCGTCATGGGCAAGGATCCCGTCGATGCGCTCGATGCATTCTTCGTCGAACCTCTGCTGGAGGTCTGGTCGCTGCACGAACTGGCGATCAAGGCCGGACCGCTGATCCTGATCGCCGTCGGCCTTTGCCTCTGCTATCGCTCCAACAACTGGAACATCGGCGCCGAAGGGCAATTCACCATGGGCGCGATCGCCGGATCATTCATCCCGATCGTCTTCACTGATTGGCACTCGCCCCTGATCCTGCCTTTGATGCTGATCGCCGGCGCCGTCGGCGGCGCGCTCTATGCCGCCATTCCGGCGCTCCTGAAGGCGCATTTCAATACGAACGAGATCCTGACGAGCCTGATGCTGGTCTATATCGCTCAGCTCTTCCTTGATTGGCTGTCGCGCGGGCCGTGGCGCGATCCGCAGGGCCATAACTTTCCGCAGAGCATCGACTTTCCGCCAGAAGCGGTTTTACCGGCGATCTGGGAGGACTCCGGGCGTGCGCATTGGGGCATCGTCTTCGCCGTGGTCGCGGCGATCCTTGCCTGGTTCATTATGAAATATACGCTGAAAGGCTTTGAGATAAGCGTGCTTGGACAGTCGGCGCGGGCAGGGCGCTTTGCCGGTTTTTCCTCGCGGAAAATGGTCTGGTTCGCCTTCCTCGTCTCCGGCGCGCTCTCGGGACTGGCTGGCATATCCGAAGTTTCCGGCTCCATCGGCCATCTGCAGCCGGCGATTTCGCCGGGTTACGGTTTCACCGCCATCATCGTCGCCTTCCTTGCGCGCCTTAATCCGCTCGGAGCCATTCTCTCCGGTCTGGTGCTGGCGCTGACCTATCTCGGCGGCGAAGCCGCGCAATTGTCGCCGGGGATATCAGCCAAGGCGGCCAGCGTCTTCCAGGGCTTGCTTTTGTTCTTCGTGCTCTCCTGCGACACTCTGATCTACTACAAAATCCGTGTGGTCTGGTCGCGGGTCCGTGGAGGTGCGGCATGAGTGTGTTTGAAGCAATCCTCCTGACTATCATCACGGCGTCGACGCCGCTCGTCATCGCCGGCCTCGGCGAGCTGGTGGTGGAACGCTCCGGCGTCCTGAACCTCGGCGTCGAGGGCATGATGATTATCGGTGCCGTTGCCGCCTTCGTCGGGGCGCAGATGAGCGGATCGCCCTATGTCGGCCTTCTGACCGGCATCGTCGCGGGCGCGCTCTTCTCGCTACTGTTCGGCTTCCTGACCTTGACGCTTGTAACAAACCAGGTCGCGACCGGCCTGGCGCTGACCATCCTTGGGCTCGGCCTTTCGGGCATGATCGGCGAAGGCTATGTCAGCGTGCCGGGCGTGCAGCTGCATGAAATCGTATTTCCGCTGCTGTCGGACATACCGTTCCTCGGTCCGGTACTTTTTAGGCAGGACCTGACCTTCTATCTGTCGATCGCGCTGCTCGCCGGCGTCAATTGGTTCCTCTTCCGCAGCCGTGCCGGCCTGAAGCTGCGCGCCGTCGGCGATAGCCATGGCTCGGCCCATGCTCTCGGTATCGACGTCATCCGCACCCGTTATCTCGCCGTCATGTTCGGCGGTGCCTGCGCGGGGCTTGCAGGCGCTCAGCTGTCGCTGGTCTACACCCCGCAATGGGTCGAGAACATGTCGGCCGGTCGCGGTTGGGTGACCTTGGCGCTCGTGGTCTTCGCCTCCTGGCGGCCGATGCGCGTGCTGGCCGGCGGTTATCTCTTTGGCGCCGTGACGATCCTGCAATTCCATGCGCAGGGCTTCGGCGTCGGCATACCCTCGCAATTCCTGTCGATGCTGCCCTATGCATCGACTATTGTGGTTCTCGTCATCATCTCTCAAAATCGCCGCGCGACCTTGATCAACACGCCAGCGTCGCTCGGCAAAGCCTTCGTTCCGGAGCGCTGATTGCAACAGCCGGACCGATTTCTGCAAAACATGTCAAACCAGTAGGGGTAACCATGAAAAAACTAGCACTCGCCCTCACAACGACAGCCGCTGCCATCGTTGGTTTCGCTGCCGCCGCTGAAGCGGCACCGACCAAGGTCTGCTTCGTCTATGTCGGTTCGCACACGGACGGCGGTTATTCGCAGGCGCACGATCTCGGCCGTCAGCAGATCCAGAAGGAATTTGGCAACAAGATCGAGACGCCCTATCTAGAAAACGTACCGGAAGGCCCGGATGCCGAGCGCGCCATCGAGCGTCTTGCCCGTTCCGGCTGCTCGCTGATCTTCTCGACTTCGTTCGGCTTCATGGATGCGACCGTCAAGGTTGCCGCCAAGTTTCCGAAGGTGAAGTTCGAACATGCGACCGGCTTCAAGAGCGGCCCGAATCTCGCAACCTACAACTCGCGCTTCTATGAAGGCCGCTATATCCTCGGCCAGATCGCCGCCAAGATGTCGAAGAACCATGGCGCTGCCTACATCGCGTCCTTCCCGATTCCGGAAGTGGTGATGGGTATCAACTCCTTCGAACAGGGCGCCCGTTCGATCGATCCGAGCTTCAAGCTGAAGGTCGTATGGGTCAACACCTGGTTCGACCCGGGCAAGGAAGCCGATGCAGCCAAGGCCATGGTCGACCAAGGTGTCGATATCCTGACGCAGCACACCGATACGACGGCGCCGATGCAGGTGGCTGAAGAGCGCGGCATCCATGCTTTCGGTCAGGCTTCTGACATGATCAAGGCTGGCCCGAAGGCGCAGTTGACGGCGATTATCGACACCTGGGGTAACTACTACTCCAAGCGCGTTCATGCGCTGCTCGATGGCACGTGGAAGTCCGAGCAGAGCTGGGACGGCCTGAAGGACGGCATCCTGAAGATGGGCGACTATACGAATATGCCAGACGACGTGAAGAAGATGGCTCAGGAAACCGAAGCCAAGATCAAGTCAGGCGAGCTTGCTCCCTTCACCGGCCCCATCAACAAACAGGACGGTACGCCCTGGCTCAAGGCCGGCGAAAAGGCCGATGACGGGACGTTGCTCGGCATGAACTTCTACATCGAAGGCGTGGACGACAAGCTGCCGGCTTCTAAGTAAGCAGACGAAATAGTTTAAGTTGAAAAGGGGCGTTCAAAACGCCCCTTTTTGTTGCGCTGCAACATCGAATGCTGATTTACAAAAGTATTACTATATGATTTTTAAACCATGGCCTGAGGAAATGGCCTTTGGGAGGAAATCATGAAGTTGAAGACTGCACTGATCAGTGCGACGATGCTCGCTGCCTGCATGTTCACATCGGCATCGGCTAAAGACCTGGTCGTCGGATTCTCGCAAATCGGTTCGGAGTCTGGTTGGCGTGCGGCCGAAACGACGCTGACGAAGCAGGAAGCCAAGAAGCGCGGCATCGATCTGAAGTTCGCCGACGCGCAGCAGAAGCAGGAAAACCAGATCAAGGCGATCCGGTCCTTCATCGCGCAAGGCGTTGATGCGATCCTGCTGGCACCGGTCGTCGAAACCGGCTGGGATGCTGTCCTGAAGGAAGCCAAGGAAGCCAAGATCCCGGTCATTCTGCTTGACCGCACGGTTGCTGCACCGAAGGACCTTTATCTGACAGCTGTCACGTCCGACCTGGTTCATGAAGGCAAGGTCGCCGGTGACTGGCTCGTAAAGACGGTCGGCGACAAGAAGTGCAACATCGTCGAGCTGCAGGGCACGACGGGCTCCTCGCCGGCCATCGCCCGCAAGAAGGGCTTCGAGGAAGCCATCAAGGGTCACGACAACCTGAAGATCGTTCGCAGCCAGACCGGTGATTTCACCCGCGCCAAGGGCAAGGAAGTCATGGAAAGCTTCCTGAAGGCTGAAAACGGCGGCAAGGATATCTGCGCGCTCTACGCCCATAACGACGATATGGCCGTCGGCGCTATTCAGGCGATCAAGGAAGCTGGCCTGAAGCCGGGCAAGGACATCCTGACCGTGTCGATCGATTCGGTTCCGGATCTCTTCAAGGCCATGGCTGCCGGTGAGGCGAACGCAACCGTTGAGCTGACGCCGAACATGGCAGGTCCTGCCTTCGACGCGCTCGATGCGTATTTGAAGACCAAGAAAGAGCCGCCGAAGTGGATCCAGACGGAATCCAAGCTCTATACCCAGGCGGATGATCCGCAGAAGGTCTACGAGCAGAAGAAGGACCTCGGCTACTAAGACGAAAGCCCATCGCACCGGATCGGCAATGCCGCGCCGGTGCGATATCTTGTGCAAGATGCCGGCGCACCCACGGAATGCGCCGGCTATCGCTTTCGCAATTTGATTCATTCCAAGGAAATTCGCGCTTCATGGCTCACGACGTAGAGCGACTTCTGACGGCGACAGGTTTTTGTAAATATTTCCCCGGTTCGACCGCTCTCGATCATGTCGATTTCACATTGATGCGCGGCGAGGTCCATGCGCTTCTCGGCGAGAACGGTGCCGGAAAATCGACCCTGATCAAATGCATGACCGGCGCTTATCGTCGCGATGCGGGCACTCTGGTGCTCGATGGGGCGGAGATCGATCCGCATGATACGCTTGCCGCTCAGAAGCTTGGTATTGGAACCGTCTACCAGGAAGTGAACCTGCTGCTCAATCTGAGTGTCGCGGAAAACCTGTTTCTGGGCCGCCAGCCGCGACGGTTCGGGATGGTCAGCAGCCGCGTCATGAATAAGATGGCCAGAGATCTGGTGTCACAATATGGCCTGGATATCGATGTCAGCCGCCAGCTCGATCGCTTTTCGGTCGCCATTCAGCAGGTGATCGCCATCGCCCGCGCGGTCGATCTCTCCGGCAAGGTCCTCATTCTGGATGAGCCCACTGCGAGCCTGGATACGCATGAAGTCGAGATGCTGTTCGGTATCGTCAGGCGATTGAAGCAGCGCGGTCTGGGAATTGTCTTCATCACGCATTTCCTAGAGCAAGTTTACGAGATCTGCGATCGCATCACCGTTCTCCGCAACGGCCGCCTGGTCGGCACGCGCGATGCGCACGGTCTTCCGCGGCAGACTCTAATCGCCATGATGCTCGGCCGCGAACTCGCCGAGGCTGAAGGCACTATAAAGCAGAGCGAGACGGAAAGCGGCCCGGTCAGATATCATTTCACGAATTTCGGCAAACGCGGCAAGATCAAGCCGTTCGACATGGAGGTACGCGTCGGCGAAGTTGTGGGCATTGCGGGCCTGCTTGGCTCAGGGCGGACCGAGACCGCCGAAGTGCTCTTCGGCGTCGAGCGCGCCGACAGCGGCGAGGCGAAAATCGAAGGCAAGACCATTGCGCTTTCCAGTCCGCGCGCCGCGATCAAGAGCGGCTTCGGCTTTTGCCCGGAAGACCGCAAGACCGATGGGATCATCGGTGATCTCTCCATTCGCGAAAATATCGTTATGGCGCTACAGGCAAGGCGGGGCTGGGCAAGGCCTTTGCCGCGCAGCGAGCAGAACGCCATCGCCGATCGCTACATCAAGGCGCTGGATATCCGCACGACCGATCGGGAAAAGCCGATCAGGCTGCTTTCAGGCGGTAACCAGCAGAAGGCGATCCTTGCGCGATGGCTGGCGACCAATCCGAGCTTCCTCATCCTGGATGAGCCGACGCGCGGCATCGATGTCGGTGCCCATGCGGAAATCATTCGGTTGATCGAGGATCTTTGCCGGCAGGGAATGTCCCTGGTGGTCATTTCATCCGAACTTGAGGAGCTTGTCGCCTATAGTTCGCGCGTCCTCGTCCTGCGCGACCGCGAACATATTGCTGAGTTGGCCGGAAGTGAGATAACGGCTGGAAATATCGTCGAGGCCATCGCTACGGCGCAAAAGACGCGGGAGAAAGCATGAGCTCGCCAATCAAAACCTCCTTGCTTCGGCTGATGCCTCAGCTCATTGCGCTCGCGGTTATTCTTCTTTTGAATTTCATAATGTTCCCGCATTTCTTTCATCTGGAAGTTCAGAATGGAAGACTCTACGGGAGCTTGGTGGACGTACTCAATCGTGGTGCGCCGGTAGCGTTGCTTGCCATCGGCATGACGCTGGTCATCGCCACGAAAGGCATCGATCTGTCCGTCGGCGCGGTCATCGCGATCTGCGGCGCGGTTGCGGCATCCTCGATCGTTGCCGGCTACTCGCTTTCCTATACGCTGCTGTTGACGATCGGCGTCGGTCTGGCATGTGGGCTCTGGAACGGTTTCCTCGTCGCAGTACTCGATATCCAGCCGATCATCGCAACGCTGGTGCTGATGGTGGCGGGCCGCGGCATTGCTCAATTGATCACTGAGGGCGCGATCCTCACCTTCAACAATGACGGACTGATCTTTCTTGGTAGCGGCTCATTCGTCGCCCTGCCGATGCCGGTGGTGATCTGGCTTGTCGCTGCGCTTTTGGTGATCGCTTTGGTCCGGCGCACGGCTCTCGGAATGTTGGTCGAAGCCATCGGCATCAATCGCCGGGCAAGCACCTTGTCCGGTATCCGGACCCCGGTCCTGCTGATTGCGGTTTACGCGTTGAGCGGCCTTTGTGCCTCCATCGCGGGTATCATCGTTACGGCCGACATCAAGGGTGCGGACGCCAATAATGCCGGTCTGTGGCTTGAACTGGATGCGATCCTTGCGGTCGTGGTTGGCGGCAATTCGCTGCTCGGCGGTCGTTTCAGCATCGTCGGTTCGCTGATCGGCGCAATGATCATTCAATCGGTCAATACAGGCATCCTGCTCTCCGGCTTTCCGCCGGAATTCAATCTGGTGATCAAGGCGATTATCGTCATCGTCATTCTGGTCATCCAGTCTCCGGCGGTTCAATCCGCCACGTCATTCTTCTGGCGTCGCCGAGACGAGGGGCAGATGGTGCAAAAGGAGCAGGCAAAGTGAATTCGAAATATCTTCCGCTGCTTGCAACGATCCTCATCTTCATTCTGGCCTATATCGCCTGCGTGACGCAGTATCCGAACATGCTGTCGACGCGGGTGATGGGCAACCTGTTGACTGATAACGCATTTTTGGGAATTGCCGCCGTAGGCATGACCTTCGTCATCATCTCGGGCGGCATCGACCTGTCCATCGGCTCGATCATTGCCTTTACCGGTGTTTTCCTGGCTGTCATTCTGCGCGATACGGCGATCCACCCGTTGATCGCGTTCGTTCTTGTTCTTGTCATCACGACGATTTTTGGCGCCGGCATGGGTGCCATCATTCACTATCTCAGCATGCCGCCTTTCATCGTGACGCTGGCCGGCATGTTTCTGGCGCGGGGCATCGCCTTCGTGTTGTCGATCGACAGCATTCCGATCGAGCATGATTTCTATTCACAGCTCAACGACCTCTATTGGCTGATGCCCGGCGGCGGCCGGCTGACATTGATCGGCGGCCTCATGCTGCTCGTCTTTGCCGGCGGCATTGTGCTGGCGCAGCGCACCCGCTTCGGCGCCAATGTCTATGCTCTCGGTGGCGGCGCTCAAACGGCGGTGCTAATGGGTGTGCCTGTCGGCAAGACGACAATCCAGATTTATGCCCTTTCTGGATTTCTTGCTGGCCTATCCGGAATCGTTTTTTCTATCTATACATCTGCCGGATACTCGCTTGCCACGGTCGGTGTCGAACTCGATGCCATCGCTGCCGTGGTCATAGGGGGAACACTGCTGACGGGAGGAGCGGGATTCGTCGGAGGAACACTCATCGGAATTCTCATACAGGGCTTGATTCAGACCTACATCACCTTCGATGGAACGCTTTCCAGTTGGTGGACGAAGATATTGATCGGCTTGTTGCTGTTTGCCTTTATTCTGATGCAGAAGGGACTTCTGCTGCTTTCCCGCTTAAACCGACGATATGTCTGAGGGAGGGACAGAGCTCTTGCGAAACCGAATGCTTGAGACCGGAAAATCCGAGGGAAAATCGCGCACGAGCCACGCTCAAGTGGTCGATGAGTTGGGTAAGGCGATCGTCTCGGGTGCATTTCCGATCGGAAGCATTCTTCCCGGTGACAGCGAGCTTCTGCAACGGTTCAAGGTATCCCGCACGGTCCTGCGTGAAAGCATGAAGACATTGGCGGCAAAGGGGCTTGTGGTGCCGCGTGCGCGCGTCGGGACGCGCGTGACCGAGAAGATCCATTGGAACATGTTCGATAATGAAGTGCTCAATTGGCATTTCGAGAGCGGCGTCAACAAGGAATTTCTTCTTCATCTTTACGATATACGCATGGCGTTCGAGCCTTTCGCCGCGAGTCTGGTGGCGAAGAGGGCCAGCCGAGAGAGTATTGAACTGCTTCGCAATCTTGCGGCCGCCATGGCGGCGCCGCACCATACATCCGATAGCCTCGCAGTCGCCGATTTGCATTTCCACTTGGCAATTACTGAGGCTTCACAAAATCCGTTCATGCGATCGCTGGGTGGGCTTATCAAAGCTGCACTGGTTGGCATGTTTCGCATGAGCGCGCCGCCGTCAACCAATGGCTTCGCCAATATTGCTGATACGCATATGGCCATAGTGGACGCGATAGCGGCACGGGACGGCCTTGCTGCCCATAAGGCGATGGAATTTGTGATCATCGATGGGCGTCAGCATGTCCTCGAAGCTTTCGAGGCTCTTGCCGAGGCCTGAGGTCGCCTTGAATTTCGCCGTAGTTCATCGCTCGACTTGTTGATATGAGGGGACTCGCTCGGCCTGTGCCGACGCTTGACCGTACATCTCGGAGCCTGAAATGGAACGCAGCTGCCTCGCCATCATCCTCGCCGCCGGTGACAGCACCCGCATGAAGTCATCGATGTCGAAGGTCCTGCATCCGATTGCCGGGCGCCCGATGATCGCCCATGTCATGGATGCGATCTCCAAGACCGGGATTTCGGCGGCGGCGCTGGTTGTCGGGCGCAATGCGGATGAAGTCAGCGCGGCAGCGTCGATCGGCGGCATCACCATCGAATCCTATCTTCAGAAGGAACGTCTCGGCACGGGCCATGCCGTGCTGGCGGCGCGCGAGGCGATTGCCCGTGGATATGACGATATTATCGTTGCCTACGGAGACGTCCCTCTGCTGACCGATGTGCCGCTTCGGGCCGCCCGCCAGGGACTGGCCGATGGTAACGACATCGTCGTCATCGGGTTTCATACGGAACATCCCAACGCCTATGGCCGGTTGCTGGTCAAGGATGGCGAGCTGATCGCCATTCGAGAAGCCAAGGATGCAACCGATGCCGAACTCGCGATAAAATGGTGCAATAGCGGGCTGATGGCGATCAACGGCCGCAAGGCGCTGGAGCTTCTCGACCGCATCGGCAACAACAATGCCAAGGGCGAATATTACCTCACCGATCTCGTCGAAATCGCCCGCTCGCTTGGCGGACGCTCCGTTGCCGTCGATGCGCCCGAAGTCGAGATGACAGGCTGCAACAACCGCGCCGAACTTGCCTTCATCGAGCGCCTCTGGCAGGAGCGCCGCCGGCATGAGGTGATGCTGTCGGGCGTGACCATGATAGCGCCGGAAACCGTTTTCCTCGCCTATGACACCGTGATCGGCCAGGATGCGCTGATCGAGCCGAATGTCGTCTTCGGTCCGGGCGCGGTCATCGAGGGGGGCGCAGTCATTCATGCCTTCTCGCACATCGAGGGCGCCCATGTCAGCGCTGGAGCGACAGTCGGACCTTTTGCACGGCTGCGCCCGGGCGCCGATCTCGCCGGTGGCGCCAAGGTCGGCAATTTCTGCGAGGTCAAGAACGGCAAGATCGGCGAGGGCGCCAAGGTCAATCATCTGACCTATATCGGTGATGCGACGATCGGAGCCGGAAGCAATATCGGCGCGGGTACGATCACTTGCAATTATGACGGCGTCAACAAGCATGAAACGCATATCGGCGCCAACGCTTTCGTCGGTTCCAATTCGTCGCTGGTTGCGCCCATCCGCATCGGCGACGGCGCATATATTGCTTCCGGCAGTGTCATCACCGAGGATGTTCCGGCCGATGCGCTGGCCTTCGGTCGGGCTCGTCAGGAAGTAAAGCCGGAGCGGGCCAAGGTGATCCGCGAGCGAGCCCTTGCCATCAAGGCAGCGAAAAAGGGCGGCCACTAAACTCTCGCGCGTTGACGTAACGGTCGGAAATCGAAAGTGACCGTTGTGGCAATTGAGAAAATTGCAGGAATGATTAGGACTTGCCTTCATATCTGAGGCCAGACGGAGAGCTGTATGTGCGGTATTGTTGGGATCGTCGGAACGAAGCCTGTGGCGGAGCGTTTGGTGGACGCGCTGCGGCGGCTCGAGTACCGCGGCTATGATTCGGCTGGAGTCGCGACGATCCATGACGGCGTGATGGATCGCCGCCGCGCGGAAGGAAAGCTCTTCAATCTGGAGAAGCGGCTGGAGACGGATCCTCTGCCTGGCACGACGGGCATTGCGCACACGCGCTGGGCAACCCACGGTGTTCCGAATGAAATCAATGCCCACCCGCATTTCGTGGAAGGCGTTGCCGTCGTCCATAACGGCATCATCGAAAACTTCTCCGAGCTGCGCGAAGAGCTGAAGACCGAAGGGCAGGAATTTGCCTCGCAGACGGATACGGAAGTCGTCGCCCATCTTCTGGCCAAATATGTCCGCGAGGGCTTGGACGCACGTACAGCCATGCTGAAAATGCTGAACCGCGTGACCGGCGCCTACGCATTGGCCGTTATGTTCCAGAATGATCCTGACACGTTGATGGCGGCGCGTTCTGGCCCGCCGCTTGCCGTGGGTTACGGCAAGGGCGAGATGTTCCTCGGTTCGGATGCAATCGCCCTTGCGCCCTTCACCAATGAGATCAGCTATCTCGTCGACGGCGACTGCGCGATCGTCACCCATGCCGGCGCAACCATTCTCGATTTCAACGGCAATGAAGTGACTAGGCCGCGGCAGATTTCGCAGGCAACCGCCTATGTGGTCGACAAGGGCAATCATCGCCACTTCATGGAAAAGGAAATCTACGAACAGCCGGAGGTCATCTCCCATGCGCTGAGCCATTACGTCGATTTCGCCAGCCATCGTGTGCGCCCGGATGTCTCGGCCATCGATTTCGGCGGGGTTTCCGGCCTTGCGATATCAGCCTGCGGCACCGCCTATCTCGCCGGCCTGGTGGGTAAATATTGGTTCGAGCGCTACGCGCGGTTGCCGGTCGAAATCGATGTTGCCTCCGAGTTCCGCTATCGCGAAATGCCGTTGTTGCAGTCGCAGGCGGCCCTTTTCATTTCCCAATCAGGCGAAACCGCGGATACCTTGGCGTCACTGCGCTATTGCCGGGATAACGGCCTGAAAATCGGTGCTGTCGTCAATGTGAGGGAATCGACCATCGCGCGCGAATCCGATGCCGTGTTTCCAATCCTGGCCGGCCCGGAAATCGGTGTCGCCTCGACGAAGGCTTTCACCTGCCAGCTTGCCGTTCTTGCCTCGCTGGCGATTGGAGCCGGCGTCGCTCGAGGTACCATCAGCGCTGAAAATGAACAGGAAATGGTGCGCCATCTCGTCGAGATGCCGCGTATCATGGCGAATGTTCTGAATATCATCCAGCCGCAGATGGAAAGCCTGTCGCGCGAGATCTCGAAGTTCAAGGATGTGCTCTATCTCGGCCGCGGCACCAGCTTCCCCCTCGCCATGGAAGGCGCGCTGAAGCTCAAGGAGATTTCCTACATCCACGCGGAGGGCTATGCGGCCGGCGAATTGAAGCATGGGCCGATTGCGCTGATCGACGAGAACATGCCCGTTATCGTCATCGCCCCGCATGACCGCTTCTTCGACAAGACCGTTTCCAACATGCAGGAAGTCGCGGCTCGCGGCGGCCGAATCATCTTCATCACAGATGAAATTGGCGCTGCCGCATCGACATTGCCGACCATGGCGACGATCACCTTGCCCGTCGTGGACGAGATCATAGCCCCGATCATATTCTCGCTGCCGATTCAATTGCTTGCCTATCATACGGCCGTGTTCATGGGCACGGATGTCGATCAGCCGCGCAATCTCGCCAAATCGGTCACCGTGGAATAGGATTCCTTCCGCCGCGCATTTGCCGTCACGTCCTCGTGAGTCGATCGCTTGTTGGGCTCACAGATCTGGCTAGCGGGTTGTATGCCGCGCTAATTTCTGGCACGATTCGCCCACAGAGATGGTGGGGAGGGTTTGCCGGGAAGCGGTAGCGACGGGACGGAGTTTTCGAGCGGCGAATGACTGAAAAACTCATCAAAATGTCCGTGACGACGCGGATCAGAAACAATTTCCTGGCCGGCCTGATTATCTGTGCCCCGATCGCCATTACCCTATGGCTGACCTGGTCCGTCGTCCATTGGGCCGATAGCTGGGTTCGCCCCTATATTCCCGCGCGCTACGATCCCGAAAGCTATCTGAACTTCGCCGTTCCCGGTACCGGCCTGGTGATCGCGATGATCTTCATCACGATCGTCGGCTTTCTGGCCAAGAACCTGATCGGTCAGAGCATCGTCCGCTTCGGCGAGTCGATCGTCAATCGCGTGCCGCTGGTGCGAACCATCTATAAGAGCGTCAAGCAGATCTTCGAGACTGTGCTCAAAGAGCAGGGCAGTTCGTTCAAGAAGGTAGGGCTGATCGAGTATCCGAGCCCCGGCCTCTGGTCCATGGTCTTCATATCCACGGATGCCAAAGGCGAGATCGCTTCGAAATTCAATGCCATGGGTCAGGACATGGTGGCGGTGTTCCTGCCACCGACGCCCGTACCGACGGCCGGATTTCTGGTTTTCGTTCCGCGCGAAAAGATCACGGTGCTCGATATGAGCCCTGAAGATGGCGCCAAGCTGCTGATTTCGGGCGGCCTTGTGGCGCCGGAATACGAGAAGCTGGTCGCAGCCAAGGAATTGCGGCAGCGGGTTCCCGTGGCTCCTTAACCTCAATTGCTCATCTTCTAATAGTTGGATCAATGCCTTCGCGTTCTGCGCGAATTGTCATGCCTCTATCATATTGACGCCTTAGATCGTCAGTCGGGGCAGATAATCGCACGTATCTCAGCATCGTATGTTCGGGGCACAGGCACCGAGCTGCGGTTCTCCAACGCGGTCCGAAACGGCCGGAGATGGATGTCGTTGCCTTCACAAAGTTTTTAATTAGGAGGATATGGTTTTGAGATATATGCGTTCGAAGAGCTTGCCGCTGCTGTCGGCAGCGCTTGCCACATTTGTTTTCACGGCTCCAATGCTGGCGCTGGCGGATAATTCCGTGACGATTGACGGTGTTAAGCTGGTCAATAAAGGCCGCGTCGCGATCGGCCGCATTCCGGCCAATCAGCGCGATAAGTTCGGTGAGACTTTCGGCTCCGGTTCAGGCATGTCAATCGACACCAAGAGCTGGACCCGCAACGCTGACGGCACCTACAAGGGCTCGCTGTGGCTGCTGCCGGACCGCGGCTATAATGTCGCCGGCACCACGGATTACCGTGCGCGTCTCAACACCATCGATATCAAGCTGACGCCGGTTGCCCCCGGTGCGACACCTCCAGCCGGCCAGGAACAGGCGGGCGTCGAAGCCAAGCTCGCGGATACGCTGCTGTTGAAAGACAACAAGGGCAACGAAACCACTGGCCTTGACCCAGCCAACGGCGCTCGCCAGGCGGAAGGCGGCTTGCCACTTTTGCCACAGGCACCAAACGGTAAGGTCTCGCTCGACAACGAAGCCATTGCCCGGCTGCCCGATGGTTCGATGTTCATCAGCGATGAATACGGTCCCTATATCTACCGCTTCTCGGCGGATGGGCTGATGATCTCGGCCACGGCACCACCGGCCGCGTTTCTGCCGATGCGCCACGGCGCCGTGAATTTTTCCTCGAACAATCCCGGCCCTGGCGAAACCGCTCCCGATCCGAAAGATCCGACCAGCGGGCGCCAGAACAACCAAGGCTTCGAGGGCATGTCTCTGACCCCGGACGGTAAGTTCCTGATCGTCGTGCTCCAGTCCGCGACTCGCCAAGATGGCGGCGATTCCAGCTCCACGCGCCAGAATACCCGCGCGCTTGTCTATGATGCCGCCGACTCTGCAAATCTGAAGCTGGTGCACGAATATGTCGTGCCTCTGCCGGTGTTCACCAATGAGAAGGGTAAGACAGCCGTTGCCGCCCAGAGCGAAATCGTGGCGCTCTCACCGACAAGCTTCCTGATGCTGGCGCGCGATAGCAACAATGGCTACGGCCAGAAGGGCGATAAGTCGCTCTATCGCAGCGTTGTGGCTGTCGATGTTTCCGCTGCCACCGATATTGCCGGCGGCAAGTTCGACGGCGACACAGCTGTCGCGCCGAAGGGCGTTCTTGATCCTTCAGTCAAGCCGGCGGTAGTCAGCAATTTCATCGATATCAACGACAGCGCCGATCTAGCGCGCTTTGGTCTGCATAACGGCGCGCCGAACGACAGAAACAACCTCTCGGAAAAGTGGGAGGCCATGTCGCTCGTCAGCGTTCAGGATCTGAAGCTGCCTGACGATTACTTCCTGTTCGTCGCCAATGACAACGACTTCATCACCCAGGATGGTTTCCAGGTCGGCGCTGCCTACAAGGATGATAGTGGCGCGGATGTCGATACCATGTTCCAGGTATTCCAGGTTACCATTCCCGGTCTCGCCGCAAAGTGATCTGATGAAACGCGGATGGACGCGGCTAACGCGTCCATCCGCCTACCCCGCTCGCAGGAAGCGGATCGCCTCGTCGCGGCGGAAGAGATAGAGCAGGGTGCGTACCGCACTGCCACGCTCACTGGTCAGTTCCGGATCGCGCTCGATGAGATAGGCGGCATCCTTGCGGGCGATTTCCAGGAGATCGGCATGAGCCTCGAGGCTGGCGATGCGGAAGCCTGGCGTGCCGGACTGGCGTGTCCCAAGAAGCTCACCTTCGCCGCGTAGCTTCAAGTCCTCCTCGGCAATGCGGAAGCCGTCTTCGGTCTCTCGCATGATCGACAGCCGGGCATGCCCGGTTTCGCCGAGCGGCCCTTTGTAAAGCAGAATGCAGGTCGAGGCCTCGTCGCCACGTCCGACGCGGCCGCGCAACTGATGAAGCTGTGCCAGGCCGAAACGTTCAGCATGTTCGATGACCATGATCGTCGCGTCCGGCACGTCGACGCCCACCTCGACGACCGTCGTGGCCACCAGTAGGCGGATCTCGCCGTTCTTGAACGCCATCATCACAGCGTCTTTCTCCGGGCCGCTCATCCGGCCATGGATGAGACCGATGCTTGGGCCGAGCGCCTTGGTCAGTGTCTCATGCCGCTCCTCCACCGACATTAAATCGGATTCTTCGGATTCCTCCACAAGTGGGCATATCCAATAGGCTTTTTTACCTTCCGCTAGCGCACTCCTTAGGCGCGCGACGATGTCGCCGGTTCGTTCATTCGGAATGGTGATCGTCTGGATCGGCTTGCGGCCCGCGGGCTTCTCGGTGAGCTTCGAAACGTCCATGTCGCCGAATGCGGCCAGCACCAGCGTTCGCGGTATCGGCGTTGCGGTCATAACGAGCATGTGGGGCGAAATGCCCTTCGCAGTCAGCCGCAGGCGCTGATGGACGCCGAAGCGATGCTGCTCGTCGACGACGGCCAGCATGAGGTTGGCATAGGCGACGCTATCCTGAAACAACGCATGCGTGCCGATGATGATCTGCGCTTCGCCGGAGGCGATGCGCTCCAAGATCGCATCCCGTTCGCGCCCCTTCGTGCGGCCTGTGAGAACTTCGACGGAAAGGTTTGCACTTGCTGCGAATTTCGAAATTGTTGCGTAATGCTGGCGGGCGAGAATTTCGGTCGGTGCCATCAGCACGGCCTGACCACCGCTTTCGATCACGGCGGCGATAGCCATCAGCGCCACCAGCGTCTTGCCCGCGCCGACGTCGCCCTGCAGCAGCCGCAGCATGCGCTCGGTGCCCGCCATATCCTTGAGAATATCGGCAACCGCATCGTGCTGGCTATTCGTCATCGAGAAGGGTAGGGATTCCAGTATCTTGCCGCTGATTTCTCCAGTTGCATGCACGGGTTGACCGGCAACCTTGCGCAACCTCTGGCGCACCAGCGAGAGTGACAATTGCCCCGCCAGGAATTCGTCATAGGCCAGCCGACGCCGCGCTGGTGCCTGCGGATCGATATCGGCCGCATCCCTGGGCGCATGCAGCATGTGGAAGGCATCGGAGATCGAGGGAAAGCCCGGCTTCTGCGTCAGAGCAATATCATCCCACTCGGGCAGCTGCGGAATGCGCGGCAATGCTGCCTCTATCGTCTTGCGCAGGAACTTCGGCGTAAGCCCGGCGGTTAACGGATAGACCGGCTCGACGAGCGGCAGGTTTTCGGCCTCGCTCTCGCGCATGATATAATCCGGATGCACCATGGACGGGCGGCCGTTGAACCAGTCGACCTTGCCACTGACGGTAACGGTTTCATCGATCGGCAGCTGCTTTTCGAGCCACTGTGCCTTGCCACGAAAAAAGACCAGCGCAAGTTCGCCTGTCTCATCGTGCAGATAGACACGATAAGGCACATTGCTGCGCGGGTTGGGCGGCGGCTGATGTCGGTCAACACGACCGGTTATGGTAACAATGGCGCCCTGCGGTGCTCTCGCGATACCAGGCTGCTCGCGCCGGTCGATGATCGAATGCGGCGCGTGGAAAATAAGGTCGATGACGCGGCAATCGTCGATCGTCTCGCGATCGAGCAGCTTCACCAGCAGCTCGGATACCTTCGGCCCGACGCCTGATAGCGAAGAAATGGAGGCAAATAGCGGGTCGAGGATAGCGGGACGCATGGCCGGCAAAATGCGACGGGCGGGGCGTCCTTGGCAAGGGGCGGCGGAGAACTCGGCCGCATTGTATCAAACACTCCCCCGAAAATTGCGTTTCTGGCGCTTTTTTCTGAAAAACCGGTTCCCACCTTTGAGCGCTGGTTTTATAGAGACGCATCAACATAAAGGTGTTTTGATGACTGGGCTGACCCTCAGCAGTGCCGATCTCGATCCTCGCCGTCGGCGCATCCTTTTCCGTTGCTGGCATCGCGGCATCCGTGAGATGGATCTCGTCTTCGGCCAGTTTGCCGACAACGAGCTGCCGGGCCTCGCTGAAGCCGATCTCGATGAGCTCGAGCGCATCATGGCCGAAGAGGACAATGATCTTCTGAAATGGATCCTCGGTAGCGAGCCGACGCCGCAGCATCTGCGCACACCGCTCTTTGAGCGCCTGGCCTCCTACAAGCCCGATTTCGAAGAGATCGCCGAAAGGTTCGGATTAACCAAATGATCCCCGGTTTCGATGCGAAGAAGCTGCTCGCCGACAGCGAGCCGACAACGATCGGTCATGTTCCGGCCGGTCTTGAGCCGTTCCTGATTGCCGAAATGGCAAAGGCCGGTCAGCCGGTTGCCTATGTCATGTCCGACGGGCAGCACATGGCCGATGTCGAACAGATGCTCGGCTTCATCGCGCCTGAAATTCCGGTACTCACTCTGCCGGCCTGGGATTGCCTTCCCTATGACCGCGTTTCCCCAAGCTCCGACACCTCGGCCCGGCGCTTGGCGGCTTTGTCCGGCCTGATCGCGCATCATCGCAAGCCGCATGCAGCCATTGTGCTGGTGACCGTCAACGCCATGCTGCAGAAGGTCGCCCCGCAGGATATCATCGAAAGCCTGGCGTTCTCGGCACGTCCGGGGAACCAGGTCCGGATGGACGATATTGCGGCTCGTCTCGAGCGCAACGGCTTCGAGCGCGTGGCAACTGTGCGTGAGGTCGGCGAATATGCTGTGCGCGGCGGCATTCTTGACGTCTTCGTTCCGGGCACGGAAGAGCCGGTGCGCCTGGACTTCTTCGGCGATACGCTGGAGAGCATCCGCAGCTTCGATCCGGCCAGCCAGCGCACGACAGGGCAGGTGCGTTCGCTCGATCTCAATCCGATGAGCGAAGTGACGTTGACGCCGGATACGATCAGCCGCTTCCGCAAGAACTATCTCTCCGCCTTCGGCGCCGCCACGCGCGATGACGCTCTCTATCTCGCCGTGTCCGAAGGTCGGCGATATGCCGGCATGGAACATTGGCTGCCGCTGTTCTACGAGAAGCTCGAGACGGTCTTCGATTACCTTAAAGGCTTTCGCTTGGTCACGGATCACACCGGGCGCGAGGCGGCCGAGGAGCGCTCCAAGCTCGTCTTCGACTATTACGACGCCCGCCTTCAATCCGGCCAGCAGGCCAAGGGGCAGATGGCACAGGGCACGCCCTATAAACCAGTAACGCCCGGCCAGCTCTATCTCGATGGCAAGGCTTTCGGCAATGCGCTCGATGCCTTTGACGCTATCCGTATTTCGCCCTTCAACGAGCATGAGGGCGAGGCGCGTCGCGTCATCGAGCTAGATGCCCGCCAGGGGCCACGCTGGGCGCGGTCAGCGACCGACACAACCGATAGCGAGCGCGTCAACGTCTTCGATGCAGTCGTCAAGCATATCGCCGACAAGCGGGCTGCGGGCGGCAAAGTGCTGATTTCGGCCTGGACCGAAGGCTCGCTCGATCGCCTCCTGCAGGTGCTATCCGAACACGGGCTGGCGCGCGTCAAGACGATCGAGGCCTTCAAGGACCTTGGCGGCCTGGCGAAGGGTGAGGCGGCCGCGGCCGTGCTCAGCCTCGAAGCCGGTTTCGAAGCCGGCGATCTGATCGTTATCGGCGAGCAGGATATCCTCGGCGACCGCATGGTGCGCCGTTCCAAGCGCCGCAAGCGCGCCGCCGATTTCATCTCGGAAGTAGCAGGCCTGGATGAAGGCTCGATCGTCGTTCATGCCGAGCACGGTATCGGCCGTTTCGTTGGCCTCAGGACCATCGAGGCAGCCGGTGCACCGCACGCCTGCCTCGAGCTGCAGTATGCCGACGATGCCAAGCTGTTTCTGCCGGTCGAAAACATCGATCTACTCTCGCGCTATGGCGGCGAGGGCACCGAGGCGCAGCTGGATAAGCTCGGCGGCGGCGCCTGGCAGATGCGCAAGGCCAAGCTCAAGAAACGCCTGCTGGATATGGCCGGCGCCTTGATCCGCGTCGCGGCCGAACGCCTGACGCGGCATGCGCCTGTGCTCAGCACGCCGGACGGGCTGTATGACGAATTTGCCGCGCGTTTCCCGTATGACGAGACCGACGACCAGATGAACGCGATCGAGGCGGTGCGCGAGGATCTCGGCGCCGGCCGGCCGATGGACCGTCTCGTCTGCGGCGATGTCGGCTTTGGCAAGACGGAAGTGGCGCTGCGCGCAGCCTTCGTCGCTGCCATGAATGGCGTGCAGGTCGCCGTCGTCGTGCCGACGACGCTGCTTTCGCGCCAGCATTTCAAGACCTTTTCCGAGCGCTTCCGTGGGCTGCCGATCCGCATACAGCAGGCATCTCGCCTGGTCGGTTCCAAGGAACTGGCGCTCACCAAGAAGGAAGTGGCCGATGGCAAGACCGATATCGTTGTCGGCACCCATGCGCTCCTCGGCGCCGGCATCCAGTTCGCCAATCTCGGCCTGCTCATCATCGACGAGGAGCAGCATTTCGGCGTCAAGCACAAGGAGCGCCTGAAGGAGCTGAAGAGCGACGTGCATGTGCTGACGCTGTCGGCGACGCCGATCCCGCGCACCTTGCAGCTCGCGATGACCGGTGTACGCGAACTGTCGCTCATCACCACGCCGCCGGTCGACCGCATGGCGGTGCGCACCTTCATCTCGCCCTTCGATTCACTGGTCATCCGCGAAACGCTGATGCGTGAGCATTATCGTGGCGGCCAGAGCTTCTATGTCTGCCCGCGTCTTGCCGATCTCGCCGATATCCATGCCTTCCTGCAATCGGATGTGCCGGAGCTGAAGGTGGCGGTCGCCCATGGCCAGATGCCCGCCGGTGAGCTGGAAGACATCATGAATGCCTTCTACGAGGGGCGTTATGACGTGCTGCTATCGACGACCATCGTCGAATCCGGTCTCGACGTACCGACGGCCAACACGCTGATCGTCCACCGCGCCGACATGTTCGGCCTTGCCCAGCTCTATCAGCTCCGCGGCCGCGTCGGCCGTTCCAAGGTTCGGGCCTTCGCGCTGTTTACCCTGCCGGTCAACAAGGTTCTGACCACGACGGCGGAGCGCCGGCTCAAGGTGCTGCAGTCGCTGGATACGCTCGGCGCCGGCTTCCAGCTGGCGAGCCACGATCTCGATATCCGCGGCGCCGGCAATCTGCTGGGCGAAGAACAGTCAGGCCATATCAAGGAAGTTGGCTTCGAGCTCTACCAGCAGATGCTCGAGGAGGCCGTCGCCGAGGTCAAGGGCGTCGACGAGATCCAGGATACCGGCTGGTCGCCGCAGATCTCCGTCGGCACGTCTGTCATGATTCCGGACGACTACGTGCCCGATCTGCATCTGCGCATGGCCCTCTATCGCCGCCTCGGCGAGATCACGGAGCTGAAGGAGATCGACGGGTTCGGCGCCGAAATGATCGACCGTTTCGGTCCCTTGCCGATGGAGGTGCAGCACCTCCTCAAGGTCGTCTACATCAAGTCGCTGTGCCGCATCGCCAACGTCGAGAAGCTGGATGCCGGCCCGAAGGGTGTCGTCGTCCAGTTCCGCAACAAGGAATTCCCGAACCCCGCCAATCTCGTCGGCTACATCGCCAAGCAGGGCACCATGGCCAAGATCCGCCCCGACCACAGCGTCTTCCTGACCCGCGACCTGCCGACGCCGGAAAAGCGGCTGCAAGGAGCGGCAGTTGTCATGACGCAGCTGGCGGAGCTTGCGAAATAGGGTGGGCGCTCGCAGCGGCTTTGCCCCTGATGATGAACCCGGTATCCGGCCCGCCGCAACCCATTTTCCGCGGCAGGCCGAGATCGGACATCTCCTCAAGCCGCTTGTGGCTCGCGCATCTCCGCGGCATCCGGAATGCGCGCGATGACCTTGATTTCGAAATCGAAGCCCGCCAGCCAATTGACGCCGATCGCCGTCCAGTTCGGGTAGGGTTTTTCGGTGAAGATCCGGTTCTTGACGGCCATGATCGCACCGAACTGCCGCTCCGGGTCTGTGTGGAACGACGTGACATCGATGATGTCATCGAAGGTGCAGCCTGCCGCTTCCAAAGTTGCTCTCAGATTGTCGAAGGCGAGCTGGACCTGCTTTTCGAAATCCGGCTCCGGGCTTCCATCCGCGCGGCTGCCGACCTGGCCGGAGACGAACAGCAGATCGCCGGAGCGGATTGCGGCGGAATAGCCATGCTCCTCATAAAGCGCATGCCTGTTCTTCGGGAAGATTGCGTTACGTGTCGTCATAATGTTTGGCTTTCGTTGATGTGAAAAGATCGGAAGAACGCAAGCTCACGCGAGACTTCCAAACTGCCGCTTCGTTTGATATACGACATGTATGTGAAATATTCATATGCGCGACGTATGTCAATATTTCAAATACGAAACGTATGTGAAATTTGAGAGTGATATGGCAAAGCGCCTGGAAACCATGGAAGAAAATCGGAGCAAGCTGATTGCCGCTGCGCGGAAAGCCTTTGCGGAGAAAGGATTTGCGGCGGCCTCAATGGATGAGTTGACGGCGGATGTTGGCCTGACGAGAGGTGCCCTCTATCATAATTTCGGCGATAAGCGCGGCTTGCTCGCCGCCGTTGTCGATCAGATCGACAACGAACTGGCGCTGCGGGCGAAGGAGATCGGCGCGCAGGCGGATGGGGACTGGCAAGGTCTGCTTGCGGAAGGCGAGGCCTACATCAAGATGGCTCTCGATCCCGAAGTGCAGCGCATCGTCTTGCTCGACGGTCCGGCCGTTCTCGGCGACCCCTCGAAATGGCCCAGCCAGAACAGCTGTCTCGCCGGCACCCGGCAGACGGTCTCAAAACTTCTGGAACAAGAGGTGGTCAAGCCGGTCGATCCCGAGGCGGCTGCCCGGCTCATTTCCGGTGCGGCGCTGAATGCTGCCCTCTGGGTTGCTGCCAGCGATAATCCGGCGGAAGTGCTGCCCAAGGCGATAGAAGCCTTCCGGGCGATGGCTTCGGGACTACTGGTAAAAGCCTGATGTCGGTATGACGCGGCTACTTCCGCGAATCGCAGATCGCGGAAGCTCTTGCAGCTATGATCGAAAAAGCGGAATCCCGCTTAGTTCATCCCCGCCCGTGCTTCCGCTTTCATCTTGGCGATGTCGCGCAAGGCCTCGACGCGCACATCCGGTGTCTGCGCGCCGCTGATGGCATATTGCTGGTCGAAGATGAAGAAAGGAACGCCGTTGACGCCGATCTTCTGGGCGGCGTCGATCTCGCCGATGATGAGATCGCGGTCCGCATCGGAGGCTAGCAGCGTTGATATGACCGAGCGGTCGAGCCCGGCTTTTTCGGCAATATCGAGCAGTACGGCATGATCGCCGACATTGAGGCCCTCTTCGAAATTGGCCTTGAAGAGCGCATCGACCACCTTGTCCTGCTTTTCGCGGCTTTCGGTGACGGACCAGTGGATGAGGCGATGGGCATCGAGCGTGTTCGGGCCGATCTTGATGGCGTCAAAATCGAACTTGATTCCCACTTCGCGGCCGAGCTCGGTTAACATCTTGTGCCCCTCGGCGACACGCTCGGCGCCGCCAAGCTTTTGCTCCAGCGCCTTTTTCTGGTCGACGCCTTCGGGCGGATAGTCGGGATTGAGCCGATAGGGTCGCCAGTTGAGGTCGACGCCTACTTCGTCCTGCACCTCGGCAATGGCGAGCTCCAGGCGGGCCTTGCCGAGATAGCACCACGGGCAGACGACATCCGAGACGATGTCGATCGTGATGCGTTCCATGGTTTCATCCTTTCGGTTTTTCGCGCTGTTCTTCTCCATCTATGCCTTTGTGCCGATGGCTTCAACCGGTTACCGAAAGGGAACCGGCCGAGATTATTGCGCGGAAGCATCCCACCACGCAGGCAGATAGTACCCGTAAAGCGGCAGAACACCGGGATGGTTGACGCGGCTTCGCCGCGCTGCCCATTGTTGATCGATATGGTAGAGCGGCACTAGATAATATCCGGAAATCAGCATCCGATCGAAAGAACGCACGGCGTCGCGGAAATCCTCGGCCGAACGCGCCATCAGAAAATGCGATATCAGCGTATCGACATCGGGGTCTGCGACGCCGACGAAATTAAGGCTGCCTTCGGTCTTGGCGGCAGCGGAGCTCCAGCGCCCCACTTGCTCGATGCCCGGCGATAGCGACGAAGGGTAGGACTTGATGATCATGTCGTAGTCGTAGTTGATCGTCCGGAGCTGATATTGCGAATCATCGACCGTGCGAATCGTTACTGCAATGCCGAGCAATTCCAGAGATCGGCGATAGGGGATCGCCATGCGCTCCTGATCCGCATTTTGGGTCAATATTTCGAAGCTGAGCTGGCGGCCGTTCTTATCGACCATCTTCTCACCGCGGATTGTATAGCCACCCTCCTTGAGCAGGGCTACCGCCTCGCGCAGGATCTTGCGGTCACGCCCGGAACCGTCGCTGACGGGCAGCTTGTAGGTGCCATCGAGCACGTCCGGATCGATGCGGTCCTTGATCGGTCCCAGCATGGCGAGCTCATGCGGATCCGCTGGAATGCCGAACGACGAAAGATCGGAATTTTGCCAATAGCTCTCCGTGCGCTTGTAGGCGCCCGAATAGAGATTTCGGTTCAGCCATTCGAAGTCGAAGGCGAGGGTCAGTCCCTTGCGCACATTCTTGTCGGCAAACATCGGCCGCCGCGTATTGAAGACGAACCCCAACATGCCGCTCGGCGTTTTTGGCCTAAAGGTCTCCTTGATGATGGCGCCGGAAGTTACCGCAGGAAAATTGTAAGCCTGCTGCCAATGGCCCGGGCTGCCGTCGGGATAAATATCGACATCGCCTTTCTTGAAAGCTTCGAACAGCGTCGTGTCCTGCAGGAAGTAATTGACGGTGATTTCATCATAATTGTCGATGCCGACCTTCGACGGGAGGTTCTTGCCCCAGTAGTTAGAACGGCGCTCGAAGACGATGCGCTGGCCGGGATCGATGCTCTTAATCCTATAGGGGGCGGAGCCGATCGGAATGCGCAGGGAGGTCTGATCGAAACTATCCGTGTCGATCGCATGCTTCGGCAGAATCGGCAGCGACGAGGCGATGATGAGCGGCGTTTCGCGATTGGCTTTCTCGTTGAAGCGGATCATCACGCTGTGCTCACCAACCTTCTCCATGCTGGCGATGGTCTCAAGCCACGATGAAAACGGGACGCGGCCTTTGTCGCGAAGAAGCTGGAACGTGAAGATCACATCTTCCGGCGTCACCGGCTGCCCGTCTGACCATTTGGCATCAGGATTGAGGTTGAATTGAATATAGCTTCGGCTGTCGTCCCATTCGACCGTCTGCGCCAGCAGCCCATACAGCGTAAAAGGCTCGTCGCGCGAGCGCACCATCAGCGGTTCATAAACGAGATTACCGTATTCCGGGTCCCACATGCCCCGCGCCGTCGTGCGCATGCTCTTCAGAATGAAGGGGTTGAGATTGTCGAAAGTGCCGACGACGCCATAGCTGACGCGGCCGCCCTTTTTGACATCCGGATTGACATAGGGGAAATGCTTGAAGTCCACCGGCAGCGCCGGATCTCCATGCATGGCGATGCCGTAAAGCGGCTGAGCTGCCGCGGCATTGCACAAGGTTGCTAAGAACAGGAAGGCAGCGATCCGGAGCGCTTGCATGGCATCCTTTCCGGGAAGGGTATGATTCGGCCGAACATTATCATGAGCGTGCCGAATTCAACACGCGACTGCGGAAATCTTAGGACTTGGCAGAAAAGGCCAAAGAAAAGCTGGATATCCGTGCCAGTGCGATGTAACAGGGGTGCCGGGTTTCTCGGGTCATGTATTTGCCTTATTCATTCGACAGGTGGACGACGGTTTGACCCGAATTGCATGGGACGGCGCGCTGTCGTCCCGCAGCGGATTTCAGGAGGCGGTTTCGCTATGATGTTCAAGACTGACAACAAAATGCGGGCAGGTCTTTCTGCTCTGGCTCTCATGATTGGCGCGGCCATGCCGGCTGCCGCTTTCGCGCAGGATGCGTCCAACGCAGCTCCGGCCGATGGCGGTGGTGATCCCAACCAGCCGCGTCTGGGCTGGTACAAGACCTGCACCAAACAGGACGATGCCGACATCTGCATCGTGCAGAACCTGATCATGGCAAACAACGGCCAGCTCGTTACGGCTGTTGGCCTCATCTCCGTCGACGGCAAGGTAAACCGCAAGATCCTGCAGATCTCCGTTCCGACGGCCCGCCTCATTCCGCCGGGCATCACCATGCAGGTCGATGGCGGCAAGGGTCAGAAGCTCGATTACGCCGTCTGCCTTCCAGACAAGTGCACCGCGGAAGTCCCCGTGACGGACGCGATGATTGCTTCGCTGAAGAAGGGCACCGACGTCACCTTCACGTCTGTGAACTTCCGTCGCGCTCCGAACCCGATCAAGATCTCGCTGACCGGCTTCGGCGCCGCTTTTGACGGCCCGGCTATCTCCGACAGCAAGCTCGCCGAAAGCCAGAAGAGCCTGCAGGACAGCATGCAGAAGAAGGCTGAGGAAGCACGCAAGAAGCTGGAAGACGCTCAGAAGGCTGCCAAAGCGCAGTAAGCTTGCGGAATTTCATTATCCTATAAAAAAAAGCCCGGAGCGCTCCGGGCTTTTTCTTTGCGCAGGGGACGGCATGCGATGCTCGGAAGCCAAATAAAAAGGGAAGGCGTTGGGAGCGCCTTCCCTTTGGAATAGGATATATTTTAGCGGTGTTTAATGGGCAAAGCTCATCTTGGGCTTGAGCTGCCCGGTCGGGGCCTGGTCGAATATCTGAGCGACTTGCGGATTGCGCAAGGGAAGCCCGCTCTCATCGTTGATGAGGTTCTGCTCCGATACGTATGCGACATATTCCGTCTCGTCGTTTTCGGCGAGAAGATGATAGAAGGGCTGGTCCTTATCGGGACGCACTTCCGCGGGAATGGAATTCCACCATTCCTCTGTATTTGCGAATTCCGGATCGACATCGAAGATGACACCGCGGAAGGGGAACATCCGGTGTCGAACCACGTCGCCAATATTGAATTTTGCGTTTCGTTGTTTCATGGCACGACTTCCTTTCAAGCAATCATGTGGTGACTTTCACCACTGATATCAAGGATTTTGCCCTCATTCCTTCATTGAACTGTCACATTCGGCTCGGTTCTACGCCGAGCAGCAGCTCAATGTGAAGACGGTATTTGGAGGGACGCCTGCCACCGGCTTCCTCATAATGAGGAAAGCCCCGGCAAGGCCGGGGCTTTCGCAATTTTTTATTAGACCGAATAGTACATGTCATATTCGACCGGATGCGGGGTCATTTCGAAGCGCATGACTTCCTGCATCTTCAGTTCGATGAAGGCATCGATCTGATCATCGTCGAAAACGCCACCGGCGGTCAGGAACTTGCGGTCCTTGTCCAGGCTTTCCAGAGCTTCGCGCAGCGAGCCGCAGACCGTCGGGATCTTCTTCAGTTCCTTCGGCGGCAGGTCGTAGAGATCCTTGTCCATGGCCTTGCCGGGATGGATCTTGTTCTTGATGCCGTCGAGGCCGGCCATCAGCATGGCGGCGAAACCGAGATAGGGGTTGGCCGTCGGGTCAGGGAAGCGGACTTCGACGCGCTTTGCCTTCGGGTTCGAGCCGAACGGGATACGGCAGGAAGCCGAACGGTTGCGAGCCGAATAGGCGAGCAGAACCGGAGCTTCGTAGCCCGGAACGAGACGCTTGTAGGAGTTCGTCGACGGGTTGGTGAAGGCGTTGATCGCCTTGGCATGCTTGATGATGCCGCCGATGTAATAGAGGCAGGTTTCGGAAAGACCTGCGTATTCGTCGCCTGCGAATGTCGGCTTGCCGCCCTTCCAGACCGACTGGTGAACGTGCATGCCCGAGCCGTTGTCGCCGAAGATCGGCTTCGGCATGAAGGTTGCGGTCTTACCATAAGCATTGGCGACCTGGTGGACGACATACTTGTAAATCTGCATGCCGTCGGCGCTGCGTACCAGCGTATCGAACTTGATGCCGAGTTCGTGCTGGGCGGCTGCGACTTCATGGTGATGCTTTTCGACGGTAACGCCCATTTCTGTCAGAACCGTCAGCATCTCCGAACGCATGTCCTGGCAGCTGTCGATCGGCGGAACCGGGAAGTAACCGCCCTTGACGCGCGGACGGTGGCCGAGGTTGCCAGTTTCATAGTCGGTGTCGTCGTTGGACGGCAGTTCGCTGGAATCGAGCTTGAAACCGGTATTGTAGGGATCGGCCTTATACTTGACGTCATCGAAAACGAAGAATTCGGCTTCCGGGCCGAAGTAGGCGGTGTCGCCGATACCCGAAGCCTTGAGATAGGCTTCGGCTTTCTTAGCAGTGCCGCGCGGATCGCGGTTATAGGATTCGCCGGAGATCGGGTCTAGGATGTCGCAGAGAATGACCATCGTCGACTGCGCGAAGAATGGATCCATGTGGACCGTATCCGGATCCGGCATCAGCACCATGTCGGATTCATTGATGGCCTTCCAGCCCGCAATCGAGGAGCCGTCGAACATGACGCCATCGGCGAACATATCTTCGTCGACACAGACCACATCCATGGTGAGATGCTGCAGCTTGCCCTTCGGATCGGTGAAGCGCAGGTCGACGAACTTGACGTCGTTGTCCTTGATTTGCTTCAAAATTTCGCTTGCAGTCGTCATGAAATTACTTCCCTTGACATAGATGACGATTGAACGAGCCGCGGCCCGAAGGGCCGGGCGGATTAGATGGCGTCGATGCCCGTTTCGCCGGTACGAATTCGGATGACTTCTTCCACGTTGGAAACGAAAATCTTTCCGTCGCCGATACGCCCTGTTTGCGCGGCCTTGCGGATGGCCTCGATCACCGCCTCCGCATTTTCGTCCGCCAACACAACTTCGACCTTCACCTTCGGCAGGAAGTCGACGACGTATTCGGCGCCACGGTAAAGCTCCGTGTGGCCCTTCTGACGACCGAAGCCCTTCGCTTCCGTGACGGTGATGCCCTGCAGTCCGACTTCCTGAAGGGCTTCCTTCACTTCGTCGAGCTTAAAGGGCTTAATGATCGCTTCGATCTTTTTCATGAGAAAATGTCTCTCCGCTTCTCCTGTTACAGCAGGCCTATTTCCCGCTCGGCCAACGTAATGCACGTATCATGCCAATTGAAAACAAGCTGCCGTAAAAATTCCCGGCGATTTCGCACCGAGACGATGAATTGATGAGGATTTTTCGGGAAAATGGAAGCGATTTCGCGTCGAAATGCGTTGGATAAGCAAAATTTCGCAAAAAAGTGCTGTGCGCGTCATGTTTGTGCTCCAGCAAGGTCTTGAATGTTATCGGTTAATTGTTGTGCAAATGCATATTTATAAACCAAAATGGCCGCCGCAATAGCGGTTGTTTTTGAGGCAGATTTCGCATCTATAATATCCGCCATGATGTTCCCGCTCGCCGATCTGCTTCTCACCCCTGACGCCATGTCTCGCGTCGACTGCGCTGCGGCCGCATCCGGCATCAGCTCCTATGGCCTCATGGAGAAGGCAGGGCAGGCGGTTGCTGCCGCGTCACTTCGGCACTTTCCCGGAGCGCTGCGTTATGTCGTCCTTTGCGGGCCTGGCAATAATGGCGGGGACGGCTACGTGGCGGCGCGGGCGCTGCGACAGGCCAGAGCCGACGTGCAGCTCTTTCATCTGGGCGATCCACAGCGGCTCAAGGGGGACGCCGCCCGCGCTTTCGCCGAGTGTCCAATCGATGGCGCTGCGTTCAGTGGTTATGCCCCGATGACCGGAGATGTGGTGATCGATGCTATCTTTGGCGCAGGACTCTCCCGTTCCGTGCCGGATGATGTGGTGGCCATTATTGGGCGTGTCAATGAGGCTGGCATTCCGGTGATTGCCGTTGACCTGCCCTCGGGCCTCGATGGCCGCAGCGGCCGCATTCTCGGCGCTGCCTTTCGCGCTGTGCGAACAGTGACCTTCATGACGCGCAAGCCGGGACATCTTCTCCTTCCCGGTCGCGACCTTTGCGGAGAGCTTGAGGTTTTCGACATCGGCATTCCCGACCGCATCGTCCGCGCCCATGCCGACCGCTTGCTCGCCGAAAACAAGCCGGCACAGTGGCAGGCGGCCATACCTTCGGCAGGCGTCGAGACGCACAAATACAAGCGAGGTCATCTCGTCGTCTTCTCGGGCGGGCCGAATGCGACAGGTGCCGCGCGCATGTCGGCAATGGCGGGCCTGAGGGCTGGGGCAGGGCTCGTCACTATTGCATCGCCCTCGGAGGCTCTGGGGGTTAACGCCAGTTTGTTGACCTCAATCATGCTGCATGCAGTCGACGACGAAGCCGCTTTACGGAAATGGCTTACCGATCAGCGTCTTTCGACCTTCATTCTGGGGCCGGGCTTCGGCGCCGGTGAGAAGGCGCGGCAATTCTGCCTCGCGCTTGCGGATCGGCATCTGGTATTGGACGCAGACGGCATCACCTCGTTTCGCGACGAGCCGCAGCGATTGTTCGATGCTTTTGCCGAAGGGCCGACGCGATTGGTGCTGACGCCGCATGAGGGGGAGTTTGGTCGCCTCTTTCCCGATATTGCGGCCGACGAGACATTGAGCAAGATCGACAAGGCGAGGGCAGCGGCAAAGAGAGCCCATGCCGTGATCATCTACAAGGGCGCCGACAGCGTGATCGCCGCCCCCGATGGCAGGGCACTGATCAATGCCAACGCGCCACCCTGGCTTGCCACGGCCGGCTCCGGCGATGTACTTGCCGGCATTGTCGGCGGCCTCATGGCGCAGGGAGCGCCCGCATTCGAAGCCGCCGCGGCCGGCGTCTGGCTGCATGGCTTGGCGGGCCAGCATGCCGGCAAAGGACTGACGGCCGAAGATCTCGTAGCAGCCGTCAAGCCGCTATAGGGCTACTTTGCCACTTCTTCCTGCAATGCGATCGCGCCCGGAGGCGCGTTCACCTTGCCCTCATGGATCATGAAGGCAAAGACATCACGCGGCTCGGCTTTGATTTTGCGTTTCGCATCGATCAGCGGCAGGTCATCCGGCACCTTGCCCGCGGCCCAGGTTTTCAGGCGATCCGCCCAGGCTTTCAGGTCCTTCTGCGGATAGCAGGTCTTGATGTCATCCGAGCCTTTTTGCAGTCGGGCATAGACGAAGTCCGCGGTCACGTCGGCGATCATCGGATATTCGAAATGCTCTGCACAGACTGGCGCCACATTATACTTTTCAAGCAGTGCAATGAATTCCGGCACCTTGAAGGAATCGTGCCTGACTTCGACCACATGCCTGAGAGCAAGCCCATCCTGCTTGGCCGGCAGCAGCTTCAGGAAAGCCTCGAAATCATCCGGATCGAATTTCTTCGTCGGCGCGAACTGCCACAGCAGCGGGCCGAGGTGATCGCCGAGCTCGCTGATGCCGGATTCCAGAAACTTCTGCATTGACTCGCCCGCCTCGGCAAGGACGCGGCGGTTGGTGACGAAACGCGTCGCCTTCAGGGAGAAAATAAAGCCGTCGGGGACATCGGCGGCCCATTTGGCAAACACTTCAGGCTTCTGCGTGCTGTAATAGGTGCCGTTGACCTCGATCACTTTCAGCTGGCGGCTGGCATAATTCAGCTCGTCCTTCTGCTTCAGCGTGTCGGGATAGAAGGTCCCGCGCCAGGGCTCGAAGGTCCATCCGCCGATACCTGTGCGGATTTCGCCCGCTTTGGTCATTCTCTCCTCCTTGGACGTCAGTCCGGGTGAACCTTACTCCGCCGCGGCAACCTTCTTCACCGGCCGCCGCTCCAGCAGTTCTTTCAGGAATTGCCCCGTATAGGAGCGCTTCTCCTTCACGATCGCCTCCGGCGTGCCGACAGCCACGATCTCGCCGCCGCCATCACCGCCTTCAGGACCGAAATCGAGGATCCAGTCGGCGGTCTTGATGACTTCGAGATTGTGCTCGATGACCACGACGGAATTGCCCTGATTGACCAGTTCGTGCAGCATTTCCAGAAGCTTGGCGACATCGTGAAAGTGCAATCCGGTTGTGGGTTCGTCGAGAATGTAGAGCGTGCGGCCCGTCGATCGCTTCGACAATTCCTTGGCTAGCTTGACGCGCTGCGCCTCGCCACCCGAAAGCGTATTGGCCTGCTGTCCCACCTTGATATAGCCGAGACCGACATCCTTCAGGCTCTGCAGCTTGTCGCGCACGGCGGGGACGGCCGCAAAGAAATCGACGCCTTCCTCGACCGTCATGTCGAGCACGTCGGCGATCGACTTGGTCTTGAAGGTGACGTCGAGGGTTTCGCGGTTGTAGCGCTTGCCGTGGCAGACGTCGCAGGTGACGTAGACGTCGGGCAGGAAGTGCATCTCGATCTTGATGACGCCGTCGCCCTGGCACGCCTCGCAGCGGCCGCCCTTGACGTTGAAGGAGAAGCGGCCCGGCTGATAGCCGCGCGCCTTGGCTTCCGGCAGTCCGGCAAACCAGTCGCGGATTGGCGTGAAGGCGCCGGTATAGGTCGCTGGGTTCGAGCGCGGCGTGCGGCCGATCGGTGACTGGTCGATGTCGATCACCTTGTCGATATGCTCGAAACCGTCGATGCGGTCATGATCGGCGGGGATTTCACGAGCGCCCATGACACGCCGCGCCGCCGACTTATAAAGTGTCTCGATCAGGAAAGTAGACTTGCCGCCGCCGGACACGCCAGTCACTGCAGTGAAGACACCGAGCGGAATAGACGCCGTGACATTCTTGAGGTTGTTGCCTCTCGCGCCGACGACCTTGATCTCCTTGCCCTTCTTGGGCTTGCGTCGCTCGTCTGGAACCGGCACGCCGAGCTCGCCGGAAAGATATTTACCGGTCAGTGACTTCGGGTTCGCCATGATTTCCTGCGGCGTGCCATGCGCCACCACCTGCCCGCCATGCACGCCAGCCGCGGGGCCGATATCGACGACATCGTCGGCTGTGAGGATGGCGTCCTCGTCGTGCTCGACGACGATGACGGTGTTGCCGATATCCCGCAGATGCTTCAGCGTTTCCAGAAGGCGTGCATTGTCGCGCTGATGCAGGCCGATCGACGGCTCGTCGAGGACGTAGAGAACGCCGGTCAGGCCCGAGCCGATCTGCGACGCGAGCCGGATGCGCTGGCTTTCGCCGCCGGACAGCGTGCCGGAATTACGCGACAGGCTCAGATATTCGAGGCCGACATCGTTGAGGAAGCGGAGGCGATCGCGGATTTCCTTGAGAATGCGCACCGCGATTTCGTTCTGCTTGTCGGTGAACGTGCCCGGCAGCGCATCGAACCAGTCGCGAGCAACGCGGATCGACATCTCCGCCACCTGGCTGATGTGCAGCTTGTCGATCTTGACCGCCAGAGCCTCCGGTTTCAGGCGATAGCCGTTGCAGGCCGGGCAGGGGGCGGCCGACATAAAGCGTTCGATCTCCTCGCGTGCCCAGGCGGAATCCGTTTCCTTCCACCGGCGCTCGAGGTTCGGCACGATGCCTTCGAAATTCTTATGCGTGGTGTAGGAACGCGCCCCATCGGCATAGTGGAATTCGATCTTGTCTTCCGTGCCGTTCAGGATCACATCCTTGGCCTTGTCGGACAGCTCGTTCCAGCGATTGCCGAGCTTGAAGCCATAGTGCTTGCCGAGCGCTTCCAGCGTCTGGTTGTAATAAGGCGAGGTCGACTTGGCCCAGGGAGCGATCGCGCCATCGCGCAACGTACGTTCCGGCTCCGGCACGATCAGTTCCGGATCGATCTTCTGCTGCGAGCCTAGGCCGTCGCAGGACGGGCAGGCGCCGAAGGGATTGTTGAAGGAGAACAGGCGCGGTTCGATCTCCGGAATGGTGAAGCCGGAAACCGGGCAGGCGAATTTCTCCGAGAACAGCACGCGCTCATGTGTCTCGTTCAGCGACTTGTTGGCCGAACCGCCGGCAGCGGTTTCTTCAGGCGGCAACGGCTTGTCTGCGAATTCCGCGACCGCAAGCCCATCGGCAAGACGCAGTGATGTCTCGAAGCTGTCGGCAAGGCGCGCCGCCATGTCTGGACGCACGACGATACGGTCGACGACCACGTCAATGTCGTGCTTGTATTTCTTGTCGAGCGCCGGCACATCGGCGATCTCGTAGAACTGGCCATCGACCTTGACGCGCTGGAAGCCCTTTTTCATGAGCTCTGCCAGTTCCTTCTTGTATTCGCCCTTACGCCCGCGCACGAGCGGCGCGAGAATATAAAGCCGCGTGCCTTCCTCATAGGCGAGCACGCGGTCGACCATCTGGCTGACGGTCTGGCTCTCGATCGGCAGGCCCGTGACTGGCGAATAGGGAACGCCGACGCGGGCAAACAGCAGACGCATATAGTCGTAGATTTCCGTAACCGTGCCGACCGTCGAGCGCGGATTGCGCGAGGTCGTCTTCTGCTCGATCGAAATCGCTGGCGAGAGGCCGTCGATCTGGTCGACATCAGGCTTCTGCATCATTTCGAGGAACTGCCGCGCATAGGCCGAAAGGCTTTCGACATAGCGGCGCTGGCCCTCGGCATAGATGGTGTCGAAGGCGAGCGACGACTTGCCGGAGCCGGAAAGGCCGGTCATGACGATCAGCTTGTTGCGTGGCAGATCAAGATCGATGCCCTTGAGATTGTGCTCGCGCGCACCACGTATCGAAATAGTCTTCAGTTCGCTCATCGTCGTATGCAGGTCCTTTGGAGTCTGCCTTTATTTAGTGATGTCAGCCCGCGAGTCGAGGCTGAAATGAAGGGATGGAGCCGGGTTTTCGATTCCGTTGACATCATCATAGGGATAAATTAGAACAAATAAAGAACAAAATTATCGCGGCGATTTCTTTGTGGATGAACGGAACCGAGAAGGCCGCATAAATAGCACCCGACGCCCGCTATGGGTTAAGGTGCTCCCCATAGAATTTCAAAGCCGTCGATGGGCGGCAAGCAGGGTGGTATCATGGCCGGTAGTGTAAACAAGGTAATTCTGGTTGGAAATCTCGGGGCGGACCCGGAAATCCGCCGCACGCAGGACGGCCGCCCGATCGCCAACCTCAATATTGCCACGTCGGAAACTTGGCGCGACCGCAATTCCGGCGAGCGCAAGGAAAAGACCGAATGGCACCGCGTCGTCATCTTCAATGAAGGCCTCTGCAAGGTGGCTGAGCAATATCTGAAGAAGGGTGCCAAGGTTTACATCGAGGGCGCGCTGCAAACGCGCAAATGGCAGGATCAGAACGGTCAGGACCGCTACTCGACCGAAGTCGTGCTGCAGGGCTTCAATTCGACCCTGACCATGCTCGATGGCCGCGGCGAGGGCGGCGGTTCCATCGAAGGTGGAAGTCGTGGCGGCCGCGGCGGCGGTGATTTTGGCGGCGACTACGGTGGCGACGACTACGGCCAGTCCTCATCGCAAGGCTCCTCCCGTGGCGGTGGCGGCAACCGTGGCAGCAGCAGCCAGGGCGGCGGCGGCAACTTCTCGCGCGATCTGGATGATGACATCCCGTTCTGAGATAGGCGCAGCTGCTTGATCGTTAAAAGCCCGCTCGTTTGCGGGCTTTTTCATGAAAGCGTGAGCGCCGCTTTTGCTCCATCCACTACGAACTGCGCGGCAAGCGCCGCAAGAATAACCCCGAGCAGCCGGGTGAGAATGGCCCGGCCGGTAGCGCCGAGCATTCGGTCGAGCCTGTCTGAAATGGCAAGGGCTGCAAAGACCAGGGCGAGATTGACGGCGATGACGCCGATCAGCTGCGCCCGGTCAAGCGTCGTTTGCAGCGAGCCGGCCAACAGAATGGTGGCGGAGATGGCGCCAGGACCGGCGATCAGGGGCAGGGCGAGGGGGAAGACCGCAATATTGCGGATATGATCCTTGGTGATCGCGACTTCGGTCGTCTTTTCCTTCCTGTCCTGCCGCCGCTCGAACACCATCTCGAAGGCGATCCAGAACAGCAGCAAGCCGCCGGCAATGCGGAAGGCGCCGATGGAGATACCAAGCACACCAAGCACGCTGGCGCCGAACAGGGCGAAGGCCGCCAGGATGAAGAAGGCGATCAGCGAGCCGCGCAGCGCCACTTGCTTGCGCTCCGAACGATTCATGCCAGCCGTAAGTCCGATGAAAAGCGGCGCGAGCCCCGGCGGATCGACAGTGACAAGCAGAGTCGTGAAGGCATTGATCAGCGTATCCGCGCTCGCCATATAGTCCCCGAAGCTTGTTCTGTCGCTGTTAGCGAGCATTGTTATGCGAGGAACGGGCTTTCGCAAAGGGTCATGCGCTGGTGTTGATCAGTTTCGCCATGGAAATGTTCGATTCCATGGCTTAAAGGGGCAAAACCTGTTCAAAAACACCGGCCAAAATTGGCGCTCGCCAGGCCTTTCGGCTATAAATTTCGCAGTGATTCTAAAAGAGATCGTGATCTGTTTTGACTGAGCAAACACCACCCGGCGGCGGGAAGCTCCCGCCAGGCATCGAGCCGATTTCCATCATCGAGGAAATGCAGCGGTCGTATCTCGATTACGCCATGAGCGTGATCGTCAGCCGTGCGCTTCCTGACGTTCGCGATGGTTTGAAGCCCGTTCATCGGCGCATCCTCTACGCGGCGCATCAGAGCGGCTATCACTGGAACCGCAAATATGTGAAGTCGGCCCGTCCCGTCGCCGACGTCATGGGTAGCTATCACCCGCACGGCGACGCTTCGATCTATGACGCCTTGGTCCGCATGGCGCAGGATTGGTCGATGCGTGTGCCGCTTATCGACGGGCAGGGCAATTTCGGCTCGATTGACGGCGATCCGCCGGCGGCGATGCGCTACACGGAATCCCGCCTGACGAAGGTCGCCCACGAGCTTCTCGAGGATATCGACAAGGAAACGGTCGATTTCCAGGAAAACTATGACGCGACGACGGAAGAACCAAAGGTTCTGCCGGCACGCTTCCCGAACCTGCTCGTCAACGGCTCCGGCGGCATCGCGGTCGGTATGGCGACGAACATTCCGCCGCACAATCTCTCCGAAGTCATCAACGGCTGTATCGCGCTGATCGACAATCCGGCGATCGAGCTGCCTGAGATGATGGAGATCATCCCCGGTCCGGATTTCCCGACCGGCGCGAAAATTCTCGGCCGCGCCGGCATCCGCTCCGCCTATGAGACGGGGCGCGGCTCCGTCGTCATGCGCGGTGTCGCGACCATCGAGCCGATGCGTGGCGATCGCGAGCAGATCATCATCACCGAGGTTCCCTATCAGGTGAACAAGGCGTCGATGATCGAAAAGATGGCCGAACTCGTGCGCGAGAAGCGCATCGAGGGCATCTCGGACCTGCGTGATGAGTCCGACCGCCAGGGCTATCGCGTCGTCGTCGAGCTGAAGCGCGATGCCAATGCCGACGTCATTCTGAACCAGCTTTATCGCTATACGCCGCTGCAGACCTCTTTCGGCTGCAACATGGTGGCGCTGAACGGCGGCAAGCCCGAGCTGATGAACCTGATGGACATGCTGCGCGCTTTCGTGGCGTTCCGCGAGGAAGTCATCAGCCGCCGCACCAAATATCTGCTGCGCAAGGCCCGTGATCGCGCTCACGTCTTGGTCGGTCTGGCAATTGCCGTCGCCAATATCGATGAAGTCATCCGCGTCATTCGCCAGGCGCCGGATCCGCAATCGGCCCGCGAAGAGCTGATGACACGCCGCTGGAATGCGGCAGACGTCGAATCTCTTATCCGGCTAATCGATGATCCCCGGCATCGCATCAACGAGGATGGCACCTACAACCTCTCTGAAGAGCAGGCGCGCGCCATTCTCGAACTGCGTCTGGCACGTCTAACCGCTCTCGGCCGTGACGAAATCGATGAAGAACTCAATCAGATCGGCGCTGAGATCAAGGACTATCTTGATATTCTCTCGTCGCGTGCCCGCATCCAAACCATTGTAAAAGATGAGCTTGCTGCCGTTCGCGACGAATTTGGGACGCCGCGCCGCACCGAGATCGTTGATGGCGGTCTTGAGATGGACGACGAGGATCTGATCGCCCGCGAGGACATGGTCGTCACCGTTTCTCATCTCGGCTACATCAAGCGCGTGCCGTTGACCACCTATCGTGCGCAGCGCCGCGGCGGCAAGGGTCGCTCGGGAATGACCACTCGTGACGAAGATTTCGTTACCCGGCTATTCGTTCTCAATACGCATACGCCAGTCCTGTTCTTCTCGTCGCGCGGTATCGTCTACAAGGAAAAGGTCTGGCGTCTGCCGATCGGCACGCCGACATCGCGCGGCAAGGCGCTGATCAACATGCTGCCGCTGGAGCCCGGCGAACGCATCACCACGATCATGCCGTTGCCGGAAGACGAGAGCACCTGGGACAATCTCGACGTCATGTTCACGACGACGCGCGGAACCGTGCGCCGCAACAAGCTGTCGGATTTCGTTCAGGTGAACCGCAACGGCAAGATCGCCATGAAGCTCGAGGAGGAGGGTGACGAAATCCTCTCCGTCGAGACCTGCACCGAACATGACGACGTGCTGATGACGACGGCGCTCGGCCAGTGCATCCGCTTCTCCGTATCGGATGTGCGTGTCTTTGCCGGCCGCAATTCGATCGGCGTTCGCGGTATCACGCTTGCACCAGGCGATCGCATCATTTCGATGACGATCGTCCGGCATGTGGATGCCGAGCCGTGGGAGCGCGCAGCCTATCTCAAGCGCTCCGTCAGCGAGCGCCGCTCCGCGACGGGTGACGACGAGGAGATTGCACTGGTCGGCGAGGAAGTCACCGAAGAGGGACAGCTCGGCGACGAGCGCTACGAAGAACTCAAGGCGCTCGAGCAGTTCATCCTGACGGTTTCGGAAAAGGGCTTCGGCAAGCGGTCGTCTTCTTACGATTTCCGCATCTCCGGCCGCGGCGGCAAGGGTATCCGCGCCACCGATACGTCGAAGACGGGCGAGATCGGCGAACTCGTCGCCGCATTCCCGGTCGAAGATGGCGATCAGATCATGCTCGTCTCGGATGGCGGTCAGCTGATCCGTGTGCCGGTCGGCGGCATCCGCGTCGCCAGCCGCGCCACCAAGGGCGTCACCATCTTCTCTACTGCAAAGGACGAGAAAGTCGTATCCGTCGAGCGTATCAGCGAGCCGGAAGGCGACGAGGATGATGTTTCGGCAGCCGAGGACGATGCTGCTGCCGGTGATGCCGGCAGCGAGGGTGGCAGCGAAGAATAGTCTTCGCTGTGGCCGCTTGGAGAGTAGTGAGGCCGGGCTGGCCCATCTGGACGCTGAAGGTTTTCGATCGCGTGAGCTTGGCAACAAGGCTCACGCGGTTGTCATTTGGAGCAGAGCGCACAGAATCTGGCTGCCGATTCCTAACTCTTTATTCCGGGCGTTCGTTATTTTGCGAAAAGGGCGGCAGAACCTCCAGGCTGTCCCGTTCCAGCTGCGCAAAAACCTCGTCATAGCCAAAACGGAAATGCCAGCCGAGAACCGTGCCCGCAGATTTGGATGCATAAATGCGATCGATTCTGTCCGGCAGCGACCAGTTTCGCTGTGCAAATTTCGCGGCAAGGCCGGGCGCGCGCAGCTGGATGACGGAGGCGGCATCGGCCGCGAGCGCTTCGCAGTCTTCTGGTTTAAATAGCGTGCCGGCGGAAACGATATGTCGTTGAAAATCTTTGCCGCTGTTCGTCAGCGCCGCGACATGGGCATCCGCAACATCGCGGATATCGACGCCGCGATGCAGACGATAGACGGCCATCACATTGGTCGATTCCGGAAAGCTTCGAGACATGCGTAAAACGCGGACCTGCAAACCCGGGCCAGTCATGCCTTTAAGGATCTGCTCGGCTTCCAGTTTCGTGCGGTGATAGATGCTTTTCGGTTGCGGTGCGGTGTCTTCATCGACCCCATGTGCAATGACCGGGAACGATCGCCCGACCATAAAGTGCGGTCGTACCGGTAAACACCAGTCGTCTCACGCCGGCAGCCAGCGCCGCTTCCGCCAGCTGCCGTGTTCCATCCACATTGATGCGGCGAATTCATCCTCGGAAACCGTGCCGACATGAGGGGCGTGCAAGGCCGCGCAATGGATGACTGCATCCGCATCCGTCAGCGCCCGGCGTAGCAACGCCGCATCGGTAAAATCTCCAAAGAGATGCGTCGTTGAAAACGGTGAACGATCGATGCCTATCACCCTATGGCTTGGCGCCAGGCCATTAAAGATCGCCCGGCCAAGTCGCCCGGAGCTGCCTATCAGGACAATGCGCATCTTGATCCCTCGATGAACCGCGATCACCATAGCATGATTGAAGCAACCGGCGCGCTTCCTCTTACAAAATCATGCTTTTGCGTCTTGGCAGTGGGGCCTAAGGGAAGCGCCGGGACCATAAGGGAAAAAAAACGGACGCTGGCGGGGAAAGCGTCCGGTTCAGGTTCCATGCGAGCTATGTGGCGGGGGAGGTGCTCGGTACGCGGAGATCAGAGCGTCTTGTGACGCTTATGCAGCCTCTTGCTGTCTTCGCTTTCGCGATGAAGCGCCGAAATGGTGGATGCGACTGACACGACAAACATGATGCTGATGAAAAGTGTAAGCAGCGTCAAAATTGTGAACATGATCGCTCCCTCCTTTGGTGGGACTAGCGTTCAGATCCCTTAGTACTGGCTCGAGGCAACGAAGGGACGAGCCGAAGCAAAGGGACCGTAGATCTTCGACTGGTCGGGTTTCTGATCGTAAAGCGCAACGGTTGCTGCAAGCATTCCCGAAATCATGGCCATCCAAACAACGTTAATAAGGGTGATCTTGTCGGGCATACTCTTCTTCCTTCTTGCCGCAATGTGCAATCTGAGTTTCGGACTGTTAACGCGGCGTTTTCCAAATGGTTCCGCCGATATTGAGAGCTATCTAGCAATGTGTGCCTGAAGCGACCTTGAATGCCTTGTTCATCTGGCGTTCAGATTCGCGATGCGTCTTGCGCATGGCAGTGGCGATTTCTTGGGCAAAATTGATATCTTTGCTGTTTTCCGAGGCGGAATCCCATTCGATCTCATAATGGTCGGAGAAAAGATGAACGAGGTATTCGACGAAAAATGAACCGATGATGGCGCCTGCGATGATGAAGACGAGCATGGCATGATGTCCCTGAAACCGAGATCGGCGAGCCGTTGAACCAGGCCCGTTTCGATGTTGATGCCAGTAAAGCATTGTCGAGCTGAAACAGGCTTGAACGGCGTGTTCATCTGCAGTTCAGAGGCTGCCGCCGGGTTGCAAATCACTTGCGATACGGCCTCATCCATGACAAAAGGCGTCGAAACAACGAGCCGGCTTGATAATGACGACAGCCTTCTATCCAGGGTCCTTCGACCCGATGACCAACGGACATTTGGATGTCCTCGTGCAGGCGTTGAATGTCGCCGCCAAGGTGATCGTCGCGATCGGCATTCATCCGGGCAAGAAGCCGCTTTTCTCTTTCGAGGAGCGGGCGGAGCTGATCCGCAGATCGCTCGGTGAGGCTCTGCCGCAGAAGGCGGGCGATATTTCCGTCGTCGCTTTCGACAATCTGGTTGTCGATGCCGCTCGCGCCCACGGCGCGACCTTGCTTGTACGCGGCCTGCGCGATGGCACCGATCTTGATTATGAAATGCAGATGGCCGGCATGAACAGGCAGATGGCGCCGGATATTCAGACGCTGTTTCTGCCTGCCGGCACGGCCTCGCGGCCTATAACCGCCACATTGGTGCGGCAGATCGCATCCATGGGCGGCGATGTCAGCGCCTTCGTGCCGTCGGCGGTTCTGGAAGCGCTGAACGGCAAACTCAAAAATAAGGCCAGCGGCAACAGCTGAGCCGAAATCCAATCCCGAACGGAGCATCCATGAAACTCTTTCATATTGCATTGGCAGGATTCCTGAGCCTTGCCGCCTTCGCAGGCAGTGCGTTCTCGGCCGCAGCCGCAGATCTTTTGACCATCCAGCTCAAGGACGGCCCGGTGGTTATCCAGCTGATGCCGGAAGTTGCTCCGAAGCACGTCGCGCAGATCGAAGCGCTGGCGAAGAAGGGCGCTTACGACAACGTCGTGTTCCATCGCGTTATCGATGGCTTCATGGCTCAGACGGGCGACGTTCAGTATGGTAACGCCTCTAAGGGTTTTGATCCGAACAAGGCCGGCACCGGCGGTTCCGATCTGCCGAACCTTCCGGCCGAATTCTCCAAGGTTCCGTTCACGCGCGGCGTTGTCGGTATGGCGCGCGCCCAGGACCCGAATTCCGCCAACTCGCAGTTCTTCATCATGTTCGCCGACGGCGCTTTCCTGAACGGCCAGTACACGGTCGTCGGCAAGGTCATCTCGGGCATGGAGCTCGTCGACAAGATCAAGCGTGGCGAAGGCCAGAACGGCGAAGTGAGCAACCCTGACAAGATGGTCAAGGTCACCGTCACCAAGAAATAATTCCAAAGCAAACAGAGAGAACAAGGAAACGAACATGGCTGAGATCAAGGATCCAGAAAACACCCTCATCCTGGAAACCACCAAGGGCCAGGTTGTCATTCAGCTTCTGCCGCAGGTTGCTCCGGAACATGTTGCCCGCATCAAGGAGCTTGCCCGTGAAAAGGCTTATGACAACGTTGTTTTCCATCGCGTCATCGACGGATTCATGGCTCAGACCGGTGATGTCGAGCATGGCAAGGTTGGCGGCAACACCGCCCGCGCCGGCACCGGCGGCTCGTCCAAGCCTGATCTGAAGGCTGAATTCTCCGCAACTCCGCACGTTCGTGGTACGTGCTCGATGGCTCGTTCGCAAAGCCCGAACTCGGCCAACTCGCAGTTCTTCATCTGCTTCACAGATGCACCTTGGCTGAACAAGCAGTACTCCGTTTGGGGTCAGGTCATCTCCGGCATGGAATTTGTTGACCAGATCAAGCGCGGCGAGCCGGTAAAGGATCCGGATTCGATCGTCTCCGCGCGGGTTGCCGCCGACGTCTGATCGTGATTACTCCTGAAACCCGCTTCTTGCGCCTTGGGCGTGAGGGGCGGGTTTCGCTTTGCCTGGATGAACTGCCTGGACCAATTGAATGCGTGTTGACCTTTTCGATTTCGATCTGCCGGAGGAGCGTATCGCGCTCAGGCCTGCCGAGCCGCGCGACGGCGCGCGTCTGCTTGTTGTCGATCCGAACAATGGCTCGCATGCGCTGAGCGACTATCAGATACGGGATCTGCCATCCTTCCTGCGCCCAGGCGACGCGGTGGTCTTCAACGATACCAAGGTTATCCCGGCGCAGCTGGAAGGCATTCGTCACCGCGAAGGCGCGCCCGGCCAGCAGGTGTCTGCTACCCTCCATATGCGCGCCGCACCCGACCGCTGGAAGGCCTTTGCCAAGCCCGGCAAGCGTATCAAGATCGGCGATCGCATCCAGTTCGGTCACGGCGAAAATGTCTGCGCGCTCGGTTCGCTCGACGCCACTGTCGAGGAAAAGGGCGAGGGCGGCGAGATTACCCTGCGATTCGATCTGTCCGGTCCGGCTCTCGACGAGGCGATTGCCAGCGTTGGGCATATTCCACTGCCACCTTACATCGCGGCGAAGCGCCCCGAAGACGAGCGCGATCGCGCCGACTATCAGACGATCTATGCGCGTGAAGAGGGCGCGGTCGCAGCGCCCACCGCCGGCCTGCACTTCACGCCGTCGCTCTTTGCCGCGCTCGATGCCATGGGCGTCGAGCGGCATTTCGTGACGCTGCATGTCGGCGCCGGCACCTTCCTGCCTGTCAAGGTCGACGATACCGATGACCACAAGATGCATTTCGAGATCGGCTATGTCGATGCCGCCACCGCCGAGAAGCTTAACGCCGTCAAGGCGAGGGGTGGGCGCATCGTCTGCGTCGGCACCACGTCGCTGCGACTGATCGAAAGCGCCGCCGCTAACGACGGCACAATCCAGCCTTGGCAAGGCGCTACCGGCATCTTCATCACGCCCGGCTACCGCTTCAAGGCCGTTGATATGCTGATGACCAATTTCCACCTGCCGCGCTCGACCCTGTTCATGCTCGTATCGGCCTTTGCCGGCCTCGATACGATGCGCGCGGCCTATACCCATGCTATCGAGACGGGCTATCGCTTCTATTCCTATGGCGATGGCAGCCTGCTCCACCGGAAAGACTAGGACGAAATGAGCGAGAGCTTTCAGTTTCAATTGAAGAAGACCGATGGTGGCGCCCGCCTCGGGGAAGTTTCCATGCCGCGCGGCACGATCCGCACGCCGGCCTTCATGCCTGTCGGTACCGTCGGCACAGTCAAGGCGATGTATCTCGATCAAGTACGCGAGACGGGTGCCGATATCATTCTCGGCAATACCTATCACCTGATGCTGCGTCCGACAGCCGAGCGGGTCGCCCGCCTTGGCGGCCTGCACCAGCTGATCCGCTGGCCGCATCCGATCCTCACGGATTCTGGCGGCTTCCAGGTGATGTCGCTGTCCGGTCTGCGTAAACTCGATGAGCAGGGCGTCACCTTCAAATCGCATGTCGACGGCAGCTTGCATCACATGTCACCGGAGCGATCGATCGAGATCCAGGGATTGCTCGGCTCCGATATCCAGATGCAGCTCGATGAATGCGTCGCCCTGCCGGCAACGCCGAAGGAAATCGAGCGCGCCATGGAAATGTCGCTGCGGTGGGCGGAGCGTTGCAAGGTTGCCTTCGGCAACCAGCCCGGCAAGGCGATGTTCGGCATCGTCCAGGGTGGCGACGTGCCGGAGCTGCGCGTCCGCTCCGCACAGGCGCTGAGCGGTATGGACCTGAAGGGCTATGCGGTCGGCGGCCTTGCCGTCGGCGAGCCACAGGAAGTCATGCTGCGCATGCTCGAGATCACGCTTCCGGAGCTGCCGACTGAGAAGCCGCGCTATCTGATGGGCGTCGGCACGCCCGACGACATCCTGAAATCCGTCGCCCGCGGCATCGACATGTTCGATTGCGTGATGCCGACCCGCTCGGGTCGTCATGGATTGGCCTTCACGCGCCGCGGCAAGGTGAATATCCGCAATGCCCGCCACGCCGAAGACATGCGTCCGTTGGACGAGCAGTCCAATTGCCCGGCTTCGCGGGATTATTCCCGCGCCTACCTGCACCATCTCGTCCGCGCCAACGAAGCGCTCGGCGGTATGCTGCTCTCCTGGCACAATCTCGCCTACTATCAGGAACTGATGCAGGGCATTCGCCAGGCGATCGCCGAAGGCCGCTTTGCCGATTTCATGGCCGAGACGCAGGAAAATTGGGCGAGGGGTGATCTCGAGCCCGTTTGATTCAATGACGACGAGGATGCGCCACGCGATCTTGCTCCAGTGGCGGTTTCGCGCTAACAGAAGCGTGTCGAAAAAGGCAGGGTTGGTTTCGGTAGGCCCAACCCCTTCCAATCTGGAAGCACTGCTCCTAGCCGTTGGTTATGAGAGCCCGCGACGCGGAACTTGACCATTGTGGTCGAGTGTCTCGCGTTGGCGTGCCGTTTCGACCGACATGTCTCCGCGGGAAAGCCTTTTGGAGCTGTCATGAGACTGAACCACCTGGATCTGCACGTTCCCGATGTCGCCGCGACCCGGGATTTTTTTGTTTCCGTTTTCGGTCTGACGGAGGTGGAAACGCGGGGCGCAAATGGCCTTGCCATCCTTCGCGACGATGCCGGACTTGAACTTGTCATTAGCCGGCCTATCGCGAAATTCGGCGGCGCCGATGGCGTCTCCGTCGGTCGCAATACCTATCACATCGGCTTCATGCAGCCCTCCCGCGAGGCGGTTGATCTGTTGTTCGAGCGGGTGAAATCGAGCGGCTGTGAAGTTTCGAAGCCGCCTTCGACCATACGCGGCAATTGGTCGTTCTATTGTTTCGCACCGGGGCGAATCCTCGTCGAAGTCGGCTGGCGCATGGACCTTGCTCTGTTGGTAAATCATTTATTATCGATTGATTGCTATCCTTAACAAACATCATTCTGAGCCGGCCGGAACGGGCTTGCCTTGGGCAATTTCCGTTCCCGGCCGTGTTTCAAAATGAGCTCGGCGACAATAAACCATTGGGAAAAATAGCGAATCGGAATAAACGGTCCATCCGCCTTTGAAAAACGTCATTGGCAGATTTGATTGCGTGGCCGCTTGGAATTTTGAAAAAATCCGGCTAAAACGCATTCTCTTGATCGATAAGGGCTGTACTACCGAAAATAGGAGGCACTTGCCGTTGAGGGCGCAACGCAAATTCGGGGCATGTCTTTCGGGACTATTGGTTGTCGGTTTGGCCGCTACGGGCTGCACGACGACGCAGAAGACAACCCCCACCCCCAGCAATACTACCAAGCCCATTCGTGGCGCTAAAGTAACGTACAATTACACGACGAAGGACAAGGACTGTCTCGAACGTGCAATGTACTTCGAATCAGAGCGTTCCGACCCGAGCGGTTACATGGCTGTCGGTACGGTCGTAATGAACCGGCTGACCTCCGGTGCTTATCCACCCACGATATGCGGCGTCGTTGCCCAGGAAAAGCAGTTTGCTCCAGGCGTGATGACCAGGGAAGTCAAGGATCAGGCAAAGCCCGATCTTGAAGTCGCTGCCTCGAAGATCCTGCGCGGCGAACGGCATCCCCAGGTGAAGGACGCGATGTTCTTTCATACCGAAGGCCTGAGATTCCCATACGATAATATGCACTACGTCGCTTATGCCGGCGGCAACGCGTTCTATGAGAAGCGTGGTCGCGATGGCGAATTACAGACGCCTGCGCCGCTTCCGGCCTATGAGGTTGCGATGAATTACGTGCCCGCACAGGGCGCGCCGCAATCTCCGTTCGTCCTGCCGGAAACGCAGCCTGCGTCCATGACGTCTGCCGTAGCGGCCTTCACGCCGGTCTCGAATCCGACGGTGACCATGCCACAGAGTGCCGTCGTCATCCCGACTGCGGTTCCGATCCCGACGCCCGCACCTACGGACATGGCAATTTCAGGACCGCTCTCGAGCGGCGAGACCACATACACGAATACACCTATGCCGGCTTCGACAGTTGTGATTCCGCAGCCTCGGCCGGAATTCGAAGGCAACATGCCCGCAGGAAATTCGCTTAGAGTTCGCGGTTAATAAGATCGGGCCTATGCTTTATGACAGCGCGTCTCTTGTTTAGAGGTGCGCTGTTTGCGTTTTGTAGCCAGCGATGCTTTAGAGCGGTTCCAGCAAAAGTGCGAAGCGGTTTTGCGTCCGGAACGGCGTAAAAACAAGAAGATAGAGCGTTTTCGCGATTCGAAGAAAAGCGGAAATGCTCTAAATGCCCTCACTTGCCGTTTTGGCAAGAATCTGCACGCCGTTGATCTTATAACTGCCGTCCGGTTGACGAGTTATCTGGTAGATCGCCGTCCAGTCCTTGTCATCGGTGCCTGTGATCAACACCTCCTGATAGACGACTGCGCCATTGTCGATCGCGCGGCTTTTGCCGAAGGCATAGTTGCCGGGATGATAGACCGGCAGGTAGTTCTTCCTCACCATGGCGAAGAAGCTGTCCTTGTCGGGAAAGAGCGCCTTGATGCCAGGTGCGGCGAAGGAATAGGCCGTTGCTGCATCATCGTGCAGAAAAGCTTCGATCTGCTGCTCAATAAGGCTCTGTGCCGTTTGCACCGGATCTTCCGCGTAAGCGACCGGTGCAAAGGCAACGCAGAAGAGAAAAACGGCGAAAGAAAAAGCGCGCATGTCCGTCCCCAGCCATATGGAGAAAGCTTAGCGCGCTTTGATCGCAAGCAGAAGCGATTACTGCCAGCGGCGGAAGAGGGCGCTGGCGTTGACGCCGCCGAAACCGAAACCATTGGAGATTGCGTAGTCCATGGCCATCGGTCGCGCCGTGCCGCCAACAATGTCGATGCCCTCGGCCGCCGGATCCGGATCCTGCAGATTGCGCGTCGGCGGCGCGATCTGGTCCCGCAGCGCCATGATGGTGAAGATCGCTTCCATGCCGCCGGCCGCGCCCAGAAGGTGGCCAGTCGCCGCCTTCGTGCCACTGACGGCAATCGCACCCTCGCGGCCGAAGACGGTCTTAATTGCTTCCATCTCGCCGCGGTCACCGACTTGGGTCGATGTCGCGTGCGCATTCAGGTGTTTGACCTCGGCAGGCGAAATCCGTGCTTGGACGAGGGCCGCGAGCATAGCCCGGCGTGCGCCATCGCCGTCTTCCGGCCCTGCCGTCATGTGATAGGCATCGGCGGCAGTGCCATAGCCGACAAGCTCGGCAAGCGGCGTGGCACCACGCGCAAGGGCGTGCTCCAATGTCTCAATGACAAGCATTCCCGCGCCTTCACCCATGACGAAGCCGTCACGGCCACTGTCGAAGGGACGAGAGGCTTCCTCGGGGCGATTGCTGAAACCTGTCGAAAGCGCGCGCGCCGCAGCAAAGCCGCCAAGGCTGACCTTGTCGATGCAGGCTTCCGCTCCGCCGCAGATGGCAACATCGGCCTCTCCGGAGCGGATCAGCCGCGCCGCATCGCCGATTGCCTGCACGCTGGCCGCACAGGCGGTGACCGGTGCACCGAGCGGCCCCTTGAAGCCATAGCGGATACTCACCTGGCCAGCGGCAAGATTGACGAGGAAGGAGGGGATCGTGAAGGGTGACAAACGCCGCACGCCCTTCGTTTCGGCTGTGCGCACGGCATCGGCGATGGCGGGAAAGCCACCGACGCCCGATGCAATGATCGTGGCCGTCCGCTCCAGAGCGCCGACGTCAGTCGGTTGCCAGCCGGCCTGCAGGATCGCTTCCTCGGCGGCAGCCATGGCGAAGAGGATGAAGCGATCCATCTTCTTCTGGTCTTTGACGGGCACATAGCGATCGGCATCGAAGCCCGCCTCGGGATCTTCGGCGCTATCGGGAACGACGCCGCCGATCTTCGCTCCGAGATCGCCCACCATTTCTTCGGGCAACAGCCTCAGGCCTGAGCGCCCCTCGACAAGCCTCTTCCAGCTTGCATTGACCCCCACGCCCAGGGGCGAAACCAGGCCCATGCCGGTGACGACGATACGATCCATCTTTTGCTCCTATTATCTCAGGCGTCGAAGCCCAGAAACCATGCTTTCATCTGGGCAATGCGTTCGTGAACCGCGTCGTCGGCGGCCGGTCCCGGCACGAGGATCGTGTCTTCGGGCTGAAAGGCGCGGCCGGTGACGCGGTCGATGAGAAGCGGGTCACGATCTTCACCGGTGTTAGCGTCGGCTAGCCGCACGGCGACTTCTTCGGCAGGCAAGTGCCGATTGCCCCAAGTGAAGAGCGCCATCAGCACAGGGAAGAAATCTCGGCCCTTGTCAGTCAAGACATATTCGTAGCGAGGCGGCCGCTCTTGATAGAGCCGCCGCTCAAACAGACCTTCATCGGTCAGATGCTTGAGCCGGCGCGTCAGAATATTGGGTGCAATTCCAAGGCTTTTCTGGAATTCATCAAACCGCCTTAACCCCTGAAGCGCATCGCGCAAGATCAGAATACTCCACCAGTCACCGACGCTTTCGAGCGCACGGGCGGCTGGGCATTTGAAACTGCTGAAGCTCGTTCTCTGCATGCGGAGGCAGATAGCACGAGTAACTATCATGATGCAAGTTACTATCGCGGAGCCAGATTTGCGCGAAGCTGGAACTCAATCTGCTGGCATGCGAGGCTAGGTGGGGATGAGCGAAATGCGCCTGGCTGCGGCCAGGCGGCAGGTTTTCAGTAAGGAGGTGCCTTGCGGGCACGCTGCAGTTTTGCTGCCTCGGTCCACCAGGCGAGGTCCTCGGCAAAACGGGGAAACGCTTTCGCAAGGGCATCGCCTCCGTTCCCGGTAGGTTTGCCGTCAGCGTCCAAGGCGGCCGAGATATTGGCGACTGCGAGGGTGCTTGAGATGACAACCATTCCCATCTCGGAAAGGGTGCCATGCCAGGAGACCGCCGCGTGGGCGCCGGAAAGGCGGCCGCCGGAATAGCTGGCAATGGCCGCCGGTCGCCAAAACCACTCCTCAAGGTAATGGTCGGTCAGGTTTTTCAGGCCGGGTTGCATGCCCCAATTATATTCGCCCGTGACGAAGACGAAGGCATCGGCAGCCCGAATTTTCTCGGCAAGCTGCTCCATGGCCGAGGGAGCGGAGCCTTTGGGATATTCCTTGTACATTCGGTCCAGCATCGGCAGGCCAACTGCTTTGGCGTCGATGAGCTCCACATCGTTTCCGCGCTGACGCAGGCTGGTTACGAGATAATTCGCGAGACGGATGCCGAGGCGATCCGAGCGGTAGGAACCGTAGAGAACCAGAATACTGTCGGTCATTGTTGATTGCCCCCACAGTTTTGTGTGATCTTATTCTAGGTCTGCGACTCCGCAGGCACTGACACAGACGCCTCTTCCTCCGGAATGTCGTCGAAGGACGCATAATTGAGGTTATAGAGTTTTGAGTAAAGCTTGCCGTTTGCCATCAGCTGATTGTGGTTGCCGCTTTCAAGCAGTTGGCCGTTTTGCAGAACGATGATGCGGTCGGCTTCGCGGATGGTGGCTAGGCGATGGGCGATGACGAGGCCGGTGCGGCCTTCGAGCAGCTTCACCAACGCTTTCTGAATCAGCATTTCGGTGTAGCTGTCGATATTCGCCGTCGCTTCGTCGAGCACGAGGATCTTGGCATCGGCCACGAGAGCGCGGGCGAAGCTGACGAGCTGGCGCTGGCCGAGCGAAAGACCGCCGCCGCGCTCGCCGAGAACGGAATCGTAGCCATCCGGAAGGCGCATGACGAACTCATGCGCGCCGACGGCCTTGGCGGCTTCTATGACTTCCTCGCGCGTCGCCTCCGTCTTGTTGTAGCGGATATTCTCCAGCACCGTGCCAGTGAAGAGGAACGGCTCCTGCAGCACCATGGCGATCTGGCGGCCGAGCGAATCCTGGGTGAGGGAGCGCACGTCGTGACCGCCGACCAGTACTTGGCCCTGCTGCACATCATAGAAGCGATGGATAAGCGCCATCGAACTGGATTTGCCCGAGCCCGTCGGCCCGATCAGCGCCACCGTTTCTCCTGGATTGACCCTGAAGCTGACATTCTTCAGCACAGGGTGCTGCGGATCATAGCCGAAGATCACATCGCGAAATTCCACCGAGCCATCCATATCCGGCGACAGCTCGATCGCATCCGGCGCATCTTTGATGTCAACCGGAACGTCGAGCACTTCGGTCAACCGCTGGCCGGAGGCCATGGCGCGCTGCATCACCGAATATTGCATGGTGAGCGAGCGGATCGGATCGAAGAAGCGCTGGATGTAGAACAGGAAAGCGACCATGATGCCGACATCGAGCCTGTGGTTCAGCACCATCGAGCCGCCGACAATGATAACGATCGCCATCGCCATGCCGGTCAGCGTATCGACGATCGGCACCATGATCTGCGCATAGCGTGCCGCCGTCAGATGCGACTGAAGATTCGTATGTGCCTTGTCATCAAAAAGAGCGAAATTGACGGATTGCCGATGCATGCCCTGGACGGCGCGTACGCCATGGATGGCCTCCGCCAGCGCCCCATTGGTGACGGAGTTGGTCTCATGCGCGTTCATGAAGGCGACACGCGCCTTCGGCAGCCAGAACAGCCGCACGATGAAGAGGATCGGCATGACGGATAGGGTCAGCAGGCCGAGCCGGAAATCGAGCGACAGCATGACGATGACGATGCCGAAAAGCAGGGCTATATCGCCGACGGAAAGCACTGAAGTTTCAAGGAATTCCTGCATCGAGTTCACGTCGCCCTGCAGGCGCGACATCAAACGTCCGACTTCCGTCTTGTCCATGAAGGACAGAGAGACGCGCTGCAGATGCGCGAACATCGCCCGGCGGATGTCGAACAACACTTCTTCGGCGACTTGGCCGACAAAGGTTTCTTGCACGTAGCTCGCGCCGTAGTTGACGAGAATGGCCGCAGCAAAAATCGCCAGGGACAGCCAGAGTGCCGAGTAATCAATGGCACCGGGTGCCATCGCCTTGTCGATCGCATGCCGGATCACGAGCGGGATGACGATCTGCGATCCCGTGAAAAGCAGAACGGCGACGACCGAAATATAGACCTGCCGGCGGTAAGGGCTGACGAAGGCCCAGATGCGGCGGATGATCTTGCTGTCGAAGACCTTGCCAAAGATCTCTTCTTCGACGCGATGCGAGCCGACAACTGCGCGGGGAGGGCGGCGACCGTCGTCGCGCACATCGTTGCGCTCGGTTTCGGTGATTTCCGACATTGTCATACCTCCCTCTTTGCTCTTTCGAGCACATCGCCCGATGTCCTGATGACATCGTCCTCCGGGCGAACCTGCAGATCGTAGAGCGCCTTGTAACGGCCAGCGGCGGCCAAAAGCTGCTCATGCGTGCCGCGCTCGACGATCTCGCCATCCTCGATGAAAAGGATCTGGTCGGCATGCATCAGCGAGCTCAGTCGATGGGCGACGATCAGGGTCACGCGGTCGCGAGCAAAACGCTTCATGGCGCTGCGGATGCGCTGCTCCGTCGCGGCGTCGATCGCGGCGGTGGAATCGTCGAAGACCATGACGGCGGGCTTCAGCATCAATGTCCGGGCGATCGTCAGGCGCTGGCGCTGACCACCGGAAAGAGATACGCCGCGCTCGCCGACGACCGTGGTGTAGCCGGCGGGCAGGCCGAGAATGTAATTATGCAACTGCGCCGACTCTGCGGCGCGCTCGATGCGGGTTTCCTTTGCCCAAGGATCGCCATAGGCAATGTTGTTCTCGATGCTCGTCGTGAACAGGAAGGAATCCTGCTGCACGACGGCAACGTTCTGCCGCAGCGATTGCAGTGTCGCCTTGCGGATATCCTGACCGTCAAGAGTGATCCGTCCGGCCGTGACATCGTAGAAGCGTGGAATGAGATGCGCGATGGTGGACTTGCCGCTACCGGGCGGGCCGACAATGCCGATCGTTTCACCGCGTCTTGCCTCGAAACAGATATTCTTCAACACCGGGCGCTCCTCAGCGCCTGGATAGCTGAAGTCGACATTCTCGAACCGCAGCGTGCCGTCGGTCACGACGAGCGGCTTGGCGTCCGACGCATCCTTGATGGGGATATCGAGATCGAGCAGCGCAAACAGGCGCGAACCGCAGGTCGATGCGCGGGCGAAGGCATTCACCATCAGGCCAAGCTGGCGCACCGGCATCTGCAAGATGGTCATGAAGGTCAGGAACGAGGCCAGCGTGCCGACGCTGATCTCACCCGCAATGACCTTGAGACCACCCAGCCAAAGCACGAGCCCCATAGATGCGAAAAAGGAGAAGTTCATGGCGCTGGTGTTAACCACGCGGATGCCGACGCGCTTGTGCGCCAGCGAAAGCGCATTGTGGGAGGCACGATCGAACTTCAGGATTTCATGCGCCTGAGCGGCAAAGGCCCGGACGACACGGATGCCGCCGAGATTTTCCTCCATGACGCGCGTCAGCACCGAGAGCCGTTCCTGTAGCTCCAGCCATGTCGAACGCAGCCGCAGCTGCGTGACGGAGGAGCGCCAGGCGACGAAGGGCACGAAACTCAAGGCCAGGAGGCCGAGTGCCACATCCGTCGTAAGCAGCATATAGGCGCCGACACCGATCAGCATGGTGAGCAGCACCATACGCACCAGCGCGGTGGAGAAATACATGCGCACGCCTTCGAGATCGAGCAGACCGACGGTGATGAGATCACCGGAATGGACCTTATCGTGGAAGCTGAAGGAGAGCTGCTGGATCTTCTCGTAGCAGGCAAGCCGCAGCTCGTAGCCCATATGGTGGCCGACCGATTCGCTGTAATAATTCTGCACCATCGTGAACAGGCCGCGCAGAATGCTGACGACGAGCAGCAGCAAAGCGGTCGTCATCAAAGCATTTTCGGCGATCTGGCCAGCGGTACCACCAGCGACCGCTGTCTGTGTCTGATCGACCGCGCGACCGAGCAGGCGCGGGATCGTCAGCTGCAACGTTGCAGCTACGAATGTTGCCCCTATGGCGAAGCTCGTCTGCCATGGGTGGCGCAGCGTCATATGGGTGATCCTGACAATCGTCGACAGGCCTTGGCCCCACCCGACCGCATTGATATGCGCACGCGAGGCCAATGGCTTCGCCGCGCTTCTTGATGAATCGCTGCTCACGCTTTTATCCAGGCATAATTGAACGAGGCGGGCCCGCTGACGGGTTCGTATCTCAGGGAAAGTATTGATAGGATGAATTTTGCCGATTCCATGGCGACGTTCAAGAGTCAATCGGTCACAAGTGCCACGCGAACGTTAGATTGCGTGTTCAAAAAAATTGCCGATGAGATGTCGGGATGGGGCTCGATGAGGCGTCCTTTGGGGACCATGCCAGAAAAGGAGAGCATCATGCGCAAGATTATCGCAGCGACATTCATCAGCCTCGACGGCGTCATGCAGGCACCCGGTGGTCCGGACGAGGATCCGACCGGCGGCTTCAAGTATGGCGGCTGGGTCTTCCCGCACTCTGACGAGGAAACCGGCAAGACGCTCTTCGAACTGTTCGAAAAGCCGTTCGATCTGCTGCTCGGCCGCAAGACATATGACATTTTCGCAGCCTATTGGCCCTATATCGACAACGACAATCCGATTGCCAATAAATTCAACAGCGTCACCAAATATGTCGCGACGCGCGGCGACGCCGAATTGAAATGGAACAAGAGCCGATCGCTCGGCAAGGATGTCGTTGCTGCAATAAGGGAACTGAAGGCGGGTGAGGGGCCGGATCTGCTGATCCAGGGCAGTAGCGATTTCATTCAGACCCTGCTCCGCCAAGGGCTGATCGACGAATACCATCTGGTGATCTTTCCGCTGGTGCTGGGCGGCGGCAAGAAGCTGTTTGCCGGCGGGGCAGTGCCTTGCGCAATGAAGCTGCTGCGCAGCAAGATCTCTCCGACCGGCGTCATCTTCGCGACCTACGAACCCGATGGGCCGGTGAAGACGGGCTCCTTCGTTGGTCAGAATCCCTCTGAAGAGGAGATGGAGCGCCGCAGGCGGCTCGAATAGGCAGCCAAGGCCGGGGCGGGACACTGTCTAGATGTCCTGCCAAGGTTTACATCGCCTATTCCGATGTTTGAAAATCACGTAGCGCTTTCATGACTTCGCGAAGACCTCTTGTGAGATGCTTGTCCCGGCGCAACACCATGCCGAGTTGCCGAACGAGCCTCGGCTTGAGTGGCGAGGTAACCAGCTGGCCCGACCTATCCCGTCTCAGAGCCATGTCGGGAAGGATGGACCATCCGAGGCCGGCGGCGACCAGTTCCTTGATGGCTTCGACACTCCCAAACTCCATGGCCGGCTCGGGGTGAACCCTGCCGGCCTCGAACCATCCATTCGTGGCGCGACGCGTGTTGCCGCCTTCGTAAAGCAGCATCGTCTTGGTTTTCATGAACTCTACATCCGGCCCGCCCTCCGGCATCACGCTTCCCTTGGGGGCCACGGCCAGAAGCTCGTCTTCATGGAATGGCTCGACTTCCAGCGAACGGCCAGAGGCGGGCAGGGCAACGACCGCGAGGTCCAACGCATTGGCTTCGAGATCACGCAGAATCTCCTCGATATTGCCGACACGGACGATGATCTCGAGATCGGGCATGCGCTTCTTTGCTATGGCGATGGCGCGGGGCAGCAGATGAATCGAAGCGGTGCCGCCGCTGCCGATTCGCACGCGTCCGACCGATCCCTCTCGAAAAGGCGTCATCGACTCCTCTGCGATCGAGCAGGCTTCGATGATGCGGCGGGCATGCGCAAGCAAATCAAGCCCGGCCGGCGAGGGCTGCGCCCGCCTGCCGACGCGCTCGATCAGCTTTACGCCGAGACGCTGCTCCAGCAGTTTCACCTGCAGGCTGACAGCCGGTTGTGTGAGCCCGGCCTTATCGGCAGCGGCTGTAAAGCTTCCGAGATCGACAACACTGACAAAGGTGGCTAGCTGATCCAGGTTGAACAAAAAAGAATTCCTTATGGTTTGTATAAATATCATAAGCTTCATTCATTGTCAGCGCCAGTGCATCCTAAGCCCATGTTCATATGAGCCTGAGGAGCAGGAAAATGACGACCGATATCGACAGACCGATGCAAGCAGCGGCCGCCGTTGCAGGTAGAGGTCGGCGAAAGCGGGGATTTTGGCGAAAAGCGCTTGAGAGATTCCTGACCTATCTTGAAAAGCGCGAGACGAGATGGAACCTGCGTGAGCTGACCGATGACCAGCTTCGCGACATCGGCATGACGCGCGCCGAAGCCAGGACCGAAGTCAATAAGTCGTGGTTCTGGGGATAGGGCGCTTGAGGGCGTTCAAACCATCGGCGCGCGGGTTGGAACAGCGGTATTTTGCAGCGATTGCCGGCGGAAAGCGGTTGAAAGCTTAGCATTTGGGCGAGGGCGGGCAAAATGGTCTGGGGAGTATTTTCCGATCGTCCTTTTTTCATCCCATTGTTCTTTTTTCCGCCACAGATTTGCCCGATCCATTCCGCTCGAAAGCAGGCAGCCGGTTTCCTCGGTGATCTGCTGTTTCGCCCGGAACATCAAAGTAAGAGACCGCAAAATCCATGCTCAAGACAAAATCCCTGCTCCTCGCCGCGGCGATTTCGACCCTATCGCTTCTCGGCGCAGCTTCGGCAGCGGAGGCCGGGCAGGCGAGTTATCTCGTGGATGCGCATAGCGGTCAGGTGCTGGAAGCATCGAATGAGAACGAGCTGAATTATCCGGCCTCGCTCACCAAGATGATGACGCTCTATCTTGCCTTCGAAGCGCTGCATGACGGCCGCCTGAAATGGGATCAGAAGCTGACCATGTCGGAGAATGCCGAGAGCAAGGAGCCCTTCAAATTCGCGATCGGTGCAGGCCGCAAGGTCACGACGCGCGAGGCTGTCGAAGGCATCGTCGTGCTGTCGGCCAATGATGCGGCTGTCGCGATTGCCGAGCAGCTTGGTGGCTCGGAGGAGAGCTTCGGCAAGATCATGACCGCGAAGGCGCACCAGCTTGGCATGAGCAAGACCGTCTTCAAGAATCCGTCAGGTTTGCCGGATCCGGAACAGGTCACGACCGCACACGATATGGCAACGCTTGGTGTTGCGCTCATGCGCGACTTTCCGGAAGAGTTCAAACTTTTCTCGCTGCGCGGCATGAAGTTCCGCGGCATGAAGCTGCGGGGTCACAACAATCTGATGTATCGTTACGCAGGCGCCGATGGCATCAAGACCGGCTATACCGATGCCTCCGGATACAATCTCGTGACGTCAGCCTCGAAAAACGGCCGCCGCGTAGTCGGCGTCGTGATGGGCGAAAAGACGGCGCAAATTCGCGACGACAAGATGGCGAGCCTTCTTGACGCTTATGTGCCGACAGCGACCGTCGCTACCGGTTCGACAGTGACGGTTAAACAGAGCACCACCAACTGATTTTGGCGCATCGAGGGAGGAGGAAGACGCCGTCGATCGGCGAGGGTGAGTTGCTGACAGCAGTGGGACATGCCAAAACCTCCAAAGTGAAGCCATTGAAATCATTGGCATGTCGCACTTTAAAATAGAATGTACCCGTAAACCACATACTTATCAGATAAGATAGATTATGGAACTAAAGCCGATATCAATACCACAATGAGTTCGACATTTTTCGATTTTATTCCAGATGGTTGGCCAGATTTTCGAGAGTCGATTTCAGTCCCTCGTCATGATCTTCTCTGCTGATACCGTAAGGCACGTTCTCGCAAACTACGGTGACCCTTGTGCCGGTCTGAACTTCTGTCAAGGACCAGCTTATGGTCATCGTCCCGCCAAATGCGGCGTCCTCGGATTCGAAATCCACCGCCTGAACGATGCGTTCATCCGCCACGATCTCGATGAACTGACCAGAGATAATGTCGGTATGCTCGGAGGATTTTCCAGATGTCGAATGATCCGGTGCATCATAGAATAGCACCATTCGATAACTGCCGCCCTTATGCGGTTCGAAGACCTGGATGCGGCACGTCATGCCTTTCGGCGGAAGCCATGAGGCCAGCGCTTCGGGATCGAGGAAAGCTCTGAAGATCGCGTGTGGCGTCGCACGAATTATCCGGGAAGCCGTATCGGTCCTTTTGCCGTCCGAAGCCTCGCCCATCGCATCCTCCCTGTGGCACCACCGCCCGGCTGCATTCGTTATTCTTAGAGCATTTCCGCTTTTCTTCGAATCGCGAAAGCGCTCTATCTTCTTGTTTTTACGCAGTTCCAGACGCAAAACCGCTTCGCACTTTTGCTGGAACTGCTCTAGTTCGCTTTGATGCGGATCACCCTAGCCGCAATCTTCTCGGCCAGCGTCGTTGGATTGCAGGAGAAAATGCTGTCCGGACGCCCGGCCGCGCACCAGACCTGATCATAAGCCAAAAGGCTCTCGTCCATAAAGACAGGCAGATCGACCAAATGGCCGATGGGTGCGACGCCGCCGATGGCAAAGCCGGTTTCGTCGCGAACGCGATCGATATCCGCGCGCTTCAGCCGAACGCCATAAGCCATTGCAATATAAGCGGTGTCGGCATTATGGGCGCCAGAAACAAGAAGCAGCGTCAGTGCCTGCGTATCGGCATTGACGAAGACCAGAGATTTCACGATCTGGCCGACGGCGCATCCTACGGCCTTGGCAGCTTCTTCGGCGGTCCGCGTCGATTGCTCCATGCGCTTGATCGAGATGTCGAGCCCCAGCGTGCGCGCTGCAAGTTCGACGCGCTCCAGGCTGGAAAGCTTCCTGATATCTTCGCTCATAGCTCATCATCCTCCACGTCGAGTTCGATCTGCATCTGATCGTAGGCCGGCTCGACATGATCGGGCGTTTCAGCCAGTACGGTTTCATAATCGAGCGGCGTATGCATGTGGGTCAAGATGGCGTGTTTCGGCGCCAAGCGTTCGATCCATTCGAGCGATTGCTCCAACGACAGATGGCTTGGATGCGGCCGATACTGCAACGCGTCGATGATCAGAATGTCGAGGTTCTGAACTCTTTCTATCGATTCCGGTGGGAAGTCGCTGATATCGCTGCAATAAGCGAGTTTGCCGATACGGAAGCCCAACGAATGGATATCGCCATGTACCTGCTTGTGCGGCCAGAAGCGAATCGGACCGCCTGCCCCATCGATCACGAAACTTTTCTCGAGATTTTCGATCAGCACAGGCCGCACGATCGGTGGATAGCTGCTGCCGGCAGGCGTTTCCAGGCAGTAGCGAAAGCCTTCGCGAATGCGGTCCATCGTCGGCGGATCGGCATAGATCGGGATGCGCTCGTTCGAGATATGGAAATAGCCGCGCAGATCATCGATGCCGTGAATATGGTCGGCATGGGCGTGGGTATAGAGAACGGCGTCGATGAAGCTGACGCCGGCATGGATCATCTGTTCGCGAAAATCCGGACCGGTATCGATGACGACGGTGGTAATGCCGCCATCCGGTGCGATCTGCTCGATGAGAAAGGCAGCGCGCGTGCGGCGGTTTTTTGCGTTTTTCGGATCGCAGGCGCCCCAATCGCCGGTAATACGCGGAACACCCGGCGACGATGAACAGCCCAAAATGGTGAAGCGTCGCCGGTATGTCACGACGTCAGACCCTCGTCATTTTGGAGAAGCAGCGGAAGGCGTTTTCGGTCGTGATGTCGGCGATCTCGTCCATGCTGACACCGATCGTATCGGCCAGCACTTCGGCAGTGTTGATGACATAGGACGGCTCATTGCGTTTTCCCCGCCAGCGCTTCGGCGCGAGATATGGCGCATCCGTTTCGACCAGCAGACGATCGTGTGGGACAGTCTTGGCGATCTCGCGCAGCTCTTCCGATTTCGGAAAGGTCAGGATGCCGGAAAAGGAAATATAGCCGCCGAGCTCGACGCCGATCTGGGCAAGGGCAGGGCCGGCAGAAAAGCAATGGAGGATAAAGGGGAAAGCCCCCTTCCCTGTTTCCTCCGTCAGGATCGCGGCCATGTCCTCGTCGGCGCTGCGGCTGTGGATGACGAGCGGCAGCTGCGTTTCGCGCGCGGCAGCGATATGGCGCAGGAAACCGGTCTTCTGGTCTTCCGGCTTGACGGTATCGTAGAAGTAATCGAGACCCGCCTCGCCGATCGCGACGATCTTCTCATGCTGGTTTGCCAACCGCACGAGATCTTCCGTCTGAATATCAAGCTCCTGATCGGCGCTGTTCGGATGAGTGCCGACCGAGCAGAAAACGGACGGATAACGCTCGGTAAGAGCAAGCAATCCGTCGAGCTTCCTGACCTTTGTCGAAATGGTGACCATCTGCTTGACGCCCATCTCGTGAGCGCGAGCGACGATCGCGTCGCGCTCCTCTTCGAAGTCGGCAAAATCCAGATGGCAGTGCGTGTCGATCAGCATGGAAAACCTTATTCGGCAGTCGGCGCGACATAGCGCGGGAAGACCGGCTTTGGTGCCTCCAGCGGCGTTCCGGCAACGAGGCGGCCGGCCTCGCCGAGGGCTGCGAAATCGCGCTTGTCGGCTGGGATGGCGATGAGATCCAAGAGCTTACCCGAGGATTCCGGCATGAAGGGCTGCAGGAGAATGCCGATCTGACGCACGACATCGGCCGTGACATACAGCACGGTTGCCATGCGCGCCGGATCGGTCTTCTTCAGCGCCCAGGGCTCCTGGCTCGCGAAATAGCGGTCGGTTTCGGAAACCACCGCGATGATGGAAGCGAGAGCGCGATGGATCAGCTGCTTGCCCATGTCTTCGCGGGTCGAGGCAAGCAACGCGTCGGCCTGAGCCAAAAGCGCCTTGTCTTCATCCGTCAGCGGACCGCATTCAGGAATCTGTCCGTCGCAGTTCTTCACGATCATCGACAGCGAGCGGCTGGCGAGATTGCCAATGCCATTGGCGAGGTCGGAATTAATGCGCGTGCCGATCGCTTCTTCGCTGTAGCTGCCGTCCTGGCCGAAGGAGACTTCGCGCAGAAAGAAGTAGCGCACCTGGTCGAGGCCGAAATGGTTCACCAGATTGACCGGATCGACAACGTTGCCGAGCGACTTCGACATCTTCTCGCCCTTGTTGAGCAAGAAGCCGTGGGCATAGACACGCTTCGGCAGCGGCAGCTTCGCCGACATCAGGAAGGCCGGCCAGTAGACGGCATGGAAACGAATGATGTCCTTGCCGATGATATGAAGATCGGCAGGCCAGTATTTCGCCCTCGGATTGTTCTTATCCTCGATGTAGCCGGTCGCCGTGATGTAGTTCGTCAGAGCGTCGACCCAGACATACATGACGTGCGTGGGATCGTTGGGCACCTTGATACCCCAATCGAAAGTCGTGCGGGAAATCGACAGATCCTTCAGGCCGGACTTGACGAAGGAAATGACTTCGTTGCGGCGTTCGGCCGGACCGATGAAATCCGGGTTCTCTTCGTAAAGCTTCAGCAGCCGGTCCTGGTATTCGGAGAGCTTGAAGAAGTAGCTTGCCTCCTCCACCCACTCGACCGGCGTGCCTTGCGGCCCGTAGCGCACGCCATCGGCGCGCAGCTCGGTTTCGTTTTCCTGGTAATAGGCTTCGTCACGCACGGAATACCAGCCGGCATAGGAATCCTTGTAGATGTCGCCGGCATCGGCCATCAGGTTCCAGATGTTCTGCGAGGTCTCGTGGTGGCGCGGCTGCGTCGTGCGGATGAAATCGTCATTCGACGCATTCAGCAACTTGCCCATCGCCTGGAATTCATCGGAATTGCGATTGGCGAGCTGCTGCGGTTCCATGCCTTCGGCCCGCGCCGTCTGCTGCATCTTCTGGCCATGCTCGTCCGTACCCGTCAGAAAGAAGACATCGCGGCCATCGAGGCGCTGGAAACGTGCCAGCGCATCAGTGGCGATCAACTCATAGGCATGGCCGATATGCGGCTTGCCGTTGGGATAGGCGATCGCGGTGGTGATGTAGAACGGAGTTTTTTCGGTCATGTGAGGCAGTGGCCCGCTTTTACTGTTACGTCGCTGTTATTCTTGCTCCGCTCGCTTTAGCGCATGTTTGCCATGAGCGAAACACCAAGTTTCGCGCGCGCAGCATTCGGAACTTCAGGATGGCGCTTTGCTTGACTCGACTCCCCCTCGCCTTTACCCCTTCGGGAGAGTGGAACGCAGGACAGACGTAGCCGTGGATTTCATCGTTTTATGTATTGGTCTGCCAAACGGCTTCAAGAGGCCGTGAGTTTGATCGATTCCTTTCAGCCGCTTTATTCCTTTTCCGGCTTTTTCGTTGGCATGCTTGTGGGCATTACAGGGGTCGGCGGCGGCTCGCTGATGACCCCCCTGCTCGTACTTCTCTTCGGTGTCCATCCGGCAACGGCCGTTGGCACGGATCTGCTCTATGCCGCAATCACCAAGACCGCGGGAACGGCCGTGCACGGCATGCACGGACGCGTCAATTGGAAGGTTGTGAGCCTTTTGGCGTCAGGCAGCGTTCCCGCGGCGCTTGCCATGCTCTGGATCATGGCCGGCGTCAATCGCGAGAGCCCCGCCGTTGCTCATACCATCACCCTGTCGTTGGGCTGTCTTTTGCTTTTGACGGCGCTGATGCTGATTTTCCGTGGCCAGATCCTCAAGGCCATCCGCAAATGGCGCGGCGAACGCGGAACGATATCGCCACGCAATATTGCTCTGCTCACAGTCATCCTCGGCCTTATGCTCGGTATCCTCGTCACGATGACCTCGGTCGGCGCCGGCGCGCTCGGTGTCACCGTCCTGCTGGTGCTCTATCCGCAGACGGATGTCCGCGAAATCGTCGGCTCCGACATCGTCCATGCCGTGCCGCTGACTTTGATCGGTGGCATGGGCTATTGGTTCATCGGCGAGATCAACTGGACGATGCTGTTCGCTCTGTTGGTGGGGTCGATTCCAGGTATCGTCGCCGGTAGCCTGCTCGCGCCTCGCCTGCATGAGCGGTCCGTGCGCATCATTCTTGCCGTGACGCTCACGATCGTTGCCGGGAAGCTGATCTTTCCCTAGGTCGCCCTGAACATAATGCCGGATTGACAGCCGGTACGATCATGCAGTCGCCTTGGAAGGGTTGCCGTAGCTAAAGGCGATTGATCAATTTATAAGAGGTAATGAACCTGATTTCGCCAAAAAATGGATGATCAAGGCCTTTCCCTGGATCGGATGCGGACGTTCGTCCGGGTTGTAGAACGTGGTCGTTTGTCGGCTGCTGCGCGAGAGCTTGGCCTTGGTCAATCGACGGTAACCCGCCATATCAATGAGTTGGAGGCGGCCGTGGGGGTCCCTCTTCTCGGAAGAACCACACGCCGCGTCACGCTCACCGAGGAAGGGAGCCGCTACTATGCAAACTGCCTGCAGATTCTGCGGCTTGTCGAGCAGGCCACCGAAGAAGCAAGAAATGCGCGGCGGTCGCCGGCAGGTGCCGTTCGTCTGTCCTGCACTGCTGCTCTCGGCGTCATGCACGTCACGCGGATGATTTTCGATTTTCAAGATCGATATCCGGAGATCAGGGTAGATCTTAATCTTACGGATGAGCGCATCGATCTCGCTCGTGAGGGGATTGATATCGCTTTGCGTCTGGGGCCGATTGCCGATGACGCCATGAAGCTCGTTTCCATCGGAAAAAGCCATCGAAGGCTCGTGGGTTCGCCCGATTATTTTCGCCGCAAAGGGCGGCCCACACGTCCCGCCGACCTCGCGCAGCACGATAGCGTGGTAATGTCCAACATTGCCGGAAGCGATCAGCTTATTCTGTTTGATCCGGATGGGATGCGTCTGGTGGTTCCGGTGAGCGGAATGCTGCGGGTCGATCACGGCCTCGCTGCTCGCGCTGCTCTGGCGGCCGGCCGCGGCATCGGTCCCGCTCACCTCTGGCTGGTTCAGGATCTGCTCGATGCCGGTACGCTCGAAGTCCTGTTTGACGAGTACGACCTTGAGGCGGTTCCCATCAGCCTGCTCGTCGTCCCCGAACGAGCAGGCGTCGCTCGCGTACGGCTACTAGTCGATTTCCTCGTCAAGGAGTTAAAGAAGCTGCCAGGCATCGCTGTGAGCTGAGAGACAGGCAATCGGCCTCAAAGTCCGAACGCTCGCTTTTCACCGCGCCAGCCGGTGGTTCGCAAAAATTGCTCCCAGTTCAATGTGTCCGAACCCAAGCGGCGACTCCAGCCGAGATCATGTTCTCCACTGAAATAGCCATATTCGACGGCATATTCGACCATCCCCAAAATTTCGCGGACGAGCAGCTCGTTGGCGGCGAATTCCGGAAAATACTGCAGGAGGCCGTCCCTGGAAAAGGCGTTCCGATATTCGGCTTTCAGGCCCGTTACGCGCCGGAAGGTATCGACCATTTCACGCGGTGAAATGATATCGCCCACGATCGGAAGCGTCTTTCCGTTGTAGCGTTCAGGGTGGGAGAAGATCTCCAGGACGACAGGACCGGTGGCCGTCAACGGATCGACGAAAGGTGCGGCGACGTCTTCCGGCAGATAGATCGGCAATAGGAGCGTGTCGCCATCATACCGAGGAACATAATATTCGAGCAGGTTGGTGTAGAAGAACGCGAGCATGACGAAGGAGTGCGAGACCGGAAGTCCGCGTATATAATCGGCAACCTTTGCCTTGTCGGTGAAGTGTGGCGCATATTTCGTCCGGCCTGAGATCTTTTCGACATTCTCCAGCGTGCTGAAGACCACATGGCCGACCCCGGCCTCCACGGCAGCATCGGCCAATTGCCGGCCAAGCGGCGCCTCACTCGTGTCTGGCGGCGCGATAGGAGGCGTCATCAGGAAGGCGCCGGCAGCGCCCTCGAAGGCACCCACGAGTTCCTTTGTCCGGCCGAGTTCGAGCGGCACCGTCACGATTTCCGCCCCTAACGCCTGCAGCGCGCGCGCTGAGGGTGAATCCTTGCTCCGAGTAAGCGCACGGACGCGGAAGCGTTGACTTTGAAGCAGCGTCGTCGCCACGCTTCGCCCTTGCTTGCTCGTCGCACCGACAATCGCGATCAACGGTTTGTCATGTAGTGTCACGGTTAGTCTCCAATCCAATTCCACAGCCGAAAAGCTGCGGCACCTTCAAATGAGACCGATCACTTCAGCTGGGATACGGTCTGACCATGAAGGTAGGGGGCCGCATCGCGCTGCACTACACGCTGGTAATGGATTACATCATGCCGTTTTTTGGATATATCGCTGTGATGATCCGCATGCATCTCTCGCCGCAAAACTAAGGAATGCAGCGAGTTTTCATTCCCGGAAATCGCATAGGGAAGCTAGGCTGAAAGCTGCTGTTTGAGCTCGCCGAGGATGGTAATCAGCGTCTGCTTACGATCGAGATTATAGGCCTGCGACACGTTCAGCCGCTCTGTGGTCTCGGAATGCAGCCGTGCCAGCCTTTCGGCCGTCGAAATCGAGCCGTCAAGCGCGGCGGCGCGGGCTCGCTCGATGATATCGTCGCCGATATGCGACAGGAAGAAGCCGAAGATCGTGTCGCTGTCCTTGCCGGAAAGCGCGTCAGCGAGTCGATGCATTGCCTTGCGTGCCGCAGGTCCGTCTGCCGAAAGCACCTGGCGGTAAGCTTCGATGATCTCGCCGCCACCATAGTTCAGGAGCTTGAGCGCCTCGCTGACGCTGCCTTTGGCTGCTGAAAGCACGTCGTTCCCCTGCCCTGGCGGCACGCCAAGATTTTCGAGCGCCCAGCGCAGAGGCTCGTTTTCGAGCGGCGCGAGCTTCAGAGGCAGACAGCGCGAGCGTATCGTCGGCAAAAGCCGGCCTGGCGCATGCGACAGCACCAGGAACAAAGCGCGCTTCGGCGGCTCCTCGAGGATTTTCAGGATGGCGTTGGCCGCGCTTCGGTTGAGATCGTCGGCGGGATCGATGATGACGATGCGCCAGTTGCCCGTGCCTGATGTCTGCGAGAAGAATTTTCCGGCGCGGCGCACTTCGTCGACGGTGATCGCGGATTTCATCTTGCCGGTCTTGTCGTCGACCGGCCGGCTCAAATGCAGCAGATTATGCGATGCTCCGCCGGAAATCTGCCGGCTGACGACGGATGCCGGGTCGGGATCGCCGATCGTCTTAGGCGCAGATGCCGGATCGGGATGGGAGAGGACGTGATTGGCGAAACGGAAGGCAAGGGTCGCCTTACCGATGCCTTCGGGGCCTTCGATCAGCATGGCATGATGCCCCTTGCCGGAGCGATAGGATTGGGCGAGGAAGGCTTCGGCTTCTTGATGGCCGAACAGCTTCGTATTGTCCTGCGGAGGAATGGCGCCGTCGAGGACACCCGGTCGCTCGTCGCTCATTGCGCGGCTTCCGATCTGGCGACGATATTGGCAGCGCCGAGCCTCTTGTCGACGATCCCGGCAATTTCGGCGGCGATCTCATCTTCCGGCTTCAGGGCGTCGATGACGTGGCAACGCTCGGGCTCGCGGGCGGCGATATCGAGGAACGCCTCGCGGCGCTTCTCGTGGGTCTGCATCTCTTCCTTTTCGAAGCGATCGGGTGCGGTTACGGCGGAGGCGCGCTTGCGTGCGCGCTCCAGACCGACTTCGGCGGGAATGTCGAGAATCAGCGTGCAATGCGGAATGACGCCGTTGACGGCAACCCTCTGCAGAGCCTCGATATAGTCAGGCTCGAGATTGCCCGTCACACCCTGATAGACGCGCGAGGAATCCATGAACCGATCGCAAAGGACGATGGTGCCGCGCGAAAGTGCCGGACGAATGACGTCCTCGACATGATCGTTGCGGGCAGCAGCGAAGAGGATCGCCTCCATGCGCGTGCCGAAGGTTTCCGCAGCACCTGAAAGCAGGACGTGCCGTACCGCTTCCGCTCCTGGCGAGCCCCCGGGTTCACGCGTTACCAGAACCTCGTGACCACGCTCGCGCAACCGCTCAGCCAGCCGGCGAATCTGGGTGGATTTGCCAGCCCCCTCGCCGCCTTCAAAGCTTACGAATAATCCGTCTGCATCAGCCAATGATCATGTCCTGCACTTTTCGCGTGCCATTCGTGCGGCGTGCGATACGCATCCTGTTTAACCCAAGACATGTTCAGGTGGAACCGTGCATGTCCCGGTCTCCGCCACTCTATATGGGGTGTGAACAGAGATTTCGCGAGCCTTACAACCCACTCACGTCGGCAAAGGCTTGTCCCACAGCCAGGAGAACAGCAGCGATTCCGTCAGTTCCATGAAGGCATCGAAAGCGCGGCGACCCAATGTGCCCCGCTCGACCGATTCCTTCGTATAGAGTGGCAGCTCCCGCACCAAACGCGCGCCCAGGAACACGCGAAGGGTGCCGGCTTCGTAACCCGCAGCCACCGGTGCCGTCAAAGGCCAGCGATAGACGATGCGCGCCGAAAGCCGATCCGGCGTCTCAATCGGAACATAGACGTCGACGGGTATTTTCGCCTGCAGGCCGACGGTAGAAGCAGCGCCGCCATAGACGCTGGCGTCGCCGATCACTTCGCCATCGGCGAAGATACGCTGGCTCTTGAAATTGCTGAGGCCCCATTCGAGGACACGGCGCGTCTCCTCGATGCGTTCCTTGTCGCTCTTCAACCCTCCGAGTGCCAGGAACAGCCGGCGGCCATCGCGCTGAATGGACGCTACGATCGAAAAGCCTTCCCCTTCCGCAAAGCCAAGCCCCAGACCATCCACGCCGATATTGAGCAGAAGCATCGGGTTCTTGTTGCGCTGATAGATCTTGTTCCAGGTAAAGTCGGCCTGCCCGAAATATTTGTAGAGATCCGGGTGCTTCTCCTGCAGGTCCTGCGCCAGCATGACCATCTCTCGCGCGGAAACCTTGCCGCCGGCATTGGGATCGTCGGCATCCGGCAGGCCGGTGGAATTGGTGAAGGTGGACCGGGACATCCCGATCTCTCTTGCGCGCGCCGTCATGCGACGGGCGAATTCGCGTTCGCTGACAGACATGCCTTCCGCCAGAACGATACAGGCGTCGTTTGCCTGCTGTACGGCAATACCCTGGATCAGATCGCCGACGCGGATGCGCGATTTCAGAGCTGCGAACATTGTCGATGCGCGTGAGGGAGCGCCGCCCGTACGCCAGGCATTTTCCGAGACGGGATATTCGGTATCGAGATTGATCTCCCCTCGCCCGATCGCATCGAAAACGACATCCAGCGTCATCAGTTTCGCAAGCGACGCAGGCGAAATCAGCTGATCCTCGTTTTTGGCAAGCAGGATAGTACCGGTCGACGCCTCGATCATGAATGCCTGCGCGGCTTTCGTGTCGAAAGCACCTGGCGCGGCCGGCTGCGCGAAGGCCGTGACCTTCGCGAACCCGAGGAGAAGAAGGAACAAAAGAATCAAGCGCTTTGGCATATCGTCCCCTTCATCCGACCACCGGCACGATTATTTTAGTGACGGGTTAAGATTCAGGCAATGACGTCGATCAATCGACCTGCGTCGCACCCTGATGCTGGCGGCGATAGGACAAGAGAATCGATTCCTGCGTGAGGCCGTCGTTACGAACCATGACGGCATCGAAAGCGAGGTCGACATAAACTGTTTTGACCGGCGCATTCTGATAGGCGGCGACAGCCGAACCGATCGATTGATCGTCAAGGCTTGCCAGTCGGGGCGTGAAATCCGGTCGCTCACGGGGAATCGGCCCGATTTGCGGCAGAACGATCATGACCGGCTCGGCGCTCTCGGCGGCAGGCATGGCGCCGCCGTTCCAGGTCATCGGCGGCGGATTGTTGCGCTTGTCGCCATTGTAGGCAGGCTTCGGCGCATCGGCGAAGGCTGTTGCTGAATAGGGCGACTGGCGTGGAACGGGTGCGATCGCCGGCGCGGCATCAAAGCTGCGCACCTGACGGCTGGGGCGCGTCGGTGTAGGGGTATACGAATCCGGCAGCTGATCCGCAGTCATGCGGCCGGCAGAGGCCACCATCACGCCCGTTGCGATCTGGCCACCTGGGTTGATGCCAGGCAGACGCGAACCCTTCGGGATGTAGGAGGCCATCAGATAAGGCTCGTCATGACCGTCCATGCGGGCGCGGCCGACATATTGCACGCGTACGTCGCCGGTGCCGCTGTGCTGAAGGTCGAGCAGCTGTGCCGTCTTGTTCGAAAGGTCGATGATGCGGCCGGGATGGTATGGGCCGCGATCGTTGACGCGTACGATGATGGAGGATCCGGTCTCGACGTTGGTGACGCGGGCATAGCTCGGCAGCGGGAAAGTCGGATGGGCGGCGGTCAGCGACTGCTGGTCGTAGACTTCGCCGTTGGCGGTTAGGCGGCCGTGAAAGGCCGAACCGTACCAGGAGGCGACGCCGACCTTGTTATAGCCGAAATCTTCCTTGGGATAATACCACTTGCCCTTCACCTGATAGGGATTGCCAACCATGAAGCGGCCGCCGCCCTTCGGCACCGGACCGTTATTGACGACGCGTGGGCTCGCCTTCACGCCATATTCCTTCTCGGAGAAATATTCCTTGCCGTGCTGGCGCTTGCTGGGCGCTTTCTGCGTCGTTCCGCAGGCCGTGATGGTTGCGCACATCAGTGAGAGAGCAAACCAACGCATGGCCGTTGTGTATGTCACCGCACGATTTTCGAATGTCATCTGTCCCAAGCCGCTACTCATTACTTTGACGGAGGTCTGCTACCGGTAGTCCCTCGTTCCGGTATCCTGCTACGCTCCAATCACCTAACGGTGCTTTAATCATGATTGCAGTTTGTCCATTTTGCGATGCAAATTGAGCGCACCGAAGAAATTCCGAAGATCATGGTTAATGTTCGGTAAAGCGCTGCCAGCTTCAAGTAGTCTTAATCAAAATCGTTTCGCACCGGTAATGGACTGCTTTCTGATCGCCACCCGCCTGTCCGGATTGCAACGGATGCACTCGGTTTGTGATTGCGTTGGGATCTTGATGGGCAGATTTGGAACAGTTCTTTCCAGTGCTTGTATGAAGTCGCATCAGTAGTTCGCCGTGATAGACGTCGCCGACTCTACCGCCCCGATAACGTGCTGCAGCTTGTCCGGGTTGCGGGTGCAATAAATGGCAACGACTTTTTCCCGCTCGATCTGCAGCGCGGTGGTCTGTACGATGTTTCCGCCCTCTATCGTCACGAAGCCTGGCAAGCCGTCGATAATCGCATAGTGGATCAGTTGCGAGGGCTGTGCCCGGAAGATTCGCGTCAGCCGCTCATGAAGCCGCATGGTGGCAGAAAGCCCGATATGTGGTCGCTGCGATGTCGGCACCTTGCCGCCGCCGTCGGCATAGACAACGACATCCTCGGAAAGCAGCGCCTGAAGAGAGACCATGTCTCCCGTTCTTGACGCCGTAAAGAAGGCTGCGGCAAACTTGAGCCCTTCTTCCTTGTCGACAGCGAAGCGCGGCCGGGCCTCGGTGACATGTGCCCTCGCCCGACTGGCGAGCTTGCGACAGGCGGACGCCTCGCGACCAATCACCGAGGAGATATCATCGAAACTCATGCCGAACACGTCATGCAGAAGAAAGGCGGCCCGCTCCAGCGGCGAAAGGCGCTCCAAGGCCAGCATCAGCGGCATGGTTATATCGTCAGCGGCATCGCCGTCCTCCTGATCGAAAATCGGCTCCGGCAACCAGGAACCCACATAGGATTCTCGGCGGCGGCGCGCCGATTTCAGCTCGTTCAGACAAAGCCGGGTGACGACTGTCCGCAGGAATGCCGCCGGTTCGCGGACGGAAGCGCGATCGGCGGCCAGCCAGCGCAGCCAGCTATCCTGTACGATATCCTCGGCATCCGCGACCGATCCGAGCATTCTGTAGGCGAGCCTGAAAAGGCGCGGACGCAACTCGGAGAAGATCGGGTCGGACGGCGCCTCATTCATTGGCTGCAAACTCGCGTGTAAATGGATTGACCTCGCGGCCACGGGCGAACTGCAGCGCCGTCAGCGCCACCCGCCGGCCGAGATGGCGAGCGGTCGCGAGATCGGATGCCGGCGGGGCGGTCTCAGGGCCTTCATCCGTGTTCGCCTGCGCCGCCGCGCCGAGCCAGAAACCGAGACGGTTCATATCTTCTTCCGAGCCGGTCGAAGAGCAATTGGCCGGCGGCAGATCGAGACCGACCCAATGCATTCCATGCTGGGCTGCGAAGATTACCATCTGCATCAGCGTCGAAAGCTTGTCACCGGATCGTGACCCCGAGGTGGTGAAACCAGCCGCGATCTTGTCCCTCCACAAATAGCCCCTCGCAAGAACGGTCTTCGACGTCGCTTCCTGAAATGCTTTGAATGGTGCAGAAACTGCGCCCATATAGGTCGGCGAGCCAAAGATGATCGCCTGCGCCGCATTGAGATCACCCCAATGGTGCTCCACCCTGTCCACGGTTACGACTATCGCCTCCGCGCCATCAACCTCTTCGACCCCTGCCCTGACAGCATCGGCCTGCCGGCCGGTATGTCCGTAGCCGCTATGATACACGATTGCGATGCCCAGCCGGATCATTGTCATCTCCTTCGAATTTAGCGTTGCGAAGGACATGACAAGGCATGGGCGCGGATTGTGACATGCCTGGATTTTACGAGAACGTAAAAATTGGAAAAGCCCTTTGGCGGAAGAGGTGGGATTCGAACCCACGGTACGGTTTCCCGCACGCCGGTTTTCAAGACCGGTTCCTTAAACCACTCGGACACTCTTCCAAGCAACTGAAAAGGCCTGAAAAATCTAAGCAGTGCTGATTTTTCGAAACCGGGTGTGGCTACCGGTTTTCTGCCCAATCACTCGACGGCTGGCTTTTTAGCAGCTTTGGTCGCCGCGTCAACTTGTTCCGCCTAGCTCCATCGCATTCTCGAGGTCGGCTGGAATGGCAATTGAGGAATGTCGGTCGGTTCAGGTGGCGCCGTGGGGAATTCATGTCGTCAGCGCGCTAAAAATAAGGTGGCCCTGCCGCTGGAAAAGGGCCGGGCCACCCCGCCAGGTCAGGGGTCAAATCTGACTGAAGCAGGCTATTAATAAGTTATGCTTAGCTTTTGTCAATTATCAGTACGCCGGACCAAGCACTTGATGCTCGGCGCCGTGTTGATGGCTTCGGCTATCGGAGATAGTCTCCCTTGATGACTTCTGACGATCATTCCCTCGCTGTCGGTATTAAACCCCTCTCCGGCCCTGTCCTCACCACGTTTTTCAGCCGAGATGCCGTCGTGGTCGCGTCCGATCTGATTGGCATGCGTTTCACGGTTGCGGGGATAGGCGGTCGTATCGTCGAGACGGAAGCCTATAGGCCCGATGACGAGGCGTCCCATGCATATCGCGGGCCGACAGCGCGCAATGCGGCCATGTTCGGACCGGCCGGCCATGTCTATGTCTACCGCTCCTACGGCATTCACTGGTGTTTGAATTTCGTTTGCACTAAAGGGAGCGCCGTGCTCATCCGGGCGATCGAGCCGGAAAACGGCATTGAAGACATGATCCGGCGGCGGGGATTGGCCGACATCGTCTCGCTTTGCAACGGGCCGGGAAAGCTTTCGCAGGCGCTTGCTATCGATATAAGCCTCGACGGTCGCTCGCTGGATGCGGCACCATTTTCGTTGTCTCGGGCGGAACCGGTGCCGATCGTCTCAGGCAAGCGCATCGGCATCACGAAGAATATCGATCCGCTCTGGCGCTTCGGTGCTGCTGGCTCGCGCTTCGTCAGCCGCCGTTTCCCGTAATCATGTTAAAAAAGACCGCCGGGGTGGTGCCCGGCGGCCGTCTGGCCACGCAGTGAAACTGGAAAGACTGCGTGGCAAGCATTTCCGCTCTCCATCGAATCGCGAAACGCTTGTCCTATGATTTCTCAACGCATTCCGGACGGAAAACCGCTTCGCACTTTTCCTGGAAATGCTCTATTCCATCGCGACGCTATGGTCGACCGCCGGCGGCGCCTTCGGTTTGCGCAAAAGCATCAGCAACGGCATGGCAAAGATCGACATAAGCATCAGGAGCTTGAAGTCATCCATGTAGGCAATGATTGTCGCTTGCGTCGTGATTATGCCATCGAGCGTCGCCCGGCCGACTGCCGTCATCGGGCTCACCCCTTGCGCAGCCGTCTCCCCAAAATACCGGTTAAACGGTGTAACATAGGCGGCGATGTTGGCATGGTTGACCTGTGTGTTCTCGGTAATCAGCATCGAGACGACCGAGATTCCAACGCTGGAGCCGATGTTGCGCGAGAGATTGTAGAGGCCCGTCCCCTCGCCGCGCATCTGCGCCGGCAGTGTCGCAAAGGCGATCGTGGTCAGGGGCACGAAGAGGAAGCCGAGGCCGGCACCCTGAACGAAGCCGACCGATATCAGCGTCCATTGTGAAACATCCGGCGTCCAGCCCGTCATGTCGTACATGGCCCAGGCCGTCAGCGCGAGGCCGATGAACAATAGCCAGCGCGTGTCGACCTTGCCGATCAGGCGCCCCACGAGGAACATGCAGAACATGGTGCCGAGGCCGCGCGGTCCCATGACGATGCCGGCAGTGACGACCGGATAGCCCATCAATGTCTGCAGATAGGGCGTCATCAGCGCCAGCGATGCCAGATAAGTCACGCCGACGATGAAGATGAACAGAATGCTGACGGCAAAGTTTTGGTCCATGAAAAGCCGCGGATTGACGAAGCTTCGCTCGGCCGTGAACATGTGCACCAGGAAGAGATAGAAGGCGCTGACACAGACGAGCGCCTCGATTATGATCTCGCTCGAATAGAACCAGTCGAGCTGCTCGCCGCGATCGAGGAAAAGCTGCAGGCCGGCAATCGCGATAGAGAGCATGCCGAAGCCGAACCAATCGAGCTTGGCGAGTGCATCGAGCTTGGTTTCCGTCACGTAGACGACGATGCCGAAGAAGGCGAGCGCGCCGATCGGCACGTTGATGTAGAATACCCAGCGCCAGCTGATATTGTCGGTCAGCCAGCCGCCGATGACGGGACCCAGCACCGGCCCGACCATGACCGAGACGCCGAACAGCGCCATGGCGCGGCCGCGCTCCTCGACATTGTAGATATCGAGCAGGATGCCCTGCGACAGCGGTACGAGCGAGGCGCCGAACAGGCCCTGCAACAGGCGAAAACCAACGATCTGGATCAGCGATTCAGACAGGCCGCACAGCACCGAGGCGGCGACGAAGCCGGCAATAGCGACCAGCAAGACCCGCTTGCGACCGAATTTTGCCGAAAGGAAGCCGGAGGGCGGTGTCATGATCGCCGCTGCGACGATATAGGACGTCAGGACCCAGTTGATTTGGTCGGCGCTGGCCGAAACGTCGCCCTGGATATGCGGTAGGGCGACGTTGGCGATGGTGGTGTCCAATGCCTGCATGATGACAGACAGGATGACGCAGGCGGTGATCGGACCGCGATTGGCGACTGGCGCCGACGGCGAGGCGGTGGTGGCGTTACTCATGATCCTGACCGCGTGAGCGGCCCAGCAGGTTGGTGATGAAATCAGGCAAGCCGCGGGCGTGGCCCGTGTCGACATCGGCGACGACGCTCATTCCGACGCGCAACGGAGGCTTGCCCGCCGTGTCGTCGATATTGATGATCATCGGTATGCGCTGCACGACCTTCACCCAGTTGCCGGTCGTGTTCTGCGCCGGCAGAAGCGAGAAGCTGGAACCGGATGCCGGCGCAATGCTGGCGACCGTACCCTTCCAGGTCACATCCGGATAAGCATCGACGGAGATATCGACCTTCTGGCCGGGGCGGACATAGGTGAGTTCCGTTTCCTTCGGGCTGGCATTGATCCACATATGCGTGGTGGAAACCAGCGAAAAACCAGGCTGGGACGCGGTTAGATAAGCGCCAACCTGCAGGGAGGGAACATTGGCGGTCACTCCGTCAAAGGGGGCCCTCACCACGGTATCGTCAAGTTCGCGCTGCGCATTGTCGACTGCGGCCTTGGCCTGCAGATAAAGCGGGTTCTGTTCCGCAGGCAGATCGGCAGCGCCTTCACCGCCCAACTGTGCAAGGGTCGCGGCGGCCGTGGCCTTTGCGACCAATACCTTCTGCTGTGCCGCTTCGAGATTGTGTCTGGCTTGGTCGAGAGCTGCCTTGGAAGCGACCGAATTGGTGATCAGGTTCTGCTGGCGGTCGAGTTCCGTCTGATAATACGGAATATCGGCCTGCGCCTGGGCGATTTCCGCCAGGGATTGCTTGTAGCTCGCCTGCAGGTTCAGGATCTGGTTCCTGGCATTGCCGAGCTGCGCCTTCGCGCCGTCCAGTGCGATCCGGAACGAATCAGGCTTCAGGCGGAAGAGCACCTGCCCTTTCTTCACCACTTCGTTTTCATGCACGTCGACCGATATCACCGTGCCGGAAACGTCGGTGGAAACACCAACCATATCGGCCTGGATATAGGCATTGTCCGTGGACATGATCTGCCCGCCGGTGACGTAGTAATAGCCGCCGATGACGAGCGCGACAGGCAGCAGTGCAAACAGCACTGGTCGCGTCAGCTTGCGGCGCTTGCGAGGCATTTCTGGGGGCGAAACCGGCGCCGCCACTGCAGCCGCCGCCGGCTGTGGTGAGGGATTGGAGGACGGGGCCTCGGCCACCGGGGCCTCAGTCTGTTCAGCGGAATTTGCGTTCGCGGGTATGCGGATTGAGGAAGAAGCTTCAGCCATGTTGTAACTCTTTGTCGACTGCCTTTGAACGGCAGGCGCTAATCAGGTTCGATTTCATAAGGATAAGCAATTCGTAGAGGCGCTCTTGATCCTCCTGTGAGGCTCCTTCGAGCGCTTCCCTGCGTGTCAGGTCGCCCATACCGCGCATCGTGTCCATCAATGGTCGGGCTTCGTCGCGCATGTAGAGCAGCCAGCTTCTTCGATCGTTTGGATGCTGCCGACGCTCCACCAGACCGCGTTCGCTGAGCTTATCGAGGATGCGAACCAAGGTAATCGGCTCGATTTCCAGCATTTCGGCCAGGCCAGCCTGGTGAATGCCCTCGTTGTTTGCGAGGTAGGCGAGCGTCTGCCATTGCGAACGCGTCAGGCCCAGATCTTTTGCGCGCTGCTCGAATCGTTTCCGAAGAAGCCGGGCAACGTCATGCAGAAGAAAGCCGAGAGTAGGTGTCGAACTCATCTATAAGAAGCCTGCTATTCATAAGCAACCTTATAATGGTTGCTACGTATAGTAAGTGCGCATGCGATACAAGGGGTATGTGATCAACAAATGGCGATGGCACAAGATGTCGCAGCCGCCGGTGGCGCTTTGGGCCAGGTACGAGCGAAGCGAGCAAAGGCCTTTAACGTTCAATCAAAAAAGGCGCAGCTCACTCGGCTGCGCCTTCTGCAGTTTTGCAATTGAGAGAGCCAGCCTGGCTAGCGGCGATTCAGCAGGCCGATGAGGTAGCCGAGCCCGGCTGCCGCGACGACCATGAAAATCGGCTCCTCGCGAACGCGCTCGCGCAGTTGCTCAGTAAGTTCCTGGGCTTCTTCCGTGACGACAGACTTCGCTCCCTGCCCGACGGCTGCCACGCTCTGCGAAAGCTTTGCCAAATCTTCCCGCAATGCTGCGACCTGGGCGGCAAGATCTTCCATTGCCGTTTCAGTCTGCGCCCGCGCCGAAGATGAGGGAGTGGAAGCTGATTTCGTGTCTGCCATCATGTGCTCCTCATGTTTTCTCGTTGCTAAAACGCCGCTGCCTATCAAAGGTTCCGGCATAGCTGCGCCTCATTGGGCGATTTCCCCACTGGCTCTTCAATTCCGGTTCGGATTGTTCTAAGGAACTCCGATTGTTTCGCCGTGTGCGAAGACTTGATGATGACGAGGTTTGCTTTCCGATGTTCGACGTGCTGAGAAAAATCGCCCAAACCTGGCTTGCCAAGGGCCTGTTGCTTCTTCTTGCGGCAGCCTTTGGTGTATGGGGCGTCGAGCGGTCCCTCATCACCGGCGGCAGCAGCAATACGGTTGTCACGGTTGGCGATCAGCATATCGATACCAATGAATTCCGTCTCGCCTATCGTCGACAGATGCAGGCGATCAGCCAGCAGTTGCGCATGCAAATCACGCCGGAACAGGCGCGCGCCTTCGGTATCGGGCAGCAGACGGTATCACAGCTGGTCGCCGGCGCTTCCCTCGATCAACTTGCCGCCGATATGGGTCTCGGTCTTTCGCAGGATCGGCTGGCCAAGCTGATCGGCGACGATCCTGCTTTCAAGGCGACGAATGGCGCTTTCGACCGCCAGAAATTCGACCTGCTGCTGCGCAACAGCAACATATCGCCCGATGATTACATCAAGGAGCGCAGCAAGGTCGCGATCCGTGGCCAGATTGTCGAGGCCGTATCAAACGGTTTTACCGCACCGACAATCCTTGTCGACGCCGTCAAGCAATATCACAACGAGACCCGCAGCATCGATTACCTGTTGCTGACCAACGCCAACATCGATCCCGTCAAGGCCCCTGCCGACGATGTCCTGCAGAAGTGGTTCGATGGCGTGAAGTCGAAATATCGTGCGCCCGAATATCGCAAGTTCGCCTTTGTGAAATTGCAGGCCGAGGATATCGCCGACACCGCGAGTGTTACGGATGACGAAGTGCGTGCGCAGTTCGATAAGCGCAAGGACAGCTTCACCACGCCCGCAACCCGCACGATCGAGCAGCTGACCTTCGCCAACAAGGATCTCGCCAATGCTGCAGCCGATGCGCTGAAGACGGGGACCACCTTCGATCAGCTCGTCTCCGACCAGGGCAAGAAGCCTTCCGACGTGCTGCTCGGCACCTTCACCAAGGATCAGGTTCCGGATAAGACCGTTGCCGAAGCAGCCTTCGCCGTTTCCAAGGAAGGCGGCACCACTCCCGTTGTCGAAGGTTCGTTCGGGCCGGTGATCCTGCGCGTGACCAATGTGAAGAACGAAACGGCGAAGAATTTCGACGACGTCAAGGAAGATATTCGCAAGCAGATTGCGCTCAGCAACGCCGCAAACGAGATCACCAGCGTCCACGACAAGTTCGAAGACCTGCGGGGCTCCGGCGCATCGCTGCAGGATGCGGCATCGCAGCTTAAGCTTAAACTCGTCACCGTCGATTCGATCGATCTGACTGGCCTTGATCAGAATGGCAACGAGATAAAGGATCTTCCGGCCCGCCAGCAGCTGCTTTCGGAAGTCTTCAAGGCCGATCAGGGCGGCAACCCCGCTCCTCTGACGGTCGGCAATGACGGCTATATCTGGTACGATGTGACGAACATCACGCCCGATCACGATCGTCCGCTTGCGGAAGTGCGCGAAAAAGCCGTTGCCGACTGGACTGCCGAACAGCAGAAGATTGCGCTCGCTGCCAAGGCGGCCGAGCTGAAGCAGGAAGCGCAGAAGGGCAAGTCGCTTGCCGATATCGCCGCGCCGCTTGGTATCGCTGTTGAAAGCAAGAGCGGCATCACCCGCTCGACGGACGATCCGGTTTTGGGTCGCGGCGGTATCGCTGCAGCTTTCTCCGGTCCCGTCGATACGGCCGGAAGCGCCATCGGCGCCGATGACACCACGCAGATCCTGCTCAAGGTCACCGATGTCAACGACAATCCGACGACCGATGCGCTGAGCAACGACGATCAGCAGGTTGCCCAGATTGCCAACGCCGCCGGCGACGACATTCTCGATCAGATGGTCAGCCAGCTGCAGGGCAAATATACCGTCACGGTCAACCAGAGCCTCGCCGAACAGGCGATGTCCCGCTAGACCCGGTCGGGAGGATGGATAGTCGATGAGCGAATTGAAGCCTTTTCTCGCCAAGGTCGCCAATCGCGAGGCATTGACGCGGGATGAAGCCCGGCAGGCATTCGAAATACTGATGTCGGGTGAGGCCACGCCGTCTCAGATCGGCGCATTCTTGATGGCTCTGCGGGTGCGCGGCGAAACCGTCGACGAAATCGTCGGCGCCGTGACCACGATGCGTGCCAAGATGCTGCCGGTGAAAGCCCCGGCCGATGCCATCGATATCGTCGGAACAGGCGGCGACGGTGTCGGAACCTATAATATCTCGACGCTGGCCGCATTCATCGTCGCCGGCGCCGGCGTACCCGTCGCCAAGCACGGCAACCGCGCCCAGAGCTCCAAGGCCGGCACCGCCGATACGCAGTCCGTGTTAGGCATCAAGCTCGATATCGGACCGGAGACGATCGCCCGCTGCATTCGGGAAGCCGGCATCGGCTTCATGTTCGCGCAGCTGCATCATTCCTCCATGCGCCATGTCGGTCCCTCGCGCGTCGAACTCGGCACGCGGACGATCTTCAATCTGCTTGGGCCTTTGTCCAACCCTGCTGGCGCCCGTCGCCAGCTGCTAGGCGTCTTCGCGCCGCAATGGGTGCTGCCGTTGGCCGAGGTGCTGAAGGATCTCGATGCGGAAAGCGTCTGGGTCGTGCACGGCGACGGTCTGGACGAAATCACCACGACCGGCAAGACCTCGGTCGCAGCACTTGAGAATGGCAAGATCCGCACTTTTGAGCTAACACCGGCCGACTTCGGCCTGCAGCATGCCGACCTTGCCGATCTCAAGGGTGGCGATGGCGTTGCCAATGCTGCAGCCCTTCGTGCCGTGCTCGCAGGCGAAAAGAACGCCTATCGCGACATCGCGCTTGCCAATGCGGCGGCCTCGCTGGTCATTGCCGGCAAGGCGGAAACGCTGCATGATGGCATGAAGCTCGCGGCCCATTCGCTCGATAGCGGCGCCACCGCCGTTGCGTTGGAAAAGCTTATCGCCGTTTCCAACGAGGAAGAACAGGACTAGGACGTCATGACCGATATCCTTCAAAAGATCGAGGCCTACAAGCGCGAGGAAATCGCCGCTGCCAAGGCCAGGCTTTCCCTTGCCGACCTGAAGGCGATGCAGGCCGGACAGTCCGCGCCGCGCGGTTTCCATAAGGCGCTGCTCGCCAAAAAGGATGCCGGCGTTTTCGGCCTGATTGCCGAGATCAAGAAGGCAAGTCCTTCAAAGGGGCTCATCCGCCCCGATTTTGACCCGCCTGCCCTCGCCAAGGCCTATGAAGCCGGCGGTGCCGCCTGCCTTTCGGTGTTGACCGATACGCCGAGCTTCCAGGGCGCTCCGGAATTCCTGACGGCTGCCCGCGCGGCCTGCTCGCTGCCGGCACTGCGCAAGGACTTCATGTTCGACACCTATCAGGTACAGGAAGCTCGTGCCTGGGGTGCCGATTGTATCCTCCTCATCATGGCTTCGCTTTCGGATGATGATGCCGAGCGTCTTCAGGACGAGGCATTCGGCCTCGGCATGGACGTGCTGGTCGAGGTGCACGACGCCGAAGAGATGGAGCGTGCGCTAAAACTCTCCTCCCCACTGATCGGCATCAACAACCGTAATCTGCGCACTTTCGAAGTCAGCTTGACGGTCAGCGAGAACCTGGCACCCATGGTGCCGGAGGATCGGCTGCTGGTTGGCGAAAGCGGCGTCTTTACCCATGCCGACTGCAAGCGCCTCGAGGCCGTCGGCATCAGCACCTTCCTCGTCGGCGAAAGCCTCATGCGTAAGGACGATGTGACGGCGGCAACCAAACTGCTTCTGAAGGGCGAAACCGGCATTCTGGCGGCTGAGTGAAATGAGCACCGAGAAGGCCGGTCTTACTCATATCGACGCTTCGGGCGAAGCTTCTATGGTCGATGTTGGCGACAAGGCCGAGACGGCACGCAGCGCCACCGCGACCGGCTACGTCAGGATGAAGCCGGAGACCCTGATGCTGATCCGCGAGGGCAACGCCAAGAAGGGTGATGTCATCGGCACGGCGCGGCTTGCCGGCATCATGGCAGCGAAGCAGACCAGCAATCTCATTCCGCTCTGCCATCCCCTCATGTTGACGAAGGTTGCCGTCGACATCGTAGAGGATGCCGCCCTGCCCGGCCTGCGTGTCACCGCGACGGCAAAACTGACCGGCCGCACCGGCGTCGAGATGGAAGCACTGACGGCGGTTTCCGTCGCCTGCCTGACGATCTACGACATGGCCAAGGCCGCCGACCGCAGCATGGAAATCGGCGGTATCGTTCTATTGGAGAAATCCGGCGGCAAATCGGGGGATTTCCGCCATCCGGGGGCCTGACACATGAGCCTATTGCCCGTTGCCGAAGCGCAGGCGCGCCTATTGGACAGTGCAGCGCCGATCCATCGTGTTGAAAGCGTTCCACTCGATATGGCCGAAGGCCGGGTTCTGGCTAAAGATCTGACGGCCCGCCTGACACAGCCGCCTTTCGACGCTTCCGCGATGGATGGTTACGCGCTGCGCTTCGAGGATGCGGCAATGCCGGGTTCGGAGTTGCAGGTCATCGGTGCCTCTGCCGCTGGCCACGCCTTCGATGGTAGCGTCGGCAAAGGCGAAGCGGTTCGCATTTTCACCGGCGCGCCCGTTCCGGCCGGCGCCGATTCGGTGCTTTTGCAGGAGGACGCCGAGCACCTAGAAGGCGATCGTATCCGCACGACCTATCCCTTGCGCAAGGGGCAACATATTCGCCCGCGCGGACAGGATTTCCTGGAAGGAGAAGTGGTGCTTTCCGCCGGCACGGTGATGGACTTTTCGCGGCTCACCGTCGCCGCGGCCATGAACCATCCGGCATTGGATGTCTACCGGCGGCCGCTGCTCGCCATTCTGGCGACCGGCGACGAACTCGTGGCGCCCGGCAATCAACCGGGTCCCTCGCAAATTATTGCCTCGAATACCTTTGGCATTGCCGCACTCGCGCGCAATGCCGGCGCGCATGTGCTCGATCTCGGCATCGTCGCCGACGACACCGACGAGATCACCGCCGCTATCGGTCGGGCGCAAGTGGCCAAGGCCGACATCATCGTCACGCTCGGCGGCGCCTCTGTCGGTGATCACGATCTGGTACAGGCAACGATGATATCAGCCGGCATGAAGCTGGATTTCTGGCGCATCGCCATGCGCCCTGGCAAGCCGCTGATGGTCGGCAGCCTCGGCGACATGCATGTCCTCGGCCTTCCCGGCAATCCCGTTTCCAGCCTTGTCTGTGGCCTGCTCTTTCTCGAGCCGTTGATAAGAAAGCTCGCATCTCTGCCCGTGATAAAGCGTGAAGGTATTGCGCGCGCCGCCGTGCCCTTTGCCGCCAACGATCAGCGACAGGACTATGTCCGCGCGACGCTGACGAAAGCCGCCGATGGCGGTTGGCTCGCCGAGCCCTTCTCGAAGCAGGATTCGTCGATGATGAAGGTCTTTTCGCGCGCCGACTGCCTGGTCGTCCGCCCGCCGCATGCGCCGCAGCTTGATGTAGGCTCGCCCACTCCAGTCATAGTCCTGCGACCTGATCTGCTGGGCTGAAGTTACCCCGGGGAAAGTGCTTAGCGCGGCTTTCCTGCTGGAAGCATTAAGACAATAGAAGCGGGCAAGAAAAAGCCGGGAGGTTTGACCCACCCGGCTCGCAATCATCAGATCGATAGGCCGATCAATTACTTGACCGGCTTCTCATGGTGGCCGCCGAAGCCGGCGCGCATGGCGGAGAGAACCTTGTTGGCGTAATCGTCATTGCCACGCGAAGCAAAACGGCCGTAAAGCGCAGCGCTCAGCACCGGCGTCGGAACGCCTTCGTCGATCGCAGCCGAGATCGTCCAGCGGCCTTCGCCCGAATCGGACACGCGGCCGGCATATTGCGAAAGGGCTGCGTCGCCATGCAGCGCGTCGGCTGTGAGGTCGAGCAGCCACGAGGTGATCACGCTGCCGCGACGCCAGACTTCGGAGATTTCGGCGATATCGAGATCATACTGATAATACTGAGGATGCGAGAGCGGCGCGGTTTCAGCGTCCTTCTCGGCGTCCTGCTTGCCGATATTGGCATGGCGCAGAACGTTGAAGCCTTCGGCATAGGCGGCCATCAGGCCATATTCGATGCCGTTATGGACCATCTTAACGAAGTGGCCGGCGCCGGACGGGCCGCAATGCAGATAGCCCTGCTCTGCCGTGCTCTTCTTGGCAGCCTCTTCCGAGCGCATGGCCGACGGAGCGACGTCACCGACGCCCGGCGCGAGCGTCGCGAAGATCGGTGACAGATGCTGGACGGTTTCCTTCTCGCCGCCGATCATCAGGCAGTAGCCGCGCTCCAGACCGAAAACACCGCCGCTGGTGCCGACGTCGACATAGTGGATGCCCTTCGGCTTCAGCTCTTCGGCACGGCGGATATCGTCGTGATAGTAGGAATTGCCGCCATCGATGACGATGTCGCCCTCTTCCAGCAGCGGGACGATCGCCGCCAGTTCCTGATCGACGATTGCCGCCGGCAACATCAGCCAGACGACCCGTGGCTTTGCAAGTTTTGATACGAAATCCGCAAGAGACTTGCTGCCGGTGGCGCCGAGCTGTTCAAGCCCGGCGATGCTTTCCGGGCGCGCATCGAAAACAACGGCGCTGTGACCGCCTCGCATCAGGCGCTGCACCATGTTGTTGCCCATACGGCCAAGGCCAATCATTCCGATTTGCATGTTTCAGTCTCCTAGGACGGTTTCAATCGTTTGAATACTGCATAGAGATATTTCGCAATATTTTCCAATGAACAAATGACGGGAGAGCTATGCAGGAGCCATGGAGCGGAGAAAAATACGCGCGTTCACGCATCCGTGATGTCGCATGCCGAAGCCTCCCGCTTTTCTCCATGATCGCGCTTTGCCGGCTTGGAGGAAAGCTGTATTTTACTTCCCGTTCGCATTGATAGATTTAGCATCGATCTCGAATTCCTTGCACAATTCTCTTTCAGGTGGGCCTCAGATAGGGCGAAAAAGGGGGCATATGACTGCGTCTTTGAAACTGCCGCTGGTTCCAGCTTCGTTTTTCGGTATGGTTCTTGGCCTTTCTGGTCTTGCCAATGCGTGGCGCGTGGGTGCTCGCATCTGGCGCCTGCCGGCCCTTATCGGTGAAGTGCTGACCTTTATTGCGCTAGCCGTCTGGCTGCTGCTGATCGTGCTCTATGCGTTGAAGTGGATGATGACGCGCGAGGAGGCCTTCAAGGAAGCGGCGCACCCAGTTCAGTGCTGCTTCATCGGCCTCATCGGCGTAGCAACCATGCTGGTGGCCGGCGGCCTGCTGCCCTATTCGCGCATCGGCGCCGAAACCATATTCCTGATCGGCGCCGTCTACACGCTGGCATTCTCCGTTTGGCGCACGGGAGGGCTCTGGCAGGGCGAACGCGATATTGCGACGACGACCGCCGTGCTCTACCTGCCAAGCGTCGCCGGCAGCTTCGTAACCGCCATCGTCGGCGCCGCGCTCGGCTTTCCGCAATGGGCGCAGCTTTTCTTCGGCGCCGGCTTCTTCGCCTGGCTTGCCATCGAATCCGCCCTGCTGCACCGCCTGCTGACCGGACCGGCGTTGGCTGCGCCGCTGCGGCCGACCCTTGGAATTCAGCTGGCTCCCCCGGCCGTTGGTGCGCTAGCTTATATCGGCGTCACGCAAGGCCCTCCCGATATGCTCGTCCATGCAATGATCGGCTATGGCTTGCTGCAGGCTCTGATCATGTTGCGCCTCCTGCCCTGGATCATGAAGGAGGGCTTCAGCCCAGCCTATTGGGCCTTCACCTTCGGTGCAACAGCACTGGCGACTGCACCGATGCGCCTTGTCGAACGCGGCGATGTCGGCGCAGTCACGCAACTTGCCCCCATTTTCTTCGCCGCCGCCAATATCGTCGTGGGTTTGATCGCGCTGGCGACGATCTGGCTGATTGCCAACCGCAAACTCGTCATCGGCTGGGTCGCGCTTGCCGACCGCAACGCTGGCACCGTTGGCCAGCGGTAGTAAAGCTCAATCTCACTTTTGGAGGGTGATGTGCTTGATCATGTGACGATCGGGGTTCGCGATCTCGAGCGATCGAAGATCTTTTATGACACGATACTGCGCTCTATCGGCATAGAGCGTCTTTATGCTGAAGGCGAAAGATTTGCGGGTTACGGCATTGGAAAGAAGGCTTTCTTCTGGATCGGTCAGCGTGATGCACCGCGGACAAGTGCGCATATAGCCTTCACGGCCGAAAGCAGGAAAATCGTCGACGAATTTCACCGGGCGGCGCTTGCAGCCCGCGGCATCGACAACGGCCCTCCCGGGCTTCGTCCTCACTATCACGCGAACTACTATGGCGCTTTCGTTCTCGATCCGGACGGCCACAACATCGAAGCGGTTTGTCACTTGCCGGTGACTTGAGTGGCGGGCGCTGCATTTCCTGTGAAATCGCGGTACGGGTGGCCGTACATAGCGCATACGCCAAACCGGCGCGAAGGCAATGCGGCTATCGAAACGATAAAAAATGGTCTGATTATGTGCCGTTCAAGAACGCAAGACTTGTTGGTCGTTAGCGATATCCATGGCTTTCCGGAAACTTTTGTCGAACCATTGGATGCCGGAGGCATTAGGCACCGCGGTTTACAGCTTGCCAGCCTCAGCGGGCGCCCTGACCTAAGTGGAGACAATCTTCACGACCACCTTTTCAATAAAGGTGGTTTGCAACAAGCGTTTCGAGGACTTCTCGAACTTGATGGACGCATGTGCGTCGGCATTGGCTTCAGCGCAGGTGGAACTGCTCTATGGAATGCGGTCAAGGAGGGGCTGGAGCTCAAGGCTTTGATCTGCGTATCATCAACGAGACTGCGCTTGGAAACCTCCCCTTTGAATATACCGACTATGGTACTCTGGGGAGAGGCCGACCCATATCGGCCAACCGAAAGTTGGAACAACACTCTTCCGAGTTATTGGAAAGCCTACGCAGGAAAGCAGCACGATTTTTATCGGATTGACGCCGTTACGGCGAACTCTCCTTTGCGCACGGATATTGCAGCCTTCATCGAAAGCCTCTTTCCATAGCGCGTATCTGTGCTCCTTTGGGGACATATAGCCTTCACCGCAGCCAGCGGCCAAATTACTCTACCGGCGGGCCGACATAGCGCGCACGCGGGCGAATGAGCCTGCCGCTGGCGGCCTGCTCCATGGCATGCGCAAGCCAGCCGACCGTCCGTGCCAGCGCGAAAATGATCAGCGGTGCATCCTCCCGGAGATGATAGGCGTGAGTCATCGCCGTCAGTGCGAAGTCAATATTGACGCGCTCACCGACCAATTGCTCGCCGACATCGCGAACCCTGGCGAAGAGCGGAGGCAGTGTGAAGCAGCCAAGCAGCGCCTCGCCACGAATATCGACGTCAGGATAAAGCTGATGGCCGAAAGCAGGCAATGGCCGTCCTTCCGCCAGATAGCTGCGCACCGCTTCGTCCACTCCCGTCGTGGCCGCCCGCGCGATCAGCGTGCGCGCGCTCTGCCACGCGCCGCCATGCAGCGGACCGGTCAGCGTCGAAAGGCCGGATAGAGTGGCAGCAGATAATGTCGCGCCTGCGGATGCCGTGATCCGCGCAGTGAAGGTCGACGCATTCAGCTCATGATCTGCGAGCAAGACGAAGCTGCGGCGGATCACATCCTCGGCATCCGGACGGTTCCAGGCGGTGGCGAGACGTCGATGCAGCGGCTGATCCCATGGGCCGGGAGCCAATGCTTCGGCCACCGTACCGAATACGCTTTCAGCTTCGTTTTGGAGGGCCGGAAGTGAACGTCCGAGCGACGGTAGGTCGCGTGTTATGCGCTCGGCAAGCATGGAGAAAGCGCTAACCAGTGAGGGCGGCTTCCGCCGCGCCTCGCTTGGCTCGAATCGCAACGGCCGCTTCATATCCCAAAGCAGCAGCGCGATATCTTCGAGGCTTGCGCTTTCGGCAAGCCGCGCCACATCCTGGCCGCGATAGAAAAGCCTGCCGTTTGAAACCGTCGACAGCGCCGATGGCAATACCGGATCGCCCCATTGAATAGCTTCGGCGGCCACCGCCTCGGTCTTGCGCCTTCCGGCATGGCGGGCGGCCAATCGTTTGACGTCATCGGCGAAATAAAGGCTGCGCCGCGTATCCGAGGGATCGGCTTTCGCACGAATGCGCCCGCGGCTGACATTGGCGTAGAGCGTCTGTGATTTCGTTCCCAGCAGGTTCAGCGCCTGCTCCGCCGTCAGCCAGCTCATCGGTCCTCATATTGATCAATTGTATCAAGATTGACGTCAATAGAAATAGATCCGATCTAATCGGATAGTCAAAGGAGAACCGTAATGAAAAGTGGTCTTGAAGATGTCATTGCCGCAGAAACCAAGCTGTCCGACGTCGACGGCGCTGCCGGTCGCCTGATCATCCGCGGCGTGTCGCTCGATGATCTGGTGGCGACCAGCCGCTTCGAGGATGTTGCTGCGCTGCTGCTCGATGGCCTGTTTGACGAACATATCGATGCAGCTTCCATCCGAACTCAACTCGGCGCGGCTCGCGTTGCGCTTTTCCCGCATGTTGAGGCTGCCGATGCCGCTCTGCTCGCACTGCCGCCGGTGGACGCCGTGCGCGCCTTGCTGGCGCGCGTTGCCGACGGCGAAGATTTTGCAACGGCGATCCGCCTGATGGCGGCCCCGGCCGTTTTCCTGCCGGCCATCTTGCGATTGCAGAAGGGGCAAGCACCGATCAAGCCGGATGCATCCTTGTCCCAATCCGGTGATATCCTGCGCATGCTAACGGGCCGGTTACCAACCGCCGAGCAAACGGCGGGACTCGATGCCTATTTGGTGACGATTTCCGATCACGGCTTGAATGCGTCGACCTTCGCCTCCCGGGTCATTGCCTCGACCCATGCCGGCCTGACCTCCTCGGTGCTTGCAGCAATCAGCGCCCTCAAGGGACCGCTGCACGGCGGCGCCCCCGGCCCGGTTCTGGATATGTTTGATGGTGTCGGAAAGCCCGAAAATGCACGTGCATGGTTGTCTGACGCGCTCGATCGTGGCGAGCGGCTGATGGGCTTCGGCCATCGCATCTACCGCGTGCGTGACCCGCGCGCCGATGCCCTGAAGACAGCGTTGAAACCGATCTTTGCCAGCGGCCAGGCAGATGCTGGACGTATCGCCCTGGCGGAAGCGATCGAGACGGCAGCACTGGCGCTGTTGAAAGAGCGCAAGCCGGATCGGCCCTTGGACGTCAATGTCGAATATTACACCGCCCTGCTGCTCGATGCGCTCGGCTTTCCGCGCAGTTCCTTCACCGGCGTCTTCGCGATCGGCCGCACGGTCGGCTGGATCGCCCATGCCCGCGAGCAGACGCTTGACGGACGTCTGATCCGTCCGCAGTCCCGCTATGTCGGTCCGCTGCCGAAGGCGGCATAGGCGGATCTGCCAGAAGACGGAACTTAGGCGGCCGCGGATTGGCGCGGCCGCATCATGCCCTCGCGGATATGGCGGGCAAGCTCCAGCGCCTGCGGCGTCGCGCCACTTTTCGGCAAATGCAGATTGATCGAAAAGACTGGTAGTTCGGGCAGGCCCTGCTCGACGGTGAGAATATCGAGATCAGCCGGAACGGTCGAAGCGAGCCAAGCGGTGACAGCCAGGTCTGTACGCACGGTCGCCGTGGTCGCCTCGATATTGCCGTTCTCAAAGACCGTCCGCCAGCGCAGACCATCCTTGCTGAGCGCCGCAAAGACGGATGATCGGAAGGCACAGGTATCGGCGACCATCGAGATCGGCAGCGGCACCTTGCGATGGGCATTGCCGGCCTTCGCTCCGACCCAGACGAGCCGCTCCACAGCAAGGCATTCCCCCTGCGACGTGCCGTATGGTTCCTCTGCCACGCAGAGGTCGATGGCTCCCTTCCCCAGTTCTTCCAGCAGTTCCGGTGATGATGCGCAAACCAGCGAAATCTCCACCTGCGGATGGCGCTCGGCATAGGATTTCAGCACAGGCGCCAGCGTTGCTCCGACAAGATCATAGGGAACGCCGAGCCGGACGCCGCCGCGAACCGTGCTTTCCGTCATGTCGTCCCAGATCTCGTCATTCAACGTCAATAGGCGACGGGCATTGCCGCGCAGCCGTTCGCCCGCTTCCGTCAGCCGCAGTCCACGCCTATCACGCTCGAACAGGGCGCAGCCGAGCATGTCCTCCAACCGCTTGATCTGCTGGCTGACGGCGCCTTGCGTCATATGCAGCATATTGGCTGCAATCGTCATGCTCCCCTGGTCGGCAACCGTGGCGAAGGTTCTGATGAGGGCAATATCAAAGTTTCGGATCATGCAGGCATTATAATTGATAATGCATCGATCCTTCAATATTCGATTTCATGATGCTGGAGCGGCGCCTATGCCTTTTTCAATTAGAGAAAGGCTGGATATGACGATCGAACCCTTGCTGCCGCTGATACTCTTCGCATTGGTTTCCACCATAACGCCGGGCGGTGCGACCACGCTCGCGACAGCATCCGGCGCGCACTTCGGCTTTCGCCGGTCCATACCGGTCATGGGCGGCTTTGCCTTCGGCTTGGGTTCCATGGCCGGAGCGGCGGCAGCCGGGTTGGGCGGCGTTTTGATGGCACTGCCAATGCTGCAGGTCGCCATGAAGACGCTGGGCTCCCTCTATTTGATCTGGCTCGCTATTCGAATCGGCAGAAGCGGCCGGCCGCACGAGGCCGGGCAGATGGTGAGGCCGACAGGCTTCCTTGCCGGCGTCTGGATGCTCTGGCACAATCCCAAGGGCTGGGCGATGACGATGGGCGCCGCCGCCTCCTTTGCCGCGCTGGCGGATAGTCCGGCCAGACTTGCATTCCTACTTGGCGTGACCTTCTGCCTTATCGCCGCTTTCTCTTTGGCGGTTTGGTGCGCTCTGGGGCAAATGCTCGGACACCTCTTGAAAACGGCCTGGCAATGGCGAGCACTCAACATTTCTCTCGCTTGTCTCCTCGTGATTTCAATCGCTCCCATGTGGTACGCATAAGATCCGACGCGCTGAGATCTCTCGGGTCACGGCCGATCGCGCCAAAGCCATATGGTCAAAGAACCGGCGCGGCCACGCAGGCTTGTTTCGATCGGGCCGTTGAGGTGCCCATCTTTGAAGGGGGTGCTGTCGCGACCCGCCGCAAGCAAGAGGTCGGCGCTGATGGCAGCCTCCGCATGGTGACCTGCGGCAACCTCCATCAAGCGACTGGCAACGTTGACCGTATCACCTGTCGCAGTGATCTGTTGACGATCGCCGCCGCCGAGCCTGGAGGCGACGATGGTGCCGAAATGAGCGCCGATTTTGAAACCGATTCGCGAAGTTATTCCCTGCGGCAATGCCGAGAGCCAATCTCTCATCCGGTGAGCCAGGCGAATGCAACAATGCGCTGCATTGGCAGGATCGGTAGGCTTTGGATGCGGCAGGCCGAAAAGGATCATGGCGCCGTCACCCATGAAACTGGTAATGGCACCGCCGGATGCAGTCACTTCTTCGTCGACGAGATTGTAGAAGCCGTTCAGCAGTTCACGCACGGCGGTCGGGCCGATCGATTCGCTAAGACCGGTGAAGCCATTGATATCGATGAAGACGACGGCCGCCACCTGGTGTACCGGCTCTGCGAGAAGGCCGGGATCGCGCGCAAGATGCTCGGCCAGACCAGGCGCCTGGATGCGCTGCAACAGCTGGCTTTGTTCGGCGAAGCGGGTGGCGCGTCTGCGGTCGAGCCAAAGCTGGATCGCGCCAAACAGCAGCGCCGGCGGGACAGTTGCCGCAATCGGAAGGGCGGCGCTTAGCCAAATTCCGTGCTTGAAGGCGCTGACGTTGATGGCAAACCAAAGAAGGACGACACCCAGCACCATGATCAGACCTATGGTGCTGCGTCGCCATGAAAGAAGGCTGACAACAGCAATCGGCAGCCCGACGGCGAAATAGAGGTCGATGAAACGAACGTTGCGGTCGCGTACCAGGCCATCTCCTGAGATCAGATGCGTAATGGAAGTGGAGATCACCTCTACACCGGGCAGAACGGGATCGAACGGCGTCGGAAAGACATCTCCTCCTCCTGTAACGGTCGCGCCGATAACGACGACATGGTCCCTGATCGCGGCTTCCGGCAACTGGCCGCTCAGCGCCGCGCTGGCGCTGACGGTGCGGATCGTTCCACGTGGACCGTAGAACGAGAGCGGCATGAGATAGCCGGTGTCGGTATGGATGGAGCGGTCGCCGATCTTGATATGGTCTGAAAGAACAGTCGTCTGCTCGCCGCTTGCGGCGGAAACGACGCGTAGCGAAAAGGATGGCTCGATCCGTTCGCCGCTGCGAAACAGCATCGGAACGAAACGCGGCGTGCCCGCCTTGTCGGTCTGCAGATTGACGATGCCATAGCTTGCGGCATCGGCGAACCGCTGCTGCGGTTCGAGGAATTGCAGCGCGCTGGGCACGCGGGCGAGAGGCTCGTTGCTGTTGTCGACAACGCGCTGGCGGCTTTCGGGAAAGATGCCGGCTGCGGCCAGCACGACCTTGGTCCGCTTGAGTGATTGCTCCAACGCCGCATCGCCGGCTTCGTCACCGGGATCGACCAGAAGCACGTCGAGGGCGATGGCTTTGGGTCCCAGGGCGGAGATGGCGTCGACGATCCTGGCAAGCGTGGCGCGCGGCAAGGGATAGCGTCCCGCCACTCGCGAGGTCTCATCGTCGATGGCGACGATCGTGACGAGATCGGGCGGTTGGCTGCGGCCGCCGAGCGTATTGCGGAGATTTGTAAGTGTTGCTTCCGCGCCGTCGATGAAGGGAATATCACCGCGCAGATGCGCAATGCCAAGACCCAGGCTCCAGGCAACAGTCAAGAGAAGCGCAATCAGCGTTTGCAGCGATGGTCTGCGCATGGCGTCGGGATCTCACTGGCCGAGGCGTGCCATCAAGGCGTTTATGCGCGGCTGTCCCCACGGATTGACATGCAAGGCAGAGCGGGTGCGATCCACATCGACACCTTGCCCTTGCCCGAGCGTCACCCCTTGCCCGGTCGATACCTTGTTAACCGCAACACGGCCGCGCAACACGAGCACGGATGTCTTGCCACGTTGCGCGTCAACAGCCCATCGCGTGCCGCGGACGGCAGCGATCGCCTGCGGCGTTACCACTTCGAACCCACCCTGAACACGGCTACTATCCACATCGACCAAGGCCGCCTTGCTGTCGAGCACGATAGCGTCCACCCGGCCATCCCGATTTCGGTCAGCAAGGTGGAAATGCGCGCCGCGCTCGACGGTGATGCTAAGCCCAGGCTGGCAATTCAAAGTCCGGCGTTCGGTGCTGACGGTCGGCTGCAGCGGGCAATTCGTGAGAATTTGCGCAAAAGCTGTGCCGGCGCCGATGACGAACAGGATGCCTGCCGTCAGTCCTAGGCTGCGAATACTGCTTGCATGGATCATGGTGGTGGCCCCTCATCGCATATAACTGGAGCCGCGGACGACGATGTCCAGTCAAAACATGCTCGATCCCCGGGCGCAATGATGCGTCATGAGCGATTGATCTGCAAGTTGTCGTAGCCTCCGGCTTTATAGAGCACCGTCGAAACCAGCCAGCTCAAAAGGAAAATGCCGACGACGGCGAAGCCGAAGTTGGCAAGATTGTCGTTGAGTTCGCCCACGAAGCTCCAGAAACCTCCTTCGAGGCCGAGTTTGTCGGCGATGAGCCCCAAAGCCTCGATGCCGCCGATGAAGACGGCGACGACGACCGACGCCGCGGTAATGGTCAGATTGTACCAAAGCTTGCGCACCGGCTTGACGAAGGCCCAGCCATAGGCGCCCGTCATCAGCGTACTGTCGAGAGTATCCATCAGCGACATGCCGGCGGTAAATAGAGCCGGAAAGACGAGTATGGTCCAGAAGGACATGCCCTGCGCGGCTTGAGCGGCGGAAATGCCGAGAAGTCCGATCTCTGTTGCGGTGTCGAAGCCGAGGCCGAAAAGGAAGCCGATCGGATACATATGCCAAGAGCGGGTTACGACCTTGAACATGGGCCGGAAGATGCGCGCCAGCAAGCCGCCGCCGGCAAGCAGCGTGTCGAGATCTTCCTCTGCAATCCGCTCACCCCTCTGCGCTCGTCTGAAGGCCGACCACACGCCCTTCAGGACGAGGAGATTGGCCATACCGATCAGCAGCAGAAAAACAGCCGAAACCGTCGTACCGATGACGCCGCCGATATCGTGGAAGGAATCGAGCTGGCTCTGCATGGCAGCTGCCGTCGCGGCAATCAGGATCGAGGCGATCACCACGATGGAGGAATGACCGAGCGAGAAGAAAAAGCCGACGGCATAGGGCTGCTTCTTTTCCTGAATGAGCTTGCGTACGACATTGTCGATGGCGGCGATGTGATCGGCATCGAAAGCGTGGCGTAGGCCGAACATATAGGCAAGAAGCGCAATGCCGAGCAAAGACGGGCGGTCTGCAAAGGCGACCCAGGCCCAAGCCCACGCGGCAATATTGAAAGCGATCAGCAGCGCGAAGGTAATGGCGATCTTCGCCCTTGGTTTTTCCGCGCGATCATCAAATGGATTGAGAATCATACTTTTGTTCCCATTATGCTTACTCGCATAGTGTCACGGAAACGAAAGCGACGCGACAGGCAAATGACGTAGATGCCGAAGTTTTTCGCAGTGTCGTAAAAATGGGCAGACCCAGCATGTGCCGGCTCTGCCCTCGCGCTCAGCCTTTCTCGAACGGATACCCCTCATCTGCCCAGCCGGTCATGCCGCCGATCATGACCTTCACGCGCTTGCCGAGCGTACCCAGGCGCCAAGCCGCCTTGTCGGTGCCATTGCAATGCGGCCCGGCGCAATAGACGACGAACAGGGTATCGTCAGGCCATTCCGCCATCTTCCTTGCGGTCATCTTGCCATGCGGCAGGTTGATCGCAGCCGGGATATGCTTCTCTTGGTACATTGCAGGACCGCGGACATCGAGCAGAACGAAATCGACATTGCCTGATGTCATGGACTGGTAGACGTCGGAGCAATCGGTTTCGAAGCCAAGCCTCTTGGCATAGTGCTCGGCGACGAGACTGGGATCTGCAGTGGGGATTTCACTGACTAGCGACATGGAACGCTCCTTCTTTGTTTCGGTGCATTCATGCCTGAGCGATCCCGTGGTTGAAATTGGCCGAAATGCCATATAACGTCAATATCATGCCAAACTCAGATAACCCCAATCTTCACGGCCCACATGTCGTCACCCTCGTCTATGACGGGCTCTGCACCTTCGAATTCGGTGTCGCCTACGAAATCTTCGGCCTGCCGCGACCGGAGATGGGTGAGGATTGGTATCGCTTTTCCGCCTGCGCGATCGAGGAAGGCCTATTGCGCGCCGCGGGTGGGTTGACGGTGCAGGTCGATCATGGCCTCGAGGTCCTTGCCGATGCTGACCTAATCGTCGTGCCCGGTTGGCGTGGTATAGGCACGGCAGTCCCTGCCCCGCTGATTGCCCAGCTCCAGGCGGCGAGCCGCCGCGGCGTCCGCAACATGTCTCTCTGCTCTGGTGTCGCGGTCCTCGCCGCCGCAGGATTGCTGGCGGGCCGCAAGGCAACCACGCATTGGCGCTATGTCGAGTCTATCGCGGCGCGCTATCCGGATATATCCGTGGATGCCGATGTTCTCTATGTCGATGAGGATAAGGTGCTCACGGCCGCCGGCAGTGCCGCTGCGATCGATCTCTGCCTGCATGTCGTGCGTCGGGACTTCGGACCTGACGCCGCCAATAGCGTCGCCCGCCGTCTCGTGGTGCCCCCGCATCGCGAAGGCGGCCAGGCTCAATATATCGAGACGCCGGTTTTAAAGCAGCGCGAGGGCGCGCGTTTAGGCCCCCTGCTGGAATGGATGCGAGAGCGTCTGCAGGAAGATCAGCCCATTGCGACGCTTGCAGCGCGGGCCGGCATGAGCGTGCGGACTTTTCAGCGCCGTTTCGAGGCGACCACCGGCATGGCGCCGGGCGAATGGCTGCTCAGCGAGCGGCTGCGGCGCGCCCGCGATCTCCTGGAGAAACAGACGGCTATTTCGCTTGACGATGTGGCGGTGGCAAGCGGATTTGGATCGCTCGCCACCATGCGCCATCATTTTCGGGAGAGGCTTGCGGTCAGTCCTAGCGACTACCGCAAGCGATTTGCAGTCCTCAAAGCAGTTCCAGGAAAAGTGCGTAGCGGTTTTCCGTCCGGAACTGCGTAAAAGCAAAGATATAGAGCGCTTCGATGAAGCGCTTTATACCAGCCGGCTCTGTTCCGTCGCCGCTTCGATGAAGCTCGAGAACAGCGGATGCGGTTCCAGCGGACGGGATTTCAGTTCCGGATGGTACTGGACGCCGATAAACCACGGATGATCCGCATATTCGATCGTCTCAGGCAGCACGCCATCCGGCGACATGCCGGAGAAGGTCAGGCCGCAATCTTCCAACTTATCCTTGTAGTCGATGTTGACTTCATAGCGGTGGCGATGGCGCTCCGAAATATCGGTGGAGCCGTAGATTTCCGAAATCTTCGTGCCCTTCTTCAGGGCCGCCTTATAGGCACCGAGACGCATGGTGCCGCCGAGATCGCCCGATGCGGTGCGCTTCTGCAGTTCGTTGCCCTTCAGCCATTCGGTCATCAGGCCGACGACCGGTTCCTTTGTGGGCCCGAATTCGGTCGACGAAGCATGTTCGACACCGGCCAGATTGCGGGCCGCCTCTATGACGGCCATCTGCATGCCGAAGCAGATGCCGAAATACGGTACCTTGCGTTCGCGCGCGAAACGGGCAGCCAGGATCTTCCCTTCGGAACCGCGCTCGCCAAAGCCGCCGGGAACGAGAATGCCATGCACCTTCTCGAGATAAGGTGCTGGATCTTCCTTTTCGAAGACCTCGGATTCGATCCATTCCAGCTTGACCTTGACCCGGTTGGCAATGCCGCCGTGGTGCAGCGCTTCGATCAGCGACTTATAGGCATCCTTGAGGCCGGTATATTTGCCGACGATGGCGATGGTCACCTCGCCTTCCGGCGTGCGGATGCGATTGCAGACCTCTTCCCACTGTTCCAGACGCGGCTTCGGAGCCGGCTCGATGCCGAAGGCGGCCAGCACCTCGTTATCCAGGCCTTCCCTGTGGTAAGCCATCGGCACGTCATAGATGTTCGCAACATCGAGCGCCTGAATGACGGCAGATTCCCGCACGTTGCAGAACAGCGAGAGCTTACGGCGCTCCGCCTCGGGGATTTCCCGGTCGGCACGCACGAGCAAGATATCGGGATGGATGCCGAGGGCCTGCAGTTCCTTGACGGAATGCTGCGTCGGCTTGGTCTTCAATTCGCCAGCAGCCGGAATATACGGCATCAGCGTCAGATGAACGTAGACAGCCGTGCCGCGTGGCAGGTCGTTGCCGAGCTGGCGGATCGCTTCCATGAAAGGCATGGCTTCGATATCGCCGACCGTGCCGCCGATCTCGCAGATGACGAAATCATACTCGTCATTGCCTTCGGTGACGAAATCCTTGATCTCGTTGGTGACGTGCGGAATGACCTGGACGGTCGCGCCGAGATAGTCGCCACGGCGTTCCTTGTCGATGATGTTCTTGTAGATGCGACCGGTGGTGATGTTATCGGTCTTGGTGGCCGAGCGGCCGGTGAAGCGCTCGTAATGGCCGAGATCGAGGTCGGTTTCCGCACCGTCGTCGGTGACGAAGACCTCGCCGTGCTGGGTCGGGCTCATGGTGCCCGGATCCACGTTCAGATAGGGGTCGAGTTTGCGCAGGCGGACTCGATAACCACGAGCCTGCAACAACGCTCCGAGAGCCGCAGCCGCAATTCCTTTTCCGAGGGAAGAAACCACGCCGCCAGTGATGAATACATATCGCGCCATGGGAGTCACCGGATACCTTTTCACAAATGATTCCGCTAGCCCTAAAATTCGTTTCCGGAATTTTGGCTACAGGATGCGGAATATGGACAAAACAAAACCGGCAGATCCGAGGACCTGCCGGGGATGATCTTCGGCGACCGGAATTACTTGCCGGTCGGAACGCCGCCGTTGTCGGCTGGCGCGGGAGTGGTCGTCGCCGGCGCGGTCTGCTGACCGGTCGCGGCCGGAGCCTGCTGCGCAGGAGCTGCCTGATTCGTCGCGGCGGGCGGCGTTGCCTGCGACTGCGGAGCAACGGCGCCGCTGTTCGGCACGCCGCTATTGTCGGCAGGCTTCGGCTGGGTGGTTGCCGGAGCAGCACCCTTCTGATCGCCAAGCGAATCGAGGATGCCGTTGCCCTGCCCCGCCGTGCTCGGGATACGGTTGAGAATATCGGTCGGGCGAGCCTCGAAGCGGGACAGCACGTTCATGCCGAGCGCAAGCGCGAAAAACAGCGTGGCCAGAATGGCCGTTGTGCGCGTCAGCGCATTGGCCGTACCGCGCGCAGACATGAAGCCCGATCCGCCGCCGATGCCAAGGCCGCCACCTTCGGAGCGCTGAATCAGCACCACGCCGATAAGGGCGACGACAACCATGAGATAGATGACAAGCAGTACGGTTTGCATAGGTCCAGTCCTGCCCGGTGCGGGCATCAAAAATAAAAGCTCGCGGCTCTTTACATGAGGCTCTCGCCTATTCCAAGCCCTTTTAAGGCTGGAATTCCGGGCAAGTGGTTGCTTCAGGCGAACTGCCGTTCGAATGCGGCATAAATGGCAAGGAAGTCGACCGCTTTCAAGCTCTGTCCGCCGACAAGCACGCCGTTGACATGCGGGATGTCGAGAAGGTTGCGTGCATTCGCGCCGCTGACCGAGCCGCCGTAGAGAATTCGCATGTTCGCGCCTTCCTTGCCGAAGCGTTCGATAAGCTCCGCGCGCATGAAAGCATGGGCTTCCTCGACGTCTTCGCTGGTTGGAACAACGCCTGTGCCGATCGCCCAGACAGGCTCGTAAGCAATCACGGTCGTTGCCGCGGTCGATCCATCGGGAACCGAACCGATCAACTCCCGCTTCAACACATCGAGCGTCTGGCCGCTATTGCGCTCATAGGCGGTCTCGCCGATGCAGATGATCGCGATCAGACCGGCATCGTGCGCGGCCTGCGCTTTGGCACGCACCAACATATCGCTTTCCGCGTGATTTCTGCGGCGCTCGGAATGGCCGACAATGACATGGGTGCCGAAGCAGTCGGCGATCATTTCGGCCGAAATATCGCCCGTGTGGGCGCCGCTGACCTGCTGATGGCAATCCTGGGCGCCGATGGCGAGCGGGCTGTCGTCGCAAAGCGCCGTCGCCACATACAGCAGCGTCGCGGGGGGGCAGAGCAGCGTGTCGATCTTCTCAGACAGCGGCGTTTTGACGCCATCAGCGATTGCCTTGATCTGATCCAGGCTCGCACGCGTGCCGTTCATCTTCCAGTTTCCGGCCAAAAGCGGCCGTATCGTCTTCGTCATTCCGGTTTCTCCCCCTATTTCATCCATCGGACTAACAAAAAGGCGGAGCAAAGGAAAGTTAGCGAACAAGGCCGAAACCTGTTCAAATCGTTTGAAAAAATGCTTATCCGGAAAATAAATCGAATTGTGCGATGTGTTTCACGGCGCCTGTGGATCCACGAGCCAGTTTAGCACCTTGCGCCAATCGGTCATGCGCACCGGCGTTCCGTGGTTTCCGGTTTCGAAAAGCGTAAAACGCGTGGGATAATGCGCCTTGTAAAGTTTCTCGAACAAGGCTTGCTGGTCGGCCGCGGCGTAGACTGGATCCTTGCTGCCATGGGTAAACCAGAGCGGCAGCTTTGCCTTGTAGAAAGCGCTCTTCGTGAAATCCGGATCGGTAACGCCACTCAGGATCGCCATGCCCTTCAGCCGCTTGACGCTTTCGGCATCGCGCGTGATGCCCCAGCAGATGAAACTCCCCATGGAAGCACAGGTGAGTATGACGGGCTTGCCGCCGGATTGCTCGTAGGAATAGCGGATGAGCGCCGCGATATCGGCAACGCCATTGCTGTCGAAACCTCTGACGCTCGGCGCATAATAGGTGCCGCCGTTCTTGTAAGCCAGGTTCTTCAGCCGGTTGAAATTGCCGCCGAACGCATAATCGTTGGAGCCAAGCCGGCGGTCGCCGCCTCGGCCGTGAATGAAGATCACGGTAAAGGCCTGTTTCGATGCGGGGCCTATGCGAGTGACATCGACCCTGCGATCGCCGATCTCGAGCGTTTCGTCCTCTTGCGCCTTCCAGCGCACGCCGGTATCGACATAAGCCGGTTTGACGCGCTTTTCCGGAATCTGGTCGCGGCCGTTAACGTCACGCAATTCCTGATAATCGATCGTCTGGAAGGCGCCGTTGTCGTGACTCTCAATGACCGTCTGGCTGGAAAACAGTTCGTCCTTGAACGGCTTGAGCATCTCGGCAGAGGTTCCCGAGGCGGTCGCAAGCAACAAAATGCCCGAGATTGCGGACAGAACGGGCAAATGAGCTGTGGACATTGGCATGCGGATACTTCCTCCGATCGGCCATCGGGCTTGCCATTCTTCACCCGGCAACGCAAATCTCTTTCATGAATCTGCCCCGTCGTGGGGCGCCATCGCTCTTGTGCGCTGTTTCTGGCAGAATCACGGTGATTCGCGAATAGCGGCGACAAATGCGATAATGAAGGGGTCTGGCCCCACCAGAACAAATCTGAGCAGCTTGAAATTCTATGGACAATAGCAACGATCTCTTCTCCGGACTCCCCCGCTCCCCGAAGCCGGAGGCAGCGGAAAAGCCGGTGGTAAAGGCAGAAAAGCCCCCTGCGCCCACACAGCGCGCGGCGCCGACGACCCAGTCGTCGGAGGAATATGGCGCGAGTTCGATTCGTGTTCTCGAAGGGCTCGAGCCGGTCCGCATGCGCCCCGGCATGTATATCGGTGGCACGGACGAGAAGGCGCTGCACCACCTTTTCGCCGAAGTGATCGACAACTCGATGGACGAGGCTGTGGCCGGTCACGCCAATTTCATCGAAGTCTATCTCGATCGGGAAGGTTATCTCACCGTCACGGATAACGGCCGTGGCATTCCGGTGGAAAACCATCCGCAGGTGCCCGGCAAATCGACGCTCGAAGTCATCATGACCAAGCTGCATGCCGGCGGTAAGTTCGACGGCAAGGCCTATGAGACCTCGGGCGGTCTGCACGGTGTCGGCGTGTCCGTCGTCAATGCGCTGTCGGACGACCTGGAGGTTGAAGTTGCCCGTAACCGCAAGCTCTATCGTCAGCGCTTCTCGCGGGGTCTGCCGGTGGGCGGCCTGGAAGAGTTGGGCGATGTGCATAACCGGCGCGGCACCCGCGTCCGCTTCCATCCCGATCCACAGATCTTCGGCGATCACGCCCGTTTCGATCCGGCCCGCGTTTTCCGCATGGCCCGTTCCAAGGCCTATCTGTTCGGCGGCGTCGAGATCCGTTGGGGCTGTGATCCCGAGCTGGCGCCGGAAGGAGCCGATGTTCCGGAAAAGGCGGTCTTTCACTTCCCGGGCGGCCTGAAGGATTATCTCAAGGCGACGATGGGCAACGAATTCACCGTCACCCGTGAAATCTTTGCAGGCAAGTCTGAGAAGGAAAGCGGCCACGGCTCGCTCGAATGGGCCATCACCTGGTATGGCGGCGACCCGCAGATCCATTCCTATTGCAATACGATTCCGACCCCGGAAGGCGGCACGCATGAGGCGGGCCTCCGCATCGCATTGACCAAGGGCCTGAAAAACTACGCCGATCTCACCCAGAACAAGCGTGCGGCCAATATCACCACGGATGACGTGATGATATCCGGCGTCGGCATGCTGTCGATCTTCATCCGCGAACCGGAATTCGTCGGCCAGACCAAGGACAGGCTCGCGACGGTCGAAGCCCAGCGCATCGTCGAAAACGCCCTGCGTGACCCTTTCGACCATTACCTTACCGACAATCCGGCCGAAGCCGAGAAGCTGCTGGAATGGGTGATCGAGCGCTCCGAAGAGCGCATGCGCCGCCGCAAGGAGAAGGAAGTCAATCGCAAGACGGCTGTGCGCAAGCTGCGCCTGCCCGGCAAGCTGGCCGACTGCTCGCAGAACTCCGCCGCTGGCGCGGAACTTTTCCTGGTCGAAGGTGACTCGGCCGGTGGCTCTGCCAAGCAGGCGCGCAACCGCTTGAATCAGGCGATCCTGCCGCTGCGCGGCAAGATCCTCAACGTCGCCAGCGCCGGTCGCGAGAAGCTTTCCGCCAACCAGCAGATTGCCGATCTGGTCCAGGCGCTCGGTTGCGGCACGCGCTCGAAATACCGCGAGGAAGATCTTCGCTATCAGCGCATCGTCGTCATGACCGATGCCGACGTCGATGGCGCTCACATCGCCTCGCTGCTCATCACCTTCTTCTATCAGGAGATGCCTGAGCTGATCCGCCAGGGCCATCTCTTCCTGGCCGTACCGCCGCTCTACAAGATCACCCAGGGCTCGAAATCCATCTATGCCCGCGACGACGCCCACCGCCTGGAACTCATGCAGACGGAATTCAAGGGCAAAGGCAAGGTCGAGATCAGCCGCTTCAAAGGTCTGGGCGAAATGCTGCCGGCCCAGCTCAAGGAAACGACGATGGACCCGGCCAAGCGCACATTGCTGCGCGTCGAGATCGACGAAGTGGATTTCGAAGGCACCCGCGACGCGGTCGACAATCTGATGGGCACCAAGGCCGACGCACGCTTCCGCTTCATTCAGGAGCGTGCTGCCTTTGCGGAGGATCTGGATATCTGACGGCGCACCAACCGCCGAACGGATTTGATGGTCCTGCTCACCAAAACAGTTTCAATTCGACGCAAAAACTGAGTCTTTTGCATTCAAGATGCTTTGTGGCCTTGATTATGGCGCGCAGGGCAGTCGTGCTATTGTCATGACGGATGAATAAGAAGCTTGAAGCCGTTGCTCTTGAAACGGCCTAGATCATACCCCATAACCGGATGATCTAGTAAATTGGGGCGAAGTAAGACCGGTGGGTGTATTTGAACGTCATAAGCCAAAGGAACACCGGTGGCTGGGACCGAGCGCGCATGCACGCATGCCTTTGATCCCATCCATTTCCGCGGCACGCTGGCTGCTGATTCTGATTGCCATCGCCGGCATTTATTTCTTCTACGGATTTCTCGTTCCGGTTCTGGCCGCCGCGGTGATCGGCTTTGCCACCTGGCCGCTTTACAGCGATATCGTGCGGCGAACGGGCGGGAATACGACAATTGCAGCCACCATCGCCATCGCGTTCATCGTGACCTTTCTGGTTCTGCCGATCGTTCTTTCCGCCCTCTACATGGCCGGAGAAGTACGCGACTGGTTCGGCTGGGCAATCCATGTGAATCGTGAGGGGGCGCCGCCGCCGCAATGGATTCTGGCTTTGCCGGTCGTCGGCTCCTGGCTCGGCGAGCAGTGGACGCAATATGTCGGCAGCCCTGGCTCACTCGGTGAGCTGGCGCAGCTCGTAAGCGGCGCCCATATCGGCAATATCTACAGGGCAGTACTCGCAGCAGGCGGTGGCGCCTTCCACGTCGTCTTGACCCTTCTCTTCATGCTGATCGCTCTGTTTTTCATCTATCGCGATGGCTCGACCTTCGTTCGCCAGGTCGATCTGCTCGGCGAACGTATCCTTCCCAATCGCTGGGAACGGATTTCCCGCGTCGTGCCGGCGACGATCAGCTCTACCGTCATGGGCATGACGCTGATCGCTATCGGTGAAGGCATCGTTCTCGGTGTGGCCTATTGGATTGCCGGCGCTCCATCGGCCATCACGCTCGGCGTTCTCACGGGCGTCATGGCTCTTGTCCCGGGGGGCGCCCCGCTCTCGATGTCGCTCGTTTCGATCTATCTCGTCGCCAGCGGCTCGCTTTGGGCCGGTATTGGCCTCTTCCTATGGGGTACGATCGAGCTTTTCATTGTCGACAAGACGCTTCGCCCCAAACTCGTCGGCGGGCCGATCAAACTGCCCTTCCTGCCAACCTTTTTCGGCCTGGTGGGCGGCGTGAAGACCATGGGCTTCCTCGGGCTCTTCATCGGCCCGGTGCTGATGGCCATCATCGTTGCCATTTGGCGCGAATGGATTCGCGAAGCCGAATTGACCGAGGAGCAGCACGCGCAGGAGCCCGAACTGCAATTGCATGTCCGGGACGCTGCCGAGGGTTGATTGTTCAGCTGGTTTGTTTCAGCCGCTTTTCCATGAAAAGGCTCAGTGGATCCGGCTGATAGCTGCCGAAAGGCGGAATTTCGAGATAACCGAATTTCCGGTAGAGTCCGATCGCTTCCGGTTGATATATGCCGGTTTCAAGCCGCACTGCGGAAAGGCCTTTCTCGAGCGCCGCCGTTTCGAGCGTTTCCATGAGCCTGCGTGCGACGCTTCGGCCCCTGGCGACCGGATCGACGAACATGCGCTTGATCTCCGCCGTGCCGTCACCGGCTTCCACCAGCGCGCAACATCCGACGATCGTCTCCCCGACCCTGGCGACCCAGAAGGTCACCTCCGCCTTCTCCAGCGAAGACAGATCGAGCATATGGTTGCTTTCCGCCGGATAGAGCGATTCCGCATAGGCGCTCGACATGTCGAGAAGGCGAATGACGCCTTCCTGACGCGGGGATTCGATAGCGATCGTCAGTGACAAGATGAACCTCGGAACCTGGAGCATGTCGCGCAAAAGTGTGCGGCGGTTTTGCGATACGCAAAATCAAGGACCTAAAGCGCGGGAAGCGAATCTGAAAGATCGCGACGCGCTTTAGAACGCCGGCTGGATATCACGCGGCGGCGAGCGTTGCCAGTGCGGCAAAGCTGCGCGCAGTTTGCCGCTTTTCGGCATTGGCAAGCTTCTCGACCATGTCGAGGAGCTGCGTTGCAGCAACCGGGCTTTGCTCTGCAAGGCGGAACTTTCGCATCAGCCGCGAAGAAACATCTTCCAGCATCGCCGTACCGTTTTTACGGGAGGATTCGCGCCAGATCACCGTCGCCTCGACGAAGATCGTGCTGATATCTCGGCGCAAGCCGGCGCTCTCGTAGAGAGCCCGCAGGGCATGAACGCGTCCTCTGGAAACGATCGAGCGCACGCGCCGTTCGTCGCATCCGGAAAGATTGGTGATCGCGCAGGCAAAGAAATCGACTTTGCCGGAGCATAGCGCATGCATGAGGAATGCTGGTGTCAGCCAGCCGCTGCGCCTTAGATGCTCGACCAGATCAGGCAATTGCTCGTGCTGCGCCGTTCCTGCAATGGCAACGGTTGCGGATTCCGTCGCTTCACGCGTGACCTGTTGCAGCCTGGAGCTGCCGACAAAACTCTGGACGAGAGGCGATTCCGAAAGCGCTTCGCTGACGTGGCGCATCAGCAGGTGCCTGATATCTGCGGACAAAATGTCCCGGGAAAGAAGCAGTCCGCGTATGTCAGCGGAGTCACCCATGCGCTCGGCGATGCGCTTGAGGGAGGCCTGCGAAAGCAAGGCACCGTCGTTCTCGAGCAGACACAGAATTTCGACCTCTCCGCCCATCTCGGCAAGCGCAGCACAGACGGCACACGGCACCTCCCCGCGTGACGCGATCAGTACCCGCGTCACGTCGCTACCCCGCAATGCGAGATCGACCAGATCGGCATCGGTGAACACGGGCGAAAACAGGATGATCTGCCCGGCGATTTCAGGCTGATCCTCGGCTAGAGATAGAATGACGTTCCGCGGGGCGCCGGCCGAATGCGCGACCGCTTCTGCGAGCGCCAGCCGCACGCGAGGAGACGGATCGTCGAGCAGATAGGTCATCGCCATCTCGGCGGCCGCACGCTCTTCCCTAGGCATCGCCGACTGCAGATAGGCCCTGCCGAGCGCATTGGCCGCCCGGGTTCTGCTTTCTGCCTTGGCGGTTTCAGCCCAGCGAAGGAATGCTTCTATAATCACGTAACGCCCCGATATCGGCGGGGCGATTCTTGCCCCGCAAATTCCTATACTTCACCTTATCGGGCAAAGGTTTACGGGACGTTTACCTTGCTTGTTAACCTTTCGCCCGCAGGCATGAGTGGCGCCTTCAGGGCGCCTTTGGCCTCATCATCTCGAAGACCTCGCTGCCCTCGCTATAATCCATATAGCCCATGCGTGCGATGGGGCGCGCTAACGCCATGTCCAGCCGGCCTCCGCGAATGATCGTCTCGTCGATGTGGATACCGACGACCTGGCCGATGACCATGATATTTTCGGATGTCTCGCCATTGAGACCCTTGGGCTGCAGGATTTCAGTCACCCGGCATTCGAGCACGGCAAAGGCTTCGGCGACATAGGGCGCATCGACCAGCTCGCCGGGCCTAGCAGTCAGTCCGGCAAGTTCGAATTCGTTGACCCCATAGGGAACGGCAATCGAAGAGTGGTTCATCTTCTCCACGATATGGCGACTAACGAGGTTGGCAGTAAAGACGCCGGTTTCCTGGACATTGCGCACGCTGTCTTTTCGACCGGCGGAAGAAAACATTACCAGCTTCGGCCGATCGCTGACGGCATTGAAAAAGGAATAGGGCGAGAGATTCAGCGAACCATCCCTGCCCTTGCTGCCGATCCAGCCGATCGGCCGCGGCGCGACGATTGCCTTGAAAGGATCATGCGCCAGACCGTGGCGATTGGTGTCTGTCGTATAGAACATCACGCGTCCTCGCCGCCGATCCAGGTCACCGTTTCCGACAGCTCCGGGCGCGGGCGTTCGACGGGCGGGAAGCTTGTCGAGCCGATATGGATAAAGCCGGCAACCTTCTCGCCCGGCTTTACGCCGAGCAGCGGATAGGCGCGTTCGTCGAAGGCGAACCATTCCGTCAGCCAGTTGGAGACCCAGCCATGGGCATTGGCCGCCATTAGCAAGTTCAAGCAAAGCGCGCCCGCCGACATCAACTGCTCCCACTCCGGGATCTTGAAATGCGGCGCCGCCTTGCTGACGACTGCGACGACCACGGGTGCACGAGTGAAGCGGGTGCGCTCGACCTGAATCATTTCTTCCGACAGGTCGGGCTTGGCTTCCAGCGCGAGCTTCAGCAGCTCTTCACTGATGCGGGCGCGTTCCCCGCCGCGATAGACGATGAAGCGCCATGGCGCGAGCTTGCCATGATCCGGCACACGCGACGCCAACCGGAGAATCTCCTCGATTTCAGCCTTGTCCGGGCCTGGTTCCGACATTTGAAACGCAGGAATAGATCGGCGCACCGCGAGATAGTCGACCAGCTTGATATCGGTTTTCATTAAGGAACTGCCTTCATTTGGGCTTTATGGGATGTAGGTCTTGAATTTGCCACCGCATTGGTTTTGAAGTGGCGTGTGTTTTATCGGAAGTCAATCGGTTGGGTATTCATGTCAGGCATTTCATCCGCTCGCCGATTGAGCGCGGCTTTCGCGATGCTTGTGAGCATGAACACTGCCGTCCCGGCACAGGATGCCTTCAAGGAATTCAAGCAGCTCGACGGCAGCGTCAAGATGCCGAAGCTCAATGCTTTCGTGGCACCGAATGGCGAGAATTCGCCTGCGCGCACATTGCGCGACGTTTCCCTCGAAGCCAAGCTCACGCCCCAGAGCGGCCCGCAGCAGCAGGGCCTCGCCTGGTACGTCTTCAGCCCGATTGCGGGCGCTGATGGCAAACTGCCGCTGGTCGCCAGTTCGCGCGGAGGCTCGGCCTCCTTTCACCTTTTGCCGGGCGATTATTTCGTCAATGTCTCTTTCGGCCGCGCCGGCGTCACCAAGCGGCTTAGCGTGCCTGAAAGCGGCGACACCCAGAAGCAGACGATGGTTCTCGATGCCGGTGGCATGGTCCTGAACGCCGTATCCGGGCCCGATGTCCGCATCCCTCCGAACGAGCTGAGCTTCTCGATCTACTCGAGCGAAACCAAGGAGGACGGCGAGCGTGGTCTTGTCATGGACGATGTCAAGCCGAACACGCTGGTCGGCCTGAGTGCCGGCACCTATCATGTCGTTTCCGAATACGGCGAGGTCAATGCCGTCATCCGCGCCGATATCCAGGTGGAAGCCGGCAAGGTGACGGAAGCGACCATTCAGCACAGGGCGGCAAAGATCACCTTCAAGCTGGTTTCGGATGCCGGCGGTGAGGCAATCGCCGATACTGCCTGGTCGATCCTGACAGCTGCGGGCGATATCGTTGGCGAAAGCGTCAGCGCGTTCCCGACCATGGTGCTTGCGGAAGGCCGCTACACGGCCGTCGCCCGAAACAAGGACAAGATCTATCAGCGCGACTTTACCGTCGCCGCCGGCATGAATACGGATGTGGAAGTGCTGATGAAACAGCAACAGCCGCAGGAGGTCGATACCGAACAATCGGCCCGACAGCTACCGATCCAGATGCCGCCAATGCGCCAGAGCCAGACACCGCCGGCCACGACCAACCAGCAGCCGCTGCCCACCTATGAACAATTGGCGCCGGCCGCTGGCGGCGACGACGGCGATAGCATGGATTGACGACTGCGACGCCATTTGGTCGCTGGCGCGAACCATCCAGACAGTTGTCACTCGGCGACAAAAGTCTCGCGATTCATCCCGCCCGGCGCCGGAGCAGCTTTCTCGGCGGGGCCATGGAGAAGACTGCGCCATAGAGCTTCGCCAGCAGATCCTTGCGGTCACTGCCCTCGCTAAGGGCCTCCCAGCTGCGAAGAGCGCCGATATGGGCAGTGATGGTGCTGCCGGAGAGACGCCGGAATTCGCGGATTAGCAGTGAGATGCGCAGGGTCATCGAAATCCGGCTTGCCAGATGGAACAGCCGCCCGTTCTGCCCTTCAAAATAGATGGGAATGACGCTGGCGCGGGCCGCCTGAATGAGTTTTGCCGGGAATATTTTCCAGGGCAGATCTTCTGCCCGGCCGAAACCCTTCTTGGCGGTTGCCACACCGCCGGCTGGAAAGACGATGATCGTCGTGCCTTCCTTGAGCAGGCGAACGGCCTCATGCCGGGTCTTCATGTTGATTGCCATCGCTTCCTTGGTTTCTTCGAAAGAAACCGGTAGCGAATAATCGTTCATTTCAGGCACTTTCAACAATTCGTTGTTGATGAGGACCTTGAAGGGGCGCCCCAGTTGCTCGGCAAGCGCCAGCACCGCGATGCCGTCGCCGATGCCGTAGGGGTGATTGGCGACGATGACGATCGGCGCTTCTGGAATCTGGTTCGGCGGCCACTCGCCCTTGATGAGCAGGCGCACATCGATGAGATCGAGCATCTTGCCGAAGACCCGCTCGCTCTTGCCGACGATATCGGTGCGCCAGATATCGTAGAGCCGGGCGTAACGGTCCCTGCCGGAAAGACCTTCGATGGAGCGGATGAACCAGCGCTTGATCCGCGTGTCCCGTTCGTTGGCGTAGGATAATTCTTTGAATTCCAAGTGCGCGACGGGCTGCCCCGCTCCTATGGTCTCAGTTGCGTCACATGCTGCAGCCACAGCAACGCGTTGATTCATCAACTATATGAAAGCTGTATGTCAGTTCTCTGACGGCACCCTGAAGGTGCCGTCAGGTATGAGGGCGTCAAGCGGCCTTGACGCGCCGTGCTTCGCGCTTACGCAGAATGTCCGGCGGCGTCGCTTCGAGAGCAAGCGAGGCGATCGCCTCGTCGAGCGACATCGACGTTTGCGACTGGCTGCCGAGGCGGCGGATATTGACCGAACGCTCTTCGGCTTCCTTCTTGCCGCAAACGATGATCACCGGAACCTTCGTCACCGAGTGCTCGCGGATCTTGTAGTTGATCTTCTCGTTGCGGAAGTCGGTCTCGACATCGAGACCGGCATCGCGCAGCGCTTCGGCAACTTCTTCGCCGTAGGCATCGGCTTCCGAGGTGATGGTGGCGACGACGACCTGCAGCGGCGAGACCCACAGCGGCATGTGGCCGGCGAAGTTCTCGATCAGGATGCCGAGGAAGCGTTCCATCGAACCGCAAATGGCGCGATGGATCATGACAGGCTGCGTCTTTTCCGAGTGCTGGTCGATGTAGAAGGCACCGAAGCGCTCCGGCAGGTTGAAATCGACCTGGGTCGTACCGCACTGCCATTCACGACCGATGGCATCCTTGAGCGTATATTCGAACTTCGGACCGTAGAAAGCGCCCTCGCCCGGCAGAATGCCAGTCTTGATGCGCCCTTCGGACTGCGCCTCGATCGTTTTCAGCACGTCCATCATCACGCTTTCGGCACGGTCCCAGAGTTCGTCCGAACCGACGCGCTTGTCGGGGCGGGTCGAGAGCTTAACGACGATCTCCTTGAAGCCGAAGTCCTCATAGACTGAGAGAATGAGATCATTGATCTTCAGGCACTCGGCCGCCATCTGCTCGTCGGTGCAGAAGATGTGAGCATCGTCCTGCGTAAAGCCGCGCACGCGCATCAGGCCATGCAACGCACCCGAAGGCTCATAGCGATGCACGGCACCGAATTCCGCAAGGCGGATCGGCAGTTCGCGGTAAGACTTCAAGCCATGCTTGAAGATCTGGATATGGCCCGGGCAGTTCATCGGCTTCAGCGCGAAGACGCGATCGTCGTCGGTATCGTCGCCGGCGACGGTGACCTTGAACATGTTGTCACGGTACCAGCCCCAGTGACCCGAGGTCTCCCAAAGCGACTTGTCGAGCACCTGCGGTGCGTTGACTTCCTGATAGTCGCCCTGCAGCCGCCGGCGCATATAGGACACTAGCGTCTGGAACATGCGCCAGCCCTTGCCGTGCCAGAAAACGACGCCGGGGCCTTCTTCCTGGAAATGGAACAGGTCCATTTCGCGGCCGAGACGGCGATGATCGCGCTTTTCGGCCTCGGCAAGAATGTGCAGATAGTTATCCAGGTCGGCCTGCTCGGCAAACGCCGTGCCATAGATGCGGGTCAGCATCGGATTGTTGCTGTCCCCACGCCAATAGGCGCCGGCGACCTTCATCAGCTTGAAGGCGTTGCCGATCTGGCCGGTCGAAGCCATGTGCGGACCACGGCATAGATCGAACCAGTCGCCCTGGTAATAGATCTTCAGATCCTGACCTTCCGGGATCGCATCGACCAGCTCCACCTTGTAGTTTTCGCCCTTGGCGGCAAAGACTTCCCTCGCCTTCTGGCGCGACCAGATTTCCTTGGTGAACGGCTTGTTGCGCTGGATGATCTCGCGCATCCGCTTCTCGATCACAGGCAGATCATCGGGAGTAAACGGCTCGTTCTTGGCGAAATCGTAATAGAAGCCGTTTTCGATGACCGGGCCGATCGTCACCTGCGTTCCCGGCCAAAGCTCCTGTACGGCTTCGGCAAGCACGTGCGCGGTGTCGTGGCGGATCAGTTCCAGTGCACGGTCGTCCGACCGGGTGATGATCTCGATCTTGCCGTCGGTCACGGGATCGGAAAGATCGCGCACGGTGCCGTCGACGGCAATGGCGACAGCTTTCTTGGCAAGTGACTTGGAAATGGATTCGGCGACATCGCGACCGGTCGTGCCGGCAGCGAAGCTGCGCACGGAACCATCGGGAAATGTCAGGGAAACGGATTGGGACATTTATATTCTCCTTGTCCAGTCCCGCCAACGAATGCGGGTGGTTTCGAAAGATGCGGACCAAGTAAATGCGTACTTAAGTCCGCGCGCCTGATAGCGGTATTTCCTATTCGAGTAAAGGAAAAGCGGCGCTAGGCTCGGACCATCTCGGCTAAACCGCGCACGGTGTTCCGGTTTCGCATCGTTCCAATGCCGAGCAGCTTTGTCGTCAAAGCCGGCAGCATTTTCGACTCGCTGGCTTTGAGACCGAAATCGATCCAGAGATCGCCGTTGACAACGGCCATGCGCTCATCTCGCCTGTATCTCGCGAGCATATCAAGAACGTCCGGTTCGAGCGGCTGGCGCATCACCCGCACGATGACCTCGCTAGCGATCCCGTCGAGGAACGGATTGCCCTCGACAAGTTTCAGCCATGCGTCGGCATCACGCGCGATGATGTCGACATGCTTGCCGAAAGCCGCGGCAAAACCCGCTTCGAGTTGTGCCTCGATCGACGCAATCGGCTGCGGCTCGGCTTCGAAAACGAGATTACCGGTTGCGACAAGCGTTCGGGCATTGCGAAAGCCCAAACTCTCCGCCATGGCTTTGAGATCGGCCATAACGACTCTGCGGCCCGAGTTGAGGCCAATGCTGTAGAGCAGCGCGACGTAGACCGCCAACGGTCAGGCAGCCTTTTGCCCAAGGCGGAAATAGCGCCAGGGAGTCCACCAGTGATAGCGCAGCTCCAGTTCTCCAGGCACAGGATCGAGCCCGCTTGTCCCTCCTGGGCCGCAGCGCGCCACACGAAACAGTGTCATCCAGCCGCCAGCCCAAAGCCCATGGCGGGCAACTGCCTCATAGCCATATTCCGAGCAGGTCGGGATATGGCGGCAGGAATTGCCGATGAAGCCGGAAAGCGTCAGTTGATAGAGGCGAATGAGGCCCATTCCGAAAAGCCGGTCGGGCGTCTTGCGGAAAGGCCCGGCATAATTGCGCGACTTTATTGCCCTGTCGCCGGCCGGTGATGCATCCCGCCGTGCTCGCCTGGAGGGAGCAGCACCGCCTTCGTCTTCATCCTCGTCCTGCATAAGACAGAATTGGCACATGATCAGCCCGCTAAGACGACTTTAGCCGTTTTGGCATTTCCGCCTTGACGCGCTACTTCTATCTGCCCGATGGCATCCACGACCGCATCGAATGTCAACATCGTCGAGGCATGACGCGCCTTGTAATCCCTGACGGGCTTCAGGTAACGCATATCCTCAAAACGGCCATCCGGCCCCTCACCGTCAGCCTTGAGCATGGCAAGCATGTCTTCCCTGGCCTTGCGGACTTCTTCCGCCGAAGCACCGACAACATGGCGGGCCATGATCGACGACGATGCCTGGCCGAGCGCGCAGGCCTTGACGTCATGGGCAAAATCGGTCACCACATCGCCGTCCATTTTCAGCCAGATTTTGACGCGAGAACCGCACAGTCTGGAATGGGCCTGGGCGCTGGCATCGGCGTCGGGAAGGCTGCCGATGCGGCCGATATTACCGGCAAACTCCAGGATTTTGCTGTTGTAGATGTCGTCCATCACAGATTTCGCTCCGATGCACCTGTTTTGCGTTTCAAAACAAAAAACACAGCGTGTCCGCTTAGGACACTTTCACAGGGACAATGCCATACTATATGTATGTCGTTCGAAGACCATCGAAATGCAATGGTCTTCTGTAAGTTTGATGGGAAACCGTGCAGGACGGCAGGCTTGTCCGCCAGCCAGAACGCCCCGGAGCCCGCCAAAGGTACACAATCTCCGTACCTCGGGGAATGCCAGTGGCGAGTCCGACAAGATGATATCCGCTTGGCGGATCAGGAGAACCACAGGTAATGGACGCCATTGTAAAGAACTTTCCGCAAGCCGTTGATTCCGAACGCCCGTCGCAGAAGGAAGCCGAAGACGCAGTTCGCGTTCTGCTTCGCTGGGCTGGCGATGATCCGCAACGCGAAGGCCTGCTCGATACGCCTGCACGTGTTGCCAAGGCGTACCGCGAGCTTTTCGCCGGATACGACATGAATCCCGAAGACGTGCTCGGCCGAACCTTCGAAGAGGTTTCGGGTTACGACGACATCGTCCTCGTCCGCGATATTCCGTTTTTCTCCCATTGCGAACACCATATGGTGCCGATCATCGGCAAGGCGCATGTCGCCTATTTGCCGAACGGCCGCGTGCTTGGCCTCTCCAAGATCGCTCGCGTCGTCGAGATCTTCGGTCGTCGCCTGCAGACGCAGGAAGCCATGACGGCGCAGATCGCCAATGCGATCGACGATACGCTGCGTCCGCGCGGTGTCGCGGTCATGATCGACGCCGAGCATATGTGCATGGCCATGCGCGGCGTGCAGAAACAGGGTTCCTCCACGCTGACGATGACCTTCACGGGTGCCTTCAAGGCCGATCCGGCTGAGCAGGCCCGCTTCATGTCTTTGGTCCGAGGTCGCTGACCGGGCTTCAACGAAAGAGCCGGAGATGAATCTGATTTTCAATGCGCCTTCTGAAGATAAATCCGAACTCGAAGATGCCGGCGATTTCACCCCTCGCTTCGACGACCGCGGCCTGATCACCGCGATCGTGACCGATGCGCAGGATGGCGAGCTGCTGATGCTTGCGCACATGAATGCCGAAGCGCTCGCCCTGACGATCAAGACAGGCACGGCGCATTATTTCAGCCGCTCGCGCGGAAAGATCTGGAAAAAGGGCGAAACCTCCGGAAACCTGCAATCGGTCAAGGAGATCCGCACGGATTGCGATCAGGATGCAATCTGGCTGAAAGTGGAGGTGGCCGGACATGACGCAACATGCCATACTGGCCGTCGTTCCTGCTTCTACCGAACGGTCGAGCTTGAAGATGGCAAGCCGGTACTGAGCGTGACCGACGATCACCTGCATTTCAATCCGGAAGAAGTTTACAAGCAGTAGACCTATCGGGGATGGTGTTTCAACCAGCTACAACCAGTATACGATTTCGAAACGAAAAAGGGACAGTATTTTAGCCGAGGCACACGGAGCCTTGGAGGAGGCGTTTAAATGCTGAATTGGGGCTTGAATCGTCATAACGGCGGACAGAACTTGACGGGTTCAGGCCTCTCGCAGGATACCTCCAATCCACTTCTTCCTCCGTCTCCCCCCAGGAAAGTCAAAATCGCTCTGGCGCTCGGCGGCGGGGCAGCGCGCGGCTGGGCGCATATCGGCGTTCTGCGCGCGCTCGACGAGGCAGGCATTGAAGTCGGCATGATCGCCGGCACATCGATCGGCGCCCTGGTTGGCGGCTGCTATCTTGCCGGCAAGCTAGACGAACTCGAGGCCTTTGCCCGTTCGCTGACGATGCGCCGCATCGCCAGTCTTCTCGACCTGACCATCGGCGGCAGCGGCCTGTTCGGCGGCATGCGGTTGACCAAGCGCATGCAAGAGCACCTGGAAGGCTTTTCGATCGAGGATCTGGACCGCCCCTTTGTCGCTGTCGCATCGGAATTGAATACCGGGCATGAAGTCTGGATTGCCAACGGCTCGCTGATCACGGCGCTGAGGGCTTCTTATGCCCTGCCCGGCATTTTCGAGCCGGTACGAAGCAATGGCCGTACCTTGGTCGACGGCGCGCTCGTCAATCCCGTTCCGGTTTCGGTATGCCGTTCGTATGAGCAGCCGCTCGTGGCGGCGGTCAATCTGAACTATGACCTTTTCGGCCGCTCGGCTGTCGTCAAACACAATGTGGGCCAGCCAAACGGAGATTTGCTGCGGCGGGATGAGACGCCGCCCATGAAACTCGGCATGACCGGCGTCATGGTGCAGGCTTTCAATATCATCCAGGATAGGATTGCTCGCGCCCGTCTGGCCGGAGATCCGCCGGATCTTGCGATGCATCCCCGCCTTAGCGATATCGGCCTGTCGGAATTCCATCGCGCCGGCGAAGCTATTGAACGCGGCTACGAGGAGGCTCTCACGAGGTTGCCGGAAATCCGCCGCATGCAGGAAACCTACGCGCGCTAACGTGTCATCCGAAAAGCTGTGAAAAGCAGCCGGCCCTTCGCTTGAGGGTATGAAGCTAATCGCTGCAATCGACCCGCTGGGTCGATTGCATGGACCGCCTCGAACTTCGCCTCACCCAGCGATATAGGCCTTGATCTGCTCGGCCTCGAGTTCGATCTCGCGGATACGCCATTTGACGACGTCGCCGATGGAGATAATGCCGGAAAGCTTGCCCTTCTCCTCGACGGGAACATGGCGGAAGCGGCGCATCGTCATCAGTTCCATCAATTCGTCGGTTGTCGTGTCTTCTTTGCAGCGGTGCACCTTGGCCGTCATCATCGAAGCAATCGGCTTGTCGAGGCATTCCTGCCCCTGCTTGGCAACGGCATTGACCACATCCCGCTCGGTGAAGATGCCGGAAATCTTGCCGCCCGGTCCGACAACGACGATAGCGCCGATCCGATTCTCGTTCAGAATTTTCGCGGCCTCTGCAACGGTCGTATTACCGCCCGTCGTCACGACGTCGCGGCCCTTGGCTTCAAGTATGGCCTTTACGGAAACTGACATTCGATCCTCCCATCTCGAAAGCATGATGAACACCTGAAGCGTCCGATATGTTCCGAAATTACCCCCGGAGCTCAAACCGGCGCTTTGCCCGTCGGTCGGCCGATCTCCTCATCCCACGATCGACGGATGCCAATGGTGCGCCTGTGTCAGTAAGAAAGCAACAGCTCATTCATCGAGTGGTAAAGGTTCCCGAACTTCCTCGGGCGGTTGCCGGTCGAAGGGGGCGAAAAGCAGGAATCCGAACAGGAAGCCGCCGATATGAGCATCCCAGGCCACCGGCTGTGAGCTGTCGCCCGCAAGGTTGATGCCGAAAGCAACAAGCGCATTGCCGGCAACCCACATGACGATATAGGCGACGACTGTCCGGCTGCGAAGCGACTGCAAAATGCCGAGGCGCGGGTTGAGATGCGCCTGCCGCATGGACACTCTGCGACTGTCCATGGCCGGAAAGGCAAAACGGCAAGCCGCTCCCATGAGCGCCGAGACGACGCCAGACGCACCAATCAGAAGCGTCTGGTCGCCCCAGTAGAGCGCCGCATGCAGGAAGGCGGAGGCGGCTGATGAGAAGATCCAGAAAATCACATAGCGCAGGGCGCCGATGCGTCGCGCCACGGGTGCCGCAAAGACCATCAGCCAAAGGCTGTTGAACACGATATGCTCGATCCCGCCATGCAGCAGCGAATAGGTGACAGGCGTCCAAAGCCATTCCAGCCCCTGCTGTGACAAGGGAAAGGCATAGCGGGCCGGGATGAAACTGAAGGCGAAATAAATCCAGTTCAGCGTATCGTCCGACCACCAGGGAAGGTTCATGACCCCAAAAATGACGATCAGGACGGCAAGGCTCGCCAGAATGGCAGGAGGCAAGTTGAAGGCCGGGGCTCGCTGCTGCGGCCGCGGATTTTCCGGCTCTGGGCGCGGCAGCTGTTCGTCATCCATGTCTTGCTCTGCTTGTCGATAGAAGTCATCGACACATAACGCAGCGAAAATCAAAAAAAAAGCCGCCCGTAGTGTCGGGCGGCATACCGGGGCGCTCCTCTCCGGATCTGACCTCAATGGTTCGTCCGGCGCCCGGGAAATTCGTGCTGAAGGTCACTTGGTGAAGTGATGAACAAAGATTTACATCGACCGCTCGACAAGGCAACCGAAACCCTTTGTTAACCCTAACGGGCCGGTTCTGGCATGGAATTCGCAACGTCAGTTTCGAGGGCAATGAATGCCCTTGTAGTTGAAGTGAAATGGGACACGGACGCATTATGCGCCATAAGACGAGCATCGATATATTTACCTATTGGAAGCGTATACGCGGCAACGCGGACGCTCCCCTGCGCAACTTGATACAACCATCGGCAATCGGCCACATTCTTCCCGAGCTGTTTATCCTGGAAAATACGGTGGGCGATAATCCCCGCTTCCGCCTGGCCGGTACGGCGATCTGCAACCTCATGGGGCGCGAACTCCGCGGCGAGAATTTCGCAGCGCTCTGGGCTGGCAGTCAGCAGGATGACCCGGTACGCATAGCCGCCGGCGTGATGAAACACGTGGTTCCCGCGTTGGTTCACGCGACGGGCTACTGTATCAGCGGCCGCAGCATGACCTTCGAGATGATATTGCTGCCGGTTCGCACATCGAGCGACACTTGCGACAGACTGCTTGGTTGTCTGACGCCAACCGTTTATGCGCCTTGGCTCGGCAACGAAAGCCTTGAATTTCTGGCACTGGATCGCAGCCGGCTGCTTCGCGAGCACCGCGTGCGGCTGGTGGATGCGCCTCCCCATCCAAACCCCGCAAATCTTCTGCCGCATCAGGGAAGCACGAGCCTTGGTGAATGGGTCCGCCGAAAATTGATTCAAGCAAAAAATGGGGCGCGACAGGGTTAGAACTGACCCAGTGCGGAACAAGATAGGCGATCGTCTCTTATTTATGCCTCTGAAAAGACAACCTTACCTTAAGGAGTTGCGGCTATTAGTTGGATGAGACGCAATAGGATTCAAGACGCCTCCATGCACTCGTTTCAGCCAGCCCAGGCGACGCGGCCCAATCAAATGACAGGCAATGCTGCTCGTAATGATCAGCGGACCTTTCAGCGGGTCCCGATCAATATGCAGGGTCGTCTGATGCTGGCAAATTATGAGGAATTCGAATGCGTTGTCACGGAAATGTCGCCGGGCGACCTTCACGTGACCTGTTTGGGACGACCGCGCGCTGATGAGCGGGTCGTGGCCTACATCGACCACCTTGGCCGAGTCGAGGGCTACGTCGTTGCGGTCGACGGCCGTGGTTTCACCATGTCGATCAATGCAACCGAGCGGAAGCGTGAAAAGCTTGCGGCGCAATTGACCTGGCTTGCCAACAAGCACGAACTCGGTCTGCCGGAAGATCGCCGCCACGATCGTCTGACGCCGCGCAATACCCGCTGCGAACTCACGCTCGACGACGGTACGCAATATGTCTGCCGTATCATGGACCTCTCGCTCTCCGGCGCAGCGGTCGACGTCGAAATACGCCCCACCATCGGAACGCCTGTGCGTCTCGGCAATATGCGCGGCCGCGTCGTGCGTCATTTCATAGAGGGTGTTGCGATCGAATTCCTTTCGCTACAGTCTCGCGAAACCTTGCGCGAATTTCTCTGATACCGTCATCTTCCCGTCACGCAGCGTCGCGAAATAGCGATCCCTGTCTTCTCCTCGATGCGTGACCGCGACATGCCCTACCCGGACATAATCCCTTTTGACGAAGGCCTGCTTGAGGTCGGCGACGACCAGCGGATTTACTGGATGCAATCGGGCAATCCCGAGGGTACACCCGTCCTCATCCTGCACGGGGGCCCGGGATCAGGTAGTTCGGCTGGAACGCGGCGCTATTTCGACCCGCAATATTATCGGATCATTCAATTCGATCAGCGCGGCTGCGGCGGCAGTCTTCCGCATGCGTCGGAACCGCTGATCGATCTCTCGGCCAATACGACATGGCACACGATTGCCGATATCGAGCGATTGCGGTTGCGCCTCGGAATCGAACGCTGGATCATATTCGGCAATTCCTGGGGCTGCACGCTTGCGCTTGCCTATACCGAAACCCATCCGCAGCGGGTGGAAAGCTTGCTCCTCGTCGGTGTCACCATGACGAGACAATCGGAAATCGATTGGCTCTATCAAGGTCTCGGCCGTTTCTTTCCTGTGGAATGGGCACGCTTTCGGGCCGCTGTACCTAAGACTGATCGCGATGGTGACCTAGTCGCCGCCTATTATCGCCTCTTGCGCAATCCCGATCCAGCAATCCATGTGAAAGCGGCTAGGGATTGGCACGAATGGGAAGCCGCCTCTATCCTGATCGATCCGCGCGCGGCCCTGTCGCCGCGCTGGTCCGATCCACGTTATCTGGCGGCGCGCGCTCGGATCATCAGCCATTACTTCCACCATCTGGCTTGGCTCGAGGAGCGGCAGATCCTGCGCGACATCCATCGGCTCGCCGGTATCCCCTGCACGATGATCCATGGTCGTATGGACCTCGAAGCACCGCTCGTCACCGCCTGGGAATTGTCACAGGCATGGCCAGAGGCGGAACTGGTGGTCGTCGCGAACGCGGCACACTCGCCGGCGGTCTCGGAGATGGCGACTGCAATCACCCGCGCGACCGATGGGCTTCGCCGGCACACTCGGCAATAAAAATCAAAAATATTTTTGAGCCGGGTTTCCCAAAATGAGACAGGCTCAGGCTCTTGCAGCCATTTCCAACACCAAATCCGACCTGTCGCCACGCGAGCTCTGTATCAATACACACGTCTACTGCCTTAATCGGCACGCGGGCGTTAACGATCCCCATTGCCGAAAGCCGCTTGGAGACAGCGGATGTCAGACTCTTGCATTGCTGCAATCCATACCGAAATCCCTCAAATTTTAATCGAATTTGCCGCGAACTTGAATCAAGTTTTCTGCGTATTTTATGAGAATTTTCGCCAGATTTGATTTAACTAAGCCATTAATTTGACTGTGCAATTTTGCGTCAGATAAAATCACGCGTGTCATTCTGATCCCAATAAAACAGGGACAGGGACATGAACTTTCAAATCGCACTTCGCGGCCTTGCCGCTCTGGCGCTTTCAACTCTTGGCTTGTTCGGTGCTGCTCAGGCAGCACCCGCCAACATGACGATAACAGGCGACGCTGCTCCCCCGATCGGTCATTACGAATTCTGCAAGGAAAACCCGCGTGAATGCGCTTATTCCGGTGGCGATGCAGGGCCGATGATCCTCAATGAGGATAGCTGGAAGACGATCCTGAAGGTCAACTATACGGTCAATACGACCATCAAGCCGATGACGGATATGGAACTCTACGGTGTTGAGGAGAAGTGGGCGATCCCGACCACCGCCGGCGACTGCGAGGATTTCGCGCTATTGAAGCGCAAGCAACTCATCGATGCCGGCGTCTCGCCTTCCGATCTGCTCATGACCGTCGTGCTGCAGCCGAACGGCGAAGGCCATGCCGTTCTGACCGTCCGCACGGATCGTGGCGACTTCATTCTCGATAATATGCGCAACAAGGTGAAGCTCTGGTCGGAGACCGAATACACCTTCCTGAAGCGCCAGTCCGCAGATCATCCGGCTCGCTGGGTCAAGATCCAAGACGGTCGCGCTGTTGCGGTCGGCAGCTTGAAATAAGCCCCCTTCATACCAGATCGCCGGCGGCCTAGCGTCGGCGGTAAAGTCAGAGGCCCGGTCTCGTCCCCTGATTTCTGTCCAGGCCGGTGCTTCCGAGCCGTTCCCGCTGTCCCCGGGAACGGCTCTTTTCATTTCGCGGCGGCTCGAGAGATAAGCACTAAAGATTCCGGCGAATTAACTTTCCCGTTAGCACGGGTTGCGACCTATATTTAACCGTCAATTAACCATCACCGCGCCAATCATATCTTCAATGAGACTCGAAAGTAGGACGCCCTCGGTACTCGTCATCGAAGATGGCGGGCCCAGGGAGATGAAGGCAAGAACATGGCTCCTCTGTCATCCGCCGCAATGGTCGAAGAAAGCCCGCTAATATCGAGCGGCTTTGTCTATCGGCTCATGGCAGGTGTTGCCGTCCTGGCTGCGCTGACTGTAGCCATATCCGTCGGTGGAAACTGGCTCGGCGAGAAAATTTCGCTCGCGGGTCATACGACCGATACCAAACCTATCTCCATCACGATCGGCGATGACACGATACGCCTCGCCGCGAACACCATCCGCTTTCCGAGCGAGCGCCTCAATGGCCCGGCCGAGCGCGTCGATCTCTATCTGATCTGGCCGCAGATGCAGGGCTATAGTGAAGCCGACCGGTTGCGCTTCGACGATATCTCGCAAGCGTCCTCGCTGATCTTTCTCCAGATCAGTCAGAGCACGATGTCTCGTGATATGTCCGGCCGGCTTGGTCCGATCTATTCGCAATTGATGGACGGTGCTTCCTATGCCGGCCCCTTTGGCCTGACGGCACATCGGCTTCGCGCCGATGCCGGCTACAATGGCGAAATCCTTTTAACCGCTTCGCGATCCGGTGAAACCGACTATGTCGTACGCTGCCTCCTGCCCTCTTCGCCAGCCTTGGCAACGAGCGGTGATTGCCAGAGGGATGTCAAGGTTGGCAAGGATCTGAGTGTTCTCTACCGCTTTTCCAGCAATCAGCTCGGGGATTGGCGCACGATGGATGCCGCCGTCCAGAACTTCGTCAAGACGCGCCTTGTGGAAGATGCCCCGCCCGCGGCAATGGCTGTTGATGGCCGCTAAAATGGCGCAAAAACCTGAAACCAACTGTTCATCATAAACCGATTGGTAACGCTAAGCCTCTACTGTCGAGCGGATCGGCCGTTCATGGAGGCGGCGGCCGGATAATCGAGAATGTAAATGCAAGCAGAGAGTGATTTAGTGTCCAGATCCATTCTACCCGTTTCGTCGTCTCAAACCGGTAAAATTCTGGCGAGAGCGCTTCTTGGTTTTTCGATCGCGACAGCGACGATCACTGTGACTGTCGTTGACGCAAGCGCGGCCGGTCCGAAATATGCCGGTATCGTCATCGACGCCAATACAGGCAATGTTCTCTATAGCGAAAATGCCGATACGCTCCACTATCCTGCCTCGCTGACCAAGATGATGACGGTCTACCTGACCTTCGAAGCGCTTGAGGCCGGACGCATCACCCTGGATACTCCCGTCGTATTTTCAAAGAATGCCGCCGCTCAGGCGCCGACCAAGCTCGGTATCGGCCCCGGTCGCTCCGTGACCGTGCGCGAGGCGATCCTTGGCATCGTCACGAAGTCCGCCAACGACGCCGCAATGGCGCTTGGCGAGATGCTCGGCGGTTCGGAGGAGGGTTTTGCCCGGATGATGAACGATAAGGCGCGAGCGCTTGGCATGACGCGCACGACCTATCGCAACCCGAACGGCCTACCGAACACAGCGCAGATGACGACGGCTCGTGATCAGGCTCGCCTCGGTATAGCTTTGCGCGAACATTTTCCGGAATACTACGGCTTCTTCTCCGAAACGAGCTTCCGGCTCGGCAATCGCACGATCCTTGGCCACAATCGCCTTATCGGCTCCGTGCGCGGTGTTGACGGCATCAAGACCGGTTACACGCGTGCCGCCGGCTATAACCTGGCGACCTCTGTCAAAGTCGACGGTCGTTCCATAGTCGGTGTAGTCCTCGGCGGCGCTTCGACGCCGGCTCGCGACAATCAGATGCGCAAGCTGATCGCTGACTATCTGCCAAAAGCATCGACAAAGCATATTGATTCCAATGTGATCGCGCAGGTGCCAGCCGCATCCCCCAACGTGCAGGCAGCCAGCGCACGCATGGCGGATATCAGCCGCGCAAAGATCAAGAACAACGGGGCGACCGAAGTCGCCGATTCCAGTCCTTCCAGCGCGGCAGCCTTCGCAGCGGTAACGCCACAATCTTCCTCCTCCAATCCACTGCTTTCGGCAAAGCCCGAGCCCGCGAAGCGGCCCGCCTATGACGAAACAGCCTCCGCCGGATCTTCGGACGATGCGGATGAGGATGAAATCGATACCGTAACGACGGCATCGACCTCCAGAAGCGATACGAAGCTGGTAAAGCTGCAGCGCACCGAAAAGACCGAGAAGGTTGCAAAGACAACCAAAGCTGAACGCGGGCCTACCGGCTGGATCGTTCAGATTGGCGTTTCCTCCAGTAAGGATGGCGCGACCGATCTCCTAGATACGGCAAAGAACAAAGCCGGCAAGGCATTGCGTTCGGCCAAGCCCTATGCGGTCGCCTTTGACGGCGGTTACCGCGCCCGCTTCGGCGGCTTTGAAGATCAGAGCGAAGCAGTGAATGCCTGCAAGGCGCTCAAGCGTGCCGGCGTCAAGTGCTGGGCGAGTATGGAATAAGCATGTGGCGGGTGTTTTCGCGCCGCATGATTTGAAAATTGGTTGGGCCTTCTATGGCTCTGATCTTCCGGTTCCGAACGTCAAGCGGGCCGGCCCTGAGTTTGTAACGTGTACGGGGTTTTGAAATGGCAATGAACGAGAACTTTCCCGGTTTCTCGCTCGATAGCGGGGGCAAGATGAAACAGAAGAGCTTTGCTCTTCATCCGCTGCATGAAGCGGCGATGCGACTGGCGGACCTCGGTCTCAGCCGTTCGCGCTCACGCAACAAGACGAAAGACCTGATCGGCATCCTGCTTTGCCATGGCGCACGCGCCTGGCGCTACTCACAGCCGGAAGCGCATATTCATCTGCATATCACTGCCCCGACCGGCCGCGCGCCGATCATGATGCGGCTGCGCTAAAGCAAACCAAGTTCGGAAAGTTCCCGGCGCAGATCTGCGGGCAATTCGGCTGCCGCGCCGAGACTATCGAGATCGCGCGGCACGTCGTCCTGCGGCAGATACCGCCAGCCCTGAAATGGACGCTTCGGCTGCCCTGTCGTCTCGACAACACGCGGGTCGAGAATAAGCCGGCAACGCTGAATACCATCAGCATCGGTGAAGGTCTCGATACCAAGCAATTTCTGCCGCGCCTGCACCTGCCCCTTGATCACCCAATAAAGCGAACCGCCGTCCAGCAGTTCCTCGATCCGCTTCGGCACCATGCGCGTCGTATGGGTCGTGTGCGGCTCCAGTCCTGCAGCGATGGCGTTCATTGCCCGCTCGGAAACCCATTCGCGCAGATCATCAAGCGAATCCGCGCCGACGCACAATTTGATGAGATGCAAAGCCATAGTGCCGTTGAAGTCCTTTTGACCGGCAGCGTCAAGCTTTTAGATCAGGCGTCCACACTCAGCATTCCACGACGTTGACCGCCAGACCACCGGTGGAGGTTTCCTTGTATTTCTCGCTCATGTCGTGACCGGTCTGACGCATGGTTTCGATGCAGGCGTCGAGCGGCACGAAATGCTGGCCGTCGCCCTTGATGGCGAGCGAGGCAGCAGTGACTGCCTTGACCGCGCCAAGAGCGTTTCGTTCGATGCACGGCACTTGCACCAGTCCGGCGACCGGATCGCAGGTCATGCCAAGATGATGTTCCAGCGCGATTTCTGCGGCATTTTCGATCTGTTCCGGCGTCGCACCCATCACGGCCGCAAGCCCGGCCGCCGCCATCGCAGCCGCCGAACCGACCTCGCCCTGACAGCCGACTTCGGCGCCGGAAATCGAGGCATTATGCTTGATGATGCCGCCGACGGCGGCAGCCGTCAGAAGATAGTTGCGAATGCCGTCCTGATCCCAATCCTCATGGAAATGCTGATAGTAGCGGATCGTAGCAGGAATGACGCCGGCCGCACCATTGGTCGGCGCCGTCACCACGCGCCCACCGGCCGCATTCTCTTCGTTGACCGCCATGGCGTAGACGCTCAACCAGTCATTGGCGAGCAGCGGATTGATCCGGTTGCTGCGCCACTCCTGCTGCAGCTTGTCGTGAATGGCGCGGGCACGCCGGCGCACCTTCAGGCCACCCGGCATGATGCCGTCGACCTTGAGGCCACGATCGATACAGCTGCTCATGGCCGCCCAGATGCGGTCAAGGCCAGCATCCAGCTCCTCGGCGCTCATACGCGTCTCTTCGTTGGCACGCTTCATCTGTGCGATGGAAAGGCCGGAGCGCTCAGACATTTCGAGCATCTGCTTGGCGGTGGCAAAGGGGAAAGGAACGCGTTCGCCCGCTGCAGCGGGCTTCTCCCGATCGGCCTTCATCTGCTCCAATTCGGTATCGGTGACAACGAATCCACCGCCGACGGAATAATAGATGCGCTTCAGGAGTAGGCGGTCATCCCGGTCGAAAGCAGAAAAACTCATGCCGTTGGCATGGCCAGGCAGCGGCACCTTCTTGTCGAAGATCAGATCGGTCTTGGGCTGGAATTGATAGGTCGGATGACCTGGCGGCGTGATGCGTCCGCTGCGCTCCACTTCGTCAATAATGGCATCCATATGATCGGGATCGACGCTGTCGGGCTTTTCGCCCATCAGGCCGAGGATGACAGCCCTGCCGGTGCCGTGGCCAATACCCGTATGCGCCAGCGAACCATGCAGGCTGACCCTGATCGATTCGACATGTACATTCGAAGACGGCCGCGGCCACTCGTTCGACAGCAAGAGGTCCAGGAAGCGATTCGCGGCCGACATTGGCCCCATCGTGTGCGAGCTGGACGGCCCCACGCCGATCTTGAACACATCAAAAACTGAGAGAAACATGGACCTTTGGTGCCTCCAGGCAAATCGATTTCCGGCAAGGCTACGCTATCGCGGCAAGCTTGCACGGCGATTGGCCGACATCGGATTTCATGGCAGCGACATTACATATAGGCATTCGAGAAGCAAACGGAAGGCCATTGCGCGCGGCTCGCGCTGAGCTACAGTCCACATCGGATTGATCTGGAGAACCTGCCTTTATGACGACTGCCGACTATGTCGCCCTCGCCCTTTTCATCTGTCTCTGGGTCGCGCTGAACTGGATCACCAGCAGCGCCAGCTTCTTCAATCGCACCAGCCTGACGCTGGCGATGAACGAGCGTCGCCGCGAATGGATATACAATTCGCTGCGCCGCGATCTGAAGATGATCGACACGCAGATCCTCTCCGGCCTGCAGAACGGCACCGGCTTCTTTGCCTCCACATCAATCTTCGCGATCGGCAGCTGTTTTGCGCTTCTCGGCGCCACCGACAAGATCAACGCCTTCTTTTCGGATATGCCGTTCATACTCAATGGCGGTCGGGCAGCCTTTGAAATCAAGGTAGCCGGGCTTGGCTGCCTTTTCGGCTATGCCTTTTTCAAATTCGGCTGGGCCTATCGCCTATTCAACTATTGCACCATTCTCTTCGGCTCCCTGCCGATGCGCGAAGATGCCATCCTTGATCCGTTGGCCGCGGAAAGAGCCGCCGAGCGCGTAGTGCGCATGAACATCATTGCCGCGCGCAATTTCAATGCCGGCCTCAGGGCAATCTTCCTGTCCATCGGTTATCTCGGCTGGTTTCTGAGCCCCTATGTCTTCATGGCGACGACGATTTTCATCATCGTGGTGCTGATCCGCCGTCAGTTTTTTTCCGACGCCCGTCTGGCCATCATGGATAGCGATATGCCATGACAAGGCCGCGTCGGCCCATGCCGCTGCAAAGACTTGAATTCATGCCTGGAAGGACTTCCGTAATGGCCGCCATCGCCGCGAGCGCCGACGTTGCGCAAAAGACGCCTCGCATCGGCATTCTGGATACGGCACGCGGTGCTGCCCTGCTCGCCATGGCGAGCTATCATGGCACCTGGGATTTCGAATTCTTCGGCTATCTTGATTCTGGTACGGCGGAAACCGGCTGGCTGAAGCTCTATGCCCGCGCCATTGCCAGTACCTTCCTGTTCCTGGCTGGCTTCAGTCTCGTGCTTGCCAATACGCCGGAAATTCGCTGGCGGTCCTACTGGCGACGGCTGGGCATGATTGTCGCTGCAGCTGCCGCAATCTCACTCGTCACCTTCATTGGTATGCAAGACGAATGGATCTTCTTCGGCATCCTCCACAGCATTGCGGCGGCGAGCCTTATCGGCCTCCTGTTCCTGCGCCTGCCCGCATTCTTGACGCTTTTGGTCGCGGCATTGCTCACCGTCGGCATCGTGATCGACAACGTCATCGCGCCTCTGTCGCTGCATTCAACGTTCTTCGACACGCCGTGGCTATGGTGGGTAGGGCTTTCGGAAAATATTCAGCGCTCGAATGACTATGTACCGCTCTTCCCGTGGCTGACACCATTTCTGTTCGGCCTCGGCATTGCGCAATTGGCACTCTCTCTTGGATGGACGAAACAGCTTGCGAAATTCGGTGCTGGCCGCAATCTCGTCGCGCGTGCAGGCCGTCACAGCCTGATCTTCTATCTGGTTCACCAGCCGGTTCTTTTCGGCCTCGTCTATCTGTTGTCCCTTGTCGCTCCCGCTCCACCGCAGGACCCGACGGTCGGCTATATCAGGCAATGCGTGGCTTCATGCACGCGATCGGGCAGCGAAGCCATGTGCCGCAGCTTCTGCCAATGCACGCTCGACAAGTTGCAGGCTCAGAACCTCTTCAAATCGCTGGAATCAGGGGCGATCAAAGCAGATAGCGATGAACGCGTAAGCCGAATCGCGATACAATGCACGGATGAAGCGCAATGACAGGGTTATTCTATGAATGCCTATCGTTCGAAGTCGCTGAGTTTTCCGTGGCCGCCGCTGCTCTATAGCCTCGCCGTCATAGCGGGGCTGTCCCTGCAGCGATGTTATCCCTTGCCTTTGCCCTTCATCTGGGCGCTGGTTGCATGGGTGGTTGGCGCGCTCCTGACCGCCATCGCGGTTACATTGAATGTCTGGGCCGTCAAGACATTGCTGGAACGCCGCACAACCGTTCTGACGCAGCGCTGCACAGCGCATTTGGTGACGTCAGGCCCCTTTCGCTTCACCCGCAACCCAACCTATCTCGGCTATACCCTGCTGACCGCAGGCCTCGGCCTACTGATCGGCAATCTCTGGTTCCTGGCCATGGCGGCAGCGGCGGCCGCCTTGACGACGTTGCTCGTCATCCGCTGCGAGGAGATGCATCTCCTCTCGCGATTCGGCTGCGAGTTCGAGTTTTATTGCAAACGGACGCGCCGCTGGTTTTGAAAAGCTGAGCGCTTAATAGCGGATCAGGTCCCAACGCCGATTTCGGCCAGGCGTCCGAGGCAGGCTTCCTCGACATTGTCGAGTTCGCTCAGCGTATCGTCGATATCCTTGCGCTTCTGACGCAGCTCGTCGCGCTTTTCGTCGACGCGTTTCATCAGCAGCTTCAGCTGCCCGATCTCGCCTGGAGGCTCCTTGTAGACCTGTATGATCTCGCGAATTTCGGCAATGGTGAAGCCGATGCGGCGGCCGCGCAGAATTTCCATGATCAGACGCCGGTCGGCCGGGCGAAATAGGCGCGTTCGGCCCCTGCGCTCAGGATGAATGAGGCCCTCGTCCTCATAGAACCTCAACGTCCGGGTCGAAACCCCGAATTCCCGAGTGAGCTCCGTTATGCTATAGTATCCGTCGACCAAGAATCCGCCCCTAATCTGCTGACCATCATAATATTGACTTTTACGTAATAGTCAATTTTGACGGGTTGCAGTCAGTTCTCAACCCGCCAGTGCAGCGCTAAATCATAGGCCAACAGGGCCTGAGAGGGCGAAATTTCCCGTAAATGCGATGGGAACGGTCATAGAGACAGCAGACGCCTCAGCGATTCGAATGCACGAATCAATGCGATGGGAAGCGCGGCCACCAAGGCGGTGGCATTGCTATCATCTTCCCTTTATCCTGGCAGGCCTCCTACCCATGTCCTCCAGTTCCGCTAGAGAGTGCCGTGTCTGTCCGCCCCATCATCCGCTTCCCCGATCCGCTATTGCGAAGCCCCTCCACGGCCGTCACGGCCTTCGACGACAATCTGCGGATGCTTGTCAATGATCTGTTGGACACCATGCGGGCTGCGCCCGGCGTCGGCATCACCGGCCCGCATATCGGCGTTCTCAAGCGGGTCGTCGTGATCGAACTCAGCCGCGAGGATGGCGTGCGCATCTATATCAATCCGGAAATTCTGTGGTCGTCGGCAGAGACCACACGGCATACGGAGGGCAGCGTTTCCATGCCCGGAGCGACGGAGGAGATCGTCAGACCGAAATCGATCCGCTTTCGCTATCTGGATATCGCCGGCGAAACCCATGAAGCCGAGGCGCAGGACTTTCTGGCGATCTGCATCCAGCATGAGATCGACCAGCTTGATGGCATTTTCTGGCTGCAGCGGCTTTCCAAGCTCAAGCGCGACCGATTGGTAAAAAAATGGGAGAAGATGCGGGATTGATATAAGCAAACAGAAACGGGCGCCCAAAGGCGCCCGTTCTGCAAGAGGTTGGATCCGCAATCAGCCCTTGAGCTTGGTATTGCAGAGGCTGTAATAGCCGCCGCCCTTCTGGATCCACTTCAGGCCGCCGAGCGAATTGCTGGCCTTGGCGGCGTTATAGGCGTCGACGCAGGTGTGGAAGCGGCCCTTGCCGGGTGTCTCGGTAGCATATTTCGGGTCGACCTTTGCGGGGAAGGTTACGCCGGCCGGGGCAGCCGTGGTCGGCTTTGCCGGTTCTGCTGCCGGCGGCTTGGTAGCGTCGGGCTCGTTGGCGTCGACCTTGGCTGCCGCAGTGGTCTTCGCTGGCTTGGCAGGCGTCGTAGCTGCTGGTGCAGTGGTTGCGGGAGCGGTGGTCGTGGTGGCGCTGGCGTCCGCGCTGCACTGCGTTGTGCGGAAGTCATTCCACTTCTGGCCGTTCAAGGTACCAGCAGTTTTGGCAGCCTGATATTTGGCGCTGCACTCTTTCATGGTTAGCGCAGAAGCCGAAGAAGCGAGGCCCATCGAGCCTACAACTGTGAGAGACGCAAAAGACATCAACAGAATGGCACGACTTGTCATTGGCATTTCCTCCGCTCTATGACGAATGTCGAAACTATTAATCGTATCGTCCCCATCGATTGTCAATCGACACGCGATCTGGGGGCGACGGAAGACACCATATGCGGACGAACATGAACGCAAACTGTACAAAAATAGCTATCGAAAAGAGTGACTTGACTGGAGCAGCAATCCTGGATGGCGGTTCATCGCTGTGTTGAGTTCAGCCGGAGATGGAAGAATCGATGGTGCCGATTCACATTGCAATTTTACTTCCGTCATTCGCGGCCAGCGATACGCTTCGGCAAGGGCGATCGCAGACCAAATACAACCTATCGTGAGCTTCGGTCTTGAAGTGTGGGTACCGCGCCCTAGTTCCCGTCATGCAGTTCCCCTCTCTATGCCCTGGATGCTCTCCCTTCCAGGGCATTTTTCTTTCAGACGTTTTTCTGGCAGATAAGGCCATCGAGAAACAACGCGCCAAAAGACTCGCCACAGCATTCAAATGAGTATAGGCTTATATCACCGTTGGCTACCGAACCCGTAGGCGCTAGCGGCTGAGAGAGACGACTACTCTCGCCTGCAGAGGTCAAGGAGTTACCCGCATGACCTCGCATGATACTGGCGACAACATCCTAAGCGATCAGAAACTGCATGATCTTCTCAAGGCAGAAGACAGGATCGATCTTTTGGAAAGATCGAAACGGTTCATTCCGAATGAGTCGGAAGTACCGATGGTAGAGGACGCCGAAGAGCGCTCCTGCGAGCTATAGCAGTTTTCGCCATCAAATCGGACAGGTCGTTTGACCCGTCCTGCTTAGCACTAAAATTCATCGCAACATCCGGCATCGTCTTCGGACGATCGCCGATCACCTTCACGCGTCATTGACAGTTTCGCCGAAGACCTGTTCGAACGCCTCACGCAGGCGGATATCGACATCCGCCATCATGACCGGCAAGCCGAGATCGACAAGGCTGGTAACGCCATAGGCCGAAATTCCGCAAGGAATGATGCCGGTGAAATGCCCGAGATCGGGGTCGACGTTCAGCGAAAGGCCGTGAAACGTTACCCATTTGCGCACGCGGATGCCGAGCGCCGCAATCTTGTCCTCAGCCACGGTGCCGTTAACCAGAGCGGGCTTCTCCGGGCGCCTGACCCAAACGCCAACTCGATCCTCTCGCCGCTCGCCGCGCACGTTCATCGAATCGAGCGTGCGAATGATGACCTCTTCGAGCGCGCCGACAAAGGCGCGGATATCCTGCCGGCGACGCTTGAGGTCCAGCATGACATAGGCGACACGCTGCCCTGGCCCGTGATATGTATACTCGCCCCCGCGTCCTGTCGCAAAGACCGGGAATCGATCCGGCTCGATCAGATCGGCGGCATCGGCGCTGGTGCCCGCCGTATAGAGCGGAGGATGTTCGACCAGCCAGACGAGCTCCGGCGCCTGCCCTTCGGCAATCGCGGTTACCTCAGCCTCCATGGTGGCAACCGCCTCCTCATAAGGCACGAGACCGTCGCTGATCCGCCAGCGGACGGGCGGCGTACCTTGAACGGGAAACATCTGGTGAGAAAGTTCGGTGCGAAGCATATGGCAGTCCTTTGCGCGCCGCAGGCCGCATGTGTGGAAATCCTGCGCGCCGACGGGTTGTCCACATATGGCGCCATTCGAGCGGGAATTCAAACATGTAAGGCGTTTCGGCAGCATTCGCACATGTCAGATCGGAGGAGCTGTGAAGGAATTTAAAAAAACTGACATATCGCTCTTGTGCCCCCCGAATGCTTTTGCTACATGCAGCCGCGCCGGAGCAATCCGGCCTACCACGATGCGGTCGTGGCGGAATTGGTAGACGCGCAGCGTTGAGGTCGCTGTGGGGCAACCCGTGGAAGTTCGAGTCTTCTCGACCGCACCAAGAACCCGGCTTTGGCCGGGTTTTTTGTTTTTAAAACAATGCGTAGCTAACGCTTTCTTTAGTACCACATTATCTCACACGCCATCGTCCGCCCGCTGACGACACGCGAACCGATCAAAGCGTCGGGGAATATTGCGATGCTGCCCCCGTTTCCAACACAAGTTACTCGCGAGATTCATGCCGAGAGGTAGTTCGCCTCCCCTGATGGGCCGGAACAGCCGTCGTATTTCCCTGGTCACTTGACTTCGCGCCCCTCTCTGGCACCGTGAAACTCTTCAGACAGGGGGAAGATGCATGACACCAGAGCGCTTTTCAGAATGCCTTTTGCATATACGCTGGACGCCCATCAATCTGGCGAGCGCTCTGCAATGTGACCTGTCATGGGTAGAGGCGCTGGAAGCTGGAAATGCCAAAGTCCCGGAAGGGTTGGCGGAATGGCTGGAAACCCTAGCGCAATGCCACGAGAAAGCCGGCGTTCCTACCACCTATCGCGGCCGTGGACACGACTGAGATTGAAGCCTACGAGACGAGCTGGGGAACGATGGCAGTCCGGAAATGGCGACACTTCATTCCAAACGGAGGGATTGGAAATGAATGATGATTTTCGCTTGAAGCTTATCAAAATCAGAGGCGAAAAGATCGCCCATCGCAACGAACTGCTGGCGATGAAGACGCAGGGCATTGACGCGAAACAGATCGGAGAAGTCATCGATCTTGACGACATGATCGCCCGCGAGCAGCTCGCGATCGACACCCTCGACGATACGATTGCCCGATTAAGCTAAAAGTACTTAGGCCCGCGCCACGTCGAGGGAAGCCGCGCTCAATGCGCCACATCCTTGCTCAGATTGCGCAGCCTGATCTGATGGTCGAGACGTTCGAGCTGCTTTGTTGTCGTCTCTATCAGCCGACCGACCTCCTGATAGGCGGTGCGCAGCCGCGATAGCTCGTTCTTGACTGCTTCCAGGGCGCGCTCATCGCTGTCCTCTCCGGGTCCGTCACCCGATCCGGTCATCAACCATGCCGGTGAAACATCGAAAAGAGCTGACATCTTGGCCAGCGCGGAGGGGTTGGGTTCGGCGCGATCGGATTCCCACGCGAGCATCGTCTCCTCGCTGACGCCAAGCTGTCCGGCCAGCGTTTCGAGGCTGATTCCCGCGGCATCGCGAGCCATGGACAGGCGTCCGCCAAGCGTATCGCCGCCTTCATCCGAAAAAACGGTCGTCTCTTGTTCTGGTTTGAACATCGGTGCGATCCCTTTCCTGGTCGCGCCGGCAATTTTTCGCCGCGCAGTCATGTTTTAGCCGGTTCCAAAGCTCCAGATAGGTCTAAGGGCGTCATCTCGCCAGGGAGATCTGTCCCATTTGGAAAAGTACGGCATTTGCGGATGGCTGCCACCGCATCTTGCAACCTACTTTCAAGCGCGTCTTGATTGCATGTTTGTCCTATGTTTGAAGTTGACGCATGCTCGTCTCTTCCCCCGTTTCCACGCAGCAAAATCCGCTTAGAGGCATGACGATCATGGCAAGCGCCATGATCCTGCTGCCGACGATGGATGCGATCGCCAAGTACATGGCGAGTTTTGAAGGCATGTCGCCGGGCCAGGTGACATTCTATCGCTTCTTCTTTCAGCTTGTGTGCATGCTGCCGCTTCTTGCGACCGCAGCCGGGCGGTCAGCCTTTTCGGCGAAGCGCCCATGGATGAACCTTTTACGCGGTGCACTGCATGGCGCCGCGAGCCTACTCTTTTTCGCCGCGGTCAAATACATGCCGCTTGCCGATGTTTTCGCGATCTATTTCGTCGAACCCTTTATGCTGACGGCGCTTTCTGCCTTGTTCCTTGGCGATAGGGTCGGTTGGCGGCGATGGCTGGCAATCGTTATCGGCTTCGGCGGCGCAATGATCGTCATTCAGCCGAGTTTCGCGATCTTCGGACTGAAGGCGCTGCTGCCGGTCGCATGCGCCTTCCTTTATGCGCTCTATCTCTTCATGAACCGTGCCGTCGGTGAGGCGGATTCGCCGTTGACGATGCAGATCATGGCGGGTCTCGGCGGCACCATATTCATGGCCTTGGCTCTGCTTGCCGGCTCGTCAGCCGGCATTACGGATTTCGAGCCGTCCCTGCCCGCCTCGGTGCTCGGACTGGTGCTTCTGCTGATTCTCGGTTCGATTTCAGGCTACGCCCATATGCTCGTCGTCAGAGCCTTCCGGCTGGCGCCGCTTTCGCTGCTTGCTCCATTCCAGTATTTTGAGATCATTTCCGCCACCGTTCTCGGCTACGCGATCTTCGGCGATTTTCCTAATCTTTCCAAGTGGATCGGCATTGCCATTATCGTCGGCTCCGGCCTCTTCATCATCTGGCGGGAGCGTATGCAGTCGAGTTTGGAAAAAACGACGTAAGCGCGGACATGTTGCGCATGGACCAGGTAAGCAATTTATGGCTAAAACACTGACTGAATAGAGTATTTGGGCGGAGATTGCATGTTCAAGAAAATCCTGATCGCCAATCGCGGCGAGATTGCCTGCCGCGTGATCAAGACTGCGCGCCGCATGGGCATTCTCACGGTCGCCGTCTATTCCGATGCTGATCGGGATGCTCTTCATGTCGAAATGGCGGATGAATCAGTCCATATCGGCCCCGCTCCCGCTGCCGAAAGCTATCTTGTCGCCGACAAGATCATCGCTGCGTGCAAGCAGACCGGCGCGGAAGCAGTCCATCCAGGCTACGGCTTCCTCTCAGAGCGCGCCTCCTTCTGTGCGGCACTGGAGAAGGAAGGCATCGTCTTCATCGGCCCGAAGCCGAAGGCGATTGAAGCCATGGGCGACAAGATCGAATCGAAGAAATTCGCCAATGCGGCCAAGGTTTCCACCGTTCCGGGCCATCTCGGCATCATCGATGATGCCGATCATGCCGAAAGAATCGCCGCTGAGATCGGCTATCCTGTCATGATCAAGGCGTCCGCCGGCGGCGGCGGCAAGGGCATGCGTATCGCCTGGAGCAAGGACGAGGTTCGCGACGGCTTTGAACGCGCCCGCTCGGAAGCGAAAAGCTCTTTCGGCGACGACCGCGTCTTCATCGAGAAATTCGTCGTCGACCCCCGACATATTGAAATCCAGGTATTGGCCGACGCTCACGGAAATGCCGTCTATCTCGGCGAGCGCGAATGCTCGATCCAGCGCCGAAACCAGAAGGTCGTCGAAGAGGCACCGTCGCCGTTCCTTGATGAGGCAACGCGCAAAGCCATGGGCGAACAGTCCGTAGCGCTTGCCAAGGCCGTCGATTACCAAAGTGCCGGCACGGTCGAATTCATCGTCGATCGCGACCGGAATTTCTATTTCCTCGAAATGAACACCCGCCTGCAGGTCGAACATCCAGTCACGGAGCTGGTGACCGGCATCGATCTTGTCGAACAGATGATCCGCGTCGCCGCCGGCGAGAAACTGCCGTTCAAGCAGGCGGATATCGGGCTCAACGGCTGGGCCATCGAAAGCCGCCTTTATGCGGAAGATCCCTATCGCAACTTCCTGCCCTCGATCGGCCGCCTGACGCGCTATCGTCCGCCGCGCGAAGGCAGAACGGAGACATCGGTCGTGCGCAACGATACCGGCGTCTTCGAAGGCGCCGAAATCTCCATGTATTACGATCCTATGATCGCCAAGCTCTGCACCTGGGCTCCGACAAGATTAGAAGCGATCGAAGCGATGGGCGAAGCCCTGGATGGTTTTGTCGTCGACGGCATCGAGCACAATATGCCATTCCTCTCCGCGCTAATGAAGCATCCGCGCTGGCGCGAAGGCCGCCTCTCCACGGGCTTCATTGCCGAGGAATACCCTGATGGCTTCGCACCGGTGACGCCGGACGAAGACCAAACCGCTTTGCTGTCGGCAATCGCCCTTTCCTGCAGCCTGATCGAATCCAACCGCCGCGAGCGCTATGCCGACCGCTTGCGTCCAGCCGCCGCGCCGCTGCGGGAGAGCTGGGTTGTCAAGCTTGGTGCTAACTATCTGCCTGTGACGTTGCTTGAAGGCGTGGCGACCATTCCCTTCGAGATGGACATGCAGATCGGCACCCAAACCGTAACCGTCGCAACCGACTGGCGTCCCGGCGATTCCGTATGGGCCGGCACCGTCGGCGACCGCAAGCTGACAGCCCAGATCCGCACCGTGCTCAATGGTCTGCGCATCGATTGGCAGGGTATTTCCGTCCGGACCAGGGTGTTTACACCGCGTCAGGCTGAACTCAACAAGCTGATGCCCGTCAAATTGCCGCCGGATACGTCGAAGCTCCTGCTCTGCCCCATGCCGGGCTTGGTCGTCGCTATTGCCGTCACCGAGGGACAGGAAGTCAAGGCAGGCGAAACGCTGGCTATCGTCGAAGCGATGAAGATGGAAAATGTCCTGCGAGCCGAACGCGATCTGGTCATCGGCAAGATCAACGCCAAGCCGGGCGAAAGCCTCGCCGTCGACGCCGTGATCATGGAATTCACCTGATCGAGAAGCTTCGCCATCGCAGCCATGTGGAAAGAGCTGCGTGGCGATTGCTCGGCTAAAACATGATAATTGCGACGCTAAGTGTCTGATTTTGGCTTGAGCCGCCCCGTGTGCCCATGCCAATGTCGCGCGGACCAAATCATTGCAGGAAGGGACGAGATCATGGACGTAAGAGCAGCGGTCGCGGTTGCGGCTGGCAAGCCGCTTGAGGTGATGACGGTTCAGCTTGAGGGGCCGAGAGCCGGCGAAGTGCTGATCGAGGTCAAGGCGACTGGCATCTGCCATACCGATGATTTCACGCTGTCGGGCGCCGATCCGGAAGGCCTGTTTCCGGCGATCCTCGGCCATGAGGGTGCCGGCATCGTCGTCGATGTCGGACCTGGCGTCACCTCGGTCAGGAAGGGCGATCACGTCATTCCGCTCTACACCCCCGAATGCCGCGAATGCCCGTCCTGCCTTTCCCGCAAGACCAATCTGTGCACCGCGATCCGCTCGACCCAGGGCCAGGGTCTGATGCCGGACGGCACCTCGCGCTTCTCGATCGGCAAGGACAAGATCCATCACTATATGGGCTGCTCGACCTTCGCCAATTATACCGTGCTGCCGGAGATTGCCGTCGCCAAGGTCAATCCCGACGCTCCCTTCGACAAGATCTGCTATATCGGCTGCGGCGTGACCACAGGCATCGGTGCGGTCATCAACACCGCCAAGGTGGAGATGGGCGCAACCGCTATCGTCTTCGGTCTCGGCGGCATCGGCCTCAATGTCATCCAGGGCTTGAGGCTTGCCGGTGCCGACATGATCATCGGTGTCGATCTCAACAATGACAAGAAGGCCTGGGGCGAGCGCTTCGGCATGACGCATTTCGTCAATCCGAAGGAAGTCGGCGACGACATCGTGCCCTATCTCGTCAACATGACGAAGCGCGGGGCCGACCAGATCGGCGGTGCCGACTATACCTTCGACTGCACCGGCAACACCAAGGTGATGCGCCAGGCGCTGGAAGCCAGCCATCGCGGCTGGGGCAAGTCCGTGGTCATCGGCGTTGCCGGCGCCGGCCAGGAGATCTCGACGCGTCCGTTCCAGCTGGTGACGGGCCGCTCGTGGATGGGGACGGCCTTCGGCGGCGCGCGTGGCCGCACCGATGTTCCGAAGATCGTCGACTGGTACATGGAGGGCAAGATCGAGATCGATCCGATGATCACCCACACCATGCCGCTCGACGACATCAACAAGGGTTTTGAACTCATGCATTCGGGTGAGAGCATCCGTAGCGTCGTGCTGTATTGACGGTAAAAGCCACCCACTCGGCAAGATGTATGCGGCGCATGAGAAAAGCGCCGCATATAGCTGAAAAGATTTGATATCATGATTTATGTCGATGCCGACGCCTGCCCGGTCAAGCCTGAGATCCTGAAGGTTGCTGAACGCCACGGCATCGAGGTGACCTTCGTCGCCAATTCGGGATTGCGCCCGTCGCGGGACCCGATGGTGCACAACGTCATCGTCTCCAATGCCTTCGATGCCGCCGACAACTGGATCGCCGAACACGCAGGTGCTGGCGACATCGTCGTCACCGCCGACGTGCCGCTCGCGGGCCGTTGCGTTGCGACCGGTGCGCTTGTGACGGGACCAACCGGCCGCATCTTCGATAAGACCAATATCGGCATGGCGACCGCCATGCGGGACCTCGGCGCACATCTTCGCGAAACCGGTGAGAGCAAGGGCTATAACGCCGCCTTCTCGCCGCGCGACCGCTCCGCCTTTCTCGAAACTTTCGACCGGCTCTGCCGGCGTTCAAAAACCAATCAAACGCCTGGAGGCCAGCCGTGAATATCATTTCCCAGAACACCGCCTTCGGCGGCATGCAGGGTGTCTTCTCGCATGAGTCCGACGCCTGCAAAAGCGAGATGACCTTCGCCGTCTTCGTGCCACCCCAGGCGATCAAGGAGCCTCGGCCCGTCCTCTGGTATCTCTCCGGCCTCACCTGCACCCACGCCAATGTCATGGAAAAGGGCGAATATCGCCGCATGGCCACCGAACTTGGCCTCATCATCGTCTGCCCGGACACCAGCCCGCGCGGCAATGACGTGCCGGATGAGCTGACCAATTGGCAGATGGGCAAAGGCGCCGGCTTCTACCTCGACGCCACCGAGACGCCCTGGGCCGAAAACTATCAGATGTACAGCTACATCACCGAGGAACTGCCCGCTCTCATCGCCAGGCAATTCCGCGCCGACATGAGCCGCCAAGGCATCTTTGGCCATTCTATGGGCGGCCATGGCGCCATGACGATTGCGTTGAAGAACCCGGACCGCTTCAAGAGCTGCTCCGCTTTTGCTCCCATCGTACAGCCGTCGACAGCCGATTGGTCCGCCCCTGCGCTGGAGAAATATTTGGGCAGCGACAAGGCCGCTTGGCGCCGCTACGACGCCTGTGCGCTTGTCGAAGACGGCGCCCGCTTCCCCGAATTCCTGATCGATCAGGGCAAGGCGGACAGCTTCCTTGAAAGCGGACTGCGCCCCTGGCTGTTCGAGGAAGCCATTAAGGGCACCGATATCAGCCTGGCGCTGCGCATGCACGAGCGCTACGACCACTCTTATTACTTCATTTCCAGCTTCATGGACGATCACCTCAAATGGCACGCCGAACGGCTAGCGTGAAACGGGTGGCATGGCAGCCATGCACTCAAACGCTTGAAAGACTCCGGTAACGGCGGCATATAGAAAACGCGCAGACGACTGCGGCGGCCGCTCCCGATTGACCGGCCGTAAGAATCCGCGGGGACGGCCTCGCTCTTAACAAAGGAGCGTAAAATGGCTTGGTTCCTGCTTTTCCTTGCAGGTCTGTTTGAAATCGGCTGGGCAGTCGGCCTGAAATATACCGATGGCTTCACGCGGCTGACGCCGACGATTCTCACCGTCATTTCCATGGTCATCAGCATCGCGCTACTTGGCCTTGCGGTAAAAACCCTGCCCATGGGCACGGCCTACGCCGTGTGGACTGGCATAGGCACGGTCGGCACTGTGCTGCTGGGCATATGGCTGCTCGGCGACCCCGCGACGCTGGTACGCCTCGCCTGCATCGGCCTGATCGTGGCCGGCATTGCCGGCCTCAAGCTTGCGGCCTGACGGGCTGCGACCGGCGCTGGCGATTGCCCAGCGCCCAGCTTCCCGGACCGGCGAACACCAGAAACAGGAAGATGAAGCAGAACAGGATGGCTCCGTCTCCCTGATTGTTGGCCGGGAAGAAGTCGATCTGCATATGCACCATGAAGTAGGCTATCGCCATTTCACCGCTCAGAAGAAAGGCGATCGGTCGGGTGAAAAGCCCAAGCAGGATAAGGATGCCGCCGACAAGTTCAATAATTCCCGCCACGAAGAACAGCGTCGTGATTGCGTAAGGCGCCGGCGGAAAGCCGAAGACCTTTTGCGTACCGTGCTCGATGAACAGCAGTGCAGTTATGATTCGCAAAATGGCGAGGGCGGCGGGCTGATAAGGCGACAAGTGCTCGGGAAATGACATGAGGATCTCCGTTCGATAGGGGATGCGAAGGAGATCCTGTCAAAAGTGCTCTCGCTTCGCTGATAACGGAGTAAACACGCGAGAGACGAATTTATTCGCCGGACCCGGCAATTCAACCGAGCCCGACGAAGAGTCCGGTTACTTACTTCTTGTTGTTGTCGATCGCCAGCAGGCCCGGGCCGGCGAAGATCAGGAACAGGAAGACGAAGCAATAGAGGATCGCCGCGTCACCGCCGTTGTTGGCCGGGAAGAAATTCTTCGGATAATGCGCCATGAAATAGGCGACAGCCATGTTGCCGCACAGAATGAACGCGACCGGACGGGTAAAGAAGCCCACGATCGTTGCCAATCCACCGACAACTTCAAGGATACCCTGAACCAGAAGCAAGGTCGGCAGCGGGCTTGGGAACTGACCGCCGAGCGGAAAGCCAAACAGCTTCTGCAAGCCGTGTTCGATGAAGAGTACGCCGGTGACGACGCGCAAGACAGTAAGAGCAAAGGGCTGATATTGATTCAGCCGATCGGAAAGCGCCATGTTAAACTCCAGTTTTAACTCCCCCACAAGGAAGCAATAGAGCGCACGACCGGGAACGTGAAAACACGGCTTCTGACGTCGGATCAATTTTCCGTGTGATATCCGTGACGTGTTGTCACGGACTCAAAGCGGGATGTTGTCGTGCTTCTTCCAGGGATTGGTCAGATCCTTGTTGCGCAACATTCTGAGACCCTGGGCCAGCCGGCGCCGGGTCGAGCGCGGCATGATCACCTCGTCGATGTAACCGCGCTCTGCGGCAACGAAGGGCGACAGGAAACGGTCTTCGTACATCTTGGTGTGGGCCGCGATCTTCTCCGGATCGGCAATATCCTTGCGGAAGATGATCTCGACGGCGCCCTTGGCGCCCATGACGGCGATCTGCGCCGTCGGCCAGGCGTAGTTTAGGTCACCGCGCAGATGTTTCGAGGCCATGACGTCATAGGCGCCGCCGAAGGCCTTGCGGGTGATGACCGTCAGTTTCGGTACGGTCGCTTCGGCATAGGCAAAGAGCAGCTTGGCGCCGTGCTTAATCAGGCCGCCGTATTCCTGTGCCGTTCCCGGTAGGAAGCCCGGCACGTCGACGAAGGTGACGATCGGGATATTGAAGCAATCGCAGAAACGCACGAAACGAGCCGCCTTCCGCGACGCGTCGCTGTCGAGTACGCCGGCTAGCACCATCGGCTGATTGGCGACGAAGCCGACCGTGGCGCCCTCGATGCGGCCGAAGCCACAGACGATGTTCTTGGCAAAGCTTTCCTGGATCTCGAAGAAATCGCCCTCGTCCGCCACCTTCAGGATCAGCTCCTTGATGTCGTAGGGCTTGTTGGCATTCGCCGGGATCAGCGTATCGAGCGAATTATCCGGTTGCGCCACAGACTGATAGCACTCGATCTCCGGCACCGCGGCCGTGTTCGACTGCGGCAGGAAATCGATGAGACGGCGCACCTGCAGGAGCGTGTCGACATCATTGTCGTAGGCGGCATCCGCAATCGAGGATTTCGTCGTATGCACGGAGGCACCGCCGAGCTGCTCGGATGTCACGGTCTCGTTGGTAACGGTCTTCACCACATCCGGCCCGGTGACGAACATGTAGGAGGTGTCCCGCACCATGAAGATGAAGTCGGTCATGGCCGGAGAATAGACGTCACCGCCGGCGCAGGGGCCCATGATGACGGAAATCTGCGGGATGACGCCGGAGGCTAGCACGTTGCGCTGAAACACCTCGGCATAGCCGCCGAGCGCGGCCACGCCCTCCTGAATGCGGGCGCCGCCGGCGTCATAGATCCCGATGATCGGTGCCCGGTTCTTCAGCGCCATATCCTGCACCTTGGTGATCTTTTCCGCATGTGCTTCCGAAAGAGACCCGCCGAAGACTGTGAAATCCTTGGCAAAAATGAACACGGTTCGTCCGTTGACCGTGCCCCAGCCGGTCACGACGCCGTCGCCGGCAATCTTGCTCTTGTCCATGCCGAAATCGGTCGAGCGATGCTCGACGAACATATCGAACTCTTCGAAAGAGCCTTCGTCGAGGAAGATATCGATGCGCTCACGAGCCGTCAGCTTGCCGCGGGCGTGCTGGGCGTCGATGCGCACCTGCCCGCCGCCGAGCCTTGCAATCTCGCGACGGCGTTCCAGTTCCTGCAGGATTTCCTTCATGCGGCCCTCTCTCCATCATCGCTCGGGCTTAGCATGGCGCGAGCCCTGTTTGAAGCTGTTGGCTTAGTTTGCGAGCCGCGGTGTGTTCAGCGAAAAGATGGAACGAACCCGCGCGGCAATGTCTTCCGCCATCAGCTCATCTGCGGTGGCAGGATCAGGAGCGACAGTTCTGGTCTCGAACGATGCCATGGCAATCACAGCGCCGCCATCGGCTGCCGCAGCATCGATATTGATCTTGGCGCTGCTGCGGTCGCGATTGAAGCCGCGCGCCTTGCGGACGTCGCTCAGTCGGACGGTGATGGCAACCTGTGGCAATTGCGGACCGAAGCTCGTGGCGGCGATCGCGGCGTTGACGCGATCATTGACGGCTGCAACCAATGCCGGCGACACCGGCGGCAGTGCCTGATCGGCTATAACGGTTGCGCTGCGCACGGCATAGGTTGGAGGCGGAGGATCCACGGACCAGCTCGAGCAAGCGGCCAATGCCAGACTTCCCACGAGCGCCGGTATGGCTCTCGGCCTCCACAACAACATGATCCCTGCCCCGACTTTCGAATTTGCAAGATATGCAGATCGATATAAAGGACTGGAAATCAACAATATTCAACTGCGAAGCGCGGAAAAAACCGCGGCTGCGGCCTGAAACTCCTCAAAACGTTGTGCACGACGCTGCTCGGCTTCTTCGTCGCTGCCCCAATGCTCAATCGTCCAATCCTCGTCGAGATGAGCGAGCGACCAAACCTCGGCAAGCGGCAGGAAACCTTTCGCAAAGGCCAGCGCCAGGATCGCCGAACCAGTCAGCGTCGTGATCGTGTGCAAGCTCGCGAGCTCCATCGGTGTGTCAAACTCGCGCAAAGCAGCGGCGAAGGCCGCGATAGCCTCTTTAGGCTGTTCCTGGTGCATGACGCCTTCGGCTAGGATGAAGCGGGCGCCTAGGTCGCGCGCTGCCCATTCGATCACCGGATTCCAGCGCTCCGACTGCCGCTCGACGAGCCGCTCGGGACCGTCGGCGCGGTAGCAAAGCAGATCGCTGCCGGAGAAGCGGACGATTTCGTCGAATACGGCCTGGCTCTCCGTCGCAACGCCATCGATGGCGGTATTGACGAGGCGTGTTATCGGCATGGTCGCGGGATCGATCACGTCAACCTGACGCGCCCATTCTCCGGCCACCAGTCTGGCAAGTGCTTCTGTCGGCAGGGCCAGGGAGTGCCGCGCCGGCGTCTTCACCACCTTGCCATCCAGAGCGATGGCGTGACTGCCCTCGTCCGCGCTGATCGTCACATCCTTGTAGAAGCGCTTGGGCAGCGGCTTCTTCATCTGGATCTGCGCGCGGCGGATCGGATCGGGATGGCTGAGACCTTCGGAAAGATCGTTCAACAGGTCGCGCATGGCGTCACCTCAGAGAATATGGCTCAATATATCGTTCGGATGGTGGGCGATGGCATCGGCGCCTGCTGCCAGCAACTCCTCAACCGAAGCATAACCCCAGGCAACGCCGATGGCAGTCGCACCGGCCGCTTTTGCCATCTGCATGTCATAGATGGCATCGCCGATCACGATCGTGTCGTGCGGATCCATGCCGGTCTCGTCGCAGCATTCCGTGACCATCGCCGGATGCGGCTTGGACGGGCAGTCGTCGGCGGTGCGCGAGACAATGAAATAGGGCGTAAAGTCGTTGACCTCAAGGATATGGGTCAAGCCGCGGCGGGATTTACCCGTCACTGCGCCGATCAGCAGTTCATCGCGGGCCGCCAGCGTCTCGACCAGCGGCTTGATGCCGTCGAAGAGCGGCGTCTGCATGTCGGCCTCGTCTCGCACCTCCGGAAAGATCGACTTGTAATGCGCCGTCATTGCGATCGCTTCGTCGTCGACATGCGGCTTGCCCTGGAGGCGGGCAATGGCGATATCGAGCGTCAGGCCGATGATCGATTTCGTCGCAGAAACATCGGGACGCTTATAGCCGAAGGCCACGAAGGTTCGCGCCATAACCTCATGGATCAGCCGCGCGCTGTCGACCAGCGTGCCGTCACAATCGAATAGGACCAGCTTCATTCGTCGTCCGGCTCCCCTGCCGATTCCATATCGAAACCGAGAAGGTTCCAAGTCTGAACCATATGGGGCGGCAAAGGCGCGGTGACGCGCAGACGCCCGCCGCTCGGATGCGGAATATCGATATGACGCGCATGCAGATGCAGGCGCTTCTGGACACCGCCCGGAAAATCCCAGTTCGGATCGTCATCGAAATATTTGGGGTCGCCGATGATCGGATGGCCCATATGCAGCGCGTGGACACGCAGCTGGTGGGTACGGCCGGTATAGGGCTCCATTTCCAGCCAGGCGAGGCTCTGAGCAGCCGTTTCGAGCACGCGGTAGTAGGAGATGGCATGATCCGCGCCCTCCTCGCCATGCTTGGCGATGCGCATGCGGTCGCCATCCGGCGTTGCTTCCTTCACCAGCCAGGTGGAAATCTTGTCCTCATGTTTGCGAGGCACCCCCTTGACCAGCGACCAATAGGTCTTCTTGGTGTCGCGCTCGCGAAAGGCCGCCGTCAGCTTCTGCGCTGCGCCGCGAGTGCGGGCAACGACGAGCACGCCGGACGTATCTCGGTCGAGACGGTGCACCAGGCGCGGCTTCTCGCCCTTCTTGCTCGTCCACGCCTCCAGCATCTTGTCGATATGGCGCGTAAGGCCGGAACCGCCCTGTACCGCGAGGCCAGCCGGCTTGTTCAGCACATAGACCTTATCGTCTTCATGCAGCAGCATGCGCGCAAGAAGCTCGGCGTCGCCGGAATGTTTGAGGTCGTTGCCCGCGATCGGGCCGCTCTTCAGTGCCTTTGCATCGACATCGAGCGGCGGCACGCGCACCATCTGCCCCGGCTGCACGCGCGCATCCGTCTTCACGCGGCCGCCATCGACACGTACCTGTCCGGAGCGCATCAGCTTCTGCAATTGCCCAAAGCCGAGACCCGGAAAATGCACCTTGAACCAGCGGTCCAGGCGCATGCCGGCCTCGTCAGGCTCGACCTTAATATGCTCAATCCCGGCCATTCTTCTTCTTTCAAATACCGCGGCATGTCCCAAGCGTTGCCAAACCTGCGTTCGGCGGATCATGCAAATTCAAACGACAGGGCATCAGCCCCGCGGCCGGAGATTTCCCGGCCTTTTGACGTGGCTTTAGAGCATTTCGAGGAAAAGTGGAAACCGGAATTGTAACGTCGAATGATTTTCTGGCTCAGTTTCCCTTGGCCGAGACGACGGGAAGATTAATGTCGACCATACCAGCCTTGTCGAACATCAGCATCACGGGCACCGTGCCACCCTGCTTGAAGGGCATCTTCACCTGCTTGAACATCATGTGCATCGTATTCGGCGCGAGTGTCACGGTCGCGCCGGCGGGAATGGCGATGCCGCCCTTCACCTCGCGCATCTTCATAATCTCGCCTTCCATCTTCATCTCATGCAACTCCACCTTGCCGGCGGCTGAGGAAGTCACGGAGGTCAGCTTGTCGTCTGTCTTGCCGGTATTGTGAATGGTGATGTAACCGCCACCGACCGGCTGGCCAGGAAGCATGGCATGAACGTAACCACCGCTGATATCGAGATCGCCAAGCTTGGCAGTCGCCGAGCCGGAAGGCGCCGCACCTGCATCCATGTGCATGCCTGGCATGGATTTCATCGCGCCACTGTCCTCAGCCATCGCTCCGACAACGGAAAGCGAAAATGCGCCAATGGACATCAGCAATGCGGCTGCGTAGTTGCGGTTCATCTTTGTCTCCTGCCCGGCTCCTCAATCGTGCAGAAGGGATAGCCTCTCCCATCTCTGTTGCAAAGGCCCGTATTCATTAGGAAACGCAGGATTGATCGGCGCGACAAAAATTTGTTCAGCGACGACATTTGCCCCTTGCCATCTTTCGCCGAGACCGGATAATGGCTGTCAACCTTGTTGGGAGAATCCGGTGCGAGCCGGTGCCGAAGGAGCAACCGCCCCGGAAACTCTCAGGCCAAAGGACCAGCAAGGGGCAGACGGAACTCTGGAGAGAAGCGCGCAAGCGTTCGCCGAAGGGATAACAATCTCAGGCAAACAGACAGAGGGGGCTCATCGTCAGGCGCAACCGCGCCGAAATTGTGAGCTCTGCGCTTCGAAACGAGCGCAAAACCCGGAGGCGTCATTTGGACGAGACCGCTGCCCTCAAGACCACCCCCCTTCATGCCCTGCATGTGTCCCTCGGCGCCCGCATGGTGCCGTTCGCGGGCTACGATATGCCGGTTCAATATGCGCCGGGCGTTCTGAAGGAACACCTTTGGACCAGATCCTCCGCCGGCCTGTTCGACGTGTCGCATATGGGTCAGGTGACGATCCGCGCTCGTTCCGGCAAATATGAGGATGCCGCGCTGGCACTGGAGAGCCTGGTGCCCGTCGATATTGTCGGCCTTGCTGAAAATCGCCAGCGCTATGGCTTCTTCACCGACGACAAGGGCGGCATTCTTGACGATCTGATGATCGCCCACATGGACGACTATCTTTTTGTCGTCGTGAATGCCGCTTGCAAAGAGCAGGATTTCAAGCATCTTCAAGATCATATCGGCGATAGCTGCGAAGTCACATTACTTGATCGCGCACTCATTGCCCTTCAAGGCCCGCACGCCGTCGACGTGCTTGCCGAACTCTGGGCCGATATCGCCTATATGAAATTCATGGATGTTCGGCATTGTCGCCTCCACGATGTCTCCTGCCTCGTCTCGCGCTCCGGCTATAGCGGCGAAGACGGTTTCGAAATCTCCGTCCCGGCCGATAAGGCCGAGGATATCGCCAAGCGGCTGCTGGAACATCCCGACGTCCAGCCGATCGGCCTCGGCGCCCGTGACTCGCTCCGGCTCGAAGCCGGCCTTTGCCTTTATGGCAACGATATCGACCAGACGACCACGCCGATCGAAGCCGCGCTCGAATGGGCGATCCAGAAGGCCCGCAAGACCGGCGGTGTCCGCGCTGGCGGCTTCCCTGGTGCAACCCGCATCCTCGGCGAACTCGATGGCGGCGCCACGCGCCGCCGTGTCGGCCTGAAGCCTGATGGCAAGGCGCCGGTGCGCGGCCATGCCAAGCTATATGCCGATGCCGAAGGCAAGATGGAGATCGGTGAAGTCACGTCGGGCGGTTTCGGTCCGAGCGTCGAAGGCCCGGTCGCCATGGGCTACGTGCCGGCCGAATTCACCACTCTCGGCACCACCGTTTACGCTGAAGTGCGCGGCAAATATCTGCCAGCCGTCGTCAGCGCCCTGCCTTTCATCAAACCAACCTACAAACGCTGAACGTCTTTTCCAGAGGATTATCCATGCTGAAATTCACCGAAGAACATGAGTGGCTGAAGGTCGAAGGCGATGTCGCAATCGTGGGCATCACGGCCCACGCGGCCGAACAGCTCGGCGATCTCGTGTTTGTGGAATTGCCCGAGGTCGGTGCCAGCTTCTCCAAGGGAGCTGACGCGGCAACCGTCGAATCCGTCAAGGCAGCCTCCGAAGTCTATTGTCCGCTCGACGGGGAAATCACGGAAATCAACGAAGCCATCACCGCCGATCCGGCCCTCGTCAACTCCGACCCGATGGGTGCTGGCTGGTTCTTCAAGCTGAAGCTGAAGAACGTCGGCGATCTCGATGGTCTTCTTGATGAATCCGGTTACAAGGAGCTGATCGGATAATGGCGACGCCTACGGAATTCACCTTCACCGACTACCAGCCATACGATTTCGCCAACCGCCGCCATATCGGCCCGTCTCCGTCGGAGATGGCCGATATGCTCAAGGTGATCGGCTATAAGAGCCTCGACGGCCTGATCGACGCGACGTTGCCGCCGGCGATCCGCCAGAAGGCGCCGCTCGCCTGGGGCGCAGCGATGACGGAGCGCGAGGCGCTCGACCGTCTGCGCGAGACCGCCAACAAGAACAAGGTTCTCGTTTCGCTGATCGGCCAGGGCTATTACGGTACGATCACGCCGCCGGTCATCCAGCGCAACATCCTGGAAAATCCCGCCTGGTACACCGCCTATACGCCATACCAGCCTGAGATCAGCCAGGGCCGCCTCGAGGCACTGCTGAACTACCAGACGATGATTAGCGACCTCACCGGTCTCGATGTTGCCAACGCCTCGCTGCTCGATGAAGCGACCGCCGCGGCCGAAGGTATGGCGATGGCGGAACGTGTCGCAAAATCGAAGGCAAGGGCCTTCTTCGTCGATGCCGAATGCCACCCACAGACCATAGCGCTGATCAGGACGCGCGCCGAGCCGCTCGGCTGGACCGTCATCGTCGGTAATCCCTTCACCGATCTCGATCCGGTCGACGTCTTCGGCGCAATCTTCCAGTATCCGGGCACGCACGGCCACATCAACGATTTCAGTGGCCTGATCGCCCGCCTGCACCAGACCGGCGCCATCGCCGTCATGGCGACCGATCTCCTGGCACTGACCCTGCTGAAATCCCCGGGCGAAATGGGTGCGGATATCGCCATCGGCTCCTCGCAGCGTTTCGGCGTTCCGGTTGGCTATGGTGGGCCTCATGCGGCGTTTATGGCTGTCAAGGACGACTACAAGCGCTCCATGCCCGGCCGTCTCGTCGGCGTCTCGGTCGATGCACGCGGCAATCGCGCCTATCGCCTGTCGCTGCAGACCCGCGAACAGCATATCCGTCGCGAAAAGGCGACGTCGAACATCTGCACCGCCCAGGTGCTGCTCGCCGTCATGGCCTCCATGTATGCGGTCTTCCACGGTCCGCAGGGCTTGAAGGCAATCGCCCAGCAGGTTCACCAGAAGGCCGTGCTGTTGGCCAAGGGACTGGAAAAGCTCGGCTACATCGTTGAGCCTGAAACCTTCTTCGACACGATCACCGTCGAAGTCGGCCACATGCAGGGTCTGATCCTGCGTGCAGCCGTCGCCGAAGGCGTCAACCTGCGCAAGGTTGGTGAAACCAAGATCGGCATCAGCCTGGACGAGCGCACGCGCCCGGCAACGGTCGAAGCCGTCTGGCGCGCTTTCGGCGGCGATTTCCGCATCGCCGATTTCGAGCCGTCCTACCGCCTGCCGAAGACTCTGCTGCGCACCAGCGAATACCTCACACATCCGATCTTCCACATGAACCGTGCCGAAAGCGAGATGACGCGTTACATTCGTCGTCTTTCGGACCGCGACCTGGCGCTCGACCGCTCGATGATCCCGCTCGGCTCCTGCACCATGAAGCTGAACGCGACGGCGGAAATGCTGCCAATCACCTGGCCGGAATTTTCGGATATCCACCCATTCGTCCCGGCCGATCAGGCGCTCGGCTACCGCGAAATGATCGATGATCTGACGGATAAGCTCTGCGCCGTGACAGGCTATGACGCCTTCTCCATGCAGCCGAACTCCGGCGCGCAGGGCGAATATGCCGGCCTGCTGACCATCCGCAACTATCACATTGCCAATGGCCAAGGTCACCGCGACATCTGCCTCATCCCGACCTCCGCGCACGGCACCAACCCCGCCTCGGCACAGATGGCGGGCATGAAGGTCGTGGTCGTGAAAGTCAGCGACGATGGCGATATCGACATGGCCGATTTCCGCACCAAGACCGAGCAACATGCCGACAACCTCTCCTGCTGCATGATCACCTACCCTTCGACGCACGGCGTCTTCGAGGAGACGGTGAAGGAGATCTGTGATCTCGTTCACAAGCATGGCGGTCAGGTCTATCTCGATGGCGCGAACATGAACGCCATGGTCGGTCTCTCTCGACCCGGCGATATCGGCTCCGATGTCAGCCACCTCAACCTGCACAAGACCTTCTGCATCCCGCATGGCGGCGGCGGTCCCGGCATGGGCCCGATCGGCGTCAAGGCGCATCTGGCACCCCACCTGCCCGGCCATCCGGAAACGGACGGCCGCAGCGGAGCGGTCTCGGCGGCCGCCTTCGGTTCGGCCTCCATTCTGCCGATCTCCTGGAGCTACTGCCTGATGATGGGCGGCGAAGGCCTAACACAGGCGACGAAGGTGGCGATTCTCAACGCCAACTACATCGCCACGCGATTGAAGGGCGCGTACGACGTGCTCTACAAGTCCAAGGATGGACGTGTGGCACACGAATGCATCATCGACACCCGCCCGCTGGCCGCAAGCGCCGGCGTGACGGTCGACGATGTCGCCAAGCGCCTGATCGATTGCGGCTTCCATGCCCCGACCATGAGCTGGCCGGTTGCCGGCACGCTGATGATCGAGCCGACCGAATCGGAAACGAAGGCCGAACTCGACCGCTTCTGCGAGGCGATGCTGGCGATCCGCGAGGAAGCCCGCGCCATCGAAGACGGCCGGATGGACAAGACCAACAACCCGCTGAAGAACGCACCGCACACGGTGGAAGACCTCGTCGGCGAATGGGATCGCCCCTATTCGCGCGAACAGGCCTGCTTCCCGCCCGGCGCCTTCCGCGTGGACAAGTACTGGTCTCCGGTAAACCGCATCGACAACGTCTACGGCGACCGGAACCTGATCTGCACCTGCCCGCCGCTGGAATCCTACGCCGAGGCCGCAGAATAGGATTTTTGCAAAAAAGCGAAGCGGTTCAGTCGCTTCGCTTGAAACAGACATAAATCTATCGTGAAACTTGTCTATGAAAACGCCGCGTGTCCGAACGGATGCGCGGCGTTTTTGATGACGCCACGGTGGGACCTTGGAATTCAGATTTATGCCGGAACGATTCGACGTGGACAATCCCGACAGCTATATCGCCGCCGCCTTCGAAACCGACGATCCCGCCTCGATCGCCAGGGCACTGGGCGAAGTCGCGCGCACGCGCAACATGAGCAAGCTCGCCAAAGATGTCGGCATGAACCGTTCCGCCCTTTACCGGGCGCTCAGCGGCGATGGGAATCCGGAATTCGCGACGATCCTGAAGGTCGTCAGGGCACTCGGCCTTAAGCTAACGCCGATATCGGCCGCAAACTAGGAATTCGCTTCCCAATCCCGAGCATCGCTAACCAATCGCCTCTTCAAGCAGAAGCAGCACGAGAAAGCCGGCAAAGAACATAGCCGTCACCCAGGGGCGATCGGGTGTTTCATGGGCTTCGACCAGCAGTTCCTCGGTAACGAGATAAAGTAGCGCAATCAGCCCGAACGCGAAGAAGCCTGTGAGAACTGGGCCGGGCAACGAAGCGATCGGCGTCCCAAGCAGAGCGCCGATCGGCAGCAATAGCGCAAGTGCTGCCGTAGTCGCGACGATCCTGGCTCGAGAGCGAACGCTCTCGCCAAGCTCATTCGCCACCGTCAAGCCAAGAAACAGCACTTCGATCGTCAGAGCGATCGTCAGCAGGAAGCCAACTTTCGGGCCGGCTGCAAAGCCGATGCCGAGCACGAGGCCGTCGATCAGGATGTCGATGCCGATGGCCGCGAGAAGGCCGACCGGCCCTTTGGCCCAGTTTTCCAACTGCTTGACCAGCAGCATCACGCCGACGCCGATCGCTCCGCCGATGACCGTCGCCAGGGGATAACCGCGATGCATGACATCAGGCAGAATTTCTCCGGCGGCGGCGGCAAACACGACACCGGCTGCAAAATGCTGGATTGCGCTGACAAGATTAGGCCCCGGCCGCGTATTCACCGCAACCGCGGCACCCGCGATGGCTGCTGCCGCCGGGATCAATGTGTAAACCCATGCCGATGCCGCCATAAGATCCCCTTGCGCGCCCCGACCTCATCCGGCTCGAAGCCGCTGGTCAGCCGAGGGCGACGAAAGACCCTCAGTATCCATCGATCAAAGCACGAAATGCAGCAAGGTGAAATACAGGAGGTGTCTTTAGGCGGGTTGCGCAGCCTGCCGTTGCGCCACCAGAGCAGCCAGATCGGCAGGTTTCAATTCGACGGATTCGCCGCAGCCGCAGGCCGATGTCTGGTTCGGATTGGTAAAGATGAAGCCCGAGCGCAACGTCGTCGTCTCGAAGCCCATTTCCGTGCCGAGGAGATAAAGTACGGCAGACGGCTCCACCCAAACCTTTGCGCCATCACGCTCGATCAGGTCGTCCTTGGCATTCGGCTCCGTCACCAGGTCGATGGTGTATTCCATCCCGGCGCAGCCGCCCTTCTTGATGCCGACGCGAACGCCCTTGGCATCGGGGCCGGAATTTTCAACGATTGACTTGACGCGGGCCGCTGCCGCATCCGTCATGCTCATGATTGCGAAGCCCATGGGCTCATTCTCCTTCCGCAACCGGGGTCAAGATCCGGCGCTTCGAGTCTCAATGTAAAGCCGGCGGCCTAAAGCTTCAATACCAGCCGACGGCGACCTGCGCTTCTTCCGACATGCGATCCGGCGTCCATGGCGGATCGAAGGTCATGCTGACGTCGACACCGGAAACACCTTCGACGGCGCCGACGGCATTTTCCACCCAGCCCGGCATTTCGCCGGCAACCGGGCAACCCGGTGCTGTCAGCGTCATGACGATCTTCACCATCCGGTCGTCTTCGATATCGATCTTATAGACCAGACCGAGCTCGAAGATATCGGCCGGAATTTCCGGATCGTAGACCGTTTTCAGCGCAGAGATGATGTCGTCGCTGAGGCGCGCCAGTTCATCCTCGGGGATGCTGGAATGCACGATCCCTTCGCGCGCATCGATCTTCTGTTCGCTTTCGTCGAGTGACATCGCTTGCCTCCTCAGGCAAAGAATTTCCGTGCATATTCCAATGCATCCGCCAAGGCATCCACCTCGGCGCGCGTATTGTACATGCCGAACGATGCACGGCATGTGGAGGTGACGCCGAAGCGTTTCAAGAGCGGCTGGGCGCAATGCGTGCCGGCGCGAACGGCGACACCCTGGCGGTCGATCACCATCGAGACGTCGTGGGAGTGTATTCCCGTGAGCTCGAAGGAGAAGATGCCACCCTTGCCGGGCGCCGTGCCGATGACGCGCAACGAATTGATATCCCGCAGCCGCTCCGCCGCATAGGCGGCAAGATCGGCTTCGTGCCGAGCAATCGCTTCACGACCGATACTGTCCATATAATCGAGCGCATAGCCAAGGCCGATCGCCTGGACGATCGGCGGCGTTCCCGCTTCGAAGCGGTGCGGCGGCTCGTTATAGGTGACGTTTTCCTCGGTGACATCGAAGATCATCTCGCCGCCGCCCTGGAACGGCCGCATCTCGGCAAGCCGCTCCTTCTTGCCGTAGAGAACGCCGATACCCGAAGGGCCATAGAGCTTGTGGCCGGTCATGACATACCAGTCGCAGTCGATATCCTGCACGTCGACAGGCATATGCACGGCACCCTGCGAGCCGTCGATCAGGACTGGAATGCCGCGCTCATGCGCGATGCGGCACACTTCCTTCACAGGAACGACAGTTCCGAGCGCATTCGACATATGTGTGATGGCGACGAGCTTCGTGCGCTCCGTCAGGCTCTTTTCGAAATCCTCAATATGGAACGCGCCCTCGTCGTCGACGGGTACCCATACCAGCTTCGCGCCTTGCCGCTCTCGGATGAAATGCCAGGGAACGATGTTGGAGTGATGCTCCATGATCGAGACGACGATCTCGTCGTCCTCGCCGATCTTTGGCATGCCCCAGCCGTAGGCGACCGTGTTGATCGCTTCCGTCGAGTTCTTGGTAAAGACGATGTCGTCGACCGACGGCGCATTCAGGAAGCGGCGCACCTTTTCGCGAGCCGCTTCATAGGCCTCCGTCGCAGCATTGGACAGAAAGTGCAGGCCGCGATGCACATTCGCATATTCGTTGGAATAGGCATGCGAAATGGCATCGATGACGACCTGCGGCTTCTGCGCGGAGGCGCCATTGTCGAGATAGACCAGCGGCTTGCCATGCACCGTCTTCGCCAGGATCGGAAAATCCCGGCGAATGGCTTCGACGTCATAGGCCGTTGCCGGCACGATCTTGTCCACGAGCTTTGCCTCCAATCAGGCGTGCTTTTCCAGCCAGGCCGAAATAACGCCTTCCAGCGCCTCGACGAGGGCTTCGTCTTCCAGTTCCTCGACGATCTCGGCCACGAAGGCGTTGACGAGCATGGCGCGCGCCTTCTTCTCCGGAATGCCGCGCGCCATCAGGTAGTAGAGATGGTTGCCGTCGATATCCGCGACAGTGGCGCCATGGCCGCACTGCACGTCATCAGCGAAGATTTCAAGCTCGGGCTTCACCGAGAACTCGGCATCGTCGGACATCAGCAGCGTGTTGCAAGCCATCTTGGCGTCGGTCTTCTGCGCATCCGGTGCGACCCGGATCATGCCCTGAAAGACGCCGCGAGCGCGATCGAACACAACATTACGGATAACTTCCGTGGAACCGGTGTTCGGAACGTCATGGCCGAGTACCATCGTCACGTCCGTGTGGGTATCGCCACCGAGCAGGTTGATGCCGCGCAGCGTCAGATCGGCGCCCTCGCCTGCTACCTTGATATACAGTTCCTGGCGCACCAGCTTGCCGCCGGCGTTGATGACGAACAGCTTCAGCTTGGCGTCTTCTCCAAGATCGATGCGAAGCTGGCCGAGATGGGTGTCTTCGCTGCCCTGCTCCTGCAGGATGATCCAAGTGATTTCAGAACCCTTGCCGATCTTGATTTCGCTGACCGAGGAAACCAGCGCAGCCGCGCCCTCAACCGCTTGATGACGCTCGATAAAGGTCGCCTTGACGTCAGCGCCGAAGGTAACAGGCAGACGGCTGTGGATCTGGCCGCCGGCATGGATGAACTGCACTTCCAGCGGCGCATCGAGTTCGGTGCCATCGGGGAAATCGATGACGTAGCCATCGCGCACGAAGCTCGCATTGATGCGCCCGATGGCGTCATCCTTGCCGAGCGCTTCGAGGCCGACGGCGGCCGCGCCGTTGATCAAGCTGTCGGCGTAGCGCGCAACGGTCAAATTCTTCACCGAAGCCTTATCACTTGCCTTGCCCTGCAGAACCGCAATGACAGGCGACCCTTCGACCGTCGCCGGCAACGCTTCGGCAAGGCCCTTGCCGATATCGCTCGGGACCAGACGCAGCAGGTTCTTGAAATCGGTGTAATGCCAAGCCTCGACGCGGCGCGTCGGCAGGCCGGCGGTCTTCAGCTCGTCCAGCAGGCGATCGCGGACGGCAAAAACTTCGCCGTCGCCAGGCAGGTCGCCCATCTGGTCGTTATACGCCTCGATCAGCGCCGTTTCGGCTGATGTCAGGCGGTTCGTCGTCTGAATGTTCATCGACGTGTCCTTTCCGCCTCGATCAGGCTGCAGCACCGATGATGTCGGCGTAGCCGTTGGCTTCCAGTTCATGCGCCAGCGTCTTGTCGCCGGACTTGATCACCTGGCCCTTGTAGAGAACGTGGACGGTGTCCGGAACGATATAGTCGAGCAGGCGCTGGTAGTGGGTGATGACGATCACGGCGCGATCGGGCGAACGTAGCGCGTTGACGCCATCGGCGACGATCTTCAGCGCATCGATGTCGAGGCCGGAATCGGTTTCGTCGAGCACGCAAAGCTGCGGCTCGAGCAGCGCCATCTGCAGGATTTCGGCGCGCTTCTTTTCACCGCCCGAGAAGCCGACGTTGAGCGGGCGCTTCAGCATGTCCATGTTGATCTGCAGCTTGCCGGCAGCATCCTTGACGCGGCGGATGAAATCCGGTGTCGTCAGTTCGTCTTCGCCGCGTGCCTTGCGCTGCTCGTTCAGAGCAACCTTGAGGAACTGCATGGTGGCAACGCCGGGAATTTCCACGGGATACTGGAAGGCCAGGAAGATACCCTTGGCGGCGCGCTCGGCGGCGTCAAGCTCCAGGATGCTTTCGCCGTTATAAAGGATGTCACCCTCGGTGACTTCATAGTCCTCACGGCCGGCGAGGATGTAGGAGAGCGTCGACTTGCCCGAGCCGTTCGGGCCCATGATGGCGGCGACTTCGCCAGCCTTCACGGTCAGGTTCAGACCACGGATGATCTCAGTGCCGTCTTCGGCGATACGGGCGTGCAGGTTCTTGATTTCAAGCATTTTAGTATCCTATCGCAGGAATGAAGGTGCGGCGCGCACGGCGCGCCAAAGCTAATTCTGGTTCGGGTGCGTCAGCCAACACTACCTTCGAGCGAGATGCCGATCAGCTTCTGCGCTTCGACGGCGAATTCCATCGGCAGCTCCTGCAGCACTTCCTTGACGAAGCCATTGACGATCAGCGCGATCGCCGCCTCGGTCGGGATGCCGCGCTGCAGGCAGTAGAACAGCTGGTCTTCGGAAATCTTCGACGTCGTGGCTTCATGTTCGAACTGCGCCGTCGAGTTCTTTGCCTCGATGTAGGGCACCGTATGGGCGCCGCACTTGTCACCGATCAGCAGTGAATCGCACTGCGTGAAGTTACGCGCGTTCGACGCCTTGCGGTGAGCTGAAACCTGGCCGCGATAGGTGTTCTGCGAGACGCCGGCGGCGATGCCCTTCGAGACGATGCGGCTCGACGTGTTCTTGCCGAGGTGGATCATCTTGGTGCCGCTATCGACCTGCTGATGACCGTTGGAAACGGCGATCGAGTAGAACTCGCCGCGGCTGTCATCGCCGCGCAGGATGCAGGACGGATATTTCCAGGTGATGGCAGAGCCGGTCTCGACCTGCGTCCAGGAGATCTTGGAGCGATGACCGCGGCAATCGCCCCGCTTGGTGACGAAGTTGTAGATGCCGCCCTTGCCGTTCTTGTCGCCCGGATACCAGTTCTGCACCGTCGAATACTTGATCTCGGCGTCATCGAGCGCAACGAGCTCGACGACGGCGGCATGCAGCTGGTTTTCGTCGCGCTGCGGCGCCGTGCAGCCTTCGAGATAGGAGACATAGGCACCTTCTTCGGCGATGATCAGCGTGCGCTCGAACTGGCCCGTGTTCTTCTCGTTGATGCGGAAGTAGGTCGATAGTTCCATCGGGCAACGAACGCCCTTCGGCACGAAGACGAACGAACCGTCCGTGAAGACGGCCGAATTCAGCGTCGCATAGAAATTATCCGAGGTCGGCACGACGGAGCCGAGATACTTGCGCACCAGATCCGGATGCTCGCGAATGGCTTCCGAGATCGACATGAAGATCACGCCGGCCTTCTTCAGCTCTTCCTTGAAGGTGGTGACGACTGAGACAGAATCGAACACCGCATCGACGGCGATCTTCGGCTTCTCGACGCCGGCAAGGATCTCCTGCTCGCGCAATGGAATGCCGAGCTTCTCATAGGTTTTCAGGAGTTCCGGGTCGACTTCGTCGAGCGACTTCGGACCGGCGAATTTCTTCGGCGCGGCGTAGTAGTAGATGTCGTTGAAGTCGATCTTCTGATAGTCGACGCGCGCCCATGTCGGCTCTTCCAGCGTCAGCCAGCGGCGATAGGCCTCAAGACGCCATTCCAGCATCCATTCCGGCTCTTGCTTCTTCGCGGAAATAAAACGGACAATGTCTTCGGACAGACCCTTGGGAGCCTTGTCCATTTCGATGATGGTCTCAAAACCATACTTGTATTGGTCCACGTCAATCAGGCGAACCTGATCGACCGTTTCCTGGACTGCAGGCATTTCGTTCTCCAATCTCGCCGGATCCAAGGTCCGGCAGCTTGTCAACGTTGCGGCAGACTTATGTCTGCCTTCTATGTAGTCGGCCAGAAGGGACTTTTCACCCCGCTTGGCAAGCGGAAATTTCGGTTTCCGCAAAATTGTGGCCGTCAGGCCGCCGCGCCCGCCAGCTTGCGTCTTCCCGCAATGCGGGCAAAAGCAGCGATTGCGCGATCGATATCCGCTTCGATTGTAGTCGACCCCAGCGAAATGCGGAGAGCCCCGAGTTTCGGGTCACATCCCATCGCCACGAGCACATGACTCTCGCCGACCTTGCCCGACGAGCAGGCTGAGCCGGCAGAAATCGCCACGCCCTCCAGATCGAAGGCGATCTGCCCCGTTTCGGATTTCAGTCCCGGCAGCGTGAAGAAGCTGGTGTTCGGAACGCGTGGGCCATTCTTTCCATGAATGATGACATCCGGTGCTGCAAGTTCCATGCCCGCTTCCAGCCGGTCGCGCAACGAACCGATCGCGGCATTACGAACCTCTAAGTCTGCGGCAGCAGCCTCGGCAGCCGCACCGAATCCGATGATGGCAAGCGTGTTTTCCGTGCCGGAGCGATGGCCTTTTTCCTGGCCGCCGCCGTGGATCAACGGTTTCGGCATCAGCACCTCGCCGCGCGAGACGAGCGCGCCGGCACCCTTTGGACCGCCGATCTTGTGGGAGGAGACGATCAGAAAATCCGCGCCGATCGCATTGATATCGAGCGGAATGCGGCCTGCCGCCTGAACGGCATCCACCACAAGAAGGCCGCCCGCGGCCTGAACGAGCTTGGCCGCTTCGCCGACAGGCTGGAGAATTCCGGTCTCGTTATTGGCGAGCATGATGGCAACCATCGGCAAGCCGCTCGCCTTGTCATGCGCAGCGAGCATGGCCTCCAGCGCGGCAAGATCGACCATACCGTTCGATGTCACCGGTATTTCGCTGACATCATCCCTGGCAAATCGCCCGCCTTCGCGCACGGCTGGATGCTCGACGGCCGATATATATAGATGGCTGACGAGAAGCGGCGTCCGCCCCATGCGGAATTCTGGCGTCAACACCATATTGGCCGCCTCGGTGGCGCCGCTCGTAAAAACGACATGGGCGGGTGCGGCGCCGGTCAATCTTGCAACCTGCCGGCGTGCAGCCTCGACAGCCGCGCGGGCTGCTCTACCTTCGCCATGAACAGAATTGGGGTTGCCTTGAATATCCATTGCGCGCAGCATGGCTTCGCGCGCCGCCGGATGAAGCGGTGCGGTAGCATTCCAGTCGAGATAGAGGCGTGCTGCCGCCATAATCTTCTTCCTGCGCGACTTTGCTTTGCTGCGACCGGCTCATTTTCCTTGAAATTTCAGCCGGGCATGCCTTATGACACGTTCCACAAACCGTTGCGCAAACAACGCGCGGACCACCGCATCAAGTTTCGAATTGTTCTAAACTGCGTTCTAGAAAAGATGAGCGCATTCGTCAAGTCAACTTGCTGCGTGCCGTAGGGTTTGAACGCAGAAAAAGAAGAGCCGGAGTATCGATGCCCGAAGTAATTTTCAACGGCCCCGCGGGTCGCCTTGAAGGCCGCTATCAGCCCTCCAAGGAAAAGAGCGCCCCGATCGCGATTATCCTTCATCCCCATCCGCAGTTCGGCGGTACGATGAACAATCAGGTGGTCTACCAGCTCTTCTATATGTTCCAGAAGCGCGGCTTCACCACGCTCCGCTTCAATTTCCGCGGCATCGGCCGCAGCCAGGGCGAGTTCGACCACGGCGCCGGCGAGCTTTCCGATGCGGCGTCGGCCCTCGACTGGGTTCAGAGCCTTCATCCTGATTCGAAGAGCTGTTGGGTTGCCGGCTACTCCTTCGGCGCCTGGATCGGCATGCAGCTTCTGATGCGCCGTCCGGAAATCGAAGGCTTCATGTCGATCGCGCCGCAGCCGAATATCTACGACTTCTCCTTCCTCGCACCCTGCCCCTCGTCCGGCCTGATCATTAACGGCGATGCGGACAAGGTTGCTCCGGAAAAGGACGTCAACGGCCTCGTCGAGAAGCTGAAGACACAGAAGGGCATCCTGATCACGCACAAGGTGGTTCCGGGTGCCAACCACTTCTTCAACGGTCAGGTCGAAACGCTGCTCGGCGAATGCGAGGATTATCTCGATCGTCGCCTGAATGGCGAATTAGTGCCGGAACCGGCTGCCAAGCGCATTCGCTAACGAGACGGCCGTTATCGAGCCATTCTGAAAGTCGGGCAAGTGATCCCGTCGATCGTCATCGACGGGTAATCCCGCATGCCGATCTTCCGTAAAACACGCTGCGATGCGACGTTTTGCGGATGCGTGAAGGCGATGAATTGCCGGGCAAAGCCACGCTTGAAGAACCATTGCGCCAATGCGCCGGCAATCTCCGTCGCATAGCCGTTGCCCCAAGCGTCCCTCTGAATGGAATAGCCGAGCTCGAACTCGCCCCTGCCGCTTTCCTGATGAAAACGCGAGAACCCGGCACGGCCGATAAAGCGTCCATCCTCGCGCCGCAGCATCTTATATTTGGTCACACCGTCGCGCGCATGTTCATCGAACCAACTTTTCAGCCGCTCCTCGGCCTTCTCCAGCGTCCAGGGAGCCGCGCCTGAGAGATAGCGCGTGGTCTCGATCGTCGAATGCAATTGCCGAATCATTTCGGCATCACCCTTGTCCCACATCGTCAGAACGAGGCGTGCGGTTTCGAGTATGATGGTGTCACTCATCTGCCTGCCTATTTTCGTGATGGATTTGCAGCCTGCCGCGATACGTATGTCAGGGCCGATTGACGACCGGCCGGTCAGTGCTAACCGCTTGGCCTGATTTCAACAAGCCGATTAAGCGGCAATATCGCATGCCAAGGCCCGCCGAGGCGGGCCTTGAGATTATCGCTTGATATCATCCGTCAGTGACATGCCGGCAGGCCGGGAGCGCCGCACTTCTTCTTTTCACGAGGCTTCTGCGGCGGAGGCGGAGGAGGTCTCTTCACCTGCTGCTGTAGAACCTTCAGTTGCGGTTGCGGCCTGGGCTGGGCCTGCGGCTTCGGCGCTGGCGCCCTCGCCTGTGCCACCACATGCGGCGCGGGTTTGGGCTGCGCCGGAGCCGGATTGGCTTGCCGCGACGGCGTGGCAGCGACATGAGGCTGACTGCTGACACGAGGTGGATTGTTGGGGATCGCCTTGGGCTTCGCCGGAGTTCTGGCGGCAACAGCCGGCGCTGCCGGAGCATGCCCATTGGGTTTCGGTGCAGCGGCGACCGGATTCGGTTTGCCGCCCGGCATTGCTTGCGGTGCGGGGGTCTTGGCAATCTGGTTTTGCCCCTTCATGGCAGGCGCATTGCCAACAGCCGGCAGCGGTTGTCCCTTTGCACCGGGAAGCGCATGTGTATTGGCGTTCGGCGTAGCCTGAGGCTGTTGAGCCTGTTTGGTCTGCACTGCGCCACGATTGACCGGCAGCTTGCCCGTGGCTGGCAGAGGTTGACCGTTCGCGCCCGGAAGCGCGTGCGCATTGGCATTTGTGCCTTGCTGGGCGGGTTGAGTGGCAACAGACGGATTATGCACCGCATTCGGCACAGCTTGCGGCGATTGCCCCGGCTTCGTCTGAGCCGTTCCCTGATTGACGGGCAGCTTGCCACCAGCCGGCAGCGGCTGACCATTGGCGCCGGGAAGCACGTGGGCAGCGGCGTTTCCGCCTTGCGGCTGCGGCGACGCCGGCGCCGCTGGAGCAACTCCAGGCATCGTCTTAGCGGCCGCGGCGGGATTCTGCCTTTGTATAACTGCCGCCTTCTTCTGTACCGATGGCGGCAGGGCAACATGCAGTGCTGCAACCCCTGCTCCGGCGATAACGGCCGCGCCGGCGAGTTTCTGACCTGTCGTCAGCCCAGGTGCTGCGGGTGTCGCCCCGTTCTCGTTGATCACAGTGTTGTTGATGACCGTCGTGTTGTTCACGACCGTATTGTGGATGTTGTTGAAGATGACATTGTTCTCGGGCGGCGCGATATCGCGTGGCGGTTCGACCCATGCAGGGACCGGAACGAAGACCGGTGCCGGCAACACATACAGATCGACCGCGGGCTGCGGCGGCGCTAACTCGACGAAATCCGGCGGCGGTGGCGCAAGGAAGACGACGGGCGGCGGCGGGGCATACCCGAAATCGGCATCATCAAAATAAAGCACAGGCCGCTCGACATAGACCACTTCCGGCGGCGGCGGTGGCGGCACGTCATATTCTATAACGGTGAAGGAAGGCGGTGGTTCAAGGGCTGCCTCGAAATGCTCGAGACGGCGGCGGGCATCCCAGACGTGGGGACCGCGCGGATAACGCCTCAGATAGGACCAATAGGCCTCCGGGGTGTCGGCTCGCCATGTCTCGCGCCAGGTTATCGCCTCTCGGCGGGCAGCGATGATGGCGCGCACACGCCTTGCCATAGAATCGTTCGGATAGGCGGCGAGGAAATCCTCATAGCCCTGCAGCGTGTCGCGATCGAGCGCGGCGAAATAGGCATCACGCTCGTCGAAATCGCGAATGGGCTTCGTCCGGTTTGCCACATCCTCGGTGCTCGCCACCGCAGCAGCCGGCGCATTCGGTCCGCGATCGAAGAAAGTAAAGGCGTTCTTGAACTTGGTGGCATCCCAGGAAATTTCGGCACCCTTGGTCAAGTCACCGACCCGCAACCGTGTGCGATCGAAGACCTCATCAAGCGAAAGGCCGCCAACACGGATCATCTCCGCCAGCGCATGCGCATAGGAACCATAGGGACCGGCCTCCTGCGGTGCGACCGTGCCGGGCGCCGCATTGAAGGCAATTAGCTGATTGGCATCGGGATCGACCAGCACCAGACCGCCGGCCAGCGGCTGACTTGATTGCACGAACGGATTGGCTCTAGCCGCGTCGAGCACGACGATGCTGCCACGATTGTTGATGGCCGACAGCGACTTTGTGAAGTCGCTCACGCGGACTGCCTGGAGGGGGACATCCGTGGCATTGGCGATCTGCGCATCCACAGGCACGAAATAATTGTCGCCCTGATATTGAACCCCGTAGCCCGCCAGATAGACAAAGACGACGGTGTTAGGGCCTGACGCGTTGGCTTTCGTCAGAAAGTCGCGCATGGCATCGCGCAAGCCATTCTGATCGAGATCGCGCGCGCCGATCACATCGAAGCCCGCGGCCTGCAGCGTTTGCGCGATCAAGCCGGCATCATTGGCCGGTGTCGGAAGCGCGCCCACCGTATAGGCGGCGTTACCAACGACAAGCGCTATTCTCTTTTCAGGGGAACCCTGAGCTTCGGCCGGATTCGCAGCAGCAATACCGACCAAAACCAACATCATGGAAAAAAATGCCCAGATCGTCTTTTTGGATGACAATCCCATCTTCGAAAGCAGAGGCGACATACCGGTTTCTTTCACGAAACATGAGGTGCGTACGGGATCAATGAGAAAATGCCTAGGATTCGATTCGGGCGAATGCGGGACTTATTCCAGGCAGATTCGCGGCCATGTTACGGTCTATTGACGTTGAGAGGCGTCCGTTTACAAACGCGCCGCCCTACGACATGTGCCGAAACTTGTCGTCTGTTCCCAGCAAAATGATGACGCGTCGCCAAATCGGTGCTAAACGCGCGCCCAACGTCAAACAATAGCGACTTCGCCGCATCCTTCAGGGTTGCGGCCTCGAGAGACCAAGATCATGGCTGAGTTCAAATCCGATTTCCTCCGCACCCTGCGAGAGCGCGGCTTCATTCATCAAATTTCCGATGAAGCCGGCCTCGACGACCTCTTCGCCAAGGAAACCGTGACGGCCTATATTGGCTATGATCCCACGGCATCGAGCCTCCATGTCGGCCATCTCACCCAGATCATGATGCTGCACTGGCTCCAGGCGACCGGCCATCGGCCGATCTCCTTGATGGGCGGCGGCACCGGCATGGTCGGTGATCCCTCCTTTAAGGAGGAAGCCCGCAAATTGATGACCATCGACATGATCGAGGAAAATATCGCCTCGATAAAACGCTGCTTCTCGAACTACCTCGACTACAACAAGCCCGGCAACGCGGCCTTGATGATCAACAATGCCGAATGGCTGCGCTCGCTGAATTATCTCGAATTCCTGCGCGATGTCGGCCGGCATTTTTCCGTCAACCGCATGTTGTCTTTCGACAGCGTGAAGACGAGGCTTGACCGGGAACAGTCGCTGTCGTTCCTCGAATTCAACTACATGATCCTGCAGGCCTACGATTTCGTCGAACTGGCAAAGCGTTACGATTGCCGCCTGCAGATGGGCGGTTCGGATCAGTGGGGCAATATCGTCAATGGCATCGATCTCGGTCACCGCATGGGGACCAAGCAACTCTTTGCTTTGACCTCGCCGCTGCTGACGACCTCCTCCGGCGCCAAAATGGGCAAGTCGGCTTCCGGTGCCGTCTGGCTCAATGCCGACCTGCTGCCTGTTTATGATTTTTGGCAATATTGGCGTAACACCGAGGATGCGGACGTTCCGCGCTTCCTCAAGCTGTTCACCACGCTGCCAATGGACGAAATCGCGCGGCTTTCCGCCGTTGCGGGTTCGGAACTGAACGAAGTCAAGAAAATCCTCGCGACCGAAGTCACCGCGATCCTTCACGGCCGCGCCGCAGCCGAGCAGGCCGCCGAAACCGCCCGCAAGACCTTCGAGGAAGGCGGTCTGTCGGAAAATCTGCCGTCGATCGATGTTCCCTCCTCCGAACTCGACGCTGGCATCGGCCTTCTGGCTCTGATCGTGCGCGCCGGTCTTGCCGGTTCGAACGGCGAGGCTCGCAGGCACGTTCAGGGTGGCGCAGTACGTATCAACGACCAGCCCATCAGCGACGAGCGCAAGATCATCGGCACCGATGAGGTCACCGCAGATGGCGTCATCAAGCTCTCGCTCGGTAAGAAGAAACATATGTTGATCCGCCCGGCCACCTGAGCGTCTGAGCAGTAGGAAAACGACAAGCCGGCGCCCCGCGCCGGCTTTATCTTTGAGTCAGCGCAAATGCAGAGCACTATCGATGCTGACTGCATGATTCTTTGCATCCCCATGTCGGATCGCGACCTGCCCACTCGTCCTCTGTTAAGGTTCCAACCTTGGAGGCGGATTATGGATGAATTGCCGGTGATCAAGACAAGGCGCAAGGGCCGAAGCTCTACGCAAAGCATGTTGATTCCCAATGAGGAGATGGTCGCTCACGCGCTCCGGGCAGCACCTCCGGGGCGATTGTCCGATATTGCGGACGTCAGAAAGGCGCTTGCCAGGCAGTATGGCGCAGATGCCTGCTGCCCTGTCACCGTTCAGCGACATCTGGTGCAGATCAGCCAAAGCGGCGCGGCTCCGTTCTGGCGTGTCGTCGACCCTGATCGACCATTCGCCAAGCGCATGAACGGCGGGCCGGAGCGCATACGCGAGCGATTGGCGGAAGAAAAATAATACGCCCTGCCTCCGCTCTCGAAAGGCGGCAGCCTCAGCTTCGCGCTGCCTCAATACTCAAATATCTGCCTGAAAACGCCCGGTGCGATAATCGAGAGAGGATTGATCTGTAGGTTCGATTTCTCGATCGTACCGGTCAGCCTGAAGGTGATGCCGATCAGACCGCGATCGCTGCCATTGCCCAGGATGAAGCCGACGATCGGAACTTCCGCGAACAGCCGGTTCAGGCCGTAGGCGGGCATGAAGGTTCCCGTCATATCCATCTTGCCACTGGCGTCCTTCAGCACGCCCTGGAACGTCGCTCCGACCTGCACACCACGCACCACGCCGTTCTCGACCGAGAGCACCCCATCGCGCATCACCAGCCGCGCAAAGCCGCGCTCGAAGCTCTGCGAACGCGTATCGATATTCTGCTTCACCGCCGAATTCAGGCTCTTGCCGTTCTTCCCGCTCGGCGTCGACACGATGGTCGAGAGTTTCTTGTCATCGATGATGGAGAAGTTGCGGATATCGAGCGAGCCGTCCCAGTCATCCTGCCCGATCGAGCGCAGCGACAGATTGAGCAGCCCACCCTGCAAATGCTTGTAGAGGTCGGTGAAGCGCGCAACGGCGCCTGCATCGCCGCTCGTGATACGGATGACGCCGTTGGCCCCTTTGCTCATCTGGGTGACGAGCGCTTCGCCGCTACGGGTCAAACCCGAAAAATCCGCAGCCGTCGTCTTGCCGCCTGAGATCGAATAAACGCCTTTGACATTGCCGATCATCTCGTCATTGAAGCCTATGACCTTGTCGAGATTGGCGCGAACCGTCGCACTCGCCGAACCATCCCCGTTTGAACTCTGCTGGCCGCCCGATGTGGATGCCTTCAGGCGCGCGAGGATCGGTCTTATGTCAGCGGAATTTCCCGTTACGGCGACGTCATAGCCGCCGCTTTTGCTCCGCTTGAGCGAAAGCGCGAAATCGTCGAGCGCCGAAAGTTTCACGCTGGTGAAACTCGCCGATGTAAGGCTCCCCTTGCTGATCAGAAGATCGCCGCTGGCGCCGAAGCCATCGCCCTTGAGCATGAAATTCTTGAGCGCCGTCTGGCTGTCCGGGCCGGACGCTTCGAACTGTGCAGTCGCCGCAATGCCGCTGCCCTTCGACCAGCCGATCCAAGGAACGGTCATGGCAGCCTTGCCAAGATCGACCTTCACGCCCTGACGATCGTCATCAATGCGCGTCAGTTCCACTTTGACCGGCCCGTCGATCATATCGCGAAGTCCAGGCAGAACGGTGTTGCGCTGCGCATCGGTCAGCGTTGCCGTGATCACCCGGCCGCGCTTGACGGTCGACTTGCTATCGGTAGGCTCGACCACGTCGATCTGGGCGGGAATGCCATCGATCTGAGCCTGGGCTTGCAGATGCACGGATTGCGGATCGGCCGAAATCACGCCAGTCAGATTGTCGATCTTGCGATTGTTCATCGGCTTCAGCAGATCGACATTGTCGAGATCAAGTGTCGCCCGCCACTCCGGCGGAGGCGGCTGCTGATCCTTGATCAACCCTATCCTGGCATCGACCTTGGCGACGATCTTGCCGTTGAAATCCTCCGGCTTGAATTCGGTCCGCTGCAGGACCTCCAGAGGCTTGTAGCTCAGAAGTTCGCCGATGGCGTCGCCGGAGCCTGAAATCGTCAAATCGAGATTGGCCATCAGCGGCTTATCGTAGGTCGCCGGGATCGAAAAGCTGCTGTCGCTCAACGTGATCGTGCGCCCGGTGGAGAAGTAGGAGGTCGCCGAGGCGATATCGACCACCATATTCGGACCGGTCAGATCGAAATGGCCCTTGGTGTCGCGCAATGGCGGGATTTCGCCCGGGACGTTCATCCGCGCGCCGTCGATGTCGAAGGCGATATGCAGCTCATTCTTGCCAAGCTGCAGCTTACCGGTCTGTGACGCTTCACGCAGCCGGCCAGCCGGAATGAAAACGGATATGACGGCATTGGTCACCGATCCGCCGAAGAGATTGCCCTCGACCCAGGTTCGAGGTTTCGAGGCCATCCAGAACGGCCATAGCTGCTTGACGGCAGCCGTGTCGAGCTTATCCGCGCGGCCGCCGAAACTGATCTCAGGCGAACTGTCGCCGAGCTTCATATGCAGGGAGCCGAAAAGCGCGCCTTGTGGTGTCGATATGCCGAGATTATCGAACTGGAATTCCTTGGTCGCCGAAAAAAACCGGCCGGTAGCACGACCATCGAAGCTGATTGGCTTCTCTCCTGACAGAGACGAGGCGGCGACCCCATCCTTGATCACGAAGTCGATGCCAAAGCCCTTCCCTGCATTGGCGTCGACGCGGTCGAGATCGATCAGCGCGCCGGAGAACGGCACGGTCGTCCCGAGGAACTGTGCATCGGAGGGAGCAATCTCCAGGGTCTGGTGATCGAAATTGTAGGCCAGGTTGATATTGGCCTGCGTCAGCTCCTGCGGATCATGGTCCATATAGAGGGTGCCGGGCTGAACTTTGACGGTGGCACTCAGCTTCGGATCTACACCCGCCTCTCCCTTGACCGCCGAAAGCGTGATGTCCCCGAAGGTCGTGAAGCCCTGTCGGGGCGTACCATTAGGATCATAGGCCATTGTGAGCGGCCTAAGGTCGAGATTGGATATCCTGGCCGCGAGCGAAGAGCTGCGACCGGCCTCCTTTTGATCCGCCCGCACATCCAGTAGCGCCACGGAACCATTGATCGCCACCTCGCCGTAGAGATGCAGAGAATTCGGTGCGGTGCGCTCGAAGGTCAGATTATCGACGACAAGCGAGATCGTCTCGCCTTCCTGCCGCGCCAGCTTCATGGAGAAGCCGGAAATACGCACGGAATTCGTGCCGCCTCGCTGGACGAAATGTTCGAGAAAGTCGAGATTGTCGAAAGCCGCATTCAGTGCCTTGGGCAAGGCATCAACGCGCAGGGCAGTCAAATCCACCGGGTCGCCTTGCGGCAGCAGCGAGGTATCGAGCGCGATCCCCTCTGCCGCGACACTTGCCACTTCCACCCGGCCTTCGATGAGGGCCAAGGGGTCAAGTTCCATGTTGACGGCCGACATCGTCGACAGATGCTTGCCGCTCTCCTGGTCGACGACGTTGACGTCACGGGCCTCCAACGCCAGGCGGAGATCGGAGGTAAATCGGACCACGGTCGCGCCCACCTCTGCCTTGTAACGCGGGCCGATGGCATGATCGAGCGCAGTCTGCGCCTTCTGCGACAGCGGCGCATCGAAGATGCCGCTTTCGATGGTCGCTATGACAGCACCGAGAATGATGGCGAGAAAAGCAAAGAAAACCAGCGTGATACGGCAAACATGCCAGACATGCGAGCGACGACGGCGAACGCGCTCCGGCACATGCACGATCAACGGATCCTCGGCTTGGGCGGACGGCAGATTGTCGAGCGGCACGAGATCCTTTTTGCGGAATGTTATCTTTTCGCCTCGGATCACTCCTGCGCGTGCCTTTCGCTCTCTACAATTTTGTTGGTGACGCTGCGTCCCATTGGACGGCACACGCGAGCAGTATATATGCCTTCCCTCAAGTGTCATCTAAAAAACCGGCAAAAGAAAGGTTTTCCCGTGGCGGAAGTTTTCCCAGTTCAACTCGGCATTGGCGATAAGGCACCGGATTTCGATCTTCCACGCGACGGCGGCGATCGCGTTCGCCTTGCCGATTTTGCCGGAAAGCCGTTAGTGATCTATTTCTACCCCAAGGACGACACCACCGCCTGCACGACGGAATCGATTACCTTCACGGCACTGTCAGCCGATTTCGCAAGGTTCGGCGTCGCCCTTCTCGGCGTCTCGCCTGACACGGTGAAAAGCCATGAAAAATTCGTCAAGAAGCATGCGCTTTCCGTGCCGCTTGCTTCAGACGAAGAAAAGACCATGGCAATAGCCTATGGCGTCTGGCGCGAAAAAAGCATGTATGGCCGCACCTATATGGGTGTGGTGCGCTCGACCTTCCTGATCGACGCCGATGGGCGCGTCGCTGCAATATGGGACAAGGTCAAGGTTGCTGGACACGCCGAAACCGTTCTGGCCGCAGCCAAGGAACTCTGAAGGCATGTCCGGCAGTTCCGAAACCATCACGTCGCTACGCGGTGGCGCCATTGCCGCGATCCGTTCGGCCGATCTCGATCGCAAGACCGAGCTTGCCCAGGAATCGGCAAACCGCTGGTTTGCGCGCACCCTGTCGCTGCGTTCGCCGCTCGACCCGCCACTCGCCGATCGGCCTGGCCGGCCGGAAAAGCCGCAGCTGGTGCCGCCGAAAAACATGGAGAAGCGCTCGCTGCACACGCTGAAAGGCCGAATCGCGCTCCTGCATGCCATTGCCCATATCGAGCTGAATGCCGTCGATCTGGCGCTCGATATCGTCGCGCGTTTTGCGACAGGACCGGTCCCCAACTCCTTCTTCGATGGCTGGATGCAGGTCGCCTTCGAGGAAGCCAAGCATTTTCGCATGGTGCGGGCTCGCCTGCGCGAACTCGGCGCGGATTATGGCGATCTACCCGCCCATGACGGCCTCTGGCAGGCTGCCCATGCGACCCGCACCGATCTCACAGCCCGCTTGGCCGTGGTACCACTGATTCTCGAAGCCAGGGGCCTCGACGTGACGCCGGCGCTGCAGGCCAAAATGCGTGAAACCGGCGACCTCGAGAGCGCCGCCATACTCGACGTCATCTACAATGACGAGAAAGGCCATGTCGCCGTCGGCGCCAAATGGTTCCGCTTCCTGTGCGCGCGGGAAAAGCGCGATCCGGCCCGAACCTTCCAGGAGTTGGTGCGCGCCAATTTCCGTGGTTCGCTGAAAGCTCCCTTCAATGACATCGCGCGGGCGGAAGCAGGGCTGACGCCATCCTTCTACCGTTCCCTGACGTCTACAAGCAATGCTTGATATACTAATAACAAGCAGCTTTTCCAGCATCTAATACTGCAAAAGAAAGCATTCGTTAACCATAATGCCGTGTACTCCGCTGGGTGCCAATACGCACCGATTGGGAGATTCTCGGTGACAGCCAAGCCTCAAAACCGGGTTTTCGGCAAGCAACAGCGACATCACACCATTATTTTGGCGAGCGGCGATACCGTGCGCCATATGACCGTGCGCCCGTGGATAGCTGCCGTTACCGTCTGTATGGTCGGGGTCTTCTCGATCGGCTATCTGCTTGCAACCTCCTACCTTGTACTTCGCGACGATCTCATCGGCGCGACGATGGCTCGCCAGGCGCGCATGCAATATGACTATGAAGATCGCATCGCCGCGCTGCGGGCGCAGGTGGACCGTGTTACCTCGCGTCAACTCCTGGATCAGCAGGTCGTGGAGGAGAAGGTCGACAAGCTGATCGAACAGCAGCAGCAACTCTCCTCACGCAACGGCAAGCTCAGCACTCTTCTCGACCGAGCGGAGAACTCCGGCCTGACCGATAAGAACGCTCATACGGATGCCAACTCTGCCGCGCCAAAGAATGAACATGCCCAGCTAACGTCACCCAAGGCAATCGAAAAGCTTCTCCTGAGCGGCAAGCCGGCTGACGCCACACCCGACAACTCCACGCTTGCCTACGTCCCTGCCCCCGAAACTGTCGCGGACCGCGCCGATCGGGTTTTCTCCAAGGTAACGCTGTCGCTGAAGCATATCGAACAGGATCAATTGTCCCGCATCCGCAATCTCACCGCCGATGCATCCGAAACCGCGACTTCGATCCAGTCGATCATGCAGAATGTCGGCATCAAGGTGCCGAACGAGATCGCGGGCATTGCGCGTGAAGATACGGATAGCGGTGTGGGCGGCCCTTATGTGCCGCCTGAGAATATCGACCAGTTCGAGCGATCCATGGCGGAGCTCGATGCCGCCTTAACACATCTGGAAACAGTGCGGAGCGCAGCCGAAAGCCTGCCCTTCCGCAACCCGGCGCCGGGAAAGCTTATCACCAGCCCTTTTGGCAACCGCAAGGATCCCTTCTTCGGCACGCTGGCTCTCCATACCGGTACCGACTTCCATTTCAGCCCCGGTGAGAAGGTCAAGGCCACCGCCCCCGGCAAGGTGGTTTCGGCGGGCTGGACTGGCGGCTATGGCAACATGGTAGAGATCGACCACGGCGACGGCATCTCCACCCGTTATGGACATATGGAACAGGTGCTCGTCAAAGTCGGCGACAAGGTCAGCGCCGGCGATGCGATCGGTCTTGCCGGCAGCACCGGGCGCTCGACAGGAACGCATCTGCATTATGAAGTGCGCGAGAACGGACATGCCATAGACCCGATGTATTTCATTGGTGCTGGCACGAAACTCGCAAGTTACATCAGCGGATTGGGCGCAATTTAGCTGCCGGAATTGTGACAAACGCGCAACAAAGATGGCACTAATCCAAAAATTGCGTTATGAATGAACTTCAGGCCTGTTGAAGCGCCTGCTTTCCTTGACTTCACGGGTATTTGGTTCTATGTCGCGCTGCATTGCGGCACGCTCCTGTGTGTCGACTCATGGTGTTCGACTGAACCAAGACGGAATTAGATTTCCCTTTGACAACATTTGCTGACCTTGGCCTGAGCCAAAAAGTCCTTTCCGCGGTGACTGACGCGGGCTACACCACACCGACTCCTATCCAGGCCGGTGCAATCCCCTTTGCGCTTCAGCGCCGCGACATCTGCGGCATTGCCCAGACAGGGACCGGCAAGACCGCGTCCTTCGTGCTGCCGATGCTGACGCTGCTCGAAAAGGGACGCGCTCGCGCTCGTATGCCGCGCACGCTCATTCTGGAGCCGACGCGCGAACTCGCGGCACAGGTCGCCGAAAACTTCGAGAAGTACGGCAAGAATCATCGACTGAACATCGCCCTTCTGATCGGCGGCGTTTCCTTCGAAGAGCAGGACCGCAAGCTCGAGCGTGGCGCTGATGTGCTGATCTGCACGCCCGGCCGCCTTCTGGATCATTTCGAACGCGGCAAGCTGCTGATGAGCGCCGTCGAGATCTTCGTCATCGACGAAGCCGACCGCATGCTCGACATGGGTTTCATCCCTGACATCGAGCGCATCGCAAAGCTCATCCCCTTCACGCGCCAGACGCTGTTCTTCTCGGCAACCATGCCGCCGGAAATTCAGAAGCTGGCCGATCGCTTCCTGCAGAACCCGGAGCGCGTCGAAGTCGCCAAGCCGGCATCGACCGCCAAGACTGTGACGCAGCGCTTCGTTGCCTCGCACGGTAAGGATTACGAGAAGCGCGCCACCCTGCGCGATCTTATCCGCGCCCAGACGGATCTGAAGAACGCAATCATCTTCTGCAATCGCAAGAAGGATGTGGCCGATCTCTTCCGCTCGCTCGAACGTCACGGCTTCTCCGTTGGCGCCCTACACGGCGATATGGACCAGCGCTCGCGCACGACGATGTTGCAGAATTTCCGTGATGGACAGATCCAGCTTCTCGTCGCCTCCGACGTCGCAGCTCGGGGTCTCGATCTTCCCGATGTCGGTCACGTCTTCAATTTCGATGTTCCGATCCATTCGGAAGACTATGTCCATCGCATCGGCCGCACCGGTCGCGCCGGTCGTTCCGGCGCTGCATTCACTCTCGTGACGAAGCGCGACACCAAGCATGTCGATGCCATCGAGAAGCTGATCGGCGAAGATGTCCAGTGGCTGAACGGCGATCTTTCGGCTCTTCCGCCGGCTGACGAGAGCGCGGACGACAATCGCTTGTCCCGCCGTCGTGACCAGAAGGGCAAGGGCCGCGATCGAGATCGCAGCCGTGGAGGCCGCAACGCCTCGAGTCATAAATCTGATATCGACGTCGAGGATAATGACGTCGTAGTGATCGAAGCAGCACCAGCAAAGGCCGAAAGCGTGAAGAACGAGCGCAAGTCTGAGAACAACAATAACAGATCCCATAACGGTTCTCGCAACAGCCACCGGCCCTTCCCCGCTGCCAATGACGATCATCGCGAGCGCCGCAACCGTTATCGCGATCAGGATGATGGCCCGACTCCGGTTGGCTTTGGCGACGATATTCCCGCTTTCATGCTCATCGTGGCAAACGCCAAGGCCTGATATATCCAGTTCAGATACGCAGCGAATCGGCTAGCGAGATGCTAGCGTCCAACTTCGGGATCTGAATATTGGGCAAGCCCGGCATCGATTTCCCAGGAGTGGGAACCGGTCTCGCAATCTTGCGGGACGGCAAGCTATTGCTCTACCGACGCCTCAAGGCTCCGGAAGCCGGATGCTGGAGTATCGTCGGCGGCAAGGTGGATCATATGGAGCCGGCGGCCAGCGCCGCCGTTCGCGAAGCCGAAGAGGAAAGCGGCCTCTCCATCGGTGAAATCGATTATCTCTGCACTGAGGAAGTCATCATTGAGGCCGATCGGCAGCACTGGATCTCGCTCATCTATATCTGCCAGGACTTTTCCGGCGAACCACGGCTGATGGAACCGGATAAGCTCTCCGATTTCGGCTGGTTCGGCCGAAACGAATTGCCGGCGCAGCTTTCCGAGTTCGCCAAGGCAACCATCGCCCATTTGAGCGCAGAAGACTTTCGCTAAGACCTACTTCTCCGAGCGAAGCGCGGCCTCATAGGCAAGCCGCACCCAACGCGCCATTTCATCCGGATCGTCGAACGCATCGTCGGGTATCGACCAATAGGGCATGTTGACGGCCTTGCCTTTCTTGCCCTCGTAGGCCCAGCGCCGCGCACCTGCCGCTTCGAATTCGGAAGCACTGGTATCGTCCGCCTTCAGAAGGATTTCGTCACCCACTTCCAGCGCCAGGATCCGACCCATATGGTAGATGCCCTTGCCGCCGAACATCCGTTTGATGGCGATCGGCCCGAGCGACTGAAACATCTCCTCGATATCTATATTGTCCATTCGCTACCCCTTCAAAATCCCACCGGCCGCGACAACGGCCTCAGGTGTATCGACATCAAGATGTGCCGCCTCGCCGATCTCGACGTCGACAACCGGAAGACCCGATGTCTCGATAATATGCCGGGCACCCACATCGCCCTCCAGCCGCATTACGGCGTTCAAGACCGACCGAGGCAGGATAACGGGATTGCCGCGCTTGCCGCCCGATACTGCCCGCACGATCGCCTGGCCGTTCGCCTGACGAAAGGCTGAGATCAAGATTTTCAGATCGTCACTTGTAACGCCGGGCATATCGGCCAGCATGACGAGAACGCCATCGGCCCTCTGGGCTGCCCGGGTACCGACGCCTGCAACCAGCGAACTCGCCATGCCCAACGCATAATCCGGATTGAATACCGCCTCGACTGCAAGACCCTTTAGCGCGTCCTGGATTTCCTCTCGGCGATGTCCGGTGACCGCAACGATATGAGATGCGCCGCTTGCAATGGCGATCGATGCCGAACGACGCACCAGCGGCACGCCTTCGAATTCGGCCAGTAGCTTGTGCGAACCACCCTCGCCCATTCGGCTCGCCTTGCCGGCAGCCAGCAGGACGACGGCGACCGATATTTCAGCCGCCGGCTTAGCGGCAATGTCGCGCGGCCGTGGCCGTGATTGAATTTCCATGAGCAGCCCTCCAACGCCCATGGCGCTGATATCCTGCGGCGCCGGTCGTTCGCCGGCTAATATGCGGTCCAGCACCCAGTCGAAGCCATTCTCCTTCGGGCTGCGCGCGCATCCCGGCGCCCCGACGACATAGACGTCGCCCACCCTGCCTAGCACCAACAGATTGCCCGGATCGACGGGCATGCCGACCTGAATGACCTCGCCGCCGGCAAGCCGGATTGCCGCCGGAATGACGTCGCCGGCATCGATGACAGCCGACGCTCCGAAAACGATCGCCAGCTTGGGCATCTGGTCGGGCGCCGCCAGCGTGCGACGGATCGCGTCGGCAACGGCGCCCGCTCTATGGGCGACACGCTCTTCCCGCTGCAACACGCTGCCCGAAGGCTGCAGCCGCTGCGAAAGGATGCGTGCGGTCTTGTCCATGACCGACGCCTTCAGCAATGGCAGCTCCGTGGCGACAAGCGAAACGGCATGCGGCATGAAGGGCTTGACCTCGAAAACCGGCATCCGCCGGAGAATTTCGACACCAGCAGCGATTTTGGCTCCGGAAACGGCAAGCGGAATGATCTTGAAGGTCGCCACCATGTCGCCGGGTCGCACAGATACATGGTCTGCAAGACAGGCAAGGGTGATCGCCGGGTCGAGACTGTTGATCCAATCGACCGCCATGCGATCTGCAACGAACAGACCGTCAACGGCGCTGTAAACATTCACCCGCCCTGTCGCCGCTTCAGAGAACGTCAGATGATCGGGCGCGACAGCTCGGGCCAATTGCTCGGCTGCCTCGTCTTCCATGAGATCGCCCGGTTCGATGCGCGCAGCGATAACGCGATCAATTCCGGCAGCGGCGAGTTGCTTTATATCTTCGCCGCCAAGCCGATGTCCCTTGGAAAAACTGCCATTGGTCAGCCGGATTGAATGCGCGAGAACCGCGCCCTCCGCCTCCGCCGTCAAGAACTCACCGAAGATCATGGCGCAACGCCCTTTGGCGACGAGACATCGCGCCCACGAAGCGAGCCGATGATCTCCGCCAGGATGGCAACCGCAATTTCGGCCGGGCTGGCAGCGCCGATGGCAAGCCCGATCGGCGCATGGATGCGGGCGAGCTCGGCGTCGCTCAAGCCTTCCCGCCTCAAGCGTTCCAGGCGACCGGCATGCGTCTTGCGGCTACCGAGCGCACCAATATAAAAACAGTTCGTCTTCAACGCCTGAATAATCGGCTCGTCGTCGATCTTCGGATCATGGGTTACCGCCACCAGCGCCATATAGCTGTCGAGCGGCCGCTCTTTCAGCGTATCCACGGGCCAGTCGGCGATGAGATCAATGCCCTCGAAGCGCTCCGGCGTTGCAAAGGCGGTGCGCGGATCGATTATCGTCACATCGAAGTCGGCAAGGGCCGCCATCCGCGCGAGAATCTGGCTGATATGCACAGCGCCGATGATAACGATGCGCGGCGGTGGCAGATGCACGTTGAAGAACAGGCTCTGCCCATCGATATCAAGTGCTGCGGACTTGCCCGAACGAAATGCCGTCGAAGCGGCATCCGCGAATGCACCTTCCAGCGCATCGCCTTCGACGATAAGCCGATCCGGGCCTCCGGAGAGATCGGTAACAAGGATCGCCGCGTGCCGCTTGCACCGCATCTCGTTCAGCCGCGCCAGTATCTGCCGGTCCATCAGCCGAGCCTTTCGACATAGACGCGGATGCGGCCGCCGCAGGAAAGGCCGACCCGCCAAGCTGTTTCATCGGCGACGCCGAATTCGAGCATGCGCGACTTGCCCGTTTCGATCACGTCGAGTGCCTCGGTGATGACGGCACCTTCGACGCAGCCGCCGGAAACGGACCCATGGAAATTTCCCTCGCCATCGATAACGAGATGGCTACCGGACGGGCGTGGCGCCGAACCCCAGGTATCGACAACGGTCGCCATGGCCACGTTGCGGCCTGCCGACACCCATTCCTCCGCGATCACGAGCGGATCCAGACTTTCGGATATATCTGACATCGGAGCCTCATTGCTTGCCGAAAAACCGCCTGGGATCATAAGTGTCCGAGCGGCCGGCGGTGAGAGCCGATACGAGATCGGCCAGAGATGATAGATTGTGAACGGGACGGAATTCGTCAACATGCGGGAGCATTGCTTTTACACCGCGGGCCCGAGCCTCGAAACCCTCGAAGCGCAGAAGCGGATTGAGCCAGATCAGCCGCCGACAGGAGCGATGCAGGCGATCCATCTCCGCACTGAGCAATTCCACGCCTTCGCGCTCCAGCCCATCGGTGATCAACAGCACGATCGCGCCCTGCCCCAGCACGCGGCGCGCCCATAGCCTGTTGAACTCCTTCAGCGTCTCGCCGATCCGCGTTCCACCCGACCAGTCGCGCACCGCCGCCGCACATTCGTCCAGTGCCTGATCCGGGTCCTTGTGGCGCATTGCCCGCGTCACGTTGGTCAGGCGCGTTCCGAACAGGAATGTATGAACACGCCGCCGCCGCTCGGTCAGCACGTGCAGGAAATGCAGGAAGATACGCGTGTACTGGCTCATCGAGCCTGAGATATCGGCCAGCACGACCAGCGGCGGCTGAATTTCCTTCGGCCGTCGAAAGCGTGGCAGGATCAACGCTCCGCCCGTCCGTAGCGCCAAGCGCATCGTCGCGCGTGGATCGACCTTGGCCGCTGTGCGTGACGGTGCGAAGCGGCGCGTGCGCACGCGGTCCAGCGGCAGCTGCAGCTTCCCCAGCTCCTTCTTGGCGACGGCAATCTCCGCCGCCGACATCTGGGCGAAATCCAGATGGCGCAGTACCTCACTGCCGGAGCTGGTAAATCGCGAATCTATTTCGATATCAGGCGCCTCGCGCTGCGGACGTCGTTCGTCACGGTCACTGAGCAAGGCATCGCTTGCCCGGCTCTCGCCCGGCTTCGGTTTTTCCTTCTGCCGGTGGTCGGGTGCAACGGGCGACATCATCGCAATCATCTTGGCGACGAGATCGCGCGAGCGCCAGAAAAGCCGGAACGCTTCATCAAAGACGGCAAGATCTTCATGCCGCTTGACGAAGACGGAGCAGAGGGCGGCGTGAAATTCCTCGCGGGAACCGATGCCGATAGCCACGACCGCTTCTATGGCGTCAGCAATCGCCCCCGGTCCGATCTTTAGCCCGCCCTTGCGCAACGCCCGGCCGAACAGCACGATATTATCGGCAAGACGCCCGTCACCGGGCGGTGACGGAGCAACAATGATGCCATCCTGCGCGCCCGGCTCCATGGCTCATCCCGCCAGCATTTCGGATTTGACTTCATCCAACACACGCTTGCCCTCGGCGCCCTGAATACGAGCGATATCGTCCTGATATTTCAGCAAAGTGCCGAGCGTATCCGATACCGTCTCCGGATCGAGAGCCAGCCGATCAAGTTCAGTCAGGGCCGTCGCCCAGTCGATCGTCTCGGCGACGCCCGGGTTCTTGAAAAGGTCGAGCGTGCGCAGCCTCTGCACATAGGCGACGATCTGGCGCGACAGCGCTTCATTGCAGCCGGGCACCTTACGGCGGATGATCTCAAGCTCCTGCTCGGCCTCGGGATAATCGACCCAGTGATAGAGACAGCGCCGTTTCAAGGCGTCATGGACTTCGCGCGTCCGGTTAGTGGTGATGATGACGATGGGCGGTTCGGCGGCCCGGATGGTTCCGAGTTCCGGCACCGTCACCTGAAAATCGGACAACACCTCCAGCAGGAATGCCTCGAAAGCCTCGTCGGTGCGATCAAGCTCGTCGATCAGGAAGACCGGCGCCCGACCGCCGACACCGGACAGTGCCTGCAATACCGGCCGGCGGATCAGATAGCGCTCGGAAAAGATATCGGCCTCGATACGGTCCCGGTCGGTAAGGCCGGACGCTTCAGCGAGGCGAATTTCCAGCATCTGCGCCGGATAGTTCCATTCATAGACGGCCGAGGAAACATCCAGTCCTTCATAGCATTGCAGCCGGATGAGCGGCCGGTCGAGCGCCTTCGCCAGAACCTTGGCGATCTCGGTTTTGCCGACGCCGGCCTCGCCCTCCAGAAAGAGCGGCCGCTTCATCTTCAATGCGAGAAACAAAACGGTGCCGAGCGCGCGTCCGGCCAGATAGTCATGAGCGCCGAGCAACGCCATCGTCTCATCGATCGAACTCGGCAGCGAAGGTAATGTCTGATCCGCCATGATAACTCCCTTGCAGGGGTTACAGCGTGTGATAGCCCCGGTTCATATAGAGGAGTGCCGGCTTCGGTTCGCTGTAGCGTATGGCCATCACTTCGCCGAAGATGATGTTGTGCGTGGAGGCCTGCTTGATCTCGAGCACGCGGCAATCGAAGGTCGCGAGCGCATCGGCAAGCACCGGCGCGCCCGTGACCAGCGTCTCGAACCTGCCGGCAGCGAAACGTTCATCGACGGTCAGTTGTGTCTTCCCGGAAAAGGCGTCGGCCAGGGCTTGATGATCCGCGCCGAGCGTATTCATGGCGAAGATGCCGCTTTTGAAAAAGATCTCGTTCTTGGCATTGCTGTTGTTGAGGCAGATCAGAACCGTCGCCGGACTATCCGACACCGAGCACGCGGCTGTGATCGTCACGCCACGTCGCTCCGCACCGAGCGCCGTCGTCACCAGTTGCACATGCCCCGCAAAACGGCTCATGGCATCGCGATAAAGCGCCGGGTCCATACGTTGCCTGTCTAGCACCACCGTCTCCCTTTGTTGAGGCGTGCTTGCCTGCCATTCAATATGACGATCAGATGTTAGCTTTTCTACAATAGCATTATTGAAAACAGAGTGATTTTGCTGCTTTTTCTTTGACGATGCCCTGCAGACGGATAAATAGGGCAGGAAAATTGTCCGGGATACTCCATCGATGAACGTTCTGCGCCGCCTTCCGCTCCTGTTTGCGCTGCTTTCGGCAGCCGGCAGCAGCTATGCCGCAGGAATTCACATCGGCGTCGTGGCACCGCAGGAGGGTAATTTCGCGGCGCTCGGGGCAGAGATAATAGCCGGCGCAAATTTCCAAATCCAGGCGCAACAGGATACGGCAACTGTCGTCAACGAGCCTTGTACTGAGGATGGCGGCCGAGCCGCCGCTGAAGCGCTGGTGGCTGCCAATGCACAAGTCGCAATCGGCTTTCTCTGCACGGAGACCCTGGAGGGCGCGCTGCCGCGTCTCAAGGATGCCGGCATTCCCGTCATCACCGTTTCCGTTCGCTCGCGCATTCTCATGGAAGATGCGTTGAAGAACGGCTGGCCCCTGTTTCGCCTCGCGCCGGTCGATAGCGCCGAGGCGGCCGTGGCCATCGATACCATTCTGAAGAATTGGGCTGCAGAGCCGATGGCACTGATCGATGACGGCACGATACACGGCCGCGAACTGGTGGGCGCGATCCGCAACGCGCTAGAGGAAAAAGGTCTGAAGCCCGTTTTCACCGATACGTACCGTCCCGGCCAGGACCAGCAGATCGCCCTCGTGCGACGACTGAAGAAGGCAGGCGCAACACGCGTCTTCGTCGGCGGCGATCGCAGCGATGTCGCCGTGATCGCCCGCGACGCCAAGAGCGAGAACATCCCGCTGGTCCTGATGGGCGGCGACGCCATGCGCGCCGCGGACCAGCCCCTGCCCCTGCTGGAGAGTGTGCAGGCAATTGCGCTGCCCGACTATGCCAGCCTGCCGGCAGCCCAGCCCACTGTGCAGGCGATGCGCGCAGGTGGCATCGAACCTGACGGATATACCCTACCGGCCGCAGCAGCGGCTCAGATTGCCAGCCAGGCAGCCGACGGCGCCAAGACGGACAGTAAACCCATTGCCGAAAAGCTCGTCGGAACGGTTTTCCAGACAATGATCGGCCCGATCTCATTTGGACAAAACCACGAATTGACCGAAAACCCCTATCGCCTGCTGGAATGGCGGGGCAATGCCTTCGTGCCGGTGACGCCATCGAACTGATGGCAAGCCGCTCTGGCGGTTGTTTGCCCGTTGCAGCGGTGGTAATCCAGGCGCGAAATAATCAGTTGGAGCTCAGCCACCCATGACCTTGCCGATCCGTATTGCCCCTTCCATTCTCGCCGCCGACTTCGCCAAGCTCGGGCAGGAAGTCAAGGATGTGACCGAAGCTGGCGCCGACTGGATCCATCTCGATGTCATGGACGGCCATTTCGTGCCGAACATCTCCTTCGGCGCCGATGTCATCAAGGCATTGCGTCCGTACACCACCGCTACCTTCGACTGCCATCTGATGATCTCGCCGGCCGATCCCTATCTGGAAGCCTTCGCCAAGGCTGGTTGCGACCGTATCACGGTCCATGCCGAAGCTGGCGTGCATCTGCACCGCTCGCTGCAGACGATCCGCCATCTCGGCAAGAAGGTCGGCGTCACCCTCAATCCGGCAACGCCGCTTTCCGTGCTGGAAAACGTCCTCGATGATATCGACCTGATCTTGATCATGTCGGTCAATCCGGGCTTTGGAGGCCAGAAGTTCATCCCTGCCATGGCTGATAAAATCCGCAGCGCCAAGTCCCTGATCGGTGACCGCCCGATCGAATTGGAAGTCGATGGCGGCGTCTCGGTTGAAACAGCCCCTCTGATCACCGCTTCCGGCGCCAATGTGCTCGTTGCCGGCTCGGCGATCTTCAAGGGCGAATCGGTCGACGCCTACCGTCAGACGGTAGGCGATCTCAGGGCGGCCGCCGAGCGAGGCCGCGTTGGATCAAACTAATCCGACCAATGTTCTAATAGCGACGGGCCGGGCACGGACCGTCGCTATGCATTGCTTGGAAATCTTCGCTGGCGCGATCGGTTGGGGCGCGGCCACGGCCGCCTCGGCACTTGTTACCCTCTATTTTCGCAATGGCCTACTGACCAGCCACATCACCGCCCTTACGCTCATCTACTTCTTCGGCGGCGCCCTCGCCTGGTCAATCCTTGTGCCGCCCACCCGGCGTTTTGCCCGTCAGCGGCCGACCAGCGCGCGTTTTGCCGCCTTCTTTCTGGCCCTCTCCATCGGCACCGCAGCGATGACGGCCTTCCTTTTCGCCATGGACTATCGCTGGTTCTATTCGCGCTGGCATGCACCATTCGGTTCGCTCATCTGGATCTTCCAGTTCCTGTTCACCGGCGCCAGCGCCGTCTACCAGTTCGCCGTCCTCGGCCTCGCCCTGTTTTTGCCGCTCGGCCTGCTATGCCTGATCGTTGTTTCGGCCTATCTTGCGCGGCAGAGAGATTGAGGCCCTGAAACATTGTGCCCATGAAACATTGTGATTGCCGCCCGTCTTTGTTATGGGGGCGCCGAGTTCTCCCTTTCCGTCAGCCAAGAAAGCTTTGAGCCTATGATCCCGCGCTACTCCCGACCGGAAATGGTCGCCATCTGGTCTCCTGAAACCAAGTTCCGTATCTGGTTCGAGATCGAGGCCCATGCCTGTGACGCACTGGCCGCGCTCGGCGTCATTCCGAAGTCGGCGGCGGATACCATCTGGGAAAAGGGCGGCAAGGCCACGTTCGACGTCGCCCGCATCGACGAGATCGAAGCAGTGACCAAGCACGACGTCATCGCCTTCCTGACGCATCTGGCCGAAATCGTTGGGCCGGACGCCCGTTTCGTGCACCAGGGCATGACCTCCTCCGATGTTCTCGATACCTGCTTCAACGTCCAGCTCGTGCGCGCCAGCGACCTGCTGCTCGCCGATATCGACAAGCTGCTGGAAGCCCTGAAGCGTCGTGCCTTCGAGCATAAGGACACCGTCACCATCGGCCGCTCGCACGGTATCCATGCCGAACCCACGACCTTCGGCGTCAAGCTGGCGCTCGCCTATGCCGAATTCGAGCGCTGCAAGCAGCGCCTGATCGCCGCCCGCGAGGAAGTCGCAACCTGCGCGATCTCCGGCGCCGTCGGCACCTTCGCCAACATCGACCCGCGCGTCGAGGAGCATGTCGCAGCCGCGCTCGGGCTGAAGCCGGAGCCGGTTTCGACCCAGGTCATCCCGCGCGATCGTCACGCTATGTTCTTCGCGACACTCGGCGTCGTCGCCTCCTCGATCGAGCGTCTCGCCACCGAAATCCGCCATCTGCAGCGCACCGAAGTTCTGGAAGCCGAAGAATATTTCTCGCCGGGCCAGAAGGGCTCCTCCGCCATGCCGCACAAGCGCAATCCGGTCCTGACGGAAAACCTGACGGGCCTCGCCCGCATGGTCCGCTCCTATTCGATCCCGGCCATGGAAAATGTCGCTCTCTGGCATGAGCGCGATATCTCGCACTCCTCCGTCGAACGCATGATCGGCCCCGACGCGACCGTCACGCTCGATTTCGCGCTGGCCCGCATCACCAGCGTCATCGACAAACTGCTCGTCTATCCGGACAATATGATGAAGAATCTGAACAAGTTCCGCGGGCTTGTTCATTCGCAGCGCGTGCTGCTGGCGCTAACCCAGGCCGGCGTCTCCCGCGAAGATTCCTATCGCCTGGTCCAGCGCAACGCCATGAAGGTTTGGGAGGAAGGCAAGGACTTCCTCGAGGAATTGCTGGCCGACCAGGAAGTGCGTGCGGCTCTCTCGGAAGCAGATATCCGCGAAAAATTCGACCTTGGCTATCACACCAAGCATGTCGACACGATCTTCAAGCGGGTTTTCGGCTAGAGTTTTCCGTTTCCGATTTTGCTTTGCTTGAGGCGGTGCGGCTGACGCGCCGCCTCTTTCTGTTGTTGGCGGATGTGGCCGCGATAGCACGGTCATGCTCGCTGCTCTCGCCAGCCTTGTCCTGATGTTGTTCAGATTCGCGCTTTGCCGCCTTTTCGACCAGCCGGTCGAGGTGCTTCAAATCCTCTTCGTCAAGATTCTCGATCCCGACAAAGCGGTTCTCGGCCGCGCTCGTCAGGATGAGTTCGTTGAGCTTGGCCTGGATGGCCCGCGTATCGCGCGTCTGTGCATTCTGGAGCAGAAAAACCATCAGGAAGGTGACGATCGTCGTGCTGGTGTTGATGACCAGCTGCCATGTGTCGGAGTAACCGAAGATTGGCCCGGTGGCTCCCCAAAGAACCACCGAAAGCAGCGCCAGCACGAAAATGACCGGCTTGCCAGTCCATTCCGAAACCACGACTGCGAAACGGGTGAAAATATGGGTAAGTCGCGCCATGATCCGCATCTCCTTGTAATGCGGATCAACGTGAAAACCGCCCCGCGGTTCCAATGATGACGGCTTCGGCCTATGCCGGCTTCGTCCGGCTCTCGGTCACAATCAGCTTGCGATAGAGATGCCAGGACGCATGGCCGAGGATCGGTATGACGACCGCCAACCCGGCAAAGATCGGGATGGTGCCGACAACGAGCAGCGCCGCCACGATCAAGCCCCAGACGGCGATCGGCACCGGATTGGTCAGCGTCGCCCGGATACTCGCATCGATCGCGGCGACGACACCGACGTCACGGTCAAGTAGCAGCTGGAACGTAACGACCGTGGTCGCCAGGGCCACGAGCGCAAAGACGAAGCCGATCAGATCGCCCCAAAGCATCATCGCCATGCCTTCCCGCGTCGTCAGCACGCTCGAGACGAAGGATGAAAGCGTTGGAGGGACACCATCGCCGAAGTAGATGAAATAGATATTCCGCGCCACGAAGAGCCAGACAATGAACAGGCCGAACAGCATGAGGCCGGCAACGATGATCGACGGCAGCGCCGGTGAAAAGCGCACGTCGAAAGCATGGCTCCACGACGTATCTTGCCCCTTTTCACGCCGTCGGCTGATCTCGTAGAGACCGATCGCGGCCAAGGGTCCGAGCAGAGCGAAACCGGACATCAGCGGAAACAGCAATGGCAGTAGATTCTGGTCAGTGCTCCATATCGCAAGCGCAATGCCGGCAATCGGATACATCAGGCACAAGAAGACATAATGCGATGGCTTTTCGCTGAAATCGTCAAGTCCCATTTTCAGGGCATCGACGAGATCGGCGATAGCGATCTTACGGATGGCGGGACGCGTAAAAGTGTGGTCTGCTCCAGCCATGACGTGAAAGGCCGTCATAATGCTCTCCTCCTCAACCGTGGTGCTCGGTTGGCGGTGCAAGATGGCGGCAAAACGGGTCGCCGACATCGTCATTCGCTACCGGCAGCAGTAATCATAGCAAATTTTGCCGCAATTGTCGCCTTTTCCCTTGACAGTTGAGCTCCCCTTTTCCACATCGGCGAAATCATGAAAGCCTCCGACGCAAACATCCTCATCATCCCCGGCTATACGAATTCCGGCCCCGACCACTGGCAGACCCGCTGGGAGCAGAAGCTCTCGACCGCGCGGCGCGTGGAACAGGCTGAATGGTCGAAGCCCCTGCGCGACGATTGGGTGGCCCGCATTGCGGAAGAAGTGAATGCCTCGGACAAGCCCGTCGTGCTGGTCGCGCATTCCCTCGGCGTTCCCTCGGTGATCCATGCAATCCCGCATTTCCGCAACAAGGTCGCAGGCGCCTTCCTGGTCGCGCCGCCGGATGTCGCCAATCCTGGCATCCGGCCAAAGCATCTGATGACGTTCGGTCCCTACCCGCGCGATCCCCTGCCGTTCCCGTCGATCACGATTGCCAGCCGCAACGATCCCTTCGGCACCTATGAGCATGCAGACGATATTGCCAACAGCTGGGGCTCGCTCCTGATCGATGCCGGCGAATCCGGTCATATCAATACCGAATCCGGTCACGGCCCCTGGCCGGAAGGCACAATGGTCTTTTCGAAGTTTCTCAGCCAGTTGAAGCCGTAGTATTATCGCAGCGTGACGATGAATAGAGGCATGCCTCGCCTCACTAGCCTGTGAAGTACCCGGCACCTTCATTCCATCGTCAGATAAAAACCTGTAAAACAGGTCATGACTGGACCCCGAATCTGGCATTGGCACCCCGCCGAGGCCGGAATTCCGAGGAAGGAGGCGCAGGCGGATTGTGAATTCGCTTCTTATCCGTTATGGGGACGCCCACATACGATCCACTTGCGCTGTCCCATGAGCGCCAAAGACAGAGAAGAATACCAATGAACCGTCGCCGCCGTATTTACGAGGGCAAGGCCAAGATCCTTTACGAGGGGCCTGAGCCGGGCACGCTGATCCAGTTCTTCAAGGACGACGCCACCGCCTTCAACAAGAAGAAGCACGAAGTCATCGATGGCAAGGGTGTTCTGAACAATCGCATCTGCGAGTATATCTTCAGCCATCTGAACAAGATCGGCATTCCCACCCATTTCATCCGCCGTCTCAACATGCGCGAGCAGCTGATCAAGGAAGTGGAGATGATTCCGCTCGAGATCGTCGTGCGCAACGTCGCCGCCGGCTCGCTCGCCAAGCGCCTCGGCATCGAGGAAGGCGTGGTCCTGCCCCGCTCGATCATCGAATTCTACTATAAGTCCGATGCGCTCGAAGATCCGATGGTCTCCGAAGAGCACATCACCGCCTTCGGCTGGGCCAATCCGGCCGAGCTCGATGACATCATGGCGCTTGCCATTCGCGTCAACGACTTCATGACCGGCCTTTTCCTCGGCGTCGGCATCCAGCTCGTCGATTTCAAGATCGAATGCGGCCGCCTGTTCGAAGGCGACATGATGCGCATCATCCTTGCCGACGAAATCTCGCCGGACTCTTGCCGCCTCTGGGATATCGAAACCCACGAGAAAATGGACAAGGACCGCTTCCGTCGCGACATGGGCGGCCTGCTCGAAGCCTATTCGGAAGTGGCTCGCCGCCTCGGCATCATCAATGAAAACGAACCCGTGCGCGGCACGGGCCCGGTTCTCGTCAAGTAAGTTCAGAAAGGACAATCGTGATCAAGGCTCGTGTAACCGTCACGCTGAAGAACGGCGTTCTCGATCCGCAGGGCAAGGCAATCGAAGGCGCGCTTGGCGCACTCGGCTTTGACGGCGTCCATCAAGTCCGCCAGGGCAAGGTCTTCGATCTCGAGCTTGAAGGCACCGACAAGAACAAGGCCGAAGCCGATCTCAAGGCCATGTGCGAGAAGCTTCTCGCCAATACGGTTATCGAGAATTTCAGCATTTCGATCGACTGATATCATAGATGGTGTCCACCAAACTCCAGACCGACATCTCGAAGTTCATAAGCTATGTGCTGAGGCATGCGCCCCATGAAGCCGGCTTGTCTCTGGATTCGGAGGGATGGGTGCCTTTCAATGATCTGAAAAGGGCGGTTCTTGATCGCTTCGATGTCTCTGAAGACGATATCCTCGAAGTGATCGAGTCTAATCCGAAGAAACGCTTCACTCTGCTGGATCATCGTATCCGCGCAGCTCAGGGCCACAGCGTCGCCGTCGATCTGGCGCTAAGAGCGGGGGAGCCGCCGTTGAAGTTGTTTCACGGAACATCGCTCGAAAGCTGGCCGTCCATTCAAGTTTCAGGGTTGAAGAAAATGCAGCGACATCATGTTCACCTGTCGCCGGATATCGAGACCGCCAAGATCGTCGCGACGAGACGCATGGGTGACTATATCATTCTTGAAATCGATGCGGCGCGCATGCATGCGGAAGGTCATTCTTTCTTTGTCAGCGACAATGGAGTATGGCTCACCGATCACGTTCCAAGTCTGTATCTTTCGCCTCTCTCGGGAACAGCATCATGAAATCAGCAGTCGTCCAACTCCCCGGCCTCAATCGCGATCGCGACATGATCGCGGCGCTGACCAAGATTTCCGGCCATGCACCCGTAACTGTGTGGCAGACGGAGACCGAGATTCCGGCTGTTGACCTGATCGTCATTCCCGGCGGCTTCTCCTATGGCGATTATCTGCGCTGCGGCGCGATCGCCGCCCGCATGCCGATCATGCAGGCGATCAAGGACAAGGCCGACAAGGGCGTCAAGGTCTTGGGCGTCTGCAACGGTTTCCAGATTCTGCTCGAAGCCGGCATGCTGCCGGGCGCGTTGATGCGCAACGCTTCGCTGAAATTCGTCTGCCGCGAGGTGAAGCTGGAAGTCGTCAATGCCGAAACGGACTTCACGTCCGCCTATGCCAAGGGCCAGATCATCCGCAGCCCGGTCGCACATCACGATGGCAACTATTTCGCCGATGCCGAAACGCTGAAGGCTATCGAGGATAATGGCCAGGTGGTCTTCCGCTACGCCGAAGGCACCAACCCCAACGGCTCGGTCAACGACATTGCCGGCGTGATCAACGCCAAGGGTAACGTGCTCGGCATGATGCCGCACCCGGAAAATCTGATCGAGGCAGCCCATGGCGGCAGCGATGGCCGTGGCCTCTTTGCCTCCGCGCTAGGCGTGATCGCGGCCTGATAGGCCAGCCCGCTATCAGAACCATAAAATCGGCGTTTTTGGATAGAACAGCAAGGCGCCGGAATGCGACCCGGCAGACCAGCCCTAACCGCCTCATTGGAAAGAGATTGATGCGCCCTCGCCTCCTGACAGGACTTTACTCCGCCGCCGCTATCGCGATACTTGGGCTATTGGTCACCTCATGCGGCCCGCGTCCGCCGAGCATCATTGCGACCGATCACAGCGCCCTGTCGACGATGGAACGCATCATGCTCAATGCCAATGCCTGCTGGTTCAAGTCTTCGGACCCGGCGTTTGCTAGCTATCAGCTCGCTCCCGAGCTCAATTCCTTTACCGGTCGCCCTCGCATCCTCGTGGTCGACAAGAAACATCCGACCGGCCGGCCTTCGCTCGTCGTGCAAGCGGAAGGCAATCCTGCGCAATTGCAGGCCTTCGGCCCGATGATGTCGGGCGCCTCCGGCGGCCGTATCACGGGCGACGTCAATCGCTGGGCTGGGGGATCGAAGGCCTGCAGCTAAGCCGCAAGCCTTATCCGCGTCAACACTATCCCGCGGCGAGCAGATGACGTGCCCTTTACCCGGGGAACATTGTCATGGACAGGTTTATCATCCTTTCGGGCTGCTCCGGCGGCGGCAAATCGATGTTGCTGGAAGCGCTCAAGCGCCGCGGTTATCATACCGTCGAAGAGCCGGGGCGGCGCATCGTCGTCAAGGAACTGGAAGGCGACGGATCCGCCCTGCCTTGGGTCGATGCACCGGCATTTGCGCGCAGGGCAATCGCCACGTCGCTGATGGATCGTGAAGAAGCAGCAGCATTCCCCGGTCCTGTCTTCTTCGACCGGGGATTGATCGACGCGGCATCGGCGCTCGAACATATGACGGGCGAGCCCGCCTTGGCGTCGCTCGGCCAACTGCACCGCTACAATAAAGATGTCTTCCTGACGCCGCCCTGGCCGGAGATCTATGTCGGCGACCGGGAACGGAGGCACGATTTCTCGGCCGCCGTCGAGGAATATGAGCGGCTGACTGCCGCCTACCCGACACTCGACTATGAGACCCACGTTTTGCCAAAGGTCAGCGTCGAGGAACGTGCCGACTTCGTTCTTTCGGTTCTCGGACTTAGCTAGGCGGCAAACTGCGTTATTATCGGGCGGGCCTACCTGGCGATGAACCCATCAAGACCGGGATCGGTTGTATAGGGACCTGCCCCTTCCTGTTACCGGGAGGGATAGGCCATCGTCGGAGGTCGTCATTTCAGCGGCAAAAACAGTTCCGCAACCGCTTCGTGCTCCGGCACCTCCGGGAAGAAGGCAAGCCGCTGGCAATAGATCGGGAAGTCACGAGCTTCCTCGCCGCTGGCCGGAAGCCAGTCGCGATAAAGATAGAGCGCGGCTGGCTCTAGATTGTCGGTGTTGCCGACCACACGCAGGACCGCACTGCGCCCGCGGGGGATTTCACCGACGGTGATCTCCTCGCCGTTCGTCTCGATCGGCTGGTCGGTCCCGACACAAAGATCCATGCTATAGTCCGCTGGCGACGCGGGGCGCCGCTCGGAACGCCAGACATTGAAGGTCGGATTTGTCTTCGGATGCAGGCCCGCGGCCTTACGCCACGCGATGAACCGCTGGATGGTGGCGCCGATTGTCGTAGGGTCGCCCCGATGCTCCATGATCGCTACCGGCGTCACCGGTACCTCGCGGATTGTTACGTCGTCAAAGGTAAAGGTCTTCTGCATGAGCTTGCTCCTTGCGTTGTCGAAAGGCCCTAAGGCCGCAAGCCACGGCTCCCAGTCCGGAGACTTCCGGAACGACGAAGGCGATTGCCCGAACCTTTGCCGAAAGGCGCGGGCGAAAGCGTCCGGTGCGTCATAGCCGGCATCCATCGCTATGTCCGTGACGCTTTGGTCGCCCGTGTAGGCCAACCGGTGCGACGCCCGTTTCAGGCGGGCAAGCTGGATATAGCGATGTACGGACAACCCGAAGGTCGCCGTAACCTGCCGATGGAAATGGAACTTCGAAAAGGCCGCAATATCGCTCACCGTTTCCAAGTCCAGATCACTGTCAAGATGCCGGTCGATGTGGTCCAGCACTCGCAGCATTCGTGCTCGATAGTTGTGAAGCGCCGTCTTCATCGTCCCTCCTACGTGGCCACATCAATTAGGCGTACGCAGGCATGGCGCGCTCGACCGATCTTGCTGTTCTGTCATGCTTTGCAGAATATCGCCAAGGACCGTTTACGGAGCGCGCCCCATTTGTGGATAAGCGGCATACAAGGGGCAGATCATTGTCTCGATCGATCACTACGCGGACCACGAACAAGCTCCAAGTCGCGGTCGATGGCCCGGGCTTTCCGATCCCGCTCGTCTCGTCACGGCTGTGGTTGCACGTCTATGAGTTGACGCCAACCGTTCTCAATCCCAAAAGAACGACTTGTTGACCTCTTTGACCGCCTGGCGGCGCGTCAGGCCGATGTCGAGCAACTGGTCATCTGTCAGATCCCTCAAAACTCGCCGTCCTTCGCGCTTCTCCCGCCAATGCAGGTAAAGTGCCCAGAGCCGACGCACTACCTGCGGCCTTGGCTGCGCCGCACTCTCCATGTTCACCGAACGAGCGCCTCCCGCCTCGTTCGAACAGATTGTACCCATTGTGCTCATTTTTCGTTTCCAGATGATGATGACAATTTTGATGTACCGAGCCAAATGGTACAAATTGACTCATACTCTTGACTCAACAACGGGGACAATCTAGGAAATTGTCATTATGACAAATTGGCTCCCTGACATTTCAAGCGGAACCGGCCCGGTTTACATCCGCGTCGCTGACAGCATCGAAAATGCGATCACGCATGGCGTCTTGCCGCCGGGCACGAAGCTGCCGCCGCAGCGCAATCTCGCCTATGATATCGGCGTTACCATCGGCACGGTCAGCCGGGCCTACGCCCTTGTGCATGAACGCGGCCTCGTCGCTGGCGAAGTCGGCCGCGGCACCTATGTTCTCGAGCGTTCGAACGGCAAGCAGATCGAGCCTGTCGATCCGATCACGCAGGCGCTTGCCGGTACCCGCGGTCTGAATACGCCCGACGCCAAGATCCGCTTCGACACGACGGCCGCTCCCGACATCGGCCAGGGCACGATCATCGGCAAGCTTTTCGCTGACATCAGCAGCGAGCATCAGTCCGAGATATCTTCCTATTCAAGGAACTTCCCGGCAAACTGGTTTGAGGCCGGGCAGATATGGCTCGCCCGAAACGGCTGGAAGCCGGCAATCGAAACGATCGTGCCGACGCTCGGCGCGCACGCCGCCGCCATAGCAGTCATTTCCGCCGTCACCTCGCCGGGCGACAAGATCGTCTTCGAGAACCTCACCTATACGCAGATCAGCCGCGCCGCGCGCCTGCTCGGAAGGCGCTCGATCCTCGTGGATTCGGACGAGCACGGGATGATCCCGGAGGATTTCGAACGTCTCTGCCAGCAGCAGCATCCGCGCCTCGCCTTTTTGATGCCGACAGCTCATAATCCCACGCTGGTGACAATGCCGGAGGCAAGACGCCGGGCGATTGCCGCCATTGCCCGCCGCCACAGCGTATGGCTGATCGAGGACGACCTCTATGGCGGCATGACCGGCGACCAGAACCCGCTGATGGCGGCCATTGCGCCTGAGCGGACGTTCGTCGTCAGCAGCTTGTCTAAATCGGTGACAGCCGGCGTGCGCGGCGGCTGGGTCGCTTGCCCGCCGCATTTCGCCCAACGCATCAAGGTTACGCACAAGATGACGACGGGCGGCTTGCCTTTCATATTGGCCGAAACCTGCGCCCGGCTCGTACTCGGCGGTCATGCCCTGGAACTGCGCCGCAAGTCCGTCGAAGAGATCAAGGCACGTGAGCAATTGGCACGTGAGGCACTATCGGGCTTCGAGTTCAATTCGCATCCGCATCTGCCATTCCTGTGGCTGAAGCTGCCGGAACCCTGGCTTTCGGGTACCTTCAAGAATGCAGCCCTCTCCGAAGGAGTGCTCATCGATGACGAGGATGAATTCAAGGCCGCCCGAATCGATAGGGTCTATCATCGCGTCCGCGTCGCCTTTTCGTCACCACCACAGCGAAAAGATGTTGCCGCCGGGTTCATGACATTACGCAGGTTGTTGGAAAACGGCTCATCGGGTTACGATAGTCACATTTAAGCAAGCCTTATCAATTTATCGACAGACATCTTGCGCAAATGTGCGTTCGTCGCCTCGACACTTAGCACGCTACCATTCTATCAATGAAAGTGAGGATTCGCCCGCTACACTAGGGGGAGCGCATGGCTATTGCAGGCTTTTTCAGCAAGCGTTTAGTTTTGAGTTTTCTGACAGTCAGTTCGATATTCGTTGCGGGTCAATCGACCGCAATCGCCGCCGACACCGTGGCGGCGGCACCCGCCCCTCAAGTCAAGATTTTCGACGAACTGCGTTTTGGCGCAAGCGGCTCCGTCCAGAGCGGCAACGAGCACGAAAGCGGCGTCTTCCCGGATGTCCAGGTTCTCTTCAATCCGTTCGGCTACAATCCGACCGCCGACTGGAAGGATCAGCTGACCCATCCTCGTATCCATGTAGGCACGTCCATTGGTACGTCGGGCTCCGCGACGCAGGTCTATGGTGGCCTTTCCTGGACGCTCACGAATAGCAACGGCATCTTCACGGAACTCGGCTTCGGCGGCACGGTGCACACCGGCAACCTGGATGACTGGCGAGAGCACGGTCCGATGCTCGGCTGCCGCCTGCTCTTCCACGAATATGCCGGCCTCGGCTACAATTTCGATAATCATTGGAACGTAATGGCGCAGATCGCGCACTCGTCGCATGCCAATCTTTGCGATGGGCCTAATGGCGGCATGACGCGCGCCGGCATCATGGTCGGCTATAAATTCTAACCTTGCGAAACGGCCGCCCATGGCCGCACGCTTGATTTTCGCTGCATCTATGCCGGCGTGTTGTGAACGCCGGTGATTTTCCTGTCGCACGCCAAGGAGAGTTGCGCTAAAGAGACCCCGATCCCTGACCGGTCTTCAAACCCTTTACAGGCAAGGACACTCGAGCGCCCATGACCATTTCCAATACGATCCAGATCACCCCCGAGCTGATTGCCGCCCACGGCCTCAAGCCGGATGAATATCAGCGCATTCTGGATCTGATCGGCCGCGAGCCCACGTTCACCGAGCTCGGCATCTTTTCGGCCATGTGGAACGAGCATTGCTCGTACAAGTCCTCCAAGAAGTGGCTCCGCACCCTGCCGACCAAGGGACCGCGCGTCATTCAGGGGCCAGGCGAGAATGCCGGCGTTGTTGACATCGATGACGGCGATTGCGTCGTCTTCAAGATGGAGAGCCACAACCACCCATCCTACATCGAACCGTATCAGGGTGCTGCCACAGGCGTCGGCGGCATCCTGCGCGACGTCTTCACCATGGGCGCCCGGCCGGTCGCTGCCATGAACGCCTTGCGCTTCGGCGAACCGGATCATCCGAAGACCCGCCACCTCGTCTCCGGCGTCGTTGCCGGCGTTGGCGGCTATGGCAATTCTTTCGGCGTTCCGACTGTTGGCGGCGAAGTCGAGTTCGATGCGCGCTACAACGGCAATATCCTGGTCAACGCCTTTGCGGCTGGTCTTGCCAAGTCCAATGCAATCTTCCTTTCGGAAGCCAAGGGCGTCGGCCTGCCGGTCGTCTATCTCGGCGCCAAGACCGGCCGTGATGGCGTCGGCGGCGCGACCATGGCGTCTGCCGAATTTGACGAATCGATCGAGGAAAAGCGCCCGACCGTTCAAGTCGGCGACCCCTTCACCGAAAAGTGCCTGCTGGAAGCCTGCCTGGAACTGATGCAGACGGGCGCCGTTATCGCCATCCAGGACATGGGTGCGGCTGGCCTTACCTGCTCCGCCGTCGAAATGGGCGCCAAGGGCGACCTCGGCATCGAGCTCGATCTCGACAAGGTGCCGGTGCGCGAAGAGCAGATGACGGCCTATGAAATGATGCTGTCGGAAAGCCAGGAACGCATGCTCATGGTCCTGCAGCCAGAAAAGGAAGCCGTCGCCAAGGCGATCTTCGTCAAATGGGGCCTGGATTTCGCCATCGTCGGCAAGACGACGGACGACCTGCGTTTCCGGGTCATCCATCAGGGCGAGGAAGTTGCAAATCTGCCGATCAAGGATCTCGGTGACCAGGCTCCGGAATATGACCGTCCGTGGCGCGAATCCGACAAGCGCGCCGCCCTGCCCGCTGATCTGGTTGCCGCGCCGGAAGATTATGGTCAGGCTCTGCTGAAGCTGGTGGGCTCCGCCAACCAGTCCAGCCGCCGCTGGGTCTACGAGCAGTACGATACGCTGATCCAGGGCAATTCGCTGCAGCTTCCAGGCGGTGACGCCGGCGTCGTCCGCGTCGAAGGCCATGCGACCAAGGCTCTCGCCTTCTCCTCCGACGTCACGCCGCGCTATGTCGAAGCCGATCCCTTCGAAGGTGGCAAGCAGGCCGTCGCCGAATGCTGGCGCAACATCACCGCAACCGGTGCCGAGCCGCTGGCCGCGACCGACAATCTGAACTTCGGCAATCCGGAAAAGCCCGAGATCATGGGCCAGTTCGTTGGCGCCATTAAAGGCATCGGCGAAGCCTGCCGCGCGCTGGATTTCCCTATCGTCTCCGGCAATGTCTCGCTCTACAACGAGACCAATGGCATCGCGATCCTGCCGACCCCGACCATCGCGGGCGTCGGCCTACTGCCGGATTGGAAGGCCATGGCCCGCATCGGCTCCGCTTCGGAAGGTGACCACGTTTTGATGATCGGTGTCGACGGCAGCCATCTCGGCTCCTCGATCTATCTCCGCGACATCCTCGGCTCAACCGACGGCCCGGCTCCGGAAGTCGATCTCTTTGCCGAGCGCCGCAACGGCGATTTCGTCCGCTCCGCCATCCGCAACGGCCAGGTCTCGGCCTGCCACGACATATCGTCCGGCGGACTGGCGTTGGCACTCGCAGAAATGGCGATGGCATCCGGCAAGGGCCTGAACATTGATCTCTCCGAACACAAGACCCTGCCACATGCCGCCCTCTTCGGCGAGGATCAGGCCCGTTATGTTGTCGCCGTACCGGCCGATGTCGCCGATTTCGTCTGCATCAATGCTGAAAGCGCCGGCGTGCCCTTCCGCCGTCTGGGAACGGTCGGGGGCGATGCACTCGTTATCGATGGGTTGTTAACGCTTCCGGTTGAACAGTTGCGTGAGGCGCATGAATCGTGGTTTCCTGCCTTCATGGATGGCAGCGCTCTCGCCGCCGCTGAATAATCGAGGTACCACTCATGCCAATGAACCCCGGCGATATCGAAGATATGATCAAGGCGGGCATTCCCGGCGCCAAGGTGACAATTCGCGACCTGGCCGGGGATGGCGATCACTATGCAGCCGAAGTTGTCGCGGAAGCCTTCCGCGGCAAGAGCCGCGTGCAGCAGCACCAGATGGTCTATGATGCCCTGAAGGGTAATATGGGCGGTGTTCTGCACGCCCTCGCGCTGCAGACGTCAGCGCCCGACTGAGAGCGCTTGCGCCGCTTCGCCGGAGTTGAAGCTCAGCTCCGGCAATCTCTTCACTGAGAATTCAGCGAAATCCGCAGCCGGCAACGGACCGGCCGTCATCAGCGTGAAATCGAAGAAAGCCCTGAGATCGGGACCGAGCACATATTGCCGGTGAACTCGCAGGAAATCCCGCTTGATCTTCTTGTAATGCTTTTCCGACAGCATCTGCTTGAAGCGCACGAAGAGGATCGAAGCCTGCCGGACATCCTCATGGCCGCAAACAGCCGCGACTTTCGCCTTATAAAAATGGATTGCATCGGTCAGACAGTGAACGTCGAGCCAGAAGATGTCCTTGCAGCGCGCGATCAATCCCACCCGTGAGCGCAACACCTTTGCCGGCCGCATGAGAGCACATTGCAGGATGGCACTGCCAAGGGTCGTAAACACCACGCGCTTGCCTTGCAGCAGGTCCGGCTCGCGCTCCAGCAACAAGCCGAGCACGTGAGCTGCGACGGACGAGCCCATGCTATGCGAGGAGATGACGAACTCTTCGACGTCGGGCTCATCCAAGGCTTGCCGGACGCTGACGGCGCTGGCTTCCAGCCACTGTTCCGCTCCTAATCCATTCAAACCCGCCATCGCGACCGCCATCTCCCAATCGGAAAAGAGATGCAAAGTATGCAGCTTTTCGGCTTGCGGTAGGAAAACATAGACGAAAAAGGCGATTGCGAGCGCGATGCTGCCGATATGGCTCCAGGCCGGCAGCCCGAAAAGGATCGGCGCAAACGCGATCGACAGGCTGAGAATGAGCCCCGCAAGCATCAGCAGAAAGGGAAAGATAAAGAACAGGCCGAAGCGCCATGCATGACGGAAATAGCCGGCCATGCCGCCCGAAGCGGCAACTTTTGCTGCGGCAAGATAGCCCTGCATCAACCGTGTGAAGAATGGCCTCCCGTTCAGCGTGGCAACCAGATCGTTGTGATCGACGATGTGAATGCGGCTTTGCGTATGCCAGTCCGCAGCCGTCGCCGTGACATCGAAATACGGCGCACGGCCGAAATTCTTCATCTCATTCACTGACGCGGTGAAATCCCAGGCGGCGGCGCTCTGCCGCGCAGAACGCTCGTAACGAGCCCGATGTGCGGCAGCGTCCAGCGGCTCGAAGCCAGGGAAGTGGAGAACCACCCTCTTCTTGATAGGATTCATATTATAGTCTGTCCCCGAGGCGCGCCGATAGTACTGATAAAAACTGCAGATGGCCATGATCATGGACTGTCGGCTTTTTCATGGCGGAGCAGCATGATCTGTTGAAAATAGCAACAGTGGAATAAGTGTTGACGAATAAGGCTTTAAGCGGACAGGAATCTGCTCATAAAAATCCTGCCGCCATCGCGTCATGCTGCGGCAACAGCATTGTCTCAGCATTCATGGCGAGGATATGGAGAAGCCTCGGCACATGAGTCTACCGGTGGAGCAATCATGATTTTTTCGGCGATAGGAGACGCCACCCGCTGCTGTGTCGGGGCGGTCGCGGCACGATAGCCGAAAGCGATGCTCAATATAAGGACGATGGCACTGACGGTCACGGCGCTATTCAGGATCGATGCTCTTGGCGTGCGCACGTGCTCGAAATATTCCCGCTCGCCTTCGCTGGTGTCTTCAGAGCTATAAAATTCGCGCTCTTCACCAACCTGCCCGTCTGAATAATGGTGGTGGCTCATGGTGTCCGCTCCCTCAAAATGCGACTGCAATGCTCACAAGGGACCGATACGCGCCAAATCGCATCAATCGAAACACTTTTACAAACATACCGATCGTTTGTAAATTAGATAGCAGACTACTATTAACGGTCTCTTGCTTCACATTCATGTGTGTTGTTCAGGTAAGGAGTTGAAGGGTCGTTTTCAAAACGCACTATTCAGAAAATCAGCCCAATAGGTCATATTCACTGTGGTCTCAGGCGGTAAAACCGCGAGTCCATTCATGCGATGAAAAAAACGATGCTTATGTTTTGCGGCTGGAAATCTTGTCGGCTGCTTGCTATTTAAGGGACAGATGTAACGCTGCGGACCTTGACCCCGCATGTGAAAGGAACTGGACAATGAGCGGCATTCACGAATTCATCGATAATGAAGTTAAGAACAACGACGTCGTTCTTTTCATGAAAGGCACGCCCCAGTTTCCGCAGTGTGGCTTCTCCGGCCAGGTGGTCCAGATTCTCGACTATATCGGCGTCGACTATAAGGGCGTTAATGTCCTTGCCGATGCAGAGATTCGCCAGGGCATCAAGGACTATTCCAACTGGCCGACCATTCCGCAGCTTTACGTGAAGGGCGAATTCATCGGCGGCTGCGATATCGTGCGCGAGATGTTCCAGGCGGGCGAGTTGCAGCAACACCTTCAGGAACACGGCATCAGCGTTCGCGGCGCCGCCTGACCGGGCACCGGGCTCCTCGTCCGGTTTCCATAGTTAGATTTGATCAATTGGGCGCTGCCGCCGGGCGGCGCCTTGACATGTTTATGGGAATAAAACCGTGACGACTTCATCCCAGGCCATGTCCCAGGGGCAGCTGCCCATGGGCAAACGCGAGTTCATCGTACTCGCGGCCTTTCTGATGGCGATCAATTCGCTTGCCATCGACATCATGCTCCCCGCATTGCAGCAGATCGGCTCCAGCCTCGGCGTGATGAACGAGAATCATCGGCAATATGTGGTGACGGCCTATCTGATCGGCTTCGGCTCGGCGCAGCTCATCTACGGCCCTCTGTCTGATCGCTTCGGCCGCCGCCTGCCCCTGCTGATCGGCCTGACCGTTTACGTCATCTCCGCTTTCGGCATTGCCCTTATCCCGTCTTTTGCCGGCCTCCTCGCGCTCCGCTTCATCCAGGGCCTTGGATCGGCGGCGACACGCGTCATCACCATTTCCATCGTCCGTGACGTCTTCGGCGGCCGCCTGATGGCCGAAGTGATGTCGCTCATCATGATGGTGTTCATGATCGTGCCGGTCATCGCGCCGGGAAGCGGTCAGATCATCATGCTCATCAGCACCTGGCACATGATCTTCGTCTTCATCGGCACCATGGCGACGCTCGTCGGTCTCTGGATGTATTTCCGGCTTCCGGAGACATTGAAGCCGGAAAATGTCCGTCCGCTGACTATCAGATCGGTAGCCTCCGGCTTCAGAATGGTTCTGACAAACCGTGTAGCGCTCTGTTACACCTTGGCCAGCACGTTCCTGTTCGGAGCGCTGTTCGGCTTCATCAATTCGGCGCAGCAGATCTATAGCGGCATTTACGGGCTGGGCGTGTACACGCCGGTTGCCTTTGGCGGCGTTGCGCTTTTCATGGCGCTGTCCTCCTTCATAAACTCACAGCTCGTCGGCCGCTTCGGCATGCGGCGGCTTTCCCATGCGGCATTGCTCGGCTTTTCCTTCATTACCTTCATTTGGATGCTGGTGCAGCTCTATGGCCCGGCACCGATGCCCTTCCCACTGTTCATGCTGTTTTTCGCGCTGGCAATGTTCCAGTTCGGCTGGATCGGCTCGAATTTCAATTCTCTTGCCATGGAGCCGCTCGGCCATGTCGCCGGCACCGCCTCCTCGGTGCTCGGCTTCATGAGCACGGTCGGCGGCGCCTCGATTGGCGCCGGTATCGGCCAGTATTTCAACGGTACGGCAACGCCGATGGTCATCGGTTACTTCACCGTTTCGCTGATCGGTCTGGTGTTCGTGGTGATCGCCGAAAGGGGGCGCCTCTTCCGCCCGCACAATGCGCCGCCTCCGGCCGATCAGTCTCTCGCTTTACATTGACAGGCATATTCGAATGACAACCCCGCCTCAATCACAGTCGCCGGCTCAGCCGCCGATGCAGTCCGGCTCCAGCCGCATCGGTCTTGGCATCGTGGAATTCATCCTCACGATCGCCTTGATGACTGCCAGCATTTCCATGGGCATCGACAGCATGCTGCCGGCGCTGCCGAATATCGGCCAGTCGCTTAATGTCGCCAATCCGAACGACATCCAGCTCGTCATAGGCGTCTATTTCCTCGGATTCGGCGTCTGTCAGCTTTTCTTCGGCAGCCTGTCGGACACCTATGGCCGACGATACATCCTGCTTGGCGGTCTTGCCTTCTATACGGTGACCCTGTTTGCCGCCGCCTGGAGCGGCAGCCTGTTTGCCTTGCTTGCCATGCGCTTTGCCCAGGGCGTCGGCGCTGCGGCCGTGCGCATCACGACGCTCGCCATCGTCCGCGATTGCTTCGGCGGTCGCGAAATGGCCCGCGTCATGTCCTATGTCATGATCGTATTCATGATCATGCCGATGGTCGCGCCCTTCGTCGGTCAGATGATCGTTGCCTATTCGAACTGGCAATGGATCTTCATCCTGCTCGGCATCGTCAGCGCCGGCCTCTTCCTGGTCGCTTTCTTCCGTATGAAGGAGACGCTGCCCGCTGAAGAGCGCCTGCCGCTTTCTGTTTCGTCGGTTCTTTCGGGCTTCAAGACGGTGCTGACCAACCGCATCACCTGCGGCTACATGATCGGGCTGACGCTATATACCGGCATTATCTGCGCCTACATCGTCTCCGTGCAGCAGGTCTTCGGCGAAGTCTACGGCCTTGGGGACACGTTCCCGATCGCCTTCGCGGCAACGGCAGCCGGCACCGCCGTCGCACAATTTGCCAATGGCTATTTCGTCCGCAGCTTCGGCATGCGCCGTATTTCCCATGCCGCCATGATCGTTTTCACCGTTTTAGGCGCCATCGGCTACATCGTCGGCATGTTCGGCCAGCCGAGCTTCACCTTCATCTATGTACTGATCTCGGTCATGCTGATGATGTTCGCCGTCATCACCACCAACTGCATGGCCATCAGCCTGGAGCCGATGGGACACCTGGCGGGAACGGCAGCCGCCATCACCAGCTCGGTCTCCACGACAGTCGGCGTCCTGCTTGGCGGCGTCGTCGGCCAGATGTTCGATGGCACGGCACAGCCGCTGCTTGCTGGCTTCACGGTATTTGGCGCGCTGTCGATCGTTGCGACGCTATGGGCTGAAAAGGGCAAGCTCTTCACCCATCCTGGCGATACCCCGGCGCTGGAGCCCGGAATTGGGCACGTCTGAACGACGTTGCCTGCCGTCCTCACATGCCGCTGCGCGGCCGGCGGACCCAGCGCAGTGCCGCGGCGATCGCGAGCCCGAACAATGGCCAGATCGCCCACGGTGTGCCCTGCCAGGCGAAAAGATTGATCGTCACTAGGCCGATGCCGGTAATGACAAGGCCGGCAATCGCCATATCGATCTGCTTGTTGCTGCGAACGTAGCGAAACGTCGCAACCCATAGAATGGCGAGTATGGGCCATTTTGCCCAGAACTCACCGTGCCAAGTCAGGCCGTTGAGTATGGCAAGCCCGATGCAGACGACAAGCGGCGCGGCGTAGCTCCGGCGCCAGTCTTGCAACGCGGGTTCCTGCGCTACAGGCTCGGGCGCCCGCGCAGGAGCCGGCTTCGGAGCCGAGTGATAATCCGCTGTAGTGTCGACAACCTGCACGCCGCCGATCCGCACCGCATAGCTCGGCACGCCGCCCTCGATGTTCTTGACGTCGAGCTGCCCGAGAAAATCGAAACCGACCGCCACCTTGTTGCGCACCTGGTCATAGACGGTGTTGGAAATGACGATGCCACCTGGAGCGGCGCGCGACTGCAGCCGAGCTGCAATATTGACGCCGTCTCCATAGAGATCGTCGCCATCGGCGATCACATCACCGAGATTGAGGCCGATGCGAAAGAGCATCTGCTTGTCGGGATTGATTACGGCATTGTAGCCGGCAAGCTCGTTCTGCGTGTCGATCGCAGCGCGCACGGCCTCGACGACGCTTGGAAACTCGGCGAAGACGCCATCGCCCCAGGTGTTGATGACCCGGCCGCCATGAGCTTCGATCAGCCTTTTCATCGCATCGCGGTAACGACGAAGGGTTGAAAGCGTCCCCTCCTCGTCCTTTCCCATGAGACGCGTATAATCCTGCACATCGGCGCAGAAGATCGTGGTCAGCTTGCGGCTCGTCTCGGACATCTGTCTCATCCCCGCGGCAAGCGCCGACCAAGGCTCTTGCCTGTTGGAGCAAAGATAGCCCTCCGGCTGTCACTTTCCAAGAGGCCGCGCCGGCTATCGTGGCGAGGTGCACCTCAAAGAGTGAAGACTTCGCGCCGCAACAGCTCCCAGGTATCCTTGTCCGCTGCAACCAGCAGCCCGCCGTCGAGGTGATGCGGCAAATAGGGCGAACCGTCGAAACGGCGAACATAGGCGCCGGATTCGGCAGAGATCAGCGATCCCGCCAGATGATCCCAGGGCATCAGCTTGTTGTACATGAGATAGTGTACATAGCCGCCCGCGAGCGTGCGGTACTCATGCGCCGCGCAGCGATAGCAGGTCGTGTAGCGCACCTTGGCGAGATTACCCATAATCTCCGCGCGCTTTTCCTTGGGCAGAAAACCGGTGGCCGCCATGCCGACCAGCTCTTCCAGCGGGACGGACGGAGCAACGTTGAGACGCAGCGTCTCGCCGTCCGGCCGACGCAGCCATGCGCCGCTGCCGCGCTCCGCAAGCACCCAATCGTCGCCCATCGGATCGAAAATGATACCGGCAACGGTTTCTCCCTTCGAGACCACCGAAGCCATAACGCCGAAGGCTGGAATGCCGGCAGCAAAGTTGAACGTGCCGTCGACGGGATCGACGATGATGGCGAGATCGGCATCCTGCAGCTTCTTCAGTAACGACGGGTCGGCCGCAACCGATTCCTCGCCGATGAACAGCGCCTCGGGCCAGAGGCGCGAAACCTCTGCCTTGATCATGCGCTCGGCCCGCTCGTCGGCTTCCGTTACCAAGTCGGTTGCCTCGCTCTTGGCGCGGATATCGTCGCTGCCGAGCCTGCGAAAACGCGGCAGGATCTCCGTCTGCGCCGCGCGGCGCAGCACATGAGCAAGCGTGGTAACGTCAACGAGCAATGTCATGCTTTTTCCTTTCGGGTCAGGCGCCGATGATCTCACGGCGGATCATCCGCCAGCTTTCCTCGTCAGGTGCAGAAATGATGCCGCCGGTCGTTTCGCCGGGCTTGTAGGGCGTACCATCGAATTTGGCGGTATAGCCGCCCGCTTCCTGATGCGCCAGCACGCCGGCCAGATGATCCCATGGCATCAATTTGGAATGGCCGATGAAATGCCATTTGCCCGACGCCACCATCCAATATTCGTAAGCCGAGCAATTGAGCGAGAAAGCCATACGGGTCTTCGATAGATTGCCACAAATGCGTGACCGCTCGGGCTCATCCATATGCCCCCAGGATATGGCGCCCGTCATCGCGTTCAAAGACGCCGGCGCGGCGACGGCAAGCCGCCTCGCCTGCCCGGTTTGCCGGCGCAGGAAAGTGCCGCCGCCTTTCATGGCGGTCAGGGTGTCGCCAAGCACGGGATCGTGGATGATGCTCGCGATCGTCTCGCCATTGGCGATGACGGCGACAATCGTCCCGAAGACAGGCAGTCCGGCCGCGAAATTGAATGTGCCGTCCACCGGGTCGATGGTGAAAGCCAATTCCGCATGCGCCAGCGCCGGCCCGACGGACTTGTCGGCCTCATAGGCTTCTTCGCCCACGATGACGGCCTTTGGAAACCGTGTCTTCAACGCCGCGGTGATGTGCCGCTCAGCCAGAAGATCAGCATCCGTCACGAGGTCGATAGCCGAGGTCTTTTCCGATACGTCGCCGGCATCCAGATTGCGGAAGCGCAGCATGATTTCCTTTGACGCCGCTTCGGCAACGACCGTCATCACATAGTCGAAATCAGCATCGGAGAAATTCATAGGAAGCCTCTGTTTTGAAAGGGCTTCCTCTTATGCCCGATTCGATGACATCGGTGTGGCAAAAGCGCTGAATTTACGTAGGATCGCTGGAAGACTCCGGTGTCATCAACCCAGCGAAATCGAACAGTTTCGGGTCGAGCAGGTGTGACGGGTTCACATGCGCCAGTGCACGCAGCATCGTATCCTTGCGGCCAGGCATGCGGCGTTCGATATCGGCGAGCATGTCCTTCATGGCATTGCGTTGCAGCCCATCCTGCGAGCCGCAAAGATCGCAGGGAATGATCGGAAACTGCATGGCGACAGCGAATTTGGCAAGATCGTCCTCGGCGGCATAGGCTAGCGGACGCAGAAGCATCAAGTCGCCTTCGTCATTGAGCAGCTTCGCCGGCATCGAGGCCAGCCGTCCGCCATGGAAGAAGTTCATAAAGAAGGTCTCGAGAATATCCTCGCGATGATGGCCCAGCACAAGCGCATCGCAGCCCTCCTCGCGGGCGATGCGATAAAGATTACCGCGGCGCAGGCGCGAACAGAGCGAGCAATAGGTCGCTCCCTCCGGCACCTTCTCCTTCACGATCGAATAAGTGTCGCGATACTCGATGCGATGCGCAACGCCGATCTTCGTGAGGTATTCGGGCAGAATATGCTTCGGGAAATTCGGCTGGCCCTGATCGAGATTGCAGGCAATCAGCTCCACCGGCAGTAGGCCACGCCATTTCAGATCGAGCAACAGCGCCAGCAGACCGTAGGAATCCTTGCCTCCGGAAAGGCCAACCAGCCAGCGCTTCTGGCCCTTTAGCATTTGGAAGTCTTCCATAGCCTGGCGCACCTGCCGCAACAGGCGTTTACGAAGCTTGTTGAAGGAAACGGAGCGCGGCGCATCGGAAAACATCGGATGCGCGGCAGAGCCGCCATCTTCAGCCTCGATATCAATGTCGTCTTTCACCGTGGTCGCGATATTCATTCCGTCATTCCTTGGATCTCGTCACGCTGATAGCAGAAAGCGGGACGAGAAGACATGAGTATCAATCACCGAACACCGACCAGCCGGTGTGCGCCGCCAGCATTTCCAATGCCACGGCACCCAGCTGGGAATTGCCAACCTTGTTCAGCCCCGGCGACCAGACGGCGATCGAGCCAATGCCCGGCGCTACGGCCAGGATGCCGCCGCCGACGCCGCTCTTGCCCGGCAGACCGACGTGATAGGCGAAATCCCCTGAGCCATCATAATGCCCGCAGGTCAGCATCAGCGCGTTGATGCGCCGCGCCCGCTTCGGCGAGACGACGGAGTGCCCGGTGATCGGATTGCTGCCGCGCGCAGCGAGATAGAGCCCCGCCTTGGCAAGCTGCCGGCAGCTCATGGAAAGCGCACATTGATGGAAATAGACACCGAGCACATGCTCGACCGGATGGTGGATATTGCCATACGCGCGCATGAAATTGGCGAGCGCGAAATTGCGGAAGCCCGTCTGCGTCTCCGAACGCGCCACCCTGTCATCGATGCTGATCGTGTCGTCGTCGGCCACATAACGGACGAAGCGCAGCAGCTCGCCGATCGCCTCGCGCGGCTCGTGTCCAGCGAGTACGACATCGCTGACAGCGATGGCACCTGCATTGACGAAGGGATTGCGGGGAATACCCTCTTCCCGCTCCAACTGGACGATGGAGTTGAAAGCCGTGCCGGATGGTTCGCGCCCTACACGATTCCACAAGCTCTCGCCGACCTTGCCGAGCGCCAAGGTCAGCATGAAGACCTTGGAGATACTCTGGATGGAGAAAGGAACGCCGGCATCACCGATGCTGTAGACTTTGCCGTCGACAGTTGCGATTGCCATTCCGAACTGCTTCGGATCGACCTTTGCCAGCTCCGGAATGTAATCGGCAACCTTGCCCTCACCGATGCGCGGCGAAAGCTCATTATGAATGCCGTCGAGAATAGCCTGCAAATCCGTCATGAGGCGCTCCAAAGACAAAAAAGCCGCTCGAACCGAGCGGCTTTTCATTCATCAAGAAAGTTATCCGCTTATTAACGCGAATAGAATTCGACGACCAGATGCGGTTCCATGACGACGGCGTAGGGTACGTCGCCGAGAGCCGGAACACGAGCGAAGGTCGCAACCATCTTGTTGTGATCGACTTCGATGTAGTCCGGAACGTCGCGCTCAGCGAGAGCAACCGATTCCAGAACGGTTACGAGCTGCTTGGACTTTTCACGAACTTCGATAACGTCGCCAGCCTTGCAGCGGTACGAACCGATGTTGACGCGAACGCCGTTGACCGTGACGTGGCCGTGGTTGACGAACTGACGGGCTGCGAAAACGGTCGGAACGAACTTGGCGCGGTAGACGATCGCGTCAAGGCGCGATTCGAGCAGGCCGATCAGGTTTTCCGAGGTGTCACCCTTGCGACGGTCAGCTTCAGCGAAGATCGCGCGGAACTGCTTCTCGCGCAGGTCGCCGTAGTAGCCCTTCAGCTTCTGCTTGGCGCGCAGCTGCACGCCGAAGTCGGAAAGCTTGCCCTTGCGGCGCTGGCCGTGCTGGCCCGGGCCGTATTCGCGACGGTTAACCGGGGACTTCGGACGACCCCAGATGTTCTCGCCCATACGGCGGTCAATTTTGTACTTGGACGATTCGCGCTTGCTCATCGCATTTCCTTTCAAGTGTTATGGCGGTCCGTTGCCGAACCGCTAAGGAAACACGCCCTCCTCTGAACTCCGTTTTCGAGCTCTGACAGGCTTCTCACGTTAGCGAACGGACGAAGCCACGGGACATGTCAAATGAAACACCGGACATTTCTGCCCGGCGTTGGCGCGGTCTGTAAGGGGTTGTCATGGAATTGTCAACAGCGCCAGACGCTCTTCAGCGAGAATACGGCAGCTATTCGGCCGCCGCCTGCTCGCCACCATCCAGATCGGGCGCATTGGCATCGCCAGGCGCGGTCTGTGAGCCCATATCCGGGAAAGCGACGATCCGTTTGCCGGAGAAATCCGTATGGACGACGACGCTGCCCTGCTCTTCGAAATAGCTCAGCAGTCGCCGCGCGCGTCTGGCCGAATGTGTGCCGTAGGCACGGGCGATGCGAGCGTCGGACGGGCACGGTTCACCGCTGATGGCGGCCTTGGCCAACATCAAAAAGACGCCCTGCAGGTCATCGGTGACGCTGGTAGACAGCGAAAGCGCCGTTGCCCATTGATCCGTTGCCATGACCTCTTCGTCGGCGCCGGAGCGCGCAATCGCCACGCGGCGACGGAATTCCGAGAGGCTCATGGGCGCACCGGGAACCCGGCGCATGCGCAAACGAACGAGAAACTCCTGATAAAGCACCGAATCGGTACGGAAGCCCGAGGCTGGGTCGTCGAGGATCTCGGAAAGCACGGCGCTCACCCTCGCCTCGCGATCCTCGCTGAATAATTCCGGCTGGCTGACCTTGGGCTCGGAAGGCGCCTGACTTGCCGCCGGCACGGAGCGGGAAAGCTCGGCCAGAATATCGGTCGTCGGGCGGGGCGCTGGCGTGGTGCGGCGGACGACGGGCCGCGTAAATTCTTCCGGGTCTGGTGTGAAGATCAGATCCTCGACATCCTGCGGCGCATCCGGCAGCGGCATCAACTTCGGGCTGGAAGAGCGCGCCGAGGTCTCCACTGCGCCGATGGCGATCGGCAACGGACGACGCGAAAGTGCCGGCCCGAGGGCTACGAAATTGCCGCGCTTCAGGTCTCGGAACATTTCCGCCTGCCGGCGGTCCATGCCGAGAAGGTCGGCGGCACGCGCCATGTCGATATCGAGGAAGGTGCGGCCCATCAGGAAATTGGAAGCTTCCGCTGCAACGTTCTTGGCAAGCTTTGCGAGGCGCTGCGTCGCGATGACGCCGGCAAGGCCGCGCTTTCGACCGCGGCACATCAGATTGGTCATGGCGCCGAGCGACATCTTGCGCGCATCTTCCGAAACGTCGCCGCCGACCGAGGGCGCAAACATCTGTGCCTCGTCAACCACGACAAGTACCGGATACCAGAATTCGCGATCGGCATCGAACATGCCGTTCAGAAAGGCGGCGGCAGCGCGCATCTGCTGCTCGATATCAAGCCCCTCCAGCGTCAGCACGCAGGAAACGCGATGCTGGCGGATGCGGTTGGCGATGCCGGCAAGCTCGGCTTCCGTGCGCTCGCCATCGACGACCACATGACCGAACTTGTCGGCCAGCGTGACGAAATCGCCTTCGGGATCGATGATAACCTGCTGCACCCATTGCGCCGACTGCTCCAGCAGCCGCCGCAGGAGGTGCGATTTTCCGGAACCGGAATTGCCCTGCACCAAGAGACGCGTTGCCAGCAGCTCCTCGATATCGAGCTGGGCGCTGGTCCCGCCGGACGCCGTTCCCATGTCGATGCCGACCTGCAATGCACTTCCCCTATGAGCAAGAATCAAATGTGAATGCGTCCCATCTTTCTGAAAGGACGCGCCCTCGTCTAGCAAAGATTTCCAAGCTTCGCGCCCGTGGATTGAAAAAACCCACAGGCGATTGCGAGGCCTATCTGAAGCGCAGATTGGCGCGCGACAGCTCATTGACCGACGTGCAGCCCATCAGCTTCATGTCGCGCTCGACTTCGGTGCGCAGATGCCTCAGCGCCCGCTCCACACCAGCCTGACCGGCAGCCGCGAGCGGATAGAGATAGAAGCGCCCGAGGCCAACGGCCTTGGCGCCGAGCGACAGAGCCTTCAGCACATGCGTGCCGCGCTGGATGCCGCCGTCCATCATCACATCGATGCGATGGCCGACGGCGTCGACGATCTCCGCCAGCTGGTCAAATGCCGAGCGTGAGCCGTCCAGCTGCCGGCCTCCATGGTTCGAGAGCACGATGCCGGTGCATCCAATATCGACGGCGCGCTTGGCGTCCTCGACCGACATGATGCCCTTCAGGCAGAACTGTCCGTTCCAGTGCTTCACCATCTCTGCGACGTCATTCCAGTTCATCGACGGATCGAGCATCTCGGTGAAATACTTGCCGATCGACATCGCACCGCCGCTCATGTCCACATGCTCGTCGAGCTGCGGCAGGCGGAATTTCTCATGGGTGAAATAGTTCAGTGCCCAAGCGGGCTTGATGGCGAACTGGGTAATGCCGGCGAGATTCAGCTTGAACGGAATGGAAAACCCAGTGCGAAGATCGCGCTCACGATTGCCGCCGGTAATGCTGTCCACCGTCAGCATCATTACATTGACACCGGCTCCCTTTGCCCGCTCCATCATCGCACGGTTCAAGCCACGGTCTTTGTGGAAATAGAACTGGTAGACCTGCGGCCCGGAATGCTTCTTGCGAATTTCTTCAAGGCTGACAGTACCGAGCGAAGAAACACCGAACATCGTGCCGAGCGAGGAAGCCGCGGCGGCTACCGCATTCTCGCCCTGGTGATGGAACAGCCGCTGCAAGGCCGTCGGCGAGCAATAGAAGGGCGTGGCAAGCTTTTGCCCCATGACGGTGACAGACATGTCGATCTCGCTGACCCCACGCAGGACGTTGGGCACGAGATCGCAGCTTTCAAAGCTGGTTGTGTTTCGCCGGAGCGTCACCTCGTCGTCGGCTGCGCCGTCGATATAGTTGAAGATCGGGCCGGGAAGACGCTTTTTCGCAAGAAGACGAAAATCATGGAAATTGTGGCACTCACGCAGACGCATGGCTGACCTCGGCATTCTCAAAAGACATCAATGACATACCCCCCAATATCCCGCCGCTCAGTCAAATCCTGCATTACAGCCGGTGCAAGCGCGCTTCCCATTTGTAAAGCACATCCGGCTCCTTCTCCTCATTGCCTGCTCCGTCAGACTCGTCAACCACGAAGAAGCCGTGCTTCTCGTAAAAGCGGCGCGCCGGCTCGTTTCTCTGGAATGTCCAGAGCGACAACGCCGGGTAGGTCGACTTGGCGACATCGAGCAGGCGGCTGCCGAGGCCGCGCCCCTGCGCCTCGGGCAGGACGTAGAGCTGGTCTATCCAATCCTCGAGGAAGGCAATGACGCCGACCAGGCGACCGCCCTCTTCCGCGCCCCAGACCTGGCAGTCTTTGAAGACCACAGCGCTCCAGAAACCGATATCCTCTTCCGGCGTATGAAGCCCGGCAAGCGTCGGCAGCCGCTCGTTAAAGGACGCGCGATGAACGGCCGCAGCGGCCGGCATGTCCGCGAGATCGAGTTTACGCAGCGAAACTTTGTCTTTCATGATCAAGCCTTGAGTCCAAAACCCTGCATCAGCCGGCGGGTGGGAAAATCCGGTGCACCGGAGGTAAACACCGCAAAATCAAAATCATCGGGATGGACGGCATCGGCCACCTGCGGCACGAGACTGCGGGCTCGCCTTGCGATCGCTTCAGCCGGATCGAGCCAGTCGACTGGCCATGGCGCGAGCCTGCGGAAGATATTGGCCATGAAAGGATAATGCGTGCAGGCAAGTACGACGATATCGGTCTTGCGGCCATCCATCTCGACGAAGCACTGCTCGATCTCGGTCATGACTGCCTCATCGCTGACGACATCGCCGCGAATATAGGCTTCCGCCAGGCGTGCCAGGTCCTGCGATCCGACGAGCCGCACATGGCACTGCGTGGCAAAAGACTGGATCAGGTCGCGCGTATAGGCGCGCTTGACGGTGCCCGGTGTCGCGAGCACCGAGACAAGGCCGGAGCGGGTCCGCTCGGCGGCCGGCTTGATCGCCGGTACCGTGCCCACGAAGGTCATTTGCGGAAAGGCGGCACGAAGAGCGGCGCCGGCCAGCGTGAACGCCGTATTGCAGGCGATGATACAGACTTCCGGATCATATTGCGCAAGCAGCTTTGCGAAGAGATCGACGATGCGCTCCTTCAACGCCGCTTCTTCCCAACTGCCATAGGGAAAACCGGCATCATCGGCGATATAGATGAAGCCGCGCTCGGGCATCAGCACGCGCGCCTCGCGCAGCACGGTCAAACCGCCGATCCCTGAATCGAAGACGAGGACCGGTTTCAGCTCATTCGCCGCTGCTGTCATCGCTTGGGGCTTCCTTCGGTGCTTTCGAGGATCTGGGATGCGAGCCGCTGCCGCGCGGGGATTTCCGCGAGAAACGGTCGAGAGACGAGATCACCCCGCGCAAGACGCTGATTTCCTGTTCGGTGAACGCCCGGCGCGAGAGGACCGCCCGAAGATTGTCGACCATTTTCGGCTTTTTCCCGACGGGATGGAAATAATTGCGCGCATCCAGCGCCTCTTCGAGCTGATCGAACAGGCCGAAAAGCTGCTCCTTGGTCGAAGGCCGCTGCTCGATCGCCTGGAACGGCACATCGCCCAGATCCTCCATGCCCGATTTCATCCACTCATAGGACATCAAGAGCACGGCCTGGGCTATGTTCAGCGAGGCGAAAGCAGGATTGACGGGAAAGGTGACGATCTCGTCGGCAAGCGCCACTTCCTCGTTCGTCAGGCCCCAGCGCTCGCGCCCGAAGAGAATGCCGGTGCCCTCGCCCGCCTTGAACTTCGCACGAAGAGTTTCGGCCGCGATGACAGGCGAGCGTACCGGTTTGTAGCCATCCCGCTCTCGCGCGGTCGTCGCATAGACGAAATTGAGATCTGATATCGCCTGCTCCAAGGTCTCGTAGACCTTCGTCGCTTCGATGATGTGATCCGCCTTCGAAGCGGTCGCCTGCGCCCTCTCGTTCGGCCAGCCATCTCGCGGGTTGACGAGACGCAACTCGGCAAGGCCAAAATTCGCCATGGCACGCGCCACCATGCCGATATTCTCGCCCATTTGCGGCTCGACCAGAATGATGGCCGGTCCTTCGGCCAGAAGTTGACGCTCGCTGTTCGTGCCTGCCATGATGCCTAAATCTCCGCGCGCGAACTCAATCGCGCAAATCACGGTCGCAATAACGAGACACCAGCCGCTCGGCAAGGTTTTTGCGTGTCAGCGCCGCGACGAGCCCTCCCGATTATTGCGGATTGGCCGACTTCTGCTGATTGGAAGGCGGTTGCTGCTGCTGTTTGACGAGATCAACCATCACGCTCTTGAGCGAGCTCGGATTGCCGTTGTCGTCGTTGGTGACAATATCATCCACCACAGGCCGTCCGCCCTCCTCGATGACCTCGAAGCGAACCGTCGTCACCTTCTGATAATCGGCGTCGGAGCCCATGCAGGTTAATTTCTTGAAGGTCGCCAGCACTTCCGTCACATTGTTCTTTGGTGGCTGGGCTGCAATCTTCACATCCTCCAGCGGACACGCGTCCTGCGCATTGACGATGACATCGTAGTCGAAAGGCGAGATACCATCCTCGTCGGCGGCAGGAAACTGCGCCGCCGCCTCGTATTTCGCTCCAAAGTCCTTGCTGTAGATATCCTTGAGCTTGTCCTCGCCGAAAATATCCTGCCAGTCGCTGTCGCCGCCTGCCCAGTTCGAGACGGTCGCATCCATGATGGCCTTGACCGGCGTCGTCGCATCGGCAGCAAGCGCGGTATGCGCACCAAATGAAAACTGGAAAAGCGTAAAGGCAATCGCGGAGGCGGCAAATTTCTGCATGATATGATTCCGTTGCAACAGGCAAAACATGCGCGACATTAGACCCATCGACCGCTTTGGCAATGGCCGGATCGCAAAATGCGCGGGATGTCACGAATGATCAAAAACGCGACGCGGAAGGCTCTATCGGCTTTGCGTTCCGCGCTTGCGGTGCTATAGCCCTCGGGACTTCACATTACCCACAGGACCATCCGGTCCCACTAGCTTAAACGAGGCAGAAGTATGAAGAAGATCAAGGTCGCAAATCCCGTTGCCGATCTCGATGGCGATGAAATGACTCGCATCATCTGGCAGTTTATCAAAGATAAACTGATCTACCCCTACCTCGACATCGATATCGACTACTACGACCTCTCGGTCGAAAACCGCGACGCGACCAACGACCAGGTCACGATCGACGCCGCCAACGCCATCAAGAAGCATGGTGTCGGCATCAAGTGCGCGACGATCACGCCGGATGAAGATCGCGTCAAGGAATTCAACCTGAAGCAGATGTGGAAGAGCCCGAACGGCACCATCCGCAACATCCTCGGCGGCGTCATCTTCCGCGAGCCGATCATCTGCAAGAACGTTCCGCGCCTCGTTCCCGGCTGGACCAAGCCGATCGTCGTCGGCCGTCACGCCTTCGGAGACCAGTATCGCGCGACCGACTTCAAATTCCCCGGCAAGGGCAAGCTGACCATCAAGTTTGTCGGCGAAGATGGCGAAGTCATCGAAAAGGAAGTCTTCAACGCTCCGGGCGCCGGTGTTGCCATGGCCATGTACAACCTCGACGAGTCGATCCGCGAATTCGCCCGCGCCTCGATGATGTACGGCCTAATGCGCAAGTGGCCGGTCTACCTCTCCACAAAGAACACCATCCTCAAGGCCTATGACGGCCGCTTCAAGGACATCTTCGAAGAAGTCTACCAGAACGAATTCAAGGCTCAGTTCGACGAAGTCGGCATCACCTACGAGCACCGCCTGATCGACGACATGGTCGCCTCGGCCCTGAAGTGGTCCGGCGGCTACGTCTGGGCCTGCAAGAACTATGACGGCGACGTCCAGTCCGATACCGTTGCCCAGGGCTTCGGCTCGCTCGGCCTGATGACCTCGGTTCTCCTGACGCCGGACGGCAAGACGGTGGAAGCCGAAGCCGCACACGGCACGGTGACCCGCCACTACCGTCAGCACCAGAAGGGCCAGGAAACCTCGACGAACTCGATCGCTTCGATCTTCGCCTGGACCCGCGGCCTCGCTCATCGCGCCAAGCTCGACGACAATGCCGAACTCGCCAAGTTCGCGTCCACGCTCGAAAAGGTCTGCGTCGATACCGTCGAAGCCGGCTACATGACCAAGGACCTGGCGCTGCTGATCGGCCCCGACCAGCCGTGGCTCTCGACCACCGCCTTCCTCGACAAGATCGACGAAAACCTCAAGAAGGCCATGGCTGCCTAAGCCCCGGCATCGGAACCTATGAGAACCCGGCCTCAGTGCCGGGTTTTCTTTTGCCCGGAATCTTGCCGCCGCGGCCTAGCAGTGGCAAAAATGCGCGCAACAAAAAGGGAGAGGCAGATGGCTGAAGAACTCGTTTTCTATACCAATCCGATGTCACGCGGACGCATCGCACGCTGGATGCTCGAGGAGATCGGCCAGCCTTACCGCACGGAGTATCTCGATTTCGGTACGACAATGAAGGCACCTGAATATCTGTCGGTGAATCCCATGGGCAAGGTGCCGGCTATCAAGCACGGCGACACCGTCGTCACCGAAGGTGCGGCTATCTGCGCTTATCTGGCCGAAACATTCCCACAGGCAGGCCTTGCCCCGACGGCGGCCGAGCGTGGCCGCTACTTCCGCTGGATGTTTTTCGCTGCCGGCCCGATGGAAATGGCAGTCACCAACCGCGCACTCGGCTTCGAAATCCCTGCTGAGCGCCTGCGCATGGCGGGCTGCGGCAGCCTGGACCATGTCTTCGACACGCTGGAACAGGCCGTCACCGCCTCGCCGTTCATCGCCGGCGACCGCTTCACGGCCGCCGACGTCTATGTCGGTTCCCATGTCGGCTGGGGCCTCAACTTCGGCACTATCGAAAAGCGGCCGGCCTTCATCGACTATTGGAGCCGGGTCAGCGATCGCGACGCTTACCGCCGCGGCAACGAGATCGATAATGCCGCCATGCCGAAGCCGGCTAATGCCCGATAATACAAGGCATTAAGAGGAAATCTTCGATCGCGCTCGTATGCCGCTATTGCAGCGGCATATAGATATCGGTCAACAGCTCCGTCGGCGGCACGTCGCGCGGATTGTTGATATATTCCTCGAACATGACGGTATCGCGCAGTTGCCGCCCGGAAGCCGGCAGCCATTGCGCATAAAGCCAGTGATAGGCCTTATGCATGTTTGCATAGGGACCCTTGTGGCGCAGCACGGCATAGTCGCCTCCATCGAGCGAACGCCGCTCCAGCGGAGCATTGGCAACGACGGCCTCGCCAGCGGTGACGCAGGCATAGGAGCGTAGTTTGTCCGCTTCCACCACATCCGGATCATCGAGATAGATACCGATCATGCGCATGTCCGGCCCGGCAAGGCCGCGGGCGAAGATAGTACCGAAAAGTGTTTCGAAAGCTTGGCCGATCTGCATATAGGAGCCGCGATGGGCGACACCGATCAGTGACATCGGGGAAATGGTGCGAAGCGTAACGTCGAACATGACCGTGATCCTTCCTTGGGTGCTGGGTTCGAAAATCGTATGGCTTCCCTCATTCCGATATCGCGCTGGCGGCATGCCGTAGACGGATCTGAAGATGCGGTTGAACGACTGGAGGTTGGGATAGCCCGACCGCTTTGCAATGTCGCTGACGGATAGACGGGTGTTGACGAGATCGCCGGCGGCACGATGCAGCCGAAGCCGCTTGACGGTTGCAGCCGCCGTCTCGCCATAGATCGCCCGATAGATCCTGTGCCAGTGATAGCTGGACATGCAGGCGATTTCGGCAAGCCTTTCCATATCGAGCTCATTATCCAGATGCTCATGGATATAGGCCGAAACCCGCCGCAGCCGGGTCTCGTAAAGCGTCCACGCCGTTCCACCACTCATGTCTAACCCCTTGCAAATCGATCGGCCCGACAAGAGCATAACCCGATTTGACAAATCCTGCGGAGTTGGAGGTGCAAATAAAAATGGCGGACACCGAAGCATCCGCCATTTTAATTAGAAATACGAAATCAGCGTCTTAGCCAGCAAGTGCCGCGGCAATCGCCTCGATCGCCTCGTCAGCCTTGGCACCATCCGGGCCTCCGGCCTGCGCCATATCGGGACGACCGCCACCACCCTTGCCGCCGAGGGCAGCTGAAGCGACGCGCACGAGATCGACGGCGCTGAAGCGGCCAACCAAATCCTCCGTGACGGCGACGACGGCGCTGGCCTTGCCATCATCCGAAACGCCGATCAGCGTCACGACGCCGGAGCCGAGGCTTGCCTTGGCTTCATCCGCCATGCCCTTGAGATCCTTGGGATCGACGCCGGAAACCGGCTTGCCGAGGAACTTGACGCCGTTGACTTCTCGGACTGCATCGGCGGAGCCGCCTTGGCTGCCGCCCATCGCAAGCTTGCGCTTGGCATCGGCCAGTTCGCGCTCGAGCTTGCGGCGCTCGTCCATCAGGGATTCGACACGCGAAACCACTTCGGCCGGCTGGACTTTCAGCGTCGAGGCGAGGCTCTTCACGCGATCATCCTGCTCGGCGAGATAATCACGCGCGGATTCACCTGTGACGGCTTCGATGCGGCGCACGCCAGCACCGACGGCGCTTTCGCCGAGGATGCGCACGAGACCGATCTGGCCGGTCGCGGAGACATGCGTACCGCCGCAAAGCTCGACCGAATAGGGCCTGCCGGACTTTGCGCCGCGCACGCCCTGCCCCATCGACACGACGCGGACTTCATCGCCATACTTCTCACCGAACAGCGCCATCGCGCCTTCTGCAATGGCATCATCGACGCTCATCAGACGGGTCGTAACGGGTGAATTCTGAAGGATGATCTCGTTGGCCATCTCTTCGACGACCTTCAGCTCCTCAGCCGACATCGGCTTCGGATGCGAAACGTCGAAACGCAGGCGCTCCGGCGCGACCAGCGAGCCCTTTTGCGCGACATGGGTGCCGAGCACTTCGCGAAGTGCTTCGTGTAGCAGATGGGTCGCGGAATGGTTGGCGCGCAGGCGCGAGCGCCTGTTGTGATCGACCGTCAGGACGACGGCATCACCGACCTTGATCTTGCCTTCCGAAACTTCGGAGCTGTGAACGAAGAGGCCTTCGCCCTTCTTCTGCGTATCGCTGACGGCGAGCTTGCCATGGTCGCTGGAGATCACGCCGGTATCGCCCATCTGGCCACCGGATTCGCCGTAGAACGGCGTCTGGTTGACCACGATCTGCACTTTGTCGCCGAAGGAAGCGCTATCGACGGCGACGCCGTCCTTGACGATCGCCTGAATCACGCCTTCGGCAGATTCCGTGTCATAGCCCAAGAATTCGGTCGCACCGTTCTTCTCCTTGAGCTCAAACCAGATGGTCTCGGTCGCCTTGTCGCCGGAGCCGGTCCAATGCGAGCGCGCCTCGGCCTTCTGGCGCTCCATGGCATCGGTAAAGCTGGAAATATCGACGCCGATGCCGCGGGCGCGCAGCGCGTCCTGCGTCAGGTCGAGCGGGAAGCCATAAGTGTCGTAGAGCTTGAAGGCGGTCTCGCCGTCCAAGCTGTCGCCCTTATGCAGGTCCGAAGTGGCATCGTTGAGCAGCGAGAGGCCGCGTTCCAGCGTTTTGCGGAAACGGGTTTCTTCGAGCTTCAGCGTCTCGGAGGTCAGCGCTTCGGCGCGCACCAGCTCCGGATAGGCACGGCCCATCTGCTGGATCAGCGCCGGCAGCAGCTTCCACATCAACGGTTCCTTGGCGCCGAGCAGCTGCGCGTGACGCATGGCGCGGCGCATGATGCGGCGAAGCACGTAGCCACGGCCCTCATTCGACGGCAACACGCCATCGGCGATCAGGAAGGCGGAGGAACGCAGGTGATCGGCGATCACACGGTGGCTGGCGCGATGCTCGCCTTCCGCCTTGACACCGGTCGCCTCTTCCGAGGCTTCGATCAGCGCGCGGAACAGGTCGATATCGTAGTTGTCATGCTTGCCCTGCAGCACGGCGGCAACGCGCTCGAGTCCCATGCCGGTGTCGATCGACGGACGCGGCAGGTCGACGCGCTGCTCCTTGGTGATCTGCTCGAACTGCATGAAGACGAGATTCCAGATCTCGATGAAGCGGTCGCCGTCTTCTTCCGGAGAGCCGGGAGGGCCACCCCAGATGTGATCGCCGTGATCGTAGAAAATCTCTGAACAGGGACCGCAAGGACCGGTATCGCCCATCGCCCAGAAATTGTCGCTGGTGGCGATGCGGATAATCCGATCGTCGGAAAGGCCGGCAATCTTCTTCCACAGGTTAAAGGCGTCGTCGTCGGTGTGATAGACCGTGACCAGCAGGCGCTTGGCATCGAGGCCGAATTCCTTGGTGATCAGGTTCCAGGCAAGCTCGATGGCGCGCTCCTTGAAATAGTCGCCAAAGGAGAAATTGCCGAGCATCTCGAAGAAGGTGTGATGACGGGCGGTATAGCCGACATTGTCGAGGTCGTTATGCTTGCCGCCGGCGCGCACGCATTTCTGCGCGGTAGACGCCGTCGTATAGGGACGCTGCTCCAGGCCGGTGAACACGTTCTTGAACTGCACCATGCCGGCATTGGTGAACATCAATGTCGGATCGTTGCGCGGCACCAGCGGGCTCGACGGCACGATCTCGTGGCCGTTTTTCTTAAAATAGTCGAGGAAGGTCGACCGGATTTCATTAACACCGCTCATATGGGGCCCTTCAGTCCTGCGCTCAGCAACTTGCATCAAAGTCAGTGGCTTTTATCGTCCGCTCCCGGCGCTGTCCAGCCGCACGAACAAAACCGGCCGCACATCCCTTGGACAATACGGCCGGTTTCGACTTTTGGGTCTCGATCTTAGGTCGGGAATTGCTTCCCGAAGCCTTTATTCGCCAGAGGTATCGCCATCATCGGCATCGGGGCCGCCATTCTGCAGGAAGCGATCGGCGATCAGGCCGGCATTCTGGCGCAGCGACAATTCGATTTCGCGCGAGAGATCCGGATTGTCGCGCAGGAAGATTTTCGCGTTCTCGCGGCCCTGGCCGAGACGCTGGCTGTTATAGGAAAACCAGGCGCCGGACTTTTCGACGATGCCGGCCTTGACGCCGAGATCGACCAGTTCGCCGGTCTTGGAAACGCCTTCGCCATACATGATGTCGAATTCGACCTGCTTGAAGGGAGGCGCCATCTTGTTCTTGACGACCTTGACGCGCGTCTGGTTGCCGATCACCTCTTCGCGCTCCTTGACAGCACCGATGCGGCGGATATCGAGGCGAACCGAGGCGTAGAACTTCAGCGCGTTACCGCCCGTCGTCGTTTCCGGCGAACCGAACATGACGCCGATCTTCATGCGGATCTGGTTGATGAAGATCACCATGGTGTTGGACTTCGAGATGGAAGCCGTGAGCTTGCGCAGCGCCTGGCTCATCAGGCGGGCCTGCAGGCCCGGCAGGCTGTCGCCCATTTCGCCTTCGATCTCGGCGCGCGGCGTCAATGCCGCAACGGAGTCGACGACGAGGACGTCGATCGCGCCGGAGCGCACCAGCGTATCGGTGATTTCAAGCGCCTGCTCGCCGGTATCCGGCTGCGAGATCAACAGGTTCTGCAGGTCGACGCCGAGCTTGCGGGCATAGACCGGATCCAGCGCATGTTCTGCGTCCACAAAGGCGCAGATGCCCCCCTTTTTTTGTGCCTCTGCAATGGTCTGCAGGGCCAAAGTCGTCTTACCAGAGCTTTCCGGCCCGTAGATTTCGATGATGCGCCCCTTCGGCAAGCCGCCAATGCCGAGAGCGATATCGAGGCTCAGAGAGCCGGTGGAAACCGTTTCGATTTCGACCACGTTCTCGTTGGAGCCGAGCTTCATGATCGAGCCCTTGCCGAACGACCGCTCAATTTGAGAGAGTGCCGCTTCAAGTGCCTTGCTTTTATCCACCGATTTGTCCTCTACAAGCCGCAAAGAATTCTGAGACATTCGATCCACCTTTAGGTTATTGAAGCCGCTCTAGCAATGTCGCCGCCGATGAGAATTCTGTACTCTATTTGTTCTCTTATCGCAAGAGCACAACAAGCAATTGAAAGAAAAAGATAAAATGATTTCCGTTCTACTTTTGTTTTCTTCTTTCTTCCCAGATACTTACGGTTATGGGGCGGCCAATTCACGCCTGTCGCCGCCCCGCTCGATTCGTCTTTTCGACTGCCGAGGATAACCCTATGGCGAAAAAGATTCTCGTTCTCGGCGGCGCCCATATAGACCGGCGTGGCCGCATCTTCGGCGAGACGGCGCCCGGCGCCAGCAACCCCGGCGCATGGTTCGAGGAGCCCGGCGGCGGCGGCTTCAATGCGGCGCGAAATCTCGCCCGCCTCGGCTTCGACGTAAAGCTGATCTCGCCCCGCGGCGGCGACCCCTCCGGCGAAATGGTGGCCGAGGCTGCAAGCCACGCCGGCATCGACGACAAACCCTTCGTCTTCCTCGATCGCAAGACGCCGAGCTATACCGCGATCCTTGAGAATGACGGCAATCTGGTCATCGCGCTTGCAGATATGGAGCTCTACAAGCTCTTCGTTCCGCGACGCCTGGCGATTCGCGCCGTTCGCGATGCCTTCGATGAAACCGACCTCATTCTCTGCGACGCCAATCTGCCGGCCGAAACCTTAGGCGCAATCGCGGCAAGAGCCGCTATATGCGGCAAGCCGGTCGCCGCTATCGCCATCTCGCCGGCAAAAGTGGTGCGGCTAAAGCCGAGCCTTGCCGGCATCGACCACCTGTTCCTCAACGAAGCCGAAGCCGCCGCATTGACTGGAATCCGCCCGGAAGACCCACGCGAATGGGTGAGCGCTTTGCGCGCGCTCGATCTGCGCAACGGCGTGATCACGCGTGGCAAGCGCCCCCTGATCGCATTCTCGCGTGATATCGTGGTCAGCTTGCAGCCGCCTATCGTCGAAGATGTCGCCGATGTCACCGGTGCGGGAGACTCGCTTGCCTCCGGCGTTCTTGCGGCGCTGATGGCCGGCCACGATCTCGCAGAAGCCGTCCGTCATGGCGCGGCAGCGGCGGCAATCACAGTCCAGTCCCCCTATGCGACGGCAGAAAATCTCTCTCCCGAGCTGCTAAAGACAGTGCTGGCCCTTGTTCCCGAGGCCGATATTCTGTCATGAAGCCTGTTCAAAACGCGTATATTGTTTCAGTGAATTGGAAACGACAATGACCCAGCCTATCTCGCCCCTGCTTCCGATCTCCTATTCGAAGGAAGTCGCTGCCGCCAAGCTGCGCGGTGCGCCGATCGTTGCGTTGGAATCGACGATCATCACCCACGGCATGCCCTATCCTGGCAATATCGAGATGGCTCGCAGCGTCGAAGCGATCATCCGGCAGGAAGGCGCGGTACCCGCGACCATCGCTGTCATCCATGGCACGTTGCATATCGGCCTGGAGCCGCAAGAGCTGGAAGCATTGGCCAAGACGGAAGGTGCGATGAAGGTTTCGCGCGCCGACATTGCCTTTGCGATCGCCGAACGCCGCACGGGCGCGACCACCGTTGCCGCCACGATGATCGCGGCCGCCCGCGCCGGCATCAAGGTTTTCGCCACCGGCGGCATCGGGGGCGTCCATCGCGGCGCCGAAGAAAGTTTCGATATTTCGGCCGATCTTGAAGAGCTGTCCCGCACCGGCGTCATCGTCGTCTGCGCCGGCGCCAAGGCGATCCTCGATATTCCGAAGACGCTCGAAGTGCTCGAAACCCGCGGCGTTCCGGTCGTCACCTACGACAGCACCGAGTTTCCGGCCTTCTGGTCGCGCTCATCCGGCCTGACAAGCCCGCTGACGCTGAACAGCCCGGCGGCCATCGCCAACTTCCAGACGACGCGCGAGCAGCTGGGCATCGATGGCGGCATGCTGATCGCCAATCCGGTTCCGGAAGCCGACGAGATTCCGCGCGAGGAGATGGAAATCTATATCGAGCGGGCCCTCGACAGCGCCGAGCGCGACGAGATCACCGGCAAGGCGGTTACGCCCTATCTGCTGAGCACGATCTTCGACATCACCGAAGGCCGCAGCCTCAAGACCAACATCGCGCTTGTCGAAAACAATGCGCGTTTGGCCGCGGAAATCGCCGTAGCTCTGGCGGACTAATCAAGGCCCTCGTCACAGGAACGGCCGGGTGTGCGAGCGCCCGGCCGTTCTCTTTCTTTCAAGTGAGAGAGAACAGACCCAGCGCTGACCTTAATTCGGCAAGCGTCGCCTCTGTCCGTTCCCTCGCCTTTCGCGTCCCCTCCCGCAAGACTTCCATCACATAGTCCGGTTCAGCAGCATAAAGCGCACGACGCTCTCTGATCGGCGCGAGCAGCGCCTGCAGGACATCCTCGAGATGTCTCTTCAAGGTGACGTCTCCAAGTCCGCCGCGGCGATAATGCTCTTTCATCTCTTCGACGAATTGCCGATCCTCGCAAAAGGCATCGAAATAGGTGAAGACGATGTTTCCCTCGACCTTGCCGAAATCGCTGACACGCAGGTGATCCGGATCGGTATACATGCGCCGCACCGCATCCCTGATCTCATCGGACGATGCCGAAAGCGGGATCGCATTACCCTGCGATTTGCTCATCTTCGCCTTGCCGTCGACGCCGGGCAGACGCCCGATAGCCGGCACCATCGCTGTTGCCTCCACCAGAACGTCTCGCCCGATCTGCCGGTTGAGACGGCGAACAATCTCGTTTGTCTGCTCGATCAACGGCGCCTGATCCTCGCCGACGGGAACGACGGTCGCCTTAAAGGCGGTGATATCGGCGGCTTGCGCGACCGGGTAGCAGAGAAAGCCGGCCGGCACGTCGCGTTCGAAACCGCGCAGCTGGATCTCCGTCTTGATCGTCGGATTGCGCTCCAGGCGACTGACAGTCACGAAATTCAGATAGAGTAGTGTCAATTCCGCGAGCGCGGGTAAAGCGGATTGAACGCAGATCGTTGTCAGCGCCGGATCGATGCCGACTGCAAGATAGTCCGTGGCGACTTCAAGGACGTTGCGCTGCACTTTCTGGGGATCATGCGCATTGTCCGTCAGTGCCTGCGTATCCGCCAAGAGCAGGAATTGCTCATGGCTGTGCTGAAGTGCAACGCGGCTTTTCAGCGACCCGGCATAATGGCCGAGATGGAGTGGACCCGTGGTCCGGTCGCCCGTCAGGATGACGGGACGATTATCGGTAGGGGAAAACATTTCATTGCTCCGCAAAAGGAGCCGCCGCAATCGGGAAGGGAAAAACGGAAATGTATAATGCCTGCCGGATTACGGCGGCAGGGTCGATTTCAAGACATGACGACTGCCGCTCCTAGAAGGAGCGCCACCACATTTGGAAAACGGGCTTGGCGAGGTCGATCATGGTCGGTTGATTATACCGTTGCGCCTCAATCGGCAACATGGAGAGGCGCGAAACGCCTCCTTCTTAATTCTTGTCCAGGGTCTCGCGTACGACGACGGCAAGCTGCTTCAGCGAGAATGGCTTCGGCAGGAAGCCGAATTGCGCGTCCGCTGGCAGGTTGCGGGCAAAGGCATCCTCGGCATAACCCGAAACGAAGATGAACTTCAGATCCGGATATTTCTTGCGCAATTCGCGCAGCAGCGTCGGCCCGTCCATCTCGGGCATGACGACGTCGGAGACGACGACATCGACCTGTCCGTCGAGCTCCTCCATGATGTCGAGCGCCTCAACGCCGGAGCCGGCCTCGTGGACGGTATAACCCCGCGTCTCAAGCATGCGCTTGCCACCGCGGCGTACCGCCTCTTCGTCCTCGACAAGCAGCACGACAGCGGACTTGCCTGTAAGATCGGCCGGTTCTTCCGAAGAAGGGGCGACACCCGCACCCTGGTCCATGGCCGTAACATCGCGGCTTTCCGACACTTTCGCTTCGGTTACCGAGGGCATTTCCACGATGTGCCGCGGCAGGAAAATGCGGAAGGTCGTTCCCTTGCCAACTTCCGATTCCGGCTGGATGTAGCCGCCGGATTGCTTGATGATGCCGTAAACCATGGCAAGGCCGAGGCCGGTGCCCTTGCCCACTTCCTTGGTCGTGAAGAAAGGCTCGAAAATCTTGTCCATGATCTCAGGCGCAATACCGGTTCCGGTATCGCTGACCTCGACGAGCACCATATCCTCATGCGGAAGGTAGGGATAGTTGAAGGCGCTGACATCGGCCGCGCGCAGATTGCGGGTGCGCAGCGTCAGCGTACCGCCGCCCGGCATGGCATCGCGGGCATTGACGCAGAGGTTGATCAGCACCTGCTCGAACTGTGAGAGATCGGTTTTCACAGGCCAGAGGTCGCGCCCGTAATCGACGTCGAGTTTGACATGCGTACCCGATAGCAGCCGGTCCACCAGCATGCGCAGATCGCCGATCACATCCGTCAGGTTCAGGATCGTCGGCCGCATGGTCTGCTTGCGCGAGAAGGCGAGCAACTGCCGCACCAACACGGCCGCACGATTGGCATTGCGCTTGATTTCCATCAGATCCGCAAAGCTGGCATCGGAAGGCCGCGCCTGCAGCAGGAGATGGTCGGAAGACAGAAGGATCGCCGTCAGAACGTTGTTGAAGTCATGCGCGATGCCGCCTGCGAGCGTGCCGACAGCATTGAGCTTCTGCGTCTGCGCCATCTGGGTCTCGAGCGCCTTCTGCTCGGTCACCTCGACCGCATAGACGATGGCAGCCTCTTCCGGCGCCTCGTCGGTCTGGTCGATGACGGCATTGACGTAGAAGCGGAAATGCCGCGTTTCGTCTTTCGGATTGCGGGAGTCGATCGGCGGAATGTCGCCCTGCCGGTCCTTGGCGGCCGCCAGCGCCTGCTGCAGCTGCGGCCGGTCGCTGTCGTTGACGACGCTCTCCAGGGCAGCACCGCGCTCGATATCGTCGCGCGAGACCAGATCCGAGAAAAGCTTCAGGAAAGGCGCGTTCGTCCGCAGAATGCGGCCGTTGCCGTCAACGGACGCGATTGCCATCGGCGTATTGTTGAAGAAGCGGCTGAAGCGCATCGCGGCGGCGGAGGCCGATTGCTCGGTATCCGCACCATTCCGGCGGGTCAGGACGATGGTGCGGCTCTCGCCGGGAGCGCCGTCGCGCATCGACGTGACGCTGTGGACGATCTGCACTGGCAGGCTTTGGCCATTGGACCGGCGCAGATCGAGATCGAGCGTCACCGTCTTCTTGAGACCCGGTTCCGCCTGCACCGATTGGATCAGCGCCAGCCCCTCGCCGGCCACAAGATCGCCTATGGTCATCGAGCCCGGCACGAATTTCGTCAGATCGAAGCCCAGCCATTCGGCGAGCGTCGCATTGAGATAGAAGATCTCGCCCTTGCGCCCCGCGGAAAAGAAGCCGGCCGGCGCATGGTCGAGATAGTCGATCGCGTTCTGCAATTCCTTGAAGAAACGTTCCTGGTCATCACGCTCGGAGGTGATGTCGGTAATCTGCCAGATATGCAGTGCCTTGTTGGCGCCTTGCTCGGCCGGCAGCACGCGCGCCTTCAGCCGGTACCAATGCGCCCCATTGCCGCTTCCATCCACGGGCCCGAGCGGCTTCAGCAGGCGGAACTCCTCCGATCCTTCCTTGCCATCGCGCAGGCCATTGGCGAGACGATAGAGAGCCTCGTTGGATTCGCGATTTCGCGACAGCAGCATCTCCAGCGACTGCACTTCCGTCGCCTTCGTCGCCCCGGTCAGCCGGCCATAGGCGGCATTCGCATAGACGATGCGCCCCTTCTCGTCCGTGATCAGCGTTCCGTCCGGATGACTGTTGAGGAAGGACCGGGCCAGACTGTCGGACTGAGGCTGCGGCATGACCTCGACAAAGCCGATGATCGAGGAAACCAGGAAGAAGATGCCGACCATGGCGAGAATGCCGAGGCCACCGAGAACCGCTTCGTTGTCGAGCTGGTTCTTGAAGACGACGAAAGCCGCAGCCGCAGCCACGAGAACGAGCGCAAGCAGGATGATGCGCAGCACGGTTCCCGAACGAACCCCGCGATCCACCAGCGGCACGCTATACTCGTCGGACGGACGCTGCTTTGTCATGAACCCCTCGTATCGGCCGTTCTCCTCGCGACATGTCATACACGTTTAGGGGTCGCCGGAGTCGGACCTTTCGAATCTTCTTTATCAAGTTGCGTCATCGGCAAAAAGCTTTGCCGGGCCAGAAAGGCTTGAATTCACAGGCAATAGAAGACAACAGCCTGCAATCGCATCTTGTCTCCGGCGCAATCCTGTTCATATGATCGCCGTATAGAAGGGTCACGGTCAAAGCATTACCCGCGGCAGTTGCGCCTACTGCATAATTCCTTAAACAGGATTCAATTTAAGGATAAAATTATGCAGTGGATTTAAAGTACTACAGCGACCTTTGCGCGTCACATGTGACGCGCGGCGCTGTAAACCGCAACATCGGGGACAATTACGGAGTATCTCGACATGTTGGACGATATCGCCGGAGCCTATGGCAGCCGTTTCTTTCTCGCAGCCGGTGGAGTTGGCATTGCCCTGCTCGTGCTCATCGGCATTCTGTGGATCATGCGCAACCGAGCGCCTTCTCCTTTCGTGCGCGGCGGCAAGAACCGTCAGCCTCGCCTGCAGGTGTTGGATGCCGCCGCCGTCGATGCTCGCCGCCGTCTCGTGCTCGTGCGACGCGATGGGATCGAGCATTTGATCATGATCGGCGGCCCGACGGACATCGTCATCGAATCGGGCATTTCCGATGCCACACGCGCTGGAACCTCCGCAACGCCGGTCGATATTCCCATGGCATTTGAAGAGAGGCAGTCGCAGCAACAGAAGGCGGCTGCGGTGGAAGCTCCTCCCGCAACGCTTCCGCAGCCCCAGCAAACCGCTGAGGACAAGATCGAAGCCTATCTGCGCAACGAGCCGCGCCTCGAGCCTACGGCGCAACCAACTCCAGTACCGCAGGTGGCCGAACACCCGCAACCCGCCGCCGTCAGGCCACAGCAACCGGCGTCCCAGGCGGTGCCGACTATCAGCGAGACGGAAGCCGCCGACATACTGGACGCTGCCCGACATGTCGTCCTGCCTCAGCAACAACCGGCTCCCGCACTCCCGGCAACAGCCGAGCCTACCCCTGCACCGACGCCATCGGTCGAACCCGGCAATGATTTCCAGCGTATTCTGGAAGCGGAAATGTCGAAGAACCTGACCGCCGAACGGATCATTCCGAACGCGCCGGCACCGCGACAGGTGCAGCAGCAACCAAATGCTGAACCATCCACGATCCCAAGCCCGGCAAAACGCGTCGAACCGGAGCTCGCTCCGCTGACCGGAGCGGACAGCGCTCTTCAGAAGGAAGTCGCTCGCATCTTTGGGGAAATGAGCGTCAGCCGCGACAAATAAGGTGCGGCCTCTCAGAAACGCCGGAATTGAAAAAGGCACGACGGAGATTTCCATCGTGCCCTTGCTTTTATTTAAGCCGGTCGAAACCGATGCTGTTACTACTCGTCGCGGTAAACCTTTTCGCGGCGCTCGTGACGCTCTTGCGCCTCGATCGACAAGGTTGCGATCGGGCGAGCGTCAAGACGCTTCAGGCCGATCGGCTCGCCGGTTTCTTCACAATAGCCGTACGTGCCATCCTCAATGCGCTGCAATGCGGCATCGATCTTGGAAATGAGTTTACGTTGGCGGTCGCGAGCCCGAAGCTCGATGGCTCTATCTGTTTCAGAAGAGGCACGATCGGCCAGGTCAGGATGATTTGCGCTTTCTTCCGCCAGATGATCCAGGGTTTCGCGCGCTTCTCTAAGGATGTCGTTTTTCCATGCCACCAGCTTCGCTCGAAAATAAGCTCGCTGATTCAGATTCATGAACTCCTCGTCTTCCGAGGGCACATAATTGCTAAGATCGATCTTCTCACTCAACGCGATTCTCCTGAAGAACATCTCATATGGCTGGGCTGTATATCCCAACCGATAGTGCCGATTCAAGCCAAATAGATGCTGTCAACTGATTTTTAAATTTGTCATAAAATTCAGCTAAGGGTCTATTTTTTCATCACTTCTTCTCATCGAGCCAGATTCGCGTCTTTCGTAACCTTCCCGTGATGATGGAGCATTTCGCCTTCTGACAGATCGCGCAGCAGTTGACGGCACCAATGAAGAGACGTTACCTCATGAGTGAAATCGAGCCTCGAGATCTTGCCATGATCAGCATTTCGCCGCCGCCCTCCCGGATCTATCTTCTACGCCACGCCGAGGCCATGCAGCCTGCACCCGGCCAAAAAGATTTCGACCGTCCCTTGAGCGACAACGGCTACGCCGCGGCCGAGATTGTCGCCGACGAGGCGGCTGATAAAGGCTACAAGCCCGACCTTGTCATTTCCTCCACCGCCCTGCGCTGCCGCCAGACCGCCGAGGCTATACGCCGCGTCGTCACGCCGTCGACGGAGTTCCGCTTCGTCGACGAACTCTATAACGGCTCACCGGATATCTATCTGTCACTCATCGCTGCGCAGACCGATCAGGAGTCGGTCATGCTGGTCGCGCATAACCCGGTCATCGAACTGACGCTTGCGGCCTTGATTGGACGCGATGCTCTGGCCAGCGCTCTTCCACGCGGATTTCCGACAGCCGGTCTTGCCGTTGTCGATTCGACGCCATCGGGCTGGGTACTGCTCGACTTTGTCACCGAATAGAGACTTCGGCGATATGGGCCGCAACGGCGGCGCCGCTGATTGCAGACACATATCCGCTCATCTTTTCGGCGCAAGTTTCCATCCCTATATTCACGGTCACGCTGTCATCCAGGGATCCCGTCTTGCCCCCAAGCCTGACCTCTTTTACCGACGACGCCCTCATCGCCTTCGACAATCTGGCCGATCGAGCCGCCGGTCTCGTCAATCCGACAATTCGTCTGGGCGTCACGGGCCTCTCCCGTTCGGGCAAGACCGTCTTTATCTCCTCGCTGGTACATAATCTCCTGAATGGCGGACGTCTGCCGTTGTTCGAGCCGGTGCAGTCCGGCCGTGTCTCCGCCGTTCGTCTCGAACCGCAGCCCGATGACGCCGTGCCGCGCTTTCAGTATGAGGATCATATCCGCGCGCTCGTGAAAGACCGCGTCTGGCCGGATTCGACAAGGGCGATTTCCGAGCTGCGCCTGACGCTGGATTACCAAAGCGCCAGCGGCTGGAACCGCCTGTTCTCGCCCGGCCGCCTCTCGATCGATATCGTCGATTATCCGGGTGAATGGCTGCTGGACCTGCCATTGCTCGCCAAGGATTTCCGTACCTTCAGCGAGGAGACGCTGGCGCTGGCGGAGACCGGCATTCGTGCCGAACTGTCACGTCATTGGCTTGGCATAACGGAAGCGGCAGATATCGCTGAACCCGCGGATGAAATGAAGGCGCGCGATCTGGCCACGGCTTTCGCCGACTACCTGAAAGCCTGCAAATCCGACGAACGTTCGCTTTCCACATTGCCCCCCGGCCGTTTCCTTCTGCCCGGCGATCTCGACGGTTCGCCTGCCCTCACCTTCGCACCGCTGAAGTTGCCTTCCGAGGGCAATGCGCCAAAAGGGTCGCTATGGGCGATGATGGAGCGGCGCTATGAGTCCTACAAGGCCGTTGTCGTCAAACCCTTCTTCCGCGAACATTTCGCCCGGCTTGACCGCCAAATCGTTCTGGTCGACGCCCTGCAGGCCATCAACCGCGGACCGGAAGCGGTGCAGGATCTCGAACGGGCCCTGACGGATGTGCTCGCCTGCTTCCGTCCAGGCACCAACTCCCTCCTCTCCTCGCTGCTCGGCCGCCGCATCGACCGTGTGCTGGTGGCCGCGACCAAGGCCGACCATCTCCATCATGAAAGTCACGATCGGCTGGAGGCGTTGACACGCCGTCTCGTCGATCGCGCCATTGAGCGCATCGGCATGGCCGGAGCCGGCATCGATGTGATGGCCATCGCTTCGGTGCGGGCGACCCGCGAGGCAACCGTGACCCGCGATGCGCAAACGCTTCCCGTCATCGTCGGCACGCCGATGGACGGCGAAACCATCGCCGGCGAGACCTTCGACGGTCATCGCAAGACAGCGGTCTTCCCCGGCGATCTCCCGGAAAATCCCCGCTGGCTGTTCGAAGCCCTTGAAGCCAATGGGGCAAAGGTCCATCTGCCCGAAGTGAATGTCGTGCGGTTCCGTCCGCCGGAGCTGGAAAAAACCGGGGAAGGCATCAAGCTTTCGGTGCCGCATATCCGCCTCGACCGCGCCATGCAGTTCCTGTTCGGAGACCGCCTCGCATGACGAAATCGACCGAAAACGAGCCGAACGGTAATCGTCGTCCCGGCGCCTTCGCGGTGGAACCGGAAACCTCCAAAAAAGAGGCAACTGCGCCAGCGGTTCGCAAGCCGCAGAGCTTCGATACCGATATCGTGCTGACGCCCGACGCGGAAGATCCGTTCATCAATCCGGCCCTCGGTGCCGATGCGGATGCAACTGCCATTGCAAAGCCACGCCGCAAAGGATTTTCCTTCGGCAAGGTGGCACTCAGCGCGCTCGGCATTCTGGTATCGCTCGCTTTCGGCCTCTGGACGGATCAGCTCATCCGCGACCTGTTCAGCCGGGCCGATTGGCTCGGCTATACTGCCCTTGCAGTTGTGGCCGTCGGCATCCTGGCCGTGTTTGCCATCGTCATTCGCGAGACGGCCGGAATGATGCGGCTCGCTGCTGTGCAGAGCATCAAGGCAGAGGCGGACGCCGCCATCGTCGAAACCCGGCCGGCGCGCGCCAAAGCGTTGGTCAAGCGACTCTGCGCCATTCTGGAAGCCAATCCGGACACGGCAAGAGGCCGCGCGACCCTGAAGGCGGCAGAAGACGATATCATCGATGCGCCGCAACTGATCGACCTCGCCGAACGCGAGCTGCTCGGCCCGCTCGACCGCCGCGCCCGCGCGCTGATTCTCGGTGCCTCGAAACGGGTATCGGTGGTAACTGCCGTCAGTCCCCGTGCCCTCGTCGATATTCTCTACGTTCTCTACGAAGCGGCGAGACTCGTCCGCGCCATGGCCGAGCTTTATGGCGGTAGACCCGGAACGCTCGGCATGGTCAGGCTGATGCGCGATGTGATCGCCCACCTGGCCGTCACCGGCTCCATCGCAGTCGGCGACAGCATCGTCCAGCAACTGATCGGCCACGGCCTGGCGTCGAAACTGTCGGCGCGTCTTGGCGAGGGCGTCGTCAACGGCATGATGACCGCAAGAATCGGCATCGCCGCCATGGACCTCTGCCGGCCGCTCCCCTTCAAGGCGCTCAAGCGTCCCGGTATTGCCGATTTTGCCGGCGACCTCACGCCGAGCGTAGGCGGCCGCAATCCTGCATGAGGACCTGAAAATCAGGCGCTTCGGCATTCAGGAAACCAAGCATTAACCATTCTGCGGCAAAAGTGACAATCAGTTTCACGGTTCCGCCTCGCTAGGGAATGTCCATGTTTTCGCGTCGATTTCTTCTTGTAAGCAGCCTTGCAGCCGCAGCCATCTTCACCGGCGCCTGGGTGCAGTCGGCCGACGCGGCGCCCCGCGACAAGGCCTTCTTCCAGTCGATCTCCGGTACCTGGAGCGGCCCCGGCGAAATCGTCGCCGGCAAGTACAAGGGCACGAAGTTCACCTGCAATCTCACGGGCAAGCCATCCGATGGCGGCAGCGCCGGCGTCAAGCTCGACGGCACCTGCCGCGTCGGCGTCTTCCAGCAGCCGATGTCGGCCGAGATCACGCAGAATGGCGGTTCCTACAGCGGAAAGTTCCTGGATGGCGCAGCCGGTAAGGGCCTCGACGTGACATCAGGCGCGGTCAACGATAACACCGTCGTTCTCGGATTGATCCGCCAGAAGCTCAACGGCGCCATGATCGCCCGCGTTGCGGACAACAAGTCGATGAATGTCACAATCTCCGTGAAGGTCGGCGATCAGATGGTCCCGGTTATCGGCGTCACACTGAAGCGTGCAGACGTCGACCAGATGGCGGTCGGGTCGATCCAATAGCGTTGAACGAGAATCCATAAAGACAAAGGCCGGCAATTGCCGGCCTTTGTCTTTATATATCCATGGGGTCCAGTTCAGGCTGTCCGCCACCAGTCACGGCTTTCGTCCGCGACCTCGATACCTTCGATATCAACATCCTGCAGCCAGTCGGTGATCGTGCGGCCCTTCACCACGAGATCGGCGGCAAAATCAGCAAGCGGCATCAGCACGAAACCACGCTCGACCATTCGCGGATGTGGAATGGTGAGCAACGGCTCGGCCTTTTCCAAATCTCCATAGGTCAGCACGTCGATATCGATCGTGCGTGGTCCCCAGCGTTCGATCCGCACCCGCTTCATCTGCCGCTCTATGTCGAGGCATACGTCGAGCAGGGCTTCCGGCGAGAGTGTCGTATCGACGGCAGCACAGGAATTGTAGAAAAAGGATTGGTCCGTCTTGCCCCAGGGCGGCGTGCGGTAAAGCCGCGACACCGAAACCACCCGGCAATCGGCGCGCGCGTCCAACGTACGCAGGGCGAGCGCCATGGCGTGGACGGGGTTATCCAGATTGCCGCCCAAACCGAGCGTCGTCCGCACGGCTGCACCCTCAGGCAAAATGCTCAATGCTCACCTGTACATAATCGAGAACGCCCGGAACCGGGGCATTGGGCTTGCGTACCGTGATTTTGGCCCGGCGGATACTCGGAAAACGACGGCACAGCTCCTTGGCCACATCGAGCGCCAGCGCCTCGATCAGATAACGCCGGCGACCTGTCACGATTTCCTCGATGACGCTGAAGGCGACGCCGTAATTGACGGTATCGTCGATCGAATCGCGCTCCAGCGCATCGCCGGCTTCGACATCGAGTTCGGCATCAACGAAGAAGCGCTGGCCGAGGAATTCCTCCTCGTCATGGACGCCGTGCCGGGCAAAGAAGGCGCAATTCTGAAGAGTAATGGTGTATGTCACAGCGCTCATGGCGTATCTCCGTTTCGAACAGGCGCGATCGCGTCCGAAAACCGCTCCTTGGATCCGAGCATCATGTTTTAAGTCTCGCCCGCGTCGCGAGAATAGCATCCGCAATGGCCAACACGTCCCTATTGATTGCGACATTGTGTACGCGGAATATCGCAGCTCCCTGCAATCGCAAGATTGCGCTGGTTGCAGCGGTGCCAACATCGCGATCAGCTGCTTCGCGACCCGTTATAGTGCCGATGAACCGCTTTCGCGAAGTGCCGACTAACAGGGGCAGTTCGAAGCGCAGCAGAGCGTTGAAACGCGCCATGAGCTCCAGATTTTCCTCGGCATTTTCCTTGGCGAAGCCGAAACCAGGATCGAGCACGATCGTCCGTCTGTCTACGCCTGCGGCGGCTGCGATCTCCAGCGAGCGATTGAGAAAGAAAAGCTGGTCATCGATGACATCAGGCAGCTTCTGCCGGTTGCGGCCCGTGTGCATGATGCAGAGACCGGCGCCCGTTTGTGCGGCCACAGCGGCGATGTCAGGCTCGCGCTGCAGGCCGAAGATATCATTGACGATATGGGCACCCGCTCCGATCGCCAGCCGCGCCGTATCGGCGCGGTAGGTATCGACCGAAATCAGGGCATCGGTACTCCCGCGCAGGGCTTCGATGACAGGCAGTACCCGTCCCTGCTCCTCGGTGGCATTGACGGCGACAGCACCCGGCTTGGTCGATTCGCCGCCGATATCGATAATGGCGGCCCCGTCATCGACGCAAGCCAGCGCATGGGCAACGGCCGCATCGACGGCCTCATAATGACCGCCGTCGGAAAAGGAATCTGGCGTCACATTGACGATAGCCATGATGACGCTCTGCCCGCCGACATCGATACTGCGGCCATGCGCGACATGCCAGCTTTGGCTGTGAAGCTCCGTCACGAACTGTCCATCCCATTGAAAAGGAAAAAACCTTGCGCTTGATATTGCGCTCACAGTGGCTATGCCGCAAGGTTTACAGAAGTTCAACATGGTAGCGACACGAATGCCGCTTGCATCCCATAAGTTCAGTCTTTCGTGTGCATTGCTGCTCGCGGTCTGCATACCCGGTGTGGCCGGTGCGGAAGTCATCGCCCGCAAGTCAACTTCCTATTTCGACATCAAGGGAAGCACCGCCGACGAGCTCGATGCAGCCCTGAATCAGCGCGGGCCATTAGCGATAGGCTCAAGCAGCCACCATCCCGGCGCAACCAAGATCCGCTTCGGCGGTAGTGCGACCTACAGCGAATCAAACGGCCGCTGCCATATCTCCAGCGTCAAGGTAACGGTCGATACGGAAATCATCCTGCCGCGCTGGCGGGATCGGCGGGGCGCCAGCAAGCAGCTTTCCGTGATCTGGGATACCCTGACCGGCGATATCCGGCGCCACGAAGACCGGCATGTCGAAATCGCCCGCCAGCATGCGCGGCAGATGGAAAAGCAGATCCTGGCTCTGCCACCCGCCAGCAATTGCGATACGCTGCAGGAACGGGCAAACGCAGTGACATCGCGCGAAACCGAACGGCACGACGCCGATCAGGCACGCTTCGACCGCATAGAAGCGCTCAATTTTTCGAGCCGCATGCAGAGGCTGCTCTACTATCGCAGCCGACAAGGCAATTCGCAGTAGTCCGAAGAGCTGCTCTCAGCGCAAAAAGCGATCGAGTAACGACGGCTGTGGGAAATAGGTCACTATATCCTGTGAATCGTACGATCTCGCTGCTCTTTGAACTTTACGAGAATCTGAAATAGGTTTTTCCTATCAATTATAGAGACAAACGCGCTGGTTGATTCGAAAAAGGCCGGGCGGTTGTCTCGTAAGGATCGATTTCGAGTGCCTGCGTCGGCGGGTCTATTCGCTCTTCGGCGCAGTCGGGTTTGTTTTTCGAAGCATGCGCTAAGTGTTCTCCTGGCGCGTCCTGAAGCCGCAGGTGTTTCCTCCCTTGCCTGTGGTGATGCGCCCGCCTCGCCTCGCTCGCTGCACCGGCTGAGCGGGGCATCTTTTTGCGTGACGAGCGCCTACAGGAGATCTGGCCGAGGAATCGCGCAAGGCGCGTTGGAGCGCTGCCTCAAGCCTGGCGCTCCGGCACATGCACCACAAGCCCGTCAAGCGCGCTCTTCATCTTGATCTGACAGGAAAGCCGCGAGTTCGGACGGACGTCGAATGCAAAATCGAGCATGTCTTCTTCCATGGCTTCCGGGCCGCCGACCTTTTCGGTCCATTCCTCATCGACATAGACATGACAGGTGGCACAGGCACAGGCGCCGCCGCATTCCGCTTCAATACCCGGAACGGAGTTGCGCACTGCATTTTCCATCACGGTGGAGCCCTCGTCGACATTGAGGTCAAAGCGCGTGCCGTCGAAGGCGACGATGGTCAATTTGGTCATGTGGGTGAATTCCGAATTGCTTGAATGAAGGACGATCGGAATTTTACTTCCAACAATTCGCTGGAGCAGTCAACATTTGCGCCGCCGAAACGGATTATCCCGTCTGGCGGCGGAAGACTGGATAAGATTTGCTGTTCGAACGCTTGGCCTAGCGCGAGAGCTTCAAAATGAAGTTCTCGGCCTCGATAACGCTGGCTGTAACCGCTGCCATACGAGCGGCGTCGCCGACGTTGCTTTCGAGCGCTCCGGCCGCATCCGCCACGCGAAAGGCGCCAATGGAGCTGGCAGCCCCCTTCAGCTTGTGCGATGCAGCTTCCATGCGTTTAAAATCGCCGCTGCCAATCTCCTGCAGGCAGGAACGAGCCTGCCTTGCGAACATCTGCAGCACCTCGACTTCCAGCGCCTTATCACCCATCGTCTGCTTTCCGAGATGGACAAGATCGATCGCCCGCTCCCGCGACGGAGCCGCGCCTCGCGAATTGTCCGGAGATTCAAATGCGATGTTCAAAGCTGCCATGTGCCAATGCTCCAGTCTTTTATCTGTGTCTGTTTTAGGAACCTGCCGCATAGTTGCGGCCCGGACATGGCCATCGAGTTAAATTTTGGCACATTAAGGGCTGAAAACTCGGGACATGGTTAACGTGCGTTAAACATGCTCAAAATCTTGGGTTTTCATCGCATTGAACAGCCAAACAGGGTTAATGGCCCCTTAACGATCCACTGGCTTTAAGGTGGAATTAATTGTCATGACTGGGGGAATGTGTCACTACGATACTGGTAAATTGGGTGGATGGCACATGCCTTTGCCCCGGAAGTGGATGATGGTAATGTTTTCATAACATCCGTTTGAAAAACCAGTTATCCACTCTGAATGTAATGGGAAATCCAAGCTCGGTGTTGATCGAAGGCGGAAGACCCCACGGGAGGCAGGGTTCGTCTTTTCCGGACGCGGCGGAATTACCGGAAAAGGCACGGCAAGCCCGAGTGAGTTGTAACGAGGCGTAACCGCATGGCGAACAAAAAGTACATCGAGTCGGTCGAGGACAAGGCCTTTCAGGCATTGGACGAAGCTTTGCAGATCGATTTCAGTGACGAGAGCTTGGAGTCTCGCAGCGGAACTACGCCCGATATCCCGGAGCAAAATGTGTCTGAGCCGCCGAAACAGCCGATAAAGCAGACCAAGGATGATGCCGCCCGCAAGAATGGCGGAGCGCGCAGCGCCGCAGCCCCTGCCACTCCGCCCCGCCCTGCCGAGGCGCCGAAGAATCCGAACCTCGCTGCTGCCAATGACGGCAGCAGGGCAAGTTCCGCAAGCATATTGAGAGCGCTCGACGGAGCCTCGCAGAGCCATGCGGTGCGAAACGCCACGATCTTTTCGCTGTTCTGGATCATCGGCGGCGCCGGCCTCGCGTTCATGCTTTACGGCACCCAGATCAGGAACATTCATTCCATCGCGGATCTTGCCGCCCTTCCGGGCGTCATCGCCTGCATCGTCGGCATTATCGTTCCGGTGCTGCTCTTCTATGCTTTCGGCATGATGATCTCGCGTGCGCACGACATGCGCAATGCAGCGCGCTCCATGGCGGAAGTCGCCCTGCGTCTCGTCGAGCCGGAAACCATTGCTTCCGAGCGCATCATGACGGTCGGTCAGGCCGTTCGCCGCGAAGTCTCGGCGATGAACGAAGGCATCGAGCGCACCATTGCACGCGCAACGGAACTCGAAACCCTCGTCCATTCCGAGGTCAATGCGCTGGAGCGCAGCTACGCCGACAACGAATTGCGCGTGCGCGGCTTGGTCCACGAACTCGGCGCAGAACGTGACGCCATCGTCAATCACGCCGAGCGTATCCGCTCCTCGATCTCAGGCGTGCACGATCAGATCAAGGAAGACCTGTCGCTGGCGACCGAAGAAATCGCCGTACGCCTGTCTACCTCTGGCGAAGCTTTCGCATCGATGATCGATACGCGAGCAGCCGCCTTGATGGAGAAGTCGGATTCTGCGGTCCAGACCCTCGGCACCCTGCTTTCCGCCAAGACCGACAGCCTGCTGCAGAACCTCAACGCTTCAGGCCTCGCTCTCAGCCACGAGTTCGATACCCGTCTTGAATCTCTGTCGTCGACTCTTGCCGACCGCGGCAAGGACCTGCTTGGCCAGTTCGAAACGCGCGCCTCGACGCTCGATGCAAACACCGAAAAGCTGAATTCCGCATTGAACGAACGTGCACGCCAGCTCAACGAAACGCTGGTGGCCCGCACGAAGGAGATCAGCGAAAGCCTCAGCGGCGGCGAGCGGTCCATCACGGGCACGCTGGACAATGTTCTGTCCCGCCTCAACACGGCGCTCGACGAAAAAGGCGCGAGCTTCCGTCAAAGCCTGCAGTCGACAGCCGACGACACCATCATGGATCTCGACCTGCGCTCCGGCTTCTTCGAAGAACGCTTCCAGTCGACGATCGCCCAGCTTTCGACGACCTTCGATGACCGCGTGTCGGAATTCACCTCCGCCTTCGACAAGCGCGCCGGCTCCCTGGACACCAAGCTCTCGGAAAGCCTTGCCCGCATCAATCAGTCGCTCGGCAGCAATTCGGATGCCCTGGAAGGCATCCTGACCTCCAGCATCGAGCGCCTGGGTTCGCATCTCACCGACCAGTCCTTCGCTCTCGCAACGACGCTGGCAACCGGCCAGGAAGTATTGGAAAGCGCGATCGGCTCCAAGGCGAACGAGATCACCTCGGCGCTGCAGAACGCCACGACAGGCATTTCTTCCGCCCTGACCTCGGGCACGAGCGAACTCAACACCACGCTCGCCTCGCATGCCGGTGCCTTCACATCCGCCGTGCAGGGTGTCACGCGCGATGTCTCCGCCGCGCTGCAAAGCGGCACGGAAGAACTCACCTCGGCCTTCACCGGCAGGGCCAACGACATCAACAACACCCTCTCTGCTCGCACCAACGAGATCACGCAGGCTTTGAGCTCTGCCCATGAACGGGTCGATGCCGTGATGGCGGCCCGCAGCAATGCCTTGTTCGGCGCGCTGGCCGATAACCAGTCCCGTTTCGAGCAGACGCTTGCCGAGCGTTCGGAAGCGATTGCCAGCGCCGTCAGCGGTTCCCACGAACATTTGACCGCCGCCCTGGACGAACGCACTTCGATGCTGGCCATTTCGCTGGCCGAAAGCCAGCTGCGCCTCGAAAACACGCTTGCGAGCCGCGCCGACGCGATCACCGGCGTCATGGCCGATACTCACAGCAAGCTGGCCGACACGCTCGACGACAAGACGATGGCGCTTGCTATCGCGCTTTCCGAAAGCCAAGCCCGGCTGGAAGACACGGTTTCCGGCCATGCGGAACACGTCGCCGGCACACTGGACGCCAAGACGACGGAACTTGCACGCGCGCTGGCCGAGGGTCAGGCTCGTCTCGAAAGCACGGTCTCGGGTCACGCCGAAAGCGTCACCAATGCCCTCGACGACAGGACGATGGCGCTCGCCATCGCACTTTCCGAGAGCCAGGCTCGGCTGGAGGAAACCGTCTCCGGTCACGCAGACCGTGTCGCTGACACGTTCGAAGGCAAGGCCAGCGCCCTCGCCGCCGCGCTGACCTCCGGACAGACTCGTCTTGAAGAAACTCTCGCGAACCGCGCCGAGGCCATCATCAAGGCATTTGCAGGCAATCATAATGCCTTGGCCGAAGCGCTGGACGACAGAGCTATGGCGCTCGCCATCGCATTGTCGGAAGCCCAGGCCCGCCTGGAAGATACCGTTTCCGGCCATGCCGATCGCGTTGCCGACACGCTGGACGGCAAGACACGGGCGCTTTCCGATGCGCTGACCTCGGGCCAGTCGCGTCTCGAAGCAACGCTTGCCAATCGCGCCGAGGCGATCACGAATGCGTTCACCAGCAACCACAATGCGCTGGCCGACGCACTGGACGACAAGGCGATGGCTCTTGCCATTTCGCTTTCGGACACCCAGTCACGCCTCGAGGATGCGGTATCCAGCCGTCTCGACGCCCTCTCCGAAACTGTCGCCGGCACTCACGACAAGATCGTCAACAGCCTAGACGACCGGACGATGGCGCTCGCCGTCGCTCTTTCGGAAGGCCATGCGAAGCTGGAAGACACTCTTTCTCACAGCGCCAAGGCTATAGCCCATACCGTCACCAGCGGCCACGAGGCGCTGACCAACACGCTCGACGACAAGAGCATGGCCTTCGCAATCTCGCTTGCAGAAAACCAGAACCGCTTCGAAAGCGCTCTGGAGGAACGCGCCAACGCACTTCTCGACAGCGTCTCCGGTGCTGAGTCCCGCGTTGCCGGAGCCTTTGGCGACAAGGCGGAAGCCATCCGTGCTGCCTATAGCGAAAACCAGGAACGCCTCGACCGCTCGCTCACCGCCCATACGGACACTCTCTCCGAAATGCTCGGCGCCAACAGCGATCGCGTCGAAACCGTTCTCGGCACGACGACCCGCCAGCTGGAGAACACGCTCGGCGCCGGTCTGTCGCAGATGGATCAGAACCTCGCCTCGGCCTATGAGCGTATGCGCTCCACGCTGGAAGACCGTAGCAATGCGATCAACCTTGCCCTGCGCGATGCCCACGCGCAGATCGACAACACGCTGATGGAACAGACGACCGCCATCGGCACCTCGATTGCCACCAGCGCCAGCATGCTGGAAATGTCGCTCGAGGACCGTGAGGCTTCGCTGCGCCAGACCATCGACGCCAGCGCGAGGACGCTGGAAGAGCGCCTGAACAGCGGTGCGGGCGACATTGCCGGCCGTATCCAGCAGGCCGCCGGCGATATCGCACGCTCAGCCGAAACCTTCTCATCCAACCTCAACCAGTCGATCGACGGCATGACGAACCGCTTTGCCGAGACCGGTTCGCGCGTCGAAGCGAGCCTTTCGGCGCTCGAAAATCGCATCAACGAAGGCGTCACTGGCGTTGCCGCCCAGGTCGATATCGCCGGCAACCGCCTCTCCGATACGCTGGCGAGTGGCGCGGCAAAGATCGACGACAGCGGCAGCCAGGCAGCTGCTCGCATCGAAGAGCGCCTTTCGACCATGGATCGCGCTCTCAATCTCGGCCTCGAAGCGGTCAACCGCACGATCGAAGGCAAGGCTGCCAATCTTGCAACGACGCTGCGCACGGCCGTTGCCGACGCCGCGCAGGGCATGGACACGGAAGCAACCCGCACGGCCGAATTGCTCGCCAATACCGGCCAGCAATTCGCCGAGAACCTCGGCAGCCATAGCGATGCCTTTACGCGTGCCATGAGCGAGCGCTCCGACGAGCTCGTCAACCGCGTCTCGGAAACGCAGAACCGGCTGGCAAGCCAGGCTGCGGCCGTCGCCCAGACCTTCTCGGAAGCAGGCAACGCGATCGTCAACAAGGTTGCCGAAGCCGAAGGCCTCGTCAGCAGCCAGGTCAATACGATCTCGCAGGCGCTCTCTTCGGCCGAACAGTCGCTGGAAGCCCGCGGCGCGGCCATCCGCAACACGCTTACCGGCGGCAGCGAGCAAATCGCCTCCACCATGGCGCAGGTCGAGCGCGCGCTCGACGAGCGCAGCACGGCGATCCGCAGCTCTCTGGAGGAACGCGCCCGCGAAATCGACAGCACGCTTGCCGATGTCGACAAGGCCCTGGAAGCCCGTGGCTCCTCCATCCGCACCTCGCTCGACGAGCGCACGCGCGAGCTGAATTCGATGCTGGCTGGGCGCTCCACCGAACTCTCGCGCCTCATCGACGAAAAGGCTCGCCCGATCGTCGATCGCTATGCCGCAACGGGTCAGGAGGCGGCCGCTCTCATCACGGCGGCAGCTCAGGAAAGCACGGAACGTCTGCGCGCTGAAAATGCCGCGCTCATCAATGCGATCTCGTCGCGCACTGAGCACGCCGTCAACACGGTCAGCACACTCGAAAACAACCTGCTTGCGAGCGTCAACGGCATCATCGCCCGCCTGGCGGACAACAACTCGGCGATCGCCGGACTGCTGTCCAATGCCGCAAGCGAATTCGCAAACGTCGATGACCGCCTCATGGCAACCTCGTCGCGCTTCGCCGAATCCGCCGCGAAGGCCGGCGAGATGGTCTCGGCCTCCAGCCGCCTTCTCGAAGGCAAGGTCGACAAGCTGTCTGAGATTACCGGCCAGACCTTGTCGCAGGTTGGCAGCATCGTCGGTCGTTTCGACGATCACTCCAAGGTGCTGACACAAGCATCCCAGCTCCTTGGCGCTGCCCAGTCGAACCTCGTATCGACGCTGGAAGAGCGCGAGACGGCATTGCAGAACCTGGCCGTCGGCCTCGTTCAGCGCTCGGAAGAAATCGAGAACACCATGCGCGCCCTCGGCTCGATGGTGGAAACGGCCTTCGACCGGGCGGAACAGCGGTCCAACCAGGTGACCGGCAACCTCCGCCAGAGCGTGCAGTCTTCCTTCGGCGATATCGGCCGCGTTCTCTCAGACGCCGAGAAGCGCGCCGAAGATGCGGCGGAAAACATGCGCACTGCATTGCAGAAGGCGGGCGAAGAAGCCAATCAGGCTGTCGAGAATACATTCGCCAATGCCGAGCGCCGCTCCAGCGATCTCACCAATCGACTGCGCGGCGGCCTCACGGCCTCGCTGTCCGAGGTCGAGCAGATGCTCGCCGACGCCGGCAAGACCTCGGATACCGCTGCCCAACAGCTGCGGGAGACCCTGCGCGTTGCGGTCGATGACGCGATCGGCCGCTTCGCCGGCGCGACGGATGAGATCCGCCGCTCGGCAGGCGATATCCGCCGCGAGCTTGACCTCACCCGGAACGAACTGAAGCGCGGTGCCTTCGATCTTCCGGAAGAAGCAAAGGAGAGCGCTGCAGCAATGCGTCGCGCCGTTGCCGAACAGATCAAGGCCCTGCAGGACATCTCGCAGATTGTCGGCCGCTCGACGCAGCAGCTGGAGATTTCCGAGCCGACCGCTCGCGCGCTGGCCGAATCACAGCCTGCTCCACGGCCGCAGCCCGCCGTATCTGCCCCGCGGCCGCAACAACCTGCTCCGCAGCAACCGGCGCCACAGCCGCCGGTCGCCCAGCAGCCCGTACAGCGCCCGGCACCACAGCCGCAGCAGCCTTCGATCGAGTCCCTCGGCTTGCGTGGATCACTCCCTGCCGAGCGACCGGTAGCGCAGCCGCAGCGTCCGGCGGAAACAGCAGCCCCTGCTCGCCAGGAAGCGGCCGGTGGCGGCTGGATCAGCGATCTGCTGCGTGGCGCGTCGCGCGATGAAAATGCCGGTCTGCAGCCGGCCCGCCAACCGGCACCAAAAGCCCCGGCGGAACAGGCTCCTGCTCCCGCCGCACGCAACCCACGCCATGTCGTGGAGTCGCTGAACTCGCTTTCGGTCGATATCGCCCGCGCCATCGATCATGACGCCTCGGTCGATCTCTGGCGCCGTTACCAGCGCGGCGAACGTGACGTGTTCACCCGCCGGCTCTATACGCTCAAGGGTCAGCAGACTTTCGACGAGATCAAGCGCAAATATGACCGTGAGCCGGAATTCCGTACCGCAGTCGATCGCTACATCGCCGATTTCGAAAAGCTGCTGGCCGATGTCGCGCGTACCGATCGCGATCGCACCGTCACGCAATCCTATCTCACGTCCGATACCGGCAAGGTCTACACGATGCTGGCCCACGCAGCCGGCCGCCTGAACTGAGATTGATAGATAAGAGACGAACGCTCGATCCCCGGCAGAGATGCCGGGGATTTTTGTTTCAAGCTGCTCCATAAGTTTTGGGCACGAAAAGGGCGGCTCTCGGCCGCCCTTGGTTTGCTTGGTGGTAGCTCCATCCGGCCTACCTGGCTTCATGCACCTTCGAAATCAAACCGCTGGTAATGCCGACGAGGAGAAAGCTGTTCTTGAGGCGAACCCAGTGATAGCCGCGCGGAGGCGTGGATAGCTGAAAGGCGCGATAGTCGATTTCCGTGGCGCGGCGGCGGTCGGAGGCCGACAGGCGGCGCCCCTTGACCCATCCGCCCTTGCGGATAACGACCTTCTTCTTCACCGCCTCTTTTTGAACAACGGCCTGCTTGCCGGCGGGAGCCGGCTTGACCTGCGCTGTCGCAGCCAGCGGCATACCGAGGACGGATGCAGCAAGAAGGACAGTGAAGATTTTTCTCATTGGTTGTTTCCTCATTTCAGAATCTGCACGCGAACTTACCGTGACAGACATGAAACGCATCTGACAGTCGAATTACAATTCCGTAATAGAGTGAGAACAGCGGCCGGCTTTACAGCCCACCGCCGGAAGTCATCACCTCTCACAGTTCATCGTAGTTGAACCAGTCGAAATCCGCTGTCTTTGCCCGGCCTGAGAGGTCGAAGGCAAACATGCCCACGAAGGCACCGGTGAATGAGCCGTGTTCGCCACGCCCGCCCTCATCCGAGATGACGCCGGCATCGAGCACTGGCCCGATCGCCTGCCATGCGCCCATGCCTTCGGCTTGCCAGAAAAACTGCAGGTCGTTGTTCCGCACTTCCATGGCAAGCTGGATCCGCCCATCCGGCACGGCGACGCCGCCCTCGATCGGAAAGCTCAGGCGGCCATTCGGATAATCGCCCGGGCAGGTCATGATGGTGACGCAGCGGCCGAGCTTCTCGTGCAGGGTCACGGCAATGGCATGCAGCTTGAAGCGATTGTAGTAGTGCGTCAGGCCCGCAACCTGCTGATAGGTGTCGGGCTCGAAATCGACGACCGTTTCAGCGCGGAAACTGTGATGTTCCTGGCGGCGGGCAACGAGCGATTGCTCGAACCAGGAACCGATGCTCTCGCGGGCGATAAGCCGCAAATGGCCGGGTCGCTCCATCACGCTGAAGATGCGTTCCGGTTGCGGCGTCCGCAGCCACTGAAAATCCATCGGCAGTCTGCCTTCGTCGAAATTATAACCGCTACGGCGTGGCTTATCCACCGGTACGGCACCGTTCAAGCCTACGACATTGACATCGGGAACACTGGTGCCGTTTTCGAGATAGAGCCAGCCATCCTCTTTCCAAACACATTTCTGCAGGGACGTTTCCCGACCGAGCGTACAGCGACGATGCGGAGGCAAAGGCCGCCCACAAAGATGCGTATGGTAGAAGTGGCCATCATGGGTCTCGACATACTGGCCATGGCCCGCACGTTGCAGCGCCGCCTCCGGATGATCCTTCGAGGTGATCAGATGCTTGTTCGGATGTAGTTCGTATGGCCCAGCAATGTCGCGGGATCGCGCCATGGTTACGGCATGATCGTACCCCGTGCCTCCTTCAGCCGTGGTCAGATAGTACCAACCGTTCCGCTTGAAGAGATGCGGCCCTTCGACCAGCCCCAGCTCGGTGCCGGCAAAAATGTTCCTGATCGGCCCCTTCAACGATTTCGTCGCCGGATCCCATTCCTGCAGCAGGATACCGTCGAAAGCCGGCGTTTTCGGCGAGCCGCCATAGCTCTCGGTGCGATGGTTCCATTGCATGTTGACGAACCACTTGCGGCCGTCATCGTCGTGGAACAGGGATGGATCGAAACCGGAGGAATTGACATAGGCCGGCTCGGACCATTCGCCTTCGATGGTTGGCGAGGTCACGATGTAGTTATGAGCGTCCTTGAAGTTGCCGTCATAGCGCTTGACGTCGGTATAGACGAGCCAGAACAGCCCATCCGCATAGGAGAGACAAGGTGCCCAGATGCCGCAGCTGTCGGGTTCGCCGCGCATGTCGAGCTGCGAAGCCCGCTCCAGCGGCCGTCGAACCAGGGTCCAGTTCACGAGATCGCGCGAATGATGGATCTGCACGCCCGGATACCATTCGAATGTCGAGGTGGCGATATAGTAGTCTTCGCCCACGCGGCAGATGGATGGATCGGGATTGAAGCCCGGCAGGATCGGATTGCGGATCATGAAACTCTCTCCTCCAGAGACCACGACATCAGGCGATGTGCGGTCATACAAATGAGACGCCCGGAACCAGGTCCCGGGCGTCTTATGATGATCAGTCGCGTTCAGCCGACTTGGCCCAGAGATTGATATCAGCCTCCTTGGCATAGACATCGATCTGCTTCAGCTCTTCGGCCGTGAAGTCGAGATTATCAAGCGCCTTGACGCAATCGACGATCTGCGACGAACGGCTGGCGCCGATCAGAGCCGACGTGATGCGGCCGCCGCGCAGAACCCAGGCGATCGCCATTTGTGCCAACGTCTGGCCGCGCTTTTCGGCGATCTCGTTCAGCTTTTTGATGTTGTCGATGATCGACGGGCGGATGAAGTCGCGCTTCAGGAAGTGGTTCTGTGCCGCACGGCTGTCTTCCGGAATACCGCCGAGATACTTGGTCGAGAGCATGCCCTGAGCGAGCGGCGAGAAGACGATTGATCCGATGCCGAGGTCTTCGAGCGTATCGACCAGACCGTCATCCTCGACCCAGCGGTTGAGCATGGAATAGCTCGGCTGATGGATCAGGCATGGCGTGCCGAGGTCCTTGAGGATGGCGGCAGCCTCACGCGTACGCTGCGAGTTGTAGGAGGAAATGCCGACATAAAGTGCCCTGCCCGAGCGGACGATATGGTCGAGCGCGCCGCAGGTCTCCTCGAGCGGCGTATCCGGATCGAAGCGGTGGGAATAGAAGATATCGACATAGTCGAGGCCCATACGCTTCAGGCTCTGATCGCAGGAGGCGATCAGATATTTGCGGCTGCCCCATTCGCCATAGGGACCCGGCCACATATCGTAGCCGGCTTTGGAGGAGATGATAAGCTCGTCGCGCAAGCCGGCAAAATCGGTGCGCAGAATCTCGCCGAACGCGGTCTCGGCGCTGCCGGGAGGCGGTCCGTAATTGTTGGCGAGGTCGAAATGGGTGATACCGAGGTCGAAGGCCGTGCGGCACATGTCGACCTTGCGGTCATGCGGCGTGTCGCCGCCGAAATTGTGCCAGAGCCCCAGCGAGACCGCCGGCAGCTTGAGACCGGAACGGCCGGTCCTGTTGTATTTCATTTTTGAATAGCGATCGGATGCCGGTTGCCAGGCCATAGTGGAATTCCTTCGAGATGAAAAAGCGCGCGGGTTGGTTACCCGCGCGCAAATTAGCTCTTCCTGCGCCTACTTCAAGAGCGCCTGAGCCTCTTCGATGCCGAGCGCTGCCGGCTGCGTGCAGGTGGTCGTTAGATCGATGAAACGGCCTTCTTCACCGGATTTCAGGATCGAGGTCATGACATCGACGCCATGCAGGGTGCGATCAAGCGAGCAACGGGCATCGCGGCCGTCGATCAGCGAGGCCGCCATGTCGGCAAGCCCGGCCGTGCGATAGTTGGCGCGGGCACCGTTCGGGCTTTCCTGATTGACGATACCGAAAGGATGCGCCCAGTTTTCCAACGGCTTGATGTCCTTGTCGCGGCCGCTTGCCTCGACGGTTCCGCCGAAGAAGTTCGGATCGGGCACGTAGAGCGAGCCATCGGTGCCGTAGAGCTCCATATTGGCATGGCGGTGCGACCACACATCCCAGCTCGCCGTCAGCGTGATCCGGGCGCCGCTAACGAATTCCAGCAGCGCCTGGATCGTCGTCGGGGTCTTCACCGGAATGATATCGCCATTGCGCGGCTGGCTGGTGATGGTGCGGGTCGGCGATGCCATGGAGGTCATCGCGCCAACACGCCTCACCGGTCCGATCAGGTTGATGAGGTTGGCGACGTAGTAAGGGCCGAGATCGAGGATCGGGCCGCCGCCAGGCAGGAAGAAGAAGTCCGGGTTCGGATGCCACATTTCCATGCCCGGGCTCATCACATAGCATGCGCCCGAAGTGACGCGCCCGATACCGCCGTCATCGATGAATTTGCGGGCGAGCTGGTGCGCACCACCGAGGAAGGTGTCTGGAGCGCAGCCGACTGCCAGACCCTTTTCCTTGGCGATGCGACGGAGCTCCTCACCCTGCTCCAGCGTCAGCACGAGCGGCTTTTCGGAGTAGACGTGCTTGCCCGCTTCGAGGATGCGCTTGGAAACCGGGAAATGCGCGTCCGGGATGGTCAGGTTAACGATGACGTCCAGCTCGTCATTGGCGAGCAGTTCGTCGATGGTCTGGGCCTTGACCTTGTATTCCTCGGCGCGCGCCCGCGCCGCATCCATGTTGATATCTGCGCAAGCCAGCACCTTCAGACCCTTGAAGAGCGGTGCGAGCGAGAAATAAGTGGTTGAGATGTTGCCGCATCCGATGATGCCGACGCCAAGTTCCTTAGCCATGTGGAAATGCCTCAAAAGCTCTTGAAGGATGCGATGGAGCGCGTGATCAGGCGATCGACATCGCTCGGATTGTCATGTTCGACGACGAAGTGCTTGACCTTGGTGCCGGCGAGCGCCTTGAGCAGCTTTGCCCACGGAACGGTGCCGTGCCCAACATCGGCCCAGCCATCTTCATTCTTGTTTTCGCCGACCGGCGCAATGTCCTTGACGTGAACGGCCGTGATGCGCGGACCGAGCTTTTCGATCCAGGCGAAGGGATCGCCGCCGCCGCGGATGACCCAGGCGATATCGGCTTCCCAGGAAATATCCGGTGCGCCCTCGAAAATCTGCTCGATCGGCAGCGAGCCATCAGCCTGCTTGACGAATTCGAAATCATGGTTGTGCCAGCCGAATTCGAAGCCTGCATCCTTGTAAGGCTTGCTCATTTCATGCAGGCGCTTGCCGAAGGCGAGCCAGCCGGCGGCATCCTTCGGGCGCTGGTCGGCGCCGATATGGGGCGCATAAATCGAATCCATGCCCAGGGTCTTGGCGATCGCGAGCGACTTCTGCACCTCGCCGTCGAGGAAATCCGGGCCGAAATGGCCGCTTGCCATCCGCAAGCCGTTCTTGTCGAGTTCGGCGCGCAGGTTCTTGAGGCCGGTCTCATCAAGATCGGCATAGATACCGCCGAAGCCTTCGACTTCGGCATAGCCGGCCTTGCCGAGCTTTACGAAGATCTCCGAATAGGGCTGGAAATTGCGAGCGCTGTAGAGCTGAAATCCAAGTTTCGTCATCAATAGTCCTCCAATGGCCTTCCGGCCGTCTGTTTTGGGGCTTGGGGCCCCGAAAGCGCCGCCACTGCGGCGCAATAGCTCAATCCATCAGCCGGCCGTTCGCCGCTTAGCTGTCCACCGACTGGCTGGATTGCAGATCGTAGATGCGGAATTCGGGCACGCCGCTTGCGAGCGGCTTGGCCGGCGTGAAGACGACGCGGCGGCTTTCGCCGGCGGCAAGATCGAAGGCGTTGTCGGAATAACGCCCTTCCGCCTCGCTCTCGATCATCACGAACAGCGCAAGTCCCCTTGCGGTGACGGTGAGTTCCACGGTCCCGTTTTCCTCTTTCTCCTCCCGCAGCACCGTCAGGCCGGCGGGCTGAAGCTCAAGCGCCTTGTAGGTGCCGTGGACATAGTGCCCCTCGCCGCCCATGCCGTTCGATGCGGTGAAGCGCCACGCCAGCAGACAATCGGTGGGAACCTGATCCGCATCGATCGACAACGCCGTGACGGCGGCATCCGGCGTGCAGACGGCATGCGCCATCGTCAGCGGCATGCGCTCACCATCAAGCTTAAGCAGCGATACGGAAATATCGACCACCACATCGGCATTGGTGTCGTTGACCAGAGAGAAGCGGATCGTCTTATTGTCGTCCGAAGGAATTGCCGCAACGGATACAGGCTGAAAGAAGCGCCGGACCAGATAATGCATCACCTTCCATCGGCCGCCGTAATCGAGACTGGACCACGAGGCCACCGGCCAGGTGTCGTTGAGCTGCCAGTAAATAGTGCCCATGCAATGCGGCTTCAGCGATCGCCAATATTCCACCGCCGTCTTGATGGCGAGGCCCTGCTGGACCTGGCTCAGATAGACGAAATTCGGGAAATCCTTGGGAAAGCGGAAATAGCGGAACATCGTGCCGGCAATGCGCTCGTTGCCGCCGGCATTCTTCTGGTGCAGTTCCATGACCGGAGAGGCGATATTCATATCCTTCGCCTCGGCATAGGTCTTGATGACAGGCAGCGAGGTATAGGACTGGAAGCCGAACTCCGAGCAGAAGCGCGGCCGCACGGACCGATAATTGTCGAAGGACTTGTTCTCGTGCCAGACCGACCAATAATGCATGTCGCCGGAGCCATCGGCGTGCCAGGCGTCGCCGAAATTGAGATAGCCCGAAGCCGGGCTCGATGGCCACCAGATCGCATCCGGCAGCGCCTTCTTCATCGCCGTCTCGATTGTCCTGTTCAGGCGATCGTAGGAGACGAGATAGCGGTCGCGATCTTTGCGGGATTCTTCGAACCAGGTGAGCGCACCCACCAGCTCATTGTCGCCGCACCAGAGAACGATGGAGGGATGCGTCGCAAGCCGGCGCACCTGATAGCCCACCTCCTCCTCGACATTCTCCAGGAAGTCGCTCGTCGAGGGATAGAGATTGCAGGCAAACATGAAGTCCTGCCACACCATCAGACCCAGGCGATCGCAGGTGTCGTAGAACCAGTCATGCTCATAGAAGCCGCCGCCCCATACACGGATCGCATTCATATTGGCATCGACGGCCGATTGCAGCAGATCCTCGGTCGCGGCCGGATTGGAGCGTGAGAACAGGGCATCGGCCGGGATCCAATTGGCCCCACGGGCAAATATCTCGCGACCGTTGATCTTCAACGCGAAACGGCTGCCAGCCTCGTCCTCGTCGGTAATCAACTCGACCGTGCGCAGGCCGATCTGCCGCGTGACGGTTTCGAAATTGGTTTCCACCGACAAAGCATAGAGTGCCTGCTCGCCATTGCCTGCCGGCCACCAAAGCTTAGGCTTGTCGATATGGAAGAAATGGGTGATCGACGTCTCGCCGGCGTTGACGCCGACATCGAGGCGAACCCGCTCGTCATCAAGCGAGAAATAAAGCTGCGCGATCCCCGTTCCCTTGGCAAATAGCGCCACCGTCACCTTGAGATCGACCGAGCCGTCGTCATTGTGAATCTGCTGGGTGACGACATTTTCGATGCGGGCTATTTCGAGCTTCTTCAGCGCGATGGTGCCATAGAGGCCAAGCGGTGCAATCGCAATGTTCCAATCCCAGCCGAAATGGCATTGCGGTTTGCGCAGCATGTTACCGTTCGGGATCGGCGAATTGCCGGTGCTGTAGGGAATGTAGAAAGGCTGCTTCGCCTGCAGGGCAGCACCAGCCGAAATGCTCGAATGCAGGACGATGCGAATGGTGTTCGTACCCGTCTTCAGCACTTTCGAGACGTCGGGGCGATAACGCTGAAAACAGTTATTGCCCTCCAGCACCAACGCATCGTTGACGTAGACGCTGGCGACCGTGTCGAGATAATCGATATCGAGATACCAGTCTCCGCCGGCATCATCGAGTACGAAGCTGCGCGTCAGCTCCCAGTCCTGCTTGGCGACCCACTGCACGACCTCTTCGTTCCGCGCAAAATAAGGATCGGGAATAAGCCCCCCCGCATAGAGCGCGGAATGGACATCACCGGGCAGAGACATAGACAGAGAATGATCGCTGTCGGGGGACGTCAGCCTCCACGATCCCGCGAGATCGACGGTGAGGCTATCATTGATGGAAGAAGACATCGGACCTCCTCGGACCGCTGCAAAGAAGGAGGCGGCTGAGCCGCCTCCGGGCATGGGATCATATTCTGAGTTCTGTCTGCGCATCGAAGAGCGATGCGACAGACATATCGAAGCCAAGCTTTACGGCCGAACCGGGGCCAAAGCGCCTCGCGCCATTGACGCGAACCGACATGGTATGACCGGCATGCTTCAACCAGAGCAGATTATCGGCACCCATCGGCTCTTCGATGTCGACCGTGGCATCGTGAATTTCGGCACCTAACGCGGTCGCTTCATTGACCTTGATATGCTCAGGACGAACTCCCAGCACAACCTTGCGGCCGACCTCCAGAGCCTCGCCGGCCTTGTAGCCGTCGAGAGAAAACAGCACGTTATTGGTCGCGAACACGACCTTGCCTTCGCGGTTTACCAGTTCGCCCTTGAGGAAATTCATCGACGGCGAGCCGATGAAACCTGCAACGAAGAGATTGCGCGGCTCATTGTAGATCGTCGTGGGATCATCGAGCTGCATGATGACGCCGTTCTTCATGATCGCGATGCGATCGGCGAGCGTCAGCGCCTCGATCTGGTCATGGGTCACGTAGATCATGGTATTCTTCAGCGACTGATGCAGCCGCTTGATTTCGACGCGCAGCTCCGAGCGCAGCTTGGCATCGAGGTTCGAGAGCGGCTCGTCGAACAAGAACACATCGACGTCGCGCACCAAGGCGCGGCCGATCGCGACGCGCTGGCGCTGACCGCCCGAAAGCTCGGCCGGCTTGCGCTTCAGAAGCGGCTGGATCTGCAGGATCTCGGCAGCCCGCGCGATGCGCTTGTTGATCTCGTCCTGCGGCACCTTGGCAACGCGCAGGCCGAAGGACAGGTTCTTCTCGACCGTCATCTGCGGGTAGAGGGCATAGGACTGGAACACCATGCCGATGCCGCGATCCTTAGGCTCTTCCCAGGTGACGTTCTTGTTCTTGATGAAAATCTGCCCCTCGGTGATATCGAGCAGGCCGGCAATGCAATTCAACAAAGTCGATTTGCCACAGCCCGACGAACCGAGAAGCACCAGGAATTCACCGTCATTGATCTCGAGGTTGAGGTTCTTCAGAACGGTGACCGCGCCAAAATCGAGCGAGAGGTCTTTGATGGAAACGCTACTGTTCATGGATCACCCCTTCACTGCGCCGGCGGCGATGCCGCGGACGAAGAGTCGCCCGGACACGAAATAGACGATAAGTGGAACAAGACCGGTGAGGATCGTTGCCGCCATGTTGACGTTGTATTCCTTCACGCCCTGGACGGAATTGACGATATTGTTGAGCTGGACGGTCATTGGATAATATTCGGGCCTGGTGAAGACGACGCCGAACAGGAAGTCGTTCCAGATGCCTGTGACCTGCAGGATCATGGCAACGACGAAGATCGGCAATGACATGGGCAGCATGATGCGCAGGAAAATCTGCCAGAAGCCGGCGCCATCGATGCGCGCGGCCTTGAAAAGCTCTACCGGCAGCGATGCGAAATAGTTCCGGAACAACAGCGTCAGGATCGGCATGCCGAAGATGCTGTGCACCAGGATAAGTCCGGTCAGCGTACCGTAGATGCCGATTTCGCGTAGCACGATGACGATCGGATAGATCATCACCTGATACGGTATGAACGCCCCGATCACCAGGATCGAAAAGAACAGATCGGCTCCCTTGAAGCGCCAATTGGCAAGCGCATAGCCGTTGACCGAGGCAATCGCGATCGACAGGATCGTCGACGGCACGGTGATGCGCACGGAATTCCAGAAGCCGCGGGAAAGGCCGTCACAATTGAGGCCCGTACAAGCCGTTGCCCAGGCCTTCACCCATGGTTCGAAAGTGATTTCGAGCGGCGGCGAAAAGATGTTGCCGAGCCGGATTTCAGGCATCCCTTTCAGCGACGTGACGATCATCACATATAGCGGCAACAGGTAATAGGCCGCGGCGACGAAGAGCGTACCGTAGAGCATGATATTGCGGCCGGAAATCACCCGCCGCGGCTTGCGGCCACTCGGTCCGGAGAGCGTCTTCTCCGTCAAGGCGGCACCGCCGTTTACATTCTTGAGAGTAACAGGATTAGACACGTTTGCGCCCTCCGCCGAATTCCAGATAAGCCCAGGGGATGACGATGATCGCGACGGTCACCAGCATCATGGTGGAAGCAGCAAACCCTTGACCGAGGTTCTGCGCCTGGAACATGTAGTCGTAGACGTATTTCGCCGGGACTTCCGACGCGATGCCAGGTCCGCCGCTCGTTTGCGCGACGACGAGGTCGTACACTTTGACGATACCGCTGGCGATGATGACCAGTGTGGTGATGAAGACGGGGCGCATCATCGGAATGACGATGAAAACATAGGTCCGCCACATCGGAATCCCGTCCACGCGCGCCGCTTTCCAGATATCTTCGTCAATGCCGCGCAGGCCTGCGAGCATCAGGCACATCACGAGCCCCGTACCCTGCCAAAGAGCTGCTATCAGCACACCGTAGATGACAATGCTCGGGGTATAGAGCGGATCGAAAGTAAATGTCGTCCAACCGAGCGAGCGCACCACGGACTGGATGCCGAATTCGGGGTTAAGCAGCCACTGCCAGACGAGGCCGGTGACGATGAAGGAGAGAGCGAAGGGATAAAGAAAAATCGTGCGGAAGGTGTTTTCGAACCGGATCTTCTGGTCCATCAGCGCAGCCAGCACGAAGCCGATGACGAGACTGAAGATCATGGAAAAAATGCCGTAAACGGCAAGATTCTCAATGGACACGACCCAGCGCGGCGCCGCCCACAAACGGTGGTATTGGTCCAGCCCGACGAAGCTGAGACGTGGCAGCAGCTTTGAATTGGTGAAGGAATAAACCACTGTCCAGATCGTGCCGCCGAGGAAGATGACGACGGCCGTCAGGATCATTGGAATGGATGCAATCTTCGAATTCAGATTGCGCAGAAATTGATTTGGCCGGCCGGCTTTCGCATGACCCGTCATTGTAGCTCCTTCTAACGCGCGATTGCTTCGACGATCAGGAACTCTGGGCCATGACCCGATCTCGGTTCCTGTCGCTCCCTCCTCATCCACGGCCGAACGTCACGTCCCTGTGGGTCCGCCGCCTAAGGGCGCCGTAGCCAGCCGGATCACAGGACGTGTCCCGGCCGTGATACCGACCCGCAACGCGAGGCCGGCATCACTACAGCGAGAAGATAGAGATCAATCAGCAGCAGCGATGATCTCGACAAAGCGTTTCTGGGCAGCTTCCGGCGTCATCGAAGGATTGGCGAAGAACTCGGAGAATAGATCTTCTTTCTGCTTCTGGCTGTCGGCAGAAAGAAGCTGGTCCGTGCCCTGGATCACGTTACCCTTCTTCAGAATTTCCAAGCCCTTCTTCATGCAGTCGTTGGCTGCTGTGAGGTCCACGTCGCCGCGCACCGGCAGCGAACCCTTCTTCAGGTTGAAGGCAACCTGGGTCTTCGGATCGAGAAGCGTCTTCGCGAGCGCATCCTGAGCCTTCGACTTGGCCTCATCCTTCAGCAGCGGGAAGTAGAATGCGTCGCCGCCTGTGGAAATGACTTCATTGACACCGAGGCCGGGAAGGCAGGTATAGTCCGTGCCGGCCTTCTGGCCTGCCAAGGCGAACTCACCCTGTGCCCAGTCTCCCATGATCTGGCCGCCGGCCTTGCCGGTGATGACCAAGTTCGTGGCCTGGTTCCAATCCTGAACGTTGGAGCCCTTGGACATCTTGCGTGCGTCATCGGCAGCCTTGAAGACCTTGGCAATCTCCGGTCCGGCAGCGACTTTCGCATCCTTGTCCTTGAACACTTTCTCGAAATTATCCTTGCCGGCGATGGCGACCATCAAAACGTCAAAGGCACCTGCCGCCTGCCATGGCTGGCCACCGACAGCGAGCGGAACGATGCCTGCCTTTTCCAGCGCAGGAGCGGCGGCAACGAATTCATCCCAATTCTTCGGAACCGGAACACCGGCCTTCTTGAAAGCAGCATTCGAAAGCCAGAGCCACTGCCAGGAATGGATATTGACCGGCGCGCAATAGATCTTGCCGTTGATCGTGCAGGAATCAAGCAGGCTCGACGGACGGATGATGTCCTTCCAATGCTCCTGCGTCGCGACGTCGGTCAGATCGCGCATCAGGCCGGCCTGCACCAACTCCTCGGCCTGACGACCGTGGTTGAACTGGGTGGCACCCATGGGATCGCCGCCGGTGATGCGGCTGATCATGATCGGACGAGCAGTGCCGCCCGAGCCGGCGATCGCACCATCGACCCAATGATTACCGGTCGCGTCGAACGCCTTTGCCAATTCCGCCACGGCGGCAGCTTCACCACCGGAAGTCCACCAATGCGTTACCTCAAGATCAGTTGCCTTGGCCGCACCAAGCGGCAATGCAACTGAAGCGGCCAGCACAGCGGCCATCAAACGAATATTCATGAGTTCTCCTCCCTCACTGAAACGTTGCCGGAAAAACGTAGTCGAATCATTTTCAACGCGCAACCGCTCGCTCACAAATTTTTTCAGCAGGCTCAAATATAGCACCTCGAATTATATACCTTCTTTCGAATAAGCCAAAACGCCTGCCATTCATCCCACCATTCGCAAGGATCTGGAAAATTTAAGCTGCTGATTATATTTATTTATTTTTAACATCATCAGCCGAACACCTGAAACCTTCTCGAGTATCTGCAAATTTTGGAAAAAGGATGCGGATTGAACCGTCGCATATATTAGTTTTCTCGACATGAGAAAAAGTGCTCGACTTTTCCACTGTATCGTTACAGATTTTCGAGACGAGGAAGGAGTGACCACATCACAAATATGCTTGCGGCGCTGCTGCGGGCACTATAAGCGGTCGGTCGCGGGAGGCAGCATTGCAGGATATGGACAGTAAGAAGATTTCCGGCAGCAGCACAGCGCAGTCTACACATGAACGGCCGACGCTCAAGACGATCGCCTTTATGACCGGGCTTGGGATAACCACCGTCTCTCGCGCCTTGAAAGATGCTCCTGACATCGGCGCCGAGACCAAGCAGCGTGTGCGCATGGTCGCGCGGCAACTGGGATATCATCCCAATCGCGCCGGCGTACGTCTCAGGACCGGAAAGACCAATGTTATCGCCCTGGTCCTAAGCATGCATGAAGACATCATGGGCTTTACCAGCCAGATCGTCTTCGGCATTTCCGAGGTTCTCGCCGGTACTCAATATCATCTGGTCATCACGCCGCATTCGCTTAGCAAGGACTCGCTGGTTCCGGTCCGCTACATCCTGGATACTGGCTCGGCTGACGGCGTCATCATATCGCGCACCGAACCCAACGATCCGCGCGTCGCGCTCATGCATGATCGTGGCATGCCTTTTTCCACGCATGGACGGACGGATATGGGCATCGTGCATCCCTTCCATGATTTCGACAACGAAGCCTTCACGCACGAAGCCGTGCAGGCGCTGGTCGCCAAGGGACGGCGTCGCTTGGCGCTTCTGCAGCCCTCCAGCAAGCTGACTTACTATTCCCATACCCGCATCGGCTTCCAGGCGGGTTTGCGTCAATATGGTGCGGAAGAGATCCCGCTCGGGATTACCACGGACAACACCCTTGCCGATATCAAGGACACGGTCGAAGCACTGATGCGCTCTCCACATGCACCCGATGGTTTCATCTGCTCCAGCAGCGGCGGCGCCATTGCCGTTAATGCCGGAATCGAGGCCGCTGGTTTTCGTCTCGGGCGTGACATCGACATGGTCGCCAAGCAATCGACCGATGTCTTGAGCTGGATCAGGCCCGATATCATTGCGGCGTCGGAAGACTTTCGTCATGCCGGCCGCGAGCTCGCCAAGGCGGTCATCGCGCGCATCGACGGCGTGGAACCCGAGCTTCTGCAAAGCATCAGCCCGCCCGTCTGGTCAAACGGCTGATAAGGAAAAGGCCTGCAGGGTTTCACCGGCAGGCCTTTTGATCATCGTATCCGACTGCTCTATCAGGCTGTAGCACCACTGCCCCATGGGCCGTGGTGAATATCCTTGCCGTCGACACGGTCGAAGCCGTGAGCGCCGAAGAAGTCGCGCTGAGCCTGGATCAGGTTGGCGGTGCCGCGCGCCTGGCGATACGCGTCGAAATAGGTCAGAGCCGAAGCAAGCGCCGGAACCGGCAGGCCGGCAGCCGTCGCAGCCGAAACGATTCGGCGCAGCGACGGGATCGATTCCTTGACCATTTCTGCAAAGGCGGGCGTGACGATCAGATTCGCCGCATCCGGCGTCTTCGTGAAAGCGCTGGTGATCTCATCGAGGAACTGCGAGCGGATGATGCAGCCGGCGCGCCATATCTTGGCGATGACGGGCATCGGCAGCGACCAGTTGAACTCCTTCGAAGCCTCGGCCATGACGGCAAAGCCCTGCGCGTAGGCGCCGATCTTTGCAGCAAAAAGCGCCAGTTCCAGATCTTTCAAGAGGTCGGGGCCGAAGGCGATCGGGAACTTGTAGTCCGGCGTGCCGAAGATCTTCTCGGCTGCTTCGCGCTGGCTCTTGATGGCCGAGAGGCTGCGGGCGGCAACGGCGGCTTCGATGGCGGTTGCAGGAATGCCCATGTTCTGGGCTTCGATAACCGACCACTTGCCTGTGCCCTTCTGGCCGGCTTTGTCGAGAATGACATCAGGCATGGCATTGCCGGTTGCGGGATCCTTCGCGGCAAGAACCTTCTCGGTGATCTCGATGAGATAGGAATTGAGGCGGCCCTTGTTCCATTCGCCGAAGATCGAGCTGATCTCGGCCGCGCTCTTGCCGAGGCCGTCGCGCAGAATGCCGTAGATTTCGGCAATCATCTGCATATCGGCATATTCGATGCCATTGTGGATCGTCTTGACGAAATGACCGGCGCCGTCATTGCCGAGCCAGGCAACACACGGATCGTTATTGTACTTGGCCGCGATCGAAGTAAGCACCTTCTCGACGCGCTTGTAGGATTCCTCCGTGCCGCCGACCATGATGGAGGGGCCATGGCGTGCACCTTCCTCGCCGCCGGACACGCCCATGCCGATGAAGGTCAGGCCGGTATCCTTGAGGCGGTCGAAGCGGGCGATCGTGTCGCGGAAATTAGCATTGCCGGCGTCGATCATGATGTCGCCCTTGTCCAGATAGGGCTGTAGCGCCGCCATCTGCTGGTCGACCGGCTCGCCGGCCTTGATCATGATGATGATCGGCCGTGGCGGACGGATTGCCTCGACGAACTCCTCGATCGTCTTGCAGGGAATGATCTTGTCCTTGAGTGCGCCCGCATTCGCGTAAAATTCATCCGTTACTTGAGGAGTACGGTTGAACACTGCAATCTTGTTGCCTTTTTCAGCGATGTTGAGCGCCAGATTCGATCCCATTACCGCGAGACCGATCAGCCCGATTTCTGCCTTTTCCACGACAATCCTCCAATGAACCGTTCACCGCGCCCAGCCCACCCTGAAGACGCAGCAACATCCGATGTGACGCAATGCCGCCGACGCTCGGCGCGACAGGCTGCAGCCCTGCGTTGGGGCTGTTGTTGCACTCCGGGCGGAAAACGGCAAGCCTCCGAAAGCCGTGAATCGTTCCCTTTGCAGGACTGTGCAACAATGTTGCCGAATTGGCGATTCATTCGCGTGCGAACTCTGGCGTGTTCCGCAGGTCTCAGTCCCTTGATGGTGATATAGAGGAGGAAAACACCATGTCGACCATGAATGCGAAGATCGTACATATCTCCATCGATCGCGACTGGAGGGAGGTCTACAACTACGCCAGCCGTCCGGAAAACATGCCTTTCTGGGCCTCAGGTCTGGCATCCGGGCTGACGCAGGATGGCAATGATTGGATCGCCGAAGGCACGCTCGGCACTGCCCGGGTTCGGTTCTCGCCTCGCAATGACTTTGGTGTCATCGACCACTGGGTAACGCTGGAATCTGATCTGCAGGTCTACAATGCGTTGCGCATCGTGCCGAACGGCGATGGTTGCGAGGTCATGTTCACCCTGCTCCAGCTACCGGACATGGAGGCAGAGCAATTCGCGGCCGATGCCGCGCATGTCATGCGGGATCTGAAGACGCTGAAGGAGTTGATGGAGCGCTGACCGCCCTTACAGCGAGCGCAACGTCCAATCGACGAGTTCGCCTGTCACACCTGCAAATGCGGCATCGAGCGCCCGCACGAAATCGGGATTGCTGCCACCGCTGACCGGCACGACCTTCCGGAACACGTTCTGGGCCTTCACCGTACCGGTGCGATCGTTCAGGATCTTTTCGGAGATTTCGACGATTGCCGTCTTATGGCCACCGGACGCATTGATCTCGAAGGAGCGGATATCGGTGACGATCTGATAGTCGATCGCAAGCCCCTGCCCGGGTACGCCGACGCCACCGAGCTTGCCGGTATTCTCGAAAGCCTCGACAAGTTTCGATTGCACCATTCTGCTCAGCTTGTCGCTCCATTGCGATTTGCCAAGATATTGGATTTCCGAGCCCGAGACGCGAATGACGATCTGATTGCTGTCCAGAGCCTGCAGCGCGGTCGGCGGCGGGATGAGGATCTGGCGGCTTTTGACCGAAGGTCCATTCGTCTTCGCCGACGCGGAAAGATCGTAGGTATCATTGTTGGAAGAGGTTCCACAGCCTCCCAGCAAGGCCGCGAGCAACGGCAACGCGATCACAGCTTTCCACACCTGATGACGCTCACTCGACACGCAACCGACCATATTTCGCTTATCCCCTGGAGACCAGATATCGCTCTTCATCAATGCCGCGCGCGGCCGTTGTAAGTCTTGACCGTATCCCCGCCGAAAATCAGTCGTTGCGGATTGCGGTCGAAATTAGTGATTGTACTATTCAGATTGTCAACCGTGCCCCGCATGTCGTTGATGAGGGTCTGGGCGTCGCGCAAGCCGCTGCTGGAAAATTTCTGCAGATTGTCGGCGATCGGCCCGATGCGGGAATTGAGATTGTCCGCCATCTTCTTGAAGGATTCGAGCGTGTCCTTGGCTTCTGCAAACAGCGACTTGGTGCTGTCGTCGCCGAGCAAGGAATTGACCTTGGTCAGGATGCCGTCGACCTTGCCGGACGCCGCATTGAGCTTGGTCGAAATCTCGCGGGCATTGGCAATCGTCTGATCGATATCCTGCTGATGCGAGGCAACCGAGTTGGCGACATCCCGGATCGATGCGACCGCGGTACGAGCCTGTTTCGTCACATCGGCAATATCGTCAACCGATCCCTTGATCTTGGCAGGATCGATCTGCGCGACGATCGCATCGACTCGATCCAACGTTTTTTGAGCGTTCTGACCAAACGTCGTATAGGTGTCGGCCGTCTGCTTGAAACTTGCAATCGTCGCCTTTAGGTCGGTCGTCGCATCGGCGACATTGGCCGTGATCTTGTCGGCATTGGCGATGACGTCGTTGACCTTCTGGGCATCGACCGCGCGCACCAGCTTTTCGATCGCATCCAACGTCGAGTCGACGCGGACCGAGACCGTCTTGAAGGTATCAGAAAGCTGGCCGACGCTTGCCAAGAACTTGTCGATATTGTCGGAATTGTCAGCAATCGCCTTGGAGAATTTCTGCGCATTGCGCACGGTATCCGTCAGCGGCCCGCGCGAATCCGAGACGAAGCCCTGGATGTCGCCGATCGTGTCGTTGGCGCGGTTCAGGATCTTGTCGGCCGTCGTTAACAGGTTGGTCACGCTCGACTGGTCTGCGAGCAATACCGCTCGCTTGCCCGTGTCGATCGAGCGCTTGAGGATATTTTCGTCGCTGTTGCGACCGCCGGAAAGCTCGATATAGGCCGCACCCGTCAGGCCCTGGATCTCAAGAATGGCCTTGGTCGAGGTGTAGACCGGCGCATCGGCGCGCACCTGCGTGAAGGCGAGAGAATAGTTCGGGTCGTCGGCGTCGATCGAAAGCCCCTGCACCGAACCGACCTGAATACCGTTGAAGCGGACCGGCGAGCCGACGCTCAACCCATTTGCCGAACCGGGAATGCGCACGACGAGCTCAACCATAGGACCGCCCCGGCCGTATTCCGCCATCCAGTAGACGAAGCCGAAGGCGGCAGCGATGACAACCAGCGTGAAGAACCCGACGATCGTGTAATTGGCTTTGGTTTCCATTGTCTCCAGTCACTTCTCGCGGCTGTGGGCGCCTGCGCCTTTGTCGTCGTTGTGCCCTCTGATGTCCTCGCGCGGCACGATCGAGCGTGCGCGCTTGCCCCTGAAGTAGGATTGCACCCAGGGGTCATCACAGGCGAGCATGTCCTCAACCGTGCCTTCCACCAATACCCGCTTCTGTCCGAGAACAGCAATACGGTCACAGACGGAAAACAGGCTGTCGAGGTCGTGAGTCACCATATAAACGGTCAGGCCAAGCGTGTCGCGCAGCTTGGCAATCAATTCGTCGAACTCCGACGCACCGATCGGATCGAGGCCCGAGGTCGGCTCATCGAGGAAAACGAGGTCGGGATCGAGCGCCAGGGCTCTGGCCAGCGCCGCGCGCTTGATCATGCCGCCCGAGAGCTCGGAAGGATATTTGTCGGCGGCATCAGCGGCGAGACCGACCATGCGGATCTTCATCAGCGCAAGCTCGTCCATCATCTCTTTCGGCAGGTCCAGATATTCCCGCATCGGTACCTGGATGTTTTCCTTGACCGTAAGCGAGGAAAACAGTGCACCTTGCTGAAAGAGCACGCCGAGCCGCATGTCGAGCCGATTGCGATCCTCTTCGTCGAGCTTATCGTAATCTTCGCCGAGGATCTCGATATTGCCCGATCGGCGCGGCAGTAGCCGCAGCACAGTGCGCAGCAGCACGGACTTACCCGCGCCGGAAGCGCCGACGAAACCGAGGATTTCGCCGCGATAGATATTGAGGTTCAGCTTATCGAGAACCACTTTCGAGCCGAAAGCCACGGTGACATCCCGTGCCGACAGCACGATGTCTCTGCCGTGCTCATCCTTTTCCAATGGAATTTCCGAGTGAAGCGCGCTCATCGTTATCGTCCCTCAGAAATCGATTGCCGCATAGAACATGGCGAAAAGCCCGTCCATGAGGATAACGACGAAGATCGACTTCACCACGGATGACGTCACGTGCTGACCAAGAGATTCGGCACTGCCTCCCACCTTCAATCCTTCAACCGCAGCGACGATGCCGATGACCAGCGCCATGAACGGCGCCTTGATCATGCCTGAAATGATCGTCGAAAGGCTGACGGCCTCATGAAGGCGCGAGATGAATGTCGCAAACGTGATGCCGGAATAGGCCCAGGACACCAATGCAGCGCCAAAGAGCGCGGCAAAGTTGGCAATAACCGTCAGCAGCGGCAAGGCCACCGTCAGCGCCACCAGCCGGGGAAAGATGAGCACGCCGACGGGGTTGAGGCCCATGACCTTCAGCGCGTCCACTTCCTCGCGCATCTTCATGGAGCCGATTTCGGCGGTAATCGCGCTGCCGGAACGGCCGGCAATCATGATCGCGGTCAGAAGCACGCCGATTTCGCGCAATTGCAGGATGCCGACCAGATCGACCACGAAGATTTCCGCGCCGAAATAACGCAGCTGGAAAGCGCCTTGCTGGGCGATGATCGCTCCGATCAGCGACGACATCAGCAGGATGATCGGAACGGCGCGCACAGCCATATGATCGATCTGATTGACGATCGAGGCTGGCGAAACGCCGCTGCCGCGGCCAAACTTGAGCTGACCCCCGCGCACGGCCGAACCCAGTATATACATGGCGGCAATGAGATTGCCCCAGATATCGTAGACGCTTTCGCCGATAGGCGCGAAGACACGCTCTGCCCATGATTTCCTCGGCTTCGCCGCTGCCGCCTCATCGTCCGGATGCGCGTCGAAAGTCGTCAGCAATTCGTCGATATGCGGATTGGAACCCTCGATCGTAACGTGAGCCTTGTGCGCTTCCTGGCTTTCCTTCAGCCGGCGGATCAGCAGCGCACCCGCCGTATCCACATCCGAAAGACCGGAAAGATCGATCACCACGTCGCCGCCGGAACTGCGCTTGGACAGCTGCTCGATCTGTCGCAGCACGCCATGCACATTGGCGCTGCGCCAATTGCCTTGCAGCCGATAGCGATGGCCTGCGCCTTCGGGCGCATCATCGATCTTCGGTGCGTCGGACCTTTGCTCGGCTGCTTTCAAACTCATGCGTCTTTCAAATCTGGCACAACATACGCCGACTCGGTGAGCCCGCGTGGTCAATGCTTAATACACCGACTACGCGTGGAATTTCCATCTCGCGCCGACGCCAACTTATGTCACGGCTTTTTGATATCCAAATGAATTTGTTGCGCCGCATCAGGATACGCCGTGAGCGCCGCCGCCGATTGCCGGCGTCCTGGCCTGCAGCCCGTAGGCGAAAATGACCATGACCAGCCCGAAAGCTGCAATGCCCGCCATGACATAATAGCTGGCGAGGTCAAGCCAGGCATAGAGATAGCCGGATGCAAGGGTCATCAACCCTAAGAACATGCCGTTGTAAAAATAATACGCCCCTTGGGCCGATGATTCCTGCGTTTCGTGCACTGAGGCCACGATGCGACGCTGAATGCCTGTGTGGACGCAGGCATAGGTACAGGAATGAAAACACTGCAGGATGAAATAGCCGAAGAAGCCGAAATTGATCGGAAACAGGATCCAGCGCAAAATACACATGGTCGCGCCGAAAAAGATCAATGTCCAAGCGCTGAACCGCCGACTAAGCTTCTTCGACAGGAAGAAAACCATCACCTCAGCCGCAACGCCGATGCTCCATAGGACAGCAATTTGCGCGCCGGAAAAGCCAAGCCTATGCCAATAGATCGATGCAAACGTATAGAGCATCGCATGGCTCGATTGCTGGATCGACACGCCGATCATGGTGATGAGCAAGTGCGGCGAGCGCAGATTTCCGGTCGGAGATTGCAGATTGATCGGCAGGTTGCGCCGGCGCGTCGGCCCGATGCGCGGGGCGAAAAACCCCATCAGCGTCGTCAGAATGAATCCGGCCACCATTACCGGCAAGACAGTAGTGCCGCCCCACATGCCGATCAGCTGGCCGCCGAGAAGGGTCGACAGGATGAATGTGATCGATCCCCAGACCCGCATCGAGCCATAGTCGAAGCCCCAGCGGCGCACGCCCGACATGGCGATCGACTCAACCACCGGCACGTAGGGCGCGTAGGTGGCCCCCTGAATGCCGTAGACCAGAAGCACCGGCCAGAAGTCGCTCGTCCAATAGAGCGCGACAGCCGTCAACAGCGACAGTGCACCCGACCATAGCAGCACATCCGCCCGCTCCGTCATATGATCGGCGAGCACCGCGATGATGGGTGTCACGAGCACCCGAACGACCATAGGAATGGCGAGCACCAGGCCGATCTCATGATCATTGAAATTCAGCCCCGCCAACCAGACGGGGAAAAACGGCAGGGCAATTCCGTTGACGAACAACGGAGCGCAGTAGGACAAGGCAGTGCGCAAGCGGAAATATGGAGGCGCACCCTCGCCCTGGAAGGACTTGATCGCGGGAATCATGACAGACCTGAAGGGAACTTACTTTGTCCCTATCACGCTATCGAGAATACGACTATGGCGAGAAATGGCCAAACCGTACCGTTTCGGAAAAACCGAAGCTGTAGGCGTTCAATAATTATGACAAGCTATTAGCAAGCCTGTGAACAGGCGCAGAATTATGCTGCCTGTGCCCCGAGTGCCCGCGGCATTTCCTCGACAGGTGAGCCAACCGGTTCCGTCTCGAGAATATTCTGCCAGGTAATCAGCTCGAACGTGCCGTCTTCGTGCTCGGCAATCGCCGTGCAGCTTTCCACCCAGTCGCCCGTGTTGATGTAACGGATCCCATCGAGATCCTCGATCACCGCATGGTGGATATGGCCGCAGATGACGCCATCGGCATCGTTGCGCTTGGCCTCTTCGGCGACGACACGCTGAAATTCGCCGATGAAATTGACGGCGTGCTTAACCTGCAGTTTCGCCCAGGCCGAGAAGGACCAGTATGGCATGTTCAGGCGGCGGCGTACCGCTGCAAGGCCGATGTTGATCAGGATTGCCATGTCATAGGCCCAATCGCCGAGATAGGCGAGCAGGCGGGCATTGCGGACGACGACATCGAATTCATCGCCATGCAGCACGAGATATTTCTTGCCGTCGGCCGTTTCATGCATGGCGCGCTGCGCCACCTCGATGCCGCCGAAATGCATGCCGGGGAAGTCACGCAGGAATTCGTCGTGATTGCCGGGTATATAGACGATGCGCGTGCCCTTGCGCGCCTTGCGCAGGAGCTTCTGGACTACGTCGTTGCAGTGCTGAGGCCAATACCAGTTTCGCTTCAGTCTCCAGCCATCCACGATGTCACCGACCAGAAAGATGGTATCGGCTTCGTGATGACGGAGAAAGTCGAGCAGGTAGTCCGCCTTGGCGGCCTTCGAGCCGAGGTGCACGTCAGAAATGAATAGCGTTCGGAAATGCCGGGGGTCCATGTTTTCATTCACGAACTATATGTCCGTGCCCTATCCTACGTTGGCTATTCCAAAACCAGACTCGTGTTTCAGGAAGATGACAATCCCTGTGCTTGACGGCTCAGCCACGAGCGCAGCGTTCGATCCAAGGGACGCGCGCCGCTCAATTCTTGCAAAAAGGCAATTCAGTTTTGTCACGACAAAAACGCTTTGTGACCTCAATTGCATACTGTGAAGGCGAAGCGATTGATGTATGCAGAAGACTCAAAGCGCAGGCAGGAATGGAGACCGAGAGATGGATACGCACGACACTTCGAAAAAAGCCGAAAACATGGCGAGTGGCGATTTCGACGAACAGGCGCTCTATTTCCATCGCTATCCCCGCCCCGGCAAGCTTGAAATCCAGGCCACCAAGCCGCTCGGCAACCAGCGCGATCTGGCGCTTGCCTATTCGCCCGGCGTCGCCGCGCCCTGTCTTGCCATTCGCGACAACCCGGAAACGGCCGCTTATTACACGTCCCGCGCCAATCTCGTAGCGGTGATTTCCAACGGTTCGGCGGTGCTCGGCCTCGGCAATATCGGCCCGCTCGCTTCCAAGCCAGTCATGGAAGGCAAGGCCGTTCTCTTCAAGAAATTCGCCGGCATCGATGTCTTCGACATTGAAATCGCAGCCCCGACGGTCGATGAGATGGTCAACACCGTCTCGGCGCTCGAACCGACCTTCGGCGGTATCAATCTCGAAGACATCAAGGCGCCGGAATGCTTCGACGTCGAGCGCCGCCTGCGCGAGAAAATGGAAATTCCGGTCTTCCACGACGATCAGCACGGCACCGCCATCATCGTCGCCGCCGCCATCCTCAACGGACTGGAACTGGCCGGCAAGAAAATCGAAGAGGTCAAGATCGTCGCCTCCGGCGCGGGCGCAGCCGCGCTGGCCTGCCTCAACCTGCTCGTCATTCTCGGCGCCAGGCGCGAGAACATCTGGGTCCATGATATCGAAGGCCTGGTCTACAAGGACCGCAACGTCCTGATGGACGAGTGGAAATCCGTCTACGCTCAGGACAGCGACAAGCGTGTGCTGGCCGAATCCATTCCCGGCGCCGACGTCTTCCTCGGCCTCTCCGCCGCCGGCGTGCTGAAGCCCGAACTGCTGGCGCAGATGGCCGAAAAGCCTCTGATCATGGCGCTCGCCAATCCGACGCCGGAAATCATGCCGGATCTCGCCCGCGCCGCCCGCCCCGACGCGATGATCTGCACCGGCCGCTCGGACTTCCCGAACCAAGTCAACAACGTCCTCTGCTTCCCCTATATCTTCCGCGGTGCGCTCGATTGCGGCGCCAAGACGATCAACGAAGAGATGAAGATGGCCGCCGTGCGCGCCATCGCAGCACTTGCCCGCGAGGAGCCTTCCGATGTCGCGGCGCGGGCCTATACCGGTGAAACTCCGGTCTTCGGGCCGAATTACCTGATCCCCTCGCCCTTCGACCCGCGCCTGATCCTGCGCATCGCGCCCGCCGTGGCAAAGGCAGCAGCAGACAGCGGCGTCGCGCTGCGCCCGATTACCGATTTCGACGCCTATATGGACGAGCTCAACCGCTTCGTCTTCCGTTCGGGCTTCGTCATGAAGCCTATCTTTGCCGCCGCGAAGATTGCCGAGCGCAAGCGCGTCGTCTTTTCCGAAGGCGAGGACGAACGCGTGCTGCGCGCCGCCCAGGTTCTTCTTGAAGAAGGCACGGCCGTCCCGATCCTGATTGGCCGTCCTTCCGTCATCGAGACGCGCCTGAAGCGCTACGGCCTGAAGATCCGTCCGAATACCGATTTTGCCGTCATCAATCCGGAAGACGATCCCCGCTTCCGCGAGTATGTCGAGCTCTATTTCTCGCTGGTCGGTCGCGCGGGCGTTATCCCCGAAGCAGCGCGCACCATCGTTCGCACCAACACGACTGTCATCGGCGCACTTGCCCTGAAGCGCGGCGAAGCCGATGCGCTCATCTGCGGTCTCGAAGGCCGTTATGAGCGTCATTTGCGCATCGTCCGCCAGGTCATCGGCAAGCGGCCGGACGTTCGTGATTTCTCGGCATTGAGCCTGCTCATTTCGCAGCGCGGCGCGACCTTCTACACCGATACCTATGTGACGTTTAACCCGTCCGCCGAGGAAATCGCAGAATCCACATGGCTGGCTGCCGAGGAAATCAAGCGTTTCGGCATCGAGCCGCGCGCCGCCCTCGTCTCGCATTCCAACTTCGGCTCACGGGAGTCGGAAAGCGCTACGAAAATGCGCGAAGCGCTGGCTCTCATTCGCAAGGCAGCGCCGGATCTGGAAGTCGATGGCGAAATGCATGGAGATAGCGCCATTTCCGAGAGCCTGCGCCGCCACGTTATGCCGGACAGCGCGCTTTCCGGCGAAGCCAATCTACTGGTCTTCCCCAATCTCGATGCGGCCAATATCACGCTCGGCGTGGTCAAGACGATGACCGATGGTCTGCATGTCGGTCCCATCCTGCTTGGGACGGCGCTTCCGGCCCATATTCTCTCGCCGTCGGTCACTTCCCGCGGCGTGGTCAACATGGCGGCGCTCGCCGTCGTCGAGGCCTCGCAGATCGCCTGATGCTGCGCCTCGCAGCCGCCGTCAGAACGGCACCGCGCTTCATGCAATCGCGGTGCCGCCCATCTCCTGGCTATTGGCGGCTGCGAGCTGCAATTTCACGAAAATCCTCTCGAAATCCGTGCTTTTTCATGGATACGTTGTTAAGCTGCAGCGTGTAATCTTCAGCGAGTTAAAACCGCTTTCGAGAGCAGCACCGTGAACCGCGGCATAAAACACACTTCCATTGCCCTCTTTTCCCTGCTGACGGCCACGCCGGCCCTTGCACAGGCCGATCTCTGCGACGAGCTGCGCGGCCGCTATGTCGACATCAATGAGGTGGTCGGCGCCAGCCAGGAAACACGCCAGCTCTCGCGCGCCATCGTGCAGCAGAACCTGATGATCCGCCGGACGATGAGCGATCTGCGCAACCAGGGCTGCGCCGAAGGCGACGATGGCGTATTTGGCGGCCAGGACAATCAGGGCGTCTGCGATGACATCAGGCAATCGATCGATCAGATGCGGCAGGATCTCTCCCTGCTGATGGATCAGCGTGAGGAAAGCGTCGGCCGCGTCGATGCCGTAGCCATGCAGCGGCGGCAGTTGCTGGATATGATGCAGCGTAACGGCTGCAGCCTGCCGGCTTCGGCCACCCCGGATATCGTGATCGACACCCACACGAAGATGGATGCCTATGCGCCGCAGGAGCAGTCCCTTGCCAAGCCTGAAAGCTCCATTACCGTCATCGAAACGCCACGGCTCCAGACGAATTCCAGCCTGGAACAGAAACAGGCACCGCCGACGCCGGCGCCCAAGATAACACAGGCGCAGCCGCAGCAATTTCCGCCGGATCGGCCATACGATCCCTCAGCCCATAAGGTGCGCCAGGTCGGCCCGCAATTCCTCGCGACCGACCAGGGCAGCATTGACCTCAAGCACCCGAAAGAAGCCGGGCCGCAGCCGACGCAATAATGCGCGGCCAGCCGTTTCTCATTTTCGCCTGACCCGCCCTGCTTCCAAGGTTTTATGCCGATGCCGACTGGCGCAACAGAGAGATAACGGACTCATCACCCGCCTCCAGCGCAAGATCGCGATAGGACCGTCCGGAAGCATCCCTCACCGAGCGATCCGCGCCCTGCGCCAGCAGGAAGCGCACCGCGTCACCGCATCGATTGAAGATGGCAAAGCCGAGCGGCGTCATCCAATCGCGATCGGTAGGCTGTCTACGCGAACGGAATTCACCGAAGCGTATATTCACCTGCTCGGGATGCTTATCGAGAATGGCAGCCAGCTGATCGATCTGGCCGAAGGCTGCAGCCGCGAAGATATCGAGCGGATGGGCTTTCAGAAACTCGACCATCTCATCCTTGCCGTTATATTCGGCCCAACCGATTGGCGGCGCATGAAAATTCGGATCGCGAACGGTGGTATCGGCTCCATGCGCGATCAGCAGTTTCGCCATCTCCATATGGCCATGCAGTGCCGCCTCATGCAGCGGTGTGCGGGTCGTCATGGCGTTGACGTCGAAGCCCAAAGCCAGCATGCGGCGCACGGCCTCCAAGTCGTTTTCCCCGGCAGCGTCGTGGAGCATGGCCGGATGAGCCCGCTGCATCGCAGCTGCGATATTAAGATTGCTTCCGCCCTGCATCTGCTTGAAAATCTTTATGATCTGCTCGATGTCGACGGCACTTGCCTTAATCTGAATATAGGCCCAATCCTCCGGCTTCAGGCGAACCGCGACGGCACCCTTCTGAATAAGGTATGCTGCCAGCTTGCTATCGCCACTTAGGCGAACCCATTCATAGGGAGTCCTGTCGTTAATGGGCTTGTTGACATCAGCACCATTTTCCACCAGCAGGCGCACGCGTTCGCCCATGCGATGTTCCAGCGCCCAGGCAAGCTGATAGTCGAAAACGGTCTGCGAGTTCTCGACGAACTTGCCATCCTCGCGCACGAGCCAATTGTTCTTATCCCTGGCGGACAAGCCATATTCGATCAGCAATTTCAGGCATGTATTGTCGGGTTCGAACATGCGGTTGTAGAGCGCCTGGCTGTCATTGGCTTCGGCTCCGGCATCGAGCAACAGCCGCGCGAATGCCTCGCATTCCGGATGCTGAGGCTGGCGCTCCTTCCCCGCCTCGCCTTCACCGAAGACGCCAGTCAAAACGGTGAAGCGATATTGGCCGGCATCGAGGAAGAAGGCGTTGACGTCGGCCCCACGCCCGACCAACTCGCGGGCTGCCGGCAGGCTGGAACGACCCGGCACGCGAGCATAGGCCGCGCACATCAGCGGAGTGAGATCATGCGGCCCGCCCCTGCGATCGAGAAGCTGTGGCTGACGATCGAGCCAGCGACTTACACGGTCGGCATCGCCAAGCGCAGCAGCGACGTGAATGCTTTCATCGGCAATCTCCGGATGAGCCTCCAGCAGTCGCAGCGCCTCATCGAAGCGCGCGGGATCGGCGGGAATATTGGCAAAGTAAGAAACCGTCGCCAGTGACAGGAAACGGTTGGCGAGCTGGTCCCGTGGAACATGCTTACGATCGTCGCTTTCCAGATGCGCCTTGAGCTTCGCCCAGCTGGAAAAACCGAATTCGCGGGCAAGAACAAGCTGAATGTCCTGCAATCCCACATCTGCGACGTCGGCAAAATAGGGCGCAACGCGGCTGCGCGCCGAAGCATCGCCCGACTGTACGGCCTTGAGGAAAGACTTGGCCTGTTTTTTCAGGGAATCGAGGGTGGCGTCGACAGCCAAAGAGCGCGTGGTCACGAAGACCTCCTTCCATTTACGTCCGGTATCCGCGCCCACAGACTGAAAAGAGGTGTGGCAGTCTCACTTCATATGCATCAGGTGGGCCTAGCCCTTCCCGCGGATCGGATGCGCCCTGAGAACGCATCCAGATCTATCGCGGCAGTTGCGGTCTGTCCAGAACTCAGGCCGGCTCATAGCGGACATAGGCGAACTCGTCCCCATCCGGTGACCAGTTCGGCACATTGATTGATCCCTGCCCGCCGAAGAGCTCGAACAGCGTCGTGAGATTGCCGCCATCCATGTCCATCAGCCGCATCCGCACATTGAGATCGCGCGGATGATCGAAGACGCCGGGATCGTAGGAGATCAGGACGACCTTGTCGTTTTTTGGCGACGGATGCGCGAACCAATTGCCGTAATTGTCGTCGGTCAGTTGCTGCAAGCCGGTGCCGTCCGGACGGATGCGCCAGATCTGCATGAGGCCGGTGCGGCTCGAATTGAAATAGATCCATTGCCCGTCGGCCGAATAGTCAGGTCCGTCATTACGGCCCTCGCCATGCGTCAGTCGGGTCTCTTCGCCACCATCGATCGAGATCGTATAGATATCGAAAACGTCGTTGCGGATGCCGCAATAGGAGAAGCGCTTCCCGTCCGGCGACCAGCCGTGCCAGTAGGACGGCAGATTGGTCGTCACCTGCCTTGGTGTGCCGCCCTCTGCGGGTAGAACATAGATGCAGGATTTACCATGCTGCGTCTTGTCGGAAATCGCGATCAGCGAACCATCCGGGGAAATGCCGTGATCGTTGTTGCACTGGGTCGCAAAGCCGGTATCGACCTGGGCGATGCCGCTGCCATCCAGCGGCAGCCGGTAAAGTAGGCCGTCGCCATTCAGCAGCAGATATCGCCCGTCAGGCGAATAGTTCGGCGCTTCGATCAGCTGGTCCGTTTGCCAGACGATCCGGTTTGCACCCGTACGGATATTATAGATCTCGACCGAGCTGCGCATTCTTCCTCTCCCTTGCCGCTGGATACCGCGATCAGCGATCGCGGAACCGGTTGGTGATCGGATAGCGACGGTCGCGACCGAAATTCTTCTTGGTGATCTTCACACCCGGTGCCGACTGGCGGCGCTTGTATTCTGCAAGATAAAGCAGGTGTTCGATGCGATGTACGGTCGCGACATCATGGCCCCGGGCCACGATCTCCTCCACCGACATCTCCTTTTCCACCAGGCATTCGAGGATATCGTCAAGCACCGGATAGGGCGGCAGCGAATCCTGATCCGTCTGGTTCGGCCTCAATTCCGCCGAAGGCGCCTTGTCGATGATGTTATGGGGAATGACCTCACCCGAGGGGCCGAGCGCACCGGGGGGCACATGCAGGTTGCGCCAGCGCGACAGCGCGTAGACCTGCATCTTGTAGAGATCCTTGATCGGGTTGAAGCCGCCGTTCATATCGCCATAGAGCGTGGCGTAGCCGACAGACATCTCCGACTTGTTGCCCGTCGTCACCACCATCGAGCCGAACTTGTTGGAGATCGCCATCAGAATGGTGCCGCGCGCGCGGCTCTGCAGGTTTTCCTCGGTGATGCCGCTTTCCGTACCTTCGAAGAGATCCGACAAGGCCGAAGTGAAGCCCGTCACCGGATCTTCGATCGGCACGATATCATAGCGGCAGCCGAGCGCCTTGGCGCAATCGGCCGCATCCTTCAATGAATCCTGCGAGGTATAGCGATATGGCAGCATAACGGTGCGCACGCGTTCTTCGCCGAGCGCATCGACGGCAATCGCGGCGCAGATCGCCGAGTCGATGCCGCCGGAGAGGCCAAGCACGACCGACTTGAAGCCGTTCTTGTTGACATAGTCGCGGAAGCCTAGCAGGCAGGCGCGATAATCCGCCTCCTCGCCTTCCGGAATATGGGCCATCGGGCCTTCGGCACAGTGCCAGCCATCGCCGTTCTTCTTCCAGGTCGTCACGGCAAGCGCGGTCTCGAACTGACTCATCTGGAAGGCCAGCGTCTTGTCTGCGTTGAAGCCGAAGCTGGCGCCGTCGAAAACCAGTTCATCTTGGCCGCCAACCTGTGCGGCGAAGATCAGCGGCAGGCCTGACTCAATCACCTGCCGCAAAGCGACCTGGTGACGGACATCGACCTTGCCCCGATAGTAAGGCGAACCGTTCGGCACCAGCAGAATTTCCGCACCGCTCTCGGCCAGCGTCTCGCAGATGCCGAGATCATTCCAGATTTCCTCACAGATCGGTATACCGATACGCACGCCCCGGAAATTGACAGGGCCAGAAATCGTCCCTTCATCGAAGACGCGCTTCTCGTCGAACTCGCCGTAATTTGGCAAATCGACCTTGTCTCTGATGAAGATGACTTTGCCACCATCCAACACCGCCACGGAATTGTAACGCCCGGTATCGTCCTGGCGCGGAAAACCTACGACGACGCCGGGGCCACCATCGGCCGTATCCGCGGCCAGAGCCTCGACCGCTTTCCGGCAGGCGCGGATGAAGGCCGGCTTCAGCACGAGATCTTCCGGCGGATAGCCGGAAATGAACAATTCCGTCAGCAATACGAGCTGCGCGCCTTCGCGCGCGGCTTCGGCGCGGGCGTCACGCGCCTTGGCGAGATTGCCGGAGACATCGCCGACCGTCGGATTGAGCTGCGCGACGGCGATGCAAATGGTGTTGGTAATCTGGCTTTGCTCTGTCATGCCATACATTTAGCGATGCCATCTTCCTTCCGCAACCGCCTTCCTTCCCGCACACGCATCAAAGATCACGCCACCCGCATAGGTGGTATTTTTGCCCGGAAAAATACCAAGCTAGCCTTGCAAAGAAGACTTTGATCGCATTGATCATTGAAGCCGCGATGGCAGACACTCCCTTCATCGATGCCATGAATGCCGATGCTTTATTACGACATAAAGGACCCGATCTTCGACATTATCATGGACGGCGCGAATGCCTGGGTGCGGCAGGTCGGATGCTCCGAACCTCAACGGCTAGCATGCGCTCTGGCAGCACAGCGGCAAACCGCCTCGTGATGTTTGGTACCCTTCCCTCGTTGCATTTTTGCCCGTTGGTCGAATAGTTGCATTCAACGCCACTTGGACCTCGGAGCCCTCCCAATGCATAATCTTCCCAACTTCGTTCATCTGCATTTTGACAAGACAGCCGATCAACTCGGCGATATCGAAAAGCGCGTTCTCAAAAAGGCGCACGAGCGGAAAGTCATCTCCACCGATGTCAATGCAGCTATCTCGGCGGAATCGTCCAGAGGAGAGCGTCTGGCTGATGGCATTGCCCGCGTTGGCGGTTCATGGTCCTTCATCACTGCCTTCCTGCTGTTTCTGGTCTTCTGGTGCATCGTCAACACGATCCTTCTCAGCACGAACGCCTTCGACCCCTATCCTTTCATCTTTTTGAACCTCGTTCTCTCCATGCTCGCCGCGATCCAGGCGCCGATCATCATGATGTCTCAGAACCGGCAGGCAGAAAGGGACCGCTTCGAGGCAGCCAAGGATTACGAGGTCAATCTCAAATCCGAGCTGGAAGTGCTATCGCTGCACCAGAAGATTGATATGCAGGTGTTGACCGAGCTCGCAGTGGTGCGGGAGGAGCTCGCCAAGCTCAGCAAGCTCGTTACCGAAAAAGGCAGTATGTGAAGGTCAATCGGAGGGGCCAGCCGTCAGTAATCCCGGTCGCCCCTGCCGATATTGCGGCAGTCCGTCGCTGACCTCATAATAGTCGCCCTTGTCGGCGCAATAGATGTGATAGGCTATCTTGAGACCGCTCGGCTGGTCGAACAGACCGGCCATGATCGATATTTCATCGGCGCTGTCGGCCACCCAGAACAGGGCCGAGCCGCAAGTCTTGCAAAAACCGCGGCGCGCGAATGTGCTGGCACGATACCAGGTAATCGCCTCTTCTCCCTCGATAACGAGATTTTCGCGCGCGACGTTGGTTGCGGCGTAATAGAGACCGGTCTGCTTGCGGCACTGCGAACAATGGCAGGCAACAACCTCGCGCAATTTGCCGCGTGTCCTGAAACCTACGCTGCCGCAAAGGCAGGCTCCCGTGTGTTCGTCGCTCATCATTGCTCCCTTTATTTCAGGGCAGCCTTCCCGAGAACGGCACTCGGGTCAATTTCAAAGAAATGAAGTGTCTTTCAGCCGCGCTGATCGGCCCAGCCCAAAAGCAAGCGGGCCGGTTTTCGCCGGCCCGTTCGATAGGTCATGAATAAGGCTTCACTCAGCCGTGCGCACGCATGCGCTTCTCGTCACGGCCGCCCTTCATCCGCTCGGCGAGCAGGAAGGCAAGTTCCAGCGCCTGGTCGGCATTGAGGCGCGGGTCGCAATGGGTGTGATAGCGATCCTGAAGATCTTCGGCACCGACGGCGCGGGCACCACCCGTGCATTCGGTCACATCCTTGCCGGTCATCTCGATGTGGATGCCGCCCGGATGCGTGCCTTCGGCACGGTGGATCTGGAAGAAGCTCTCGACTTCCGACAGGATGCGCTCGAACGGACGCGTCTTGTAGTTGTTGAGCGTGATCGTGTTGCCGTGCATCGGATCGCAGGACCAGACGACCTTGCGGCCTTCCTTCTCGACGGCGCGGATGAGGCGCGGCAGGTTGTCGGCAACCTTGTCATGCCCGAAACGGCAGATCAGCGTCAGGCGACCGGCTTCGTTCTGCGGGTTCAGAATATCGATCAGATTAAGCAGATCGTCCGCCTGCAGCGAAGGCCCGCACTTCAGACCGATCGGGTTCTTGATGCCGCGGAAATACTCGACATGGGCATGATCGGCTTGGCGCGTGCGGTCACCGATCCAGAGCATGTGGCCCGAGGTCGCGTACCAGTCGCCGGTCGTGGAATCGACGCGGGTGAAGGCTTCTTCATAGCCAAGCAATAGCGCTTCGTGGCTGGTGAAGAAATCCGTTTCGCGCAGGCTCGCATTGCTCTCGGCGGTAATGCCGATCGCGCGCATGAAATCCATCGTCTCGCCGATGCGATCGGCAAGCTTGCGGTAGCGTTCGCCCTGCGGGCTATCCTTGACGAAGCCGAGCATCCACTTCTGCACGTTTTCAAGGTTGGCATAGCCGCCCATGGCAAAGGCGCGCAGCAGATTGAGCGTCGCAGCGGACTGGCGGTAAGCCATCAGCTGACGTTCCGGATTGGGAATGCGTGCGTCTTCGGTGAAATCGATGCCGTTTATGATGTCGCCGCGATAGCTCGGCAGCGAGATGCCGTTCTGCGTTTCGATGTTCGACGAGCGCGGCTTGGCGAACTGACCGGCAATACGGCCGACCTTGACGACCGGCAGCTGCGCACCGAAGGTCAGCACGACGGCCATCTGCAGGAAGGCGCGGAAGAAGTCGCGGATCGTATCGGCACCATGCTCGGCGAAGCTTTCGGCGCAATCGCCGCCCTGAAGCAGGAAGCCATTGCCTTCGGCAACATTGGCAAGATGCGCCTTCAGACGACGGGCCTCACCGGCAAAAACAAGCGGCGGATAGCTTGCAAGCTGAGCTTCGGTCTCTGCCAGCGCTGCCTTGTCCGGAAAATCCGGCACCTGCTGGATCGGTTTCTGCCGCCAACTGCTCGGTGTCCAATTCTGTGCCATCTCACTCACCTGCTTGTGCGCCCGATCTTTCTCGGGCGGCCCATCGTCGTAAATAACGCGCGCTTATAAACCTTTGCCGCCCGCTTGCAAAGGCGGGCAAACTACTGTGCGAATCTTTTATGGTGCAGCCGATATTTGCGTGAAAATGGGGGCGTTACACGCGCTCGCCATTGCGGATGCGGTAGCTTGGCGAATACATCGTCACCAATTCTTCCGCAGCCGTCGGATGGACGGCCATGGTGCGGTCGAAGTCGTCCTTGGTGCAGCCCGCCTTCAGCGTAATGCCGAGAAGCTGCGCCATCTCGCCAGCATCGTGGCCGAGAATATGGGCGCCGATGACCTTGCGGTCCGCGGCATTGACGATCAGCTTCATGATCATCTTCTCGGCTCGGCCCGAAAGCGTCGCCTTCATCGGCCGGAACTGGGCGCGATAGACCTCCAGTTCAGGATAGCGCTTGGCCGCATCCTCCTCGGTCAGGCCGACGGTACCGATCTCCGGCTGCGAGAAGACGGCCGTCGGGATGAGTTCGTGGTCCGGCCGGGTCGGATTGTCCTTGTAGACGGTCTCGATGAAGCACATGGCCTCGTGGATAGCGACGGGCGTCAGCTGTACCCGATCGGTGACGTCGCCGAGAGCGAAGATATTCGGAACGGAAGTGCGCGAATATTCGTCGACGATAATGGCGCCCTGCTCATTGATCGCGACGCCGGCGGCCTGAAGCCCCAGATTTTCTGTATTCGGCGTACGGCCGAGCGCCAGCATGACGGTATCGACCGTCAGCGCCTTGTTGTTCTTCGTCCGAACGCTGAGCCTGCCCTCTGCCTTCTCGACGTGCTCGATGATGTCATGGCAGAGAATGCGGATGCCCTTCTCCTCCATGGCCTCATGCAGGCCTTTGCGCAGGTCGTGATCGAAGCGTGACAGGATCTCGGCACCACGATAGATCAGCGTCGTCTCGACTCCGAGCCCGTGGAAGATATTGGCGAACTCGACGGCAATATATCCGCCGCCGGCGATCAGGATCGATTTCGGCAGTTCCTTCAGGTGGAAGGCCTCGTTCGAGGAGATGCAGAGCTCATGGCCGGGCAGCGCCGTATGCAGGTTCGGCCTGCCGCCGGTCGCAATGACGATCGTCTCGGCGGTCACGGTCTGCCCGGTCTTCAGCAGCTTGATCGTATGGGCGTCCACCAGCTCGGCGCGAGTATCGAAGATCTCGGCCTTGGCGTTGTCGAGCCCTTTGCGATAGAGGCCCTCCAGCCGGGCGATTTCCTTGTCCTTTGCCTCGATCAGCTTTTTCCAGTCGAAGCTGCTCTCGCCGACCGTCCAGCCGAAACCGGCCGCATCCTCTAAGTGCTCGCTATACTGCGAGGCATAGACAAACAGCTTCTTCGGCACGCAACCGCGAATGACGCAGGTGCCGCCATAGCGATACTCCTCGGCGATGCCGACCTTCTTGCCGAGCGATGCGGCCACGCGTGCGCTACGCACGCCGCCGGAGCCGCCGCCAATCACGAAAAGGTCGAAATCAAACGAAGGCATGGATCGCTCCTGTAGACGTCAGACGCGCGCGAAGCGCCAATGGGGGTCGCCCTCATATAGGGAGCCGGGATATAAAAAGAAAAGCCCGGAATCGATCCGGGCCTCGAATTTCAACTGCCTGCCGTACGCACCAAAAAGACGAAACATCTCTTTCGGAACGAATGCAGCAACGACGCGTCGCTTACTGCTTCGGCGCCGGCTGAGCGGCCGCACCGGCATCCGGCGTAACGACCGGCTGCTTGACGACCTTCTGCAGGGCATTGTTGCTCTGCTTTGCGAGATCGCGCGAAATGCCCTGGCTCCAGATATCGGCGGCCTTGTAGAGTTCGCGGGTGGCCAGCGGACCATCCTTGAGAAGCTTCTTGCCTGCCGGCGAACCGTAGAAATCGGCGATCGCCTTGAGTTCGTCGGCCGAGAAAGCCTTGGCATAGGTGATGGCAGCTTCACGCTCCAGATCGGCACGACGTGGTGCGAGCGCGAGCGCGGTGGCATCGACGGTCGAATTGATCGCATCGCCGAAATTCGGGTTTGCCTGGATCATCGTGCTCTTTAGCTGCTCGGCGAGATTAGGCAGAATATTGTCGAACTGGTTGGTAATGCCGAGAGCATTGATCGCGGCGCGGGCAGCCTTGATCTGATCCTCGGAAACTTCCTGAGCGTTGACCGAACCAAAGGCAATGCCGGAAAGAAGAATGGTTGCAGCGGCAAGACGGCCAAGACCCGCAAATTTGATCATGAGATGAGTGCTCCTATGTATTGTTGGCCTGCAACGTGCGCGCACCGGCAGGGCCGGCAATGATCGCTAATGTCGCCATATGGATAAAGAGCCCGTGTTCGACAACGCCGGGAATCGAATAGAGCTCGTTCGACAGCGCCTCTGCATCAGGAATGCGGCCGAAAGATGCATCGACGATGTAATGCCCCCCATCGGTGACAAAGAGGCTGTCGCCCGAGCGGCGCATGTTCAGTGCGCCGGAAAGACCGATGCGTGACGCCGCCTTCTCGATGAGGATGCGGGTGGAAACGAGCCCGAACGGATTGACCTCGATAGGCAATGGATATGCGCCGAGCGTCTCGACGACCTTGCTTTGATCCGCAATGACGATCATGCGGGCTGACGATGCCGCAACGATCTTCTCGCGCAACAGCGCGCCGCCGCCGCCCTTGATCAGCGTCAGCGCGCCATCCAGCTCATCGGCACCATCGATGGTAAGGTCAAGTTCGGGAAGCTCGTCCAGGGATTTCAACGGGACGCCGAGCTCATTGCAAAGCTTGGCCGTCCTTTCGGACGTCGGAACGCCTTGGATCGAGAGGCCGGCAGCAACCTTTTCGGCGAGCAGGCGAACGAACTCCTCCGCCGTGGTGCCGGTGCCGATCCCGAGCCGCATGCCGCTCTCGACATGAGCGAGCGCGGCTCTCGCAGCCTCAATCTTCATCTGGCGGGCGTCCATGCGCCACCTGCTCCCATTGTTACGTTGGTCTGCTGTTTACACGGCTCTCCAGCCAAACGAAAGCCAAAATAACGGGATGATATAGAAATCCCCGGCCCCTTCCCGCCAAGGCATTCCGGCACTTCAGTTGCAATTGCCTACGCGATCTTTTAACTCCAAAAGACGCACTCTTTTCTCTGCAAAGGCCGATTCCTAGTGAAATCCCCCCTTGTCGTATTCGATCTCGACGGCACGCTGCTGGACACGCATGCGGACCTGATCGTCAGCCTGAACCATACGATCGCGGCGCTCGAACTTCCCCCGGTCAGCTACGACGACGTGACACATCTCGTCGGCAACGGCGCGCAGGTCATGATCGAGCGAGCCTGCAAACTGCACGGCTATATGCTGACATCGGAAGAATTGCCCGCCCTTCTGCAGCGCTTTATCACTCATTATTCCGAAACCATGCCAGGCGTGACGCAGCCTTACCCGGGGCTGCTTGCAGCTCTCGATACGCTGAAGAGCCAAGGCTATAAGCTCGCCGTCTGCACCAACAAGATGGAATCGCTGGCGCGCACCTTGCTCGACCGGCTGAAGTTGACCCATTACTTCGAGGCCATTACCGGCGGTGACACCTTCACCGTCCGCAAGCCGAATGCCGAGCACCTGATCGGCACGGTCGAACGCGCCGGCGGCGACATCGCCCGTACGATCATGATCGGCGACAGCATCAACGACATCCTCGTCGCCCGCAACGCCGGCGTCCCCTCGATCGCCGTCCCTTTCGGTTACTCCGATGTCGGCATCGAAACGCTCGGACCGAACCGCATCATCTACCACTACGACGAACTGACGCCCGAGCTGGTCGAGGGATTGCTGGCCGCTTAAGGCTTGCTGGCGGCCTGAGGCGCATCAGCCCTTAAACGAATAAGGGCGACCAATGGGCCGCCCTTATTCGTTTTCGCCGCTGAACAGACTTTAGATCTGAGCAGTGCGTGCCTTCGAGGTCGCATCGAGCGCCTTCTGCGTGGCGGCGTCACGATCGTAGACGTCGTTGAAGTACTGGATAACGCCATCCTTGTTCGGCCACGCGGTGAAATAGGCGATGTAGATCGGGAATTTCTGCGGCACGGCTACAGCCTTGTTCTGGCCGGTGGCGATCTGCTTGGCGACATCGTCGACCGTGGTGTTCAACACGGCGGCAGCCATCGCGCGCGGATCGGCAAGGCGGACGCAGCCGTGGCTGAGTGCGCGCATATCCTTCTTGAAGAAGCTCTTCTGCGGCGTGTCGTGCATATAGATCGCATGCGAGTTCGGGAAGAGGATCTTCAGTTCACCGAGTGCGTTGTCGCTGCTGGGCGGTTGGCGAACCGAGATGCTCTTCGTCGAGCCGTACCAGTCGACGCTGGACGATGCGACGGCGCGGCCGCCGACTTCGACCTGATAGCCCATCCGGTCGAGATAGTTCGGATCGGAACGCAGCTTCGGCAGCATCTCGTTGATGATGATCGACTGCGGAACGCCCCAGAACGGATTGAATTCGACCGTCTGCACCTGATTTTCGAAGAAGAAGGTCTGGTGCTGCTTGCTGCCAACGACGACGCGCATCGACAGCTGCTCCTGGTTATTATTGTAGTAATAAACCATGAAAGCCGGCTGGTTGATGAAGACATAGCGCGGGCCAAGCTCAGGCGGCAGCCAGCGCAGCTGCTCCATGGCGATGACCAGCTTCTGGATCTTCACGTCATTGTTCTCGCCGACCATGGCGCGAACGGAGGACGAGCCGATCACGCCATCGGCTGTCAGACCCTTCTCGCGCTGGAAGTCTTCAACCAGCGACACGAGTTCGGGCGTATAATCCGGCGTGCCCAGATAGGCATCGAAAAGATCGGCATGAGCGGCCTTCAGCGCATCCGATCCGCGGTGCTGAATCGCCTTGACGATGTTGGCCATTTCCGGGGAACTGCCGCCCGGCTTCAGAATTCCGCTCAGCGAAATGGAGATATGGCTGCCGTCTGATCCGGATTCCGCACGAAGTTTCGCGAGCTCCGCCTTCAAGGCCAGGAATTGCTGATTGGATGGGGTTCGGCTGTTCAGATAAGCTGGAACATCCGGGCTGGCGCGCAATACGTCGAGCATCGCCGTCAGATTGACGTCCTTGCGCTTGAAGTCGTGATAGCCGGAAATCTTGTTCGGGTCGAGGCGACCCCGAACCGTATCCTGAACGAACATCAATATCTTGCTCGACAGCGCGAGCTCGAATTGCATGAGCGCGCGATCGCGCATGACCGGATCGGCGCTTTCCGCATCGGCACTGGGCAAAGTTACCGCATAATCGGCGGGATCGAGGCCGACGGAACCCGCATCGGCAAGAGCCGCCATGGCAGCCTTCGCCTTGTCGCTGACGGCATGATCTGCAACCCAGAGAAGCGGCTTGCTCTGATCGGCATAATAGGCCTCGATCGCCTTGGCGATGTCATTGGTCGCCATGACGCGCGCATCCGCCAGATAGCGGCGCTGCGAAATCCCGGTGTCGACCGCGACCGGCGAGGGAGAAGCATCTGCAACGGCACCGGTCACGACCGGGTCGGCGAAATGTGCCGTCGACACCAGGCGCATCTGGTCGGCCTTATAGGTATAATATTTCGGCGCATCGACGGTCGGCAGCGGCTGCTTTACTCGCGGAGGCTGATCAGGATCCAGCGTCTGCACCGGATTGACAGGAACGGGAGCCGAAACCTGCGTGCTCTGCTGACGGCCTTGGCCGCCACGGATGAAATCCATGAGGGTCATGGCACTTGCAGAGGTTGCGCCTATCGAAGAAAGGCAACAGGAGAGAGCCAGGACGGATGCGGTGGCTTTGGAAGCAAGTTTCATTCTGTAATCAGTCCCTGTATCGTGCGGTGACTTCGAGCTTGACGGTGCTGTTTTCAACTCGGCCGCGATGTCTTCGACATCGTATACTCACACTATGAAAACGGCGAGGCCCGCCTTTCGTTCAATGCCTCAACTTCATGTGACGAAGCGGTGGCGTCTTTCGCGGCTCAGTCCACACAAAAATATGAAATTATTGGTTAATGCTTTATTGAATTTTTGGAGACTTTTTAAGCGCCCGAAAATGCGTGTCCGTTAATATATGCGCAGCGTGTTAAAAAGAGCACGCCGCACCAAGCAAAACATGACTATAACAGTCATCAAATTGCGCGTTGATATTTTCATGAGGCCCTTTCGGACCTATATGAGCTGCTATCCGTCTCAATGGAAAGCAGGACCAGGAAGATGACCTCCACCCGCACCGAAACCGACACATTTGGCCCGATCGAAGTCGCCAGCGACCGTTACTGGGGGGCGCAGGCGCAACGCTCGCTCGGCAATTTCAAGATCGGCTGGGAGAAGCAGCCGCTATCGGTCGTGCGCGCCCTTGGCATCGTCAAGCAGGCGGCCGCACGCGCCAACATGGAGCTCGGCCAGTTGGATCCGACCCTCGGCAAAGCGATCGTTGCGGCGGCGCAGGAAGTCATCGACGGAAAGCTTAATGAGCATTTTCCGCTTGTGGTCTGGCAGACCGGCTCGGGCACGCAATCGAACATGAATGCTAACGAGGTGATCTCCAACCGCGCGATCGAGATGCTCGGCGGCGTCATGGGCTCGAAAAAGCCGGTGCATCCGAACGATCACGTCAACATGAGCCAGTCGTCGAACGACACCTATCCGACAGCCATGCACATCGCCTGCGCCGAGCAGATCGTCCATCATCTGCTGCCGGCCCTGCGGCATTTGCATGCGGCTTTGGAAAAGAAGGTCGCCGATTTCGCCCATATCATCAAGATCGGCCGCACTCACACGCAGGATGCAACGCCGCTGACGCTCGGCCAGGAATTCTCCGGCTATGCCGCGCAGGTCGCCTCCTCGATCAAGCGCATCGAGCTGACATTGCCGGGGCTTTGCGAACTCGCCCAGGGCGGCACGGCGGTCGGAACCGGGCTCAATGCACCGATCGGCTTTGCCGAGAAGGTCGCCGACGAGATCGCCAAAATTACCGGCCTACCCTTCGTTACTGCACCGAACAAGTTCGAAGCGCTGGCGGCCCATGACTCGATGGTCTTCAGCCACGGAGCCATCAATGCCGCCGCAGCGGCGCTGTTCAAGATCGCCAACGACATCCGCCTGCTTGGCTCCGGTCCGCGCTCAGGCCTCGGAGAACTCTCACTGCCGGAGAACGAGCCGGGCTCGTCGATCATGCCGGGCAAGGTCAATCCGACACAGTGCGAAGCACTGACGCAGGTCTGCATTCACATCTTCGGCAACAATGCCGCGCTGACCTTTGCCGGCAGCCAGGGGCACTTCGAGCTCAATGTCTATAATCCGATGATGGCTTATAATTTCCTGCAGTCTGTGCAGTTGCTCGGCGACGCCGCAGTCTCCTTCACGGATAATTGCGTCGTCGGTATCGAGGCGCGCGAGGACAACATCAAGGCTGGCCTGGAGCGCTCCTTGATGCTGGTGACGGCGCTCGCCCCGAAGATCGGCTACGACAACGCCGCCAAGATCGCCAAGACGGCGCACAAGAACGGCACGACGCTGAAGGAAGAAGCGCTGGCGAGCGGATTGGTATCATCGGAAGAATATGATGCCATCGTCCGCCCGGAAACGATGATCGGGCCAAAGTGATATCACTGGACGGTGATCGTCCGGGCATGTTCTCCGATATTGCAGCCGTGTGCATGGCCCCTCTCCCCGCATTGCGGGGAAAGGGAGTTGATCATGCGACATCAGCAGCCTCTTAGTAGGTGCCGCAAACACAGAATAGGTCCCCTCTCTCCGCATTGCGGGGAGAGGGCTAGGGTGAGGGGCCGGGCAGAAGGTTTCGCCATCGGAAGACCCACCTGACCTGAGTATGCCCAATCAACGAACCCCACTTTGAAGTTTCAACTTATCAGCCAAACAATTGCTTTTGCCTCAAGCCGGATTTAGATCGTTTCCAAACATCTTCCCCGCCATCCGGCTTGAAAGGTTTCCCACATGGCTGACGATCTATTTCCCCTCGGCGACGACACGACCCCTTACCGCAAGATTTCGGGCGACTATGTTTCCGTCGACACCTTCAAGGGCCAGGAAATCCTGACCGTCGATCCAGAGGGCATCCGTCTCCTTGCCGAAACGGCTTTCGCCGATATCAATCACCTGCTGCGCCCCGGTCACCTGAAGCAGCTTGCCTCGATCCTGGAGGACCCTGAAGCGACCGATAACGACCGCTTCGTCGCCTACGATCTGCTGAAGAATGCCAATATCGCTGCCGGCGGCGTGCTTCCGATGTGCCAGGATACCGGCACAGCGATTGTCATGGCCAAGAAAGGCCGCCGCGTCTGGACCGAGGGCGGCGACAGCGGCGCGATCGCCAAAGGAGTGCTTGACGCCTACGAGAAGAAGAACCTGCGCTACTCGCAGCTCGCACCGATCAAGATGTTCGAGGAAAAGAACACCAAGAACAACTTGCCCGCACAGATCGATATCTACGAGGAAGGCACCGACGCCTACGAATTCCTCTTCGTCGCGAAGGGCGGCGGCTCGGCCAACAAGACGTTCCTCTATCAGGGCACGCCGTCGCTGCTAACCCACGACCGCATGCTGGACTTCCTGAAAGAGAAGATCCTGACGCTCGGCACGGCGGCCTGTCCGCCCTACCATCTCGCGATCGTCATCGGCGGCACCTCGGCCGAGATGAACCTGAAGACGGTCAAGCTCGCCTCGACGCGCTATCTCGACTGTCTTCCCACGGAAGGTTCCGAAAGCGGACATGCCTTCCGAGATATCGAAATGGAGAAAGAAATCCATAAGCTCACGCAGAGCCTCGGCGTCGGCGCCCAGTTCGGCGGCAAGTATTTCTGCCATGACGTCCGCGTCATCCGCCTGCCCCGTCATGGCGCATCGCTGCCGATCGGCCTCGGCGTCTCCTGTTCCGCCGACCGCCAGGCGAAGGGCAAGATCACGCGCGACGGCATCTTCATCGAACAGCTGGAGACCGACCCGTCCAAGTACATGCCGGAGATCGACGAAGCCAAGCTCTCGGAATCCATGGTCCGCATCGATCTCAACCGGCCGATGGCGGATATCCTGGCAGAACTGTCCGCACATCCCGTCAAGACGCGCCTGTCGCTTACCGGCACCATCATCGTCGCGCGCGACCTTGCCCACGCCAAGATCCGCGAGCGCCTGGAAAAGGGCGAAGGCATGCCGGAATACCTGAAGAACCATCCGGTCTATTATGCCGGGCCGGCAAAGACGCCAGCCGGCTATGCCTCCGGTTCGTTCGGCCCGACGACCGCAGGCCGCATGGACAGTTATGTCGACCAGTTCCAATCCTTCGGCGGCTCCATGGTGATGCTCGCCAAGGGCAACCGCTCGCGTACCGTACGGGAAGCCTGCAAGACATATGGCGGCTTCTACCTCGGTTCGATCGGCGGGCCGGCTGCCCGCCTTGCCCAGGATTGCATCAAGAAGGTGGAGGTACTCGAATATCCGGAACTTGGCATGGAAGCGGTCTGGAAGATCGAGGTCGAAGATTTTCCCGCCTTTATCGTCATTGACGACAAGGGCAACGATTTCTTTCAGGAACTTAACCTTGGATAGAATAGCTGTTTTGAATTGAGCATATCAAAGGGGCGCATCGGCGCCCCTTTCTGTAAAACCCTCTTCAATTGTATTATTTTTGAATAAAACCATAGTGACGGAGGATTTTTCATAACCACACTCTTAATATTTTCTCAAAGAATCTTTGCATAGATAAAGAAGAGTTTTAACAAATACATTATTACGGAGCTCACCGATGAGTACGGCGATTGCGCCGAAGGCGCAAATTCCCGACGTGGCAGGGCAAATTACCTACGCCATGCGATCCATGGGGGTCGCACCTATTCCGCGCAATTACGAACTTTTCTACGAAGCTTATATCGGCTCCAATCCCACTCTCACGCGTGAACTGGCGGCTCTGGGCAAAAACGCCACCCAGGAGGAGTTGGACGCGATCGGCGCCAAGTATTTTCCGCATCATGCGGCTCGCGTCTTCGATGAAGCGCATACCCGCCTCGCCTCCGAACTCGATGCCGTCCTACGCGCCCTGCGTCAGGAACAGACAACACTCGAAAGCTATAACCGCCTGCTCGGCGAAACTAGTGCAAGCATAAGCTCCAGAAGCCACAACAGCGCCGAACTGCTACGCAGCGCCATTGACATGCTCGCCACAGCAACCGGCGATACGATGGCTCACGGTGAAAAGACCGTCGAGCATGTCGTGGAGCGCAGCCAGGAAATGGATCTGGTCCGCAAAGAGCTGGACGAATACAAGCGCATCGCCAACACCGATTCGCTAACCCGGCTTTCCAACCGCCGCGCCTTCGAGGACCGGCTGATCTCCATCTTCGACAACCAGCTTACCCGGCCGACGACCGCTCTGGTTCTTGCCGATATCGATCACTTCAAGCGGGTCAACGACACATTCGGCCACCCGGTCGGCGACAAGATTCTCGCCACCGTCGCCTCCATCATCCGCGCCAATGTACGTCGCGACGTCTTCGTCGCCCGCGTCGGAGGCGAGGAATTCGCTCTCATTCTGGAAGCCACCAGCATCGAGGAAGTTACGACGGTATGCGAACGGATACGTCGCACCCTCGAAGCGACGCCGTTCAAGAATTCGCGCACCGGGGTCGACTATGGTCCGATCACCCTCTCCCTCGGCATCTGTATGGCTTCGGAAGCAGCCGATTCCGGGGAACTGTATAACAAGGCCGATCTGGCGCTTTACTGCGCCAAGAATGCCGGCCGCAATTGCAGCAGCGTCTATCAGGATGGCATGCGGAAGGATTTCACCAAAAGTTGGCTCATCTACAAGAATTAGAAGCGAAGCCAACCAACCGCCGGCGCCGCTTTCCCAGGCATGCCGGCGGCTTGCTTACCAGAGTGTCTTGGCCGCCCGTACGGGCGCCTCGCGATCATAAGTCTCCTGATCGAAATCGGCCTTCGCCGCCTTCAGCATCATACCCGGCGATGGCAGGCTTGCCGGATCGACGAACCGTTCCGCATTCCACAGCTCGGCCCGCATCACCGCCCGGGCACACTGGAAATAGACTTCCTCGATCGTAATCACGACAACGCAGCGCGGATGCTTGCCATCCATCTCGAAACTGTCGAGCAAGGCCGGGTCGATCGAGACGACTGCCCGACCATTGAGCCGCATCGTCGTATTCGATCCCGGGATGAGAAACATCAGCGCTATGCGCGGATCGCGAACGATATTCGCAAGAGAGTCGACGCGGTTGTTGCCGCGCCAATCCGGCAGATGCAGGGTCTTCTCATCCTCCACGCGAACGACTCCACCCAAGTCACCACGCGGTGAGCAATCAAGCCCCTCGGACGCGACCGTTGCCAGCGCCATGAAGGGCGATGCTTCGATCATTCGGCGATAGAGCGGTGTCAGAACGCTCGTGACCTTGGTGATCGACGCCTCGCCGGCGTCGCCATAGAGCTGCTTCAGTTCCTCGACGGATGTGACGATGTGCATGCGGCCTCACGCTTCTCTGTGGCATTCCACTCGAATCCGGGGCGGCGCAGACATTATTATAACGAGCGACGCAGCGGAGTTCGGTAGAACGATAACACTGTCCCGTCATGATTTTCGAGCGGATTTTCCTCTTGGAGGTCTTTAGCGAGGAAGTCCTTGATAGCCTCAAGCACGGGTGCGGCACTGACGATTCGCCGATGACCGAAGCCATTGGCCCAGAAGAGACGGACATGCGGACCCTCGGCCGCATAGCCGCGCGCATGATCGGCGCTCACTTCCTTGTCATCCTCGGCATGGATGACAAGAACTGGCCGGCTCGGATCGAGCCGGTCGCGCTTCTGGTCATAGGAAGCGAGCGTCCTGCCCGTTACCAGACGAACCTCGTCTTCCAGGGCCGCCTGCGTCGCCGACCCCAGCCGCATCAGGCGCCCGAAATCCTTGAACAGCCAGCCCATGGCGCTCGGCGCACCGATCAGCACCAGCTTTCCCGGCCGAAGCGGCTCGATATCAGGCAGAAAACCCGCGGATGCCAGTGCCAGGGATGCGCCGCCGAAGGAATGTCCGATGGCGGCATCGAAGGCTCCGAAACGGGCCGAGGCCGCGGCAATGGCGGAGACGGCCAAACGCACATTCAGGAACCGCCCGCCCGAGCGCCCATGCCCGGGAAGATCGAGCGAGATCACCTCCGCTCCATCGTCGGCAAGGAATGCAGCCAGTTCGGACATGTATTCACTGCTGGAACCCCAGCCATGGACCACGAGATAGCGTCTGCGCGGCCCCTTGGCTCCGCCATTGAAGCGGTAAGCCATGGCGCGGCCACCGGGAAACGGCAGCATCACCTGCTCCGCTGCAAGGAGACGCTGCCTGCCCTCCACATACGCAGACTTGGCCTTCGAGCCGCGCGGCCGACGCGATGGCGTCAGACAGAAAAGCCGGAAAGCCGCCTTGCCGGCGAGCCGCGGAGACAGCCTTTCGAGACCGGCGAGACCCGACCGGGTGACCTTGAGCGCAAAGGATGGCATAGTGGGAATCCAATAATGTTCAACTATGAACAATAAAGTACAACGATGAACAAAAATCAATCCCTTCCCTGGGACCATCCGCGTTTTCGAAGCTGGATCGCCGTGGCACGCGCCTGCCAGCTGATGCAACAATCACTTGGACGGGCATTGACGCATCTCGACATCAAGCCACCGCACCTCGACATTCTCGTCAACCTGTTTCGCTTTGAAGGCATCTCCCAGCAGGAACTCGCCCGCAAGCTATTGGTCGGCCGCTCCAATATGAGCATGCTGTTGCCGCAGATGGAAAAGCGGGGACTGATCGAACGCCGTGGCGATCGTCTCGACAAACGGGTGCTCCGCCTCTACCTGACCGAGGAAGGGCGGCGCGTGACGGAAGAGGCCATGACCATCCAGACCACGCTCATCGACCGGATGCTCTCCGATGCGCCAATCGAAGAGTGCGAAGCGATCACCGTGCATATGGAGCGCGTCGTCAGCCTCCTGATGCAGGAAGAGCGTGAACCACTGGAGCCCGTCGGCGATCAGTGATCGCCGGCTGAGCGTGCCGAAGGAACGACCCGGTTCAACGAGGCGAATTCCCAGATCGCAACGACGACGAGCACGGCCGTCGCCAGAATGCCGAGCTGATAGACCACGACCATCGGCAGGGTGAGGAGCAGCAACGCCAGCCCGACGAGCCCCGCCATATGCGATAGCGGCGGCCGGCCGGTGGTTACCCCTTTGAACCAGAGATTTCCAAGCAGGAAGACCGCCGGTCCGCCCAAAATGGCGGCCGCGGCATGCATATCCGCAGCATCATGCGGATGAGCAAAGAGAAATTCATCTCCGACGACGCTCAGGATAATACCGGCCAAGATCGGAATATGCGCGTAGGTGAATGCCTGCCTAGCGAGGCTGCCGGGCGTGTCGTCATGCTCGATGCGATGGGCCGCCCTTTCATGACCAAACTGAAAGTAAATCCACCACAGAGCAACCGTGCCGACGAAGGCGGTGACGAACACCGCGACGATCAAGGGCGTCATCGGCTGCTCGGCAAAGGTCTTGCCGGCCTGCAGCACCGCTTCGCCGAGACAGATGATGATGAATAGCGCACAACGTTCGGCCAGATGCGCGCCTGATACATTCCAATCCGCCGTCGTCGATTTGCCGAGCCCGGGTACCCGGAAGCCAAGCGCTGGAGCTGCATATTCGATGATGAGCGCGATCAGCCAAAGCACAATACGAGCCTCGCCCTCAACCAGGGCGCCTGATATCCAGAAGATGCCAGACAGGACGAGCCAGCTGGTGATGCGCAGGAAGTTGCGATGGTTGGCCGCGCTGGCATTCTTGAGGGCGTAGACTGTGAACAGCGAGCGGCCTACCTGCATGAAGACGTAGGCGCCGGCAAAGAAAATCGCCTTCTCGCCGAAGGCCTCAGGGATGGCAGCGGAAAGGATAAGTCCCGCAAACATCAGCGTGAACAGCATGATGCGCACCGGCATGCGGTCGGGATCGAGCCAGTTCGTTACCCAGGCGGTGAAAACCCAGACCCACCATACCGCGAAGATCAGCATGATAGCCTCGAGCGCCCCCCGTGGGGTGAAATGCTCGGCCAATGCATGCGCGAGCTGCGAGATCGAGAAAACGAAGACCAGATCGAAAAACAGCTCGACGAAGGAAACCTTGCTCTCGTTCTTGCTACCCTTGGCGCGAAGCCAGTTTTCCCTACCCCCAAGGATCATGCTTGCGTCCCCTGTCCGTTACTGGAGTTTGCTAATGCGGCTTTCCAACCGGGTCGCGGCTGAGACCCTTTTCCTTCAACTCAGCCTCATAGGCCGCAAAAAGCTCCTGGCCCTTTTCTCCAAGCTCGCGCAGATAGGACCATGTGAAAATGCCCGTGTCGTGCATGTCGTCGAACCCGATGCGAACGGCATAGTTGCCGGTCGGCGTCATCGACATGATGCCGACATTGCGCTTGCCCGGTACGGTAACCTTCTGTCCCGGTCCGTGTCCCTGGACCTCTGCGGAGGGAGACAGCACCCGCAGCATCTCTGCCGGCAAGTCGAAGCTCGCGCCGTTATCGAACGTCACCATGAGGTGACGGCGATCCTTCGAGACCCGTAATTCGGTCGGCCAAACGTCGCTCATCGATTTTCCCATGCCTTTCAATGTGTTTTCGAGAATTATGCCGCTACACGTTCACACGCAAGCATAATTGAAAGGCATTTTCCTTGACGCAACAATCGCCTATGCACACATTAGCAGTGTGATGGAGATTTGAGTGAATAGCATTGTCGGTACGATAGGCGGCGCCTCGCCGCTGGCAGCGGATAAAAGCCCGATGATTGACCCTTTCGGGCGCGCAGTCACCTATTTGCGCGTTTCCGTCACCGACCGCTGCGATTTCCGCTGCACCTATTGCATGGCCGAGCACATGACCTTCCTGCCCAAGAAGGATCTTTTGACGCTCGAAGAACTCGACCGGCTCTGTTCCGCCTTCATCGCCAAGGGCGTGCGCAAAATCAGGCTCACCGGCGGCGAACCTCTGGTGCGCAAGAACATCATGTTTCTGGTCCGCAAGCTCGGTGAGAGCGTGAAAAATGGCGCGCTTGACGAATTGACACTGACGACAAACGGCTCGCAGCTCGCCCGCCATGCCGAAGAGCTTTATGATAGCGGCGTCCGGCGCATCAACGTGTCGCTCGATACACTGGATCCCGATAAATTCCGCACGATCACCCGCTGGGGAGATTTCTCCAAGGTGATGGAAGGCATCGATGCGGCGCAGAAAGCCGGTCTCAAGATCAAGCTCAATGCCGTCGCGCTCAAAGGCTTCAACGATACCGAAATTCCCGACTTGCTACGGTTCGCGCATGGTCGCGGTATGGACCTGACCGTCATCGAGACCATGCCCATGGGCGAGATCGACGAAGACCGTACCGACCAATATCTCCCGCTCTCCCAGTTGCGCACCGATCTCGAGGGTCAGTTCACGCTGACGGATATTCCCTACCAGACGGGCGGACCTGCCCGTTACGTCCAAGTCGCCGAAACCGGCGGTCGCCTCGGCTTCATCACGCCCATGACCCATAATTTCTGCGAGAGCTGCAATCGCGTAAGGCTCACCTGCACGGGCACGCTGTATATGTGCCTCGGGCAAAACGACGCGGCCGACCTGCGCACGGCGTTGCGTGCAAGCGAGGATGACGCCCTGCTCCATGCAGCGATAGACGAAGCCATCACCCGCAAGCCGAAGGGTCATGATTTCATCATCGACCGGACGCACAACCGTCCGGCAGTCGGTCGCCACATGAGCGTCACCGGCGGCTAAATCCCACCGAGAACATCAAATATGCAGCTTGAGCTTATTCGCAATGCGACGCTGAAGGTCACCTATGGCGGCCATATTCTGCTGATCGACCCTTACTTTGCACCGCGCCACAGTCTCCCGTCCTTCACCGGCCGCTCTCTTAATCCGATGACGGAACTGCCGCGTTCCATCGACGACATTCTCCAGGGCGTCGAACTGGTGATCGTATCGCATCTCCATACCGATCATTTCGATGCTGTGGCGAAGGAGCGCGTGCCGAAAACACTGCCGTTTCTTTGCCAACCCGGTGACGAAGGACGCATCCGCGACGCTGGCTTCACAAACGTCACCCCGCTTGCGCAATCGGTCGTTTGGCAAGGGCTGACAATCACGCCGCGGCAGGGCAGCCACGGCGTCGGGCCGGTCGTGGAAAAAATGGGGCCGGTCATCGGCTTCACGCTGGAGGCCGATGGCGAACCCACCGTCTATTGGGCTGGAGATACCGTGCTCTACCCTCCGGTCGCCGAAACCATCCGCGAATTCTCCCCCGATATCATCGTCACCCATTCCTGCGGCGCCCGTTGGGATGGCGACCTGATCGTCATGGACGACAAACAGACGCTCGAAGTCAGCCGCCTCGCCCCGCAAGCGACTATTGTTGCAGCTCATATGGAAGCACTCGATCACGCGACCGTCACGCGCCAGGATCTTCGCCAAACCGCAGAGGCAGGCGGTCTCGATCCCTCGCGGCTGCTCATTCCCGCCGATGGCGAGACGCTCCATCTCGGTCGGTAATTCATTCGCAATTCATTTAATCGCGATAGCAAGCTTCAATCGAAAAGCGCCGGACATTGGTCCGGCGCTTTTCGATTCATGATGGTCTTTCTATCGATGCAGCCTTACGCAGCGCGGTAACGTGCATCCGCACTGCCATAGCTCGCATGCTCCGCCTCGCCATCGCCAGTGCGGAAGCGATCGATCTTTTCCGAAAGCATATCCACGCGCTGGCGCAGGCCGTGGATCTCCGCATTGTTCTCCTCGACCATCGCCGCGTTCCGCTGCGTGATCAGCTCGACTTCCGAAACCGCGCGGGTGACTTCCTCGATACCGGTCGACTGCTCTGTCGTAGCAGAGGAAATATCGGCAACGAGCCTCTGAACGCCGGTGACGTGGTTGATGATCTCGGTCAGGGCCGCGCCGGTCTGCTCGACCAGATGAACGCCGTTCCGCACCTGGGTGGAGCTTGCGGAAATCAAGCCCTTGATCTCCTTCGCCGCATTGGCACACCGTTGCGCAAGTTCACGCACCTCCTGAGCGACAACAGCAAAGCCGCGACCGGCCTCACCGGCACGGGCTGCCTCGACACCGGCATTCAGAGCAAGGAGGTTAGTCTGGAAGGCGATCTCGTCGATGACCCCGATGATAGTGGCGATCTTCTCCGACGAACGGTTGATCTCGCTCATGGCGCCCACAGCCTTGGCGACGACTTCGCCCGATTGGGTCGCATAGGCCTGCGTCTCGTTGACGGAGGTCGCCGTTTGCCGTGCACGATCGGCGGTCGAGCGCACAACGTCGCTGAGGCGATGCAGCGCCCGCGAACTTTCCTCGAGGGCGGCAGCCTGCTGCTCGGTGCGCCGAGCGAGGTCGTCGGCCGACATGGCAAGATTGCCAGTGCCGCCCTTGATCTCCTCGGCCGTGTAGCGAACGTCCGTCAGGGTCTCACGCAGCGCCTCGACCGCGTGATTGTAAGTGAAGGCCATTTCCACGAAGTCAGCCGAAAGATCCTCGCGCATGCCTTCTTCAAGATTGCCGTCGGCAAGCTTGGCGAGAACGTCGGCCAGCGCATTGAGTGCCTGCTTCTGCTCGGCTTCGATGCGGGCGCGCTCGGCAGCGCGACGGGCAGCCTCTTCCGCAGAGAGCGCACGGGCGCTTTCGGCTTCCCGCTCCAGCCGGACATTTTCAAGCGCGGCATCGCGGAAGACGCTGACGGAGCGTACCATGTCGCCGATCTCATCGCCGCGATTGCGGCCGTCGATCGCGACTTCCAGGTCGCCGCTTGCAAGGCGCGTCATCACGTCGGCAACGCGCTTCAGCGGACCGCGCAGGGTTTCCACGAGCATAAGGCCGCCGATGATGGCAAGCAGCGTGCCGACGATCATGGCGATGACCGAGACGTTGGCCGAACGCTCGCTATCTTCCTTGCCAAGTTCCTGTGCCTGGGCAACGAAGCCACGCAGCGAGGTCATCGCATCGGCGAGCAAGGTGTTGGACTGAACACGCGTCGTCTTCCAGTCGGCTGCCGTCTGCAGCAGATCGGCCGATCCATTGGTCAAGCCCTCGATCAGCGGCTTCATGTGAGCCGCAAAATCACGCATGGTGGCGTTAGTCGGGCCGAGCTCCGAAATCCTTGCAGCAATGCTCTGCAGATCCTTGAGATCCGCAAGAACCGGTTCGCGTGAGGCTGCATCGCGAACGTTTTCCATGCGCGAGGCATGCAATATCAGGCGGTCGACGAGACTAAGCGCCTGATCGACGTGATCCAGAAGCTCCTTCTGGCCGTCGATGATCTTGTCCAGGCTGACGAAGCGATCGGCAGCGGTATCGCTGTTCTTGGCCGACTGCAGGGTCATCTCGCCTTCGATCTTCACAAAGCTCTGCAAGATCGGCCCCATCGCCTCGACCTTCTGGTCCGGCGTGCCGGAGCTCTTCAATACCGCATCGAGCTTGTCGGCCGCATCGGAGGCATTGGCGACGAGGCTGGCGCCGCGCTTGGAAACCAGTGCCTTCGAAATCGTCACCTGCTTCAGGATAGCGTCCGCATAGGTACGCGCGTCCGAAATCTCCTCGGTGGAATCGGCCGCCATTTGCACTTGGATGCGCAGATTGCTCATCTTCTCCGAGAGGCCCTTATAGGCCGCAGCATCGTAGAGCAGTTCCTTGGCGAAAGTTTCCTTGTCGCTGAAATCCTTGCGGATGATGTCTATCTGCTTGCCGGCGGCTTTGGCGGTCGCCTCGATATTCTGCACCGCCTTCCGGATAGCTTCGACATCGCTATCCTGCTTCTGCCTGATGGACCAGAGCGTCGCTTCCTGCGTGCGCATCTTGGCGGCAAGCTCGGTGACCGGAATGATCTTGGCGCGCTGATCGTCACTGAGCAGCCCACTTAAGCGACGGACACCCTGTTCCTGCGCGTCGATCTTGGCGGCCAATGTCTGGCGCGTGTCATCGGAAGGTGAACCCGTGAATTCCTGCAGGGCAGCCTGAAGGTTCTCGAAATCGCTGATATTCTCGATCGTGGCGCGCGTCACGGTCATATGACCGTTCAGAATATTGGCCGTGTGATAGCCCACCAGGCCGACGCCGGCGATCAGAACCACCAGAGGCACCACGAAAATAAGGACTTTGGTGACAATCCTGCGGCCTTGCAAAAGACGATCAATGAAAAACATACGGCGCCTCAACTGGATTATTAAAAATCTCCAGCGAAGGCGGGATCGTCATTCCTGCTGCGCTGCGGTAGGTGCTTCTGCCTCATGCAAAACCGCTGTGAGCCTCTGGAAATAAGATTGAATAAGCATTAATCGCCTGCCTAAAAGCCTCTGCAATGGCAAAAAAACTGCAACCGCTGTCTCATTCCGCGACCACAGCGCGAAAAATTACGTCAATGAATGACAAATATCTCGCAATGCACAATCGAATTTGACTGCCGCTCAAACGAATTCAACTTCGGCCGAAACACAGCCGATTCCAATTTGCTGAAAACGGCGCTAATCCAGATGGGTATATCGGGGGACTCATCTTTCTCATGCGACTGACCAAGAATACGCAGGGCGCTCTCTTCATGGCGGCCTCCATGGCCGGCTTCTCCTGCAGCGATGCGCTGTCCAAGACCGTCATCGCCACGATGAATGCAGGCGAGATCATCTTCATCCGCGGCTTGTTCACGAGTTTTTTTGTGTATCTGCTTGCCCGTCAAATGGGCGCCCTGCGCAATTGGCGCGTCATCCTGCAGCCGATGATTGCGCTGCGCATCGCCTGCGAAGCTCTGGCGGCAGCAACCTACATCACTGCTCTTGGAATGATGCCCATCGCCAATGCCTCCGCTATCCAGCAGGCTGTTCCGCTTGCCGTGACGCTTGGCGCGATGATCTTCTTGAAGGAGCCAGTGGGATGGAGGCGATGGACGGCCATTGCCGTCGGCTTCGTCGGCGTGCTGATCATCATCAGGCCCGGCCGTGACGGGTTCACGACGGCCGCCCTCCTTGCTATCGCCTGCATGTTTGCGACCGCCGCCCGCGATCTGGCGACACGCTGCATAGACAAGGACGTGCCGTCGCTGATGGTCACGCTCTGCACCGCAATTTCCATATCCATATTCGGAGCATTGTGCATCATCCCCTTCGGCGGCTGGCAGCCGGCGAGCACAACGTCGCTCCTGCAGATCCTGCTGGCCTCCGTTCTGGTGCTGATCGGCTACCAGGGCGTCATATTGGCCATGCGCTCGGGCGAAATCTCTTTCGTCGCGCCGTTCCGTTATCTCAGTCTCATCTGGTCGGCTCTGCTCGGATTGATCGCCTTCGGCGAAGTGCCGGACGGATGGTCTGTCTTCGGCGCAGCCATTGTCATCGCCTCCGGTATCTATACTTTCTATCGCGAAAGCAGACGGCGGGCGGCCGAGCCTGTCGCGCAGGAATCAGAACCCCGCGTTCCCGCCTGAGGTCGCAATCATGTCCGACTTCATCGCCACTCCCCAAGATATTCCCGTCGTTCTGCTTGCCGGCGGCCGTTCCAGCCGCATGGGCGCCAACAAGGCCTTTGCACTGCTCGCCGGCGAAAGCTTGATCGCTCGTATCGCGTCGAAGATTGGGCAACGTCAGCTCAAACCGATCGCACTGAATGCCGATGCCGATTGGCCTGACGCCATGGGGATGCGGCTCATTCCGGATAGAATTCCCGGTAAATTAGGGCCGCTTGCAGGTGTGCTCGCTGCTTTGCAGGACGCGCAGTTGCATCACCCTGAGGCCTCGCACATCGCCACCATCCCCATCGACACCCCCTTCTTTCCTTCCGATCTTGTCGCGCGCCTTGCCCATGTCATTCACGGCCCCGATGAGATTGTCATTGCCGCATCACTCGGTCAGGATCATCCTGTTTTCGGTCTCTGGCCCGTCTCCGCCACCGCCGATCTGGAACTATGGATCTCCTCCGACGACAAACGGCGCGTCAGGGATTTCCTCGCTCGACATAAGGTGCAGCGGGTGGAATTCCTCCCGGTCGAAACGGCAATCGGGCCTCTCGATCCCTTCTTCAACATCAATACGCCAGCCGATCTCGCCGAAGCGGAGACATGGCTGGCAGCTTTGGAAGACATGCCATGACGAAATCTCGGCCCAAAATCTTCGGCATCGCCGGCTGGAAGAATTCCGGCAAGACGGGGCTTGCGGTGCGGCTGGTCACGGAGTTCACCCAGCGCGGCTATCGCATCTCGACCATCAAGCATGCGCATCATGATTTCGATATAGACAAGGTGGGTGCCGACAGCTTTCGTCATCGCGAGGCCGGCGCGCATGAAGTCACCATCGTCTCCGGCACGCGCTATGCCATCATGCACGAATTGCGCGGCGCGCCCGAACCGAGCTTCGAAGAAATACTGGCGCGTCTCGCTCCCTGCGACCTCGTCTTGATCGAGGGTTACAAGCGCGAACCCATCCCGAAAATCGAGGCGCGCCGACTGGAAGCGGTTAAGCGCGAACCGCTCGCCCCGCAGGACCCTCACATCGTCGCCATCGCCGCCGACCACCCTGTTGAAGACGCCGGTTCTCTTGTCGTTTTCGACCTCGACGATACGGTCGCAATTGCCGATTTCATCGCTGCAAAGGTCGGCCTCGAGGGCCCGTCGAAATGAGAAGGGCCGCCGGTTTCCCGGCGGCCCTTACTATCAAGCTATAAGCTGATCCCTTACCGGTTCGATGCCACCGGACGCACCAGCGGCGTGATGCGGCGGATCGTGACGCGGCGGTTTTCCTGCGACGGGCCGAGCGTATTCACCTTGAGATACTGCTCGCCGTAGCCCTGGGTGACCAGGTTTTCGGCAGGAATGCCGTAGACATCCGTCAGCACGTTGGCGACCGATTCCGCGCGTTGGTCCGACAGGATCAGATTGCTTTGGGCCGAACCCACCGCATCCGTATGGCCCTCGATCAGGAAGGTTTCTGTCGGATCGCGCTTGATGATCTTCAACATGCCATCGGCGACACCGCGAAGGGTGCTCGCCTGCGACATCGGAATCTCGGCGCTGCCGGTCGCGAAGGTGATAGTATCGAGGTCGATACGGCGGATCTTGTCGCGGATACGAGCCGAATAACGGACTTCATTGACCGAATAGATGCGCTCGACCGGCTCGACCGGCGGCTCACGCAGGAAGTCGTAATAGTCGGCATTGCGGTTCGATGCCGTATCGATGATGTACTGGCTCAACGGAATGAGCAGGCGCATCGGCGGCAGATCTTCACCCGGATCGCGGTAGTAGTCGTCATTGTCAGGACGACTTTCCAGTTCCGGCGAGTAGAACAGCACATATTCGCGGCCGCTTGCATCGATGCGCGAGCGCTGGATGATGTCGCCGTAGCGGTTGCGGATCGTGACGACGCGATCGCCATCGGGCTGATCGATCGTCTCGCGGTAGCGGTCACGCGGCAGTTGTTCGTAGACCGGCCGCTCACCGCCTCGAATGAAGCGCTCGCTATCATCGTGACGAACGACATAGGTGTTGTCGACGTTGACGATGGTCCGATTGTCCTGATTGATGATGGTCTGCACCGTCGTTCCCTGTGGCGGGGCGAAGTCCGGCCGGCGGTCGATGCGACGACCCTGCTCGCTGGTTACGGCTTCCATCTTGACCGGAGGTTGCGGTTGGCCGCCGGCTGCCGCGCGCTGGGCCTCAGCATCGGAGGTCGGCGGCTTGGTGTAAGCCGGTGGCGGCTGCTGGGCCGGAGCGGTCTGGGCCTGCCCGCTCTGCGGAGCCTGACCCGCCTGTCTGCGACCACCCTGGGCGCCTGGGGCAGCGGGATTCTGCCCGTTGTTTAGATGCTCGCCACGACGAACCGCATCCTTCTGGCTGTCCAGAACCGCGCTTCCGTTTTCGACGGGCAGGATGACGGGACCATTGGCGGAGGCGGGATTCTCCGCGATCTTCTTACGGCGCTCCAGTTCCTGCGGCGAGACCTGCTCGGCGGGAGGCAGCTGGATTTCGCCAGCCTGCTGGCCATTGCCGTTGGCGGCGGGAGCCGTTGCACCAGCTTGAGCCGGCGTCGCGGCGCCATTGGCCGGTTGCTGCTTGCCAGGCTGCGGCGTTGCCGGATTGCCAGCCTGTGCTGGCTGTCCTTGCGGCGTGCCCTGCTGGGCCGGCTGCTGCGGAGTGGCCGCGGGCTGCTCGCCCTGCTGCTGGTTCTGCGGCTGTTTGCCGTGGGTCTTGTCCCCACCCTGCTTCTGCCCCTGCTCAGTGCCAGGGGTCACAGGCGTCCCGGGCTGTGCCTGCGTCTGAGGCTGCGTTCCCGGCTGCACCTTATGTCCCTGGGCAGGTTCACCGGCCGGTGCCGGCTGCTGCGCGGCGGGCTGCTTTGCCGGAGCCTCGGTCTGACCTTGCGGCTTGGGTTGAGCGTTCTGTTCGGGCTGCGCCTGCTTTCCAGGCTGGGCCCCCTGATTCGGCTGTTCGCCCGCGGCGGGAGCCTGCTTTTCGGCCGGCGCCGGCTGCTGCCCCTTCGAACCAGGCTTGGCCTTCGGCTCCGGCTTGACCTCGGGCTGCGCTTCCGTAGCAGGCTGCTGTTCTACCTTCGGCTGCGGCGCTTCGGCCGGCTGCTGCTTTTGCGGCTTCGGTTGCTCTTGCTCCACAGGCTGCTTGGCTTCGGGCTGCTTGACCTTCGGCTTCGGCTGCGGTGCTTCCGGCTCTGCCTGGGGAGCGACAGACTTGGGCTGCGGCTTCTCTTCGGGTTGTGCCTGAGGCTCTTCGGCGGGTTGCTGACGTTGCTTCTTCGGAAGCTCAGGCGGCGCCTCTGCGGCAGGCTGCTGCTTCTGCGGCTTCGGCTGCTCCTGCTCGGCGGGCTGCTGATGCTCGGCCTTCGGCGGCTGCGCTTCCGGCTGTTGCTGCTTCGGCGCCTTCTGCTGCGGCTCACCCTCGGGCTCAGCCTGCTTCATCTGGTGCTGCTGCTCGCCACCACCCTGATGCTTCTGGCCCTCCCCGCCTTCGGCAGGCTTCTTGTGCTTGAGCTGCTCTTCATCGGGCTGAGCTGCCGGCGCCTCCTGCTGCGCCACCTCGAAACTTGTACCTGCGGCGGTCGCGGCTGCGCCGGCGATGCCGTTGTTCAGCGGTACGATTGGCTGTTCACGAAGGGCCGCGGCTGCTGCCGGCTCGAAGGCGAGCGATAGCGAAAGCAGCGGAAACGCGGCGCTGGCAAATAGTCTGGATCGCTTTCCCATAGGGGTCTCCTCTTATGATCTTTGTCCGCCGAATTGCGAATCTGAGCGGCAAGGCGATTGCCTCAGGAACCCGGCCAATTTTCGGTTCTCATGAGGCTGAATCGCGGCAAGCCGCTATATGTTCCCGCACTATTAGGTTGCCGTAATTAACCCTGCCTGAACGCAATGGATGGCTTACATTCAGATTTGCCTGTGTAGCGCGTGCATTACGGCGGCATTGCGCAAAGGCAGATTGCCTTTGTAATTCCAGTTGCATTTTCCCAAAAAAAAGTACGAATATCGCCGCGAGGCGGGCCACCAGCCCGCTCCACTCGAGCCGTCTGCCAAAAACAATAATGGGCTGCCGGCCACCAACAGAGAGGGTCAATATGCGCATCTCCACTCGTCTTATTGCCGCCGCGTCCTTCGCCGCAATGTCGCTCGTCGCCGGTGCGGCGCTTGCCGATGGCGACACGATCGTCTTCGGCACGGACGCGACCTACCCGCCTTTCGAATCGCTTGACGCCGGCGGCAAGTTCACCGGCTTCGACATCGATATAACCAATGCGCTTTGCGATCACATGAAGGTCAAGTGCACCTTCGTGAACCAGGATTTCGACGGCATCATTCCCGCCCTGCAGGCCAAGAAGTTCGACGCGATCATCTCGTCCATGTCGATCACGCCCGAGCGCGAGAAGATCGTCGACTTCACCAACAAGATTTACAACACGCCGCCAGCAATCGCCATTCCGAAGGACTCCACTCTCAAGGAAGCGACCGACGAAGCCCTGAAGGGCAAGACGATCGGCGCACAGTCCTCCACGACGCATGCCAACTATGCGTCCGCCCACCTGAAGGATGCCGAGCTCAAGCTCTATCCGTCGGCTGACGAATACAAGCTCGACCTCAGCAACGGCCGTATCGATGCAGCCATCGACGACGTCGTCGTGCTGTCCGAATGGGTGAAGTCCGATGCAGGCAATTGCTGCAAGATGCTCGGTACGCTGAAAAGCGACCCGGTCATCAACGGCGTCGGTGCGGGCATCGCCATCCGCAAGGGCGATGCGGCCCTCAAGGACAAGCTGAACGCCGCGATCGCTGCGATCCGCGCTGACGGCACCTACAAGAAGATCCAGGACAAGTATTTCGATTTCGACGTCTACGGCGATTGATCGCCCGTCGATTCCCTGGGAAAAGACGACGGCGGAAGCTTGCCCTTCCGCCGTTTTTGTTTGACAACGAGATGAATATAAGCAGAAACGCGGCAAAAGCCGCTAGGGGAAATATGGCATGAGCGGATTGTTTTCCGCCCTTGGTTCCTTGTGGACCTGGTTGAGTACGATTTTTGACCCATTGTGTGGTCCGGCTGGACTGTTCACTCTGTTCGGCCAAAATACGATGCTCGCCTGTGGCGACACGGGATGGGGCGACGAGCTAGCCGGTGGCTTGAAGATCACCATCACCGTCTCCGTCCTGACGCTGCCGCTCGGCATCGTCATCGGGTTCTTCGTCGCGCTGGCGCAGCAATCGGAAGAGAAATCGCTGAGGCTCGCCGCTGGTGTCTTCACGACGATTTTCCGTGGCCTGCCGGAGCTGCTGACGCTCTTCATCATCTACTATGGCATGCAGATCCTCTTGCAGTCCGTGCTCGCCAAATTCGGTTATGACGGCCCCGTTGAGATCAACGCCTTCGCGGCCGGCATGGTGGCGCTGGCAATCGTCTTTTCCGCCTATTGCTCGGAAGTCCTCCTCTCTGCCTTCAAAGCCATTCCCAAAGGTCAATATGAGGCAGGCGATGCACTTGGATTTCATCGGGCGCGAACCATGCGGCTTATCATCGTGCCGCAACTCGTGCGTATTTCCCTGCCAAATCTCGGGAACCTCTGGATGAACCTGCTGAAGGATACGTCTTACGTGTCCATCATCGGCCTTGCCGATATCATCAGGCAGACGGGGATTGCCGTCCGCGCCACCAAGGCGCCCTTCACCTTCTATTCCATCGCCTGCCTGTTTTATCTGACACTGGCCGTCATCTCTTCCGTCGGCCTCTTCTATCTCGATCGATGGGCTAAACGCGCGGAGGTCCATCGATGAGCCATGCCGAAGTTCTGATCGCCGCGCAGCCGGCACCGCCGAAGACGGTCACGAAGCTATCCAAGGCGCGTATCGCCGGTTATTTCTTTCTGACCCTCTGGGCAATTCTCGGCATTTCGCTGCTGGCGATGATTATAAGCGGGTGGGATGTCGACAAGCTCGAAACCTATGGGCCACGGCTGCTTCACGGTCTCTGGATCACGGTCAAGCTGGTCGCAACATCCTTTATCCTCGGCGCGATTCTCTCGATACCGCTGGCCTTTGCCCGTATGTCGAGCAACAAGATCCTGAGCACGCTGACCTATTGCTATGTCTATCTGTTCCGCGGCACGCCGCTGCTGGCGCAGATTTTCATGGTCTATTACGGTTTCCCGAGCTTTCGCTGGTTCTTCGAGGATATCGGCCTCTGGTGGTTCTTCAAGGACCCTTTCTATTGCGGCGTTTTCGCCATGACGCTGAACACGGCGGCTTATCAGACGGAAATCGTCCGGGGCGCCATTCAGAGCGTACCGAAGGGCCAGCGGGAAGCGGCCAGCGCCCTTGGTATCCATACCTGGATCGCCTTCCGCAAGATCATCATTCCACAAGCGCTCATCGTGGCGCTGCGCCCCTATGGCAACGAGATCATCCTGCTGATCAAGAGTTCGGCAACCGTCTCCATTATTACGGTCTTCGACCTGATGGGCGAAACACGCTACGCCTTCTCGCGGACCTACGACTACCAGATCTATCTCTGGGCTGCGATCTTCTATCTCGTGATTGTCGAACTCATGCGAAACGGCTGGGCGCGGATGGAAGGCGGGCTGACACGGCACCTCAAGCGCTGATCCTGCCAAGGCGGCGTCTGGGCGCAGCCTTGGCAGCACTCCCATGCAGTCGCTGCTAATACATTGATTTCTGTGAATAAATTTCCATCATGACATTTTTGTAAAGCTTGAGTTTACCATCTGTTGTTTCCATATTTGAGTGACCATGAGTCACGAACAAGAATGGGAACGGAAAGAGAAAGCTCATGCATAACGACATGCAAAAGCAGTTGCAGGGTTATGGGTTGACGACGGCGCAGATCTTCTACCGCCTGCCCGATCATCCGCAATTCCTGCAGACCTATATCTGGCAGGATTATGATCTCGCCCCGAACTTCCCGGAAATGCGCGGCTTCCTGAAATTCTGGCAGGAAACGCTGGATGGCCCGCTGCATTCCGTGCGCTATGTCCATCGCAAGCTGATTTCAGCAACCGAATGGCGGGCGCTAAAGGGAGAATTCATCCTGCACTAGCCGCATCGGGTCTTCGGCATCACCAATGCGCCCGCTGGGCGACACGGCAAGCATTGCAAAAGCCGATCAACCGCCTTAATGCCTGCGTGACGAATGGAAGGGCTGTCACTCATGGCAAAGAAGAAGATCGACGAAGACGCGCTTGCGGAAGCCTATAACCAGGCACTGGCACTGGAGAAGGCGGGCGATATCGACGCTGCGGTTCAGGCCTATGAGAAGGTGCTGGCTCTCGATCCGGAAGACCATGGTGGAGCAGCCGTGCGCATCGCCTCGATGGGACGCGGCGAGACGCCGGCCAAGGCGCCGGACGCCTATGTCGAAACCCTGTTCGACCAGCATGCCGAGGTTTTCGAGGATGTGCTGGTGGAGCAGCTCGGCTACCACGTCCCGGTTCTCGTGCGCCAGCGCCTGCAGGCTCTCGGCCTCGGTCCCTTCAAGCGTATGCTCGACCTCGGCTGCGGTACTGGCCTCACCGGCGGCACGCTGCGCGATATCGCCGAGGATATCACTGGCATCGACATTTCCGAAAACATGGTCGAAGTCGCCCATGAAAAGGATATTTACGAAACGCTCTTCGTTGCCGAGGTCGAGGATTTTCTCGACGACAATGACGAGGAAGCCTTCGATCTGATCACCGCGACTGATGTCCTGCCCTATCTCGGTGCGCTGGAACCCCTCTTCTTCGGCGCCGCCGAAAACATGACACCGGGCGGCCTCTTCATCTTCTCTTCGGAGACCCTGCCTGAGGCGATCATGGCCGGACGTCCCTATATGGTCGGCCCTCACCAGCGCTTTGCCCATTCCGAAGCCTATGTGCGCGAAAGGCTGACTGCGACCGGCTTCGAACTCGTCGAAATCACCGACATCAACGTCCGTATGGAAGATGGCCAGCCGACCCCGGGTCATCTGGTCATTGCCCGTCGTCTCGCCGATTGAGGCAAAATACATCCCATCGGAAATAGTTATCCATTTGGATAACTATTTCCTTGCGCGGCGACCGGTGAGCTGATACTTAGCCATTCAGATAAGTATCAGCTCGAATCTTGATCTTGGAAAGGTCGCCGCATGTCCCTTATTCTCTACCAGCATCCCCTCGCCTCCTTTTGTCACAAGGTGTTGATGGCGCTCTATGAAAACGGGACGCCGTTCGAAAGCCGCATCATCGATCTCGGCAATGCGGAATCGCGCGCCGCGCTGGTGCGCCTCTGGCCGCTCGCAAAATTTCCGGTGCTTCGCGACGAAGCCCTCGACAGCACCGTTCCCGAGACCAGCATCATCATCGAATATCTCGACCGGCATTATCCCGGCGCAACGCAACTGTTGCCGACCGAACTTTCGGATGCCCTGTGCGTCCGGCTCTGGGATCGCTTTTTCGATCTCTATGTGCAGGAGCCGATGCAAGCGATCGTCGCGGACGTGCGCCGGGCAGAAAAGGACAAGCGCCCGCAAAGCGTCGCCGAAGCCGAGACCTTGCTGCGCACGGCTTATGGCATGATCGAAAAGCAGCTGGACGGAAAGATCTGGATCACCGGCAACAGCCTGACCATGGCCGATTGCGCCGCTGCGCCAGCCCTGTTCTACGCTGAAACGCTCGTTCCCTTTGGCGAAGAGCATGATCGGCTGAAGGCATATTATAGACGCCTCGTCGAGCGCCCTTCCTTCGCCCGCGTCCTGCAGGAAGCAATGCCTTATTTCCAAATGTACCCTTATAGTGACAAACTGCCGGCGCAGTTCCGGCCGGAAAAGCCGAATGCTTGAAGAATCGCTGGCGCTCGACCGCATGTTCCAGGCTCTGTCCGATCAAAGCCGCCGCGGCATGATCGACAGGCTCGGGCGTGGACCGGCTTCCGTCACGGAACTGGCGCAGCCGCTCGACATGGCGCTGCCGACCGTGATGAAACATCTGCAGGTGCTGGAAACGAGCGGACTGGTGCTGTCGGAAAAGGCCGGACGAGTGCGCACCTATCATCTGCGCAAGGAAGCGCTGGCAGCCGTCGAGCGCTGGATCGCCGACCGCAAGGCATCCTGGAACCAGACCTTCGACCGGCTCGATCTCTTTCTTGCTGATACATCGACGGAGACGACAGACAAATGAGCATAAGATCGACAGACCATACGACGATCACCATAGAGCGTCATTTCAAGGCGCCTCTGCCGAAAGTCTTCGAGGCATGGGCAATACCGGAGCAGAAACGGCAATGGTTCGCCTGTCATGATGATTGGAAGCAGCTGGAGTTCCAGCTCGATTTTCGTGCCGGCGGCAGCGAAAGCAGTCGCGTCGCCTCAACCGAGGGCGTCATTCATGCCTATCAGGCGCGATATATCGACGTCGTCCAAAACGAGCGCTTCATTTATGCCTTCGACATGATGCTCGACGACGTCAGAATCTCCGTATCGTTGGCAACGGTCAGCTTCGCTCCCGAGCCCGGCGGCACGAAAATGACCTTCGTCGAACAGGTCGTGTTCCTCGACGGCTACAGCGACAATGGTTCGCGCCTCATGGGCACGGAAATCGGCTTCGATAACCTCAAGCTCTACGTCGAGGGGGACGACGGAAAGCCGAACTAACCCTGCGCGTCACCGAGAATTGCCGCCAGCAGCTGCCCTTCGAGCTCCGCCAGGCCTGGATTGCCGTGACGGCGGGGATGCGGATAGGGAATGTCGAGATCGAGCACGATCCGGCCCTCGTCCAGCACAACAACCCGATCGGCCAGGTGCACGGCTTCGCTGACATCGTGCGTCACGAGCACGGCGGTAAAGCCGAGCTCCCGCCAAACGCGGTTCAGCAGCTCCTGCATGCTGATGCGGGTCAAAGCATCCAACGCACCGAGCGGCTCATCAAGCGCGAGGATACCGGGTTTGCTGACGAGCGCACGGGCCAGCGCCACGCGCTGCCTCTGTCCACCGGAAAGGCTGGATGGCCATTCATCTACCTTCTCGGCAAGCTGTACCTCGGAGAGAACCGAAGCTGTTTCCTTCTTCGATACGTTTTGCGGCACGCCCTCGCCCAGGCCCACCGCAACATTGTCGGCGACGGAAAGCCAGGGCAGCAGCCGCGGCTCCTGAAAGACGATGCGTGTATTGGGCTGTGTGTCACCACCATCGACCGCTTCAAAGCGAAGATGGCCTGCGCTCGGCTCCTCCAGCCCCATCAGGATGCGCAGCAGAGTGCTCTTGCCGCAGCCGCTCTTGCCGATGACGGCGACGAACTGACCAGCGGGAATATCGAGATCGATGCCGCGCAGGACGCGGTTGTTGCCGAAACTCTTCTCAAGACCCTTGATGTGGATGGCCGCAGCGCCCGCAGCCTGCGCGGCGACATTTTTGGCCTCTGCCAGTGGGCGATCGAGTGTATTGACGCTCATGGGAAGCTCCTCAATTCCGATAGGCCGGATTCCAGCGCAAAGCCCTGCGCTCGATCGCCCGTGCGACGACATCGGCAAGCTTGCCGAGAATGGCGTAGATGACGAGCGTCAGCACCACGACATCAGTCATGCCGAACTCGCGGGCATTGTTGGCCATGTAGCCAATGCCCGACGATGCCGCGATCGATTCGGCAACAATGAGCGTCAGCCACATGATGCCGAGAGCAAACCGCAAGCCCACGAGAATGGACGGAAGTGCGCCGGGGAAGATGACCTTCCGGAATAGCGTCCAGTTGCTCATGCCGTAGACCTGTCCCATCTCGATCAGCCCGCGATCGACATTGCGCACGCCGTGATAGGTGTTGAGATAGATCGGGAAAAGCACGCCGAGCGCGGTCAGGAACAGCTTGGATTCCTCGCCGATCCCGAACCAGAGAATGACGAGCGGTACCATGGCGAGATGCGGAATGGTTCGCAGCATCTGCAGCGTCGTATCGGTCAGCTGTTCCGACAGCCGCGACACGCCGTTAGCGATACCAAGCAGAAAGCCGATCGAGCCGCCAACCAACAGGCCGGCAAAGGCGCGGCCGGCGCTGACCAAGATATTGTTTGGGAGTTGGCCCGAAATCGTGGTCTGCCAGAAGGCGACCACGACGGCCGCCGGCGACGGCATGATACGGGTGGAGATCCATCCAAGCGACGAGCCCAGCTGCCATGCCGCGATAACGACAACCGGCAGCAGGAACGGCAGAAACCTCTGGAACGAAATACCTTGCCGCGCGACCCTGGCCTGGCGTGCGCGCCGTTCCGAGGCCACGCGGACGAAGGACGTGTCGAATGCCGACATGGGGATCTCCCTTTGATCTGGCGTTACGAGCCGGAAACGACCTTGAGATTGCCGCCATGACTGCCGCCCGCAAAAATCTGCTTGGCGCCGAATTCGTTACGGAACCCGGCACGCTGCTCGTCACGCTTCAATCCCAGTTCAGGGAACAGAAGCTCTGCGACACGATAAGCTTCCTCCAGATGCGGATAGCCCGAGCCGATCACGGTTTCGATGCCGAGCTCCTGATATTCCCGCAGCCTTGCAGCGACCGTCTTCGGCGATCCCACAAGTGCCGTACCAGCGCCAGCACGGACTAGGCCGACGCCAGCCCAGAGATTCGGCGACACTTCGAGCTTGTCGCGGCGACCGCCATGCAGCGCCGCCATGCGCTTCTGGCCGACGGAGTCGGACTGGTTGACGAATTGCTCCTGCGCTTCACGGATCGTCTCGTCGTCAAGCTTGGAAATCAGCTTGTCGGCCGCAGCCCATGCCTCTTCGTCCGTCTCGCGAACGATGAAGTGAAGGCGAATGCCGAAGCTGACCTCGCGTCCACGTTTGGCAGCGGCTGCCCGCACCTTTGCAATTTTCTCGCCGACCTGCGCCGGCGGCTCGCCCCAGGTCAGATACTTGTCAACACGGCCAACAGAGAACTCGATGCCGGCATCGGATGATCCGCCGAAGTAGAGCGGCGGGCGCGGTGCCTGCACCGGCGGCAATCCGAGCCGTGCATTCGTCGCCTTGATATATTTGCCTTCGAAGGTGGACGACCCCGTCTCCAACAGCTCCTCCCAGACATGGAAGAATTCATCGGCATGGGCGTAGCGTTCATCGTGTTCCAGATGAATGCCGTCACCGGCGAGTTCCGCCGGGCTGCCGCCAACGACGATGTTCAGCAACACGCGGCCGTTCGAAACGCGATCAAGCGTCGAGGCGAGGCGGGCGTAGTAGGCGGGCGAGGCCGTACCCGGGCGGATAGCGACCAGAAACTTCAGCTTCTGCGTATGCGCCGAAAGCGCTGCAGCCGTCACGAAGGACTCTTCACAGGAAACGCCGGTCGGCAAAAGCACGCCCGTATAACCCAGCCGATCGACTGCCTGCGCGATCTGCTGGAGATAGCCGATCTCCGGGCCGCGGTTGAGATCGGCCGTACCCAGATAGGTGCCGTCACCGGAGGTCGGGATGAACCAGAGAAAATCGATGGGTTTTGCGGTCGCGGTCATGAAGCTTTCCTGCTTTCTGGATGCGCGTGGTCGGGAGCCACCTCCCGATGTTCGATCCGGATAATGGCATAGACTATCGATTACATCGACAATATGGATTTTCTAATTGTCGGCGTTTGACGAAATATTTTGCCCATAAAGTCCGCGCCCGTAGTGTTAGGGGCGCAGACGATATCCGTGGGTCTTGTCAGCCTCAGCTCGCCTTTGGTCGCCAGACGATGTCCGTGACGTTGAGCTTCTTCGGAACGATGCCAAGATTATAGAACTCGTCAGCCAGCCCCTGCTGATAGGTGATCGCCGCATCTGTAATGGTCGAGACGCCACCAAGATTTGCACCAGGGCGCGTCAGCACCACCCGCGTCACCTCGGCCGGCACGCCGGTGATTTCGGACATGGCCTTAAGGGTGCCGTCCAAATCCGATTGCGCCGCCGCCCCCACCTTGGCCAGTTCGTCGATGACGTCGATAATCACCTGCGGATTATCCTTGGTGAAATCGCCGTTGGCCAGGAAATAGCTGAAGGAATCGACGATGCCCCGCGCAGTCGCAAGGATGCGGGTATCCGGATCGGCCTCTGCAATGGCGAGATAGGGATCCCAGATCGACCAGGCATCGATCGCACCGGTCTTGAACGCAGCGGCTGCATCCGGCGGCGTGAGATCGAGCGGCTGGATATCGCTGATCGTTAGCCCGCCTTTGCGAAGCGCCTTGACGGCGACGTTGTGGGCGCTGGAGCCGCGCTTGAAGGCAACCTTCTTTCCCTTGAGATCGGCAAGCGTTTGGATCGGCGAATCCTTGCGCACGAGAATGGCGGAGCTTTCGGGGCTGCCGGTGTAAATGCCGACGTACAGCAGATTGCCGTTGGCAGCCTGCGCAAACAGCGGCGGCACATCGCCCGTCGCACCGAAATCGAGAGCACCCGCGCCAAGGGCTTCCAGCAGCGGCGGGCCGGATGTGAATTCCGACCATTCGACGGATATGCCGCGATCGGAAAGCCGCTTTTCCAATGCCCCTTGACGCTTTGCCAATGCCAACACGCTGTTCTTCTGCCAGCCGATCCGAAGCGTCGTCGCCGCAGCCGCACGTGACTGTCGAACGGAAGGCAAAGCGAAGGCAACCGCCGCCGCACCGAGAAGGCCGAGTGTCTGTCTGCGCGAAATCATCGAAGATCCCTTTTCATAAGGCCTCGGCGCTTCCGCGGCCACCGGCTCGTTGTCGATGGCTTAAAGATCGCAAATCCATAGATTATATCGACAAAGAATATTATGAAGATTCACGATGATGACGAAATTTCATTCCAATAAATGCAGAAATTTGAAATCAGATTTCACGTCGCATGCCATGGTGACAAGTTGCCCGACAAATCGGTCTTTCGTCTCCGTGCCCTTTCGGCTAAGCCTGCGGAACAAATTCGGTCATGGAGTTATGAAATGGCAAAGGTCTCATTCATCGGCATGGGCGTCATGGGTTACCCCATGGCCGGGCATTTGAAGGTCAAGGGCGGGCATGATGTCACCGTCTATAACCGCACCGTTACCAAAGCTGAAGCATGGGCCAAACAGTATGACGGCAAGTTTGCCCCTACCCCGGCCGAAGCGGCTGCAGGCGCCGATTTCGTCTTCACCTGCGTCGGCAATGACGACGACCTGCGCTCGGTGACGACGGGCGAGAACGGCGTCCTTTCAAGCATGAAGGCCGGTTCGATTCTTATCGACAACACTACCGCAAGTGCCGAAGTCGCCCGCGAACTCTACGCAGCCGCCAAGGAAAAAGGCGTCGACTTCATCGACGCACCTGTTTCCGGCGGACAGGCAGGCGCGGAAAACGGGGTGCTGACCGTCATGTGCGGCGGTGACGAAGCCGCCTTCGAGAAGGCTCGTCCCGTCATCGACGCCTATGCCCGCATGGTCGGGCTGATGGGGTCTGTCGGCGCGGGACAGCTGACCAAGATGATCAACCAGATCTGCATCGCCGGCATCGTCCAGGGCCTGGCCGAAGGCATTCACTTCGGCAAGCAGGCCGGCCTCGATATCGAAAAGGTCGTGGAGGTCATTTCCAAGGGCGCCGCCGGTTCCTGGCAAATGGAAAACCGCCACAAGACCATGAATTCAGGCAAGTATGATTTCGGCTTTGCGGTCGACTGGATGCGCAAGGATCTCGGCATCGTGCTCGAGGAGGCCCGCCGCAATCAGGCCAAGCTGCCGCTCACGGCCCTCGTCGACCAGTTCTACGGCGACGTCCAGGCGATGGGAGGCAATCGCTGGGATACCTCCTCGCTGCTCGCGCGCCTGGACAAGAAGTAAAAGGCTGCCGGGAAATCAACAGCTTCTGCTGAGCGCCTCATCAGAGCGGCGCTCAGTCTATGTCAGTCCTCGTTGGACTTGGCATTTTCCAACAGCATGTAATCGAGCGGCAGCTCCGTCGAATACTTGATCTGCTCCATCGCAAAAGCCGAAGAGACATCCCGGATTTCGATCTTGGCGATCATGCGCTTGTAGAAGGCATCATAGGCGGCGATATCCGGGACGACGACACGCAGCAGATAGTCCACATCACCGCTCATGCGATAGAATTCGACCACTTCCGGGAAATCGGCGATCACTTCTGAAAAACGCTTCAGCCATTCGATGGAGTGACTATTGGTGCGGATGGACACGAAAACCGTGACCTTCGTATTGACCTTTTCCGGATCGAGCAAGGCCACGCGGCGGCGAATGACGCCATCCTCTTCCATCTTCTGAATACGGCGCCAGCAGGGCGTCGTCGAGAGACCGACCTTCTTGGCAAGATCGGCTACGGCCAGAGTGGAATCCTCCTGCAGCAGGCGCAGGATTTTGCGGTCAAGACGGTCCATTAAAGCATCCCTTCGAATTATATTCTCTCTATAGCTCATTTTAAGCGATAGAAAAGAAACTTTTTCTCAAGGAAGCAGGCTTTTCACACGTTGTTGTAATACGGGAAGCAACTCGGCCTCGAACCACGGGTTACGTTTCAGCCAGCCGCTGTTGCGCCAGCTCGGATGCGGTAATGGCAGGACGGACGGCGACCGGTTGGTTAGAAGATAACGCCGCCACTCAGCGACCGTCTCGGTCATCGAACCCATGCGCTCCGCTCCAAGATGCCAAGCCTGTGCATATTGACCGATCGTCAGGATCAATTCGATCTGCGGCATCGCATCCATCGCCCGCTGCCGCCATAGTGGTGCGCACTCCTTGCGCGGCGGCAGATCGCTTCCCGCCTTGTCATAGCCCGGAAAGCAGAAGCCCATGCCCATTATGGCGAAATGATCCGTATTGTAGAAACTCTCGCGATCCACAGCGAGCCACTGACGCAAACGGTCACCAGAGGCATCGTTGAACGGCAGGCCGCTCTCGTGAACGCGCAATCCTGGCGCCTGCCCTGCGATGAGTATCCGTGCAGTCGATGATAGTGTCGCAACCGGACGCGGCTCATGCGGCAGGCGATCTGCCTCGCCCTTTGCCGGTGCGTCCCGACAGAGACGGCAGGCCGCAATCGCCGAACGCAGGATTTGCAATTCGCCCTCGTGCTTCATGGGGCGCTCCAACCGGCAAGCTGGCGCAAATAGCCGAGCCATCCGGCAATCGGATCATTGTCGTTGTCATGGGCCATAAGCTCCTCGCGCCGATAGTCGCTCGGCCTCTCGAAATCACTGGCCCAAAGCCCAGCCTTCGCCTGCCGTGCGCTCCGCTCCTCGCTTGCATAGCCGCCATAAGAAACCGCCATGCCACTGCGCACCATCGCGGCGTTGATATCGGCATCGCCGGCGACACATGTCACCAACAGGCGACCATAGCGATCCCTCTCCCGCCCCCGACATTCGGGCGCTCCGGTCTTAATCATTGTGGCAAGCGCCTTGCGTGCTTCTTCGCCGCAGGCCCAATCCGCGCCATTGCGTTGGCAGCGCTGCCGATATTCGGGCGCATCGATCCCTTTCAGTCTCAAGCGCTCGCCACTGGCGGAAAGCGTGTCGCCATCAATGACATAAAAGCTGCCGTTTTGAACGATTTCCGGTCGATTGTTCATCTTCAACGCGAATAATGCAAGAATGGCAAGCAGCGCGAAAGTGACCACGCCGTCACGAAACAGGCGGCCCGACCGCATCACGTTGTTGCCTCCTTTAAGAACAAATCCTTGGCGAAGATGGCAAACAAATCATTTCGGCGCAGCATCTTCTTAAGATTTAAACGCTAGGATGTAGCCTCAGGCAGGCTAAGTTTCAATGTAACCATGAGCAACGGCGTCAGCACATCGACAGATAAAAACATTGTCGACCGATCGCGCAGTCACCGTAACCGGGCTGTGTCGAAGGCCGTGCGGCAAACGCGCGAGCGCCTGCAAAGCGGCCACAGCCGCAATTTCGATCGCGAACTGATGATGATGCATATCGACACCTTGCGGCAGAGTGCCGCCGTCGTGCCGATCTTCGTCATCGTGGTCGCTGTTCTCGGCGTCTACCTGACGCGTGATGCCGGCATTCTCTTCTGGACCATTCCGATCCTCACGGCGCATGCCATCAACATGCTGATCGGACGGCGCGCCAAGAAGCAGGAAATGTCAGCCGAAAGCGCCAGAAAGTGGCGGCAGCTGCTTTTGCTGGGGCAATTGCTCGTCGGCTTCTGTTGGGCGCTCTTTGCGATGCAAAATTGCGCGACCTGCGGCGGCGACAGTTTCGCCTTCTACAAGGGCACGACCCTGCTAGCGGCAATCTGCATTACGGCCATGTCCAGCTTCATGCTGCCACGAGCTGTTCCGTTTTCCTTCGCACCGGCGACCGTAGCGCTGACCGTGGCAGCCATCCTGACGCGAAGGCCTTCCGATATCGCCCTCACCGCAGCCATTTCGGTTGCCGTGATATTCTTCAGCTTCATCACCAACCGCATGTATCAGTCGAACCTGAAGATTCTCTCTTTCCAATCGGAGAAGGACGATCTGATCGCCGAACTCGAAGTCGCGAAATCGATGTCTGACGAAGCCCGTAGGCGTGCCGAAGAGGCAAACCTCGCCAAATCGCGCTTTCTTGCTTCCATGTCGCACGAGCTTAGAACGCCGCTGAATGCGATCCTTGGCTTTTCCGAGGTCATGTCGGCGGAGGTCATGGGGCCGCTCAACAATCCGACCTATCGCGAATACACCAGTGATATACATCGATCCGGCCAGCACCTGCTCAACCTGATCAACGAAATCCTCGACCTTTCTCGTATCGAGGCCGGCAAATACGAGCTGAACGAAGAAGCGATTTCTCTCCTCGATATTGCCGAGGATTGCATCGGCATGGTGCAGTTGCGTGCCCGCGCCAAGAACATTTCGATCTCATCGCAATTTGAAGCGCAGCTGCCCTCCGTCTGGGCCGACGAGAAATCGATGCGCCAGGTGATCCTCAACCTCCTGTCGAATGCGGTGAAATTCACGCCGCAGGGCGGCGAAATCAGCGTCAAGGTCGGCTGGACCGCCGGTGGCGGCGAATATGTCGCGATCAAGGACAACGGTCCGGGCATCCCCGAAGAGGAGATCCCGATTGTGCTGTCGGCCTTCGGCCAGGGCTCTATCGCCATCAAGAGCGCCGAACAGGGCACGGGCCTCGGGCTGCCGATCGTACAGGCCATTCTCGCCAAGCATGACGGTCAGTTCATGCTGAAATCCAAGCTGCGGGAAGGCACGGAAGTCATCGCCATCCTGCCGCCCAAGCGCGTGCTGCAAAGCCTGCCGGCGGTCGAGGATGCCCCGCTCGCCGAGCGACGCAAGAAGAGCTTCGCTTAAACGAAGCTCGGGTGCGGATCGCTAGAGCGCTTCAGCTTTCACGGAATCTCTGAATCGCTCTGTCTTTTTTCACGCAATTCCGGACGGAAAACCGCTACGCACTTTTCCTGGAATTGCGTTAGCGAAACAGCAGATGGCTACCGATGACGTAAAGCAGGTAGATGCCGGACGCGACCAGCATGCACAGAACGGCAAACGAGCCGAGATCCTTGGCATGTTTGCCGACGTTGGAAATCTCCGGCGAGATCCGGTCGATCACCTCTTCCACCGCCGTATTCATGGCTTCGACTGCGAAGACGGCAAGGAACAAGACCATCGCGATGACGATCTCACCGATGGTCGCGCCGACAGCGATCAACAGGATCAGTCCCACTCCGGCAAAAAGCAGCTCCTGTCGAAAGGCAGATTCCTGCAACAGCCGCTGAAATCCGCCCCAGGAATAGCCGGCAGCGGCGAAAAAGTGCCGGATCCCGGTCTCCTTATTGACCGCTGATTTTGAAAACTCCGCCATTCGCGCTCCGCCCGTATTGTCCCGGTTGCAATCTGGATGCCTTGCGAATACCGCCTCACCGTGGGCGAAGCAAGGCGACAGCTCTCGCCGCCTCGAAATTCATTGCAGTTTTATGACGGAAAACCGATCATCTACAGGAAATTGAGCGGCGAAACATTTATTTCAACGTTTCGCCGCTCGGTTTTTCAGTGCTTGTTCGTAACCCCGGCGCTTTCGAACGTCGCCATGCCCGAATGGCAGGCTGCCGCAGCCTTGACGATACCGGCGGCCAATGCCGCCCCCGTACCTTCGCCAAGCCGCATGCCGAGCGCCAGAAGCGGCGTCTTGCCGAGCTTTTCGATCGAACGGAGATGACCCGGCTCGGCCGAGACATGCCCGATCAGGCAATGATCGAGAGCAGAGGGATTGGCAGCCTTGAGAATAGAGGCGGCGGCCGTCGCTACATAGCCGTCGATGATAACAGGGATACGCTCCATGCGCGCGGCGAGGATGGCGCCGGCCATGGCGGCGATCTCGCGGCCGCCAAGGCGGCGCAGGATTTCCAGCGGATCGTTGAGATGATCGCGATGAAGCGCGACCGCCTTCTCGACGGCGCCGATCTTGCGCTTCAGCATCTCACCTTCCGAGCCCGTACCGGGACCGACCCAGTCTTCAGCCTTGCCGCCATAGAGCGCGTAATGAATGGCCGCGGCGATCGTGGTATTGCCGATGCCCATCTCGCCAATGCAGAGCAGATCCGTGCCGCCGGCAATCGCTTCCATGCCGAAGGCCATGGTGGCCGCGCAGTCGCGTTCGCTCAATGCCGGTTCTTCGGTGATATCCCCGGTCGGGAACTCGAGCGCGAGATCGAAGACCTTGAGGCCGAGGTCATAGGCAACGCAGATCTGGTTGATGGCTGCACCGCCAGCTGCGAAATTTTCCACCATCTGCTGCGTTACCGAAGGCGGGAACGGGGTGATCCCCTGCTTGGTGACACCATGATTTCCGGCAAAGATCGCCACCAGAGGCCGGGTCACGGCCGGCGGACGACCGGTCCAGGCCGCCAGCCAGAAAGCGATTTCCTCTAGTCTTCCGAGCGCGCCCGGCGGCTTGGTGAGCTGTGCATCACGTTCGCGCGCGGCCACGAGCGCCCGGGCATCCGGGCCTGGAAGGTCGCGCAGCAATGCGCGGAAATCGTCGAATGGGAGGCCGCTGACGCTCATGAATGCGTTCCTTGTCTTTTAGTCTCAAATCGGGTTCTTTGCGTGCGACTCTATTAGTCCTGGGAATCGGCGTGAACAACTCCAAAAGCGCCCGATGCTGTCGCGCGTATGGCGGGGAGAGGAAGAAATGCGGGAATATATGCGTGACATCGCGCGCTCCGTCGCTTTCTTGAGCCGCATTCCCGTGCCGCCGTCCTTCTTCGAAGGCGATGACGGCAAGCTCTCGCGTGTTTCACGCGCTTTTCCTGTCGCCGGCCTGCTGATCGCCCTGCCCTCTGCACTGACCTTCAGCGTGCTGCTTGCCCTCAACGCCGATCCGTTGATGGCCGCATTGCTGGCGCTTGCCGTGCACACGCTCCTGACCGGCGCCCTCCATGAAGACGGGCTCAGCGACACGGCAGACGGATTGGGTGGCGGTAAGGACCGCGAGCGCGCACTCGAAATCATGAAGGATAGCCGTATCGGGACGTACGGGGCGGCAGCGTTGATACTGTCCTTCGCATTGCGAGTGGCAGCACTTGCCGCCATCGCCCGGCATCTCCCGCCTGAGGACGCCGCGGTCGCAATCCTCGCCGCGGCCACCTTGAGCCGTGGTGCCATGGTCTGGCATTGGTACGCCCTGCCGTCAGCCAAACCGGATGGGATCGCGGCATCGGCGGGCAAGCCGGATGACGACGCCATGCAGCTGGCGCTGCTTGCGACACTTGGCCTTGCGGTACTACTCGTCGGTCCTGCCATGGGCGTTCCGGCGCTGGTTGGCTGCCTTCTTGCGACAAGCGTCGCGGCATTTCTGGCCACGCGATATATCCGTCAGAAATTGACTGGCCATACGGGCGATACGATCGGCGCGACCCAGCAGATTTGCGAGATCGCGTCGCTCTGTACTCTTGCCATGTGCGTTTGAAGCATCGATATATGATCCCATGCTGACACCCTGCATCCTCGTCTGCTCCATCGATCAGAACACCGGCTATTGCTTCGGCTGCGGCCGCACATCTGCTGAAATCGGCGCATGGATGAGCTATAGCGATGACGAACGCCGTCAGATCATGGAAATGCTTCCGGAGCGCCTGACCAAGGTCGAGCGCAAGCCACGCCGGGAGACCCGCCGCCAAAGGATGGCACGGGAGCGCAGCGCCGTATGAACCGCCTGAACATCGTTCTCGCCATTCTCGGCATCGGCCTCGCACTACTCGTCTTCAACAATAATACCGGCTCCACCTTCGGCATGCGCAATGACGACTTCGCGCGTGTCGTCTATCTCGTGCCGATCGCCCTGATGATGAGCGCCGCCGTCTGGGCTAGCCGGCATACGGTCAGCCAATCGATCCGTAATCTTCTCATCTGGTTCGTCATCATCATGGCGCTTGCGACCGCCTATATCTATCGCCGCGATGCCGAACAGGTTGGCAACCGCCTCTTTGCCGGCCTGATGCCCGGCCATGCCGTCGTCGTCACGACGAGCGAAGGCGGCCAGGAAGTCATCCTTCACAAGCGTTCGAACGGGCATTTCGAAGCGAAGGTCATGATCAACGGCCAACCGATCGACATGCTGATCGACACCGGCGCCAGCACCATCGCCCTGTCGCAGGAAGACGCCGAGCGCGTTGGTATCATTCCGGAAAACCTCACCTATTCGCAGACGGTACTGACCGCCAATGGCCGCGCCAGAGCGGCCCCCGTAGAACTCGGCTCGGTGGCAATCGGCCCGATCAAGCGCAGGGATGTCCAAGCGAGCGTGGCAGAAGCAGGCAGGCTCGATCAGAGCCTGCTCGGCATGAGCTTTCTCGAAACCCTGGGGTCCATGCAGATGCAGACGGACGAGCTTCGGCTGCGAGACTAACGAACCGCCGTATGCGATAGTTCGGTTGGGAGCGAAGCATTCGCCGGCCTCTTCACTCTAAAAGATGGCATGTCCAAACCTTATAAGAGTGAAAAACGATGACGCCGGCAAGACCGAACCTGACGACCGAACTGCTGCTTCTCCTTGCGCTCGCGATCTGCTGGGGCGCCTCCTACACCTTCATCCGCGTCGGCGTGGCAACCATTCCGCCGATCACGCTGATTGCCGCGCGAACCCTGATCGCCGGTCTTGTCCTTCTCGCCATCATCCGCTGGCGCGGGCTGAGCCTGCCGAGAGACGCCGCCACATGGAAGCGTTTCCTCATTCAGTCCTGCCTCAACAGCGCCATTCCCTTCACGTTGATCGCCTGGGCGGAACAAACCGTCGATGCCGGTCTGGCGACCATATTGAATTCCACGACGCCGATTTTCGCCTTTCTGATCGCCGCTTTCCTGCTGCGCTCCGAGTCGCTGACGGGACGCAAGCTATTTGGCGTGATTGCCGGCATGGCGGGCATCTGCCTGATCATCGGCCTCGATGCGCTACATGGCATGGGCCGCCAATTGCTGCCGCAGCTTTCCGTTGTCGCGGCATCGATCTGCTATGCCTGTGCCGCCTTGTTCGGCCGCAATTTCAAGGGACTGGACCCGATGATGCCGGCAGCGGGCTCGTTGCTTTGCGGTGCCGCCCTCCTGGTCCCGGCGAGCCTGATTGTCGAACATCCCTGGCAGATTGCGCCATCGACAGCCTCGATCCTGGCACTGCTCGGCCTGTCGGTCGTCTCCACCGCGCTTGCCTTCAGCATCTATTTCCGACTTATCCAGACCCTGGGCTCGGTCGGCACGACGGCGCAGGCCTATCTTCGCGTCCCGATCGGCGTCGGCATCGGCGTTACCTTCCTCGGCGAGCCTCTATCCCCGACGGCAGCCATCGGTCTTGTCTGTGTCGTGGCAGGTGTCATGGCCATGACCATCGCACCACGCAGGAAGGCCCTGGCCTAAAAAGGCAATCACGTTCAGCGCTTGCATGGGGGGTTAGCTTAGCAGAGACAGATCGTCCCATGCGAAAATGAGATTGTCGGAGCGCCAGATAGGCCCCGGATCGGTATAACGGCCGATCAGCTGCCCTCCAAGGGCGCGATAGAAGGCGATCGCAGGCTCGTTGCCGACGACAACGCCGAGCGCGGCGCCCGAATATCCCATGGCAGCAAACTCTTCCATCATTGTCCGCATGAGCCGGCGGCCAAGTCCCTGACGCTTGATGGAGGGATCGATATAGAGCGATTTTATCTCACCGCGCCCCTCGAATGCTGGCTCGGACGCAGCTGCAATCGCGCCGATGCCGACAAGTCGCGCACCTTGTTCAGCCAGGAACACGCGCTGATCCGGACGCGGAGTGGCCAGCATATCCGCCCATCGCGCGCGACGGTAATCTTCATCAAGGACCCGATAGACTTCGGCAGGCGCGAGATCGCGATAGGTATCGCACCAGATCGCGCGATGCAGCCTGGCGATGTCAGCAACATCACCGGCGAGCGCGGGCCTGATCGCTATGTCCATCGTCATTGGGCATTTCTGAGGACGGTGCTACGCAGCGCGCCGACGAGATAGAGCGAGCCGGTAACAAGCATCCAGCCGCCGCGCTCGGCGGCTTTCACCATAGCCCGATCCAGCGCCCTGTGCGGGTCCGGCTCGGCTTCGCAATTCATACCCATGGACTTCCCCAACGCTTCCAGCTCGATCGCTGGATGGGCACGCCCCGATCCGGACGCTTCCGTAAAGACAGCATAAGCCGCGTATCGCGATAACACGTCCAGAAAGCCGGGTGCATCCTTGTCGGATGCCAGTGCGACGATGGCAACAAATTCGCCGCTGACCGAGGAGGAGCGCGTGATATCGCGCAACACAGCCTCGATATTGAACGGCACATGCGCGCCATCCATGATGATGGGCAGGCTTTGCCGCCCCTTTGCCAATGCAGGCGACAGAGAAACGTCGAAACGCTCCATCCGCCCCGGCAGACGCGCCTTGTCGATGACTGCTTTTTCGAGCAGCCATGCACCGATCGGCTGACCCTTTTCGCCTCCCTCTCGCACACTCTCACCCTGCCGCCCCAGATGATCGAACACGAGTCCGACCAGGGCGATATTCGTTGCGGCAATCGTCTCATCGTCTGGAAGATTGGTCCGAAGCACCTTGCAGCCCAGCTCATCGGCGCGCTGCTGCAACACCTGTCCTGCGACATCGTCGGCGGCAAGCGTCGTCACAAGCGTCGCGCCGGGCTTCAATATGCCGACTTTCTCCCGCGCGATCGCCTCGCGCGTGCTTCCCAGAATCTCCGTGTGCTCAAGGCCGATATTCGTGACGATCGCGACTTCGCCGAAGACCACATTCGTCGAATCCAGCCTGCCGCCCAGCCCGACCTCGACCACGACCCAGTTCAAACCGGCGTCCCTGAAGACGACGAAAGCGGCCGCCGTTATCACGTCGAACCAGGTGGCGTCCTCGCCGGCGGTTGCCGCCTGCTTCGCGTCCTCATAGCCATCCAGAACCTGCATGATCGCCGTCGCCAGCGCATCGTCCTCGACCTCCTGGCCGAGAATGCTGACACGCTCGTTCACCCGATCGACATGTGGCGACCCATAACGTCCGATCCGCCAGCCAGCCCGCAGCAATCCAGCCTCAAGGAGCGCTGATACCGATCCCTTACCCTTGGTGCCGGCGACATGGATGGCGCGAAAGCTCCGATGCGGGTTGCCCAAGCGCTGCATGAGATCGAGCATCGGCTCGAGACCGACCCGCATCTCTCCACGCGGCTTGCGCTCCCAATTGGTTAGTTGATCGAGCCGGGAGAGTGCCTGGGGCAACAGAGGGTTGAGATGAGCCTGCGACATTGAATGCTTTCCTGGACCATTTTGTTGCGGCTGAGAAAGCCGCGGGCCTTTTTAGTCCCGCCAGCCCGGCATCGCCATCAATTTCTCAAGCGATATCCCGTCCGGAAAATCCATCTCAGGATGATCAGACAGATGACTAGGAAAAGCGTGATCATGGCAAGGCTCAGCACCGGATTGACGTCGGCAATGCCATAAAAGCTCCAGCGGAAGCCGCTGACCAGATAGAGAACCGGATTGAGATGGCTGACCGCCTGCCAGAACGGCGGCAGCATGTTGATAGAATAGAAGCTGCCGCCAAGGAAGGTGAGCGGCGGCACGACCAGCATCGGGATGAGGTTCAGCTGCTCGAAATTCCCGGCCCAGATGCCAATCATGAAACCGAACAGGCTGAAAGTGACCGCCGTCAGCACGAAGAACAGGATCATCATAAAAGGATGCTCGATCCTGATATCGACGAAGAAACTCGCGGTCGCGAGGATGATCAGGCCGATCAGCATCCCCTTGGTGGCAGCCGCACCGACATAGCCGAGCACGATTTCCGTCATGGCGACAGGCGCCGACAGCACCTCGTAGATCGTACCGGTGAACTTCGGGAAATAGATACCGAAGGAGCCGTTGCTGATGCACTGACCGAGCAAGGTCAGCATGATCAGGCCGGGCGTAATGAACGCTCCATAGGAAACGCCCTCGACCAGGTTGATGCGCGAACCGATCGCAGCACCGAAGACGATGAAATAGAGCGACGTGGAAATGACAGGCGAAACGACGCTCTGCAGCAGAGTGCGGCGCGTGCGGGCCATTTCGAACGAATAGATAGACTTGATCGCTTCGAAGTTCATTTGCCTGCCTCCACCAGCGAGACGAAAATATCCTCGAGCGAACTCTGGCGCGTCGAAAGATCCTTGAAATGAATTCCCTCGGCACCGAGTTTCGACAGCAGAGCCGCAATGCTAGACTGCTCGTGCTGGGCGTCGAAATCATAGATCAGCGTCAGTCCGTTCGGGCCTAGCGAAAGCCCGTTCCCGTTGAGAGACTCCGGTATGGCGTCGATAGGCTCGCTCAAATCGAGGATCAGCTGCTTGCGGCCGAGCTTGGCCATGAGCGCCCTCTTCTCCTCCACCAGCAGCAGCTCGCCACCATTGATGACGCCAACGCGATCGGCCGCTTCTTCGGCCTCTTCGATGTAATGCGTTGTGAGAATGATCGTGACGCCGGACGCGCGCAAGCGCTCGACCACATGCCACATGTCCTTGCGCAGCGTCACGTCGACACCGGCCGTCGGCTCGTCGAGGAAGAGGATCTCCGGTTCGTGCGAGAGTGCCTTGGCGATCAGCACGCGCCGCTTCATGCCACCGGAGAGCTGGCGAAGCATGTTGTCTTTCTTTTCCCAGAGCGAAAGATCCCGCAATATCTTCTCGATATATTCCGGGTTCGGCTTCTTGCCGTGAAGCCCGCGCGAAAAGCTGACTGTATTCCAGACGGTTTCGAACTGATCGGTCGTCAATTCCTGCGGCACAAGGCCGATCAGGCTGCGCGTAGCGCGAAAATCGCGCACGACGTCATAGCCGCCGACGGTCACAGACCCACCGCTCGGGTTGGCAATCCCGCAGACGATGGAAATCAGTGTTGTCTTGCCGGCACCGTTCGGCCCTAGCAGCGCCAGGATTTCCCCTCGCTCAATATCGAGACTGACACCTTTCAGCGCCTGAAACCCGTTGGAGTAGGTTTTGGTCAGATTACTTATGGAAATGATCGGAGCCATAGCGAGGCAAAGTCCGGCTTTTGTGATGAATTTCGCGGCGTTTGCCCGCTATATAACCGGTTCTAACCTTTGACCACCCCACAGTAGCGGAACACAGCGTTCGCCCAGGGTAAATAAGCTGTCATCAAATCGTGACCTTCGTCGGGCATATAGCTCCTTAGGTGAGCAACGTTTGTCGCAACTCCGCCCAACGCCTCTTGGCGACACCGTCAGCGCCTGCTGTATTGGCCGATTTATTGCTTTGCATTCATATTGCGTGCAGCATCATTGCAACATGAAGTTCTTTTCTGGAGCTGGCAAGGATCCCCCGTCGTTGCCATGCTCCGCTCAAGCCGGCTCAGCCGGCTTTTTTCTTTTTTGCCAGCTTACGATCGGGAAGAACCTACCAATTGCCGTTTACGCCGCAACCCGCCGGCGGCAGCGTCTTATGCTCGAAGCGAGCCTTCAGCATCGCACAACCCTTGTCGCGAATGGGTCCAGGCATCATGGAGTTGAGACCGATGCCGACTTCATCGAAAGGATCATCGGCATAGGCGACATAAGCATACCAGCGGCCGCCAATGACGATAATGATGGCAATCAGTGCGGCAACGAGCGCCCTTCCCAGGCTTCTCTTTCGTCTCGGTATGTCTTCCATGAACCCCTCCCTGCCATTTAGCTCGCGCAGTTGAGCGCGATTCCGCCGAAAGGTAAATCAGCTTTCCCGTTTGGCAAGGGTGGATGCTGTCCCGGCAAAAGGCCAATCAAAGGCTGCAATAGCGCCGGCCACCTTGACGGTCCCTGAGGTCGAAATGGAAGTGGTTCCAGTGCTCCGGATTGCTGCCTGGGCCGAGCACCGTATCGAAATAGCGGCAGCTGTCGCTACGTACCGCCTTGAGCAACCGCCCTTCCCGGAAGGAAAACAAGCCCTTCTTCCGTACGTCGATCACATGGCCATTCTTCAGGATAAAGGTACCAACATCGATCGCGTTGCCATGGGCATGTTCCGACATCGGATTATAGCGTTGCCGGCTATTGTTCATCCGCCGGCAGGAATAACCACCGAGCGGCACGATCGTGCCGATGCCCGTCCAATAGCGGGTGCGCGCCGCCGGCGCCAGTTCGTTCTTCACCCATTTTGCGAAGGCGAGCGTCACTTGGCAATTCAACGTGACGGCGGGCCGCACCGCTATATTGCCTGAGAGGCCGCTGAGCGAAACCGGATAGGGAACCTGACATGCCGGGCCGTTCGAGATCGCCGGCTTGTCGGTATAAACCACGCCCATGCGCTGCAATTCCCGACGGCAGGCGATTTCAGAAGGCGGCATCATGCCCGGCGTCGATTGCGGCGCTTCAAACTGCTGATCGAGGCGCGGTATCGGATTTTCGACACGCGGCAGCATCGCAACCTGCGTTCCCGGCAGCTGCCTCGGTATCCGTGACTGGTTGAGTTCGGCCTGTGCCGCCGGCCGCTGAATAATCGACCGGTTGGTCTGTACCGGCGCATCGGTGCCGATGCCATCGACCACGGGCTGGTCGGATTGACCTTCCGCAATGTTCTGCTGCTCTTCCTGCGCCAATCCCACCACCGAGGCTGATTGCGCCTCTTCGCTCGGCCCGACGCCAAGTTCGGCATCCATGTTGACGCCCTGAGAGGGGATATCCGACTGCTGTGCTAAGCCGGCTTCGACATCCGTGGTGGTCACGGCCTCGCCAGTGCCGTTGGAGCGAACGGGACCGCCACTCTTGTAACTGCTCGATGCGGAAACGACGGGATCTTGTACCCCTTGGTAGGCAAATTGGCGTTGCGGCACACTGCGATGCGGCTTGATGGATCCGACACGCGAGGAACTGTCTATGCCGGACGGCGGCACGAGGCTGTCGGCCGTACAGGCGACCAGCGCCGACGACAATAGCAATGGCAGCGCGACCCGCCGTAGAATGGGTAAAATGGTCATAATCCTGATCCGCTGCCCCAGCCACGGTCGGCAATGATTACAAATCCTAAATGGGAAGGGTGAACGAAAGCTTACCGCAGGGTGATCTCGGTGTTTCACACAGGCGCCACGTCACCGCATAGTGGCTTGAAGCAAAACACCCACAGGAGTCCTCCATGGAAATGCGGGTATGGCTTTTCCATCGAGGCAGGATTGCATAGGCTGATTATCGGAATCGACCGTCAACAGGAGCAGATGAATGAATGACAGCGTCAAACCGAGAGGCGAGCTGACATTGCGCACGCTTGCCATGCCCGCCGACGCCAATCCTGCCGGCGATATTTTCGGCGGCTGGGTCATGGCGCAGATGGACTTGGCAAGCGGTATCCGCGCTGCCGAGCGGGCGCGCGGCCGCGTCGTCACGGCAGCGGTCAAGGAGATGGCCTTCGAACTGCCGGTCAAGATCGGCGATACGCTGAGCGTCTTCACCGATGTCGAACGCGTCGGCCGCACCTCGATCACCCTGAGCGTAGAAGCATGGGCGCACCGGGCCCGTTATAACAGCCTGGAGAAAGTCACGGCTGCGACCTTCATCATGGTCGCGCTCGATGAAAACGGCTTGCCGAAGGCCGTACCGGAGGAGAGCTGACGCGATGGATTCCGCGCACACACCGGAAGTCTACGTCTATATCAGAACGGTCATGAGCATGGTGATCGGCCTTTCGCTGGCTCAGCTTCTGACCCGGCTTGCCGGTTTCGTGCAGGCGCCGGGCAAGAACAAGATCTACCCCGTCCATATCGGCTGGGTATTGTCCATGTTCCTGTTCATCATCCATTTCTGGTGGTGGGAGTACCGGCTGCAATCGGTTGCGCAGATCAATTTCGGCGTCTACCTCTTTCTCATCTGCTTCTGCTGCCTCTTCTATTTCCTATGCGTATTGCTCAATCCGCCGTCGGTCGAGGATTATGGCGGCTTCGAGGAATATTTCATATCCCGCCGCCATTGGTTCTTCGGCCTGCTCGCGGTGACCTACGCGGTAGACCTCATCGACACATTGCTGAAGGGGGAAGCCTATTTCCGGTCGCTCGGCTGGGAATATCCAATACGCAATGTCGTCTATATCATCCTTTGCATCATCGCCTCGATCACCGCGAACCGGCGCTTCCAGGCGGCATTCGTGATTGTCGGGCTGATCTATCAGATCACATGGATCTTCCGCCTCTACGACGTGCTTCCGGTATAGCGATCGCATCCGCCAGCGGGCATTATATCCACCGCCATTTGGGTTCCTGCGATCCTTGACCAAGACATCGCCATATTGTTCAGATCGATTACGGTCTGCGACGCAGGTGGGAGACTGAAGCCTTGAGGACAATGAGCTATGCATTGGGATTGGCGCTCGCTCTTTCGCTGCCCTGGCTTGCTCATGCCGAGGACCCAGCCCCAGGACCCGCCAATACGACGATCGACCTGAAATACTGGGTGGAATTCGCAAAACAGGGAAATCCGGCCGCTCAATATGGTCTCGGCTATCGCTACGCCAACGGTCAGGGCGTGGAACAGGATGACGCTCAGGCCGTCGATTGGTATCGGAAATCGGCCGAGCAAGGCAATGCGCAGGCCCAATATGCACTCGCCTACATGTATGCCAGCGGCCGCGGCGTCGATACCGATCTGAAGCAGGCAAACGACTGGTATTTAAGGGCGGCGCAAAACGGCAATGCCGATGCCCAATATGCCATCGGCTATTCCTATGCCAATGGCCGCGGCATGGCTGTCGATAATGAAAACGCCGTCACCTGGTACCAGAAATCCGCCGCCCGGGGACAGGCGCAGGCGCAATATGCGCTCGGCTACATGTATGCCAATGGTCTCGGGGTGCATCAGGACGAGGCGATCGCACTCGGCTGGTATCGCAAGGCGGCTGACCAAGGTCGACCCGACGCCCAATACGCAATCGGCTACATGTACGACAACGGTCAAGGCGCCGAAGAAGACCAGGAACAGGCTGTCGCCTGGTACAAAAAGGCCGGCAATCAAGGAGTTGCGCAGGGTCTGTATGCAGTCGGCTATGCCTATGCCAACGGCAAGGGTGTCACACGGAACGATGCCGAAGCCTATTCCTGGTGTATGAAGGCGGCGATAAAGGGCCGCGCCGACGCCCAATACGCCGTTGGTTACAGTCTTGCGAACGGGATAGGCGTGGCCCGAGACTACAGGCAGGCGCTGCAATGGTATCGCAAAGCTGCCGATCAGGGCCGCCCCGATGCGCAATATGCTATCGGCTACCTCTACGCCAACGGCCAGGGCGTGAAGACTGACGATGACAGCGCGGTGAGATGGTATCGCAAGGCCGCCGAACAAGGCGATGCACAGGGTCAATATGCCCTCGCCTACATGTATGCCGGCGGCCGCGGCGTTGGCAGGGACTATGGCAAAGCCTTTGACTGGTACCAGAAGGCTGCAAGCCAGGGTCACGCTGACGCCCAATACGCGCTCGGTTATATGTATGAAAACGGTCAGGGGACAACGGCTGACAAATCGGCCGCCGCAAATTGGTATCGCCAGGCGGCCGACCAGAACAATTCACAGGGCGAATATGCCCTCGCCTACCTTTATTATCAGGGCGCGGGTGTTCCCAAGGACTATGGCCAAACGGCCGCTCTGCTTCGCAAAGCCGCCGATCAGGGCAATGCTCGGGCGGAATACGGTCTTGGATATCTGTATTATAACGGCTATGGCGTGCCAAAGGACTCCAAGACCGCTGCCGACTGGTTCAACAAGGCGGCGGCCAAGGGATTGCCGGAAGCGCAACACGGGCTCAGCTACATGGAAGCCAATGGCGACGGCCCGATCAAGGATCTCGGACCGCTGGGACAAGGGGCCGCCGATAAAAAAGACTCGGGCGTCAGCACGGGCTGGCTCTTGTTCCATTTGCTGATGGTGCTCGTGCCTTAGCGGTTGCGAAGCGCTCGCCATGTTAATTCAACGGATTTCGACTGAGGGGTAGATTGTGAACTGGAAGAAAGCGGCAGCAGGTTTGCTCTTCGCGCTGGCGTCCGCGGGAGTCGCACAAGCCGATGTCGGACGAAACAGCTACGATCGCGGCGACATCAAATCCGGCCTGGATTACTGGCGACCCCTGGCGAACAAGGGCAATCCCGCCGCACAGCTGAAACTCGGACGAATGTATGAGGAGGGCAATGGCGTCGAAAAGAACCTGACGCTCGCCCTCAGCTGGTACAAGAAGGCCGCCGATCAGGGCAATGCCGAAGCGCAATTCAACGTCGGCACCATGTACGATCAGGGCGAAGGCGTTACCGCCGACAAGAGCCAGGCCATAGCCTGGTACAAGAAGGCTGCGGCACAAGGATACCTCAACGCGCAATACAATCTCGGCGTCGTCTACGACACGGGCCAAGGCGTAGCCCAGGACAAGCCGCAGGCGTTTGCCTGGTACAGCAAGGCCGCCGAACAGGGCGACGCCGATGCGCAATTCAATGTCGGCACCATGTACGACCAGGGCGATGGCACGGGCAAGGACAAGACCAAGGCCGTCATCTGGTATCGCAAGGCGGCCGAACAGGGAAAAGTCGAGGCACAATACAATCTCGGCATTATGTATCGCGACGGCGAAGGCGTCGCCAAGGACAGCGCTGCCGCCTTCTCCTGGTTCAAGAAGGCGGCCGACCAAGGCGATGCCAGTGCGCAGTTCAATATCGGGGCCATGTATGCCGATGGCGATGGGATCAGGCAGGATCAGGCCGAGGCGATCGCATGGTTCCTGAAAGCTGCAGCGCAGAACGATGTCGAGGCCGAATACAATCTCGGCGTCATGTTCCGCGATGGCGAAGGCGTTACCAAGAACGGCCATCGAGCCGTCTACTGGTTCGAAAGGGCGGCGGAACATCGCTATGCCGGCGCGGCCTACAATCTCGCTATGATGTACCGCGACGGCGATGGCGTCGCTGCGGACGCGGGCAAGGCAGCAGAATGGTTCCGCAAGGCGAAGCATTTGGGTTACGACGGAGACACGGAGCCGCCGGAAGCTCCCTCCGGTGGACAGACTATTCCGATTTGAGCGCTTTACGGGCCGACCGGTAAACCTTCATGGCCTGTCGATCATTGCCCTGCTCCCGGTGGAGCGCGGCAAAGCATGCGGATACCTATCGGACGGTCATCATCAAGTCGGGGATTGCCTTGGCAAAGGAAGAGATGGAAGACTGTCGCGGCGCCGCGCCTGATTTGCTGCTTCTTCCCTTGAGAGGATAGATCGTCGTGAACCTGAAATATCCCATGTTCCCCGTCTCACTTCTGCCGCCGCTTCGCATGGCTTCGTTGACGGTGGCGATCGTGCTGCCGCTCTCTCCGCTTCCGATGGCGGCTATGCCGGCGGAGGCTGCGCCCGGTTCGTGCTGGTCGCTGCTGCAGAGCAAGTTCGGCCCCGAGATCGAAAAATCGGTGAATGAGGCCGATCCGTGCAAGAAGCTCCCGGGTGTCGATCACAAAGACAAGTTCGAGGTGAAATCGCTCGATGTCTGCGACGGTCCGAACGGTGGCGTCCAGATCAATGCCCATGCAGAGATGGCCTGCAAATCGCATGGCGTATTGAAGACGACGATCAAGGGGGAACTCGATGCCTCGATGACCGTCGATGTCGGCGCATGCCACATCACCGACCTGCATCTCGGCATCAATGGCCCGATCGGCGAGCTGATATCCTCGGTCGGAGGCTTGCAGGAACTTGCCCGCGGCTTTGCCCAGGCCAAGATCTCGGAAATCTGCGGAAAGTGAAGAAGGGCCGGTAAGGATCGCCGGCCCTTGAGATGGAATGACGACAAACCGTTCAAGTTTGCATGACACTATCGGCTTGCCCTGCGTCTTTGCTGCCGAACCGAACACCCTTCTTCTCGAAGCCAAAGCCGGCAAACAACGCTACGACGACGGCCACGATGCAGGCGACGATCAACAGCGCCAGCGCATAGTCGCCGCCCCATTGCTTGGCCAATCCCGCCTGGATCGAGGCATTGCCCGAAGCCAGCAGATTGCCGAGCTGATAGGCAAATCCGGGGAACGTGCCGCGCACTTCATCCGGCGACAATTCGTTGAGATGCACGGGGACGATGCCCCAGGCGCCCTGCACGAACAGCTGCATCAGGAAGGCGCCGATCGCGAGCATCACAGGTCCGTGGCCCCAGACCCAGAGCGGGGCGACGGGTATGGCCAGAAGTGCCGCGATGACGATCGTCCGCCGCCTGCCCCAGCGCTGCGACAAAGAGCCGAAGGTCAGGCCGCCGACAATCGCACCGATATTGTAGACGATGGCGATGGCGCCGACCGTATAGGAATCATATTGCCGCTGGGTTTCGAGGAAGGTCGGATAAAGATCCTGGGTGCCGTGGCTGAAGAAATTGAACGCGGTCATGAGAAGCACGGCCCACAGGAAGAGCGGGATATTCTCGCGCAGCACGGTGAGAAACGGCCGTTGCGGCTTGGCCTGCCGCTGCAGGAAGGCCGGAGATTCCTCCACGTTACGCCTGATATAGAGCACCAGCAGCGCGGGGACCGCACCGACGAAGAACATGCCGCGCCAGCCGATGATCGGAAACAGCAGGAAGAAGACGATCGAGGCGATCAGATAGCCCGAGGGGTAACCGGCCTGCAGGATACCCGATACCAGACCGCGGGAATCCTCCGGTATCGTCTCCATGACGAGCGACGCGCCCACGCCCCATTCCCCGCCCATGGCGACGCCGAAAAGCGCACGCAGGACGAGAAACATCGTCAAGCCGGTCGAAAAGCCGGTCAGGAATTCGAAGACGGAATAAAGCAGCACGTCGACCATCAGGGTGGTGCGCCGCCCGAACCGATCCGCCGCGAGCCCGAAGATCAGCGCGCCGAGCGGCCGCATGGCGAGGGTAAGAAAGATCGCCACGGCAACCGCCGGAACGTCTGTGTGAAATTCTTCGGCTATATGCTTGAGAACGAAAACCAAAATGAAGAAATCGAAAGCGTCCAATGTCCAGCCCAGATAGGCTGCGATCACGGTGTTTCGCTGCTGGGGGGACAGGGAACGTAAACTATCCAATGCGGTCATCATGATCCTCCGACCGGATGGCGGCGGCGAGGCGGGCAATACCGGATGCCGTCGAAGCTGGGGAAACCCGGCATTGGCCGGGCATGTCGACGTTGCGGCTGGTTCCTCCCTTGGCGCCTGCGAGGAGCGCGCTATGCGGACTTTGGATCAGCGATAACGCATTGGCCGCCCGTGGGTTGTAACATATTTGACATCTCCGGCGAATGGAAAAATCCGCCACTTTGTTTCCCTTTTGTACCCTTTACCTCTTCACATCTGCGCGATCTGTCGCCATATTCGCCTCATGGCCAAATCATCGAAAAAATCCCCCGCCCCGACCGGTTTCGAAGAGGCGCCGCAGGCACCGTTTGAAGGCGCGCCGCTCAGCGGCAGCGTTGCCGATTGGGTGAAGCAGCTCGAAGCCGATGCGGAAGCGTCCGGCGTCGAAACCCAGCGCGAGATCGCTTCGAAGGCCGGCAAGCACCGCAAGAAAGTGGAAATAGCTGCATCCAAATCAGGACGCGGCACATCGATGGGTGGATCGACCGATCCGAAAACGCGTGCCGCTGCCGGTCTCAACCCGGTGGCCGGTCTCGATATCGCGCTTGAAGACGCCGACAAGATTTCGCGCGAAGGCGTTACAGCCACCGTCGAGGCGCTATCGAAGCTAATCGAAAGCGGTAATCCTCTCTTCAAGGACGGCAAGCTCTGGACGCCGCACCGCCCTGCCCGGCCGGCGAAATCCGAAGGCGGCATCCGGATCCGCATGGATTCGGAGTATCAGCCCGCAGGCGACCAGCCGACGGCGATCCGCGATCTTGTCGAGGGATTGGAGAATGGCGAGCGCAGTCAGGTTCTGCTCGGCGTCACCGGTTCAGGCAAGACCTTCACCATGGCCAAGGTGATCGAGGCGACACAACGCCCCGCCGTCATCCTGGCGCCGAACAAGACGCTGGCGGCACAGCTCTATTCCGAGTTCAAGAATTTCTTCCCGGACAACGCGGTCGAGTACTTCGTCTCCTACTACGACTATTATCAGCCGGAAGCCTATGTGCCGCGTTCGGACACCTTCATCGAGAAGGAAAGTTCGATCAACGAGCAGATCGACCGCATGCGCCACTCGGCAACGCGCTCGCTGCTGGAACGCGACGATTGCATCATCGTCGCATCGGTTTCGTGCATCTACGGTATCGGCTCGGTCGAAACCTATACCGCGATGACGTTCCAGATGAATGTCGGCGACCGGTTGGACCAGCGTCAGCTTCTCGCAGACCTCGTGGCGCAGCAATACAAGCGCCGCGACATGGATTTCATCCGCGGCTCCTTCCGCGTTCGCGGCGATACGATCGAAATCTTCCCGGCCCACTTGGAGGATGCCGCATGGCGCATCTCCATGTTCGGCGATGAGATCGACGCCATCACCGAATTCGATCCGCTGACCGGCCAGAAGACCGGCGACCTGAAATCGGTGAAGATCTACGCCAATTCGCACTATGTTACGCCGCGCCCGACGCTGAACGGCGCCATCAAGGCGATCAAGGAAGAGCTGAAAATCCGGCTGGCCGAGCTGGAAAAGGCCGGACGCCTGCTCGAGGCGCAGCGCCTGGAACAGCGCACGCGCTACGATATCGAGATGCTCGAAGCCACCGGCTCCTGCGCCGGCATCGAGAATTATTCGCGCTATCTGACTGGCCGAAATCCCGGTGAACCGCCGCCGACTTTGTTCGAATATATCCCTGACAATGCCTTGCTGTTTATCGACGAAAGCCACGTCTCGGTCAGCCAGATCGGCGGCATGTACCGAGGCGACTTCCGGCGCAAGGCGACGCTCGCCGAATACGGTTTCCGTCTGCCCTCCTGCATGGACAACCGGCCGCTGCGCTTCGAGGAATGGGACGCCATGCGCCCGGATACGATCGCGGTTTCGGCAACGCCGGGCAGTTGGGAAATGGAGCAATCCGGCGGTGTCTTTGCGGAACAGGTCATTCGCCCGACCGGCCTCATCGACCCGCCTGTCGAAGTGCGCTCTGCCCGCACCCAAGTCGACGACGTGCTCGGCGAAATCCGCGAAACCGCCGCCAAGGGCTATCGCACGCTCTGCACCGTGCTCACCAAGCGCATGGCCGAGGACCTGACGGAATATCTGCATGAACAGGGCGTGCGCGTGCGCTACATGCACTCGGACATCGACACGCTGGAACGCATCGAGATCATTCGCGATCTTCGCTTGGGCGCTTTCGACGTACTCGTCGGCATCAACCTGCTGCGCGAGGGTCTCGACATTCCGGAATGTGGCTTCGTCGCCATCCTCGATGCCGACAAGGAAGGCTTCCTGCGCTCGGAAACGTCGCTTATCCAGACGATCGGCCGTGCCGCGCGTAACGTCGACGGCAAGGTCATCCTTTATGCCGATACCATTACCGGCTCGATGCAGCGGGCGATGGACGAGACCAGCCGCCGCCGCGAAAAGCAGATGGCCTACAACAAGGAACACGGCATCACGCCGGAATCGGTCAAGGCTAAGATTTCCGATATCCTCGACAGCGTCTACGAGAAGGACCATGTCCGCGCCGATATCGGTGGCGCCTCCGGCAAGGGCTTTGCCGATGGCGGCCACCTCGTCGGTAACAATCTGCAGGCCCACCTCAACGCGCTGGAGAAATCCATGCGTGATGCCGCTGCCGACCTGGACTTCGAAAAGGCGGCACGGCTGCGCGACGAGATCAAGCGCCTCAAGGCCGTCGAACTCGCCGCCATGGACGATCCGCTCGCCCGCGAGGAAGCGAAGAGCCTCGAAAGCCGCGGTTCTTCATCGAGCAAACGTGCACCGCCAGCGCCAGATACCTCCCGCTCCTATTTCGCCAAGCCGAGCCTCGACGAAATGGGACCGGGCAGCGATGCCGGCACGCCGCTCTTCCGCAAGAATACATTGGACGAGATGACTGTCGGCCGCACCGAAAAGCCTGTCACAGGCAGAGTGCCGGACAAGCCAATCACCCGGGCAAAGCCGGGCGTCGGCTCCTATGAGGACCCGGTGGACGAGAAGCAGCGCAAGGGGCGGACAAAGGGCAAAACGGGACGGCCCGGGCGATAAGGCGACCGCGATTGTCGGATATCTGCCGCCGGGTGCTGCCGATTTTATGAAGGCTGAGGCCTGCGAGCGTGGAGCAATGCCTTGCTGACGAGGCTGCAACTGCTACATGGCATCATATGAGAAGGCTCACGAGGAGACGGAAGGCGCTTGAGCGCGTACCGGGCCGGTGGGAAGCGATAGCAAGCTGGGGAGAAAGACCGATGTCCGAGCCTTTGATCGTCCGTCGCGAGACCCATGTCTCAGCGCCGCCTGCCGCAATATTCGCACTGCTGACCGATCCAGAAAAGATCCTGCGCTGGATGGGCACGGAGGCCCGGACGGAGCCGGAGCCTGGCGGCATCTATCTCGTCAACGTCACCGGCGCCCGTGCCGCGCGCGGCACTTTCCGCGAAGTCGTTCCGGTTCATCGCCTCGCCTATAGCTTCGGCTGGGAAGGCAGCGAGGAGGTGCCTCCCGGATCGAGCCTTGTGGAGATCGACCTGATCGAGCAACCCGACGGGACGCTGGTGCGCCTCACCCATACCGGCCTGCCGACCGTCGAACAATGCGAAGCGCACGCAAAGGGTTGGGCGCATTATCTCGACCGCATGGCAGCGGTGGCTGCCGGACGCGATCCCGGTCCGGACCCTATGCGCGGCCACGACGGCAGGAGCTGATGGAATTTTGAGCGCGCCGCCATCGGGCCAGATGCTCGATGGCCGCGATAGCACTGCCCCGCGACAGCCATTGCTTATGGCATTTTGCTTTCAAATGTCGTTGGCATGGCCACACGGGCACGGATGACAGCCGGCAAGCGTCATGGCATGATCGCCGCATGGATTTGCCCGCTCCCCTCGCCTGGCTGGTCGACGAAGCCGGCACCTCGCCCAGCCCCGAACGCTTCCTGGCCGATCTGGGCGGACATCTATTGGCCGCCGGCCTCCCGCTTGCCGGCGGCGCGCTGACGCTCGCCGCGCCGCATCCGATCATCACGCAGCATACGTGGCTCTGGCGCGCCGAGACCGGAGCGGTGACCGAAGCTCTCGGCTTCGCCGGCACGGCGCTCGGACAGGCCGGCCGCGATTGGCTCGGTGATCTCGGCCCGATATGCGAGGAAACGATCGGGATCGCGCCCGGCAATTCCGTGCTTGCCTGGGCAAGCATCCGGCCGTTCAGCACCTCCGAAGCGGAAAACCTGCGCGAGATCGCCCGATTTGCCGCAGCCCCCTTGGCGGGATTGGTTGCACGCGCCACTCTATCCACCCTGCTCGAAGCCTATCTCGGCCGCAGAAGTGCAGCGCGCGTGCAAGCGGGCGCGCTCAGCCGCAACAGCGGCGAGACCATCCGCGCGGCCCTGCTCTGCGCCGATCTGCGGGATTTCACCGCCCTTTCCGAAGCGACTGAACCAAGCGTCGTGATCGCGGCGCTCGATGCCTGGTTCGACCGCGTCGCCGGCGCCGTGCATGCCTTCGGCGGCGAAGTGCTGAAATTCATGGGCGATGGCGTGCTGGCAATATTCCCCGTGAGCGGGACACCGAAGGAAGCCTGCGAGGCGGCCTTGCGCGCCGCCACCGCCATACGCGCCGGCATGGCGCATCTCGACGCGACGCGGACAAGCCAAGGCCTGCCGCTGCTCCCCTTTGGCGTCGCGCTGCATTTCGGCGACATGCTCTGGGGCAACATCGGCGCTGCCGATCGGCTGGACTTTACCGCGATCGGCCCCGCGGTCAACCTCGTCAGCCGGCTGGAGGGCCTCTGCAAGCCGCTCGGACGCAATATTCTCGTTTCCGGATCGGTCGCATCCGAGACGGCGATGCCGCTGCTGTCCTTGGGAAGTTATGAGCTACGGGGGATTGCCGAGCCCTGTGCGGTGTTTACGCTCGTAAATGCGTGACTCTAAAAGCGATTTGCGCCCCTAGAGTCTACTGTAAGCATTACAAGATCTCCAGTACCGCTTACAATACAACCTCTTTCAAAAAAACCCCAGGTAGTCAACTATGATTAGATTTTAGGAGGCCTTTATTTTTCAGAGACTGCTTAATTTGGAGATGTCTCTTATCCGCTGCTGCAGTTGGCTTCTCCAAATTATTTTCTTTTGTAGGAGAGCGTTCTCTGTACCCACGCTCGTTGGTAATCGGCAACAACATCGAAAGCTGTTGTTCTTTCTTCATCTCATATCCCCTCCTTTTCCAATACCGGATGCAAAACCAACTGCTCACGAGTTACGAGGGAGTCCAAAGGCGGCGACGCAAGCGGCCTAGCAGTCTTAGGTATAACCTCTTTTAGCTTACCTGATTCTTTACGTTCTTGCTTGGCGCCAAAAACCCGCGAAAAACTTGAAGGTGAGACACCAGCGTATTGCAAAAAAGCGACCTTGCCACTCTCATTGGTGTTGGTAGTTATAGCATCTGAGTGCAACGTCAATGCTAAACTTTTAGGATAGGGCTCAATGTAGACGACTGTATCAATGCCACTCGCTACAATGTGCCTAGCGCAATTATGGCACGGAAAAGTTGTCGTAAACAGCTTCGATCCGACAATTCCGCCCTTACCTAATCTGGCAACCGAAATAATTGCTTCCATCTCAGCATGAACTGCCCGCGAGAATTCTATTAGATTTTTAACATCCGTATTTCTTAAACTTTGCCTAAGATCAATTGCGTTAACAGAATTACCTACTTTTGCATTAATTTGATCAAATAGCTTATTTTTATGAAAATCATTCCAACACTGACATGCTTTCCACTTATAACATCTATTATCTCCAGATCCGTCATCTATATTATATGTCCCTCCGCCGAATTTTGGCACGTCGTTAGCACCTTGGCCAATTATTTCACCGGTTTTCGAGACAATTACAGCGCCAACTTGTCTGGAGAGACAAGCCGAATTTAATGAGATGCCCGACGCGGCCTGCATTGCGTACTCATCACGGGTAGGCGTTTGGACGCCAACTCCAAAAATCAAGTTTAAAAACCTATCTACGGCGATACCGACGTTGTCAGTGTTATCTTCGTCGTTGCGAAAGAAGATATCCGCGTAATTCATCGTTTTACGAACTGATTGTCCGGAATCCAAACCTTCATCATAATCAGCATCTTTGATTTTTGATAGATAAGCAGAACTAGCCACATTACTTTCCAACCGAGATATTCTTTTTTCCTCTGGTGAAAAAACACCGACTAGCCAGAATAAATCTCCGTAAACCTTCCTAAGAACGGCAACCTCTTCCGGATTTTTTAAGGAATCTATTATCGTGCAATATCGTCTATCCTCGCCGCTTTCGCTATCATTTCGGGTCTTATATATTTGATCTATACTCAGGATTCCAAGAACATCATTTGAGTGCCTCCCCCTAAGTCGGTTGCCAATATCTTGAAGCTTTTCAACCCTATGAGAGTCATTTGCATCAACTTTAATCGCACCGACACTTTCAGCATGACTATTTATTATCTCACTAATCTTTATTATATTAGCTTTATAAGAAAAGTTTTCTTCTATTTTCTTTTTAATTAAATTTGCAACAGTCGATGCCCCTGATCCAATCGGCGCAACCATGGCAAAGACAAGCTCCTGCGTTCTCCGCTGATCTAGACTCAACGGCTTTTCTTGCTCATCCTCTATAGACTGCTCGACTTGAATTTCATTTGCAGAGTATTTCTTATCTGGGGAGGCTGCCATCACATCACCAAGAACGATTCATTTCCGGCTAAAGAACCCAATATTCTTAAACTTAGCAAGCATTTAAAGCGTAAGTTGAAAAGACTCTTCGGATAATCGCGTATTCTCCGTATTTTTGGCAATATAGCCGTCTCTATTTGGGCTACTCTGTAGCTATTTTTTAGCCCCGCGTTCAGCGACCCAACCCCTTGAAATTCCCCACCCTATCCTACCCGTTTCCCACCCTGCCCCGATATTGCCCCTTGCCTTTTTCCACAAACCCTGTCACCCATATGCATGCTCGGGCATTTGCATGCCGGTGACTGGACTGATTTGGTGATCCGCTTGCGGCAGGCAGCGGTTGGGTCTTCTGACCCGCGCAGACGTTCTTTCCCCGTACGTGAACTTCTCGACTGGCTTTCGCATGTTGCGGAAGCAAAGCCGTCCGGGTTCATCCGGATAAACTAAGACTGATGGGTAAAGGACTATCCCCCATGGCCACCAAGGGCACCGTAAAATTCTTCAACCAGGACAAGGGTTTTGGTTTCATCACTCCTGACGGCGGCGCGAAGGACGTTTTCGTCCACATCTCCGCTCTTCAGGCTTCCGGCATCCAGTCGCTGCGCGAAGGCCAGCAGGTCACCTTCGACACCGAGCCGGATCGCATGGGCAAGGGCCCGAAGGCTGTCAACATCCAGGCTAACTAAGCCCCGGGTGACTGCCTGAATAAGGTTTTCGGACGGCGCGGTGCAAACCGCGCCGTTTTTCGTTTGATCTTTTTTCGTTTGCTGGATGAGGTTTGCAACGGGTTCGAGTCCTATCTCGCCCTTGGCGGGTGAGATAGGCCCCCTCAAGCGCTAACCGGTTCACCCTCGCCGGCAAAGTCCACTGCCGCGAAGGCGGCCGCAATCACCTCCGGCCCAGCCCCCGGCTTATTGGCGTCGGTGGACAGGATCTGGCGATAGCGGCGCGAGCCCGGCAAGCCGGTAAAGAGGCCGACCATGTGCCGCGCGACATGCTGCAGGCGGCCACCGTTGGCGATGTGGCGCTCCACATACTCCATCATCCGGTCGCGCAGTCCGTTCCAGTCGGCCTCGGTAGCCGGTTCGCCAAAGAAGCGATGGTCGACATCGGCAAGGATCGCAGCATTCTGATAGGCGGCGCGACCGAGCATGACGCCGTCAACGTGAGCCGAATGCGCCTCGGCTTGATCCAGCGTCTGAATGCCGCCATTGATGCCGATGAACACATCGGGCCAGCGCTGCTTCATGCGATAGACGATGTCATAATCAAGCGGCGGTATTTCGCGATTCTCTTTCGGCGACAGGCCCTTCAGCCAAGCCTTGCGGGCATGGATCCAGATTGCATCGGCGCCGGCATCGAGCACGCGCGTCATCAGCTCCGGCAAGGCCTCTTCCGGCTCCTGCTCATCGACGCCGATCCGACATTTCACGGTGACAGGCGCCTTCGAAACCGCCTTCATCGCCGCAATGCAGGATGCGACCGTCTCCGGCGTCAGCATCAGGCAGGCGCCGAAGGTGCCTGACTGCACGCGATCGGACGGGCAGCCGACATTGAGATTGATCTCGTCATAATGATACGCCTCAGCAATCCGCAAAGCCTCGGCAAGCTTGGCCGGATCGGAACCGCCGAGCTGCAGCGCGACAGGATGTTCGGCAGCATCATGCCCCAGCAACCGGTCGCGCGGCCCGTGAATGATCGCATCGGCCACCACCATCTCGGTATAGAGCAATGCATGCCGGCTCATCTGCCGATGCAAGTATCTGCAATGGCGATCCGTCCAGTCGATCATCGGGGCAACCGCAAAGATCTTGCGGCCAGTTTTCAGCGCGTCGCTATACATGGGAAACCTTTCTGATCCGCGCTCTACACCAAATCCCTCAAAAAGGCCAGTTTTCGTGGCAGTCACAATGATGCTAGTTTGCCGGACGGAGTCGGAGGGCAACAGGCCTTCTCGAGAAAGAACAAGAGTTTCGAAAGCCCATATGAACGCCCCATTGACGACAGTCATTCCGCCGCCCGCCCCTGTCCTTCTGCCGATCGAAGGTGAGACCGAGTTTTTCCCTGTACGTCGTGTCTATTGCGTCGGCCGCAACTATGCCGACCACGCCATCGAGATGGGTCATGACCCTACCCGCGAACCGCCATTCTTTTTCCAGAAAAACCCCGACAATCTGCTGGTCTCCCGCGACTTTCCCTATCCCGCCCTGTCGTCGGACGTGCACCACGAAGTGGAGCTTGTCGTAGCGTTGCGTAGCGGCGGCACGAACATCCCGGTAGAGCAGGCACTCGACTGCGTCTATGGCTATGGCGTCGGCATTGATTTTACCCGTCGTGACCTGCAGGGCGAGGCCAAGAAGCTCGGCCGCCCCTGGGAAATCGGCAAGGCCTTCGATCATTCGGCACCCATCTCCGCGCTCATACCCGCCACCCACGTCGGCCATCCAGACAAGGGCGGCATCTGGCTGATGCGCAATGGCGAGGCCGCACAAAGAGGCGATCTCTCCCAGATGATCTGGAAGGTGCCTGAGATCATCGCCGAGCTTTCCAAGCTCTTCACGCTCGCGCCGGGCGATATCATCATGACCGGCACACCCGCCGGCGTCGGTCCTGTTGCGCGGGGCGACCGGATCAGCTGCGCCGTCGATGGCGTCGCAAACCTGGTACTGAACGTCGTCTGACCGAGGAGGATCGACCATGCCGCTCTACGCCCTTGCCGGCTCGACGCCGAAAACACCCGAGCCGGGCCGTTACTGGATCGCGCCCGATGCCAGCGTCATCGGCAAGGTCGAAATCGGCGAAGATGTCGGCATCTGGTTCGGCGCAGTGCTACGTGGCGACAACGAGCCGATCGTCGTTGGCAAGGACACGAATATCCAGGAAGGCACGATGGTCCATACCGATCCGGCCTACCCGACCACCATCGGCGAAGGCTGCACCATCGGCCATCATGCCATCATTCACGGCTGCACCATCGGCAACAACTCCTTGATCGGCATGGGCGCAACGATCCTGAACGGCGCGAAGATCGGCAACAATTGCCTCGTCGGCGCCAATGCGCTTGTCACGGAAGGCAAGGAATTTCCGGATGGCTCGCTGATCGTCGGCGCACCGGCAAGAGCGATCCGCACGCTGGATGAAGCCGCGATCGAAGGCCTGCGCCGCTCCGCCCGCAACTATGTCGCCAACTGGCAGCGCTTCGCACGCGATCTTAAAAGATTGGATTAGAAATTTCTAATAACTATTTGCCGAGTATGAAATAAACGGCGATTCGCAGATCAAGCCGCGCAATTGGCGCAATGACCGCGAATTTCGATGGTCGACTTTTCCGCCTTGAACTTCTGCGATTTCAGCCAGTCCATCAGCCGATGATCCACCTCGTGATCGTGAAACTCGATCACTTGGCCGCAGCTTTCGCAGATGGCGAAGGCGACGAGGCCATGGCTATGGCAATCCTCATGCGGATGGGCGCAGGCGACGAAGGAATTGATGCTTTCGAGCCGATGCACCACGCCGTATTCCAGCAGCTTGTCCAGCGCGCGATAGACCTGCAGCGGCGCGCGAAAGCCCTGATCGCGCAGCTTGTCGAGAATGGTATAGGCGCTGAGCGGCGCTTCCGCCTTGGTCAGGATATCGAAAACGAGAGACTGGTTCTTGGTGAGCATCGGAGTGGTCATGATGACTGTCCTCTCTGTTGCGCCGCTGGCGTGCCGCTCCTGCGAACAAGGGGCAGCAGACTGATGATAAATAGAACGAGCGCCGCAACCACGATCGACGGGCCGGACGGTGTGTCGTAGCGCAGCGACCCGAATAGCCCGCCGACAACGGCGATAGCGCCGAGCAGCGAAGCAAAGATCGCCATCGTTTCCGGCGTGGCGGCAAAGCGGCGTGCGGTGGCCGCGGGGATGATCAGAAGCGCGGTGATAAGCAGGATACCGACGATTTTCATGGCAATCGCGATCACCACGGCCATCAGCAGCATGAAGAACAGCCTTGCGCGCTCCGGCCGCAACCCTTCCGCCTCGGCAAGTTCGGGATTGACGGTCGAAGCCAAAAGCGGCCGCCAGAGCCAAGCGATTGCCGCCAGGACGAAGATGCCGCCGCCCCATATCACCGCAATGTCCGACTGGGTGACAGCCAGAATGTCGCCGAAGAGGAAAGCAATGAGATCGATCCTCACCCAGCTCATGAAGGCGACGATGACCAGGCCGATCGCCAGCGTCGCATGCGAGAGGATGCCGAGCAGCGCGTCAGCCGACAGCGCCTGCCGCCGCTGCAGGAACAGGAGCAGAATCGAGACAAGTGCAGCAACGGCAAAAACTGACAGTGTCACATTAAGCTGAAACAGTAGCGAGAGCGCCACGCCGAGCAGCGCCGAATGTGAGATCGTATCGCCGAAATAGGCCATGCGTCGCCAGATGATGAAACAGCCGAGCGGCCCGGTCGTCAGCGCCAGCCCGACGCCGGCCACGACGGCGCGCAGGAAGAAATCGTCAAACATGGCGTTCTCCCTTGCTGTGGTCATGATTGTGATCATGGCCATGATGGTGACCATGATCGTCATGTTCATGAGGGTGGTGGCCGTCGTCGGCATGGCAATGATCTGTTATCGAGCCGTCAGCATGTTGTACGCGGCCATCAGGCAGATGCGTGTGGTCGTGATGATGGCTGTAGATCGCCAGGGATTGTGCCGCCCGCGTACCGAACAGTTTTACATATTCCGGGCTCTGGCTGACGGTCTGCGGCGTGCCGCGGCAGCAGACATGGCCGTTCAGGCAAACCACGGTATCCGTGGCCGCCATGACGACATGCAAATCATGTGAAATCAGCAGGATACCGCAGCCCTGTGAATTGCGGATGGACTTGATGAGATCGTAAAGCGCGATCTCGCCGTTGAAATCCACGCCTTGCACGGGCTCGTCCAGCACAAGTAGATCGGGCTTGCGGGCGATGGCGCGCGCCAATAGCGCCCGCTGGAATTCGCCGCCGGAAAGATGCTGCACCTCGGCCTTGGCAAGATGCGCGATGCCGACGGCTTCCAGCGCCGCGATCAGCTCACGCTCCGGCAAAGGTCCCGTCAGCGTCATCAACCGCTGCACGCTGAGCGGCAAGGTCCAATCGATCGCAAGCTTCTGCGGGACATAGCCGACCTTCAGATTGGCAATACGCTCCACGCGCCCTTCGTCCGGCTTCAAGACGCCGATTGCCGTCTTGGCGCTGGTCGACTTGCCGGAACCGTTAGGGCCGATCAGGGTAACGATCTCGCCCCGGCTCACGGAGAAATCGACCCCACGCACCAGCCAGCGGCCGCCGCGTCGGACGCCGACATCATGGAGCGACACGAGCGGACGGCTCTTGCTGTCGATGGAGGAAAGCATGAAATTTCCAATTGCACTATTGCGCCATGCTATCGCACACGTTATAGCATAACGCAATTGATGTAATAACATAACAGACCCATTCAAGGGCATTTCTGGCATGAACGCAGCAAAAACTCTTCTTCCCGTGGCGGCCTCACTTTTCCTTTCCGGCCTGCTCGTCGGTACGACCGCAACCGCAGCCGATGCGCCGAAAGTCGTCGTTTCCATCAAGCCGATCCACTCGTTAGTCGCCGCCGTCATGCAAGGCGTGGGCACCCCGAATCTGATCGTCGATGGTGCTGCTTCGCCGCATACCTACGCGCTGAAGCCCTCGAATGCGCGCAGCCTTCAGGAGGCGAAAGTGGTCTTCTGGGTTGGGCCTGGCATGGAAGCCTTCCTGCAAAAACCGCTTGCCGCACTCGGTTCCAATGCCACCATCGTCGAGCTTGACGATGCGCCCGGCATTACCAAACTCAAGTTCCGCGAAGGCGGCGCCTTCGAACCGCATGACGATGGCGATGAACACGAAGCCAGCGACGATCACGCCCATGGACACGACCATGATCATGGCGAGTTCGATACTCACCTCTGGCTCGATCCGCATAATGCCAAGGCGATGGTCTCCGAGATCACCACTTCCCTGGTCGCGGCGGACCCCGTCAACGCCCTGACCTATCAAGCGAACCAGAAAGCTCTGAACGACAAGCTCGACGCTCTCGATACGGAAATCGCCTCGACCCTCGCCCCGGTGAAGGACAAGCCCTTCATCGTCTTTCACGATGCCTACCAGTATTTCGAGCACCGTTATGGCGTGCGCGTGTCAGGTTCCATCACGGTCAGCCCGGAAACCATTCCGGGGGCGCAGCGCGTCGCCGAGATCCACAGCAAGGTCGCCGACCTCGGCGCGACCTGCGTCTTCGCCGAGCCGCAATTCGAACCGAAGCTGGTCAACGTGGTGCTCGAAGGCACCTCCGCAAAATCGGGAACCCTCGATCCGGAAGCTGCAACGCTGCCGCAGGGGCCGGATCTCTATTTCGACCTGATGCGCGGCATCGCGAGCTCCCTCAAAGCCTGTCTTTCAGCGCAAGGCTGAACATCGCCGAAGGAAGCGGGCATGCTGCTCGCTTTTTTCACCACAACATATGTAATGATATTACATTACAAAGGAAGTTGTCATGAACAAGAAGCTCCCAGTCACCGTACTCTCCGGTTTTCTCGGCGCCGGCAAGACGACGCTGCTCAACCATATCCTCAACAATCGCGAGGGCCTGCGCGTCGCCGTGATCGTCAACGACATGAGCGAGGTCAATATCGATGCGGCACTGGTGCGCGATGGCGGCGCAAATCTATCCCGGACGGAAGAGCAACTCGTCGAAATGACCAATGGCTGCATCTGTTGCACGCTGCGCGACGATCTGCTGAAGGAAGTCCGCCAGCTCGCAGAGCAGGATCGCTTCGATTATCTGCTGATCGAATCCACAGGCATCGCCGAGCCCCTGCCCGTTGCCACCACCTTCGAGTTCCGCGACGAGGATGGCAGCAGTCTTTCCGACGTTGCCCGGCTCGATACGATGGTGACGGTCGTCGATGCTGCCAATCTTCTCGCCAACTATGGATCGACGGATTTTCTTGCCGATCGTGGCGAGACCGCCGGCGACGGCGACAACCGGACCATCGTCGACCTCCTGGTCGAGCAGATCGAATTTGCCGATGTCGTCGTTCTCAACAAGGTCGGCGCGGCGACGGCAGAGCAACGCGACGCCGCCCGCAAGATCATCGTCGGCCTCAACCCCGATGCACGTCTGATCGAAGCCGACTTCGGTGTGGTGGAACCATCGGAGGTTCTAGGTACCGGACGCTTCGACATCGATCGCGCCGAAACCCATCCGCTGTGGTACAAGGAGCTGCACGGCTTCAAAGATCACGTTCCGGAAACGGAGGAATATGGCATCCGTTCCTTCGTCTATCGCGCGAAGAAACCGTTCGATCCTCTTAAATTCCAGGCCTTTCTCAATCGGTCATGGCCGGGTGTCATTCGCGCGAAGGGCTTCTTCTGGCTCGCGACCAGGCCCTATTATGTCGGCGAGCTGAGCCAGGCCGGCGCGCTCGTCCGGACGAGCAAGATGGGCCTCTGGTGGGCAGCCGTGCCGCAAGACCAGTGGCCGCATGATCCGAGCTTCAAGCGTGCCCTGGCGCCTTATCTCGATCCGATATGGGGGGATCGCCGCCAAGAGCTGGTGTTCATCGGTGCCGATCCGATGAACGAAAAGCATCTCACGGCCGAACTGAACGCCTGCCTGATTGAGGCGGACGGCTTCACGCCCGAACGCTGGCGGAACCTGCCCGATCCCTTTGCCAGCTGGAACATGACCGCAGCATGAAGAAGACGAAACCAATCAGATTCCAATGCCATTGTTTCGAATGCAGCTCCGATGACGAGCAGACCGATGATAGATCGAGCTCCGGTACGAGCGAAACGGATCAGGCCAGCATAAAACCAGGCGAAGAGGAGCATCGCCTGATCACGGACGTCATTGGAAAATTGCTGTTTGGTGCCTGAACGGCAGGTTCAGGCCACCAACATGCCCGCGGGAACGGCGATGATCTCATGCATGACCAGCAATGCGCCGATCACTTCTTCCTTGGCACGCAACGGGGTGATGGTGCAGCGAAACACCTTGCCGGGTTCGATCTGCCGATAGGAGGGATAAAGACACTCCACCTTTTCCCCGGCAAAGCAGGCATCGAGCTTCGCCTTCAGACTGATTTCGAAATCTTCCGAACCGATGAATTCCGAGATGTGACGCCCCACAAGCTCCATCGACTTCGATTTCAGAAATTCCGAATTGGCGGCGTTGCTGTAAAGATAGCGATAATCTCGTGTGACGACCGCGACACGATTGGGCAGGCTGTCCAGAATGACATCATTCAGAACGCTGCCTTCCTCGAAGCCGAGCGTATCGTCCCGGTCGATTTTCTCGCTCGAAAAGACCCGGAAAACTTCGCCCGCCGCTTCGCTCGCACCGCCGAAATAACGATCGATCAGTGCCGAAAGCGACGCAGAATTGCGCAGGACCCGTGAGCGATCATCCGCTTCTTCGCGGATGAGATTGTTCATGAACTGGAGCTGCATGTAAATTTCAAGCAGACTCACGGCCTTATAGGCCAGGATAGCTGCGATAAGGGGCTCCAATTCACGATCGAGCGATGCCACAAGCTCGTCGTCGCCAAGTTTTATCGCACGCTGAATCTGACTACATTTCATGGAGAAGGCATGAAAGAGTGCCAGCAAAATTGCCCTCCTGTCCCTGACCACAACAGGACGCAGGGCCTCGATTCCCGGCGCTGCCATGCCCAAGGATATTCAGCTTGGTGTCCGCATTCTCACCAAACTTTCTATATTGTGAATTAACATGACTTATCCCCACTTTCAATCGGGATGAGCAGAAGTTCTCGCCAAAGGAGAACTTTATGAAAAACAAGGCTTATAAGCACAATGACTGGATGCGGGCATGCACTAGGAGCTGCGGCCAACCCAGGGGGAAACGAACCTAGAAGACGCTCTTCTTGATATTCCAGCGATCATGATACCACAGCCATTGCTCGGGATTTTCCCTCACCCAGCTCTCTACCTTGTCGTTCAGCAGCTGTGCCGTTGCGGTCAAATCGAGTGCGCCGGCTTCATTGCGCGGCATCTCAAGCTTCGGCTCGATCTCCAGCCGGTAGCGATTGTCAGGCAGGCGGATGCAACGGGCCGGATAGACTTCGCAATTGAACTGGCGCACGAGCTTCGGCAGCAGCGGGTTGGTCTTCACGTCGCGACCGAAGAACAACGTCTTCAAACCTTTACGGAATTTCTGGTCGACCAGCACACCGACGCCACGACCGGCCTCAAGCTCTCTGGCAAGCGCGAACGACGAGCCAGCGTGTGATGGCACGAGATTGCCCATACGCTTGGCACGAAAGTCGAAAACCTTCTGAGCGACATAGGGATTGTTCGGCGGGCGAAAGAGCACAGTCACCTTCAGACCAAAGGCAGCGCCAGCGACCGGCAACAGCTCGAAATTGCCGGTATGCCCGGTAAAGACGATGAACGGGCGCGGATTGTCCCGGAGATCGAGAAAGATCGGAATGCCGGAAACTTCGATGCGGCCAGGCTTGTCGCTAAAGGGATCGAAGTCGAAAAGCCGGTCGAGAAAGACATATTCCGCCGCCAGGCGCCCCATATTGCCCCAGCTCGCACGTGCGATCTCTTCAATCTCCGCCTCGGTCTTTTCCGGAAAGGCATTGCGCAGATTGGTCAGCATCAGCTGATGCCGGCGCATACGCGGACCGATCTTGCGGGTCAGGCGATCGGCAAAGTTGATACCCGCATCCGCCGGAAACAGTTTCAGGAAATTCAGGAAGCCGAAGATGACCTGCGCCACCAGCCACTGCTGGAAATTTCTGAGCGCAAGGACAATCCGGGTGATGAAAAGCTTCACGCGGCTCAGTCCATCTTCAGGATGATCTTGCCGAAGATCTGGCGCGATTCCATCCGCTCCAGCGCTCGGTCGATGTCATTGAAGCTCACTTCGGTATCGATCACTGGGTGAACGAGGCCCCGCGCCATCTTCTGCATCGCGTTGGCCATGTTCTCCATGCGGCAGCCGAAAGATCCGAGAAGCTTCAGCTGCTGCTGGAACAGCATCATCAGGTTCATTTCGGTCGAAACGCCCGATGTCGAACCGCAGGTGACGAGACGACCGCCGCGCTTCATGCAGAGCATGGAGCCAGCCCAGGTATCCTTGCCGACATGCTCGAAAACCACGTCGACGCCCTTCTTCTTCGTCAGCTTGCGCACGACGCCCTCGAAGCGGTCGGTGCGGTAGTTGATGACGTGATCGGCGCCCAAGGCCTTGGCTTTCTCGATTTTGTCGTCGGAGCCGACCGTCGTGATGACCGTGCAGCCGATCTTCTTGGCAAGCTGAATGGCAGCCGTACCGATACCCGAGCCGCCGGCATGAACGAGGATCGTTTCGCCGGGTTCGAGCTTGGCATTGTCAAACAGCATGTGCTCAACGGTGCCGAAAGTCACCGGAGCAAGCGCTGCTCCGACCGCATCGACGCCGGGAGGTGCCGGAACAAGCAGGCGAGCCGGCAAATTGACCTTCTCCTGCGCGAAGCCATCGAGATGGAAACCGTGCACGCCGCCGACATGTTCGCACAGATTGTCGCGTCCTTCGCGGCAGTGGCGGCAAAGGCCGCAGGTACGCGCGCCGTAGATCGACACGAGCTGACCCGGCAGCACATTGGCGACGCCAGGTCCGATCGCCTCGACCACGCCGGCAGCCTCCGCACCGATGACCAACGGCATCTTGCGCTTGGCAAAAGCCATACCGCGCCAGCCCCACACATCAATGTGATTGAGGGCGACGGCCTTGACGCGCAGGGTCACCTCACCCGCGCCCGGCGCCTCCGGCTCCGGCAGATCGGTGATCTCAAGTTTGCGGTCGTCGATCAGTTGCAAAGCACGCATGGCAAAGTCCCTCGCCCCTCGGGCGCAGTTGTATCCTGTTTTTCAGATGTCCGCTTAAGCCGGTTCAAGCGCCATGACAAGGCTGGCGTTCTGACCGCCGAACCCGAAAGAGTTCGAAAGGACAGCATTCACCTGCTTTTCACGCTTCTTGTTCGGCACCACGTCGAGGATGATCGACGGGTCCGGATTGTTGTAGTTGATGGTCGGCGGCAACGTGCCGGTCAGCATCGTCTGCAGCGAGAACACGGCCTCCACAGCGCCGGCGGCCGTCAGAGTATGGCCGATCATCGATTTGTTCGACGAAACGGGAATGGTCGGAAGCCGTTCGCCGAAGACGGCGGACATAGATCCATATTCCATCTTGTCGTTTTCCGGCGTCGAGGTGCCGTGAGCATTGATGTAGCCGATATCGGTCTCGGCCATGCCCGCATCGGCAAGTGCTGCGCGGATCGTCGCGATCGCCGGACCGCCGTCAGGCGAAGAGCGGGTGCGATGGAAGGAGTCCGCCTTGTCGCCGGCGCCCTTCATAATGCCGAGGATCTTGGCGCCGCGTGCAACAGCCGCCTCCAGCGATTCCAGCACCAGCGTCGCCGCTCCTTCGGCAATGACGAAGCCGTCACGATCCTTGCTGAACGGCTTGGACGCCTTCGTCGGCGGATCGTTCTGCGTCGACAGCGCCGAGAGCAGCGAGAAGCGGATCAACGCCTCCGCGCTCAGCGAGCCGTCGGTCGCAACCGTCAGTGCCCGCGTGGTGCGACCCTGACGGATCGACTCAATGCCCAGCTGAATGGCCGTCACGCCCGACGCGCACGCCGTCGACAAGGTTACCGGCAGGCCGCGCGTGCCAAAACGGTCGGCAAGGCGCTCGGAAATGGCGCCGAAAAGAGCGGCTTCATGGAAGGCGGGATCGGGGCGCTGGCGCATGGCGGCAAGGAAGCGCTCATATGCATCGCCCTCGTGATCTGCCGGAGGAGAACGGTCGGCCAGCTCGAAGCGGGCGCTCCATTCGGGTTCGATCGGCGGCGCAGCCAGGAAGAGCGGCGCGTCGAAATCGCCGGAAATCCCCGCCTGGGCCAAAGCTTCGATAGTCGTTTCACGGGCAAAAGCATAGGAGCGCTCGACAGCGTTCGGAACGGGGATATCGATGAAATCCACCGTGCCGGCAATCCGCGTCGAAAGCCCGTCCGTCGGGAAGCGCGTGATGCCGTGAATGCCCGACGTGCCCGAAGAAAGAGCATTCCAGTTATCCTGTAGCCCCTGCCCCAACGACGTGATGATCCCCATGCCGGTGACGGCGACGATCGGACGTCCGAGATGATCCTTGTAAGCGGTCATGTCCTGTTCCTCACGCTTCGGCTGACAGTACGGCGATACCTTCACCGCGCGCATGGCCGACGGTTGTTACCACGGCATTGCGTGCGCCCGTGGCCATCGGCTTTTCATTCGCGGCATCGAAGGGCGGTACCTTGGCTTTATTGGCGACGGCCAGTGCCGCAAAGGCGAGCCCGAGCGGAAACTGGCCTTCCAGCCCATGCCCGGAAACGCCGGAATAGCCACGGATGGCCGCCTTCGGAAGCTGTGCTTCGATCACGGCTTTTTCGCGCTTGGCGAGATCGGGAATTGCTGTCGTACCGGAGAAGACGACCGTCGCATCGCCAGGCGCCTGCTTTGCGGGTGCGAGCATGCGCTCCAGCCGTGCTTCGAGCTTGCCTTCGTCACGCCGGCCGCGATCGCCCTCGACCGCATCGATCGTCGCATAGATATGCGCGCCGCGAGCTTCGGCGTGCGCACGCGATTCAAGAACGAGGAAGGCGCTCAGCGAGCCCATGATCATGCCACCGCCATCTTCCGGCTTGCGCGACCAGACAGGATGCCAATCACCGATAGCATGCGCATTGATGGACTCGATCAGCAGGATCATGTCGAGGCGTTCGGCGGAAAATGCGCCGCCAACGAGAGCATGGCTCGATTCACCGGACTTGATGCGGTGGAACGCGGTCTCGACGGCCGAAATACCGGAGGCCTCTTCACCCATGAAGGTGCGCGACGACCCCGTGACCTTGTGCACGATCGAGATATTGCCGGCGAGCAGGTTGGAAAGCTGCGCAAGGAATAGCGTCGGCCGCAATTCGGTTGTCAGCTTCTCATTCAGCAATAATTCGCGGTCGTTGCGCTTCAAGCCTTCGTTGACGATCAGCGTATCGACATTAGTATCGCGCTCGCCACCCCCGGCCGCGACGATCATGTCCATGGTGCCGCAGGCTTCCAGATCATCCTTGAAACCAGCATCGTCGAGCGCCAGACCGGCGGTGAAGACGCCGATGCGCTGCCAGTTTTCCATCTGCCGCTGATCGCCACGCTTTGGAATCTGCTGCGACCAATCGATCTCAGGCAGGGGATGCACGGGATAGGGCTTGAACTTCTCGGTTTCGACGATGGTCGCCGGCGCTTTGTCCGCCTTCAGCAGGGCAACATGCGCGTCCTTGCCAACGCCCTGGCAGGTAACGATGCCGATACCCGTTATGACCACATCATTCTGAGCCTTGCTCATTCATCAATCCTCTTCGAATGCGGCGCCGAACAAGCCGGCGGCATCAACCGTTGGCGGCGATGGCGTCGAGAAGTCCGACCTCGCCTGCCCGCTTGCGCACGATATCGCCGAGCGGCACCTCATTAAACGGCATGGTCCGCAGCTTCAACTGCGCATCGCAGACCTTCTTTCCACCGATGGTAATGCGCGCCTTGGTGACAGCAAAGCCCGAGCCCTCGTGCTCCAGATCGGCTTCGATATCTAGCTCGGCTTCGGGCTCCACGAAGGTCCGCATCTTGGCGCCATCGACCGACATCAGGAATGGCATATAGGCAAATTTTGTCGCCGCAAGCACGAGCATGCCCGAAGCCTGCGCCATCGTTTCGATAAGGAGAACGCCGGGAACCAGCGGCATGCCCGGGAAATGGCCTTCGAAAACAGGGCTTTTGGCCGGAACGACGGAATGAGCCTTCAATCGGCCCTTGGACAGATCGACAGATTCGACCCTGTCGATCATCTGGAAATATTCCAGCAGCATCAACGCCTCCGATCCAACTCGGCAACAAGGAACGTGCCGGGCGGGATACGCTATTTAAGAATAAAACCGCCCGGCCGCCATATTCATGGGCGGCTGGGCGTCAAAAAAAATGCAAGGATGTCGCTCAGCCCTTGGCGGCGCGCAGCTCATCGATCTTGGCGCAGAGATTCTTCAGCACGAAGTACTCTTCGGTCGAGACCTTGCCTTCGTTGACTTCCTGCGTCCACTTCTCGAGCGGGATCTTGATGCCGAATTCCTTGTCGATCGCAAAAACGATATCCAGGAAGTCCAGGCTGTCGATGCCGAGGTCGTCGATCGTGTGGCTATCCGGGGTGATGGTGTCACGGTCGATTTCGCTGGTTTCAGCGATAATGTCGGCAACTTTGTCAAATGTAGCAGTCACTGCCCATACCTCTTGAAATAATAATTCAATCCCCCTCATAGGGAAATCCATTCCAAAAGCCAATGGCTTCCACCAGAAACCCCGGCAATTTGGCAAGCCACTGTTGCGCAAACAGCAAAATGACCGTCGCGCCATACCTGTGAAATCGCGCGCGACGTGGACGCGGGATATGGCAGCATTGCGGCCGAACCGCAACGGCAGAGCGTGTCTATTCGCCAGAGATCATTCGCTGATCACGATGCGTGTATTGTGAAGCCCCGCGTCAGCCGCCATGGCAAAGAAGGTGGCAGCATTGCGGGTATCGAGCCGAACGCAGCCATGCGATGCCGGCCGGCCGAGCCGCCGCACCTCATAGGTGCCGTGAATGGCATAGCCGCCGTTAAAAAATACGGCGTAGGGCATCGGAGCATCGTCATATTTCTTCGAGCGATGATCCCTGGACAGCCATTTGGCCGTGTAGGAACCGATCGGCGTCACATAACCTTTGCGGGCCGTCGACACTCGCCAGCGATACTTCAGAGCTCCATCCTCGGAAACGGTCATTGTTTGCGATCGAAGATCGACCACCGCGACAACAGTTCCGGCACGAGCCGAAACAGTACTGAATTGCATAAATAGACATGCCGTTACTGCTAACGCGATACGCTTCATCTTTCCCCTCCGACCGTTTGCTTCCTCTCGAAGCAATTCAGACGATGGGAGAGTCTATCGCTATGCCAATTATACCAAATTAATACATATAGTGAGCGATTGCTTAATTTAGGGACGCTCACAAGAGCAGCAGGAAGCCAAGGAAAGCGAGAAGCGTCAGCATCGAGCACGCGGAATAAAAGATGGAAATACCGGCTTCGACGTCACTTACGGTCGCCGTATCCCGGCCGGCACCGTTGATCATTGGCTCGCGCACGAGCTCGCCGCCATAGATTCGCGGGCCGGCAAGCTGGATGTCGAGGGCACCGGCCATTGCCGCCTCTGGCCTGCCTGAGTTGGGCGAGCGATGCAGCCCGCCGTCGCGGACGGCGATGCGGATCGCATTTCCAAGCGCGGAGATTCCCCGCTTGGCCAAGGCTCCGGCGGCAATCAGCAGAATGGAGAGCCGTGCAGCCGGCCAGTTGGCGATATCGTCCAGCCGCGCAGCGGCGCGGCCGAAATCGACATAGGTCTCGGACTTGTGGCCGATCATCGAATCGGCGGTGTTGAGCATCTTGTAGAAAAACAGGCCCGGCAGACCGAAAACGCCGTACCACAGGGCCGGCGCGACGACGCCGTCGGAAAAGTTCTCGGCGAGGCTTTCGATGGCCGCACGGCAAATCCCAGGCTCGTCCAGTGTCTCGGGGTCGCGGCCGACGATGCGCGACACGGCAAGACGGCCGCCTTCCAAACCATCGGAGCGCAATGCCCGCGACACCTCACCGACGTGATCGGCAAGGCTCTTCTGCGCCATGAAAACCGCCACCAATCCCGCCTCTACCAATATGCCGAGCCAGCCGAAAAAGGCGAGAAATCCATGAATAGCCCAGCCAGCGATGGCAGCGCCCATCAGCAGCGCGACGATCGACATCAGCCCATTACGGCGGCGAAGAACGCCCGGCAGATGCTTTGCATTGAACCGTTGATCGAAAGCTGAAATCGCCTTGCCGAACAGTACGACGGGATGCGGAAAGCGCTGCCAAAGCCAGTCGGGATCACCGACGAAGCGGTCAAGCAGCAAGGCAAGGACCAGAATGAGCAAATGTTCGTCGGCGGTCATGTCGAATAATCCTCTAATACCCCGGCGAGTCTCTCATCGGCCGCCTCATCAGGAGCGAGTCCGAAGCGCAGCCAATTGCGGGCGTAATCGAACTTGCGGACGAGAATATGATGACGGCAGAGCTGCGTATATATGCCTTCGGCGCGGTCGTCTGCAACCAATGCAAAAAGAGCAGTGCCTCCCGCTACATGCAGCTTCGAACGTCGCAGAACCGCTTCCAGCGCCGAATGCCGCTGGAGAATGCGGTTTCGGATGGCGCTTGTATCGCTTTCCATCAGGGAGGCGGCAATCGAAAGGGCTGGCCCCGAAACCGCCCAAGGCCCGAGCCAATCCTCGAATCTTGTCATAATCGAAGCTTCGGCAATCACGAAGCCGAGCCGAAGTCCGGCTAGGCCGAAAAACTTTCCGAACGAACGGAAGATGATGAGATTTGGCATCGAGGCGGCAAAAGGCGCCGTGCTTGCCGCCGGTTCGACGTCGCCGAAAGCCTCGTCCACCAGAAGAATGCCGCCTTGCTCGCGCTGCCTGTCATGTAGTTCCCGCAACTGCTCGATGGGCAGCACCCGCCCATCAGGATTGTTGGGATTGACGGCAACGACCAGCCTGTCGTCGACCGTCAGTTCGGCAATCGTCGAAACCTGGCGAACCTGCAAGCCGGCGAGCGTAAAAGCGCGCGCATATTCGCCATAGGTCGGCGAGAAGATCGCAACCCTGCCGCCCGTCACGAGCTTTGGAAGCAATTGAATGACGGACTGCGTGCCTGGAACCGGCAGCGGCAGAATATCGCCGCTGCGGTAATAGCTCCTCGCCGCTTCCCGCGCCCGCTCCTGCAAATGCTGGTCAGGCAACCTGTGCCAAGCCGCAACGGGGATTTCCGGCGGTATCACCGGATTGGGATTGATGCCGGTTGACAGATCCAGCCATTCCTCCGGACGCCCGCCATATTGACGCGCCGCCGCGGTAATCCCGCCGCCATGGACGATTCTGGTGGTCATGCGGCTTCACCGGCTAGATCGATCAGATGCATGTAGGAGCCGGCGATATTGCCGCGTTGCAGACCGGCTGCACCAAGATCGGTATCGAGCGCATCCCTGACGGCAAACAGACGGTCCGCCTCGCCCTCCGATACGATGGTCGAATAATGAAACTCATGCGCCGTCATCGGCTTTTCGAAGAAGGAGTTGCCAAGCGGCACCACGCGTCGATAGCCGAGATGCCGCTGTCGTTTCTCGTAACTGGTAACGGCGGGCAAGAGACCCAGCATTTCGTGGCGCACGCCCGCCGCATCCACAAGCCCCTCGCCGAGCACCATGTACCCGCCGCATTCGCCATAGATGCGCACCCCACGCGAGGCCGCCGCCTTCACGCCATCCCCGAAATGCTGAGCGGCGGCGAGCTTTCCAGCGTGCAATTCCGGATAGCCGCCCGGCAGATAGATCGCATCCGCATCGGCCGAAGGAGCTTCACCCGCGAGCGGAGAAAAGAAGGATATTTCTGCACCGCGCCGCCTCCAGCCGAGCAGCATATGCTCATAGCAGAAGGCGAATGCGATATCCCTTGCCACCGCAACGCGCTGGCCGAACGGCATGAGCCGCGCGATATTGGCCGCGGAGGTGCGAATGAGATGCTGCTGTGCCGCCCGCAAGAGCAGATCGAAATCGCAGGCCTTCGCGACGACCTCTGCAGCCGCCTCGATAAACTGCTCGAGCGCCGCATGCTCTCCAGCCTGTACCAGACCGAGATGCCGTTCCGGCAATGCCAGGCTCGCATCATTGCGGATAACGGCGACGAGAGGCATACGCACCGCATTCAGTGCCTGGCGCAGCATTTTCTCGTGCCTATCACTGGCAACGCGATTGAGCACGACACCGGCAATGCGGATATCGGCGCGAAAATTGGCAAAACCGCTGACGACGGCCGCAACCGACTGCGACATGCGAGAGCAATCGATGACGAGCACGACGGATAGACCGAGCAAGGCGGCTAGATCGGCCGGCGTGCCCCTGCCATCGGCGGCCCCGTCGAACAGGCCCATCATCCCCTCGATCACCAGCATGCGCCCTCCGGCGCGATGAAGCGCGGCATTCGCTGAAATCAGTTCGGCGCGCATGGACCAGGGATCGAAATTGAGGCAGGGCGATCCGACCGCTGCCGTATGAAATGCAGGATCGATATAATCGGGGCCGGCCTTGCCGGGTGCAACCGCAACACCCCTGTTTCTCAATGCCCGCAGCAAACCAAGCGTGAAGGTGGTTTTGCCGGAGCCTGAGGAGGGTGCTGCGATCAGAAGCCCGCTCATGCCGGCACCTTGCGTCCGCTCTCGCCCTGCCTTTCGCTCGGCGATACCAGCGTGCGACCGGAAAGCGCGCCCAGCCAGTCGAGCGACGGCCGCAGTTTCACCACCTCGCCGACGACGACAATGGCCGGCGGCTCGAGACCGGATGTTTCGATATCTGCGGGCGCACGCCCAAGCGTTGTCTCCAGCACTTGCTGGGAGGGCGTCGCCGCATTGCAGACGAAGGCAACAGGTTCGTCCGCCGAACGACCGGCGGCAATGAGATTTGCACTGATCTGCGCGATGTGCTTCATCGCCATATACATGACGATGACGGGCGATCCCTTGCCGATCGCCTCCCAATCGATGGCGTCCGGTACGACGCCGGACGAATCATGGCCGGTCAGGAAGGTGACGGCGTGATTGACGTCGCGATGGGTAACCGGAATGCCGGCATAGGCCAAGCCGCCGATCCCGGCCGTAATGCCGGGCACGATGCGGAAGGGAATGCCGTGCTGAACGAGCATCAGCGCCTCCTCACCACCACGCCCGAAGACGAAAGGGTCACCGCCCTTGAGGCGCAGAACGCGCTTGCCGGTCCGCGCCAGTTCCACCAGCCGCAGCGAGATATCCCGCTGCTTGGCCGATGGCTTGCCGCCACGCTTACCGGCATATTCCAGCATAGCGCCCGGGCGGGCGAGCTTCAGGCAATCTTCGTTGACGAGCGCATCATGCACGATGACATCTGCCTCGGCCAACCCCTTGGCGGCCAGCAGGGTCAAAAGCCCCGGATCGCCCGGCCCGGCGCCGACGAGCCAGACCGACCCCGGCTCCAGGGCCGGCAGAGTGGAAAAAGCGGTATCGTTCATCCCATGTGTCCTATGCCCGGACGGGCGAAATTGCAATGTTGAGAACGGGATAAGGCGATCTCGATTCGACATCGCTCCCACTGCAAACATTACGTCACATACCCCGATCGGCATGAGCGGCAGCACGCTATGGGCTTTTCCAACCACGACAGGAAACGAAAAACGGGTTTGTCGATCGCATGACGTTCCGGACTCGATATTTCCGGACACTCGAATAGGCTCTTGATAGAGCTGGAGAATGGTCTTCAGCGAATTGTGAAGGGGGCACTGTTGCCCCCTTCACCGAACTTAGTACTTCACCTTGCCCAAAATCACATCGCGGATCAGATCGAGAACCTGCTGCGAGCGGATGCCGATGCAAGCGATCTGGCTCGGCAGATTGTCCCAGTCGCCCGGCGGAAAGTGGCGGCCGGCCGGCTTGATAACCGTCTGACCATCGGCAATGCCGCCGCAGACGACGCGGATCGATCCCTCGATCGTGTCGAACAACTCGGGCGCCACGACATAGACGCAGGCGCAGCTGTCGTGAACCATCATGCCGTCTTCGACCGCATGCTTGTAGAAATCGATATAGGACTGTGACAGGTCGGCCAGGAGTTGCACCGAGGGACCGCCCGCTTTCGCCATATCAGCGAGATAGCTGCGGCCCATGGTCGTCACTGACGTCACGTCGAGACCGACCACGACCACCTTCCAGGCTGCCGTCATGACGAAGTCGGCGGCTTCTGGATCGCCGTGAATATTGGCTTCCGCGACCGGAGAAACATTGCCCGGTAGGTAGAAATTGCCGCCCATGATGACGACATCCTTCACGAGCTTGGCGATTTCCGGATCGTGCTTCAGCGCCAACGCCAGATTGGTCATGCGGCCGACAGCGACCAGGGTCACCTCGCCGGGATGGGCGCGAACCGTGTCGATGATGAACTGATAGGCCGGTCGCGGATCGGTCGGCAGGTCGATCGTCTCGGGCACGTCGATGTCGCCGAGACCGTTATGGCCGTGAACCATCGTCGGCCACGGGCGCTCGTGCCGCGAAGGATCGAAGGTAACGCTGGCGCCGCGCGCGACCGGGCACGGAATATCCCACTCGCGTTTGAGGAACAGCGCATTGCGGGTCGTGGTATCTACGGAGGCATTGCCGAAAACCGTCGTCACGCCGAGAAGGTCGATACCCGGATGACGATGCAAAAAGAGAAGCGCCATGGCGTCATCGACGCCAGGATCGGTATCATAAATGACCTTATGCATGATTTTTCCTTACCAACATACTGAATAAGCTTGATCTTTCGAAATTTACTTCGCTTGGGACCAGCGCTTGGCCTACCGGCATACACGAGAACAGACGGCGGTGAAATGCCGTCGGGATCTCCTGCAGATCATTTGCGAGACTTGCATTGCGAATTCGCTGCTCAGGCAATCCTGGCGATCGCCGCCGTAGCAAAGCCGGACTTGATCTTGGGAAGCACGAGCTCGGAGTCCGGACCGGCGGCCGCCAGCGCCGCCGCTTCTGCGACGCCGTGACAACCGACATGCGCGAAAACAATCTCTGAGGGATTCTTCAGTCTGGGTGTCTCCCGCTCCAGTGCAGCCGCCTTGAAGAAGCGTGCCGGGAGACGAAAATGCGTGGCGGTCTCGAGGATAGCCGGTTCATCCATGCGCGTGTCGATCGATACAACAGCCAGAACCTGATCACTCCCGATTCCAGCTTCCTGGAATGCTCTTTCCGCAAGCATCCGCACTTCATTCCAGTCCGTGCCGCGCTCGCAGCCAAGACCCAGAAGATAGCGGCGGGTGGAATTGGCATATGTCGTCATATTCGCTCCCAGCAACATCGACCGATATAGCAGCTGTAGCGGGCACCTTTCGACACGTCAATTTCGCCTGGTGTGTCCCGATAGCAATTGCCTTGCGGCGGGCGAAGTGCCAGAAGGCCGCTGATTTCCCGCCTCCGAGTTCCCACCTTGCCAGATATTACATTTCAACTCCTGCTTTTGCTCTTTGCCGCTGCGTTCTTCGCCGGTTTCGTCGATTCGATCGCAGGCGGCGGTGGGCTGATTACCGTGCCTGCCATGTTGTTGGCCGGTATTCCTCCGCTGCAGACCCTCGGCACGAACAAGGTGCAGTCGATCTGCGGCGCGGCTTCGGCAACCATCGCCTATGCCCGACAAGGACATGTCAAGCTTCGCGAGCAGCTTCCGATGGCGGCGATGGCTGTGATCGGCGGCATGCTCGGTGCGATGCTGGCGACCATCATGCCAAGCCAGGTGCTGCGCATCATCCTGCCCTTCCTGCTGATCGCAATCGCGCTCTATTTCGCCCTGAAACCCAATCTCGGCGATGTCGAAAAGCATCGGCGCATGAGTGCCGGACTTTTCGGCGTGACGTTCGTGCCGCTGATCGGTTTCTATGACGGCGCGTTCGGCCCCGGAACCGGCTCGTTCCTGATGCTCGCCTTCGTGACGCTCGCCGGCTTCGGCCTCCTGAAGGCGACAGCGCATACGAAGCTGCTCAATTTCGGATCGAATCTCGGCGGCCTGATCGTCTTCATCTTCTCCGGCGCTATCCTGTGGAAAGTCGGGCTGACGATGGGGTTCGGCCAATTCCTGGGCGCGCAGCTCGGTTCGCGGCTTGCCATGCGCATCGGCGCCAAGCTGATCAAACCGCTGCTCGTCATCGTCTGCATCGCCTTCGCGATCAAGCTGCTGGCAGACCCCACCCATCCCGTCAGGATCTGGCTCGGCCTCTAGAACGGGCCTTTGATTACCTCCGACGTAATTGATAGTACTTCGGTCCGCACCGATGATCGCCCTGCCTGAACGGTTCAGGTGATCCAAAGGAGTTTGACCGATGACCGACGCAAACATCATTGCTGACCGCTATATCGCCATCTGGAACGAGGCCGACACCGAACGTCGCCGTGCGCTCATTGCCGAAGCCTGGACGGAAGACTGCAGCTACGTCGATCCCATGATGCGCGCGGATAATCGCGAGCAGATCCACGCGCTGGTCACGGCCGCCCATGAGCGCTTCCCCGGCTTCCGTTTCACGCTCATCACCGAGGGCGAGCGCCACGGCGACAATCTCCGCTTCTCCTGGGGCTTCGGTCCGGCCGACGCCGAGCCACTCGTCAAGGGCACGGATTTCGCCATCCTCGAAGGTGAACGCCTGAAGTCCGTTCACGGCTTCATCGATCAACTGCCGGCTGCCGCATGATGAACCCGGCCCGCTCTCTCGGCGACCATCTGCGCGAATGGCGGCAACGCCGCCGCCTGAGCCAGCTCGAATTCGCCCTTGAAGCCGATATATCGCAACGGCATCTGAGCTTCATCGAGAGCGGGCGGGCACTTCCAAGCCGTGAGATGCTGATGCATCTCGCTGAACGGCTCGACGTCCCCTTACGCGAACGCAATCCGATGCTTCTGGCGGCCGGCTTTGCCCCGGTCTTTCCAGAGCGCAAACTGGATGATCCGGCGCTTGCTCCGGCACGGCGCGCGATCGATATGCTGCTGAAAGGACACGAACCCTTCCCAGCTCTGGCCGTCGACCGACATTGGACGCTCATCGCCGCCAATGCCGCCGTCGCTCCGCTGCTCGCGGGGGTGACCGATGCCTCGCTGACCGAAGGACCAATTAACGTCCTGCGGCTCAGCCTGCACCCCCACGGCTTGGCGCCTCGGATCGCCAATCTCCATGAATGGCGGGCACATCTGCTGGAACGCCTACGCCAGCAGATATCGGCGACAGGCGATTCAATCCTCATAAAACTGCTTGCGGAACTGTCCGCCTATCCTGCGCCAGCGACATCGAAGTCGGCGGCTCCGGAACGGGATTTCGCCGGCATCGCCGTACCTCTGGAGCTCGTCACCGAAGTGGGACATCTGTCGTTTCTGTCCACTACGACCGTCTTCGGAACGCCCGTCGATGTCACGCTGTCGGAACTCGCCATCGAATCCTTCTTTCCCGCGAACCCGCAGACGGCGGAAGCGCTGAAGGCGATGCTGCCGGGCAGCTAAACGTTCGCCAGGCGATCAGAACTCGACGCCCGGCTGTCCCTTGATGCCCGAGCGGAACGGATGCTTGATCAATTCCATCTCGGTGACGAGGTCGGCAATCTCGATCAGCTCTTCCTTGGCGTTACGGCCCGTCAAGACCACATGCGTCATGTAGGGCTTCTCATTCCTGAGGAATTCGATCACGTCGTTGATGTCGAGATAGTCGTAACGAAGCGCAATGTTGATTTCATCAAGCAGTACCATGGAATTACGCTCGTCGCGGATCAGCTCCTTGGCCTTTTCCCATGCAGCAGAGGCCGCTGCCACGTCTCGGGCTCGGTCCTGAGTCTCCCATGTGAAGCCCTCACCCATCGTATGGAACTGGCATAGATCGGAGAAATGCTTCTCGATCAGATCGCGCTCGCCGGTCCACATGGCGCCCTTGATGAACTGCACTACAGCACTGGGCTTCCCATGAGCGATGTGGCGGAAGATCATGCCAAAAGCGGAGGAAGACTTTCCCTTGCCCTTGCCGGTATGGACAATGATCAGACCCTTCTCATCGTTTTTGGTCGCCATGATCTTGTCGCGCGCGGCCTTCTTCTTGGCCATCTTGTCGGCGTGACGGGCGTCGTCGCTCTTCGGGGCGTCCGCGCCGGTTTCGGCAAATTCGTCGCTCATTGCATTCTCCCTGATATGATCGATTTCTGTGCCAGCGGGCCACCGCGCCAAAGATAGAGCGCGACGAGTGGCTGGTCTTCCGTGCGCATGGCGTGGCGGATATTCGAGGGGTGATGGATGATCTCGCCCGACCAGCGCGGCAGGAATGGCTGGGCATCCTTGCTCCACAGCGAGCCGTCGGTTAGCGGAATATAGATCTCCTCAGCCTCGTGGTGATGATCCCGATAGTGCACGCCGGGACCAAGCAGCAGGAAGCCGCCGGCCATCTCCTCGCTCGCAAAATGGCCACGCGTGCCGAACAGCTCGACCCAGCCGTATCTTTCGAGGAAATCGCCGCCGAAGTCGGTGATGCTGTAGGTCTGGGCCCAATGCAGCACAGCGGCCGCGTGGGAAAGCCTGTTGCGCAAAGCCCCTTCCGCACCATTCGCAGCCTGATCGAGCTCGCGCAGATAGGTCACCACGGGAAGATCGTGCGGCGCAAGCGCCCGCTCCTCGGTCGGCCAGTCAAAGCCTTCGATAAAATGCTGCAGCACGGGATTGCTGCGCGACTGCAGATAATCCCGAAAGGCGACCAGAAGCTCGTCGACAGCGCTCATGCCGCCGCCTCCTTACCCTCTTTCAAGCTTTCGAGATCGAACCGCGCCGAATTGCTTCTCGGCGTCCAGAGCTGGCGGTCGATCGCTTCAAGCAGACGCTCTCGCATCTCCCGAAGTGCTGCCGGGTTCTTCTCCGCCATGAAATCACGCACGCCTTGATCGACGACGAAGGCTTGGTAGACGGCCTCGAAATGATGATTGCGCACCGCACCCGTCGTCGCGGCAAAGGCAAAGAGATAATCGACCGTTGCCGCGATCTCGAAGGCGCCCTTATAGCCGTGGCGCATGATGCCCTCGATCCACTTGGGATTGACGACGCGACCGCGCACCACACGGCCGATCTCCTCTTCCAGCGAGCGTATCACAGGCTTTTCCGGCCTCGAATGGTCGTTGTGATAGATCGAGGGACGCGCACCGCCAAGCTGCTCGGCCGCCGCCGCCATGCCGCCCTCGAACTGATAATAATCGTCACTGTCGAGCAGGTCATGCTCGCGATTGTCCTGGTTCTGCACGACCGCCTGGATCGAACGCAACCGCTCCTCGAAGACGCCGCGCTCGGCTCTTCCTTCCTCGCCGGCGCCATAGGCATAGCTGCCCCAGACGAGATAGGCTTCGGCCAGATCCGCGCGCCGTTCCCATCCCTTCTCATCGATGAGTGCCTGCAGACCGGCACCATAAGCCCCAGGCTTGGAACCGAAGACGCGATAGCCGGCCCTGCGGCTGGCAGAGGCAGCGTCGAGGCCGGCAGCTTCGAGCCGCGCGATCTCGCCGCGTATGCGAGCCGCAATGGGATTGTCCGCCGCATCTTCATCGAGCATACCGACAGCACGGATGGCCTTGTCGAATAAGGCGATCTGTTCGGGAAACGCATCACGGAAGAAGCCGGAAATACGCAGCGTCACGTCGACACGTGGCCGCCGGAGCATGGCCGGCGGAATGATCTCGTAGCCGGTGACGCGGCGCGAGGTCATGTCCCAGACGGGCTTGACGCCGATCAGCGCCAGCGCCTGCGCGATATCGTCGCCACCCGTGCGCATGTTCGATGTGCCCCAGGCCGTCAGGCCGAAGGAAACGGGCCATTCGCCGTGGTCCTGAACATAGCGGCGGATGAGCAGTTCAGCCGATTTGCTGCCGAGCTCGTAGGCAGCGGGCGTCGGAACCGCACGGCTGTCGACCGAATAGAAATTCCGCCCTGTGGGTAAAACATCCGGCCGGCCACGGGTGGGCGCACCGGAGGGGCCGGGCGGAACGAAGCGGCCGTCGAGGCCCTTGAGCAAGGCTGCGATCTCGGCGTCACCGCAGGCGAGGATGGAGGGCTTGAGCTTTGCGGCGATCTCGCCGAGGACCATAAGGGTGTTTGGCCAGTTCTCTGGACAGGCTATGTCGCCATTCACGAGTTTCGCGGCCAGCAGTTCGATGCGCTCGACAGTGTCGCCCTGGGTGCGCCAGGGGGTATCGGACATATCTTGGAGAATTGATGGGCGCGGGCCGGTCCAATCAGCGGCCATGTCGCAGTCAAGCGGGTCGAATGATTTCTGCGCGGGAATGCTTTCAAGCACATCCCCGATCACAAAAGCATCTCTTGCAATCGCCCGCTGCAAGCTCTGATCGCCCCCCTCGCCCAGTCCGCGCGGCACTCTCGCGAGCGCCACCGTCAGATCCGTTAACAGCCGCCCGGAAGGCGAAACGCCGAAGATGTGCAGACCATCGCGGATCTGCATCTCCTTGAGGTCACAGAGGTAAGCATCAAGCTTGCGCAAGGCCTCGTCTTCGCCCTCGCCCTTGGCGATGCCGGCATCCTGATCCAGTCCGATATCGGCGACGAGATCGAGGATCTGCTTGCGGAGCAGACGGATGCGGCGCGGATCGCCGCCCGAAGCCTCGTAATATTCGTCGACGAGCGCCTCCAGATCCTTTAGTGGGCCATAGCTTTCGGCGCGCGTCAGCGGCGGCGTCAGGTGATCGATGATGACGGCGCTCGTGCGGCGCTTGGCCTGCGTGCCCTCGCCGGGATCGTTGACGATGAAAGGATAGAGGTTCGGCAGCGGTCCGAGGATCGCTTCCGGATAGCAGCTTTCCGACAGTGCCAGCGCCTTGCCCGGCAGCCATTCGAGATTGCCGTGCTTGCCCATGTGGATGACGGCATGGGCATCGAAGGAGCGACGCAGGAAGGCATAGAAGGCGAGATAGCCGTGTGGCGGCACGAGATCGGGAGAGTGGTAACTCTCCTTAGGATCGATGTTGTAGCCGCGCGCCGGCTGGATGCCCACAAGCACGTCTCCAAAGCGGGCGAACGGCAAGGCAAAACCGTTATCGAGCGCGTAAGGATCGGCCTCAGGCTTTCCCCAACGCACCGTAATTTCATCCTGAATCTGTTTGGGAAGCGACGAGAAGAAATCCTTGTAGTCGCTAAAGGAAAGCCTCTCGCGAACCACGCGGCCATCGCGCCCCGAATTTGTCGGGCCTTCCGCTAAGTGCCGCATCAGCGCATCGCCGTCGGCAGGCAGATCGGCAACATTATAGCCCGCCATCTGCATCGCCTTCAGCACCTCGATCGTGCCGGCTGGCGTATCGAGCCCGACTCCATTGCCGAGCCGTCCATCGCGATTGGGATAGTTTGCCATGACGAGCGCAACACGGCGATCACCGGGCGGCGTGTTGCGCAGCCGCGCCCAATTGGCCGCGAGCCGCGTCGTATAGCGCATGCGATCCTCGAGCGGTTCGCTGGCGACGATATTGGCCTCGACCCTCTCGTCATAGCGGGCGGCCGCCTTGAAGGACACGGCTCGGGCGAGAACGCGCCCATCCACTTCGGGCAATGCGACATTCATGCCGAGATCGCGCGCCGAAAGCCCCTGCGAGGATGCCTCCCACGCCTCCTTCGATGAAGCCGAGAAGATGGCCTGCAGAACCACGGCGTCGCCCGTTTCCAGTACCGTCGCCTGACGATCCGCGCCCGGCGCCGAAACGGCAAAGCCGGTGGCGTTGATGACCACGCCCGGTTTCAGCTCGGTAAAGACGCTTTCGAGAATGCCGACGGACACGGCGTCCTTCAGGCTATAGGCAAAGACCGGCAACGGCCGCATGCCCTCGGCAATGAGGGCCTCTATCATGGCCTCGACGGGTCTGGTTTCACCGCTCTGAACCAGCGCGCGGTAGAAAGAAACGGCAACCGTCGGGGGGTCGAATCCTGCAGGGGTCACCACCTGTTCGAAAGCGATGTCGGCGTCCGACGACTGCTTCAAAGGAGAGTCTTGCCCCTCATCCGCCCTCCGGGCACCTTCTCCCCGCAAGCGGGGCGAAGGGGGAGCCGTGGCCTCGATATGCCCCCTCTCCCCGTCAATACGGGGAGAGGGCTGGGGTGAGGGGCAAGCTCTCCATTCGATTTCGAGCCCCCTCCACTCCTCGACGCCGATCACGCCCCTGCCCGGCCACCATATCCCGGCCTTCATCAGGGGTGCAGCAGGCATAGGCTTCTCAGCGCCCGTGAGCATCGCCTCTGCATAGACAAGAAACGCCCGGGAATTCGCTTCCCCGCCCTCGATCAGATAGGACCAGAGCGCGTTGAGATCATCGAGCGCAACGTTGGAGAATGGCGTCAGCCCAGGATCCGGCTTCGAATCCCCCGGCAGCACCGCAATCAAGGCGCCCTGGCGCGCCGCGCAGGCATGCAGCGCTTCCAGAGCATAATGGAAGTAACTCGCCCCTCCCAGCGCCCGCACGATGATGAGCTTCGCATGCCGCGCTGTCCTGTCGACATAGGTATCGACGGACATCGGATGCTTGAGGCTCATCAGGCTTGCAAGCCGAAGGGAACGGTCGCCCTCACCATGCGCCGCGGCAATCGCCGCAAGCTCGGTATCGGCAGCCGACAGAAAGAGGATATCGCCGGGCGACTGCCCAAGGTCGATCGCCTCCTCGCCGTCGCTGATCGTTCCCTTCTGTGCCAGGAGGAGATGCATGGATTTCCCTTAGGCCAGCGCCTCGATCGCCTTGCGCACGATCGTCTCGTCCATCTCGTGCAGACCGATCACCACGAGCCGGGTCGCGCGAGCTTCGCCCGGTGTCCAGGGGCGATCGAAATAGGTGTCGATGCGGCTGCCGACGGCCTGCACCTGCAGGCGCATGGGCTTGCCGGGGACATCGACAAAGCCCTTGAGGCGCAGCACGTCATGCTCCGCAATCACGCCCTTCAGCGCATCGACGAAAGCCACCGGATCGGCGATCGGGCCAAGCTCGACGACGAAGCTGTCGAACTCGTCGTGATCGTGCGGCGTGCCGTCCTCATGCTCCAGCTCGTGATGGGATTTGCGGTTGACAATATCGTCTTCCGTGCCGATTCCGAGGCCGAGCAGGATGGCGGCCGGCACATCGCCGTTCTTCGCTTCGATGATCGTCGGCTTGCGGACCGTGCGCGAGGCAACCTCGGCGCGGACGCGGCCGAGACCGTCGATATCGATCAGGTCGGTCTTATTGAGCACGATCAGATCGGCGCAGGTCAGCTGGTCCTCGAAAAGCTCTTCGATGGGGCTTTCGTGGTCGAGCGAATCATCCTCGACGCGAGCGGCTTCGACAGCGTCATGATTGTCAGCGAAACGGCCGGCAGCAACGGCGGCACTATCGACCACGGTGATGACGCCATCGACGGTGACGTGGGTGCGGATGTCGGGCCAGTTGAAGGCAGCGACCAGCGGCTGCGGCAGAGCAAGGCCTGACGTTTCGATGACGATGTGATCCGGGCGCGCATCGCGCTCTAGAAGCTTCGTCATCGTGGGGATGAAATCGTCGGCCACGGTGCAGCAGATGCAGCCATTGGTCAGCTCGATGATATCGTCTTCGGTGCAGTTCTCCGCGCCGCAGCCCTTCAGCACGTCGCCATCGACACCGAGATCGCCGAATTCGTTGATGATGAGCGCGATCTTCTTGCCGCCGGCATTCTGCAGGAGGTTGCGGATCATCGTCGTCTTGCCGGCTCCGAGGAAGCCGGTGATGACGGTGGCGGGAATCTTTTCCTGGTTCATATGCATCAACCCTTCATTTTCAGCGGCAGGCCCGCTGCGATAAAATAAACTTCGGCACTCGCCGCTGCGACCATTTGGTGCAGACGGCCGGCATGATCGCGAAACGCGCGCGCCATGCGATTTTCCGGCACGATTCCCAAGCCCACCTCGTTGGAGACGAGAACGAGCCTCGATCGTGCGGTCGGCAGAAAGGCGGTCAGGGCGGCAAATTCCGCCGCCATGTCACGCTCGGCCATCATCAAATTGGTGACCCATAGCGTCAGGCAGTCGACAAGCACGGCTCGCCCCTCGGCATCGATGGCGGCAAGCTGCCCGACAAGATCGATCGGCTCCTCATGCGTCTGCCAGAGATCGCCGCGGTCGGCACGATGCTTTGCGATGCGCTCGCGCATCTCCTCATCCCATGCCTGCCCTGTCGCCACATAGTGACGTTCAAGACCAGTGTCCAAAACCAGGGATTCGGCAAACCTGGATTTGCCGGAACGCGCGCCCCCAAGGACGAAGACTGCTCGGGAAGTCGAAGACGACATACGCTATGCCCGCTCCCACGCGGAAGCGAGGGTGGGCAGCACATCGCTGGAACCGGAAAACGGGCGCCTACACGCCGAAAACTCGTCTTGCGCCATGACAACCTCCGTGCTGGCAGCGGAACTTACGTCCCAGAACAGGCTCTGTGCCCGGCACGCATGGCAGGTCTCCTGGCTCGCGGATAAGGCGCCGCGACGGGGGCAGACCGAAACCGGTCGCCCCCAATCGTGCACAAGCGGGTCTTTCTCGCCTTCCCGGCAATGCATCATGAAAAGGCGGACGATTCGTAGAATAAGAGGCGTCCAGCCCCGGTTAATCATGATGCCACGCCAGTGGCTTTTTCGACTTGAGCCTGTCCCGCCCCGTTCGCCCCATGCGAACCATCGACAGAACAGGCTTCGAACCGAATGAAAGACCCTGACCGCTCTACAGTCGCGGGGTCGGCTGTGATGAGAACGCCCGAATTGGGTCCGTCCCTTCACATTCCCTTTTCATCCCATGCGGCAGATCGCCGCTCGGGAACCATTCGTTATGCCGGCAATGATTAGGCTTTCACTTACGTCAAGTCAATCAAGGGCATGGATGCGACCTGCGCCGTCCCGATTGCGAAATCGGCGGAAAATTCTCATGAAACCAGCGGCTTTTTTGCCGTATTTCTTTGATGTTAGGAGTTTATAGAGGGTAAGCTCTCACATTCGAGTAAAACGTATCGTCCGTTTCCCATGCTGCAGAAATTCCAACCGCGACGCCTCGGCGTCTTCTCGGCCCTATTCGATCTCGGTCGCTTCAGGGCATTGCTGCGCCGTGGCGAATTGGGACTTGTCTTCGCCGGAGCGCTGGTAGGCATAGTATCCGGCTGTGCGGTCACGGCGATGAGCTATATCTCGCGCAAACTTCACAGCGTCATCTATGGCATAACCGACTACGAACGCTTGAGTTCGGCGGCGATGGCAATTCGGGACAAATCGGTAGTGTTCATCGCACCAATCGCAGGCGGCATCATTCTCGGCATCCTGCTCTACATATTGTCCCGCACACGCAAAAAGCCGATGGTCGATCCGATCGAAGCCAATGCGCTGCACGGCGGTCGCATGTCGCTCACCGACAGTATCATCGTTGCCGTGCAGAACCTGATCTCGAATGGATTCGGCGCCTCTGTCGGGCTTGAAGCAGGTTACACACAGATTGCCGCCGGCATCGCCTCCAAATTCGGCTACAAGATGCAGATGCGCCGCGCGGATCTGCGCATGCTCGTCGGCTGCGGCGCGGCCGGCGCCATCGCCGCCGCTTTCAACGCGCCGCTCACCGGCGCCTTCTACGCCTTCGAGCTGATCATCGGCAGCTATTCGATCGTGACCCTGACACCCGTCGTCGTTTCGGCGCTGATATCCACAATGATCGCAAGACTGCTTGCCGGCGACGACTTTGCCATCGATATCGATCACTTCGGGGCGATCGTGCCGGCGGATTATCTTCCGGCCATCCTGCTCGGCGCCTTCTGCGCCGGTATCGGCATCCTGATCATGCAGGGCGTCGCATGGGTCGAGGAACTGGCGCGCAAAAGCTCGATCGCGCCGCCTTTCCGCCCTGCACTTGGCGGCTTGGTGGTGGGAACACTGGCGTTGATCTCGCCACAGGTTCTGTCTGCCGGCCACGGCGCCCTGCATCTTAACCTATCGGCCGATGTGACGCTGAGTGCACTTGTCGGCGTCTTCGTCCTGAAGTCCCTGGCATCAGCGGTCTCGATCGGCTCCGGCTTCAGAGGCGGTCTCTTCTTTGCGTCGTTGTTCATGGGTGCGCTGCTCGGCAAGATCTTCGCTTATTGCGCACCTTATTTCGATCACGCCACGCTGACGCCGGCCGTCTACGCAGTCGTCGGCATGAGCTCGCTTGCCGTCGCGATCATTGGCGGGCCGCTTACCATGACCTTCCTGGCGCTCGAAATCACCGGAGATTTTCCGATCACCGCCCTGGTTCTGGCGGCGGTCATCACCTCCTCGCTGGTGGTGCGCACGACCTTCGGCTACTCCTTCGCCACATGGCGCTTCCATTTGCGCGGCGAGAGCATCCGCAGCGCTCACGATGTCGGCTGGATCCGCAACCTGACCGTCGCCCGCATGATGCGCCCCGATGTGCATACGGCCAGCATCGACATGAGCATCGAGGAATTCCGCAGGAATTTCCCGATCGGCTCGGCGCAGCGGGTCATCCTGGTTGACAAGAACGAAAAATATTCCGGATTGGTTCTCGTACCCGACGTCTATGCGAGCCCCGTCGAAAAGGATGACGAGGAACACGGTCTTTCCGATTTCATCCAGCTGCGCAATGAATTTTTGCAGCCGCAAATGAACGCCAAGCAGGCAGCAGCCATGTTCGAGCAGACGAAGAGCGAAGCGCTCGTCGTCGTCAACGACCTCATCGAACGCAAGGTCATCGGCCTGCTGACGGAGAGCTATACGCTGCGTCGCTACAGCGAAGAACTCGACCGCCGCCGCCGGGAAGTCTCCGGCGAACTCTAGGCGACCAGACCGTCGAGCCAGGCGGGATCGAGTACGCTTTCCAGCTCTGCCGCAACTTCGTCCAGAGCCGCGTCGACGCTGGCGCGATAGTTCATGCGCTCGCCGGAAAGGCCGAAGCTTGCCAGCAGCTTTGCCCGATAGCTGTCACTGCTGAAAAGGCCATGCAGATATGTGCCCATGATGCGACCATCCGGTGATACGGCTCCATCAGGCCGCCCGTCGATCATGGCCAATGGCCGTTCACAGTCCCGGCCCCGCGTCACGCCGAGATGGATTTCATAGCCCGATAACGGCACATCATACTCTTTGGAGACGGCAATGCTGTTGCGCACGGTCTTTTCCGGCGCCATCTCCGTCTCGATATCCAATAGGCCCAATCCGGGCGTCTCGGTCACCGATCCTTCGATGCCAAGTGGATCATGGACCATGTGGCCGAGCATCTGGTAGCCGCCGCAAATGCCGATGACGCGGCCGCCGCGGCGAACATGCGCGGCTATATCGCGGTCCCATCCCTGCTCGCGCAGATCAAGGAGATCACCGATCGTAGACTTCGAACCCGGCAGCACCACGAGCGCTGCATCGGCAGGCAAGCGCTCTCCAGCGCGGACAAACACCAAATCGACATCCGGTTCGGCCCGCAGCGGATCGAGGTCGTCGAAATTGGCGATGCGCGACAGCACGGGTACGGCGACCTTGAGCGCGCCAGTGGAACCTCGAGCAAGTCGCTCCAATACGACCGAATCCTCCGCCGGCAGGCGCACCGCCGCCTTCAGCCAGGGGACGACACCATGGCAGTGCCACCCCGTGAAGCTACCAATTGCCTCTATACCCTCACCGAAGAGGGAGACATCGCCACGGAACTTGTTGATCAGATAGCCGCGGATCATCCGCCGATCTTCCTCCGGCAAGATATGGTACGTGCCGACCAGCGACGCGATCACGCCGCCGCGGTCTATGTCGCCGACCAGCACGACGGGGACATTGGCGCGTGTCGCAAAGCCCATATTGGCGATGTCGCCGCGCCGCAGATTGATCTCGGCAGGCGAACCCGCCCCCTCGACGATGACGAGATCAGTCCCCGCCCGCATCGCGGCGAAGCTTTCGAGCACCGCGCCGAGCAATTGCGGCTTGAGCGCCTGATAGTCCCGGCCCTTGGCTTGGCCCCAGACCTTGCCCTGCACGATGATCTGGCTGCCGGTTTCCGATTGCGGCTTCAACAACACCGGATTCATATGAACAGATGAGGGAACGCGCGACGCCAGCGACTGCAGCCACTGGGCGCGTCCGATTTCGCCGCCATCTTCGGCAACGGCGGCATTGTTCGACATGTTCTGTGGCTTGAACGGGCGCACTCTCACGCCCCGGTTTGCGAACAGCCGACACAAGCCCGCGACTAATACCGTTTTTCCGACATCGGAGCCGGTTCCCTGCAGCATGATCGCTCTCGTCATTCCTCACCACCTTGATATGCTACAGCCACTGAAAACGCTGGATTCTGCCTTGATTTTGCCGCGATCTCCGCCCCTCGGAGCCCACCGACACGATACAAAAATGCATCATCGTCCGATATGCTCTGTTTGCGACATTGGATGACGATTTCATCCATTGTGAGTTACGCGGAAGAGGATTATCTCCATCGCGAAAACAAACAACGAAACCGGCCGGTCCGGGTCGGAGGATACCCCAATGCTTTTCATCTTCAACAGACAGAATTCCATCCAGATCGCCTGGAACGGCAAGCTTCCGGCTCACCGCCCCGAGAGCCGGCTGCAGCAGCTCGATACGCGCTTCGGCACGGTGGGCTTCATCCGCACGTATAATGTTGGCTGATAGCGCGTCAAGCCGCTAGTCCAACACACGAGAAGCCGCCATGCGATAGCATCGGCGGCTATATTTTTGCTCAATGTCGGGATCGGAGCGGATTGCCGCTCTCACACAGAAAACTGTCTTGTAACGGCACTCTATAAAGCGCGAAAACCGCGCGATCCAGAGATCGACGCGGTTTGCCAAAAACGCCGGCTTCCCTGCACATACACCGCAAGGTTCGCATTCCCCGGTACGCTATACCTGATCCAGGGAAGCAGCGGTTGTCCCCCGCCACGCATCGATTGATAAACCGACATCGTTACTGGAGGGTTATTAAGTGCTTAAATTAGAGTGAATCTGAAAATTTTTTGAAAATTTTCCGCTTTGCGTTGAGAAATCGCAAACGACGCAAATGAGATATAAAACGTCTTTCAGGGACACGATATTTGAGCACCATTCAAATCCGCCTGGGCGGCAAAGCTTTGAGCAAGCCATGTGATGGACGTTTTACAGCCACGAATGGCGGAAAATAGGCTAATTCAGGCGCTTAATTAAGCTTCTCCAAGAGACACGATAACGTCCATCGGACGACCGGCTGTTGATTTCTTCATCCAAATCCTTACGCTGCCTGATGTCGATGCAAAGAATGCCCGGCCGCGATAAAGTTCAGCGGTCGCAAAAAGACCAGATGCACGACGGCAGCAAAGGGGACCGTACGGGCGTCGTCAGCGGCGTATGAACGGTTGCAATTGGACCGCGCTGACAGGGGATCGACAGAAATCGAACGCATTAGGGTCGATTTCCGCAACGTAACGAAAAATTGGGAGACGATATCAATGAAGAAGCTTCTCGCTTCAGCCATCTTCGCATTCGGCGCCTATGCTTTGGCTGGCTCGGCGCACGCTGCGGATTGCGGCAGTGTATCCATTGCTGAAATGAACTGGGCATCCGCAGGCGTTGCCGCGCAGGTCGACAAGATCATCCTGCAGAACGGTTACGGCTGCAATGTCACTCTGGTAACCGGCGATACACAGCCGACCTTTGCCTCCATGAACGAAAAAGGTCAGCCTGACGTCGCACCAGAGCTTTGGGTCAACGCTGTGCGCACCGCGCTCGACAAGGCCGTATCCGAGGGCCGCTTGATCGTGGCCGCACCGCTTCTGAGCGACGGCGGCGTCGAAGGCTGGTGGATTCCGAAGTTCCTCGCCGACGCCCATCCGGACATCAAGACCGTTCAGGACGCCCTCAAGCATCCCGAACTTTTCCCTGCCCCCGAAGATCCGTCCAAGGGTGCCGTCTATGACTGCCCGGCAGGTTGGAACTGCCAGATCTCCACGACTAACCTCTACAAGGCTCTTGGCGCCGACAAGCTCGGCTTCACGCTTGTCGATACCGGCTCCGCCGCAGGTCTCGACGGTTCGATCGCCAATGCCTTCGAAAAGAAGACCGGCTGGCTCGGCTACTATTGGGCTCCGACAGCCATCCTCGGCAAGTACGAGATGGTTCGCCTGAGCTTCAACGTGCCGCATGACAAGAAGGATTGGGATGCCTGCACGTCGCAGCAGGATTGCGCCAATCCGAAGGTGAACTCCTATCCGGTTTCGGACGTCTATACCGTCGTGACCAAGGACTTTGCCGCAAAGGCCGGCATCGCCATGGACTACATGAAGACCCGCAAGTGGGATAACGCCACGGTCGGCAAGGTTCTCGCCTGGATGACCGACAATCAGGGTACGAACGAGGACGGCGCCAAGTACTTCCTCAAGACCTACCCCGATATGTGGACCAAGTGGGTCGCTCCGGACGTCGCCACCAAGATCAAGGCATCGCTCTGATCCATGTTGCTGAATCGGCGGTGGCCTCGTGCCTGCCGCCGATTTCATATTCGCGCAGAACACCTCAAACGACGCTCATACCGACAGTGCGGCTCGGCACAAGGTCGCAACGAGTGCAGATTGATGGTGGCGAATATAGTAAGAATGCAAGGGCAGCCTGAAGAACCGGTCGCAGCGCTGCAAGCCATCCGCACGTGAAGGCCACACGGGCGGAGCGGGACAAAACCGGACCAAGAAGGGGAAATACATGGCTATTCAGTGTACGATCCTGCCGAATGTGCTCTGCAACTTTCCGGCAATAGATGAATCGCTCATACGCCTCGCGCGCAAGAATATCGACGACGGCTTCAGGGCGTCCGTACGCGCCTACGGCACTCTCATCGATGCCATCGTGCAGCCGCTGCAATGGTTTCTGAACTATCTCGAATGGGCATTTACCAATACGCCCTGGTTCATCGTGCTCATCGTGATGATGCTCGTCGTCTATGCAGCAAGCCGCAACCTGAAAATTGTTGCCGGCACCGCGATCTCCATGATCCTCATCGGCGTCTGCGGCCTTTGGACCGACACGATGATCACGCTCGCGATGGTAACGGTCTGTACGCTGATCGCCATCGTCATTGGCCTGCCGATCGGCATATTGATGGCGCGCTCAGACCGGTTGCAATCGATCGTCAATCCGATCCTCGATGTCATGCAGACCATGCCGAGCTTCGTTTATCTGATCCCGGTCGTCGTCATCTTCGGCATCGGCAAGGTGCCGGGTCTTATCGCCGTCGTCATCTATGCCGTCCCACCGATGATCCGCCTGACCAATCTCGGCATCCGCCTCGTGGACAAGGAAGTGCTGGAAGCCGCCGACGCTTTCGGGTCGTCGCATCGCCAGAAGCTGTTCAACGTGCAGATCCCGCTCGCACTGCCCACCATCATGGCCGGCATCAACCAGACCATCATGATGTCGCTCGCTATGGTCGTCGTCGCCTCCATGGTCGGCGTCGGCGGGCTCGGCCGAAATACGCTGCAGGCGATCAACAATCAGTTCTTCACCGTCGGTTTCCTCAACGGTTTCGCATTGGTCGCCATCGCCATCATTTTCGACCGAACGAGCCAGGCCTATGGCAGACGGCTCCAGAAGCACTCGGAGGTCATCCATGGCTAGTCACGCGATCCAGATAAAAAACCTCTACAAGATTTTCGGCCCTCGCGGACGCGACTATGTCGACCAGGTCAAGAACGGCTTGGGTAAAGCCGAACTCAACGAGACGCATGGTCATGTGCTCGGCCTGCAGGATATCAACATCGACATGCCGGCCGGCGCCATCACCGTCGTCATGGGCCTTTCCGGCTCGGGCAAATCGACGCTGATCCGTCACATCAACCGCCTGATCGAGCCGACCGCCGGCGAAGTGCTCTATGACGGCGTCGACGTTTGCAAGATGAACGAAAACGACCTGCGCGAATTCCGCCGCCACAGGACGGCGATGGTGTTCCAGAAATTCGCACTTCTGCCGCACCGCACCGTGATCGAGAACACGATCTACGGCTTGGACATTCAGGGCGTACCGCGCTCCGAAAGCCAAAAAAAGGGCCAGTACTGGATCGAGCGCGTCGGGCTGAAGGGCTTTGAGAGGCACTATCCGAACCAGCTTTCCGGCGGCATGCAGCAACGCGTCGGCCTTGCCCGGGCGCTGACGAACGATGCCGACATCCTGCTGATGGACGAAGCCTATTCGGCGCTCGATCCGCTGATCCGCGTGGATATGCAGACGGTGCTGCTCGATCTGCAGAAGGAGTTAAAGAAGACTGTCGTCTTCATCACCCACGATCTCGACGAGGCCCTGCGCCTTGGCGATAAGATCGCAATCCTGCGCGACGGCAAGGTCGTGCAGCAGGGCACCGGTCAGGAGATCGTGCTGCAACCTGCCGACGACTATATCACGGCCTTTGTTAAGGAGGTGAACCGCGGTCGCGTCATCCAGGCCCAGACAATCATGAAGCCGCTTTCGGGCGAACCCAGCGGCACGCGCGTGCCCGGCGACATGACGCTGGAAGTCGCCGCCAAGCAGATCACCGAGGCGGGCCAGACAGGAGCCGTCGTCACGGATGCGAGCGGCAAGCCTATCGGCACGATCGATCTGCAAAGCATCATCGCCGCCATGGTCACGCCCACGACCCACGACACGGCGGAAATGGCAGCAGCCTGACGGCGCGATTTTCATCTCAAGTGACAAAGCGCCCTTACGGGGGCGCTTTTTCTGTCTTGTTGCAGCGTCGACATATGGGGCAGCCATCTTGTCGTTGTGTTCACATAAAGAAATGTTTATATCTGCATTTGACACTCTTTAGAGCCGCCGCATCCGAGGACACACTATGACCGTCGCCACCAATCCCTTGACCGATCTGCTTGCCGAAAAAGGCGTACTGCTTGCCGACGGCGCAACCGGCACGAACCTCTTTGCCATGGGCTTGGAGGCCGGCGAAGCGCCCGAGCTCTGGAACGAACAGCATCCCGACCGGATCACGAAACTGCATCAGGATTTCGTCGATGCCGGCGCCGACATCATCCTCACCAATACCTTCGGCGGCACGCGCCATCGCCTCAAGCTTCATCACGCCCAGGATCGCGTGCACAGTCTCAATAAGACGGCGGCCGAGATCGCCCGTGCCGTTGCCGACAAGGCCAGCCGCAAGGTCATAGTCGGCGGCTCGGTAGGGCCAACGGGCGAGTTGCTGATGCCGCTCGGCGCCTTGACCTATGAAGACGCCGTCGCAGCCTTCGTCGAGCAGATGGAAGGCCTTCAGGCCGGCGGTGCCGATGTTGCCTGGATCGAAACCATGTCTTCGCCGGAAGAGATCCGCGCTGCTGCCGAAGCCGCCGCCAAGGTCGGCTTGCCCTATACGTATACCGGCTCGTTCGACACGGCCGGCAAGACGATGATGGGCCTACACCCGAAGGATATTCATGCCGTCGCCACCGATATCGGTGCAGGGCCGCTCGCGGTCGGCGCCAATTGCGGCGTCGGCGCATCGGATATCCTGTCCAGCCTCCTCGACATGACGGAGGCAGACCCGGCCGCCATCGTTATCGTCAAGGGTAATTGCGGCATTCCCGAATATCGTGGCGCAGAGATCCATTATTCCGGCACACCGCCACTGATGGCCGACTATGCCCGTCTCGCGCGCGATGCCGGAGCCAAGATCATCGGCGGATGCTGCGGCACCTCCTGCGGCCATCTGGCCGCCATGCGAGAGGCGCTGGACAGCTACGTGCCTGGCGCTCGCCCGACGCTGGAGACGATCATCGAGCGGATTGGCCCCATGCGCAACAAGACGGCCAACGAAGGCGGCACCGCTCCGGCGCGTGAGCGTCGCCGGCGCTCCTAAGCAATTTAAGGAAAGCCCGACAACCGAGCTTCCCCCTGCGAATCGGGTATTTTTGCCTTGAGCCTTGTTCGGCACTGCCGACAGTTACGCGCCGAATATCGGCGCGTAACTGTCGATCGCCTATCTTTCACCGCCGATAGCGCGGCCCTCGGTGAAATGCGGAACAATCCGGCTGTCGAAGGCCTTCAAGGCAGCGCCGATGGCTTGGTGCATGTCGAGATATCGGTAGGTGCCGAGCCGCCCGCCGAAATGGAGATTCGCCTCCGCCTCGGCCCGCTCGCGATAGCGCAGGAAGATCTCCTTGTCCTGACGCGTGTCGATTGGATAATAGGGTTCATCGACGCGCTTCGCCGATCGTGAATACTCCCGCACAACAACCGTCTTTTCGGTCTGGTAGCTTCGCTCGGGATTGAAATGCCGAAACTCGAGGATACGCGTGTAGGGGATTGTTTCATCGGCATAATTCATGACCGCCATCCCCTGGAAGTCGCCGGTGTTCAGCGTCTCCTTCTCAAAGTCGATGGTGCGCCAGCCCAACTCGCCTTCGGAATAATCGAAATAGCGGTCGATCGGGCCGGTATAGACGATCGGAAGCCCGGCCGGCAGCGTTGATTTTAGCGAGAAGAAATCGACGCCCAGGGCAATTCGGATCTTCGGATGCTTCAGCATCCTCTCGAAAATCGCCGTATACCCGTCGACCGGCAGGCCCTCATACTTGTCGTTGAAATAGCGATTGTCGAAGGTGTAGCGGACCGGCAGGCGCGTAATGATGTGTTCGGGCAGGTCACGCGGATCCGTTTGCCACTGCTTGGCCGTATAGCCACGAATGAACGCCTCATACAAGGGCCGGCCGATCAGAGAAATCGCCTTCTCTTCCAGATTGGCCGGATGGCGGCCGGCCATTTCCGCCGCCTGGTCCGCAATCAGTGCCCTCGCCTGGTCGGGCGAAAGGCGTCGATTGAAGAATTGCGAGATCGTGCCGAGGTTGATCGGCATCGAATAGACTTGATCGCGATAGGTCGAATAGACACGATGCTTATAGTCGGTGAATGCGGTGAACCTGTTGAGATAGGTCCAGACCAGTTCGTTCGGCGTATGAAAGAGATGCGCGCCGTAGCGGTGAACCTCGATACCGGTCTCGCTGTCGAACTCGCTATAGGCATTGCCGCCGACATGTTTCCGGCGGTCGATCAGAAGCACGTTCTTCTGCAGCTCGTTAGCCACCCGCTCCGCGAGGGTCGCGCCATAAAAACCGGCGCCAACAACAAGCAAGTCAACATCGGCGAAATTGATCATGATCGCGAGACCAACCCTCTTGCCGCCAACTTTCGATCAGACCTGCCCGAATACACTGAAGACCTCCAATTCGAACTTTGTCTCTTCGACGGCAATAGAGCGCCGATAGACACCGAAATCCTCGAACCTCTCCGGAAAATTCTGGATCACGTCATCGATCGCTCTTGAAATCTCGTGCGTTCGTTGGGGATGATTGCCAAACTTGTATTTGGCCGGAATGGGCAAATCCTCGAAATTACTGGCCGAACCGTTCCGACCGGTGATCACGCAACATCCGAGCAGCGCCGCTTCGCGCGGCATGCGATCCTTGCCGGCATGTGGACCAAAGTCGACGTAAAGCTTGGCTTGCGCCATGTTTTGATGGACTTCCGTCGGTGACATATTGCTGAGGATCTTGAATTTATATTGCGGAGACATGGTCGCCAGTTGGCGCCCGAAAGCCTCGGCCTTGTTGTTGAACAGAACCAGATCGCGCCGCTGCTGAATCGGCTGTGGCGCCACGTTGTTTGCCAGTGTCGTAAAATCCGAGATCCGCAAGACATCGCTGAAGCCCAAAATACTGAGCTGTGCCGTGGCATAGGAGGATTGCGACAGCATCTTGCAGTCGTTCTCCAGAAGGAACGGTACGCCGCCCAGCGGCATCAGATGCCGCATGCCGTAATCGAAACTCAGCCACCAATAGGCTTTAGTCGCCCTCTTGAAGAGCGGAATCAGATGCGGCCATATCTCCGGAAACACCACGATCGCGTTTTCGTTGTCGATGATATAGTCCGAGCTTTCGGTCGCGTAGGCCCGATATTGCGGATGAACGGCATTCTCGTATTCCCGAAATACCATTGTGGTTTCCCCATCGGGGGACGGCATCAGGGAGTGATCGGAACCGTTGGTATAGACCATCCTGGCGCTGCGCCCGATTTTGGTCAGCCTTGCGCAAAGTTGGTGAAGGGCTTCCGGGCCGCCCGTCATATGATTCGGTGGGCAGAGGATGTAGATTGTTTCATTTCCAGTCATAGTCGCAGTCCGCCTTCACATGTCGTTTGCCGATCCACCCGCCACAGGCGCCCGGTTCGCCGCCAAAATGCTCTAAAAAAACCTAGCCGCCCCTCGCCATCAAAGCGGAAAGAATAGTCGCCTGCTGGCGCTCGCACATGAGGCCGAAGCCGCGGCTCGCAATTGCCGACCGTCTCTCGTCGTCGCGAACGAGCTCGATGCAGGTTTCGACAAGCCGATCATAATTGCAAAACGCCATTCCCTCGGCAAAAGCAGCCACTTCCGGGTCGTGGATATTGCCCTCGCTGACGACGCAGGCGCCATTGGCAAGCAGGAAGGAAACGCGGCAAATCTCGAAGATCGCGGCGTCGAAATGATGCACGTTGAGGACGATTTTGGAGCGCCCGATGAAAGCGTCGCGCTCGGTGCCGTAGACACCGAACAGGTGAACGAGGTTCAGCCCGCTTGCTTGCAGCGCCACCAGCACATTCTTGCGGCGTTCGTTGACCGAGCCGTAAAAGAGAACGTCGATATCCTTCACCGGCGCTTGGGGCACACGCGTCAGGTGCCTGTTGTATCCCACATCGAGAATTTCGGCGGGAACGCCGAACCTGGCCAGTCCCTGGCGATTGCGCTCGCTGTAGTCGAGCACGGCGAATTTCTTGAGCAGTCCGAGATATCGATGATTGATCCAACTGCTTTCAGCCGAGACCTGCTCCATATTCACGATGATGCTCTCGGGTGGCAGCCATTGCGCCGCGACCGAGGGCAGCAAATTTGCGCCGTAAACGATCGGTACGCGTCCGTTCCAATCTCGCGGATTGGTAACCAGAGGCGCGCTGCCACCGAGTTCGGCAAAGGCGTAGTGAAGGCCGAGGGCAACATCCTCGAAAGCGCGGCTGTGAACGTAGCCCTCTGGGCTGACGATCCAAATGCAGTGCCGATCCTTGTGATGTTCCCAACCGAAAGGAAAGGCTGGCAGGGCGTGTTCCGCGCCATGCGATGCGACAGTCTGTTTCTCCGCTTGCGCGTGCATGTTGATCCTTCTCGAAGACTCGCTGGAACCCCTCGCTTGAAAACTGCGCGATGGGCCTTGCTCAAACCTTGCGAGACCGAGAGCCGGTGGAGAGCTTCGTGAAGGCGTTCTTGTCTATATATTGGAGCTGGCCCTAGCCCGATATTGGAGCTGCCCTAGCCCGGCAGCATTTGCGTCACCGCGATGATCGGCCCGAGCGGAAACAGACTGTCGCGCCTTTGCCATTCCGGTATGTCGACGCTGGAAATGCTGCCGTCGAGAAACAGGGCATTCGGACAGTTCAGATCGTCACGAAACAGCGTCGCAAAATCGTGGAAGCGCACGGGGCCATCTGAAATCGCGAACACGACGAGCCCGTCGATAGTGACTCCGACACCGTTTCTAGTCTTGAGACTGGTGCTATCGGCCAGAAACGACGGATGCAGCTTTCCATCGATGACGAGCATCGGACCGGACTGTGTCGCATAGAATGGCCTGGCGCCGGAAGCAGCGAAGGCTTTGCTCTCCACGATCCCGGCCCTGCCTCCATCGACATAGAAAACCCCGTTCGGCAATAGATGGAAATTGCCCCAGCCCTTGTTGGTGTTGATCGCCTTCACCTCGCGTCCGTTTTCGATGAAGAGACCGACGGGAGATTGATCGTCGAGATACATGCCGCCGTTCATCGCAAAGCGCACATAGACGCGCTCCTGGCGCAGATCCATTTCCAGCGCCCGGAACGAACCATAAGGCTTACCGTTGCGGTCATTCTGGAAAATCTGGACGTCGTAATGGGCGGGATCGAAGGTGCAAACCGTGTAGCCGTCACCGAGATGCTGAACCTTGCGGCAGGCCTCACCGGCCGAGGCGGTGGCGGCAAAGGCAAGAACGGCAAGGATGAGCATCAATCGAATCAAGCGCATAGCTCCGCATCAATAGCACAAGCGCTAGAACGCATCGCAATGCGGCGAAACAAGGAGTACGCGGGAACTAAAGCTGGAGTGCCGCCATATGGAATGCAAGCTGTTCGGCGGGATAACGATAGCCGGCCCCGATCGGGCAGGCATTGCGTGCGAGACAACCGCCGACCATGCAGTCGGCCTGCCCTTCCCGCGTACGCAAATGCGAGCGACAGCTTGGAACATGAAAGCCCGCTGTCGTTACGGCCGCTACCGGGCAGGCAGTGACACAGGGCTTGTCAACGCATACATCGCATGGATGCTGAGGAAATGCCGGTGCGAGGTTATTTTCAATGGCATCTGCAAATCCCAACGCGCCACGATAGCCGTGCCACACGCCATAAACAGGATGGATCAGTATACCGAGCGGCGATGCCTTCAAGCCTTCGGCCTGCATGGCCCATCGCTGGAACGGCTGCCAAGGCGGATCCGAAGGAAAATAGGCCGTGGCACCCAAGTCACTTGCAACTGGCCGGATGACTATCTTCGACCAGTCGTCGAGCGGGTCGGGCCGGCCGGCATTCTCGGGCAATTGCCACCAGCGCGAAAACGGAATCCAGATCGAGCCGCCGATATTGCCAAGCAGGACCACGCTTTGCGCCGCCGTGCCATCGGCCAATAGCGGCCCCTCGCCGTCGCCGAAGGACACTATACCTCGAACGAAAACTCCGTCGACGCCGAGCGCCGCACGAAGCTGTTCGAGTATGAGAGGGCCGCGGCTCACCGTGGCCCCTTATATTCATAGTGCGGCCGCCAGACTTCCTTCTGGATGAGGTCGGCAACGCGCGTCGCACCGCCTTGCTCCCTGGCGGCCTCGGGCTCTCTTCAGGTGAAAGCGTCCGGCATGGAGTCCTTGCGCGTCTGGATATAGGCCAGAAGAGCCTCGTCGATCGCCGGATCGAGCGGCGGCGCTTCGTAGTGATCGAGCCAGGAACGGCAAAGCGCATTGGCGCGCTGTTCGATGCGCTTCTGGCCTTCGATCTCCCACTGCTCGAAGGAATTGTTGTCCGCAAGCGCCGAGCGATAGAAGGCGGATTGGAAGTTGGCCTGCGTGTGGCCGCAGCCGAGATAATGGCTACCCGGGCCGACTTCGCGGATGGCATCGAGCGCCTGACCGTTCTCCGAGAGATCCACCCCTTCGGCCATCTTCTGCATCATGCCGAGCTGATCCTGGTCGATCATGAACTTTTCGTAGGAGGAAACGAGCCCCCCTTCGAGCCATCCCGCCGCATGCAGCACGAAATTCGTGCCGGCCAGCAGCGTCATGTTCAGCGTATTGGCGGATTCATGCGCCGCCTGTGCATCTGGCACCTTCGATCCGCAGAGCGAACCGCCGGTACGGAACGGCAGACCGAGGCGGCGGGCGAGCTGTGCCGCGCCGTAGGACACGAGCGAGGGCTCCGGCGTGCCGAAGGTCGGCGCCCCCGACTGCATCGAGATCGATGCTGCGAAAGTGCCGAACAGCACCGGCGAGCCCTTGCGGATCAGCTGCGTAAAGGAAGCACCCGCCAGCACTTCGGCCAGAATCTGCGTCAGCGTGCCTGCGACCGTCACCGGGCTCATTGCGCCCGAGAGAATGAAGGGCGAAACGACCGAAGCCTGGTTGTGCCGCGCATAAACTTTCAGAGCGCCGAGCATGGTCTCGTCGAACACCATCGGCGAGTTGGCGTTGATAAGGTTCAGCGTTACGCAATTATTCTCGACAAAATCGTCGCCAAAGACGATCTTCGCCATTGCGATCGTGTCTTCAGCACGTTCCGGCGCAGTCACCGAGCCCATGAACGGCTTGTCGGAATATTTGATATGGCTGTAGACCATATCCAGATGGCGCTTGTTGACCGGGATATCGACAGGCTCGCACACCGTGCCGCCGGACGAATGCATCGACGGCGCCATATAGGCAAGCTTCACGAAATTGCGAAAATCCTCGATCGTCGCATAGCGGCGGTTGCCCTCGAGATCGCGCACAAAGGGCGGGCCGTAGACCGGCGCGAAAATCGTTGCCTTGCCGCCGACATGGGCGTTGCGTGCGCTGTTGCGGGCGTGCCAGGTGAATTCCTTCGGCGCAGTCTTCAGAAGCTCGCGGCAAAGGCCCTTCGGAAAGTGCACGCGCTGCCCTCGCACGTCGGCACCGGCCTCCTTCCAGAGCGCCAGCGCTTCCGCGTCATCGCGAAACTCGATGCCGATTTCTTCCAGAACCGTATCGGCGTTACGTTCGATGAGCTGCAGGCCCTCTTCGTCAAGCACTTCGTAGACGCCGATCTTGCGGGTGATATAGGGGAGCGAAGGACCCGGCCCACCGCCGCTGCGCGAAGCACGCCGGGCTGCCGCACCCCTGCCCTCGCTGCGCGAACGCCGTCCACCGCCATCATTGCCTGCAGCCGGTTGCTCAATCATATCGTCCATGATGTTTCCTCACTCCTGCGCATGGATGCGTCTATCAAGCCCCATGCTACCCGATTCCGCCAAGCGGACGTTCCTTAATGCGCCAGCAATTAGCATAGGACAGACATGGGCTGCTAATATCAACTGTTCTTCGTCCGTCGCGATTGTTCCGTGCGACGTCGCATTCAAAAAGAGTTTTGGCGGCCTTCCGGTCTATCCGTAATGGCGGCAGTGTTTTATACAAGTCTCTGATGCATTGCACGAAAACGGGATGGAGCGCATGTCTGACGACGAAATCATTCTCTCGGAACTTTCTGACGAAGAGCTCGTGCAGCAGATGCATGACGACCTGTATGACGGCTTGAAGGAAGAAATCGAGGAAGCCACCAATATCCTCCTGGAGCGTGGCTGGGCGCCCTATGATATTCTGACCCAAGCGCTGGTCGAAGGCATGCGCATCGTCGGCATCGACTTCCGCGACGGCATTCTCTTCGTTCCGGAAGTTCTGCTGTCCGCCAATGCGATGAAGGCCGGCATGTTTATTCTGCGTCCGCTTCTGGCGCAGACCGGCGCGCCGAAGCTCGGCAAAATGGTGATCGGCACCGTCAAGGGCGACATTCACGACATCGGCAAGAACCTTGTCGGCATGATGATGGAAGGCGCAGGCTTCGACGTCATCGACCTCGGCATCAACAACCCGGTCGAAAACTATCTCGACGCCATCGAGCGCGAACAGCCCGACATTCTCGGCATGTCGGCCCTGCTGACCACGACGATGCCCTACATGAAGGTTGTCATCGATACTCTGAAGGAAAAGGGCCTGCGCGACGACTACGTCGTGCTGGTTGGCGGTGCGCCGCTGAATGAGGAATTCGGCAAGGCCGTAGGCGCCGATGCCTATTGCCGCGACGCCGCCGTGGCGGTCGAAACCGCCAAGGAATTCATGAAGCGCAAGCACAACAGCCTGGCTGCCGGCGCCTGATTGCAAGAAACTGATGGCCGGCGATAACCAATGAGTTGCCGCCGGCGCATTGGCATCCCAAATTGATTATTGAGCCGCCTTCTTGACGGTATGACCAGCGTCCTCCGTCGCGTGGACCGCGTTTGCAGTATCTCTGCCCACGCCGCGTATGGTATTGGCGCAGGAAGCAAGTACCATGAGAACGGCGCAGGCCGCTGCAATTTTCGTGAGTGTCGATGCAGTCATGATTGGGAACCCCCTCTGAGTGGATATCGATCAAAAAAATGCGGAGAAGAACCCTCCGGGCGATAAACGTATAACAAAGCAAAAGGTTCATGTGATCGCGTGCGGCGCAATCGCGCGCGAAATACTGGCGCTTACCCGAATAAACGGGCTCGATCACATCGATCTTCACTGTCTTCCCGCAATCTATCACTCCTATCCGCAGAAGATCGCACCTGCCCTGGAAGAAGCGATTGCCGATGCCCGCGCGCGCGGCTTCGAAAAGATCTTCATCGGCTATGCCGATTGCGGCACCGGCGGCGATATCGACAGGATTTGCGAGCGCGAGGGAGTAGAGCGGCTTTCCGGACCGCATTGTTATTCCTTCTTTACCGGCAACGAGGCCTTCGCGGCGCGTGACGATGATATCACCTCGTTCTTCCTCACCGACTTCCTGGCCCGCCAGTTCGAAGCCTTCGTCATCGTCCCGCTGGGTTTGGACCGTCATCCCGAATTGCGCGATATGTATTTCGGCAACTACCGCAAGGTGGTCTATCTCTCGCAGGAGGAAGATCCGGCGCTGCAGGCAAAGGCGAAGGAAGCCGCCGCCTATCTCGGACTGGACTACGAATATCGCTACACCGGGTACGGCGATCTTGCCCGCGAGTTGCTGACCGTCTGATTACGACACCTACGTCGCTTTTCTGTCTTCCTCCTCGTTGCCTGCGCCGACATGCTGGACGACGGAAGAACATTCAATCACAGTTCGAACCCGACCGTTTCAAAGGATAAAGCGCCTTGGCGATACTTCCAGACAAGGTTTTCATCTCGCGTCGCTTTTCGGCATGTGGCGCGTCGTGGCGAGTGCAGTCCCGAGGTCGGCCGGCGTGCATTCTGGCGTGAAGAGGAGATTTGTGCATGGCGGATCGCATTGTCGTCTACTGGCGGGACATTCCGGCCCAGGTGATCATCAAAAAGGGCAGGCAGACGGCAAAACGCGAGCTCTCGTTGCGCTTTACCGAAGCAATAGACATGTGCGCCATGCGCACCGGTGCCGCTGAAACTGACGATTATCTCGCCGAATGGCGCAAGGCGGACCCGGTGCCGGTATCGGACGATCTCGAAGCCGAAGCAGACAAGGCGGCGAGCGAGCTCGAGGCAGCTTATGATCGCGAGCGGCTGGTGGCTCTGGTGAAATCCGGAGGCCGCGATAATGGCTGATGCCGTTCAGAAGCCCGGCAATGCCGCCGCGGGCGCAAAAGCGGCCAGCGGTGCCTATACGCCTGCGGGAGTTTCGCCCAATCGCCGCGCCCGGCGCAAATACACGGTCCGTCTCTGGGCCGTACGTCACTCACGTTTCTTGGAATGGTTCTATCGTCGCTTCGCCGACGCCTTCCTCCTGCTTCATCCGCTGTGGAAGGCGTTCGGCTATGACCGCGTAGAGCGCCCGATCACCTTCATCGAACGCAATGTGAAGGGCTTCCTGTTCGATTGCCGCATGTGCGGCCAGTGCGCGCTATCATCGACGGGCATGTCCTGTCCGATGAACTGTCCTAAGCAGCTGCGCAATGGCCCCTGCGGCGGCGTGCGCGCCAACGGCAATTGCGAGGTGGAGCCCGACATGCCCTGCGTCTGGGTGCAGGCCTGGAATGGCTCGCGGAACATGACCCACGGGGACGCGATCCTCAACGTGCAGAAGCCCGTGAACCAGTCGCTGCGCGAAACATCCTCCTGGCTCCGCGTCACGGCGGAGGCCGCGGCAACCCGCGAAACGGCGAAAAAGGAAGCCTGAGCGATGTCGCATATCGATGAAAACCCGCTTGGCGTCCATCTGCCGCTCGATCCCCTGCCCGGCCACTCTTCGCTCGGCCGGCTGGAACGCGTGCTTCGCCGCGGCGAGTTCGCCGTGACAGCCGAATTGAACCCGCCCGACAGCGCCAATGCCGAAGACGTTTATGAACGCGCAGCCATCTTCGAAGGCTGGGTCGATGGTATAAATGCCGTCGATGCCTCGGGTGCGAACTGCCATATGTCTTCAGTTGGCATCTGCGCGCTTCTGACACGCATGGGCTATGCGCCCATCATGCAGATCGCCTGCCGCGACAAGAACCGCATCGCCATCCAGGGCGACGTGCTGGGCGCTGCCGCCATGGGCGTTTGCAACATCATGTGCCTGACCGGTGACGGCGTGCAGGCGGGCGACCAGCCGGGTGCCAAGCCGGTCTTCGATCTCGATTGCATGTCGTTGCTGGAAACCGTGCGCATCATGCGCGACAACGCGAAATTCCTCTCCGGCCGCAAGCTGACCTCGCCGCCGAAGGTCTTTCTTGGCGCCGCCATCAATCCCTTCGCACCGCCTTACGATTTCCGACCCTACCGGCTGGCGAAGAAGATCGAGGCCGGGGCGCAGTTCGTCCAGAGCCAGTATTGCTACGACGTGCCGATGTTCCGCGAATACATGAAGAAGGTCCGCGATCTCGGCCTCACCGAAAAGTGCTTCATTCTTGTCGGCGTCGGTCCGCTTGCCTCGGCAAAGACGGCCCGCTGGATGCGCTCCAACGTACCGGGTGTCCACATTCCCGATGAAATCATCAAACGCATTGAAGGTGCGCAGGATCAGAAGAAGGAAGGCAAGCAGCTCTGCATCGACATCATCAACGAGGTGAAGGAGATCGAGGGCGTTTCCGGCATCCACGTCATGGCCTACCGCCAGGAAGAATATGTCGCCGAAATGGTGCATGATTCAGGCGTGCTCAAGGGCCGCCAGCCTTGGAAGCGTGAAGCCGGCCGCACCGATGCCCTGGTTGCCGAGCGCCTGCATCAGATCAGCGAAGGCCGGGAAGAGAACCAGCAGGCGATGGCGGAAATTGCAGCCCACCATACGCCGCCGCAGACGCATTGAATTCGATAGATTGAGGCAGGCCAGGAGAGGAACCGGCCGGCTTGTAACCCAGATCACTGCGCGATAGACCAGCTATCGGGCCAATTGACCAGAGGATCAGACATGACGCGTACCATCGTTGCCTCCGCCACCCGCGAAATCATCATAGGCTTCGACCAGCCTTTCTGCGTGATCGGCGAGCGCATCAATCCGACGGGGCGCAAGAAGCTCGCTGCCGAGATGATCGAAGGCAATTTCGACACCGTCATCAAGGACGCTCTGGAGCAGGTGGCCGCCGGTGCGACCATGCTCGACGTCAATGCGGGCGTCACGTCGGTCAATCCGAACGAGACCGAACCGGGTCTGCTGGTGCAGACGCTGGAGATCGTGCAGGGTCTGGTCGACGTACCGCTCTCGATCGACAGCTCGGTCACAGCGGCCATCGAAGCCGCACTCAAGGTTGCCAAGGGCCGGCCGCTGGTCAATTCGGTGACGGGCGAAGAGGAAAAGCTCGAAGCCATCCTGCCGCTGGTCAAGAAATACGACGTGCCCGTCGTCGCCATCTCTAACGACGAGACCGGGATTTCCATGGATCCGGACGTGCGTTTCGCGGTCGCCAAGAAGATCGTCGAGCGCGCCATGGATCACGGCATCAAGCCGCATGACATCGTCGTCGATCCGCTCGTCATGCCGATCGGGGCGCTGGGCGATGCCGGTCGCCAGGTCTTCGCGCTGCTGCACCGCCTGCGCAACGAACTCAAGGTGAACACCACCTGCGGCCTCTCCAATATCTCCTTCGGCCTGCCGCACCGCCATGGCATCAATGCCGGTTTCATCCCGATGGTCATCGGCGCCGGCATGACCTCGGCGATCATGAACCCCTGCCGACCGCAGGAAATGGAAGCCGTGCGCGCCGCCAACGTGCTGAACGGCACGGACGCCAATTGCACCAACTGGATCATGACCTATCGTGACTACAAGCCGGCAGAAGGCGTCGCAGCCGCCGCAGCAACGGCGGCACCTGCCGCCGGCGGCGGACGCCGCGGCGGTCGTGCAGCGCGCGCCGGTGCAGGAGCAGCGAGGGAATAAGATGTCATCCGGTCGCGGCCTTTCCAATGATCTTGCCACGCTCTGGCTACAGACACCTGTCGTGATCGCGATCAGGCTGCAGCAGATGTGGATGGACGCGCTGACCGGCAATGTGAATGCCGCCGAAATGAACCGGATGGTTTCCGAAAAGATGATGGCCGCGGCGGAAAGCGCCGTTGCCGTAAATGCAGCAATGATGCAACAGGGTTTCGCGACTCTGACGTCCGCGGGCACGACAAGCCAGCGCAGCATCGTCGATGCGGTCACCCACGCTGCGATAAAACCCTATAGCAAGCGCGTTCGCTCGAACGCACGCCGTCTTAGCAAATAGAAAGGCTGATCCGTGGCCGAAGCCAGCGACAGCGCCAAACCTCTCGTCCTTTTCATGCCGTCCGGCAAGCGCGGCCACTTTCCGGTGGGAACGCCCGTGCTGGAGGCAGCCCGTCAGCTTGGCGTCTATGTCGAGAGTGTCTGTGGCGGCCGTGCCACCTGCGGGCGTTGCCAGGTATCCGTGCAGGAAGGCAATTTCGCCAAGCACAAGATCGTCTCGGCCAATGACCATCTTTCGCCGATCGGGCCGAAGGAAAAGCGCTATGCCGAGGTGCGCGACCTGCCCGAAGGCCGCCGGCTCTCCTGCTCCGCCCTCATCCAAGGCGATCTCGTCATCGACGTACCGCAGGATACCGTCATCAACGCACAGGTGGTGCGAAAGGCAGCCGACGAGCGCGTCATAGCCCGCGATCCGGCCGTGCACATGTGCTACGTCGAGGTCGAGGAGCCCGATATGCACAAGCCGCTTGGCGATCTGGATCGCCTGAAGGCGGCAATCGCGGCCGACTGGAAATACGACAATCTCGAGGTGGATTTCCACCTCATCCCGCAGGTGCAGTCGATCCTGCGCAAGGGCGAATGGAAGGTGACGGCCGCCATCCATCGCGATCAGGAGAGCGAACGCCCTCGCCTCATCGCGCTCTATCCGGGCTTGAAGAACGAGGCCTATGGCATTGCCTGCGATATCGGTTCGACAACGATCGCCATGCATCTGTCGTCGCTTCTCTCGGGCCGAACCGTCGCCTCGGCTGGCGCCTCCAATCCGCAGATCCGCTTCGGCGAGGATCTGATGAGCCGCGTCTCCTATGTGATGATGAATCCGGACGGCCGCGAGGCGATGACCAACGCCGTTCGCGAAGCCTTGAACGGCTTGATTGACAAGGTCTGCGCTGATGGTGGTGTGTCGCGCGAGGATATTTTGAATGCCGTCTTCGTCGGCAATCCGATCATGCACCACCTGTTCCTCGGCATAGACCCCACCGAGCTAGGGGGGGCGCCCTTTGCGCTTGCCGTATCCGGGGCAGTGCATCTGAAATCGGCCGAAATCGGCCTGCCGATGAACACAGGCACCCGCATCTATATGCTGCCCTGCATCGCCGGCCATGTCGGCGCCGATGCGGCTGCCGCGACACTTGCCGAAGGGCCGCATCGTCAGGATGAAATGATGCTGCTGGTCGATATCGGCACCAATGCGGAAATCGTGCTCGGCAACCGCCATCGCGTCGTCGCCGCCTCCTCGCCGACCGGGCCCGCCTTCGAAGGCGCGGAGATTTCCAGCGGTCAGCGCGCCGCTCCCGGCGCGATCGAACGCGTGCGCATCGATCCCGCCACCCTGGAGCCGCGCTACCGAGTCATCGGCATCGAACAGTGGTCGGATGAGCCGGGCTTCGAAGAGGCTGCCGCCAAGGTCGGTGTGACAGGCATCTGCGGTTCGGCCATCATCGAGGTCGTCGCCGAAATGTTCCTGACCGGCATCATCTCGGAAGATGGCGTCGTCGATGGCTCGATGGCTGCACGCTCGCCGCGCATCTTGCAGAATGGCCGCACCTTCTCCTATCTTCTGCGCGACGGCGAACCGCGCATCACGGTCACCCAGAACGATATCCGCGCCATCCAGCTTGCGAAGGCAGCGCTTTATGCCGGCGTCAAGCTGTTGATGGACAAGCAGGGCATCGATCACGTCGACCGCATCGGCCTCGCCGGCGCCTTCGGCACCTTCATCGATCCCAAATATGCGATGGTGCTGGGGCTCATTCCCGACTGCGAACTCGACAAGGTTAAGGCCGTCGGCAATGCCGCCGGCACCGGTGCGCGCATGGCGCTGCTCAACCGCGGGCATCGTCGCGAGATCGAGGAAACCGTCAGGAAAATCGAGAAGATAGAAACGGCTCTTGAATCAAAGTTTCAGGAGCATTTCGTCTACGCCATGGCGCTGCCGAACAAAGTGGACGCCTTCCCGGAGCTCTCGAAGGTAGTGACTTTGCCCGAGCGCAAGCAGATCTCCGACGATGGCGGAGAAGGCAGCGGCCGCAGGCGTCGCCGCAGCCGCGAATAAAGATCGACTGGCCGCGTTCACGCGGCCATTTTGCGCCCGATCTCAACGAAGGCCTGGCGAATGCTGTCTGCCACCGCTTTCATCGGTCCGGTCATCTGCGATGCCGTCAGCAGACGAATGTCGAAGGACGTCAGTTCCGGCAGCCCCTCGTTCGGTCCGAGAATTTCCATGTCATCGGTGATGTAGGAGCGCGGGAATGGCGCGACGGCAAGATCGGAAACGATCGCCGCGCGCTGCGCCATCGTATGAGCGCTGAGATAGGAAACGCGATAGGCGCGCTTCTGCCGCTCCAGCTGCGCCATGGCTTCAGACCGCCAGATGCAGCCCTCTTCCCAGATCGAGATCGGCAGCGGATCGCGGCGATAGGCGGTACCGCACTTGGCGCCGGCCCAGACGAGACGCTCAGTGTAGATGACCTCACCCTCGGTCGGGAAGGGACGCGTCGCGCAATTGATCAGCGCGAGGTCCAGCCGCTGTTCCTCGATGCGCTTCTTGAGCTGGATGCTCATATCGACGACGACATCGACCATGATGCCGGGATATGTCTCAGAAAAGCTCTTGAGGATGGTAGGCAGCAAACGTTCGCCGATATCGTCAGGCGCGCCAAGCCGCACGACGCCGCTGAGTTCTGGCATGATGAAGCGTGACACCGCCTCATTGGAGAGCGCCAGAATATTGCGCGCATAGGAAAGCAGCATCTCCCCGTGCTGCGTCAGGCTCACCGAGCGCGCATCGCGGAGAAACAACGTAACGCCGAGCTGCTCTTCCAGCTTTTTGATCTGCATGGAAACAGCTGACGGCGTACGAAAGACCGCATCAGCCGCGGTTGAGAAATTCCCCGTTTCGGCAATCGCCACAAAGGTACGCAGAACTTCATTGTCAAGCAACGGTATGGGCCGGCGGAACGGTACGGTCATATCGATTACCTTTCAATTTTTCTGATCCTAAGCACCATATCATTTCATTTGTCTGAATGTCAACGAAGCACCATATTAGACGTAATGGAAATTCATCGCAGCCTCAAAGGAGTAAAATCATGGCTGGCATGGTATCGGACGAAGCCTCACGGCTTTTCTCTCTTTTACGCCTCCGCAAAATTCAGCGGATGGCGCAGCATACGCTCGACGAGATTGCCACCCGCTTTCCCGCTCATCTGATCGATGACGTCAATGCACGCGGCCTCCCGCCGGATCGCACATTGTCGGCGCTGGAGCGGAAACCGGGCAAATTGCGTTCGTTCAATAATACTAATGGCAGCTATAAGATCTATTCGTTTGATTGATAGATCTGGCAGGCCCATATTAAACCCGTGACATTTTGAGGTGTTGACACTGAAAGGACCCTGAAAATGACGACCATCAGCTATAGACAGACCGGCACGCGGAACCCGTTTCCGTCAGGCGGAAGTTACATGCCCTTCTTTTCTCGCCTCGCTAATCGCTGGCAGCAGTGGCGCTCCCTTCGCGAGCTTGAATCTCTGTCCGATGACATGCGCAAGGACTTGGGCTGGCCGGCCGCAAACGAAATCAAGAAGCCGAAAGCTACCCGATGATAATCAGCAAGTACAACGGCTGAAGGCGGCGCTCAACCCAAGCGAGCGTCGCCTTTTGAACATTTACGCATCAAGATGCGAATCGCATTTTAATCCTGAGAATTACCCACAAATATATTTCGTCGCTTGAGCATATTGCTCGCTTCCCCTTTGCTTCTCTCCTTCATAGCCCGATTTTTCAAAGTAGACGCAAATATCCCTTTGCGGCCGCGATTATCCATGCCAATGTCGCTTATAGACCATCGGGCCGGCGTATTTGACGCAAGGAATACGTAACGGCCCTGGAACATGGATTTTCACGACATGAGCAAGACCCCGATCAAGACGCGCTCCCTGGTTTTCTTCCTTGTTCCGCATTTCACCATGCTGCCTTTTTCCGCCGCGATCGAGACGCTGCGGATTGCCAATCGCATGCTGGGCTATCCCGCCTACACATGGCGGCTCGCCTCGACGGACGGTCAGAAAGTCTATTCGTCCAGCGGCATCGGGCTGGAGGTCAATTCCTCCCTTACCGACGAGCGCCGCTATCTCGGCGGCGAGAACCGCCCGAACATGGTGCTGGTCTGTTCCGGCATCTATGTCGAAGAATTCCACAACAAGTCGGTCAATGCCTGGCTGCGTGAGACATACAATCGCGGCGTCGCCGTCGGCAGCCTCTGTACGGGCGCGCATGTGCTTGCCCAGGCAGGATTGCTGAACGGCAAGCGCTGTGCGATCCACTGGGAGAACCTGCCGGGCTTTTCGGAAACCTTCCCGCAGGCGGAAGTCTATGCCGATCTCTATGAGGTCGACAGCAACCTCTATACATGCGCCGGCGGCACCGCCTCGCTTGACATGATGCTCAATCTCATCGGTCAGGACTTTGGCGAGAACCTCGTCAACCGCGTCTGCGAACAGCAGCTGACCGATCGTGTCCGCAGCCCGCATGACCGCCAGCGCCTGCCGCTGCGCGCGCGTCTCGGCGTGCAGAACTCCAAGGTGCTATCGATCATCGAGCTGATGGAAAGCAACCTCGCCGAGCCGCTGTCGCTTCTGGAAATCGCCGACGATGCCGGCCTGTCACGTCGGCAGATCGAGCGCCTGTTCCGGCAGGAAATGGGCCGCTCGCCGGCTCGTTACTATCTTGAAATTCGTCTGGATCGCGCCCGGCATCTACTGGTGCAGTCCTCCATGCCGGTCGTTGAAGTAGCGGTCGCATGCGGCTTCGTATCGGCCTCGCACTTCTCCAAGTGTTATCGCGAACTCTATAATCGCTCGCCGCAGCAAGAGCGCGCAGAGCGCAAGCTGACCATGTCGACCAACCGCACCGGCATCGTCGTCTGAGAGCGATGGAAATCAAGGCAAACGGATTATTGCAGGCGGCTTACTGGGCCGCCTGTTGGGCCATCTTGAAATCGGAATAGACTTGGTTTCGGCCATTGTGCTTCGCCATGTAGAGAAACTGGTCGGCAGCATTGAGATAGTTGTCGAAGGACTCGTAGCCGGCAATTTCCGCAACCCCGATGGAAACAGTCACCGAAAGCTCTTCGTCGTCGGCATGAACCTTCAAGCTCGCAAGGCTGAGGCGGACCTCATCGCACAGCTCGGTTGCCGCACGCGAATTCATTTCCGCAAAAAGAATGGCAAACTCTTCGCCCCCAAGGCGGGAGAGCAGATTATCCGTGCCTTCCAGAAGCGTGTGAAGCCTGCCGGCAACGGCCTTCAGCACTTGGTCTCCGATCTCGTGCCCATAAGTATCGTTCAGATGCTTGAAGTGATCGATGTCGAGAATGGCAACGGAGCTCGGACGCTGGCGACGCAGGCATTCATTCACCAGACGCGGGCCATGATCATAGAAATAGCGCCTGTTATAGAGCCCAGTCAGATAGTCGCTCGCCGCTGCCGCCCGCAATTGCTTCAGCTGCGACAGCGTCTCCACATTCAATGCGATGCGGCATTGCAGCTCCTCCTGAACGAAGGGCCGATAGATGAAATCGCTGGCACCCGCCTTCAGAAATGTCGCAGACAGCAAACGATCGTTCGAAGACGAAATGCCGATGATCCGCATCCGATCCGAGCCATAACGGTGGCGGATGCGGCGGGTCAGTTCATGCCCGTTCATGTCAGGCATATTATAGTCGGTGACAACGATTTCGATGTCGTCGAATGTTTCGAGCATTGCCAGGGCCTCGACACCCGTGCCGGCTTCAGCGACCTTGAATTGCTGGGCGTGCAGCAAGTCCGTCAGCATTTTCCGCGCTGAAGGCACATCATCGACGACCATCACGCGAACAGACCGATTGGCAATGGCGCGCCGGACGGAGGAAACGAGATTGTCGAGCGCGAACTCGCCATCCTTGAGCACATAGTCGACGACATTGCGCTCCATGATGCGATTGCGCGTCGCTAAGTCGAAAGATGCCGTAAAAACGATGGTGGGAATGTCATGTGCGACGGCAACATCCAGGGCTTCTCCATGGGCAGCATCCGGAAGGTTCAGGTCGATCACCGCCATCGTGAAGCTGCGATCCGCTCCTGCCAGCACCTCGTTCAGCACTTTCAATGAAGAGCAATGGGTTACCGCAAGACCGAGTTCGGTTTCGAACCGATGCGATAGCACCGCCGAAAACATGCGCGAATCCTCAACCAGAAGTATTTTCTGGCTGCCGTCGCGGTGACCGATGCCACCGCTGAGGTTTCCCGCATGCAGTACCATTTCCCTTCAATTCCTCCCACACCATCAGGTGTATGAATATTCAGTCAATTGCAGGTCTGCTAAACCGTCTTGCCCGTATCCTGAACAGGATTCGTGAAAAAATTGGAACCGCCGATTGCGGAGATTTACATAAAAGTGATTTTTCCTCACTTTTCCTGGATTGCTCAAGCCGATTTTATCGGGCCTGTACCTCCCTAGCGGGCGGCTGAGCCGACTGAATCTGCAACAGCGTGTCGAGATTCTGATTCACGCGGCAGTAGAATTCCTCGTCGATGAACGGCCGCAAGATGAAATCATTGCCGCCCGCTTTGAGGAAACGGGCAGAAAGCAGCCGGTTGCTGGATGACGAGACACCGATAATGCGCAGCTCATGGGAGCCGGTGGTCGCGCGGATGCGCCGCGTCAGCTCGAATCCGTCCATGTCGGGCATATTGTAGTCCGTGACCATAAGGCCGATATCTGAGCTGGCCCTCAGGATTTCGAGCGCTTTTGCACCATTCTCTGCAACGCTGACGCGGAAATTGTAGCGTTTCAGGCGGCTGGACAGCAAAGCGCGGGCCGTTGCGCTGTCGTCGACGATGAGAACGTGGTGACGGTGGTTGGTCAAAAAGCGGCAGATCGATTCCGCCAGCATATCCACCGCAAAGATATTGTCCTTGAGAATGTAATCCACCACATCCTTGGCGATCAGCTCGTCGCGCGTGCCTTCGAGAAAAGTGCCCGTGAAGGCAATCGTTGGAATGCTGAGATCGAGAAGATAAGCCAAGGCCTCTCCCTTCTCGGCACCCGGCAGGTTCATATTCGAGATCGCCAGCTTGATCGGCTCCGACGACTTGTCATAGGCAAGCTGCAGTTCTTCGAAATTGCGGCAAATCTCGACGTCGATGTCCAGAAGCTCCTTCAGCTTCGCCCTGACCATCGATGTAAAGAGATTGGAATCCTCCACAAGAAGAATGCGCGAGCCGGCAAGAGACGCGCCGGAATATTGCATCCCCGAAACACCCAGAAATGGCATAATGAAAACCTGTTTTTGAAAATGATCCCCTCTGTATTGTTTTAAGACAAAGCTTTTGCGTATTTGTTAAGTCGATTGGTTTCCCGGAAGTGAACAAAATTATGCTGGTCGGCCGACGCCTTTCGAGGCGCGGGCCTTTCTGGCAGCGCATTGTCCATGTAGAGAAGTCGGGCTTAAAGCTTCCAGACGGAGCACACAGGCGGCGGTTTACCTGCGTGCAACTTACTCCGCTGCGGTCCGGCCACGACGCCGGCTCGCCCCCTTTGCCTCCGGCACTTTATCTTCGCGGGACGAAGCAGAGCCCTCCTGAATGGCATCTCCGGCCTCAGGCCCGTCGGCAGAATCCGTCAGCGCTTCGGCTGTAGCATCCAGCTGCCTGCCTCTCCTACCGTCGCGAACGATATGCAGTTCCTGATGTGGATAGGGAATTGAAATCCCCTCCTCGTTGAAGCGCTTGAGGATTTCGATGCGCAGATTGTTGCGGATCTCCATGCCGTCGGAGAGATCGGACAGATAGAAGCGCATCTCGAAATCGAGCGATGACGGCCCGAAACGCAGGAACTCCACATGCGGCTCCGGATTCCTGAGCACCTTCGGGATCGAGCGTACCAGCTCCAACAGGATATCCATCACCTTGCGCGGATCGGCATCATAGCTGACGGATACGGGGATTTCGGAGCGACCGAGCCTGTTGCGATGTGTCCAGTTGCCGAGGGACGCGTTGATGAGCTCGGAGTTTGGCACGATGATAGACTGCTTGCGGAAGGTCTCGATCTCGGTCGCACGCACCGAGATGCGCTTGACGATGCCTTCCGATGTACCCGAAACGATCCAGTCGCCAACCTTGAACGGCCGCTCGACCAGCAGGATCAGGCCCGACACGAAGTTCGACACGATATTCTGCAGACCGAAACCGATACCGACCGAGAGGGCACTGGCGACGAGCGCCAGGCTGGACAAATCGATGCCGGCAGCGGAAATGGCAAAGATCGCCGCCAATGCTATGCCCAGATAGCCGATGCCGGTTCTCACCGAATTGCGGACACCCAGATCCACCTGCCCGCGCGCCATGACATTGCTGTCGAGCCACCGCTGGAACCAGCGTGTCACCAGATAGCCGCCCGCAAACAGCAGGATACCGACAAAGATGCCGAGCAGCGAGATCGACATGTTACCGATCTTGATCTCGGTAAAGAGCCTGTAGGCGAAGGCTTCCAGATCCTGAATGTGGAAACCCCAGGAGAGCAGAATCAGGGGAATGCCCGTCAGCAGCGCGACTGCGTAGGTCGCAAGTCCGGCTGCGAGACCTGCCTGATCAAGCGCCACCTCACGCAGCTTCAGGCGGTTTTCCAGAAAGCGGCCGATAATGGTTTCGGCAAAAACGCCCTGCTTGGATACGGCCTTGCCGAGCTGAAAACCGAGATACATGGTTGCAATGACAGCACTCGTCACGATCATCTGCGTTGCCATGAAGCGGGCAAGCCCTACATAGCCGATGAACGAGGTGAAGATCACCAATATGCCGAGAGCGCGAAGAATGATGGCCATGCCATGCGGCCAATGGCGGCCAGGCGCATCCGGATCGCCATTCTTGGCCAGCATCGGCGAGCCGAAGGATGCCGCAATCAGGATGAGGCCGATCAAAAGTGCGGCCAGGAAACTTTTCGCCACGGTAACGACGACCGGCGATCCCATGGACTCGCTGATGCGGTCGAAGACGTAATCCAGCCCGTTGACCACGGCCATCGCCTGCAGGCACCAGGTGAGCGAATGCGCTCCCTTGTTTGACAGCTTGACCAAGCGCCAATGCGGCCGGAATGGCGCGAAGACGGCATTGCTGAGGCGACCGACAAAATAGACGAGGCCGATAAAGCCGAAGACCGCAGCCAGTATCGGCGCGATGTCGGGCCGCAGCACGTTGAAATTCGAGAGGAAGAAGAAGGACGTGACGAGAAAAGCTGCCAGCGACAGCGTGCGGATCAGGGTCGACCAGAAGGCGACGGATAGTCGGCTGATATAGGGCGGATTCTCGATAGCCTCGTCCTGCACGTAGTAGCGGCGGAACAGCCGATAACCCCCAAAAAGAAATATCAGCGCAGCGCCGATCGACAGGCAAACGGCAGCCAGAAGCGAGGCAAGCTTTGCCTTGAACACGAAGGCGATCCAGCTCGTCACCGCGGCACTAAACTTGACGCCCTCCTCGACCAAAGCCGCGCCTGCATCGTCGAATGTCGTGGTGGAAACCTCCGTCCGCTTGAATAGCGTCTCGGCAAACAACTTTCGGCGCATCTCCATGAATTGCATCGAAAGCCGATTGCTTTCTGCGGTCAGATTGTCTGCATCGAGGATCACGGCACTGATCTGCGAGCGTTCGGCATTGAGCCGGTCGCGCTCCTGTGTCACGATCGGAGCCTCAGGCGGCTGGCCTTCCTTTGGGGCAGCACCGAGTTGCGTCAGGCGTGCATCGATCTCGGCGGTACGGGGTTTCAGGCGCGCGGATATAGCAGCAGTGGTGCGATTGAGTTCGTCAACCTGGCCGGAGAGCGCTACGAGCGTCTCATCATCAGCTGTTGCCTGCTTCGCCGCCTCCTGAAGCGATGCGTAGGTCTTCTTTGCCTTGCCGAGTTCAGTGACGGCCGTATCCAGCAGCCCATTGGCGAGCTGCCCGGGCGGTTGATCCGTTTGCTGCGATGTCTGGGCCGGCTGCTGATCCTGCGCAAAGGCGTTCTCGCCCACCAGCGGACCGGCGATGGCAAACATAGCCAATCCCAGCAGCAAAAGAGGCAATAGAAAAAGGCGAGATTTCAGCGGGCGCAAGCAGAGCTCCTCGTTGCACATGAAGTCGCAGCCAGTGGATGACCGAAATCGCCGCAAAAACAGAGACCCGACTCGTCCTATAATATGATTGCGAATTCCATAGTCTTTACGCGTACGCCTTGTAAGACAAAGAAAGGCGACACGAAGGCATTTCACGCCCTTATCCTGTCCAGAACCTCGCTCAATACTAGTAACACCGCCTCATATCGGACACGACCTATCCCACGGACCAGCGCCCGTCCAGAAATAGGCCAGAGAACCACCTTGGCAATGATAGGTTATACGCGCTGGGCAATCACGATGAAGGTGGCGCCATGATCGGCGCCCGCAGCAAGCCGCTATTCTGCCGCGATGCGACACGCTTAACGAACCAAACGATCGCCATCTTGCTTGCAAATGGAGACGCTGCTGAGTGGTCAGACCGCCTTGCATTGCGGATGAAAACGTTCCGCCACGCTTTCGGCGGCCGCATAGGCCTGCGTCACGATCTCAGGCACGAGATCGATGTCCGGGAGACTTCCAAGCCCCAGGGGGCCAATGGCAAAGAGTCCCTCCGTCGAACGCCCATTGACCTCGAGTGCACCCGCTGCATCGACCGCGAGACCAAGGCCGAGCTCGTCCGGCACCGCAAGGCCGGCGTCGATAAGGCTGCGCAGCAACGGCGCATTCAGATCGGGCGCCTGGCATCGACAATCGATCACGTCATCGGCATAGAGCTGCTCGGTCTCCTGCCGTCCCGCGGGCCTCAAAACCAGCCCTGTCGGCGTCCGCCGGATGAAGTGACCGCGCCGCAACACCGTGTTGCCCTCAGCCATCTCCTGATTGAGGCGAACATGCAGGGCTTCGGGCAACCGATTGCGATGGCTATCATAGAGCGCCCGCAGATGACGGTTGAACTGCTGCTTCTGACCGGCCGGCAGGGATCGCCATAGCGATCGGGCGTGCTTGCGCAAACCATTCATGACGGACTGCCAGCTCTGCCCGTTCGCCTCCGCCTCCTCGCAAGCGCGGCGAATGAAGCGAACAATTTCGCTGAGTTTATCTGGCATCTCATCTGCAGGGAAAACCGGGTCGGCGTTGTTGCGCGTATGGCTCTGCGGCAGGAAGCCCCGCCGCGAAACGATGGTGATCTGCCCCGTATAGCCGTTTTCGCGCATCTGCAGCAGCCGATCGACCACGCGCAGGCCGCTTCCCAGCAGGATCGTGTGCGGTCGCGACACGAGGCGTCGCGCACGAACGGTGGTCGGGACCGTCACGAGATCGCTGGCCTGCGCCTCCCAATCGGCAATGCCGTAGCCCGTTGCCAGCACCACCATATCAAATGGCGCATTGCCGGCCCCGTCGCTCTCCACCACGAAACGGCCGCCGCGAACACGCCTGAGACCGAAGACCGTCTCGCTGCGGACCTGCACTGCCACATCGCGCCGTGATGAGAAGGCTTCCGAAAAGCGCTGGTAGACGTAGTCGCTAAAGATGCTCTTCGGCACGAAGATCTGCAGGAAACCCGGTATGGCGGCGGGGACGGCGCTACGGAAAGGCGCATTGCTGGAGAGCCATTGATTGAAATCGTCGGGATCGCCGGCAGAGACCGAAAGATCGCGTACGCGGCTGTTGAGGATTTCGCTGCTGTGTCCCGAGGCGAGCGCCTGACCACCGCTGACGCTGGAATTGGGATCGAAGAGCTGCAGATGGAAGGGAAAGCGCACTGTCTTCAGCAGGGCGATTGCCATCATCATGCCGGAAAAACCACGTCCGATCACGGCAATCCGCGGCATCACATAAGCCGACGACGCCGCATTCGTCCTGGCGGAAAAGAATCCCTGAACCGTCATATCAACTCCTGGGGCGAGAGGTGGTCGATCATGCCTTTCTTGGGCTTGTCACTTAACTGCCCGAAATTCAAACTCTGATCTGACGCTCGACAACCGAAGAACGGTGGCTGACAAAACGCATAAGAGCCGCTTCGGGTCTCAAAATTCCACCATTCTTCTCCAACGAAAGAAGGGTGCGACAGGCAGGTCCAACTCGGTGCAATATCCGATGCCTGCAATCGTCCGCCATTGCTTCTTGAAGCGATGAGGCGGCATGATTATTGTCATTGTCTACTTATTTAGTCGTATATGAAAGCGCGAAAATGCGCCTCTAGCAAGCGCTTTCTTCTGCGGGCGGAATCGGATCGGCGATAATGCGGCTTGAAAAACATCCAGCGGTCGGTTGCTTTCTTCGTGCCGCGCCCTCGATTGAACTGGGAAAAGGGAAAGCAATTCCGGGCCCTAAGATCAGATTTCGAAACCGCTTTCGCTGTGGAGGGAATGGCATTGGAAGGCACCGAGTTCGCTATTCGACCTGACTGACATCGTGTCGAGCGCTTACAATTTTTCAGTCGGCGCCTATTATATGGAAGGGTGCGAAACCAGCATCTCGCTGATTTGCCACGCCCTGAGGAGCCGAGCCGGCGCTGGTCAAGGAGTGACAAATGGGGACTGTTTCCCAATTGTATGAACGCGTCAGGCCGCCCGCCCATCGCGTTCAAAGCGAAGAGGAGGCGCTCGATATTGCGCGCTCGTTTGCGGCAGCCTTTGCACAGCAGGCGAGCGACCGCGATATCAACCGCATCCTGCCCTATGACGAGGCCGAGGCTCTATCCCAATCGGGGCTGCTTGGAATTTCCGTTCCTTCCGAAAATGGCGGCATCGACATTTCGAACAGCGTTCTCGCCGAAGTCATCGCCATCCTTGCGGAGGCCGATCCTTCCATCGCGCAGATATTGCAGACGCATTTTCACGTGCTGGAAGCGGTCAGAATTGGCGGCGGTGAGGACCAAAGGGCATCCCTTTTCGATCGCGCCATTACCGGCGATCGTTTCGGCAGCATCTTTTCCGAGGCCGGTGCAAGCGGCGGCGACCAGCACTCCTGGCATCTGACATCGGACGGAGCCGGCTTCCGCCTCAACGGACGTAGCCGGCCGTCCGCCAGCGTTCTCTTTTCAGATTGGATCGCGCTGTTCGCGGCGGACAAACGCCAAGGATCGATAGCCGCTGTCGTGCCCAGAAATGCGGAAGGCATCCAAATCATCGACGATTGGGACGGCTTTGGTCAACGCACCTCCGGAAACGGCACGGTCATATTGCATAATGTCTATCTCAACGCCGACACCCTGCTTGTAAACCGAGAAAAGTTGGCGGCGCCGACGGTGATCGATTGCGTGAACCAACTCACGCACGCTGGAATCAATCTCGGTATCGCCAGATCCGCACTGGCAGCGACTATGGAGTTCGTGCGGGCGCGTTCTCACCCGAGGGAAAGCGATGGGGATGAGCAAGCCGTCAACGATCCGCTGATCGTAACGAGAATCGGAGAAATTGCCGTGCGCATCGAAGCTGCAACGGCAACGATGGAACGGGCCGGCGGCAAGATCGACGCGGCGCAGATCAATCTCACGGAAGACCACGTCATCGATGCGGCGCTCTCAGTTACGGCAGCCCAGACGATGACGGCTGATATTGCGATGGAGGCAGCCGACACGCTGTTCGAGCTTGCCGGCACGGCGTCGGCGGGCATCGGCCTGAACCTCGACCGCCATTGGCGCAACGCCCGCATCCATACGCTGCATGAACCGGCCCGCCAGAAACATCACATCGTCGGCAACTACCATCTTAACGGCGTGAAGCCATTGAAGAGTTGGTTGCCTTGAAAGCCAAGTTACGTCGAAAATCAGGCGGTATGAGAAGCGCGTCGATCTTCCCGTTCCGGGACGTCGAAATCCGCGCCGCCGGCGACGAATTGTTCCAGCGACATGTTGTCGAGAATCTCGGCAATCGCGTCACGCACCTCCGTCATCGAGCGCCGTACCTGACAACGCTCCGGATCGGAACAGTCGTCGCAGGCTTCATAGGCCGTGCGGCTGGCGCAGCGGATAGGAGCCAGCGGACCGTCCAGGGTACGGATGACATGGCCGATGCGGATTTCCGAGGCGGGACGCGACAGCGAATAACCGCCGCCTGGCCCCTTCTTCGAACGCAACACGCCGGCGTTTCGCAATTCGAGCAAGATGGTATCGAGAAACTTCTTCGGAATATTGTTGCGTAACGCGATATCGTTGATGAACGCGGTTTCACCCGGGCCGAGGCGTGCGAGATCCACCAGCGCCTTCAATCCGTACTTTCCTTTTTTCGTAAGCATCGCCGTCCGCTTTACTGCAAAGTCAGTTGTTAAAAACCCGGCATGGCTCGAAAGAGACTCAACGGGCCGATCCTGTCAGCATGGGACTGCGGAAGTAACCCCGCAATCTCGTGGGAACAAGATAGTAACTCACAAATTGTATAGTTTATATGAGTAAATTTAGGCAATTGTATCGTCTGAGCAACGAATTTGCGGCTTTTCTTGGATTTTAGGCGGCACTACTGTCCAAATATGCCTTCCCTTGCCCACGCGTCGTGTAATCGGCGATCGCGCCTGCCACCTGGTCGGCCACGAGAACGGCGTGCTCGACCACCTCGGGCAATCCCATCAATTCGCCGAAGGTTCCGCGTGCAAGCGGTCCGGAGATAAACAGAGATGGTGTCACTGTACCGTCGGCCGCCAAGGCGCGTGATTGCGTATCGCAGGAAAATCCCAAGCGGGCGGGATCCAATGTGAGATATCCGGCTTTCGACAACTCATCGATCCAGGCTTGGGATTGCAGAATGCCACGGTGTCCGGGACCCGTGGTGACGACGACCGCATCGAATTGCCTTCTCACGAAGCGGTCGGAACGGCTCAATCGCAACCGGCAATCGATGACATCATCGGTAACGCCAACCTCCGCAACCGAAGCCGCCAGCACCTCAAGCCTGCCGCTTGCAAGCGCCCGTTCGCTGACAGCTTCCACCTGCGGCGCAACACGGAAGCGATGGACATCCCAAAACGGCCGCAAATGCCGAACTAGCCGGCGTCGCTCCTCGATCGGAAGCGCCTCCCAGATTTGCCGCCCCTGCGTCCTTACCTGATCGATGACCGCATGCCAGCTGCGTCCTTCACCTTCCGCCCTGCGGATAGCCGCTCGCACGCTTTTCAGCAGATCAACCGCGGTTTTCGAGGGCTGATCAGCAAAATCGCCGAATAGCTCCTGCTTGACCGCGGCATGGCCGCGCGAGCGCAGACCGCGTCGGGATATCGCGGTGACCGGCCCCTTATGTCCCCTAAGTTCGAGCGAGGCGATGACGTCGGCCGAGGTCAGGCCGTTGCCGACCACAAGGACGCGATCTCCGGCGCCGACGACCGAAAGCGCATCAGGACGCGTTGGGTCGGCAACAAAGCGTGGGTGATCGGCAAGCGCATCCCGCAACACCTGCGGCGGCAAAGGCGACGGGTGGCTTGTCGCGATGACGAGAATATCGGCATCAACGCGCTCTCCGCCAGCACCGGTCACCGCCCAGCGGCCGCCCGTCCTCTGGATCCGCTCGACGCTTTGCCTGACGTGGCGCAGCCGCCCGTTCTCGACGAAGGGACGGATCATGCTGTTGATATAGCTCCCGAAAACGGAGCGTCGCGGAAAAAGACTGCCATCGACGGCAATCGCCGCATCATCATCGGCAAGCGCATTATTTTCCAGCAACCAGCGCTGAAAATGTTCGATGTCATCGGACAGCAGGCTCATCCTCGCCGCAGGCACGTTGATGCGATGGGCGACATCCTGCGTGTCGTAGGCGAGCCCTGCCCCCAAACGCTCCCGCGGCTCGAATATGAAAACCTGCCCAGCCCGCAGCAACTGTCGCTGCAGCAGATGAAAGGCAACCCCGGTTCCGGAAACGCCACCGCCAACGATAACGACAACAGGCAGGTCACGCGGCTGATGGTCAGAGCCAAGGGTCAATAGCCAACTCCCTCCAAATCGATCGCACCACGTGATTTCTGCAAGCGTTGGGCAATCGGACTTATCACTGTGCCGATGCTATACTCTATAAAATTTGTTGACAATACGATTGCAGCGCGCGCTCGCCCTCGCCGCAACCAGTAGCAGTTAATAGAGTGCTGATATCTCTTTGGAAACAACTGGTTATTGTGCCTCGCACAACATTGTTTTTGCACCGCAGGATGCAAAAAACTTGGCATGCGCCCGCGGGAGGAACATACTAGCGGTTGTTCTGGTTCGTGTTCTCTGTGGGAGGAGAAACATCATGGAACTGCTTCGACTGCTCTCCGCCTTCGATTATACGCTGATCGTGATTCTGGCCGCTATCTTTGTATTCAGCGTCATGGAAGGTGGATATAGGAAGCCTTGAACGCACATGGCCGAAAGCGATGGCCATTGCCCTCGGCCGGACATGTCTGACGTTATTTGAACGCGGAGTGATCACCGGAAAGCTCCGTTGGCCGGCCCGGCCTATCCGAGCGAGCGCAGGCGCGGGCGTCGCTTACAGCAACAGCATAATCTGGTGATGTAGATTGGTTGATGCGCGATCAGTGCCCGGCTGGATGTTCAGTCAAATCAGAGATTGCAGCTCGCGCAAAGTCTACGATAGGGTCCAAACTCACTACTTCTAGTTTAATAATGGACCTTTTCGGTTATACTTGCAAAAACAAAAGAAAAAATTGCAGCACAGGATTGTATAATCCGATGTATTTATTCATCGCCTTGATAAAAACAATTCACAAGCTTCGCGCAAACAATTCATGGGATATTTCCAGCATCAATAAACGCAAAGCAAACAGGATATACTTATGGGATACGACTGGGACGGCTTAAAGACGCGCCGAATGCGAAGACTGAAATATGGGCTTTCTCTATTTCTTTTCACGATGTCGATATCAGCGCCGACCGCGTTTCTCCTGCATCTGCGCTGAAGCCATTGGCATATCGGTCGCTTCGTGACCGTTTCAAAACTTCTCCAACTGCGAAAGACGTCGTTCAACCTGATGGGAACCAAAGCAAGCCTCCATTCGTTCCTGGAGGAACTTACCCGCAATCAAGGAGGAGGGCATCATGGCCGACATCTCGCTGGACAAGGACATCAATGCGCAGATCGATGAACTCCGCAGCCAGATCGATAGGCTCTCCACCGATTTGGCAAAGCGGATCGATAGCGCCTCGGACCGCGCCGACGAGGCCCTTTCTTCAGCAAAGGGAAAAGTGGCAAACATCGCGGATCATGCCCGCGCCGAGGGCCGGAACGTAGTGCAGGCCGCAAAGGAAAATCCGACAGCTACGAGCTCCGTCCTGATCGTGACGGCGCTCCTCGGCTTATTTACCGGCCTTCTACTGGGCAGGCTTTCCGACTAGAGCGACAACCCTACCGACAACATCGATTGCTGTCCGATCGGGAGAAGAACCGCGGACGAACACCTGTCTTATGCTGAAGTACGGGAAGGACGTCGCGCCACGGAGTTCAGCGCGGATGCGATGAAGCTCATGGAAAGCCGCTGGAACGAGATCAAGCCCGCTGCATTCCGGAATAGCGCGGATCTTGAATTGGAAACCGTTTCCAATCTGCTGGGAACCGCGCAGCCGAAAACCCTCGAGACGTTTCGAATTAACTAACGATTTCAAGGAGTTTTTGGTGGGTGATGTAGGGCTCGAACCTACGACCCGCTGATTAAGAGTCAGCTGCTCTACCAACTGAGCTAATCACCCGTACCGCTTGCTGGCGGCGTGACCGGGCATATAAATAGGATCGGTTTGATTGTCCAGCGGCCAGACGAATTTTCTTTGTTTTTTTGTCAAAAAAATTTCAGAGGCGGCCGAAAAGTCAATAAAATCAAAGCTCAAGAATTCCCGATGCAACACGCACCGCCTGGCCGCCGATGCGGGCATTGGCGATCAGGCCACCATTGATATCGAGGTGAAGATGAATCAGCGATGGCCGTCCCATCTCGATGCCCTGCTCTATGACAACAGGATGATGCCCATCCGGCAAAGCATCGAACTGATTGATCGCCCCGGACAGCGCCGCCACTGCAGCACCCGTCGCCGGGTCCTCGACGATACCCATTCCCACGGGGAACATGCGCGCGTGGAATTTGGCAACGTGATTGACGCCGCCGCGGCAATAAATGAAAGCCGAAGCAAGCGCGCCGTCGACGAAGGGCACCGTCTTTTCCCAAAGCTGCAGATCGAACTCCAGCCTTTCAGCCACGCCGACATCGTGCACCGGCACCAAAAGAAACGGCACTCCGGCACTCCATATGGAAGGTACATGGTTCTCGAAGCCAATCTCGGTGATCTTCAGGCTGAGCGCATTGGCGATATCGGCCCTGTCGAGCGGCAGCGGGATCTCCTGCGACTTCTTCGGTAGATCGAACTCGGCAAAACTCGCCTTGTTCTGGCGTAGCTTGATGGCGCAGCGCACCGGTCCGACGCGCTCGTCGAGAACGGAAACGAGATCGAGGTCACCGCCATGATTGGCATGGACCTTCTCTGCCAACGCGATCGCCGTGCCGACTGTCGGATGCCCTGCAAAAGGCAGTTCGCGACCGGGCGTGAATATGCGCAGGCTCGCCGTGTGGGCGGGATTTTGCGGCGGCAGCACAAAGACCGTCTCGGAAAGGTTCATCTCCCTGGCGATCGCCTGCATTGCCTCATCGCTCAGGTCCCCCGCATCGAAAATGATTGCGAGCGGATTGCCCGCCAACTTGTTGTCGGTGAACACATCATAGACACTGTAGCTGCGCGCCAATCTGGCCTCCATCCATACTTCCAGACTTGATTATTCATACCGGCAAGCGACCCCAGCGCAAGCCCAAGCTATCTACCGCCACCGAAGAACCAAGCAAGGATCGGCAGCATCGCCACGCTGTAGTGATGCGCGGCGGGATCTGCCGAGCGAATGGCGACCACGCCATCGACCTCGTCCTCTTCGGAAACCAGTATATGCGCCTCGATGCGCCGAAGCATATCCTCGGCCGTCCACGGAAAGCGGAAAACCCGAAAGAGCGTGACGGAACGATTCATATGGGTTGCGTAGTATCCAGGGTCGGCGATCGCGTTGTTCAAATCCAGACCGGTTTCCTCCAGCACCTCGCGTCGCATATTGCCAGCGACGTCGGCGTGGTCGTTGACAATATCATTTTCGTCCATCGATCCAGCCGCGCAATAAATTTGGCCGGGATTGGCAGTGTGCGGCGCCATGCGGATCGCGATGATCGCACCATCGGACGATACCGCCACCGGAAATGCGAAAAGATGAAAGCCACCGTGCCGCTCACTTTGCTTGCGCCACCAAAGGAAGGTCGAGAAAGGCGTCACATAGGCTTCACCCCTGACGAGGCCGTCGGCAAGCGAAAGACGACGCTGGAAGATCATGCGCCCATCAAAGAGGGCTGGATTGGCGGCGATTTCCCTTGCCCAGTTCTCCTGCGCCGCCGCAGACTCCTGAACGTGGAAAGGATGCTCGCCTGGCAGCACGGCAAGATCGATCCCGGAAACGGGAAATACGGTGCCTTCCGGCGGCCAGCCGGCCATGTCGTTCTGTTCTGAGATGCTCATATCAAATCCAATGTCATGACGACGGGGCAATGGTCTGAGGCTTTCGGCCTGTCCCAGCCGACGCGCGGATAGCGCTCCACCTCCTGCCCCGGTGGGAAAATAGTGCGGAAAGGCTGGCCCGAGCGGATGATATCGGGCATGCGCGTGGCATTGGCGCGTGCCAGCGCCGGAGAGAGCCAGATGTAATCAAGCTGGCAAAGCCGCTGCTCCTGCGGCCCTCGGGCGTGGTAAAGCGTCCAGCGGTCAAGCTCCTCTCGCCGCCGCACAACGTTCTCCGCAAAACCATCATGGCTGAAAACATCGAGGGCGCTGCCCTTCTCCTCGTCGCGTGGTTCGAACCGATAGCCGCTGCGGCGTGTGCCGATGACGTCGATCCATTCCTGATAGTCGTTCATGTCGCCGCAGATGGCGAAATTCTTCGTCGCCGTGTGGCCAGCCCCGAAGCGATCTTCGATGATGCGGCGAACCGCCATGGTCTCGGCTCGGCGGATCGGCATGGTCGCATGACGTCCATCCACGCCCTCGCGCGCAGGTCCCATCGATTTCAGATGGATGACATAGAGCGAAAACGGAACCCCACCAATATGGAGGTGCAGCTCCAGGCAATCGCGCTTGAAGATCTTGTCCTCCGAATGAAGGCCGAGCTCCGCAAGCTCGTCGTTAAAAAGACCGAAATTGCCGTAGGTCACCATGGCGTGACTCTTGATGTCGTTAAGCACGATCGGCTGGCCGTCGCGCGTTTCCTCGCGCATCATCACGGCGACATCGATGCCGCGGCTGTCATTGCCTTCGATCAGGAATTTCTGCCGATAGCCATTGCCGACCATGCGGTAGAGATAGCCATATTCGAAAGCCTGCAGCGCCGCCATGTTGTCGACCTCCTGCAGGCAGATGATGTCAGCATCGGCATCCGCAATCGCAAGCGCCGTCATCTGCCTGGTGTCGTCGGTCGCCGCAATCACGCGTGCCGCTTCCAGCTGCTGATAGATCTCTTCATTACGGACATCGAAGAGCTGCAATACGCGATCCTGGCGCAGCTGATTGCGAAAACCAGTGTAATCGAAACGGGTCAGAAGATTTTCGACATTGAAAGTCGCAAGGCGCAGGGACATGAAGCATTCCAGTTTAAGAAGAATATGAGCCGGCTTATTATACTCGCATCATCCGGCCTTGGCTGTTACCGTCGATTTGAACTTGCCCATCAGATATGGGCCGGAAAGAACGGGAGCATATTTCGGCTCCTCGCCTTCCTTCAGGCACGACGGCAGGCAGGCGATTTCGGCAAACCAGTTCGGCTGGTGGAAGAAGGCTAGAGACTGGCGGCGCTGCATGCCGCCCTCTTCCGGCGGCGGATTGACGACACGATGCACCGTGGACACCCAGCGATCGTTGGTCCAGAGCGCCATCAGGTCGCCGATGTTGATGACGAAAGCACCTTCGACCGGCGGCACTGGCGTCCAGTTGCCATCAGGGGCGATGATCTCCAGCCCTTTCGAGCCGGGTTGCGGCAGGAGGATCGTCAGGCTGCCGTAATCGGTATGCGCGCCGGCGCGAAGCTGGCCCGGCTGCGGTGGCACATGCTGTTCGGGATAATTCAGTGCCCTCAGCGCGCTGATCGGCGCGTCGACATAGGAATCGAAGAAATGTTCATCGAGGCCGAGCGCCGTTGCGAAGACACGCATGATACGCGCCGCGAGATCTTCCATCGCCCGATAATAGCCCTTCCATGCCTCCACGAATCCTTCAGGCCCCTCCGGCCAGATGGTCGCGGCATAGCAGAAGCCGAGTGCTTCAGGATCCGTCATGCCTGAGGGTACAGAAAGTGGGCCACCATTGAAGCTTTCTTTCAGATCCGGCGGCGTGTCCACGTTGCGCGATTTTGCAAGTGCCTCAGTGCCCGGCCCGAGATAGCCGTAGGGGTAGCCGGGATAGAGCGTTTTCGCCTTCTGCTTCACCTCAGACGGCAGATCGAAAAAAGTCTGCGTCTTCTTCCACACCTCGGCGATCATGGCATCCGCGACACCGTGGTTGGCAATCGCCAGAAAGCCGGTCGAGCGGCATATTCGATCCACCTCCGCACCGAGCCGCTTCTTCTCGTCATGATCGGCTGCTTTGAAAGCGCCGAGATCGAAAATCGGAAAGCTATGATCGGACATGCGCGACTCCCCTTCGTGACGCCGAGCAAATCAAGCATAGGAGGCGACATGGAACAACCATCTTGTCCCCTACCGATCAAAGCCGCCAGGCGGAGCGGATCGCGACCCGATAATCATCGCCCACGGCAACAGCCTCGCGGCTATAGGCGCGCAGCACCTGTCCATCCGGCATCGACAGCCTCAGCGCATAGCGCTCGCCCTCATAAAGAATGGAATCGACACGGCATGAAATGCCCTCCCCATCGGCAACCACGTCCTCCGGCCGCACGAGAATATCCGCTCTGGCCGAGCCACCTGCCCCATTCTCCCACAAGTCTCGGAAGAACGGCCAATCGATACGGCGTGGACCGCCATCGGGAAAAGCCATCGATAGGATGGCACCCTGCCCGACCAATCCGCCGACCATTTTGCCTTCGGGGCGCGCATAGATCTCCGCCGGCGGCGCCACCTGCAGGAGCCGCCCTTCGGACATGACGGCAACGTCGGTCGCGAGCGCCATCGCTTCGCTCTGGTCATGGGTGACATAAATCATGGTGGCACCGGAGCGCTGGTGGAATTCGCGAAAGGTCTCCTCCATCTCCTTCTTCAGATGACGGTCAAGGTTGGCGAGCGGCTCGTCCAGCAGCACGACATCGGGCGATGTCACCAGGCAGCGGGCGAGCGCCACGCGCTGGCGCTGGCCGCCGGAGAGATCGGCGGGCCGGCGTTCGGCGTAGTCGCCAAGACGCACCGTCGCCAGTGCCTCGCGCACTTTCTCGCGGTAGCGCTCGCCGGAGATGCCGCGCACCTTGAGCGGGTAGCCGACATTGTCAGCGACGTTCATATGCGGCCAGAGCGCGTAGGATTGAAACACCATCGCCATATTGCGCCGCTCCGGCGGCAGCATGTTCGCCGCATCCGCCAGCAGCCGTTCGCCGAGATGGATGGAGCCATCGGTCGGCTGCTCAAAACCGGCGATCATTCGAAGCACGGTCGTCTTGCCGCAACCGGAGGGGCCAAGCAGCGCTAGGAAGCCGCCTTCGCGGACATCGAGCGACAAAGCATTGACGGCAGCGCGTCCGCCCGTGCCGAAATCCTTGCTGACATGATTGAGGATCAGCTTCGCCAAGGCACCACTCCCTTCGGCAGGCGCTTGGCCATGATTTCCAGAAGCGCCATCATGATGACGACCATGGCGATGACGATGACCGACATGGCCGAGGCTAGATCGGCGCTCCCGCCATCGTCGAGATTGTAGATGACGACGCCCAGCGTCTGCGTGCCGGCCGACCAGAGCAGCGCCGAAACGGTCAGCTCGTTGCAGGCGATGAGGAAGACGAGGATCACGGATGCGCCCGCCGCCGGCGCGATCAGCGGCACGATGATGTCGGCAAGACGGCGGAAAAAGCCGGCCCCGGAAAGTCGGGCCGCCTCTTCCAGTGCCGGATCGAGCTGCAGGAAGGCGCTCATGACCGGCTTCAGGCTGACCGCGAAATAGGCGGAGAAATAGGCAAGCAGAATGATCCAGATCGTCCCGTAAAGCGTGACGTTGAGGATCGGCAAGGGTGCCGCAAACACCAGGATGAAACAGACAGCGATGATGATGCCCGGAAGCGCATAGGGAATCTCGATCATGCCGCCGACGATGCGGCTCAGCATGTCTTTGCGCCGCGTCAGCGCATAGGCCGCGAGCACTGTCACCAACAGGAGACCGAGTGACGTCACGCCGGCGAGGAATAGCGAATTGGAAAAGGCCGTGCGTGTTATGCTCTGCCGAAACAGGATTTCAGTGAAGGCGTTCAGCGATGCCGTCTTGACGGTGAGAGGCACGCCATAGGCCGGCACAAGCGCACCTGCGACCAGCGCCAGAAAGGGAGCAACGAGCATGACGAAGAGGGTGGCATAGAGCACCGGCAGCGCCAGATAGCGCCAACGGCCGAGCGAAAAGGCAGCCGTCGCGCCGGAAATACCGATGACGCGATAGTCACGCCCCTTCAAGGCCCTGCCCTGCACGGCAAGCCCGGCAATCGCAATGATGGCGATCATCGTCGAGAGCACGGCGATATCGCCGAAGGTGCGCGGCCCGAAATTGGAGAACTTCGTGAAGATCAAGGTCGAGAGCGTATAGATCGAGGCGGGAATGCCAAGGATCGCCGGAATGCCGAAATTGCCAATGGACGAGACGAAGGCAATCGCAGCGCCCGCAATGACACCGGGCAGAGACAAGGGCAGGATGATATCGCGGAAGACACGCAGGCCGGACGCGCCGGAAAGCCTTGCGGCCTCGACGCCATCGCGCGGCAGCGCCATCAGGCCGGCGCGCAGAGCGAGATAGACGAGCGGCGCATGCTGAACGCCATAGAGCAGCGCAATGCCGCCAACAGAATAGAGCGGCTGCGGCGAACCGAGCGGCGGCGCGATATGCAACGCTTTCAGTAAAGGGCTCGACGGCCCGGACATCTGCACCCAGGCTAGCGCCGTTACCTGCGGCGGGATCATCATAGGCAGCACGAAGAGGAAGCCAAGAAGCCCCCTGCCCGAGAGATCCGTCAATGTCAGCAGGAATGCGAAGAGGCAACCAAGGACCACCGAAACGACAGTGCCGAGCACGGCAGTCTCTATCGTGTACCAGGCCGAGCGCCAGAGCGAGGGATCGGTGATGAGTTCATAGGTGCCGCCCCTAAGCAGCGCCTCGATGCCGGCAAACGCCAGCCGTGCCAGCGGCAGGACACTGAGCAAAAGCACAACGGCAACAACAAAAGGAAACAGCCAGGCCGGCTGGCTGTTTCCTCGACGCACATATGAGTACATTCCAAATCCGGGTTGGATTATTTCGACTTGAAGTAGGTGGAGAAGGTCTTGAGGTCCTGATCCGCGTTCTTGAGAGCATCGGCTGCATTCAACGGCAAAATCTTGATGCTGTGACGTGACGGAAAACCTTCCGGCAGCGGCGTGCCGTTGCGAGCCGGGATGTAGCCAAGCTTCAGGAAGCCTTCCTGGCCCTTTTCGGAAAGGACGTAATCGACGAACTTCCTGGCGGCATCGGCGTGCTGCGTGCCGGCGAGAATGCCGACCGGCTCGGTGACGGCCGAAACGCCTTCCTTCGGGAAGACGAATTCCAGCGGAGCGCCCTTGGCCTTTTCACGGATCGGCATGTAATCGACAATCATGCCATAGGCCTTCTCGCCGGAAGCGACCGACTTCAGCACGGCGCCATTGCCGCCGGAAGCGATCGCGCCGTTGTCGGCGAGGTGCTTGTAGTAGTCCCAGCCGAGGCTGCCGACGCCGGCGAGCGTCTGTGCGTGGATGAGAGCGGCGCCCGAAGCAAGCGGGCTCGGCATGGCGACGAGGCCCTTGGCTTCCGGCTTCACCAGATCCTGCCAGCTTGCCGGCTTCATGGCGGCGGCCGTGTTGTAGACGATGCCGGTCGTGATCAGCTTGGTGGAATAGTAATAGCCGTCAGTGTCATAAAGCGACGCATCGTAATTCGCGGCTTCCGGCGACTTGTAGGCGAGCAGCTTGCCGGCTTCCTTCAAGCGCTCGAGCGTTACCGTATCGGCGATCAACAGGACATCGGCAACCGGAGCGCCGGCCTGCATTTCGGCCTGAAGCTTGGCGATAATCTGCGGCGTACCGTCACGAACCCAATCGACCTTGATGCCGGGATTGGCGGCCATGAAACCATCGACGGTTGCCTGCGCATCGGCGTTCGGCTGGCTGGTGTAGAGGACGAGATCGGCAGCATTGGCGCTGCTGGAGAAAAGAGCAATGGCCAACAGGCCGGCAAAGGCGGAAACAAAGGTCTTCATGAAAACGTCCTCGGCTAGATTGTAGGAGGTTGTCTAGACGCAGGGCTTAACATGATTGTGACAGTTGAATTTGAATAGACTGCCGTTCATATGATGATTGAATCTTGACCCCAGCCATCAGGCACTATTTTCTGAGGCACGTTATTCAGACGGGATCGAGGAGGATAGATCTATGGAATATCGCCTGCTTGGCCGCTCCGGCCTCAAAGTTTCCACCATCACCATGGGTACCATGACCTTCGGCGGAGTCGGTTGGGCAAAAACCGTTGGTGATCTCGGCGTCAAGGAGGCCAAGAAGCTCGTCGACATGTGCATCGATGCCGGCGTCAACCTGCTCGATACCGCCGATGTCTACTCGCAAGGCGCCTCGGAGGAGATTCTCGGCGAGATCATCGGCGGCCCGCGCAAGAACGGCGTGCTCATCGCCACCAAGGCACGCTTCCCGATGGGGCCGGGCGTCAACGATGTCGGCTCATCCCGCCAGCATCTTATCCAGGCCTGCGAGGCAAGCCTGAAGCGCATGAAGACCGACGTCATCGATCTCTACCAGCTGCATGAATGGGACGGACAGACACCGCTGGAAGAAACGATGGAAGCGCTCGATACATTGGTTCGCCAGGGCAAGGTCCGCTATATCGGCTGCTCGAACTTTTCCGGCTGGCACATCATGAAGGCACTTGGCGTCAGCGAGCGCGACAAGCGCGAACGCTTCGTCAGCCAACAGATCCACTACACGCTGGAAGCGCGCGACGCAGAGAACGAACTGGTGCCGATCAGCCTCGACCAGGGCCTCGGCATCCTCGTCTGGAGCCCGATTGCCGGTGGCCTGCTCTCAGGCAAGCATCGCCGCAATCAGGCAACGCCGGAGGGCACGCGGCAGTTCGCCGGCTGGACGGAACCGCCGATCCGCGACGAGAACCGCCTGTGGAATATCGTCGATACGCTGGTGGAAATCGCAGACGGTCGCGGCGTTTCGGCAGCCCAGGTGGCGCTTGCCTGGCTCATTGGCCGCAGGGGCGTGACCTCAGTCATCATCGGCGGCCGCACGAAGGCACAGTTCAAGGACAATCTCGCCAGCGCCGAGTTGAAGCTGACCGACGAGGAGCGCAAGCGGCTAGACGACGTCAGCCTGCAGCCGCTGATGTATCCCTATTGGCACCAGCGTAATACGGCCAGCGACCGCTTGAGCGAGGCCGATCTGGCGCTGATCGGTCCGCATCTGGCGAAGTGATAAACCCCTTCTCCCCTCGGGGAGAAGGTGCCGACAGGCGGATGAGGGGGATACCGAGAGCACAAAGACGAATGGGACACAGCAATTGGCCCCCTCATCCGACCCTTCGGGCCACCTTCTCCCCTAGGGGAGAAGGTAAAAACTAGGCCGCCATCGCCCCAATTTCACCCGCAATCAACTTGCCGAGCCGCGAGATGCCCTCTTCGATCATGTCGTCATTGGCGCAGGAGAAGCTGACGCGGAAGGTGTTCGCACCGCTGCCGTCGGCAAAGAATGCCTGACCCGGCACGAAGGCGACCTTCGCCGTTTCGAGAGACCGAGCGAGCAGCTTGGCGCCATCCATTCCCTTCGGCAGGGTGATCCAGACAAACATGCCGCCTTGCGGCTTCGTCCAGCTCGTACCGTCAGGCATGTATTTCGCAAGCGCCGCCAGCATGCAGTCGCGGCGGTGGCTATAGGTCTTGCGGACCTTGGCAACCTGCGCATCAAACCCGCGCTCGGCGACCTGATGGATCGCGATCTGGTTGATGGTCGAGGAATGCAGGTCGGCCGCCTGCTTCATCAGCACCAGCTTGCGGATGACAGGCGCATTGGCGACGATGAAGCCGACGCGAAGGCCGGGCGCCAGCGTCTTGGAGAAGCTGCCGCAATAGATCGTGCGCGTGTCGTTGATCCTGCCCTTGCGCGCGATTTCCAGCGCCAGGATCGGCGCAACCGGCTCGCCGTCATAACGCAGCGACTGATAGGCTGCGTCTTCGATGACAGCGATATCCAGCTCTTCGGCAAGGTCGAGCAGTTTCTTGCGGCCGGCCAGATCGACAGTATCGCCCGTCGGGTTGGCGAAGTCGGCCGAGAGATAAGCAAACTTCACCCTGCCCCCCGCCTGCGAAGCCGCGGCGCGATAAGAATCCGGCGTGCGGTTGCCGTTCGGCGTCAACTGATCGTAGGTCGGCTCATAAGCGTTGAAGGCCTGCAGCGCGCCGAGATAGGTCGGCGCCGTCACCAGCGCCGTGTCTTTCGGCGACAGGAAAAGCTTGCCGAGATAATCGAGCCCCTGCTGCGAACCGGAAACGATGAAGACATTTTCGAGCTCACAGGGGATGCCGAGCGCGCCCATCTGGCCGACAAGCCATTCGCGCAGCGGCTTGTAGCCTTCGCTGACCGAATATTGCAGCGCTGCATTGACAGTCGGACCGGAAAAGATGTCGGCATAGGCCTGCTTGAACTCCGCATCCGGGAACAACGCGGGATCGGGAATGCCGCCGGCAAAAGAGATGATATCCGGCCGCTCCAAAAGTTTCAGCAGCTCGCGGATTTCGGAGGCGCGCATACGGCTCGAACGCGTCGCAAAGATATTTTCCCAATTCAACATGGGGCTTCCTCGTAATTTTTGGTCTTTGTATCACAAGATCACGCAACAAAAGATAAGTCAACAATGCTGACCTATTTTGTTTGTCATGGTGACAGATATTGTCTGCCTTTCCTGCTAGCATCGACGATGGCCTTACAAAGGAATGAACGCCAGCCAGCATGAGCACCGACCCGACAGCGTCCTTCTATACCGACAACGCCGCCATCTACGCAGCGCGTGAACGCCGGCTACCGCGCCAGAGGCTGGATGCCTTTCTGGCCGCCCTGCCCGCCCGCGCAACCATCCTCGAACTGGGTTGCGGCGGCGGCCAGGATGCCGCCTATATGCTCTCGCGCGGCTTCGACGTCACGCCGACGGACGGTTCGGCCGAGCTTGCGAAGGAAGCGGAAAAGCATCTTGGCAGGCCTGTTCGAGTCATGCGTTTCGAAGCCTTGGATGCCACCGAAATCTTCGACGGCATATGGGCGGAGGCCAGCCTGCTGCATGTTCCGCGATCCGCTCTGCCAAATATCTTCGACCGGATTTTGCGCGCCCTGAAAACGGGCGGCATCTTCCACGCCAGCTTCAAGGCGGGTGAAGCAGAGGGACACGACAAGTTCGGACGCTATTACAACTGTCCTTCCGCCGTATGGCTTGAGGCTATGCTGAGCGCCAGAGGATGGAAGAACATCACCATGACCGAAGCCGATGGTGGCGGCTTTGATGGCGAACCGACGAGATGGCTCTACGTCAAAGCTCAAAAATAGAAAGGCCGGAGCTTTCGCCCCGGCCCTCCAATCCTGCTCTCGCCGAAAGCTTAGTTGACCGACTTGTCGACCAGCTTGTTCTTGCCGATCCAGGGCATCATGCCGCGCAGCTTGGCGCCGACTTCTTCGATCTGGTGGCTGTCGTTGTTGCGGCGGATGCCCTTGAAGCGGGCAGCGCCCGAACGGTATTCCTGCATCCACTCGGAGGTGAACTTGCCGGTCTGGATATCCTTGAGGACGCGCTTCATCTCAGCCTTGGTTTCTTCGGTGATGATGCGCGGACCGGTGACGTATTCGCCCCATTCTGCCGTGTTCGAGATCGAGTAGTTCATGTTGGCGATGCCGCCTTCATAGATCAGGTCGACGATCAGCTTCACTTCGTGCAGGCACTCGAAATAGGCCATTTCCGGAGCGTAGCCGGCCTCGACAAGCGTTTCGAAGCCGGCGCGGATGAGTTCGACCAGACCGCCGCAGAGAACGACCTGTTCGCCGAAGAGGTCGGTTTCGCACTCTTCGCGGAAGTTGGTTTCGATGATGCCCGAACGGCCGCCGCCGACGCCGCAAGCATAGGAGAGAGCCAGTTCAAGCGCGTTGCCGGAAGCGTTCTGGTGAACGGCAACGAGGCAGGGAACGCCGCCGCCCTTCTGGTATTCGCCGCGAACCGTGTGGCCCGGGCCCTTCGGAGCAATCATGACGACGTCGACCGAAGCCTTCGGCTCGATGAGGCCGAAGTGAACGTTGAGACCGTGGGCGAAAGCGATCGCAGCACCGTCACGGATATTCGGAGCGATGTCGGCCTTGTAGATGTCGGCCTGCAGTTCGTCCGGGGTCGCCATCATCATCAGGTCGGCCCAGGCAGCAGCTTCGGCAACGGTCATGACCTTGAAGCCGTCCGCTTCGGCCTTCTTGACCGTAGGGGAACCGGACTTCAGCGCGATCACAAGGTTCTGTGCGCCGCTGTCCTTCAGGTTCAGCGCGTGAGCGCGGCCCTGCGAACCGTAGCCGATGACGGCGACTTTCTTCGACTTGATGAGGTTGAGATCGGCATCACGATCGTAATAGACGCGCATTGTTTGTCCTTCCCTTTGCTTGTCTGGGTGCAGATTTTAAATTGTCAGACGGTCGCTGCTGCTTCCGCCAATACCTTTTCCGTGCCGTAAAGCTTGAGGAAGGCGCTGACCGCCTTCTCCGCCTGACGGCTCGTATCCTTCAAACCGGGCTCGCCGAGCAGCATGCGCACATGCAGATCGGAGACGATGAGCCCGTAAAGCGTGTGATATGCCTCGTCGGCATCGATGAAGCGCAGCAACCCTGCCCGCTTGCCGGCATCGATGAGGCCGATGGCGCGGCGGTCGATCTGCCGCCGCCCGCGCTCCAAAAGCAGTTTGCCGAGCTTCGATCCGTCGCGGTTCGACTGACCGATCGCCAGGCGGTTCAATGCGAGAGAGACGTCGCCGGCCAGAACCTCAAGCAGATCACGCGCGAAAATCACGAGATGATCGTGCAGGCTTATCGTATTTAGCCGCTCGCCATTGCGCTCGAAGGTGCGAACTTTGCTGGCCTGATAGGTGATCATCGCCGACAGCAGGCCGTCGCGATCGCCGAACCATTTGTAGAGACTTTCCTTGGAGCAATTGGCGGCGCGTGCAACGCCCGAGGTCGTCAGCGCCTTCTCGCCGCCGTCGACGAGGAGACGCAGCGCCTGTTCCAGAACGGCGTTCTGGCGCGGCGAAAACTCGCTCGACTGTCCTGCTTCGCTCAGCACGATGGCTACTCCCAAATGCGTACCGTACGGTACGGTTCGTGGCGCTTTATGCAGGACACCGATGCAGCCGTCAAGCGGAATTCGTTGCTGCACCGCGTTAAAAAGACGGAGGACACTTGTCATGGCGTGCGCACAATAGATAGATCATGTCGGTCTCTATTGCTGCGAGATCGTTCGGTGAAACCCATGGTCAATCAATCTTATAAAGCGGCGTCAGCCTGACGCGTCGGACGCATGGAAAAGTGTAGACGCCAGGCAATCACCTGGATTGCTGGAATCTGCTTTGCGAGCGGACTATTTCATCTACCCGTGCCGGCTGACGCAGCGTCAAAATCCCTAACGCGTCCCGCCGGGCACTATTGCGGCAAGCTTCTCTCGAGCGATCGGTTGGTCGATGTTGAAACGTCGCTCCAGGTCGATGCGAAGGGCCACATAGCGGGAACCTATCGTTTCAACGACGATGGCGAGACAACGGTCGGCACACTCTCGGAAATCGGAACGACACCCGGCAGAGCGCGAACACTGCGATGGTTCGACAAATATGGAATGGGCTCGCTGACGATCCGCTTCGATGCCGGCTATCATCGTTTCGAAGGTCTGTGGGGGCCGCAGGACGTCACGCCGAGCTACACATGGAATGGCGGCAGCTGCAACGCGCCGATCAGCTAACTGCCGTCGGCCCGAAACCTACTCGGCGGCAACCACGCTATTGCGCATCGCCTCGACGTCCTTAAGCGGCGGCAGGCCATAAAGGCGGCTGTATTCCCGGCTGAATTGCGAGGGACTTTGATATCCGACGCGATGGCCGGCCGATCCCACGTCAAGCTGCTCGACGATCATCAGCCGGCGCGCCTCATGAAGCCGAAGCTGCTTCTGATACTGCATCGGCGATAGTGCCGTAACAGTCTTGAAATGGTGATGCAGCGACGAAACGCTCATGCCGACGCGTTCGGCGAGTTCTTCGATGCGCAGCGGCTGCGTATAGTTGCCGCGGAGCCAAGCGACGGCCCGCGCCACCCGGTTGCTCTGGCTCTCCGCCATCGCGATCTGCAGCAGCCGAGGGCCATTCGGACCGGTCAGCAGGCGATAGAGGATTTCCTGCTCGATCAAAGGCGCCATGGCTGGAATATCTTCGGGCCGATCAAGCAATCGGAGCAGCCGCAGCGAGGCATCAAGCAGTTCCGGCGAAGCGGCATTGACCGCAATGCCGCGCACAGGCTCGGTCAACGCCTGACGCGGAATGCTGACGCGCGACAGGAGCTCTTTCAACCGTTCGCTGTCGAGCGCCATACCGAAACAAAGATAAGGCGTATCGCTGCCGACATTGGTGACCTGCGTCGATACCGGAAGGTCGAGCGCGGTCAAAATATACTCGCCGACACCGTAATTGTAGGTCTCGGCGCCGATTGTCAGGTTCTTGCGGCCCTGAACCACGATTGCAAAACATGGCCGATAGGCCCCATGCTGCCACACGGTCGCGGCCGACTGCCGATAGAGATTGAGATTGTCTATCGGTGTGCGGTGTTCGCCGTCTTCCGTGGCGAAACGTGCAACGATCGACGCGAGTTCCTGATTGGGATTGAAAGGCAGTGTCATGCGCAACCAACTGTTTTCGAGCAGATATCGATGCCTATCTAGGTAGCACCGTTCGATCGCGAAAGACCCGCTGCTTATTTAGATTCGCAGGATCGTACATAAAGCTTGCAGGATCGCTCTAACGCTGTGGCCCGGACCTGATGCATGGTGGGGCATCGAAATTCTACTCCCAACCCATCCGAAAAGATAAGGAAATCTCCCATGCCTATCGCAAAGGGTTATGCAGCAACCGACGCGTCCAAGCCGCTCACACCATTCACTTTCGACCGTCGCGACCCGAACGCGGACGACGTCGTCATCTCCGTCAAGTATTGCGGCGTCTGCCATTCCGACATTCACCAGGCCCGCAACGAATGGGGCGGCTCGAAGTATCCGATGGTACCCGGCCATGAAGTCGCCGGCATCGTGACTGCCGTCGGTTCCCAGGTCACGAAGTTCAAGGTCGGCGACCGCGTCGGCGTCGGCTGCTTCGTCGATTCCTGCACGACCTGCGCCACACGCGACCTGGATTACGAACATTACATGCCTGGTCTCGTCCAGACCTACAACGACGTCGAAGCCGACGGCAAGACGCCGACCTTCGGCGGTTATTCCGACTCGATCGTCGTCAAGGAAGGCTATGTCCTCTCCTTTCCCGACAATATCCCGCTCGATTCGGGCGCACCGCTGCTCTGCGCCGGCATTACGCTCTTTTCGCCGCTGCGCCACTGGAAAGCCGGGCCGGGCAAGAAGGTCGCGATCGTGGGCATGGGTGGCCTCGGCCACATGGGCGTGAAGCTGGCCCATGCCATGGGCGCCGATGTCACGGTTCTGAGCCAGACGCTGTCGAAGAAGGAAGACGGGTTCAAGCTGGGCGCGAAGGACTACTACGCCACCAGCGATGCCGAGACCTTCACGAAGCTTGTCGGCACCTTCGATCTGATCATCAACACGGTCGGCACGGCGATCGACTGGAACGCCTATCTCAACCTGCTGAAGTATGACGGCAGCATGGTGCTGGTCGGCGTTCCCGAACATGCGGTTCCGGTGCATGCCTTCTCGCTGATCCCCGGCCGTCGCAGCCTTTCCGGTTCCATGATCGGCTCGATCAAGGAAACCCAGGAAATGCTCGACTTCTGCGGCGAGCACAACATCGTGGCCGAGATCGAAAAGATCAACATCCAGGAAATCAACGAAGCCTATGAGCGCGTTCTGAAGAGCGACGTGCGCTACCGCTTCGTCATCGACATCGCTTCGCTGGCATAAGCACTGTTGCGCAGCAACTCATACGAAAAGGGCAGCCGCTACGGCTGCCCTTTTTCATTCCTCGCGCATGGTTTCCTTCTGCGTGATCAGCCGGGCGCTGTGCTGCCGGCTGATATAGATCCAAAGCCAGCTCCAGGCGACGGCGATGCGCCAACGCACGCCGATCAGGAAATAGATGTGGGCAAGCCCCCAGACCCACCACGCGAGCCATCCCTTCAGCTTAATCCAGCCGAAATCGATGATCGCAGCACTTTTGCCGATTGTCGCAAGGCTGCCCTGATGGCGATAGTGGAACGGTCCCGGCGCCGGTTGGCCCGCAAGCTTTGCCTTGATGACCTTGGCGACATAAGCGCCCTGCTGCTTGGCAGCCGGAGCGATCCCCGGCACGGGGCTGCCATCGTCACGCATGACGGCTGCGGTATCGCCGATGATGAAGATATCCTCCTTGCCCGGCGCCCTCAGATCCTTGTCGACAATGGCGCGGCCGGCACGATCGGCTGGAATGCCAAGCCATTTCGCCGCCGGCGACGCCTCGACGCCAGCCGCCCAGACGATGGTGCGGCACGGCACGAAGGTGTCGCCGATCGTCACGCCTTCTGCCGAGCATGAGGTGACGGGTTTGCCGAAACGGACCTCGACGCCCAGCAGCTCGAGTTCCTTGTGCGCATAGTCGGAGAGTTCCTGCGCAAAAGCCGGCAGCACCCGCGGACCGGCCTCCACGAGCAGGATCTTCGCCTTGCGGGTATCGATATTGCGGAATTCCTTCGGCAATGTCGTCCTCGCCAGTTCCGAGATGATCCCGGCGAGTTCAACCCCGGTAGGACCGGCGCCGACAATCACGAAGGTCAAAAGCGCCTCGCGGACGGCAGGGTCGGTTTCCATTTCCGCCTGCTCAAAGGCCAGCAAGAGGCGCCGGCGGATGGTGGTTGCATCCTCCAACGTCTTCAATCCAGGCGCCACCGGCTCCCACTCGTCATGGCCGAAATAGGCATGGGTAGCGCCGGTTGCCAGCACCAGCGTGTCGTAATGGATCTTCTGACCGTTCTTCAGGAGCACCTCATGCGCCGCGCTATCGACGCCGACAACCTCGCAGAGCAAGGTCGTCACGTCAGGTCGATCGCGGAAGAAATTGCGGATCGGCCAGGCGATCTCGGAGGTCGCAAGCAGAGTGGTTGCGACCTGATAGAGGAGTGGCTGAAAGAGGTGATGATTGCGCCGATCGATCATCGTGATCCGGACGGGAGCACCCTTCAGATCGTTGGCGAGCTGTACCCCACCAAAGCCGCCTCCGACCACGACGACATGATGATCCTGCATATGGCAACACCTCGCGATTAACTCTGCTCAAAAACGTAGGGTTGAGAAGGATATGCAGCAACCATCTTTTATGCATGGCACCTCTGCACGGCTACGATATGGCCAAGGCACCTATTGTGCATACCCGACAGGAACGGAGGCGCCGCTTTTAAGTTCCTCCATCGAGATCGACGCCGAGACGTCGAAGAGCTCGATCTTGCGCACGAGCTGTTTATAGATGACATCGTAATGCTCGACACGCGGCAAGACGATCTTGAGGATATAATCATAATTCCCGGTAAGCCGATGCGCCTCGACGATCTCGGGGATATCGCCGATGACTTTGCGGAAGGATTCGATCCACTCGTCGGCGTGATGCGCCGTCTTGATCATCGCATAGACCGTGGTTGGCACTCCCATCTTCTCGCGATCGAGCACGACGATACGCCGGGCGATATGCCCGCTTTCCTCAAGCCGCTGTATGCGGCGCGAGCAGGCCGACACCGACAGGGCAACGCGATCGGCAAGTTCGGTGACGGAGATGCCGGCATCCGCCTGCAGAAATTCGAGAATCTTTCGGTCACGTTCATCAAGCATGTACGGCAACTCCTCATATATACGCCAATGTTTTGCACATAAATCGAAAAATGCGCAAACATTTGCATATAGATCCTGATAAGCTTCAAAAAACGCAAACATCCGGCGGATGAATCGCCGCACTATTCCTCCATTCAAAATCCACGAGCGGAGAACAGCATTATGCGCACCATTGGCCTGATCGGCGGCATGAGTTTCGAGAGTTCGGCAGTCTACTATCGCCTGATCAACGAAATGGTCCGCGAGCGCCTCGGCGGCCTCTCCTCTGCGGAGCTGGTCATGTACTCCGTCAACTTCGAGGAAATCGTTACGCTACAGAAGGTTGGGCGCTGGAACGATGCCGCCGATCGCCTCGCCGATGCCGCGCAGCGCCTGCAGTTGGCCGGCGCCGAATGCGTGCTGATCTGCACCAACACCATGCATCTGATCGCGCCTCAGGTTGCCGAGCGTGTTTCCGTGCCGCTCATTCACATCATCGATGAAACCGCGGCGGCACTGAAGGCCGCAGGCCGGGTCAAGCCGCTGTTGCTCGCCACCCGTTATACGATGGAACATGGGTTCTATGCCGAGCGTATGGCTGAAAACGGCGTCTCCATCATGGTCCCCGGTCCCGAGGATCGCACCGTCACGCATGACATCATCTTCAACGAACTCTGCGCCGGCATCATCAAGGACGAGTCGCGCCGGAAGCTGAACGGCATCATCGAACGCGCCAAGGCGGAAGGTGCAGACAGCGTCATTCTCGGCTGCACCGAGATCTGCCTCATCCTCGATCCGAAGGCGCTGATCCTGCCGAGCTTCGACACGACGACGATCCACGCGGAAGCCGCCGTAAACTTTGCTCTTGCGGATGCAAAGGCTCGCAGCAGCTGCGCCGCCTGACGCCAATCAATTTACTTGACTGAGTCCAATAAATATCAGACATCGTCTCCATACCTGAGGAGACGATGTCATGCCCGCCGCTGCCGATTTCACGACCATCGATGCCGTTCGTAACTTCAATCGCTTCTATACGAATTTCCTCGGCGTCCTGAACAAGGCCTATCTCGACAGCCCCTATACGCTCACGGATGTGCGCGTGCTGTTCGAAGTCGGCTTCCGCGGTGGCGTCGCAGCTTCCGCGCTGACACGCGAGCTGCATCTCGACCCCGCCTATCTCAGCCGTATCGTCAAGCGCTTTCGCGAGGATGGGCTGGTCGAAACGACGCCGGACCCGACCGATGCGCGCAGCCAGGTCATAAAAGTCACCGACAAGGGACAGGCGCAGTTCGAGGAGTTCGTCCGCCGCTCACGCGCGCAGATCGCCGGATATTTCGAAAAACTCGCGCCCGGCGAACCCGAGCGTGTCGTTGCAGCGATGCAGACGATACAGGAAACACTCGGCCCTGATCGAACCGAAGCGCCCCGCGTGATCATTCGCAATCACCGACCCGGTGATATCGGCTGGATCGTACAAAGCCAGGCACGCTTCTACACCGAGGAATTCGGCTGGGACGATCGCTTCGAAGGCTTGGTGGCCGAAGTCGCCGGCAAATTCCTGTCTAATTTCAATCCGCAAAAAGATCGGTGCTGGATTGCCGAGCGAGGCGGCCTCAATGTCGGCTCCGCCATGATCGCCGATGGCGGCGACGGCGTCGCAAAGCTTCGGCTGCTCTATGTTGACAAGAGCGCGCGCGGCCTCGGCCTCGGTAAGATGCTGGTCGATGAATGCATCCGTTTCTCGCGCGATGCCGGCTATAGAACACTCTCGCTCTGGACCAATGACATTCTCGATACTGCACGCGCCATCTACATCAAGGCGGGCTTCAAGCTCGCCGCAGAGGAGAAGCACCGCATGTTCGGCCCGGAACTGAACGGTCAGACATGGGAACTCGATCTCTGAAGGCAGGCGGCTGACTGCGTGAATGGACACCCTCTGGTTTTGCCCATATCCTCAATGCTTCCCTGATTTGCAATGAGATACCAACGATGGCCGAAAGTGGCGAAATCCGGATAGAACCCATATCAGCCGAGCATATCGAAGGTTTTCACAGGGCGCTCGACACGGTCGCGCGTGAGCGGGAATATCTGTCGCTGCTCGAAGCCTTTCCGCTGGAAGAAACACGCATTTTCGTGCTTAGCATGATCGAAAAAGGCAATCCGCAGTTCGTCGCCCTAGACGATGGGAAAGTTATCGGCTGGTGCGACATCAGCCGTCATGGCTTTCCATCCCATGCCCACGCTGGCAGGCTCGGCATGGGCATCATCCCAGCCTATCGCGGCCGGGGATTGGGACGTCGATTGATAGAGACAACGCTGCGCGCCGCCCGCGATGCAGGAATGGCGCGCGTCGAACTCAGCGTGCATGCCGACAATGACAGAGCCATCGCGCTCTACGAAAAAGTCGGCTTCGTCCGCGAGGGCCTCGCTCGCAATTCCGTATGCATCGACGGCCGCTATAAGGACGCGATCCACATGGCGTTTTTCCACGAGTAGCGGGACCGGTCGCAATCAGTATTCTTCCGATTCTTGCTGCGACGCAAAAATTCGCTTGATTTGGAAACGATCATTTCCTAAAAGAATGACATGACGACAGACACGCTCGACATCGCACCGAAGCTTCGTGGACGTCCGCGTGAATTCGACATGGATTCCGCGCTGGACGAAGCGCTGCGCGTTTTTTCCGAGCGCGGCTATTATGCCGCCTCGATCAGCGAATTGACCGAGGCCATGGGTCTGACCGCAGGAAGCGTCTACAAGGCTTTCGGCGACAAGCGCGGGATCTTCCTCGCCGCGTTCAGCCGGTATCGTCAGGTCCGCCAGCAACTCATCGACGAGACGCTTGCGGAAGCTCCGAATGCTCATGAAAAACTTCGTGCCTTGGTGATGTTCTTCGCGGAGGCCTCATGCGGGGAGATCGGCCGCCGCGGCTGCCTTGTCGTCGGAAGCGCAACCGAACTTGCGCTTTTCGACGAAGAAGTCGCCGGTCGCGTCGGCGTCGCCTTCGATTTCGACGAAAGGCGTATCCTCAATTTGATCCGTCTCGGACAGGAGGATGGCTCCATATCGAAGCATGTCGATCCGGAAAGCACCGCCTGCTCGCTGCTGGCCCTGACGAAGGGTATGCGCGTGATCGGCAAGACCGGCCGCAAGACCGAACAGATGCTCGCCGTCGCCGAGACAGCCATGAAACTGCTGAACTGATTTTCACTGAAATTTCGGGGAACGTAACCCCCGCTCCTATTGAGGACGAGACATGCCCGCAACTGCCGCTGCCAGACGGGAGAGCACGCCGCTCCCGGAAAAAACCATTTCGCCGCTGCTGACATTCATGTTCGCCGCCGCCTGCGGGCTGGTGGCCGCCAATCTCTACTATGGCCAGCCGCTTGCCGGCCCCATCAGCCAGTCACTCGGCTTCAGCCCGGCGGCGACCGGCCTCATCGTCACGCTGACCCAGATCGGCTACGGCCTCGGCCTTTTGCTGATCGTACCGCTGGGCGATCTTCTCGAGAACCGGAAACTGGTCCTGACGCTGGTGGCGCTCGCCGCCGTCGCGCTTGTCGGCGCGGCCTTCGCATGGTCGCCGTCGCTGTTCCTGCTCGCCTCGCTCTGCATAGGCCTTGCATCCGTTGCTGTGCAGGTCCTTGTTCCCTTTGCCGCTCATATGGCGCCTGACGCCAGCCGCGGCGCTGTCGTCGGCAATGTCATGAGCGGCCTGCTCGTCGGCATCATGCTGGCCCGTCCGGCTGCGAGCTTCCTGTCCGAGCTTTTGTCGTGGCACGCGGTCTATATCATCTCGGCGGGTGTCATGATCGGGCTGATCGTTATCCTGCGCCTTGTTCTGCCGACCCGCGTGCCCCATACGAAACTGCATTATGGGCAGTTGCTGTCCTCCATGGGCCACCTCGCGCTCCGCACGCCGGTCCTGCAGCGGCGAGCGCTCTATCAGGCCTGCATGTTCGGCGCCTTCAGCCTCTTCTGGACGACGACGCCGCTGCTGCTGGCAAGCCCTGCCTTCGGCCTGACACAGAATGGCATCGCCCTCTTCGCACTTGCCGGAGCCGCCGGCGCCGTCGCCTCGCCGATTGCCGGACGCGTTGCCGACCGTGGCTGGACGAAGCTTGCCACAGCCTTCGCCCTGGTGCTCGCCATCATCGCCTTCCTGATCGGCCATTTTTCCGGCAGCGGTTCATTGCTGGCGTTAATCACGCTGACGCTGTCAGGCATCATGCTCGACTTCGGCGTCCAGACGAATCTCGTGCTCGGTCAGCGCGCCATCTTTGCGCTCAGCGCCGAACATCGCAGTCGCCTCAACGGCCTCTATATGGCGACCTTCTTCGCCGGCGGCGCCCTTGGCTCGGCGCTCGGCGGCTGGGCCTATGCCACCGGCGGCTGGAGCATGGCCTCCTGGATCGGCGTCGCCTTCCCGGTCATTGCGCTGCTTGCCTTTCTAACCGAGCGCGAGAAATGATCAGGACGGCTGCGGCACCGCCTGCCGCAGCCAGTCACATTCCCGCAAGCCTGCGCCGTGAAACGGATCGACCAGGGTGCCGGAGACAATGCCGGCCAGGATCTGCGGTGCCGGCGGTACTTTGGCGATGGTTGCGACCAGTCGGTCGCGGATCCAGGCCAGTGCCGCAGAGTCCGATTGATAGAAGGGCGTGAAGGCCGCTGAGAGCAGCTGAAACAACCGCACATGCATCCGCCGTGCCTTGGCATAGGCAGCAAGAGCGGCATCGATCGTTTCATGTCCTGCTAAAGCATGTGCGAGCGCGGCCACATCGAGCAACGCCATGTTGGCGCCCTGCCCGAGCTGCGGACTGGTGGAATGGGCCGCATCGCCGACGAAAACAGTCCGCCCGCTATAGGGCGTCATCACCGTGCGATGGGCATAACGCGCCAGCGTCAACTGGTCCCAGTCTGTAATCTGCTCCAGCAAAGGCTCGCATTCAGGCCAGTAGCCGCGGATTGTCTGCTTCCAGCGCTCAAGCCCACGCCTGCGCACCTCGTCGGCGTCCGCCACCTTCAAGCTCCAAAACAAAGCGGCCTGCTTCGGCAAATCCGGCCTTCTGCTGCCGATCGGCAATACACCGATCATCACGCTCGCCTTGTCATAGCGTTGCGTCAGCGCTGCCTGATCAACCAGCCCATCCGGACAATCGAGCGTCGCCCAAAAGGCGCCGTAGACGAGGTTGCGTACACGCGGCGCAACGGGCGATGCCGTCACCAGTTCCGAGCGCGCGCCGCTGGCGTCGATGACGAGATCGTAAGGTCCGAGGCGCTCGCCACCTTCGACAGAGAGATAGCTTTCACCGCCCTCCTCCACCACACCGATAGCACGCTGGCCGGTATGGATCGGATGTCGCCGCGCGGAGACTTCGTCGTAAAGCGTGTCGAACAGGGCCGCACGATGAACGCCAAGCCCATAGCGCCCGCCTGGCAAGGCATTGTAGCGCACATCGAGAACGATGCGCCCCCGTGTGGTTTCCGTGCCGAACAATCGATCGATGCGGTTGCCGGCGGCGTGGATGGCGGGACCAAGCCCGAGCGATTCCAGCACGGTCAATCCAGTCGGCTGCAGCATCAGCGCTGAGCCGACGGGAGCCGGGCTATCGAACCGCTCGATGATATCGGTCGTATGGCCGGCGCGAGTGAGAAAGAGAGAGGCGGCAAGACCGGCAGGCCCGGCGCCGACGATGGCGATCTTCAAGGGCTTCACTGTGACAGCTCAGTCCGGCGATTGATCGAAACGGGCTCTTGCGGCCTTTACGGCCTCATGATTGGCTTCCGCCCAATTCAGAAGCAGCGCCAGTGGCTCGTAAAGCGAATGGCCGAGAGCCGTCATGCGATATTCGACGCTTGGCGGCTTGGTGGGAAAGACCTCGCGATCGACATAGCCGTCGCGCTGGAGGTCGCGCAGCGTTTGTGTTAGCATGCGTTGGGAGATATCGGGCACAAGACGGCGCAACTCGCCGAAACGGTATGGCCGTTTGGCCAGTGTTTCCAGCAGCAGCACTGACCATTTTCCGCCGATCTGCGAGATCAGATCCCGCACCGGACAGTTACTGAAATCGAGATTGCTGAGATCGACGTCGCGTAACGGCGGATTTATGCTGTCACGCAGATTGACGACGGCGCTAGCTGCCATGCCGGTTCCCTTTTGGTAACTTGGAGCCGAAAAACTGCCTCCTTTACACTGCGAAGTCAATTCCTATTCTAGTGCTAGTCTCTTTTTGAGAGCAACAAGGCCTCTGCGAATGTGCGGCGGTCCAACAAGGGAAAACACATGAGCAGCACTCTTCTCGTCACCGGCGCCGCCGGCAAGCTTGGCCAGCGCGTCATCCATCACCTTCTGGAGACATACAAGGTCGCACCCGGCCGCATCATTGCGGCCACGCGCAGCCCGGAGAAGCTTGCCGACCTCGCCGCCAAGGGCGTCGTCACCCGCAAGGCCGATTTTGATGATGCCGCTACCCTGCCCGCCGCTTTCGCCGGCGTCGATCGCCTGCTGATCATCAGCACCGATGCGCTCGCCGTGCCCGGCCTGCGCCTGAAGCAGCAGACGGCTGCGGTCGAAGCCGCGAAGAAGGCTGGTGTGAAGCACATTCTCTACACCTCCATGCCCGCTCCGGAAGATTCGCTCGTCAGCTTCGCGCCCGACCACCTCGGCACGGAAAACGCCATCAAGGCCAGCGGCATCGGCTATACGATCCTGCGCGACGCCTGGTATTTCGATAACTACCTCATGGGCCTGCCACACAGCCTCGAAACCGGCAAATGGTACACCGCCACCGGCAACGGCCGCGTCAGCAATATCAGCCGCAACGATTGCGCGCTCGCCATCGCCGCCGCCCTGGCTTCTGACGCAACGGACAGCGCCACCTACACGCTGACGGGCTCGACTGCCGTCACCATCGAGGACGTCGCAAGCGTCGTCAGCAAGATCACCGGTCGTCCTCTCGAAGTCGTTCAGGTCAATGACGAACAGCTTGCCGCCGGCCTTACCGGCGCCGGCCTGCCGCCCTTCGTGGTCGACATGCTCGTCTCCGCCGACGCCAACACCCGCGCCGGCAAATTCGACATCCTGACGAACGACTTCAACAAGCTGACCGGCAAGGAGCCGCAGACGCTGCGCAGCTTCTTCGAGGAACACAAGACCGCATTGGCTGGCTGAGTTTTGGAAGGGGTCAAGTGAGGCTTCGTTTGCCGCACCCTTGTACAAGGCCCCTCACCCCAACCCTCTCCCCGCTTGCTGGGAGAGGGAGCTTTCATGCCTCACGCACGAACTCCAATCGAATGAGATAAGTACCGTTTGCGCGCTGTCATCCCTTCTCCCCGCACGCGGGGAGAAGGCTAAGATGAGGGGCCAGGCACTATGGCGCATTAAAGACGCCCTCGCCCGACCAGCCCAAGCCTATTCCTATCAAACCACCTGACCGCAAGCCCGGCGGAAGCGGCGCACCGTTTCGGCCATGCCGTACTCCAGCGCATCCGCCGTCAGCCCATGACCGATCGAGGTCTCCGCGAGCTTCGGAATACGCTTGAGCAGCGCCGGCAGGTTGGCGACCGTCAGGTCATGACCGGCATTGACATCGAGACCATTGGCGAAGGCGGCGTCGGCGGTCTTGCCGAGCGCTTCGAGAATGACGGCAGCCTTTTGCGGATCATCGTAGCAGCCGCCATAGGGGCCGGTGTAAAGTTCGATGCGGTCAGCACCGACCTCCTTGGCAATCTTCACCGCCTCAGCATCGCCATCACCATCGGCAAACAGAGAGACGCGGCAGCCGATCGTCTTGTACTTGGCGACGACATCGACCAGCAGATCGCGATTCTTGCGGAAATCCCAGCCATGATCCGATGTCGCCTGCGAGGGATCGTCAGGCACCAGCGTCACCTGCTCGGGCTCGGCCGAAGCACAGAGATCGAAGAATTCGTCGCTCGGATAACCCTCGATGTTGAACTCCGCCTCCGGAAACTCGTCATCGATCAGCGCGCGGATGTCTGGCAGATCGGAAAAGCGGACATGCCGCTGATCGGGACGTGGATGAACCGTCAACCCGCTGGCGCCGGCCGCCAGCGCGATACGGCCCAAACCCGTAACGCTCGGCCAGGGAAGATCACGCCGGTTGCGCAGCATCGCGATGGCGTTGAGGTTCACGGAAAGCTTGGCGGGCATGATCGAAATCCCTGATTTTCAAAGCGGATGATAGCAGCCGTTTTATGCCATTATGGTCAACAAAACCAACGAGATTCCGACATCGTTCCATGCAAAACTTTGATGGGCACGACAAAGCAACATCCCCACGCGGTGACGCATCGGCAGCAATGTCCTTCTGCAGATATTTGTTACCGCAAACGCTGCCCTATCGGACGATCGTCAGCGTCTCCGCAGCGCGGGTAATGGCCGTATAGAGCCAGCGCTCGCGCGTATCGCGGAACGCCCAGCTCTCGTCGAACAGCACCACATTGTTCCACTGCGAACCCTGGGCCTTATGCACCGTCAGCGCATAGCCGTAATCGAATTCGTCGTAACGCTTGCGGGTCGACCATGGAATCTCGCCCTCGACATCCTCGAAGGCCTGTTTCAGCAGCTTGATCTTCGCCGCACCGCGATCCATGTCGTCGTCTTCCGGCCGCACCAGAAGATTGATGCCGGGCTTCGTCGTTTCCCGGGAAGACGTCATGACCTGCCAGAGCGAGCCGTTGAGCAGCCCCTTGGCGGGATCGTTACGCAGGCAGACCAGCTTGTCGCCGGATTGCGGGTAGTCGGCCGTAAATCCTTTCAGCTCGCGCAGGCGCTGATTGTAACGCCGGCGCGTCCTGTTGGTGCCGACCAGCACCTGATCGGCCTCCAGCACCAGCGGCTGCGTGACCTCGTTCTTCGAGATCACCTGCGCGGTGCCATAGTCGCCGTGCATGATTTCCTTGCCCTCACGCACCTGCATGGCGAGCTGGATGATCGGATTGTCGCGCGCCTGACGATGAATATCCGTCAGCAGATAATCCGGTTCTTCGTTCGTGAAGAACCCGCCGCCGGAAACGGGCGGCAGCTGTCCGGGATCGCCAAGCACGAGAATGGGCGTGCCGAAACTCATCAGATCCTTGCCGAGCGCTTCGTCCACCATCGAGCATTCGTCGACAATGATCAGCGCAGCCTTGGCGACCGGGCTCTGGCGGTTGATGGTGAACATCGGGGCGATCGATGTCTTGCCCGTCTCCTCGTCCTCGACGGCCTCTTCACCGCGCGGCCGGTAGATCAAGGAATGGATGGTCTTGGCATTGGAGGCGCCGCGCGAGCGTAGCACCTGCGCCGCCTTGCCGGTAAAGGCAGCAAACAGCACGTCGCCATCCACATGCTCGGCGAAATGCCGCGCAAGCGTCGTCTTGCCCGTGCCGGCATAGCCGAACAGACGAAACAACGGCGAGCGCCCCTCTTTCAGCCAGTTTGCGACGGCCTTGAGCGCTTCATCTTGTTGCGGCGCGAATTGCATGGTTCGACTTGGCAGGATTCGGCTAATGGAAGCAAGCGGTAAAAAATACCCGGCGAGCTGGGAATAAAATCCCGAGCAGGCGTGTCTCATGTCCGGCAACGCAAAATGCGAGGCCTGGACGACCATCGTTCACCCACCCGAGGAGAGACATCATGAAGACCCTGAGTTTCCTGGCCGCGCTTGCTGCGGCATCGGCCTTTGCCACCGCCGCCTTCGCCGCGCCTGTCAAGACGGTCGACAGCGCGAAGGGCAAGGTGCTGGCCGGCGAAAACGGTATGACGCTCTATACGTTCAAGAACGACAAGTCGGGCGAATCCAATTGCAACGGCGATTGCGCAAAGGCCTGGCCGCCGCTCATGGCCGATGGCAAAGCCAAAGCAGAGGGTGCATATTCGATCATTACCCGCAAGGACGGGATGAAACAGTGGGCAAAGGACGGCATGCCGCTCTATTTCTTCGTCAAGGACGCAAAGTCCGGTGATGTCGCCGGTGACGGCTTCAAGGGCGTCTGGGATGTCGCACGGCCCTGACCGGACCAGAAACGGCGCGGCAGGCCCCTCCGCCGCGCTCGATAGTTTCGAGGCGGAGGTGCTGGCGCTCCTCCCCTCGCTGCGACGCTATTCGCGCAGCCTCGCCCAGTCGGATGCCGATGGCGAGGACCTGCTTCAGGATTGTGTCGAGAAGGTTCTGACCCGCCGCGGCCAATGGCGCGGACTGAACCTGCGCGGCTGGATCTTCACCATCATGACCAATCTTTACCGCAACGAGCGGCGCCAGCAGGGCGGCCGCAGCTTCGTCGATATCGATGACAACAGCCACCTGCCGGCTGACGAAACGGACAACGATCCGCTACAGCGATCGCGCCTCGAAACGGCGTTGTACAGCCTTGGCGAAGACTATCGCGCGGTACTGATGCTCGTCGTCGTCGAGGGCTACAGCTATCAGGATGTCGCCGACATGCTCGATATCCCGATCGGCACAGTCATGTCGCGCCTGTCACGCGCCCGCCAGAAGATGACCAGCCTGCTGAATGCAGACAATGTTGTCACGCTTCGGAGACCAAAATGAACGAACACAAACCGACCGTGACCGAAGCGGATCTTCACGCCTTTGCCGATGGCCTTCTGCCGCCGGAAAAACAGGCGGAACTGGATGCATGGCTGGCCGAAAATCCTGAAGAGGCTGCTTCCGTGGCTGCATGGCAGACCCAGAACCATGACATCCGGGCCATGTTCTCCCCTTATGCGGTATCGAGAGATGGCGACACAGACCTCATTTTGAAAAGCGGAACCTCATCGGCCGCACAGGCGTTTGCCCCGCAACGAAGCCCCAAGCTGAGGATGCTTGCCGCCTCATTAGCGCTCTTCATCGCCGGTGCTGCAGCCGGCCACTTCGGCCCTGATCTTTTTGCCAGACCCGAATTGCAGCTGACATCAATCGAAGCTCTGCCGCAGCAAGCACACTCGGCCTTCGTCGTCTATGCCAGCGATGTCCGCCATCCCGTCGAAGTCGGAGCGGATCAGGAGACACATCTTGCCACTTGGCTCGGGAAGCGCATGAATGTCGCTAGCCTCAAGGTGCCGAGCCTGCAGAAACTGGGCTTCCAGCTCGTCGGTGGCCGGCTGCTGCCGATCAACGGTACGCCCGGAGCGCTATTCATGTACGAAAATGCCAGCGGCCAGCGTCTGACCGTGCTGGTGGGGCGCAATAGCGGCAACACGACGACCAGCTTCCGCATCGCCAGCGACAAAGCCGTCGAGACCTTCTACTGGATCGACGGCGATCTCGGCTATGCCGTGACAGGCGAAATCTCGCGCGACATGCTGCGGCAGGTGGCGGACGAGTGCTACAAGCAGTTCTCTTCCTGACGCCGGCGGGACACTCGCATAGGACATTTAGATAGGGGCCGGCCACTCGCCCTCGTGGTTCGAGACGGCCCCTTGGCCCTCCTCACCATAAGGGCTAGTCTTTTGCGCAGGCCGATCAGGTGAGCTTTCATGGAATTCGACACTCGCTCCATCCTTATCCTAAGGTGCGGAGGTCGCAGATCGAAGCCTCGAACGGCAGGGATGGTCCCAGGCAAGCCCGCCTTCTAACGTCGAGGATCATTCTCCAGCGCGATCGGCTTTCCATGCGGCGTGGCCTCCGCCGCACGTTGCCAGCTTTGCTGCAAAGCCAGGATCGCATCGGCATCCGCGATACCCTTCGACACGAGCAAGCCAGACAGCGCTGCCACCCAGCAATCGAAATAGTCGCTGCCGTCGACCGCGCGGCCCGGCTTGTGCAACTCGCCAGACAGGCGCTCCGCCCATTCGCTCCAGGAAAACAGGCCTGTCTCGTGCAGATGCACGGTAATGGCGAAAGCCTCTGCCGCCCAGGGTTCTGGAAAGATCGGCTCACCATCGGCAGACTTTGGCAATCCAGGCGATTGCGCCAGAGGCGATGGAACCTCACACGCGCTCAAGATAGCTCTCCCAGGCATCGATCGAGACGGTCAACGAGGGATCAGCGCCCTCACCCCAGATCTCCGCACCGTCAAAGACCACCGTATAGACCCATTGCGGATTTTCGCCCCGGCCATGGGCATTGTCGTCGGGAAAGACGAAAGAACCCTGCACGGCCTCAACGACACCGATTTTGGCGCGGGCGTAGCGCGGCAATCTGGTGTGGCCAGTCGGATTGAAATTCTTGGTGCGGACGTGATCGCCGACGGCAAAGAGCGGTGCAGTATCGACCGGCCGGTCGCAAGGACCGCCCTTGGCCAGCACACCGTCGACCATATCCGCCTTCAAAATCCGCTTCGGCACTCTGCCCTGTTCGAGCGAACGACCGGTGCGCAACTCCTCCGCCGTGGCAAAACCATGCCGCTCCAGCAGCATATCGACTGCGCGGGTCCAGATCTCGTAGTAGCTGGCACCCAGATAGTCGGCCGGCGGAATGTTTTCGCGCGCATGCCGGCTCTCGTCGATCGTCCAGGCCCCAAACGCACCGCAGGAGAGCGTGATGCCGAGCGCGCGCTTTTCCCATTCGGCGTGGAAATAAGGCTCGTTCGGCTCCGGCGCGACCGGGCCGAAACCCATTTGGCCGCCAAGATCGTGCGGCCCGTTCATAGCCCTGCCTCCGGCATTCCGACGACCGCCGTGCCGATCATCGCGTCGCGGCTGACGAGATCCGCCAACGCCGCCTCACCCATGCCTTCGGAACCGGCCGGCCGCTCGGGGATTACCAGATAGCGAAGTTCCGCCGTCGAATCCCAGACGCGGATCTTCGTTTCCTGTGGTAGCGTCAAGCCGAATTCGGCAAGCACGCCGCGCGGGTCGATCACCGCACGCGAACGATAGGCCGGCGCCTTATACCAGACCGGCGGAAGCCCGAGCACCGCCCAGGGATAGCAGGAGCACAGCGTACAGACGATCAGATTATGCGTTTCCGGGGTATTGAAGACAGCGCGCATATGCTCGCCCTGGCGGCCGATAAAGCCGAGGCTTGCGATCGCCGCTGTCGCGTCACGCCGCAGCCAGTCGGCGAAATCGGGATCGCTCCAGGCTTTCGCCACCACCTGCGCGCCATTGCGCGGCCCGACCTTTGTCTCATATGTCTCCACGATGCGGTCGATCGCAACCGGATCGATCAACCCCTTTTCCGTCAGCAGCGTTTCCAGCGCCTTCACCCGCGCCTGCATATCCGAATAGTGGTTGTCGTGGTGATGATGACCATCGTCATCATGCGAGTGGTCGTGGGACATAGCCGTCTCCCTGTCTCTTTGCGCCTACTTTAACATCGGCCAGAGACTGAGCACCAGCAGAACGGCCATGGTTATGTTGAACCATTTCAGCCGGACAGGATCGGAGAGCCAATCGCGCAGGACGGAGCCGAAGCCGGCCCAGGTCGATACGCTCGGGACGTTCACAGCGGCAAACGCGAGCCCGACGAGAAGGACAGTGAAGAGATAGAGCTGCTCATTTGTGTAAGTGGCCATGGCGGTGACAGCCATCACCCACGCCTTGGGATTGACCCATTGGAAAGCAGCAGCGCTGATGAAACTCATCGGCTTTGCATCGCTTTCCGCCTCGCTCAGGCTGCGCGAGGTGCCGATCTTCCAGGCAATCCAGACGAGGTAGGCCCCGCCGGCGAATTTAAGCGCGGTATAGAGCACCGGCACCGTGTGCAGAAGCGCACCCAATCCCAACCCCACGGCAATCAGCAGCACAAAAAAGCCGACGCCGATGCCGAGCATGTGTGGAATGGTGCGCCGGAAACCGAAGTTCACACCGGAGGTAAACAACATCATGTTGTTCGGTCCGGGCGTAATTGAGGTCGTGAATGCAAAAAGTAGAAGAGCCAGAAATGTATCCAGCGCCATGATGCCTCCTAGGACACCGTATCGTGACAAGGCGGCATCCAAAATTCTTCTTCACGCGCGCAAAAATACGAGGGCGCATTATCGTGCGACATTAGTTCGCCGGCCATACGAAAGCCATAGGATGATTGTCACCGTGACACGACGCATGTCGATTGAAATCCGGCCGAATGCTTCTATCCTTCGATTTTCTGCAGTGAGGAATGATCATGCGCGAGCCCATCCCAACCGTCACCCTTCCCTCGGGCATCGAGGTTCCGGCACTTGGCCAGGGCACCTGGAATATGGGCGAGAATAGCGCAAGCGCCAGGGATGAGATCGCCAGCCTCAAGACCGGCCTCGATCTGGGCATGACGCTGATCGATACGGCTGAGATGTACGCAGACGGCGGCTCGGAAGAGATCGTCGGCAAGGCGATCGAAGGCCGTCGCGACGAGGTTTTTCTTGTCAGCAAGGTCTATCCCGCCAATGCCAGCCGCAAAGGCGCGGTCGAAGCCTGTGAACGCAGCCTGAAGCGCCTGAATACCGATCGCCTTGATCTCTATCTGCTGCATTGGCGCGGCAACTACCCGCTTGAAGAGACGGTGGAAGCTTTCGAAGGCCTGAAAGCCGCCGGCAAGATCGAGGCCTGGGGCGTTTCGAATTTCGATGTCGACGATATGGACGAGCTGCTTTCCGTGCCGAACGGCGGCAATGTCGCCGCCAATCAGGTGCTCTACAATCTCTCCCGACGCGGCATCGAATACGACCTCTTGCCCTGGTGCCAGGAGCGCAGCATTCCGATCATGGCTTATTCACCGATCGAGCAAGGCCGCCTGCTCCATCATCCCGAGCTGATTCGCGTCGCCAAGACCTATCAGGCGACCCCGGCCCAGATCGCGCTTGCCCTTCTGCTGGAGCGCGACGGCGTCATATCGATCCCGAAATCCTCGAACGCACAGCGCATCGAGGAAAATCGAGACTCTGTCGATATCGATATTACAGATGAGGATTGGGCCGTGCTCGATGCCGCCTTCCCGCCGCCGTCGCGAAAGAAGTCCCTGGACATGCTGTAGGTTCAGGCGGCCGCCTTCTGCTGCGCGACGATCAGCTCGATCGCCCGGAAGACGTCGATTTCGCCCCAGTCAGCCGGATCGCGATAGGTCGGATAGAGCGAAAAGGCGGCGACGGCGATCTGATCGACCGTCCGCCGCTTCGTCCGGCGTCCGGCGAGCGCTGCCTTGGTGTAAACGCCGAAATGATCCTCGGTCACGCCCCAGCCGGCATAGAAGGGCGCGGCATAGCAGCGAACCGGAATGCCGCGCAGAAGCGCATCGAAGCCAAACTGGCTGGAAACCGTCCAGACCTCGTCCACGACGTCAAGGATCGACGCCACGGATACCTCGTCATCGACTAGGATTGCATCACCTTTCGAGGCGTCACGCGTGAGATACCCCTTGCGAAGGCCGGCCATGACATCCGGATGGGTGCGGATCAGGCATTGCGCATCGGTTGCCAGCGCATCGGCGAGCATCTTCTCAAAGGAGACTTTTGAGCCGAGCGCACGACCGACAGAAACGTCGCCAACGACCTGATCAACCAGTAGAATGCGCCGCTTGGCCGTCTGCTCGATGTGAGGCGATCGATGAGGAAGATGATTATATTTCGAGAGCTTGTTAAGAACGATCTGCTCGCGAATTGCGCGGCCGAGCTCTCCCGCCTCCCCGGCACCTTCTATCAGCCGCTCAAGCCGCGACGGGCTGTTTGCATCGACGGGCAGACCAAGATCGTCGATAACGATGGATAGCGGAATAGCGCCGGACTTGCCGAGCCCCATCGACCGTAGAAAGCCGTCCTCCAGATGCCAGTGACGCAATCCGCGAAACCGCGCAATCCTGGCGGCCACCTTGGCCGGCGCACGGCCACCCCAGGATACGACACCGCCTATTCCAGGAGAAGCGATCGAAGCCAGCTTCTGCGAGCCGAAATAATGTCCGAGCCAGGGAAAGTCACTTCGTACGAAAGGCGCGGCGCCGAGGCGCATACCAGCGGGCGGATGCCATGGCTTTTCGCCGATATCAGCCATTGTTACCGCGTTTCCCCTTCTCCCCTCGGGGAGAAGGTGCCGTCAGGCGGATGAGGGGGTGTCTGCCAGGAGCACGAAAATTCGTGAATTCAAATCGGAAAGCTCCCCTCATCCAGCCCTTCGGGCCACCTTCTCCCCAAGGGGAGAAGGAATTTGCAGCCCCGATTTGCCTCATATGCGATGCCCCCTCAACGCCGCAGGCCCTTACATCCCTTGCGAACCGCGATTCATTGCAGCAATGCCTGTGCGGCAGACTTCGATGAGACCGAGCGGCTTGATGATGGCGATGAACTGATCGATCTTCGAGGACTTGCCGGTGATCTCGAGAATGAAGTGCTCGATGGTCGCATCCACCACCTTGGCGTGGAATGCGTCGGCGAGCCGCAGCGTTTCGGCGCGCATTTCGCCGCTTCCGGTCACCTTCAGCAGCGCCACTTCGCGCTCGATCGGCCGTTCCTGGCCGAGTTCGCGGGCGCGTACCGTCAGATCGACGACGCGGTGAACGGGAACGATGCGCTCGAGCTGCGCCTTGATCTGCTCCAGCACCTGCGGCGTGCCGCGCGTGACGACGGTGATGCGCGACAGATGCGCCTGATGCTCGGTCTCGGAAACCGTAAGGCTTTCGATGTTGTAGCCGCGGCCGGAGAAGAGGCCGATGACGCGGGCAAGAACGCCGGGCTCGTTGTCGACAAGCACCGAAAGCGTGTGGCTCTCGGCCGCCGCGGTTTCGGGCGAAATGAAGTAGGCGGAGCCCGTGGGTTGAAGGTGTGCGTTCATGATCCTTGTTCCGTTTCCTCGGTTCTTGTTCGGTATGCCAGCGAGATCGGCCGGGCGCAGCTTGTGCCGCACCCGACTATCGATCAAACCAGCTGGCGACCCTTGGCATCGATCGCGTTGGCGACAGCCTCATCGGTCGCCTCGTCCGGGAGCAGCATCTCATTATGTGCCTTGCCCGAGGGGATCATCGGGAAGCAGTTGGCGAGATTGGCGACACGGCAATCGAAGATGACCGGCTTGTTGACGTCGATCATTTCCTGGATGGCGGCATCGAGGTCACCCGGCTTCTCGCAACGCAGGCCGACGGCGCCATAGGCTTCCGCAAGCTTGACGAAATCAGGCATCGCTTCCGTGTAGGAGTTCGACAGGCGGTTTCCGTGCAGCAGCTGCTGCCACTGACGCACCATGCCCATGTACTGGTTGTTGAGGATGAAGATCTTGATCGGCGCATTGTGCTGGATCGCAGCCGACATTTCCTGAATGCACATCTGGATCGAGGCATCGCCGGCAATATCGATAACCAGGCTCTCCGGATGAGCGATCTGAACGCCGAGCGCAGCCGGCAGGCCGTAACCCATGGTTCCGAGACCGCCCGAGGTCATCCAGCGGTTCGGCTGTTCGAAGCCGTAGAACTGCGCCGCCCACATCTGGTGTTGACCGACTTCGGTCGTGATGTAGGTATCGCGATGCTTGGTCAGCTCATAAAGGCGCTGGATCGCATATTGCGGCATGATGACGTCGTCACTCGGCTTGTAGGCGAACGAGTTGCGCGCACGCCAGCGCGCAACATCGGCCCACCAGTCGCTGAGGCGGTCCGCCGCAGGCTTCTGCGGAAGGGCGCGCCACAGGCGAACCATGTCTTCCAGAACATTGCCGACATCACCGAGAATGCCGATATCGACGTGTACGTTCTTGTTGATCGAGGATGGATCGATATCGATATGGATCTTCTTCGAATTCGGCGAGAAAGCATTCAGGCGGCCGGTAATGCGGTCGTCGAAGCGCGCACCGATGCAGACCATGACGTCGCAATCATGCATCGCCATATTGGCTTCGTAGGAACCGTGCATGCCGAGCATGCCGAGCCAGCTCTTGCCCGATGCCGGGTAGGCGCCGAGGCCCATCAGCGTCGATGTGATCGGGAAATTTGTCAGCTCGACCAGCTCGCGCAGCAGCTTGGAAGCTTCTGGACCGGAGTTGACGACGCCGCCGCCGGAATAGATGACCGGACGACGAGCATTCTTCATCAGCTCGATCGCCTGGTGAATCTTGTTGAGATCGCCCTGGATTTTCGGCTGATAACTTTTCTGGACATCATGGGCTTCCGGCGGCGTATAGGTGCCGGTCGCAAACTGGATGTCCTTCGGAATGTCGACAACAACGGGACCGGGACGGCCTGACTGCGCAATGCGAAAGGCTTCGTGGATGACGGCGGCCAGTTCGTTGACATCCTTGACCAGCCAGTTGTGCTTGGTGCAGGGACGCGTGATCCCGACCGTATCGCATTCCTGGAACGCATCTGAGCCGATCAGCGTGGTGGGAACCTGACCACTGAGGCAGACGAGCGGAATCGAATCCATCAAGGCGTCCTGCAGCGGCGTGACCGCATTCGTCGCACCGGGACCGGAGGTGACCAGCATGACGCCGACCTTGCCAGTGGAGCGGGCATAGCCTTCGGCCGCATGGCCGGCGCCCTGCTCATGGCGGACGAGAATGTGCTTGATGTCGTCCTGCTGGAAGATCTCGTCATAGATCGGAAGCACAGCGCCGCCCGGATAACCGAAGATGTGTTCGACGCCGTTGTCCTTGAGCGCCTGCAACACGATCTCCGCGCCTGTCATTCGATTGCCGCTCGCCTGATTATCTGTGCCGGTCATACGTTTGTTCCGCTGTCTGCTGGAGTTTTGGAAAGATGAAATCTCGATTTCGGGCATAAAAAAAGGCCCCTTCGGGAGCCTGTCATCTAGCGCATGGGTGGCTATCGCCGGATGGTTACACCATCCTGCCCATGCGCCTTCCCACCACGATAAGAACGATCGAGTTTTTCATGGGCCGAAGTGATAGACAGAAAATTTCGAAGCGTCAACGCGTGAAGCAATAAAAAATCGCGGCTGCATCATAACCCTATAAAAAGAGCGGATGGCAGACAGGGTTTTATTAAGCCCACGTCTCTATGCTCCGACATCTAAAATTGGGGTAATTGTTTGCTGAATAACGATCTGCAGACATCAGGCAGCGCGGGAGATCTTGATCGCCGCGACAAGTTGAAACCGGGAAATCGCTTTCTCGGTCGCGTCGTCGCGTGCAACGGTTCCAGAGCGACGATCGCCGCTGTGGCCGAGGCCGGCGGCACGGACTTGACCGAACTCTGGTCGGTCGGCCGACTGATTTCCATCAGCGTCGGGAAGAACCGCGTCGCAGCCCTCGTCTATTCGATGAATACGCAGAGCGTCGGTTGGGGCGAAGGGCAGGACAATCTCTTTCGCATCGAGGTGGAATTGCTTGGGGAAGTCCGCGTCGGACCGGATGGGCGCGAGGAGTTTTCGAGCGGCATTACCGCCTATCCCTATCTCGGGGCCATCGCGCATCGCATCCGTGCCGCCGATCTCATGCGCATCTTCGATGCCGGCAAGGGCAGCAGCTGCGTCATCGGCAAGCTGACGCAAGACGAAAGCATAGACGCCGCCATCCACATTCCCACGATGCTGGCGAAACATTTCGCGGTCGTGGGATCGACCGGTGTCGGCAAATCCACCGCCGTATCGCTGCTGTTGCACAAGGCAATCACAGCCGATCCGAAATTGCGCGTGCTGATCCTCGATCCGCATAATGAATTCGCTGCCGCCTTTCCAAGGCACGCTGTCGTCATCGACACTGACACGCTTGATTTGCCCTTCTGGCTGATGCGTCTCGACGAATTTAGCGAAGTCATCTTCCGTGGCCGGCCGGCGGTGCCTGAGGAACTCGATGCTCTGCGCGATCTCATTCCCGAAGCGCGCCGTGCCTTCCGAGGCAGCGATTCAGCTCTGATGCGCCGCCAGACGGAAAAGTCTTCGGTAACGGCGGACACGCCAGTCCCCTATCGCATGGCCGATCTGCTGGCATTGATAGACGAACGCATCGGTCGCCTTGAAGGCCGTCAGGAAAAGCCGCATCTGCGCTCCCTGAAGATGCGCATCATCTCGGCGATCAACGATCCCCGCTATCATTTCATGTTCTCCAACAATACGATCACCGACACGATCATGGAGACCATTGCCAAGATCTTCCGCATTCCAGGCGACGGCAAGCCGATCTGCACGTTCCAGCTCGCCGGCATCCCCTCGGAAGTCATCAATTCCGTTGCCTCCGTCCTTTGCCGCATGGCCTTCGAACTGGCGCTCTGGAGCGACGGCGCGATCCATATGCTCGTCGTCTGCGAGGAAGCTCACCGCTATATTCCTGCCGATCCGAGCCTTGGCTTCTTCCCGACGCGCCAGGCGATCGCCCGCATTGCCAAGGAGGGACGCAAATACGGCGTGTCGCTCGGCATCGTCACGCAGCGGCCGGGCGAACTGGATCAGACGATCCTGTCGCAGTGCTCGACGCTGTTTGCCATGCGCCTTGCCAATGATCGCGACCAGGAAATCATTCGCTCAGCCATCCCGAACTCCTCGATATCGACAACCAGCTTCCTGTCATCGATCGGCAACGGCGAAGCTATCGCCTTCGGCGAGGCTATCGCAGTGCCGATGCGCATGCGCTTTTCCCAGGTCGATCGACATTTGCTGCCGAAAGCGAGCGGCAGCGTCGCGAAAACCAGCGAGGACTCGCCGGACACTGTCGATTTGCGTACGATTGTCGGCCGCATGCGCTCGATTTCAGGCCCCGATATCAGTCCTCTGCAGCAAAGCTACAATGCTATGCCCGTGACGGATATCAAGGATGATTTCGACGAAGTGCCAGTCGAGCAGCCAATCCGGCCCCACGTGGAACCGAACCCGCCGCCGATCGAACCCTATCGTCCAGACATGCTGCCTCGTACCGCCGCACCGGCAGCGGCTTCACAAACGTCGATTGACAGCAAGCTTGCGGAATTGCGCCGCGAATTCCGCAGCGACGAAGGAGGCACGCGCTCGGTATCGCCGAGAGAGCCCGCTCCATCCCTGCGGCGCGAACCCGGCTTGTCCTTGCGGGACAGCATTTTGAGAAAGCCGCTCAGCAGTCTTTACGACAAGGACTGATACCGGACTACGGGCTCAAGCGCTCCCAACTCTCGTCCATCTGATTACGGAACCAGGTCATCTGCCGCTTGGCATATTGCCGTGTCGCCGCGGATCCGGTTTCGATGACCTCGGCGCGCGTCATCTCCCCCTTCAGCATCGCGGCGATCTGCATGACCCCGATCGCCTTCATGACCGGCATTTCCGGCGGAAGATCCAGTGCCAGCAGAGCCCGCACCTCGTCTTCCGCTCCCATCGCCAGCATTTTCTCGAAACGGCTGTTGATGCGTTCATGCAGGATAGCGCGCTCAGGCAGAACCACGATCTTTCGCGCACGGTCGGGATTAATGATCATTGGTCCGTTCTTACCCTGAAAAGCGGCGATGGAGCGGCCCGTCGCTTCAATCACTTCCAGGGCGCGAACGATACGCTGTCCGTCCTGCGGGCTCAGCGTTTTCGCGACGGCGGCGTCGCGCTCCGCAAGCTCACGATGCAGAGTTTCCGCCCCTTCCGCCAGCAGCCGGCCGCGGAGCCGATCGCGGATATCGGACGGAATCTCGGGCATATCGGACAGTCCGCCCGTCAGCGCCTTGAAATAAAGACCCGTCCCCCCGACAAAGACAGGCATTCTGCCCTCGCCGCGCAAGCGTTCGACCAAGGTGCCTGCCTCGCGCAGCCAGACACCGGTCGAATAGGCTTGGCCGGCTGGAACGTGGCCATAAAGATGGTGCGGAATGCCTTCCATATCTGCTTCATCTGGCCGCGCGGTCAGCACGCGCAGGGTGTCATAGACCTGCATGCTGTCGGCATTGATGACGACGCCATCATGCGAACGGGCCAATTCCACCGCCAGTGCGGACTTGCCGCTGGCGGTCGGCCCGGTTATCAGGATCGCGTCGATATTGCTCATAGGGTTTCTGCTCATGGCCTTCGTTGCCACGCTTATTGCCAATCCGTCAAACCCCGTTCTCGTTCCGGCCATCGCAGAACAGGCGGCTGATGCTGTCAAAGCGTCCGGGCTCTATTGGCTTGCCGACGGTATTGCCTGCGATATCGCGCTGCGCGACGACACCGATATCGAGGCAGCGGAAGCCAATATCCTGGCGGTGATCGGCAGCGCGCCGATCGATCTGGTGATCCAGGAAGCCGAAACCCGTCGCAAGAAATTGCTGATCGCCGACATGGATTCCACGATGATCGGCCAGGAATGCATCGACGAGCTCGCCGCCGAAGTCGGCCTCAAGGAGAAGGTTGCCGATATCACCGCCCGCGCCATGAATGGGGAGATTGCCTTCGAGCCGGCCCTGCGCGAACGCGTCGCTCTGCTGAAAGGATTGCCGCTCTCCGTTGTCGACGATGTCATCGCCAAGCGCATCACGCTGACGCCAGGTGGCCCTGAGCTCATCGCCACCATGAAAGCGAAGGGCTACTACACCGCCCTCGTTTCCGGCGGCTTCACTGTCTTCACCATACGGATCGGCGCCACCCTCGGCTTCAACGAGAACCGGGCAAATGTCTTGCTGGAAGAAAACGGCATCCTGACCGGCCTTGTCGAGGAACCCATCCTCGGCAAGCAGGCCAAGGTGGATGCGCTGAATGAAATCGCCGAGAGGCTCGGCATTTCTGTTGATGACGCGCTGGCCGTCGGCGACGGCGCCAACGACCTTGGCATGTTGCAGCTTGCCGGTTCCGGCGTCGCGCTCCATGCCAAGCCCACCGTTTCGGCACAGGCCAGAATGCGCATCGACCACGGTGACCTGACTGCCCTGCTCTATATCCAAGGCTACCGCAAGACGGACTTCGTCAAACCATAGAGCAGTCGAAATCGCTGAAGTCAGGGGCCGCAGATGATCATCACCGAAACCGAACGCCTCATCATCCGCAATTGGCGCGAGACGGATCGCGATCTGGCCTACGAGATCAATTCCGACGAGGCCGTCATGGAGTTCTTTCCGTTTCGCCGCAATCGCGCGGAAGCGGACGCCTTCTTCGCTCGCGTCCAGTCCATGATCGCGGAAACCGGGCTCGGCCTCTATGTGCTGGAACTTAAGGAAAGCGGTGAGGCAATCGGCTATTGCGGGCTGATGCGGACGGATCACCTTGAGCCATTCGTCCCAGTCGGAACGATCGAGATCGGCTGGCGGCTGGTGGCGCGGCACTGGGGCAAGGGGCTGGTCAGCGAGGCGGCGCGGGCATTGCTAGCCTATGGCTTCGGAAAGCTCGGCCTCAATCAAATTGTTTCCTTCGCCGTGCACAACAATGTCAGATCGACCACTGTAATGGCGCGGATCGGCATGCATCGCGTCGAGGGCGGCGACTTCGATCACCCCAATGTTCCCGACACTCATCCGCACCTAAAGCGCCACGTCCTCTATCATCTGAGCGTCGCCGAATGGCAGGCGCAACAGACGGAGCAAGCCGGGAGCTGACTTCTACTCAAGCGCGACGGCGATGAAACGCAAGTCACCGTTCGGAGATGCGATCATCATCTGCGCATTGCGGCGGCCTTCCCGCTTCAGCGAAGCCACTTTCTCCGAGGCAGCACTCGGAGTCTGGACGAATTCCTGCGCAACCTCAACGACGACATCGCCGGGCTTCAGCCCCTTTTCCGCCGCCGCCGAGCCTGGTGCCACTTCGGTGATCACGACGCCATCGACACTGTCCGCAATGCCGAAGCTCTTGCGGTTTTCGGCTGTTAGCGTCGAGAGCTTCATTCCGAGAATGCTCGAGGTTGCCTGGACCGGCGGCTGGGCCTGCGGCGATTGCTGCGGATCGCCTCCCTGATCCTGCCCATCCATGCCGTCGTCACCCTCGTCTCCCTGGTCGGGATTGATGACACCATCGCCATTGCCCTTATCGTCGGGCGCGAGCTGCGGCTTCTTGTTCTTGTCGGCGCTTGCGGCTGCCGCCTGATCGCTGTCCTCCAGGCGACCGAGTGTCACCTTGACGGTCTGCTGCTTGCCATCGCGGTAGATGACAACGTCGACTTCCTTGCCGACGGTGCTTTCGGCAACGACGCGCGGCAAGTCGCGCATCTCTTCCACATCCTTGCCGTCAAATTTGAGGATGACATCGCCCGCCTTGATCGAGCCGTTATCGACAGGGCCGCCCTTGATGACACCGGCCACGAGCGCGCCCTTGGCTTCGGATAGGCCGAGGCTATTAGCGACATCGTCCGTGACCGGCTGAATGCGCACACCGAGCCAGCCGCGACGCGTCTCACCGAAGTCACGGAGCTGATTGACGACGCCTTCCGCGAGTTCGGACGGCACTGCAAAGCCGATACCGATCGACCCACCGCTCGGGGAGATGATGGCCGTGTTGATGCCGATCACCTCACCCTTCATGTTGAAGAGCGGACCGCCGGAATTGCCCTTGTTGATCGCCGCATCGGTCTGGATGAAATTGTCGTAGGGGCCGGCATTGATGTTACGGCCGCGCGCCGAGACGATGCCGATGGTCACCGAGCCGCCGAGGCCGAATGGGTTGCCGATCGCCATCACCCAGTCGCCGATTCGCATCTTCGAGGAATCGCCGAATTTGACTGACGTCAGCGGATGCTTGGGCTCGACCTTGAGAACCGAAAGATCGGTCTTCGTATCCGTTCCGATCAGCTTGGCCTTCAGCTTCGTGCCGTTCGGGAAGATCGCCTCGATATCGTCAGCGCCTTCGATGACGTGATTGTTGGTGACGATATAGCCTGCGGGATCGATGACGAATCCGGAGCCGAGCGAGCTCACCTTGCGGTTGCTGTCGTCGTCTTTCTTGTTGTTGAAGAAATCCTTGAATTCATCCTGGTAGGGCGAATTGTCCGGCACCTTCGGGGTGGCCGGTCCGTTTCCCTCATCCTTGACCTTCTGCGATGTGGAAATATTGACGACCGCGTCGAGTAAGCCGGAAGCGAGATCCGCAACCGATGCCGGTCCTGCATTCATCACTGGATTCGTAGTGATCGTGGGAGATGCGGCCGGCGGCTGATTGTTCGGCGTTGCTGGCGGCTGGGCGCCCGCGGCCGCACCGCTGTTCTGCGTCTGCGCATAAGCCTGTTCGGTAACGCCCGCGACGGGACCGGCAATCAGTGCAATGCTTGCGAGCAAGGCAAACGAACGGCTGAAAGGCAGGCGATTGGTCGAAGCCATCAGGCATCCTCATAAAGAAAGGGAAAACTTGTATAAGCATCAACATAAGGCGGAATGATGAAGCGTGAAATCACCTTTTTGCGAAATCCTCGGACCTCCGTCCCGCCGATGTGGAGATGACGAAGGTGATGCAATCTGCCTTAAAGAAAAGGGCCGCCAAAAGGCAGCCCTTTCATTTCTTGCGCCGGCAGCTTAGTTCGCGGGCGCCGTCGGATTGGCAAGCGCCGGCGCCCCGGAATTGGGCGCGGCACCTGCCGGACTGTCGAAGAACTTGAAAAAGTCCGACTGGTTCGGCGGCAAGACAAGCGTCTTGCCACCCGAGCCAAGCGCCTTGGTATAGGCAGCCATTGAGCGATAGAACTCGTAGAAGTTCGGATCGCGCTTGGAGGCATCCGCGAAGATGCCGTTGCGTTCGGCTTCGCCTTCACCACGCAGCACTTCCGAATCCTTCTGCGCATCGGCAACGATCTCGACGACCTGACGGTCCGCGACCGCCCGGCGGCGCTGGCCCTCTTCGTTACCGCGAGCGCGGATCAGCTCGGCTTCCGCCAGACGCTCGGCCTTCATGCGGTCGTAAGTGTTCTGCGACACTTCCTGAGACAGATCCGTGCGGCGGATGCGGACGTCCTCAATGTTGAGGCCGAGTGTTTCCGCATCGCGATGGAGATCGTTGCGCACATCCGTCATCATCGCGGCACGCTCGTTGGAAAGCGCCGCCTCGAAGCCGCGTAGACCATAGACGCGACGCAGAGCAGCGTCGAGGCGCGTCCTGAGACGCGATTCAGCCGCATCGCGATCGCCGGAGACGGTCTCGCGGAACTTGCGCGCATCCATGATCTTGTAGACGACGAAGGCATCGACTTCGTAGAACTTGCCGCCCGAGACCTGGACACGGATATTGTCCAGATCGAAGCGAAGTTCCTGCAGCTGCACATACTGGACGCGATCGGCATCCATGAAGGCAAAAGGCAGCTTGAAGTAGATGCCCGGCTCCGTCTTCACGGCACGAATCTGGCCGAAGCGCAGGACAATCGCCTGTTCACGGGCGTTGACCACGAAAACCGACGAATAAATAAGCAGCAGTACTACCGCGAGCGCGATAAGAATGGCTGGCAAACGGCTGGATGTCATTATTTGGCCTCCGGCTGAGTTGCAGCAGCGGGCTTGCCCGCCTGGGTCGTGGACTGCTTGCTGACTTCATTCAGCGGCAGATAAGGCACGACGCCCTGCTTGTCGTCGATGATGATGCTGTTGGAATTGCCGATGACGGACTCCATGGTTTCCAGGAACAGGCGCTTGCGCGTGACCTCGGGCGCCTTGACGTATTCGTCGTAGATCGAGATGAAGCGCTGCGCCTCACCCTGAGCTTCCTTCACGATACGATCCTTGTAGGCAGCCGCTTCTTCGCGGATCTGAGCCGCGCGGCCGCGGGCCTGACCGAGCTTCTGGTTGGCGTATTGATTGGCCTCTTCCACCTGCTGGTCTTCGTTCTGCTCCGCACGCTGCACTTCTTCGAATGCGTCGGCCACTTCGCGCGGCGGCGAGACATCCTCGATCGGAACGGCATTGATGGAGATACCGGAGCCGTAGCGATCCATCGTATCCTGGATGATGCTTCTGACTTCGGTTGCGATTTCCTGACGCTTGTCGCGATAGATGTCCTGAGCCGGACGGCGACCGACCACTTCACGCATGGCGCTCTCCGCAACCTGCTGCAAAGTCTCGTCGGGGGTCTCGAGATTGAACAGATAGGATTGCGGGTTGGTCACGGTATAGAGGATAGAGAACTGCACGTTGACGATGTTCTGATCGCCCGTCAGCATCAGGCCAGCATTCGAACCGGCCGAGGAGCGGCCGCCGATATTGCGCTGCTGCTCTGTGACCTTCACGAATTCGATGCGGTCCATCGGCCAGATATGGAAATGCAGGCCAGGCATGGAGACTTCTTCACGTGGCTTGCCGAAGCGCAGCTCAACGCCGCGCTCGTCCGGCTGCACGGTATAGATGCACTGGATCAGCCAGAAAACGGCAATCACTGCAATGATGATGAGAACGACGCCTGCATTGAAGCCACCGGGCACGAAACCTTTCAATCGGTCCTGACCGCGGCGAATGATATCCTCCAAGTCCGGAGGCCCACCATTGCCGCTGCCCCGCGGCCGGTTCGGTCCCTGTCCCCAAGGTCCCTGATTATTTCCGCCGCCACCGCCGCCCCATGGGCCACCGCCGCCGCCATTCTGATTGCTCCAAGGCATCAAAACCTCTTTGTTTGTTGACTCCCGATATCGCGCCAAGCCCACGAAATCCGTGGGTGGCAGCGATTGTTTCCCGTTATAGGTATCGAAGCACCTGCTTTCAACGCGACTTCAGGAAGTTCGTCGGATTCATTGGAAAATATTTGCTTTTTAGGGCCAGCTCTTATGCCTTTCGCCTGAAATAGCGAACGAAACGCGTCGGATACGTGTCCTTTTCTCCAGCCGGCACGGCAAGCTCGCTATCTGCCTGCCAGATGCCGGGATCGATCTTTGGAAAGGACGTGTCGCCTTCCACATCCGCCTCGACATGGGTGATCAGTAGCCGGTCGGAGAGATCAATCGCCTGCCGATAGATTTCGCCACCGCCGAGGATACAGATTTCGTCGACATTGCTCTCCTTGGCCAGACGGGATGCAACCGAAATCGCTTCATCGAGCGAGTGCACGACCGTTATCCCCTCGGCGGAAAAATCGGTGTCGCGGGTAATGACGACATTCGGCCGGCCCGGCAGTGGCCTGCCGATCGACTGGAACGTCTTACGCCCCATGATCACCGGCTTGCCGAGCGTCATCGCCTTGAAACGCTTGAGGTCGGATGACAATCGCCAGGGCATGTCGCCTTCGCGTCCGATGATGCCGTTGCGCGATACGGCAACGACGATGGTCTTGATCGGCTGGGTCATACGTCTCCCTCAATCTGCCTCGCCGACGCCAATACGAGTCGGCGAGGCGACTTTACATCATCAAGGCGGCGGCGGCAGATGGAACGCACCTATCCCGGCCTAATATCAGCCACCGCTATTCAATTTATCGAGCTGGCGGGCCAATAGGCCTCCCTCTTCCCGATCCCTGGCCATCTTCCGATAGAGCCCGGCCATGCCTTTGAAGATCAAGGCGGCCGGATCATCCTCACCGAGGAACTCGGAAATCTCCTCCATCTCCGCGACCCATCGGTAGGCTTTCGGATACATGTCCGGAATGCCGTGGACGAATTTCGCATCGAGATCCGGCAGGCTTTCCTGAAGTTCGCGCTTCAGGGCGGCATCGGCACCCGAACGGATCGCCGCAAGCAGCATGGCGGCACCGAGGCCGGTCACGCCCTTGTTGATGCCGGCATAGCACATCTTCAATGCCGAAGCCGCGCCGATTGCCCCATCGATGTGGCGAACCTGCAGTCCGTATTCGACCAAGACGCCGCTGTCGTTCGCGGTATCGGCGCTCACATAGAGTTTCGGCCCCTTCTGGCCGGGCTTTGGCGGACCGCCGATGATGGAGCCGTCGAGAACCACGGCGCAGTCGCCGCCGAAAATTGCCGCAACCTCGGTCATGGTCCTCGGCGAAATCGCATTGCAGTCCATGAAGGTCGTTTTCGCGCCCATCCGACGCAGTTCAGCGGCAATCTGCTTAGCGACGGCAACAGCCTCCGCCGGCGGAACGATGGAGAGAATGAGACGCGACGCGGCGATGGCGTCTAATCCAACCGGCTCCATGCCGGCTGCTTTCGCCCGTTCGATGGTCGAAGCCGAGCGTCCGTCGAGATAAGTGAGCACCCTCGCCCCATTTTCGACCAAACGCCGGCCAATGGCGCTTCCCATGGCACCGGCTCCGATGACTGCGATCTCCACGGCCAATCTCCTTTTCCGATCGAGGAAGACGGCAGCATATCGCCTATCGTCCGGCCGGACGAGCGCAATGCCTTGCGGTAACGCTAAGTTTAGCGGGGGCCGTCAAGCGTCGCGAAGCACGAGGACGGCACAGATACAGGGCTCTCCGCTTTCATTCTTGAAAACGCAATCCGTCGGCGGACCGAGCTCGAGGCAATCGCCCGCCGACATCGAGTACTTCGTATCTCCCTCGAGAAAGGTCAGCTGTCCGTCGAGCACCCAGATGAGCTGCCGCACGAAGGCATAAGCCGATGCGGGCATCGGAACCTCCGCCCCGGCAGGCAATTCGATGCGGACGAGATCGAGCGGCAGGTCCGACTTCGGGGAAACGTGCCGGCGCTCATAGCCCGTCTGCGGATCGACCCAGACGGGCTGCTCCCCCTTTCGAAGAAACCGGCCCCGCTGCATCTCCGCACGTGCCATCAAGGCCGACATGCTCAGGCTGAAAGCGCCGGAAAGCTTACCGAGCAGCGTCGCCGTCGGGCTGCTTTCGCCACGCTCGATCTTGTGGATCATGGCCCGGGAAACGGCCGAGCGTTCGGCCAACTCCGTCAGCGACCAGCCGCGACTTTCCCGTTCGATGCGAATGCGCGCGCCGATGCGCTTATCGATATCATCAAGCTGAGACATGCGTTTTACTATAGTGGACTTTCACGGGAGTGACAATCGAGGCAAATTACTGAAAAAGCTTAACCATGGCGTAGCTGAGTTTGATCTCTGATGCAGCCGTGTAATAACATAGTAGACAGGCGTCGAAATCAGTGTATGACAGCATGAAGAACAAACGATACGATCATCCAATCTGATGGACGGTGTCTACGGAGCGACCGATGCAAATTCGCGATGCGAGAGACGAGGATCTCGCGGGAATAACCGCGATCTATAACGACGCCGTCGCCAATACCGCCGCGATCTGGAACGAGGCGCAGGTCGATATCGCCAATCGCAAGCAATGGCTGCAGGATCGGCACAAGCTCGGCTATCCGGTCCTCGTCGCGACCGACGATCGCGGTGACGTGGTCGGCTACGCCTCGTTCGGTGACTGGCGCGCCTTCGACGGCTATCGGCACACGGTCGAGCACTCCGTCTATGTACGAAACGATCAGTATCGCGGCGGCATCGGCAAGGCGCTGATGATCGAGCTCATCGAGCGCGCCCGAGCGATCGGCAAGCATGCGATGGTCGCAGGCATCGAGGCAGGCAACGAGGCTTCGATCCAGCTGCATGAAAAGCTCGGTTTCCAGCAGGTCGGGCTTCTCCCGCAGGTCGGTACGAAGTTCGGACGTTGGCTCGATCTCGCCTTCCTGCAACTACTCCTCGATCAGCGCACCGATCCCGACGCCAAGCCGACGAGCTAAACCGCGACTTCGGCCGCGATCGCCGCGTGCGGCTCATATCCGAGAACCTCGAAATCCTCGATACGATAATCGTCGATGCTGTCGGGCCGACGCAGCAGACGCAAGGTCGGGAACGGCTTCGGCTCCCGGCTGAGCTGTTCCCTGATTGCTTCCAGATGGTTGAGATAGAGGTGGACGTCACCACCCGACCAGACCAGCTCGCCCATATCCATATCGACCTGCTGCGCGACCATAGCCAGCAAAACCGCCTGCTGGCAGATGTTGAATGGATTGCCAAGGAACAGGTCGCAGGAGCGCTGGAAAACCATCAGGCTGAGACGCGGGCGCTTGCCGCCTTCGGCCGAGATGTTCGATACATGAAACTGATAGACCATGTGGCAGGGATGCAGCGCCATATCGGCAAGTTCGCCGACATTCCAGGCGTGGAAGATCATCCGGCGGCTGCTGGGATTGGTCTTGAGATCCTTGATAACAGCGGCGAGCTGGTCATGCACGCGGCCTTCGGCATCGCGCCATTGCCGCCACTGCTTACCATAAACCGGGCCGAGATCGCCCCATTGCAGAGCAAAGGCCTCGTCCTCCAGAATGCGCTTTTCAAAAGCGACCTGATCGATCTCTTCGCCCGTCGCCTTGCGATATTTCGCCAGCGGCCAGTCGGTCCAGATCCGCACATTTTCCTTCAGCAGATTGCGGATATTGGTGTCGCCGGTCAGGAACCAGAGCATTTCCTTGACGGCGAGTTTCCAATAAACCCGCTTCGTCGTGAAGATCGGAATCTGTCCCGTTGAGAGATCGAAGCGCATCATCGCGCCAAGACCACTCAAGGTGCCGACGCCGGTGCGATCGATACGACGATCGCCGTGCTCGAGCAGATGCGCCATCAGGTCGAGATATTGGTACTCTGGGTGACGAGCCATCTACCGCTCCGAAATCGCTTGAAATTTCCGGCCGTAAGGCTTGCCTGAACAGCCGCCTGCCGATTCCTTTTTCGCAATTTTAATGACAAGCCGACGCGAAACCAACCGCGGCGAGGCGTAATTCAGGTAAATCTCGCGACCTTGCAGGCAAACCGATGTTTCCACGAAGCATTTGTGACAATTGCCCTTCCCTTCGCCTGCGGAAAACACTATATCACCCTTGCCGGTCTTCGGGCCGGCTATGGCGATAAATGAGCGGTGTAATAAACCTATTGGACCCGGGGGCGGTACCCGGCGCCTCCACCAAAAACCGGCCGGCAGAACTTGCGACAGACCGGCTTTTGATGGGGGCGAAACAGGATCGACAAGGGTGTAAAGATCGACTTTTCGCTCGGCATTGTACCGCCGTTATCGGGCTAAAATTGTAGTTGCAAACGACAACTATGCGGAAGCTCGTCTCGCTGCTTAATCGCGGTGTGACACTTCAAATAAAGTCCTAAGGGGTCGCACTCTTAGGCGGGGTTCGAAGGCACCTGGCAACAGAAGCCTTCACCTTCTTCTCCAGTGCTATATTATGGATCGACACGCGGTGACTCGCGCATAGGGCTTTTCCGGCGGCGCTCAGCGTGGCATAAGCCTATAAAAAGCATGGCCAACGAAAGACAGGAAAGCATGGGGCAGGATCATATCCGCTACGACATTTTGGCACAGGACGCCCTGCGGGGAGTAATCCGCAAGGTGCTGACCGAGGTCGGCGCTACAGGCCGCCTGCCCGGTGACCACCATTTCTTCATCACCTTTCTGACCGGCGCCCCGGGCGTGCGCATTTCACAGCACCTGAAGGCGAAATATCCCGAACAGATGACCATCGTCATCCAGCACCAGTTCTGGGATCTGAAGATCACGGAAAGCCAATTCGAGATCGGCCTCTCCTTCTCCGACGTTCCGGAAAAGCTGGTCGTCCCCTTCAACGCAATCCGCGGCTTCTACGACCCCTCCGTCAATTTCGAGCTGGAATTCGACGTGCCGCTGGCCGACGAAGAGGAAGAGACCTCCTCCGGCGAAATCACGGCCTATCCGGTGCCGGTCGAAGGCGAGGAAGCGCCTGCGGCTGCAGCCAAGGAAGGTGAGGAAAAGAAACCGGGATCGGTTGTCTCTCTCGACGCATTCCGCAAGAAGCAGTAGCCATTGCAGGGGAAGCATCCGCTTCCCTTTTTCATGCCGGTAACGGAAGAGATTAATGAGCGCCGAAATCGTCAATCTGCGTCAGTTTCGCAAGAAGCAGGCCCGCTCGGATAAGGAAACGCAGGCTGAGCAGAACCGCATCGCCTTCGGAAGGACCAAGGCTGAGAAGAAGCTGACGACAACGCTTAACGAAAAGGCCGCAAAGGCGCACGAGGCCGGCCGAATCGAAACCAAGAAGACCGAAGACTAATTTAGGTCCTGAGACAAAAAACTTCAGAAATCAGTTGCTTACTTCCGCATTTTGAATCACTTTCAGAAATATCCCGCCATTTCCGATTTTTGATCGATCCGCCGATGATCCGTAAACATTCCGCGACGCTGCATGGCCATCGCACGAGCTTTTCCCTTGAGGATGCCTTCTGGACAGAACTGAAGGCGATTGCCAATGCGCGCGGCACGTCGCTCGCAGCGCTGATCTCAGAGATCGACGACGGCCGCGAAGCCGGCAGCAATCTCTCCTCTGCGCTCCGCCTCTATGTCCTTAAATGGCTGAAGGATCGCAACTGAATAGTTGCAGAGAGCTCAAGACGATGTCGTGAGCGCGCTTTACCTACCAGATGTGGATCAATCCACAACCTTCCGGTTTACTGGGCAACTCCCGGCAGTTCATTGAAATTCAAAGGTGCCGTAGGATGTTGAGTTTCGGCCTTGGCTCGCGCGTCGGCCGCCGCCTTGGCCTTGGCCGCCTCCTCCGCTGCCTGCTTAGCGCGCGCCTCTTCCTCCGCCTGCTTCTGAGCGGCCGCCTGCTGAGCCAGATTGCGTAACCGTTCCTCTTCTGCGCGGCGTTGCTGCTCGATGGCGGCATCGCGCTGGCGCTGAGCCTCGCGCACGCTTGCAACATACTTGTACAGCGCCACCTCACGCCGCAGCCGCTGCTTTTCAAGCACATTGGCCTGCAAGCGCTCCACCCGACGGCGCTCGCGCTCGAATGCCCGGACCGACAGGAAGCTGGTGACGTCCGTGATATCCATCGTTCGGCCAGGTGCGGAGAGCGGTCCGGCGAAATCGAGGCGTAGGGCCGGTTCCGCCCCGCTCTGCGCTTCGGCACCGGCCTTGAAGGCGATACCGAGTGAGCCGCGCATGCGCTCATCCGGCAGGCTGATTTCGGCATTGCCCGAAAGCTTTGCCAGATCGTTGCTGGCGACAATATTGGTCGCTCGCACCACACCGGCGGAAATGTTGAAAGGGATGCTGGTCGCCGGGAGAACAGCCTCGCCATTGTTCAGCAGCGTCTGCACGATCGGCAGCACCTTGGCGGCAGTGATATCGCCCTGAATCTGATCCGTCGCCGAGAGGAGCGGCGGCATGACGGAGAGATTGAGGCCACGCACATGCGTCTCGCCCAGCTTCATTTCACCCGAACCGCTTGCATTCGCGGCAAGGTCGGCAATGCTCTTGCCGCTCGCTTCGGCATTCATCGCAAGGCCGAAGCGGCCGGTCGCAAGCGGCGCTCCATCGCGCTGCCAGGCAACAGCCGCAAGATCGCCATTGGCGAGACTGAGCTTCGTCTGCAGCAGGCCGGTGCCATCCGAATTGGCGAACATCGCGCTCCCGGTCAGCGTACCACCATTCCAGCCACCCGTCAGATCATTCAGCCGCAACTCCTCGCCCCTGTAAGCTGCATTGGCGGTGAAATTCGAAATGGGACCGAACAGACCAGGCCATACCTGCTTTGCGGAGAGTTTGACGCCAATGTCCATGCCGCTGAAGGCTGGAAGGCCGAGCTTATCCTTGTTGAGCGCGCCTGTTTTCGGATCGCTCATCGGCCCGTAGATGGCTTCCGCCAGCCAGTCGAGATCCATCTTGTCGAGCGACAATTCACCCGAGGCCTTTAGATTCGGCGCCTTCCGATCGACGGTCAGCGTGCCGGACATGTTGTTGTCGGCGAACAGCCCTTTCATATCCGAAAATACGATCTTGTCCGGGCTCAGCGCGGCATTAGCCTGGAACTTCACCGGCAAACCGGCGCCCATCTGCGGAATACCGATGCCGTTCATCACGAAATAAGGATCGATGTCAGCGCTTTCGAACGATAGCGCTATGTTGCCGTTGAGGAAGGTAGCTGGACGGACATCCACCTTGCCGTTTGCGGTAAACGATGTCTTGTCGGTCGCAAAAGTGAGCGCGGCATCCGCCGGATCGGTGCCGCTTGCCGACACTTTCAGCGTCAGACGACCATTGGCATCGGCTTCAACAGGCAACGGATCGAGACCCGCCTGGCCGAACAGGATCGACGTCACCGAATTTTCCAGCGTTCCCTCGAGCGTCGTGGTGCCCTTGCCCTTGAACGCCGAAAGATCGGACATGCGATAATCGAAATTGACGCGGCTGCCGTTGGAAACACCGGCAAGCGTCACCGTCAGCGCGTTGTCCTGATCGCCGCCAAGCGTCACCGCCCCGCGAAGAGCCGTGTTTCCATACCAGGCTGCATTGCGCACCAAACGGTCCATGACGGGATGGTGCGGTAAATGCTGGCGCAACATTTCGAAAAACGGCCCGGGATCGGCGGCCTTGAAGGTGATCTCGCCCGATCCCTTGTAGTCGGATGGCGTGCCGTCGGCGCGGCCCGTTGCAGTGATTTCGGCGCCGGCGACATTGTGTACCGAAAGCTTGTCGATCGTCAGAGCACCGTCGGCAACGGAGAAGGACGTATCGAGATTATCGGCCGGCACACCGAAGGCCATGAATTTGCCGGCCTGCAGATGCGCCGTGATCCGATGATCGAAGAGAGATTCCTCGGTATCCTGGCCTGTAAAGAGCCCAGTCAGCGCCCTCAGCGCGTCGAGGTCGAGAGCATCACCGGTCAGATCGACCGCAAGCTTCGGCGGGGTCTTGTCTGTCCCACTCTGGCGATCGATCCGGCCTTTCAGCGTGGCCGAACCGATTGCGATCTCCAGATTTTCGAAGCGCTGCTCGTCATGCTTCAGGCTGACATCGGCGGAGAAGCCGGCCTGACGCAGCTGGCGTATTGCCGGATCGACGGCCCCGACAAGCCACGAGGCCAATCCCGACGGCTGGTTGGACGCAACGACCAGATTACCGATGAAGTTGGGCTCGTTCCGCAGCATGAGATTGCCGCGCGCTTCGACCTGCGTGCGGCCGGGCATCGTGCCGATCGCATGATCGATCCTCCATCCCGTTCCCGCCGGTTCGAGATCGAGCTGCACGTCGCGTATGGTCGTGTCGCCCGCCACGATCGCCGGCAGCCGGAAGGTCGCCTTGCCGGGAACCTGTGGCACCGGAATTTCAGCCGCAATCGCAATCAGATTGTTGAGGCGTTGACGTGCCGAGATTGCCGGGTTGCGATTGGTCTTGCCGTTGGTGCCCTTGTTGTTGCCGAGACGGTTGACGTCGATCTGCTGTCCATCGGCGGTCAGCAGGAATTCCGGCTTCGAACCTGTATCCAGCGTCGCCTCGCCTGTGACGACATAAGGATCGTCATCGGCGCCGACTTCAAGGCGATATTCCGGAACGCGAATACGGTCATTCGTCAGCTCGAAACGACCCTTGATGCGGGGCTGCGCCTTCTGATCGGCAGAATCGCGCGTCTGCTTGTCGTTGAACCCGGCCGTGAAGGAGCCCATGTAATCGGGCTTGCTGTTGACGAGTTTAAGCTCGCCATCGAGATCGACATTAAGCGGGTGGCGGTCCGGCATCAGCCGGGTGCGGACGCGCAGGACGCCATTGTCGTCAGGCTGGCTGCTGGAAACCGTGAAATTGCCATGCTCGTTGTCGAGGGCCGCATCGCCCTCGATACGCCAAGGGCCGGCAAGCGACCGCGCCGACATCTGGGCATTCAGGCCCGTGACGTGGCGGGTCCTGCCCGTTTGCTCGTCAATGAAGAGAATATCGCCGTCTTCTACGTGAACGCTTTCGAGCACGACGGACTTTGCGGGAATTTCCGGCTGACTACCGCGCATCCAGTCGAGCGTGCCGTCCTTCAGCAGCCGCAGCCGCACCTTGGGCTTGGACACCCGCATATCGAAGATCAGTGCTTCGCCGGAAAGGAAAGGCGCAAGTTCCGCATCCATGGAGAATTCGGCCACCTGTACGAGCGGCGTTCCATCAGCCTCCTGGCCGACGCGGACGTCATGCAGCGTCACCGACGGGAACGGCAGAAGACGGGCATCCACGGTGCCATGAACAGTCACCTTCTTGCCGATGATGCGGCTCGCCTGATCCTCGAAGTTCTTGCGAAAATCGGTCCAGTCTATGAAGAGCGGGGCGAGCAGCGCCAGGAACAGCACCACCACAAGCAATCCACCCAGAAAAACCAGGACCCTACCTAACAACGCGTGTCGTCTCCAATCTTCATTCCCAACGTATGCAGGCGTCGCTTGTCAGAGCGCATACACGGCATAATTTAGTCTATGTACGGTTCTACCCGATCTCCGCCTGTCACAGCAGCTCTTTTTAAGAGGTATGCCTCCTCTAGCGCGTGTCAGTGGCTTTTTATGGCAAAAACCGGAAAAGTGCGGATGCAGCCTAGCGTCATTCGCGCTTGTAGCAAGCCAAGATCATGAAAATATTCCATCTTTCAGTGCCTGCGGAATATTTTCCCTGGATTGAAAATGGCATCCGGATCGAGCGACTCCTTGATTTGACGCATCAGATCGACGGCATCGCCGAGCTCCTGCTCCAGAAACGCCATCTTCCCCTGCCCTATGCCGTGCTCGCCGGTGCATGTGCCGTCCATGGCGAGCGCACGCGCGTTAAGGCGAGCGACGAATTCCTCGACGACAGCGATCCCTTCAGAGGTCTTGTCGTCAAACAGGACGAGCACATGGAAATTACCGTCGCCGGCATGGCCGACGATCGGGGCAAGCAGGCCGTGCGCCTCGATATCGGCCTGGGTTTCCGCTACGCATTCGGCAAGGCGTGAGATCGGCACGCAGACATCTGTCGATAGCGCAGCCAACTCCGGCGCCAGCGCGCGGCAGGCCCAATAGGCGTCGTGGCGAGCTTTCCAAAGCTTGTTGCGCTCTTCGGCGTTGCTTGTCCAAAGGAATTCGCCGCCCCCGCATTCCGCCGCGATCTCGGCAAATTGCTCCGACTGCAGCGCTACCGTCTCGTCGGTGCCGTGGAATTCAAGGAAAAGCGTCGGCTTCTCGTCATAGGTCAGGCCGGAATAGCGGTTGCAGGCCCGCATCTGCATGGCATCGAGCAGCTCGATGCGCGCGACGGGAACGCCCATCTGGATGGTCATGATGACGGCATCGCAAGCCGCCTTGATATCCGGAAAAGCGCAGGCCCCGCCGGCGATCTTCTGCGGAATGCCCTGCAAGCGCAGGGTGATCGACGTCAGTACGCCGAGCGTGCCTTCCGCTCCGACAAAGAGCCGTGTCAGATCGTAACCGGCGGATGATTTCTTGGCGCGGCGGGCGGTGCGGATTTCCTCGCCATTGGCTGTCACCACGGTCACGGACAGAACATTGTCCTTCATCGTGCCATAGCGCACGGCATTGGTACCCGATGCGCGCGTCGATGCCATGCCGCCGATCGAAGCATTAGCGCCCGGATCGATCGGGAAGAACAGGCCGGTATCGCGCAGGTAGGTATTAAGCTGCTCACGGGTGACGCCGGGCTCGACCGTGCAATCCAGATCCTCGGCATTGATTTCGATAATGCGGTTCATGCGGCTGAAATCGATGGAAATGCCGCCCTGCGGCGCATTCACCTGTCCCTCCAGCGAAGAGCCAGTGCCAAAAGGAATGACCGGGACCTTGTGTTCGGCACATGCCTTCACGACAGTCCGCACGTCCTCGGTCGTTTCAGCAAAGACCACGCCGTCCGGCAGCTGCGATGGGATATAAGTGGTGGTGTGGGCGTGCTGGGCACGAAAACTTTCGCCCGTCTGGAAACGCTCACCGAAGGCCTGCTTCAGAATGCCGAGAACGGCGGATATGCCGACCTCGTTGCGTGTTCCCGCCTTTGCATCAGCCAAAACCATAGTCCGAATCTCCGATCGCGGTCGTCCAGGGCGTTAACCCCTCTCGGTTCTATGGGGCATTTGGGGCGGGGCTGTCCAGTGATGAAAGTGAGCCGCTATCGGGCATAAGTTCAAGTTTTGTGCGATTGATCAAAGGCGCGACGATCGGCTGGCCGGAAAAAGCATCGCGGCAGAATTTTGCCTATATTTTAATCAATCTATCGCCTCAACGATCACCGAACATTCACTTTCATCCATACCATAACACCGCGAGGCAGTCTTCCGTCGACTGGCATATGTCTTGCGTTTCGCCTTTCAGCTTTCATACAGCCACGATTGGAAGGACATTCGATGAAGCGCAGACAAATGCTCATGGCACTCGGTATCGCGATGCTGGCGATGGGGTCAATTTCCGCCCCTGGCGCAGCTCGGGCGGATGCTCTGAGCGACATAACCTCGCGCGGTACGCTGCGCGTCGCCGTTCCGCAGGACTTTCCGCCCTTCGGCAGTGTCGGCACGGACATGGCACCCATGGGCTATGACATCGACATGGCCAATCTGATCGGCGAAAAACTCGGCGTGAAAACTGAGCTTGTTCCAGTCACCAGCGCCAACCGCATTCCCTATCTGCAGACGAATAAGGTCGATCTGGTGATCTCAAGCCTCGGCAAGAATCCGGATCGCGAAAAGGTCATCGATTTCTCCGACGCCTACGCGCCCTTCTTCAACGGCGTCTTCGGTCCCGGCGATGTCGCGGCCGCGAAGCCGGAAGACCTTTCCGGCAAGACGATCGGCGTCACCCGCGGCGCGATCGAGGATCTCGCGCTGACCAAGGTCGCGCCGCAAGATGCGACGATCAAGCGCTACGAGGACAATAACGGCACCATCTCCGCCTTCCTGTCCGGACAGGTTCAGCTGGTTGCAACCGGCAATGTCGTCGCGGCGGCCATTCTTGCCAGAAATCCGCCGAAGAAGCCCGAGATGAAATTCCTCATAACCAACTCCCCCTGCTTCATCGGCCTGAACAAGAACGAGCAGGCATTGCAGAAGAAGGTCAATGACATCATTGCCGCCGCCAAGGCGGACGGGACACTGAACAAGATGTCACAGAAGTGGCTGGGCGCCGACCTGCCGGCCGGCTTCTGATCAACGCAGGACTGATCGCGCCGTCATTCGGCGGCGTGATCGGTCTCAGCGAGGCTTTCTCCCATGCGCTATCACTTCGATTTCGGCTGGCTTGCCGAATATTATCCCACGCTGATCAAGGGCGTTCTCGTCACGGTGGAGCTGACCCTTATAGGCGCTGTGCTGGGCATTATCCTAGGAATTGCCTGCGCCTGGGCTCGTGCACTTGGCCCGAGTTGGCCCAAACCCTTGGTGGCTGCCTATGTCGAGCTCATCCGCAATACGCCGTTTCTGATCCAGCTCTTCTTCATTTTCTTTGGCCTGCCCGGCATCGGCGTTCAGATGAACGAGATGACCGCCGCCAATCTCGCCATGATCATCAATCTCGGAGCCTATAGCTGCGAGATCATCCGCGCCGGCATACAGGCAACGCCGCGCGGCCAGTTCGAAGCCGGCGCCAGCCTTGCCATGACCCGGTTCGAGACCTTCCGGCATGTCGTCCTCGTTCCGTCCCTGCAGCGCATCTGGCCGGCACTGTCCTCTCAGGTCGTCATCGTCATGCTCGGCTCCTCCGTCGTCTCGCAGATCGCCGCCGAGGATCTGACCTTCGCCGCCAACTTCATCCAATCGCGCTCGTTCCGCGCATTCGAGGCCTATTTCGTATCCACGGCGATATACCTCGCGCTGGCGGTTCTGCTTCGGCAGGCACTTGCGGGAGTGGGCAAGCTGATCTTTCCACGCAGGGTCCGCCAATGATCCAATTCACCACATGGGATATTCTGCGCGGCCTGCTTCTAGCCGCGCGCTGGACGATATTGCTGTCGCTCGTCTCTTTCGCCGGCGGTGCCATCGTTGGCGCAATCCTGCTGTTCCTTCGCATCGGCAAGGCAAAGGTCGGCCGCGTCGCGGTCAGATATTTCGTCGAGCTGTTCCAGGGCACGCCGCTGCTGATGCAGCTCTTTCTGGCCTTCTTCGGTCTCGGGCTTTTCGGCATCGACGTGCCGGCCTGGCTCGCTGCCGGCGTCGCGCTCACCCTCTGGTCGGCTGCCTTTTTGACGGAAATCTGGCGAGGCTGCGTCGAGGCTGTAGCCAAAGGCCAATGGGAAGCATCGGCAAGTCTCGGCATGGGTTATATGCAGCAGATGCGCTACGTCATCCTGCCCCAGGCGCTGCGCATCGCCGTGCCGCCGACCGTCGGCTTTTCCGTCCAGGTCGTCAAGGGCACGGCCCTGACCTCCATTATCGGCTTCGTCGAGCTATCGAAGGCCGGCACCGTCATCACCAACGCGACCTTCCAGCCATTCACCGTCTACGGCTTTGTCGCGCTTATCTATTTCGCCTTGTGCTGGCCGCTGTCGAAGAGCAGCCAGATCCTGGAGAGGAAGCTCAATGTCGCTCATCGAAATCACTGAAGTCCGCAAGAGCTTCGGCACCAATGAAGTCCTGAAGGGCATCAACCTCGATGTCGAGCCGGGCGAGGTCATCGCTATCATTGGCAAGAGCGGCTCCGGAAAATCGACACTGCTGCGCTGCATCAACGGGCTGGAGACGATCAATGACGGTTCGATTTCCGTGGCCGGTGCACAGCTTTTGCCTGACGACCTGCATCTGAAAGCGCTCCGGCTGAAGGTCGGCATGATCTTTCAACAGTTCAATCTCTTCCCGCATCTGAGCGCGGGACGCAACGTCATGCTCTCGCAGATGGTCGTCAAGAAGACCGCCAAGGCCGAAGCCGAGGCGATGGCGCGGCGCATGCTCGACCGCGTCGGCCTTGGGCACAAGTTCGACGCTTATCCGGACGAACTCTCCGGCGGCCAGCAGCAGCGCGTCGCCATCGCAAGAGCACTCGCCATGCAGCCGATCGCGCTTCTCTGTGATGAAATCACCTCCGCGCTGGACCCGGAGCTGGTGGCGGAAGTTCTTGCTGTCGTGCGCGAACTGGCCGGCGAAGGCATGACGCTGCTGATGGTGACGCATGAGATGAAATTCGCCCGGGACGTCTGCTCGCGCGTGGTCTTCATGCACCAGGGGCGCGTGCACGAAATCGGACCGCCGGGCGAAGTCTTTGCCAATCCGCAAACGCCTGAACTCAAGCAGTTCCTCGGCCTGCATTGAAGGTCGGCAAGCTCGGCTAAGCGGTTCTTTGAACCATGGTGTTCCAGGCACCTGGAGCAATGCCGAACGCCTTCTTGAAATGTCGGGTCAGATGGCTCTGATCGGCAAAGCCGGTTGCCGCGGCCACCTCCGCGATCGGCTCCCCCGCGCCGATCATCGCCTTTGCCTGCTGCAGCCGCCGCATCAGCAGGAACCGATGCGGGCTTGTTGCAAAGGCGGCGCGGAAATGCCGCGCCAGCGCAAAGCGATCGAGGCCGGTGATGCGCTCCAGTTCCTGCGAGCGCACACCCCGCGTGACATGCGCCTCGAGATAGTCCCGCGCAGTCTTCACCTGCCCCCAGGCAATGCAACCCAAAGGCCGTTGCGGCAAACGGGCGTGCTGGACAAGTCCGTCGGTGAGCCGCGAGACGAAATCGTCAACGAAGAGCTCATCCAGCTCGCGATCGAGCTCGCCAAGCGCCGCCAGCAACAAGCCGGCGAGACGAGTGTCTTCCACCACGGGGTCATCGACGAAAGGCAGGCCGACACGCGCCGCCTCAAGGCATTGAAACAGTACCGATGGCTCCAGATACAGCATCCGGTACACGAGGCCGTCATCGGTCGCGGCCCCGCCGTCATGCAGTTCGTCCGGATGAAGAATGATCACCCGCCCGGGCAGGCTGTAGCGCTGCTCGCCACGATAGCGGAACGTCTGCACGCCGCGCATGGTGACGCCAAGCGCATAGGTATCGTGCCGGTGCAGTTCGAAGGCATCGCCGCGAAACTGCGCCTGGATGCGTTCGATGCCCGGATAGGCCGGCGCGGAAAGGATGCGATTGCTCTCCGGCGTCACGCACAAACGTTCAAGACCCTCGAAGATCTGTCCGGTTACATCCTCGCGCAATGTCCCATTTCCAGACTGCATGAAAGTGACCATCGATGTTCGATACCAAAATCGCGATCGTTCTGCGAAGCGACCTTCAATCCTGGCAAAAACTGAATGTAACCGCCTTCCTGTCGACAGGCATAGCCGGACAGCATCCAGATATCATCGGCGAAGCCTATCGCGATCGCACCGGCAACGTCTACAACGCTTTGTCGATCCAGCCCATCATCGTGCTCTCGGCCGACAAGGAGAGCATTACCGCCATCCACCGCCGCTCGCTGGAGCGTGGCGTCACGTCTTCCATCTTCATCGAGGAAATGTTTTCAACTGGCCATGATGCGGCCAACCGCGCTGTCTTTTCCGAATTCGCACCCGAGGACGCCAAGGTCGTCGGCATCGCCTTGCGCGCGGACAAGAAAATCGTCGACAAGATCACCAAGGGCGCCAGCATGCACGCGTGATCGGACGCGCAAAGAAAACGGCCGGATCGCGAGACCCGGCCGTCTTTGTTGAAAAAGCTTAGCCGTTCTGCGTGATCGGTGCGATCTGGATCTCGACGCGGCGGTTCTGGGCGCGGCCAGCCTCGGTTGCATTCGTTGCGACCGGCTGCGATGGACCGAAGCCGATGGCCGACATGCGGCGCTGGTCGATACCCTGGCTGCCGAGGTAGGACGCAACCGATCCGGCGCGGCGCTCGGACAGATCCTGGTTATGCTGCAGGCTGCCAGTCGAATCCGTATGGCCGTTGACGTCGATCAGCGTGCGGTTGAACTTGCGCAGGACGATCGCGACAGAATTCAGCGTCGGGAAGAATTCCGGCTTGATCGCGTCCTGGTCGATGTCGAAGGTGATTGCCGACGGCATGTTGAGGATGATGCGGTCGCCGACGCGCGTAACGGAGACGCCGGTGCCCTGCAGCTGCGCACGCAGTTCGGATTCCTGTTGGTCCATGTAGTTGCCGATGCCCGCACCTGCAAGCGCACCGACGCCTGCGCCGATCAACGCGGCATTGCGGCGCGAGGCCGGCGAATGGCCGATCAGAAGGCCTGCGACAGCGCCGACACCGGCACCGATCGCTGCACCGCCTGCCGTATTGGAAACTTTCTGCTCACCTGTATAGGGATCGGTGGTCGTGCATGCGTTCAAAAAGGCTGCCGCTAGGGCAAGAATGGCAATTCTCTTCATCATGGAATCATCGCTCTCCGGTTCGATGGCCGCAGCAGATATGAAGCATTGCGGCAATATCGTGAAGAGAAATCTATGAGGCCCTTATATCTTTGGGATAGAAGCAATTTCGGCAACAATCTCTCAATATCTCGCGTGAACCATCGAATACATAATACACATTAGACCCTAGAACATTGCAAAGCCGAGCCATATCACCATCGCATTGACGCTGCCTCTGACAGCATCGCGAACACTCCAGCCAAGCGAAAAAACGGCTAAAGCCACCGAGACAATGAGGATATGTATAACTCTACCTTTTGTGATTTTTGTTAGCGCTCAGAGATTCTGGAAAAGCTGCAAAGCCGTATTGTAGCTGGCATTGGCGATCGAGAGCGATTGCAGCCCGAGCTGCTGCTGAGCCTGCAGCGCCAGAACCTTGCTCGATTGCTGCTCCATATCGGCATCGACAAGCTTCCCGACACCGCTGGTCAGGGAATCGCTCAAATTCTTGGCGAACTCGGTCTGAAGATTGATGCGCGATTCGAGGGAGCCGAAGGCGGACCCGATCGTCTTGAGCTGGTTCAACATTCCCGTCACTGTGTTGACCATGTCGGCGATGGCCCCTTGGGTCGTATTCGCATCGAGCGAGATCTCCACCTGGCCGCTCGTATTGCCTTTCTGAGTGCTGACGAGCACATAGTTCCTTGCAGCCCCGGCCTCGGTCGCGAAAGACGTCGACGTCAGCACGCCATATCCGCCGGAGCCGCTCGACTGGTCATCGATCAGATAACGCGCATCGACCGATGTGATCGGGCCGCTCGTCGAGCTCACGCCGGCATAGCTCAGCATGCCGATCGTCACTGTCCCGTTGCTGCCGCGGATCAGCGAACCCGGCACTTCGTGCGGATCGGTAGGATCGGCGCCATCCCGCAGCACCGTCCAGTTGACGCCATTGAAGGTCGCAGACTCTCCGATGCTGCGCAGCTGCTGTTTCAGCTGCGCAATCTCGTCATTAAGCTTCGTTTTGTCGACGCTGGTCTCATAGGCGCTGACAAGCTTTGTCCTGATCTCTGTCACGACGTCGATCGCGCTGCCGACACCCGTGGAAGCCGTGCTGACTGTCGAAGCGGCGAGACCGAGCGCATCCTGAACCGACGAAATCGCACCGACGTCGGTATGCGTCAAAGTCGAGATTTTCCAGTACGTAGCATTGTCTCTCGCCGTTTGAACCCGCAGGCCCGACGACATCTGTCGTTCGGCATTACCCAGTTTGGCCTGGGTGTCCCTCAGCACTTCCAGCGCTGTATTCATAGAGGGACTGACCCTGATGAAGGTCGAAAAAATACTCACGGCACATGAACTCCGAACGCAACAATACGCAACATATACAAGGAGACATCGAAACCTTGCCGCGGGCGCTCATGCGCGCGGGCCGATCGCATCGGCAAACAGGAGCCAGGCAAAAACAACACCTGCGCTCTGGCGGTTACATATCGCCATGATTAGCAAACATGCTTAAAAATGCGCTAAGAACAACGCATAATTCACCATAATTGGGCGCGGGGGCGATAACTGGCTTAGCCCCGACGTGCTCGTCGCTATGCCGCGACGCGACGATGTGCGAGCATCGTGTACCGCGCCGAGTCGCATCATTTCACGCGGCCCCTGCTCCCCATGAATCGACTGCTAAACCACAATTTAGATACAAACGAAGTTGTAATCTTCAGTGAGACAACGACACGTTTTATTGGCTCGCCGGCATATCCGCTCCGTGATGCAAAACGCGTATCAAGAGCTGCGAATGTGCACTTTTTGTTCTAATTTCGGCCCGTTTCTTTTGCCTTTCGAGGTAGAATCATTACATTGGGCCGCATGACCATTGGACATGACGACATTCCCTTCTTTGACGAGGAGCCGGAGCACACCGTACCGCGCCGTTCTGCGCCGGCTGCCGGCAGCATTGGCGGCGGCATCGCGGCACGCGCCATGGCGGCACGCGACAGCGGCCGCCGGCCAGATTACCTCTCGGGCCTTAATGCCGAGCAGACGGAAGCCGTGGAAACGCTCGACGGCCCCGTTCTGGTGCTTGCGGGCGCAGGCACCGGCAAGACGCGCGTGCTGACGACACGCATCGCTCATATCCTCTCCACCAACCGCGCCTTCCCCAGCCAGATCCTCGCCGTCACCTTCACCAACAAGGCAGCCCGCGAGATGAAGGAGCGCATCGCGCTGCTCGTCGGCGGCGCGGTCGAAGGCATGCCCTGGCTCGGCACCTTCCACTCGATCGGTGTCAAATTGTTGCGCCGTCATGCGGAGCTGGTCGGCCTCACCTCCAGCTTCACCATTCTCGATACCGACGACGTCATCCGCCTGATCAAGCAGCTGATCCAGGCCGAAGGGCTCGACGACAAGCGCTGGCCGGCCAAGCAGTTTGCCGGCATGATCGATACCTGGAAGAACAAGGGCCTGAGCCCCGCCGATATTCCGGAAGGCGATGCGCGCGCCTTCGCCAACGGCAAGGGCCGCGAACTCTATGCCGCCTACCAGAACCGCCTGAAAACGCTGAACGCCTGCGACTTCGGCGATCTCCTGCTGCATCCGATCAATATATTCAGGCAGAATCCTGATATCCTCAAGGATTATCACCAGCGCTTTCGCTATATCCTGGTCGACGAGTATCAGGACACCAATACGGCGCAATATATGTGGCTGCGCCTGCTGGCGCAGCGGCAGAAGGGCGAGCCGCAGAATGTCTGCTGCGTCGGCGACGACGACCAGTCGATCTATGGCTGGCGCGGTGCGGAAGTAGACAATATCCTGCGCTTCGAGAAGGACTTTCCCGGCGCCAAGGTGATCAAGCTGGAGCGCAACTATCGCTCCACCGAGCATATTCTCGGTGCCGCCGCGCATCTGATCGCCCATAATGAAGGTCGGCTCGGCAAGACGCTGTTCACCGACCGCTCCGATCCGGACGATATAAAGGTGCAGGTGCATGCCTCCTGGGATTCCGAGGAGGAAGCGCGCGCGATCGGCGAAGAGATCGAGCAGTTGCAGCGCAACAAGCACAATCTCAACGACATCGCCATCCTCGTGCGCGCCTCCTTCCAGATGCGCGAATTCGAAGACCGTTTCGTCACGCTCGGTCTCAACTATCGCGTCGTCGGCGGCCCGCGCTTCTACGAGCGCCTCGAAATCCGCGATGCCATGGCCTATTTCCGCCTCGTCTGCCAGCCGGCCGACGATCTCGCCTTCGAGCGCATCATCAACACGCCGAAGCGCGGCCTCGGCGACACCACCGTCCGCGCTTTGCACGACTATGCCCGCGTACGCGATATCCCGATGCTGGCGGCAGCGGCCGATATCATCGAGACGGATGAGATGAAGCCGAAGGCGCGCAAGGCGCTGTTCGACGTCGTACAATCTTTCCGCCGCTGGCAGGGCCTGCTCGAAAACACGCCGCATACCGAGCTTGCCGAGCAGATTCTCGAAGAGTCCGGCTATACGGACATGTGGAAGAACGACAAATCGGCGGAAGCGCCGGGGCGCCTGGAAAACCTGAAAGAACTCATCCGCTCCATGGACAGCTTCGAGTCCATGCGCGGCTTCCTCGAACACGTCGCCCTCGTCATGGATGCCGAGCAGAACGAGAATCTCGACGCCGTCTCTATCATGACGTTGCACTCCGCCAAGGGTCTGGAATTCGACACCGTGTTCCTGCCGGGCTGGGAGGAAGGCCTGTTTCCGCATCAGCGCTCGCTCGACGAAAGCGGCCGCGCCGGGCTGGAGGAAGAGCGCCGCCTCGCCTATGTCGGCATCACCCGCGCCAAGCGCCGCTGCCACATCTGGTTCGTCTCCAACCGCCGCATCCACGGTCTCTGGCAATCCACGATCCCCTCCCGCTTCCTCGACGAACTGCCGGAAACCCATGTTCAGGTCGCCGAAGTCGAGCAATCCTATGGCGGGTACGGCCGCGGCGGCTACGGCCAGTCACGCTTCGACAAGGCAGATCCCTTCGCCAACACCTATTCGACACCCGGCTGGAAGCGCGCCCAGGCCAACCGCAACGATGCAACCCGCGACAACTGGGGCAGCCGCTCCGGCCATGCCGTCGAACGCATCGGCTACGGCGAAAGCGGCCCGAAGGTGCGCACCATCGACGGCGAGCTGGTGGCCAAATCCACCTCCTCCGAACCCTCCAAATTCGCTATAGGCGACCGCGTCTTCCACATCAAATTCGGCAACGGCAACGTCTCGGAAATCGAGGGCAACAAGCTGACGATCGAATTCGACCGCGCCGGGCAGAAAAGGGTGTTGGATGGGTTTGTGGAGAGGGTTTGATCGGGAGCGATTCCGGGTTTGGGGCCATAGAATCACCTGCTGATGCGGACCGCGGATATACGAAGGTCGCGATGGGACTCCTCATCTTCCTCCACTCCGTCATCCTCGGGCTTGACCCGAGGATCCATGCACAGGCTTCCCATCAAATTCGTATTGTCCATTTGAGGTACGAACGAGAGCGCGGCGTGCTTGGCGGCGACAAAGTCGTCTGACACGGCAATCAATTACGCAACAAAGAGGCTTGTGCTTGGATCCTCGGGGCAAGCCCGAGGATGACGGAGTGTGGGCTATGCCGTCGGTGGCAAATGTGAGCACGGATCCGGCATCAATAGATCATCCGTCATCCCTAGCGGCCCTTGACGACCACTACCCCAACCAGCGTCGTACACGCATGGGTGGATGCACTTACATCACCACCAATCACAAGCGAGGCACACTATACATCGGCGTCACCGCCGATCTCGAGCGTCGCATCTACGAGCGTCGCGAGGGCCTGACACCTGGCTTCGCTTGGAAATACGGATGCACGCGGTTGGTTTGGTATGAAGACCACGCAGACATCGTTTCAGCCATACAAAAAGAAAAATCGCTGAAACGCTGGTATCGACAGTGGAAGATCGATCTAGTCGAAAACACAAATCCGGACTGGCGAGATTTATACTACGAGCTCTGGTGAAGCCTCACGCTTCCCGGTCGCCTTCGCATCCCGATCCTTCAGCCACAGCCCAAACTCCTTGACCACGGCCACCACCTTTTCCAGACGCCTCCCATCTTCCGTCAGCGAATATTCGACCTTCACGGGAACCGTCGGATAGACCGTCCGCTTGATAAGACCCGCCTCCTCCAGTGCCCGCAGGTCCAGCGTCAACATTCTTTGCGAAATGCCAGGCATCAATCGCCGCAGTTCGTTGAAACGCTGGGGTCCATCGACCAGATAGGACACGATCAGCAGCCGCCAGCGGCCTCCCAGCAAGTGCATCGCCTCTTCCACGGAGCAACCCGTCACGGTCTTTTTCATCGCGCATACCTCATGTGCATGGCGGTATAATTTTTGTACCTAGATGTCAAACTTTTCCGTTCTTACTATTCTATACCTCTTGGATTACATGGTTCGCGACAGTCTTTCCAAGCGAAAGCTGGCACCGGAAACATCATGGAGACCCTCGTGAAGCTCTACTATCTGCCCGCAAGCTGCTCACTCTCACCCCATATCGTCATCAACGAACTTGGCTTGGACGTGGACCTGATCAAGGTCGATCACGCCAGCCACAAGACCGAAACCGGACTCGATTTCTATGATATCAATCCGCATGGCTATGTCCCGCTGCTTGATCTCGGCGACGGCAATCTTCTGCGCGAGGGGCCGGCGATCGTCCAATATCTGGCGGATCTGAAGCCGGAGGCCGGATTAGCAGCCGCCCCCGGCACGATGGAGCGCTACAGGCTGCAGGAAATGCTCGGCTTCTTGTCGACGGAAATCCACAAGGGGTTCATTCCGCTTCTCTATGCGCGGCTCGCGGGAAACTATGTCGAGACCGCAAGGCCGAAGCTTGAAAAACGATATCAATGGATCGACGCGCAACTCGCCGACCGTCCCTTCCTGATGGGCGACAGATTCACGGTTGCCGACGCCTATCTGTTTGCACTGACGGGATGGGGTCAGGCTCCATGGCTGAAATCCTATTACAAAGCCGGTATCCATTTCGACGGACTTCGTAATCTGGAAGCTTGGTATGGCCGCATGAGGCAACGGGAGGCCGTCCAGAAGTCCATCGCCGAGGAAGGATTGGCATTCGACTGAGCCCGCAACGAAGCGACGGGAAAGCTATCGCGAGACACGACCGGTCTCGCGATGGCATCATTCAGTATCGCGTCATTAGGCAAGAGACGATCCTTCTGCCGCCAAGGCTTCTGCGCCTCGCTGCGCCACTTCAGTTGCGCCCGCCATTCGCCCTGATGATCTGGCCGTTGACCCAACCGCTCTGCGGTCCGCCCAGAAACGATACGATCTGGGCGATATCCTCAGGCAGCCCGAGGCGCCCGAGCGGAATGTCGTTGACCAGCCGCTGGATCAGCGCCTCTGACCTTCCCTTGAACAGCAATTCGGTCGCGATCGGCCCCGGCGCGACTGCATTGACGGTGACCCCGCGCGGACCGAGCTCTTTGGCAAGAATATGGGTCATTGCCTCCACCGCCGCCTTGGTCGCCGCGTAGACGCCGTTGCCGGGGGAGTAGTGACCGATGATGCTCGTGGACAGATTGATGATGCGGCCGCCATCGCGCACCCGCCTCGCCCCTTCTCGCATCCCGTTGAAGGTGCCTGTCAGATTGACGGCAACCTGCTGCCGAAAATCCTCATCCGAAACCTCAGCCAATGGCGAGAATTTGCTGACCCCGGCGTTGTTGACGAGCACGTCGACCTTTCCGAACTCCGCTTCGGCGCGATCGAACAATGCGGTCACGGCCGCGGGGTCGGCGACATCGGCACGGACCGCAATCGCGCGACCACCCGCCGCGGCGATACCGGCGACAACATCGCCGGCCTCTTCGGAACTCGATGCGTAATTGACGACGATCTGAAAGCCATCGTCGGCAAGCTGCTTCGCAATGGCGGCGCCAATCCCTTTGGATGCGCCGGTTACGATCGCGGTTCTAATTTCGTTGGACATGCGTCAAATCTCCTTGTCGTTCGCACAAGCGCTCTCCGTCATGCCTGGGAACTCAATCCCGGCATGTTCGCTGAAATGCTTGTTTCGTTGGGTCGCGATTTGTAATATGAGCGATAATTCGCTTTTTGCTACTCGCATTCTAGGAACATGTCCGAAAGCCCGCTCCACAGCCGCGCCATGCCGAGAAAAGCGCCGAGACAAGCCCGCTCGCTTGCAACAGTCGAAGCGATCGTGGAGGCTGCGGCTCGCATTTTGGAAGAGCGCGGTCATGAAGCCTTCTCCACCAATGCCGTCGCGGAGAAGGCTGGCGTCAGCGTCGGCTCACTCTATCAGTATTTTCCACGCAAGGATGCGCTGATCGGAGCCTTGATCCTGCGCGAGACGTCGCGCCTCGTCGCAGAAGCGGAAATTGCCGCCGACAAGACCACCGGCAGCGAGGCCCTATCGGCGCTCATCCTCCCTTGCGTCGAGCAGCAGCTTCGCCGGCCGGCACTGGCCCGCTTGCTCGATTTCGAGGAGGCGCGACTGCCGCTCGATGCCGCCACAGAAGCGGTCAAACGGCGATTCTTCGAACTCACGCGCGCAACCCTGCTGCGACCGGATTTGCCGCCGCAGGCCGATATCGAAGTGGCAAGCCGCGACGTGGTCGCCATCATCAAGGGAATGGTCGATGCCGCAGGGGACCATGGCGACACGGATAAAAACCAGCTGGCTCTGCGCGTGAAACGCGCCGTTCTTGGCTATTTGCACAGCCTCGACTGACGTCGGCAGCGGCCCCAATCGAATAGGCCGCTCAAAAGCCGTAAGGCATGGCTAGACATTCCACCCTTGCAAGTGATTGCATTGCAGCATTGCAGAATCCGCATGCCTAGCAAGCTACCAATGATAATCCAATCGATTATATCGATTAAAGCGGCTTCGGGATTCTGCGTTTCCTGCGGGGGTCTCGGCAAGCCGCTGCCAGTTTCTTCTTTCGGCCCGTTCGGGCTTTTCGTCCGGCTCGAATCTCGAAGCCTGGCAACAACAAGAACCGAGGATAAAAAAGTGGCTGGCTCAGCAACAAGCTCTGCGCCCACCAGCGCCCGTGCATCCGCACGCCAAGGCCAGGGCAACTACCAATTCGCGCTCATCGCACTCACCTCACTCTTTTTCATGTGGGGCTTCATCACTTGCCTGAACGATATTCTGGTCCCGCACCTGAAAAGCGTCTTTCAGCTCAATTACACCCAGGCAATGCTCATCCAGCTTTGCTTTTTCGGCGCATACTCTATCATATCGCTTCCTGCCGGCACGCTCGTGAAGCGCATCACCTATAAATGGGGCATCGTTGTCGGCCTCGCGATCGCCGCTGTCGGCTGCGCCCTGTTCATTCCGGCCGCCACCTACCGAGTCTACGCCCTTTTCTTGGGCGCGCTTTTCGTGCTCGCCACCGGCATCACCATCCTGCAGGTCGCCGCCAACCCCTATGTCACCGTGTTGGGACCACCGGATACGGCCGCCAGCCGTCTGAACCTGACGCAAGCATTCAACTCCCTCGGCACGACGATTGCACCTTACTTCGGCGCAATGCTTATCCTGTCCGCCGCGACCGTTGCGGCCACCAACGCGACGCCGGAGCAGCTCGACGCCATGCGGCTTGCCGAGGCCGGTGCGGTCAAATTCCCCTACCTGCTTCTTGCTGCGGCGTTCCTGGTGCTCGCTGCCGTCTTTGCCGCGTTGAAGCTGCCCGAGGTCGAAGATGAAGAAACTGTCGAGCCGATGCGCGGCGGCGGCTCCGCCTGGCAGTACCGTCATCTCGTGCTCGGCGCTGTCGGCATCTTTGTCTATGTCGGTGCGGAAGTCAGCGTCGGCAGCTTCCTGGTGAACTTCTTGAGCCAGCCCGATATCGCCCATCTCTCCGAGTCCGATGCCGCCCACTATGTCTCCTATTTCTGGGGCGGCGCGATGGTCGGACGCTTCGTCGGCTCGGCAATCATGCGCCACATCGATGATGGCAAGGCGCTTGCGTTCAACGCCGCGGTCGCCATCGTGCTGCTGCTGGTGACGGTGCTGACGACAGGCCATGTCGCCATGTGGTCCGTGCTGGCGATCGGCCTGTTCAACTCCATCATGTTCCCGACTATCTTCAGCCTGGCACTGCATGGCCTCGGCAAATATACGAGCCAAGGCTCGGGCATTCTTTGCCTTGCCATCGTCGGCGGCGCGATCCTGCCTGTTATCCAGGGCGGTCTTGCCGATACGATCGGCATCCACCTCGCCTTCCTGATGCCGATCATCTGCTATGTCTACATTGCCTTCTATGGCCTCAAGGGCCACAAGCCGGCGTAAGCCTTTACAAACCATCGCGTCTCGCCGCCTTGAGTGGCGAGGCGCAAAGGGCTTGATCCGAAGCGCGCCGCTTGGCATCGTGCAGCGCGACAAAACGGAAGGACAGGCCTCATGAAAGCGCTGCTGCTCATCGATATCCAGAACGGCTTCTGCCCTGGCGGCAACCTACCCGTTCCCGAAGGAAATCTGACGGTGCCTGTCGCCAACGAGCTCATAGACAGCGGCCGATACGATCTCATCGTCGCATCACAGGACTGGCATCCGGCCGGTCACGGTAGCTTCGCCTCCGCTCATCCGGGCAAGAAACCATTTGAAATCGGCATGCTCTCGGGCAAGCCGCAGATGATGTGGCCCGATCACTGCGTTCAGAATAGCAAAGATGCCGGGTTTCACCCGGACCTCCATATCAACGCCGTCGATTTCATCCAGCAGAAGGGCCAGAACCCTGCAGTCGACAGCTATTCCGCCTTCCGTGACAACGATCAGGCTGCCCTCACCGGGCTGGCCGCCTATCTGCGCAACAAAGGCGTCACCGAACTCGATCTTTGCGGCCTGGCGACCGATTACTGCGTGAAATTCTCGGCACTCGATGCCGTTGAAATGCTGCCTGGCGTTACCGTCCGCTTCATCGAAGATGCCAGCCGAGGCATCGATCCCGCCGGCGTCAAATCCGCAATCGATGAGATGCGAGCCCGTGGTGTTACCGTGATCAGCAGCAAGGATGCGCTTGCGTAAAATCGCGCAAGTCCAGCTAAACCTTCTCTAAACAAAATGATGCAAGCTGTTCCCGATCAATAAAATATCGGGTTTTGCGCGTGCAATCTATTGTCCTCAACGGGCGTTTCCTCGGCCAGCCCCTTTCGGGCGTGCAGCGCTTTGCGCGGGAGCTCACCTTAGCACTCGACCGCAAGATTTCCGCGGGCGCCCTGCCAGCCTCTCTGAAAGGCGTGCGCTGGCGGCTGGCCGTGCCGCGCAACACGCCTATCGATCTCAAGCTCTCCGCTATCGAAATCGACGAATTCGGCGCTGGGCCAGGTCACGTTTGGGAGCAGACGTCGCTGCTTTCACGCTCGCGCGGCAGCCGGCTCATCGGCTTCGGCGGCAGCGGGCCGCTTCTGCATCGCCGCCAGGCTGTCGTCATTCATGACGTGACGATCTTCCGCCATCCGCAGTCCTTCAAGCGCAGCTACCGCCTGCTGCATGGCGCCCTTGGAACCGTGCTGACACGCACCGCCAAGATCGGCACCGTCTCGGAGTTCTCGCGGCAGGAGCTCGCCTCCGTCTTCCGGGTGCCATCGAGTAGTATCGACGTCGTCTACAATGCCGTCGATCACTATGCCGCCATCGAGCCGGATGAGGCCGTCATGCTGCGGCTTGGCCTGAAGACGAACGGCTTCTTCCTGCTTGTGGGAACGATGAAACCCAACAAGAACCTCGATTTCGCCATCCGCGCTTTCGAGGCGCTCAAAGATACCAATCAGAAGCTCGTCGTCGTGGGCGGCTCCGCACCGACCGTGTTCAAATCGGACAGCCAGCAATCAAACGACAGCCTGCTCTTCCCCGGCCGGCTCGCCGACGCGGAAATCGCCGCGCTGGAGCGCCATGCCACGGCTTTCGTTTTTCCGAGCCTCTACGAAGGTTTCGGCATCCCACCATTGGAAGCAATGACTCAAGGCTGCCCGGTGCTTGCGGCCGATATTCCCGCGGTGCGCGAGGCGTCGGGCGATGCCGCACTCTATTTCGATCCGTTCCGACAGGACGAACTCGTCGATGCCATGCGCAGGATCGTGACGGATGAGACGCTCCGCGAAGATCTGCGCCGGCGCGGCTACGAGAACATCAAGCGCTTTTCATGGGACGGCAGCGCGGATCGCGTACTCTCCATGCTCGAAGCACTTTGAGAGCTTATGGCCGCACTTGCCGCTGGAACATAATGACGAAATAGCTATAGAGGCCGAGCAGACAGAAAAGCGCACCGCCAACCACGCCCCCGGCCACGAATATCCATAGCGAGTACCCAAAGCCGATCGTCGCCAGCACCGGCAGGGCGAGCCCGATGGCGGACAGGATAACGGGCGGCCAGACGAAATCGAAGGCGAGAGACATCATTACCTTCACACCGATCGCCATGGCACACAGCGCGCCGATCATGCCACCGGCCATAAGCGCAGCATCATCATAAGAGCCGAGATAGCCGCCGATGATCGTGCCCGCATTCAGCAATACGCAATCCAGTGCCGCCAGCAGAAAGATCGTCAGCAACCGGTGCTGTAGATGTGCAGGGGTGGGCAGCATATTGGCCGTCAGCGCACGGCAGGTCGCAAGGCCGATGACAAAGGGGGCGACGGCAAGAAACTCCTTGCGCAAACCAGCCGCGATGACCAATTGGCCGACCGGCTGCAATAGCGCGAAAATGCCGGCGGCCGTCATCAGCGTCAGACCGGTCAGCAGCGAATAATATTCTCCAAGCTGCTTGGTAAAGGCGGGCGTCGATCCATCGCGATCATAGGTCGTGACGACATCGGGATATTGAATGGCCTGCAGCGCAGAGACGATCAGGATGAAGGGTCGCTGCAGCAGATCAAGCGCCAGAAGTGCACCGGCAGCGCCACCCGCTCCCAACATGGCCGTAAGGATGGACTTCAATCCCAGCGGCGTCAGCATGCCGATAACGGAGGCGCTCGCAGCGACGCTGCCATAGACGAAATGCTTACGTACTCGTGCCTTCTCGAACGAAGCCGCCTCGAGAAGACTGTTGCGGGTCAGAAATGCGGCAAGGAGCCCATAGGCAAGATAGCCGGCCATCAGACCGGCGACAGTCCATGTGAAGGTCGGGGCAATCGCCGCGCCCGCAAGCGTACCGATCGCCAGAATCGTCGCACGCGAACCCTGCAGCCGCGAAAAGACGCGAAATTCCTGACGAAAGCGCAGCATGGTAAGATGCAGGTCGCTGCCACCTTGGAAGATCGCAACCAGGCCGCCAAGCACGGCAATCTCTGCAGAGACAGAAAAGAAGATCGAGACGGAAGCGGCGATCAGGCAGATTGCCGAGCATGCCGCGAATTCTACCGTCAGCGCCTTGCGCTCCAGCGCCTCGCTCCCAGGTCCATGCCCCGGATAGAAGCGGCTGCAGGCAAAGCGAACCCATTCGAAGCAGAGGATCGCCGCAAACTGGCTGATCGAGATGAACAGCGAATAGGCGGCATAATCCGCTGGCGTCAGCAGATGCGCCACAGCGATCAGCAGCCCGAAAGCCACCGCAGCCTGATAGAAATATGCAGCCAATGCCACGATCTTCGCCATGGCTGCAGATAACAGGAAAAGATTGAGGAAAGCGCTAACCCCGGAAGGACAATTGCAGCGTTCGGCAGCGCGACCGCGCCTTGATGGGCGGCCTTCGAAAACCGGGGGCATTTCATTCCTGAAAAACCTGCTCGCAACATTAGGCGAGCGGTATCCCTTATTTCCTGCTCGCTTCTCCTCTCATCCAGGCGATAACCGTCTCAAGGGCTGCGGATTTGCGATAGCGCGGCCAAACGAGATAGAAGTCGGATGGACCACTTAGCGACCCCTGGATAACCTGCGTCAAGCGACCTTCCGCCGTATCTCGCGCCACGAAATCGCGGTTGGCTAGAACGATTCCCTGCCCGGCGATCGCCGCCTCGATCGCATGCGATGTCTGGTTGAAGCTGATCCCTTTATAGGAGGCGTGAGCCGCCCGCCCGAAATGCTTGTCGATGAATTCGGGCCAGGAATTATGGGCATCATGAAGAAGCGCGTAATCGACAAGCTCTTCCGCGGTCCTCGGCGGCTTTCGGTCCTGCAGCAATGCCGGGCTGCAAACAGCGATGATCTCTTGCTCGAAGAGCAGTTCAGTCGCCAGCCCCGGCCCGAAAGGTGGTCGCCCGTAGCGGACTGCAAGATCCACTCCATCAGCCTGGAAGCCTGACATGCGTTCCGTCGCAAGGATATGAAGATCGAGATCGGGATGACGAGCGGTAAAATCCGGCAGGCGCGGAATCAGCCATTTCGACGCGAATGTCGGCGTGGTGCTGATGGTGAGCCTGACGGGCTGCGGCCTGAGATCGCCGGTCGCCTGCGCGATAATTTCAAAGGCACGCCTGATATCGGCTATATAGGCCCGTCCCTCGCCCGTTAGCGCCAAAGTCCGCGGCATTCGCTCGAACAGCTTTACGCCAAGCTCGGCTTCCAGCCCGCGCACCTGCTGCGCTACGGCGCCCTGCGTAACCCTAAGCTCCTCGGCCGCGAGCCTGAAGCTGCGATGGCGCGCGGCCACTTCGAATGCCTTCAGACCGTTCAGCGAGGGAAGTTTACTGGGTGAACCATTCATGCGATAGTTTTTCTACTGGAAAACAGGAGTTTATCTGCTTCGCTCTCGCGCGAAGACAATGATATTTCATCGATAATTTCGAGGCAATCAGTTCTAGCAGAACAAGATGAAGGAGGAACCGAAAATGTCGATAGAAAAAGTGGCTGTCATCACGGCGGGCGGTAGCGGCATGGGCGCCGAAAGCGCCAGACGTCTTGCGGCCGATGGCTTCCATGTCGCCATCCTCTCCTCCTCCGGAAAGGGTGAGGCACTGGCTCAGGAACTTGGCGGCATCGGCGTTACCGGGTCCAATCAGTCGAATGACGATCTCAAGCGCCTGGTCGATGCGACGATGGAAAAATGGGGGCGGATCGATGTGCTCGTCAACAGCGCCGGCCATGGTCCGCGCGCCCCTATCCTGGAGATCACCGACGAGCAATGGCACACCGGCCTCGACGTCTATCTGATGAACGTCATTCGCTCGGTCCGTCTCATCGCTCCTATCATGCAGAAGCAGAAATCCGGCTCGATCATCAACATCTCCACGGCATGGGTATTCGAGCCATCGGCAATGTTCCCGACATCGGCGGTATTCCGGGCGGGCCTTGCCTCCTACACGAAGATCTTTGCCGATACCTACGCCGCCGACAATGTGCGGATGAACAATGTCCTGCCCGGCTGGATCGACAGCCTGCCGGCGACCGAAGAGCGCCGTGACAGCGTGCCGATGCAGCGTTATGGCACCAGCGCCGAGATCGCCGCCACCGTCGCCTTTCTGGCCTCCGATGGCGCTGGGTATATCACCGGCCAAAACCTCAAAGTCGATGGCGGCCTGACCCGCTCGGTCTAGCCTCTGCAAAACAGCATCGTCTCGTTTTCGCTCTCTCAGGCACCCCTTGGGAGAGCGATTCTGTTTGGAGCACAACAGCGGAGATTAAATCGCCTTGGTTTGGCCTGCGAACCTCATAGCCTGAAAGCGAAACCGTGGCTGGTGGCGCGGGCGAATTGCCTTTTTGCACTGCACACGCTAGAAGTCCCGGCAATTTTGAGGGATGGAAACCGGCGATACGGAAACGGCATTGCCTGGGGAGGAGTGCCACGATGGAGATCGTTCACACGATTGCCGCTCTACGCGAACGGCTTGGCGAACACCGCAAAGCCGGCAGGAAAATCGGCCTGGTGCCGACCATGGGTTATCTGCACGCCGGTCACATGGAACTGGTCTCTCGTGCAAAAGCCGAGAACAACGTCGTCGTCACCTCTATTTTCGTCAATCCGCTGCAGTTCGGCGCCAATGAGGACCTGGCGAAATATCCGCGCGATCTCGAGCGGGATAGTGCCATGCTACGTGACGCCGGCGTCGATTTTCTCTTCGCACCCGGTGTCATGGACATGTATCCGCGACCGATGGAAACGGTGGTCGACGTGCCGAAGCTCGGGGCGGAGCTGGAAGGTGCGGTTCGCCCGGGGCACTTCGCCGGTGTTGCCACCGTCGTCACCAAGCTCTTTAACATCGCCCAGCCCAACAGCGCCTATTTCGGCGAGAAGGACTATCAACAGGTCACGATCATCCGCCGCATGGTCGAGGACCTGGCCCAGCCTGTCCGGGTCGTACCGGTACCGACCGTTCGCGATGCAGATGGCCTGGCTCTCTCCTCGCGCAATGTCTATCTATCGAAGGAAGAGCGTGCCGCCGCTGTTATTATCCCCCAGGCACTGTCGGAGGCCGCAAGGCTTTACGATCTCGGCGCGGACGATCCAGCAGCACTCGAAGAGGCGCTCCGCGCCTTCATCGAAAGGGAGCCACTCGCGACCGTGGAAGTCGCCGCCGTTCGTCATCCCGAAACGCTGGAACCGCTGACCAAACTGCAGGGGCAGCCGATCCTCATCGCCTTGTTCGTCCGCGTCGGCACCACCCGCCTGCTCGACAACAGGGTTATCGGCAGCAAATCCGCCAACGAAGGGGTCGCCTGAAATGAGCACCGTCGGACACACCAAGCGCACGACGCCGGCCGCCATCGAAGCGATGAAGGGCACCCGTCCCATCGCCAGCCTGACGGCCTATACGACACCGATTGCCCGCCTGCTCGATCCGCATTGCGACCTGCTGCTGGTCGGTGATTCCCTTGGCATGGTGCTCTACGGCATGGACACGACCGTCGGCGTTACGCTGGATATGATGATCGCCCACGGCCAGGCCGTCATGCGCGGCGCAAAACATGCCTGTGTCATCGTCGACATGCCTTTCGGTTCCTATCAGGAATCGAAGGAACAAGCCTTCCGCAATGCCGCGCGCATCCTGAAGGAAACCGGCTGCGATGGCGTGAAGCTCGAGGGCGGCGAGGAAATGGCAGAAACCGTTTCCTTCCTCACCTCCCGCGGCATTCCGGTCTTCGGCCATGTCGGCCTCATGCCGCAGCAGGTCAATACGACCGGCGGCTATCATTCGCTTGGTCGCTCAGAGAAGGAAGCCGACAAGATCCGGCGCGATGCCAAGGCGATCTCGGAGGCCGGCGCCTTCGCCATGGTCATCGAAGGCACGGTCGAACCGCTCGCCCGCGAGATTACCGCCGCCGTTGCCATTCCTACGATCGGCATCGGCGCATCTGCCGCCTGCGATGGGCAGATCCTCGTTTCCGATGACATGCTCGGCCTGTTCAACGATTTCAAGCCGCGCTTCGTCAAGCACTTCGCGGAGCTGGCGCCCATGATCTCGAAAGCGGCGGAAGCCTATGCCGAAGAGGTGAAGGCTCGTACCTTTCCGGCACTGGAGCATACCTTCCAGCCGAAGAAGTGAGGCGCTGTCAGCTCTTGGCCGGCTCTTTCTCAAGCAGATAGATCGCCTCGCCGAAATCCTCCATCTTGCTCATCAATGCCGCATGGGCATCCCGCAAACCCTGATTGTAATAGTAAGGGCCGATCTCGGCGGTGAAGAAATCAAGCAGGAATTCGGCAGGCAAGGTGCCCAGCGTCTGGTCCAGCTCATCGGCGAAATAGCGCTGAAGGCGTGCAATCGTGGCTGCCTTCTCCTCCTTCGAAAAGGTGATCTTCTTCATCTTTCCATCTCCCATTTTGCGAGCGGGCTCCAAGGGCTGGATCAAGGAAATCAATTGATCCATCAAGGAAATTCAATTGCTGGCTCCAAAGGCTCGGCTTACACCTCCCGCCATTGAACAGCGCGGCAACAAATGCGCAAGGATGCAACCATCGTTGTTTCCATGCGGAATGCGCGCCCTCGACACAACATCCGGACGAAGGCACCGGATTTTCCACAAAGGACAAAGCGGACCATGAGTCGCGCGGAATTTCTTGAAGGCTTGAAGGGTGGCATTCCCGTCGGCCTCGCTGCAGCGCCTTTCGGCGCCCTTTTCGGTGCGTTGGCGCGCGATCAGGGCATGTCCCTTGGCGAACTGACCCTGATGAGCGGCACCGTCTATGCCGGTGCCAGCCAGATGGTCGGGATCGATCTCTTCGGCCACAATGTTCAGGCCTGGCTCATCGTGCTGTCGATCCTCGCCGTGAATTTCCGCCATGTGCTCTATTCGGCAGCGATCGCTCGCTATATCAGACACTTTTCCGTTGTGGAGAAGTTCTTCACCTTTTTCCTGCTGGTCGATCCGCAATTCGCCGAGACGATCAAGCGCCATGAAAGCGGCAAGCCGGTGACTTTCGCCTGGTACATCGGCTTTGCGGCGGTGATCTATGTTCCCTGGGTGGTGGTGAGCCTGATCGGCGGTCTTCTCGGCAGTTTCATCGGTGATCCCAAAGCCATCGGCCTCGATATTCTGCTGCCGGTCTATTTCCTCGGCATCGTCATGGGCTTCCGCACGCGCGAAAACTTCTTGCCCGTCGTCGCCGTCAGCGCCGTGGCATCGGCCATTGCCCATCGTTATGTGGGCTCACCTTGGCATGTCAGCATCGGCGCATTGGCGGGCGTCGCGCTTGCCGCAATGCTGCCGCCGCTCAAAGCGAATCGCAAGCCTGATATCGCGCACGAAAGCCACGAGGTCTGACCATGTTCGATTTCAATTCGCATATGGTGTTGCTGATTGCGGCTGCGACCGTGGTGACCTTTCTGACGCGCATCGGCGGCTATATCCTGATCGTCAAGATGACCCGCATTCCGCCGCGCGTCGAGGCAGCGCTCAATGCCGTGCCCGCCGCTGTACTCACGACCCTCGTCGCACCGGCCTTCTTCATCGGCGGCTGGGATATCAAGGTGGCGATGCTCGCAGCCCTTCTTGTCGGCATGCGCTACCCATCGACTTACATGCTTGTCGCCGGATGGATCGTCGTCATGGCATGGCGCCATTCCATAGGCGCTTGAGACGGACCCCATCCCTTTTTCAAAGGGGTGGGGTCCATATTTCTCAATGGCTAAGCTCGAGCGTGGCATTTTCCAGCCACGCCCGTACGTCGTGATCATGGATCAGCGGCATCAGCGCTTCGCGCGTCCGGGCGTGATACTCGTTCAGCCAATGCAACTCCTCATGCGTCAGCAGTTCGACGAGGACCAGGCTGCGATCGATCGGGCAGAAGGTCAAAGTCTCGAAGCCCAGCATCGGCATGTCCCCTCCCTCGATCTCCTCCGGATCGCGGATATAGATCAGGTTTTCGATGCGGATGCCGAATTGACCCGGACGGTAATAGCCGGGTTCATTGGACAGGATCATGCCGGGAAGCAGTTCCTGCACGGCAAGGCGCGCAATGCGCTGCGGCCCCTCATGGACGGAGAGATAGGAGCCGACGCCATGGCCTGTGCCATGAGCAAAATCGACGCCCGCCTTCCAGAGCGCGATGCGTGCCAGCGGATCGAGATCGCAGCCACGGGTACCCTTCGGGAAACGTGCCGTGCTGATGGCGATCATTCCCTTCAATACCAGCGTGAAGAGGCGCTTCTGCTCTTCGGAGACGGCACCGATGCCAACTGTACGGGTGATGTCGGTGGTACCGTTGATATATTGCGCACCTGAATCGATCAGGAACAGTTCGCCGGCCTGGATCAGCCGGTCGCTCGCCGTGGTCACGCGGTAATGCATGATGGCCGCGTGTTCGCCAGCACCCGAGATCGTATCGAAGGAGATATCTTTCAGCGGGTTCTGCATGCTTTCGCCGACGCGGGCGCGGCAAGCTTCCAACCGTTCTGCCGCAGCGATTTCCGTCACCGTTCCAGGCTTGCTTGTCTCCAGCCAGTAAAGGAGCTCGACCATGGCGGCGCCATCCTGCAGGTGCGCCGCGGCCGATCCGTTGATTTCGGCAGCATTCTTGCAGGCACGCGGCAGCTTGGCGGGATCATTGCCCTCCACGACCTCTCCACCTTCACGACGGATGATGTTGGTCAGAGCGTAGGAGGCAAGATCCGGATCAACCAGGATGCGCCCGCCATTCGCGGCCGCAGCGGCCAGGCGTTTGGTAAGTTCCGACGGCGGCAGCTGCTTGCAGATCTGCGTGAGATAGGCTTCGGCCTCGACCTTAGTCTTGCGCTTGTCGAGAAAGAGCGCCGCTTCACCTTCCGCATAGATGATGGCACGGGCCAAGGGATGCGGCGTGTGCGGCACGTCACTGCCGCGGATATTGAAGATCCAGGCGACAGAGGACGGATCGGTAATCAGTGCCGCCTTGAGGTTTTTTTCCTTGAGGCCGTTCGCAATCATCGCAAGCTTGTCCTTGGCTAGGATACCGGCCTGGGCGATATCCTGAATGATAACATTGCCCAGCGGCTCGGGCGGCCGGTCGGTCCAGAGCCTGTCGAGCGGATTGTGGGGCAGGAAGACGAGCTTGCCGCCGATCTCGGCCAAGGCCTTTTCCAGTCGGCGTACTTCGGCACCCGTATGCAGCCACGGATCGATGCCGAGCCGGAAACCCTTCTTCGCGTGACGCGGCAGCCAGACATGCGGCGGCTCGTTCACCAGATCGCCTCCGGTGAAGACGCTTCGATCCACCTGTTCGGCAAGCTGAGTCACATAACGGCCATCCACGAAAACCACGGCCTGCGAGTGTGTGATAAGCGCAACACCTGCCGATCCAGTGAAGCCCGTGAGCCATGCGAGACGCTCCGAGCATTTGGGCACATACTCGCCTTGATACTCGTCAGCCCGCGGCACGAGGAAGCCGTCAATGCCGAGATCGTCGAAGGCAGCGCGCAAACCGGTAACACGCTCGCGGCCGAATTGCGGGGTGGAAGTGACGTCGAAAGACTGAAACATGGGCTGATCCGGTAGTGATGGAGAGTTCGTGAAATTGAATATTGCCAGTATGTTAGAGCATCACGATCGGAAGTGCGACGTGATTTTCGATCTCTAAGACGCTATGTACGATGACTGCAATATCACACCGGATGAGAGTAGTTTATCTCATGTCGGGCCGTTAACGAATCCGCCCATTTCGTGAGCATGCCAGTCCGATTATGACAACTTCACGGCATGAAACATGCATATTACGCATAGCTCCCATGAAGCCGCCCCCCTGCCACGCCGACGGGCGAGTCGCTATATCGGCGGCATCAAACGGGGTTCACGAAGAACCAGCTCAAAACCAAGGACTTAAGACAATGCCTATCTCTCGCTCCGCATATGTTAGCCCGGCGCTGGCTGGCGAGCGTCGCACCGTACGCCATTCCGTCGGCTCGCTTCGTCAGCTCGAAGTCGAAACCGCAAAGGCAATCGGCGCCAGCCGCGGCGGTCGCCGCTAACAAGTTTACGATCTACGCGTTCCAAGTCGATCGCAATCCGGTTCTCCTCCTCCCACGGATTATGATCAGAACGCTTAGAGCCCGCTTGAGCACTCCTCCTCCACACGCTCGCGGGTAAGATCGGCGAAAACCGATCTGAAGGCGGTGCTTCGGCACCGCCTTTTTTATTTTTTGCAATTGTTGATGCGGGAAGTGACCGGCTCAAGGCCGGTCGAGGTGGATGGTGACCCAGCCGTTGCGCCAGATCGTGCGCACATGCCGCAGGTGCGCGCCGTTATAGGCAGCGAGAACCTTCCAGCGCTGCTCGGCAAGAATACCCGACAGAATGACCGAACCGCCCGGTGCCAGATGCGCCACAAGCTGCGGCGCCATCTTGATGAGCGGCCGCGCCAGAATATTGGCGATGATCAGGTCGAACGGTCCATGACGGGAAAAGGCCGTGGAATGGAATCCCGGTGCCGTCTGCAGCGAGACACCCGAGGCGATACCGTTGCTGCGGACATTTTCCTTCGCAACGCGGACGGCAATCGGATCGATATCGGTCGCCAGAACCGGAATATTGCGCAGCTTGCGCACGGCGATCGCCAGCACGCCGCTGCCCGTCCCGAGATCGAGCGCGTTGCGCACGCGGCGGCTCGCAACAACCTTCTCGATCGTCTCAAGGCAGCCAGCAGTCGTCCCATGGTGACCGGTGCCAAAAGCTTGTCCTGCTTCGATTTCGATGGCAATGTCGCTGGAGCCGACCTTGTCGCGATCATGCGAGCCGTGCACGAGGAAGCGGCCGGCACGCACAGGCTTCAACCCTTCCAGCGACTTGGCGATCCAGTCGATGTCGGGAAGCACTTCCTTTTGAACGACGAGATCGGCGAAAGTCGGCTTCAAGAGCGCTTCGAAGCGACCACGGACCTCATCTTCATCCGCAGCGTAGAGATAGATCGACGCTTCCCAGACATCGTTCTTCTCGTCGATCTCCGTTGTTGCAATCGGCAATTCTTCATCTTCGAACACCGGCGTCATTAGGTCCAGAACCTGCCCGGCCTTCTTCTCGTTCGTCGTCACATAAAGTCGGATTTCGCTCAACTCGTCGCTCTTTCTCGTTCTTATTCGGCCCAGTCGATCCAGGGTGGTTTCGGCGTGTCGTAGCCGGCCACACCCCGAAGCAATTGCCGGCGGACCGGACCAAAGCGCAGCAATAGCGGCGCAAGGAAATTTCGCGCCGCAACTGCCAGCGGGTTTTGCATCGTCACCAATCGTGTCAGGCCATAGGTCTGTTTCAAGACCTGCTTGACGGCGGGAATTCTCAAGGCCGAATACTCCTGTTCGCGGCCTTCCGCAATGAGCCACGCAAGCCAGCAGGCATCTTCGATGCCGAGATTCATGCCGCGCGCGCCGGCCGGCGAATGAATATGCGCGGCATCGCCGGCAAGAAAGACATTCCCCTTGGCCATCGGCTCGACATGCCGGAAGTGGATGCGAAACTGCGAGGCCCAGGTCTTTTCCGAAACCGCAGCCGGATGCGCGATGCGGCTTTCGAAATCCTCCAGCGTCGAGATGTAGCGAATGATGCCGTCCGAGACAGGTAGACGGCCGACCATGCCGGGATCGAAGAGCGATATCTCGCCGAAATGCGTATCGACCGGCTCCGCATAGCGAAAATCGGCAAGATAGAAATAAGCCTCCAGCGCCTCGCCCGGGAAGCCGGCGCCGAATGCCTTGCGCACCGCAGAATGGGCGCCATCAGCACCGATCAATATATCCGGCCGCGCTGTTTCCGACGTACCATCGGCTCTGCGCAGCGTGACCTCCGGTTCTTGAAGGTCTACCATGGCTTCTGCAACCACGGCCGTCTGCCATTCGGGCGAGATGCCATAGGCTGAAAGCGCCTCCATCAGCAGGCGCTCGGTATTGCCCTGCGGCAGGGCGCAAATAGCACTGAAGCGACCTTTTACTTCTCGCGTATCCAACTCGATCAGAATTTTCTTATTCGAGCGGACGCGAAAGCGCTCGATCGGTTGCGCAGCGGCGATAATGCGCTCCGCAACGCCAGAGGGAGACAGCAGCGTCAGCGTGCGGGCGTTGACACCCAACGCGCGGCTCTCTTCCTTAGGCGTCGGCCCAGTGCCGTCATCGACAATACGTGGCGAGAAGCCGCGGCGGGCAAGTTCGAGAGCGGCGACAAAACCAACAGGCCCGCCCCCAACGATCAGAATGGATCTGGATTTTCCCTGTCCGTCAATCCCCTCGCCCATGCAGGTCCTATCCCTTCTTGACTAGGTTCTCCAGTTTCTTCACCGCCACGTCCGGGTCCTCCCCATAGGCGATGGTTCCGGCAAAACGGCCCTGCGAATCCAGCAGGAAGACGGAAGCGGTGTGATCCATCGTATAGTCGCCATTCGGCTGCTTGTCGTCGACCGGCACCTTCTTGGCATAGACACGGAATCCTTTGACCATGTCCATCACCTTGGCTGGATCACCGGAAATTCCGGTGATGCGCTTCGAAACGTTGGAGACATATTGGTCCATGATGGCAGGCGTATCACGTTCGGGATCAACGGTCACGAAATAGGCATTGAGCTTGGTGCCATCGGGATCGACCTTCTGCAGCCAGGCGTTCAGCTCGAACAGTGTCGTCGGACAGACATCCGGGCAATGCGTGTAGCCGAAGAAGACGGCAGAGGGTTTGCTGCGAAATGCCTGCTCGCTGATCGGCTGGCCGCTCTGTGAAACGAGCGTGAAAGGGACACCATAAGGGCCGGATGCCGCAACCTCCGGCGACTTGCCGCCACCCAAGCTGAACCAGCCCAATAGTCCGGCCACGATCAACACGGCCACCCAAACTGCAATCCGCACGCTTCTCATGAATGCTATTCCCCACCAATACGGACGATCGCACCGAAAGTGCAGTGCAATCGCTCCCTAGCCGATGTAGCGGCTCGAAGTGGAGGACGCAATTCAAGAAGATGTTCAGAGGAGGCCGAAATCGTCGCAGCATGCGGTTCGGTGGTCTTCCGAGCCTTGTTCACTCCATTTCGCCACTCCTCTGGGGCCTGAGAGATAAAATCCCGATGGATGTTAAATCAATCCTAACCAGTCCGCGCCAACATCTGCTTCAACGGTCGAACTCGCTTTCGGCCACCGCCCGAAAGCGCGGCGAACCTCTTTATTCCAGAAGGGCATGACGCCCGCCGGAAGCAAGGCGTCTTTGTCGCCAAAGCACCGGATGCTGACGCTGCCCAAGCCGCTCCAGCCGATCTCTCTTTTCAATCGCGAGCGTCGCTTGCGGCGATGCCAAACGGGAAGTTCTCGAACATGACGAACGCCATCAAGCAATCGGGCGCCTATCTGGAAATCGTCTCCTTTCACCTTGGCGACCAGGAGTTCTGCATCGACATCATGGCCATCCGCGAAATCCGCGGCTGGGCGCCGGTGACGCCGATGCCGCATACACCGCCTTACGTGCTCGGCCTCATCAACCTGCGCGGTGCAGTGATCCCGGTCATCGATATGGCCTGCCGCCTTGGCATGAAGATGACGGAACCTTCGGAGCGCTCCGCAATCATCGTTACTGATATTGCGGGCAAGCTCGTCGGTCTCCTGGTAGAGCAGGTATCCGACATGATGACCATCAAAAGCGAAGATCTGCAGCCGGCTCCGGAAATCATCCCCGAAGGGCAGCGCGCCTTCTGCCGCGGCATCGTGGCGCTGGAAAAGACCATGGTCTGCTTCCTCAACCTCGATACGGTCATTGCGGATCAGTTGGCGCAGGCAGCCTAATTTCAATAGTCGGCTTACAAAACAGATCGCCCTGGAGTCGAGCTCCAGGGCGGTCGCTTTTTGTATAACCGGTTTTGGCAGGGGTGTAGCCAAGGACGCGGTATTGCAGGCCGTGAACAGAGGCGAGAGTCGCCTTCCCGTTCGCTTTTGAAATTGCATCAAAAAGGTGCAAACCGAAAGCAACCAGAAGGAATTCGACAACCCAAGAGTATGACTTTTTTTGGTATTATCTTTCTGCGCGTTATTTTAGCGGTACTGAAATACCATCATTTCGGCCTGCCGTTCTTCCAGTTCACGTTCTGCCCGAACAAGGGGATCGTCGAAATCGCCATCTTGGCGGAGCCATCCGTCAGCTGCCGCGAATGGATAAGATAGACGAGCGTGTCATTCTTCCTGTCGTAAATGCGGGTGACGACCAGCTTCTTCCAAATGAGCGAAAGACCGGCGCGAAATACCTCCTCACCGCTCTGGGACAGGTTGATATCGCCGATCTCGATCGGACCGGTCTGACGGCAGGCGATGGAATTGTTGGAGGGGTCTTCGAACCAGTTGCCCTTGCGCAGCCGGTCGATCACGCTGCGGTCGAAATAGGTCACGTGGCAAGTGATGCCCGAGACTTCAGGGTCCGGCACGGCATCGACCAGAATATCATTGCCCGTCCAGTCCACGCCCACCTTGCCGACAATTTCGGCGGAAGCGGAAACGGGCGCCAGAGCCAGAAAAGACGCGGCAATGGCGGCAGAAAGTTTGGGTGAACGCATCGATCATCCTCCAACAACAGCCGCCAAGAGCAAGAGCGGCACGGCTAAGGTAAGATGGCTCACGATCGTTGCAAGATGAAGAGCCCCATCTCCGAGCGGCCACGCCTCGCCAACAACAGGCCGCAGGTCGCCAGGAGGGACGCCGTCAAAGCAACGGCGTCCAGAAACACGCAGGATAACGCATCATTTCACTTCTGACTGATGGCGACAGTGCCGGTTTCCAGCAGCGATTTAAGGTTGGACAAGATCTTCGGCCATCCACCGGAAACAGCTTCGATCAGCTTCGAGTTCTCGACCTCGATTGTATGGGTAACCGTGAGCTTGACGACGCCGTCCGCCGGCTCCAGTTCCATCACGCAGCGCGACCAGCCTTCAGCTTTCAGGTCAGGGCGCCACTCGTTGCGCCATTTGATGGCAAGCCGCCGTGGCGGGTCCAATTCCGCTATCTCTCCCGTGTCGGCAACGCGGCCATCCGGAAAGAGCATTTTCCACGGCGATCCAACCTTCCACTCGGTCTCGTGGATCATATCGAACCAGTATTGCTTGACGAATTCGGGCGTAGTCAGCGCCGACCAGAGCTTTTCCTGGGTGGTGCGGATAAAGGTGACGTAGACGAATTTGCTTCCAGTCATGCCATTTCTCCTTGTTTGAATTCCTCTGTTCTTGAGCTCACTGCCCGCCCTCGCCTTCCAGCGCCTTTTTCAAGGCCGAAAGCGTATTCAGATGCCGCTGTTCGAACTTATTGATCCAGCGTTCGGCGATGCCGTTGATCGGGACCGCATTGATGAAATGCAGCTTCTCGCGTCCATGCTTTTCGGAGGAAACGAGGTTGGCCTCCTCCAGAATCGCAAGATGCTTGGCGACTGCCTGGCGGCTCATGTCCAAATCCTCGCAGAGGGCGTTCAGGGTCTGCCCGTTCCGCTCATGAAGCCTGTCGAGCAATTGCCGCCGGCTGGCATCCCCCAACGCCTTGAAGACTGCATCATCATCCACGGATACGAAACCATTTGGTTGCCTTTTACGATCTTATAAGCAACCAAATGGTTGCCTGTCAAGTAGCATGCAGACGAGGCAATCGAATTGCGCCTCAAAGACACGGCAATCGAAGGATTTATCCAGGAACGATTGACAACCTTCGCGCCAAATCGGATCATCCGCCCATGATCGCAAACCGGACCACAGTAATGCACCTTCACACCATCTCTCCCTTTGCAGGGCGAGTGGAAGCTGTGTTGCGCTGAGCTGACCGCGATCCATCTCAACCCTGCCGAGGCGAGCAGGGTTGAAGCCCTTGCTCTCCTCATCAATATCAAGGAGAGCCTATGTCTTTCGAGGAGCAAGAACCCGCCAAACGACGATCAGGCAAGATCGGCGCTATCGAGATTCGTGCCTCGCACCCATCCGACGCGGAAGGAATTGCGGCCATGGTCAATCTACCCGGCTTTCGCGCCGGCACGCTTCGCCTGCCCTTTCAAAGCGTCGAGGAAACACGGCAATGGCTGGAGAAGTCATCGCCCAACTCGACCGGCCTTGTCGCCTTGCTTGACGGGCGGATTGTCGGCAATGCCGGCCTGAACCGCCTTGCGGGCCGCCGGATCCACAGCGGTAGTATTGGTATGGGCGTGCATGACGACTTTACGGGCTGCGGCATCGGCTCCGCGCTATTGGGCGCTCTCATCGATACCGCGGACAACTGGCTGGCAATCAAGCGGCTGGAACTGACCGTCTACGTCGACAACGCGCCGGCGATCAAGCTCTACGAAAAATTCGGCTTCGAGACCGAAGGCCGGCTGCGTGCCTTCGGTTTCCGCAATGGCGAATATGTGGATGCATTCACGATGGCACGGCTGAGATTCTGAGCAAGCAAGGCGCGGCGGACTGGATTTCCGCCGCTCCGATCGTCAGCCAATCAAATCCAGCCACTCGTCCTCAGTCATGACCTGGACATTGAACTCGCGCGCCTTGTCCAGCTTCGAGCCGGCGCCCGGCCCCGCCACGACGATATCGGTTTTCTTCGACACCGAGCCGGAAACCTTGGCGCCCAGGCTTTCAGCCTTCGCCTTGGCCTCGTCGCGGGTGAATTTTTCCAGAGAACCGGTAAAGACGACGGTCTTGCCGGCCACCGGACTGCCCGAAGTCACCGGTTGCTCGGCCTCCTGCGGCTGCACCTCCTCCAGGAGCTTCGCGATGACCTCGGTATTGCGCGGCTCCTTGTAGAATTCGACGATGGCGCGCGCCACTACCTCGCCGATTCCCTCGATATTGTTGAGGTCGTTCCATGCGTCACCGCTAAGGGGGGCTGCTTCCTTCATCCCTGCTTCGAAGGCCGCATAGGTGCCGTAGGAACGCGCCAGAAGCTTCGCCGTCGTCTCGCCGACATGGCGAATACCGAGCGCGAAGATGAAGCGATGCAGGGCGATCTGGCGCCGCTCATTGATCGCGGCATAAAGCTTGCCAACACTGACCTTGCCGAAACCATCGATATTTTCCAGCTTCGTCAGTGACGTCTGCTGACGCTTTTCCAGGGTGAAGATGTCAGGCGCGGTCTTTATCTGTAGCGCCGGATCCTCGCTCTCGAAGAAGAAATCGATCTGCTTCGAGCCCAGACCCTCGATGTCATAGGCATTGCGCGAAACGAAATGCTTGAGATGCTCGGTCGCCTGCGCCCGGCAGATGAACCCGCCGGTGCAACGTGTGACGGCATCGACCTTACCAGTCTTCTCATTGATATCGCGCACCGCGTGGCTTCCGCAAACCGGGCAGACTTTGGGGAATTCATAGGGCGCGCTCGAGGCTTCCCGCTTTTCCAGCACGACATCGACGATCTGCGGGATGACATCGCCTGCGCGCTGGACGATCACCATGTCACCGACGCGGATATCGCGGCCATCGCGGATCGGCTCGCCCTTGTTGCCGATGCCCTTGATGTAGTCGGCATTGTGAAGCGTCGCATTGGTCACCACGACACCGCCGACGGTGATCGGCTCGAGGCGCGCGACCGGCGTCAGAGCGCCGGTGCGGCCGACCTGGATATCGATATCGACCAAACGCGTGAATGCCTGTTCCGCCGGAAATTTATGCGCTGTCGCCCAGCGCGGCGAACGCGAGCGGAAACCAAGGCGAGCCTGCAGTTCCAGGCTGTCGACCTTGTAAACGACGCCATCGATATCGTAATCGAGATCCGGCCGCTGGAGCCCTATCTGATCGTAATGCGCAAGAATATCGGCAACCGAATTCAAGCGCTCCATCAACGGGTTGACGGGAAAGCCCCAGGATTTGAAGATCTGCACCATGCCGTATTGCGTATCCGCCGGCATGTCGGACATCTCGCCCCAGGCATAGGCGAAGAATTTCAGCTTGCGGCTGGCGGTCACTTTCGCGTCGAGCTGGCGCAGCGATCCGGCGGCCGTATTGCGAGGATTGACATAGGTCTGCTTGCCCTCGGCCTCCATGTGCGCGTTGAGCGCCAGGAAGTCGCTCTTGGCCATATAGACCTCACCGCGCACCTCGACGACCGAGGGAGCGCCCGCTGGCAAGGTCTGCGGGATTTCCTTGATGGTCCTGATATTGGCGGTGACATTCTCGCCTGTCGTGCCGTCGCCGCGCGTCGCGGCGCTTACCATGCGGCCGTTCTCGTAGCGGATGGACATGGAAAGACCGTCAATCTTCGGCTCCGCCGTAAAGGCGATGGAATTATCAGGCAGGCGACCGAGAAAGCGATAGACGCCAGCGACGAAATCCTCGACATCTTCTTGCGAGAAGGTGTTGTCGAGCGAGAGCATCGGCCTGGCGTGGACGACGGGTGCAAAGGTCTCCGATGGTGCGACACCGACCCGGCGTGACGGGCTATCGGCGCGAATCAATGCGGGAAACCGGGCCTCGATCGCATCATTGCGCCGCTTCAGCGCATCATACTCGGCATCCGAAATCTCCGGCGCATCCTTGCCATGATAAAGCGCGTCATGGTGCGCGATCTCTGCAGCCAGATAGGCAAGCGCTGCGGCCGCTTCCTCTTCGCTCAAATCTTCCACGGGCTTCTGTTCGGTGCTCATGAATCTACACTCCCCGATTTCGGAGATGTTTTAGAGCACTTCCGCAAAAAGTGCGAAGCGGTTTTCGCCACGGAGCACGTAAAAACAAAGGGAAAAATCTGCATTTCAGTTACCGAATGCCAATGACCGTCATGGTAGCGTTCACGACAACTTTACGCCATGATCGGCCGTTCTTGATGTTACAGGTGCGGGAAATATCAGCATCGAGCCAGCCTTGGTGGAATTCTCTTTCCAATTCCCGAGCAGCGGCTCTTTCCCGAGTATCACAGGGGATTTAAGATAAGTTATTATGAGAGCGAGACCTCTGGAAATGATCGGATCGTCAGCAGAAATTCGAAATCACGCATGAAGTATCGTCTTGCCGTTCTCTCCATTTCTCTCATCGGTGCAGTGTTGATTATGAGCTCGTTCGTCAGCCGCTCTGCCTTGGGGCTGGTCGTTAGAGCTTGTGAGATCAACTCCACCCTGACAGGATCGCCATATCCGTGCCTCAAGATAGTGGAGTCGCCGGATCCGCTGTCGTCCTACGTTGTCCTTCGCGAACCGGCTGACAAAGAACGAACCATTCTTGCGCCCCTCGCCGACGTCCCCGGTATCGAGGACCCTCGCCTTCTGACCGCAGGAGCGCCGAACTACTTTGAGGAAGCGTGGAAAGAGTTATCGGCAATCGATCCGCGTGCAGCGAAGGCTTCGAGACAGAATTTTGCACTGGCGATAAACGCCGCCAGCTGGCGCACGCAAGATCGGCTTCACATTCATATGGGGTGCGAGACACCTCGCTTCAGGGCGCTCTTGAAGGCTCATATGACGGAGATTGAAAGCGGCCGGTTTACCGACCTGAAGACCCGAGCCGGTTGGTGGGCAACCTTCCATACGGCGGATGACCTCTCGGATTTGAACCCGCTGCAGCTCGTTGCGGATGGCATCGATGGCGCCCGTTCAAATATGGAAAACGTAGTGGTCGGCGTCTTTGGCGCCGTATTGCCTGACGGGCAGCATGGTTTCTATGTTCTGGCGAGAATAAACAAAGCACACAAATCCCGCGGGTCCGCGGAGGATATGATCGATCCCAAATGCCGGCTCTGATGCATGTCGCGCAGAAGCGGATCAAGACCAGCGCTCGCAAAAGGCTTCTATGTCGCTTGATTGAAAATCAGCAAGCCGCTCCATAACGGTTTCGAACGGCCAATTCCACCAGGCGATAGACGCAAGTCTCTCCGCAATGCTTCGCGTGAAGCGCTCTCGAATGAATTTCGCGGGAATACCGCCGACAATCGTATAGGGTTCGACGTCTTTGGTGACGACAGCGCCTGCTGCAAGCACGGCACCGTCTCCAACCTTTACGCCCGGCAGAACGATCACGCCGTGACCGATCCAGACATCGTTGCCAATGACAGCGCGATCCTGCTTGCGCCGATCGAAAAACGCATGATCCCGTACGGCGTCCGCCGAGTAATATTCCGGACAATAGGTGAAGCGATGCATGGACGGGCGGTCCATCGGGTGATTGGGGGCGCCGATTCTGACTTCTGCCGCAATGGCGCAGAATTTTCCAATCGTTGAATCACCGACGATGCAGCGCGGCCCGAGATAGGAGAAATCCCCAAGTTCGACCGTGTGCAGAGACGTGTCTTCCAAAATCTCGCAGCACATGCCGACGCGCGAATCTCTTATATTCGCCGTCGGGTGGATAACGGTTTCCGCGATTTTGGGGCGATTTGGCTGTGCGGTCGAGTGCATTGACGGTCTCCGGATTCTAGCCTGCCTAGCCGGAGACGATGAAGGATATGTGACGCGGGACTGCCGAAAGACCCAGCGAGATGTCCGTGGCAGATCGTCGCCGATATCTGCTCCATGGACAGCCGCGAGATCAGCCGTTGCCGGCCAGCAAGCGTTTGGCGGCCGCTCTCGCCTCTTCGGTCACAGAAGCGCCCGCGAGCATGCGGGCGATTTCCTCGGTGCGGTCCTTCGGCTCCATGGTGGCGACGCGCGTTGAAATCTTTTCCGAGCCGTCCGCGACCGGCCCCTTGGAAATCAGGAGATGCGTTGCGGCGCGAGCGGCGACCTGCGGTGCATGAGTGACCGACAGCACCTGCACGCGATCGGACAGACGCTTTAGCCGCTGGCCGATCGCATCCGCTACCGCACCGCCGACGCCGGTGTCAATTTCATCGAATACGAGGGTCGGCGCCGAGCCGCGATCGGCGAGCGCAACCTTCAATGCCAAGAGAAAGCGCGACAGCTCGCCTCCGGAAGCAACCTTGGTGATCGGGCCTGGACGCGTACCGGGGTTGGTCTGAACGTGGAATTCGACGACATCGATGCCATCGGCCGTTCCGGCTTCGGGATCACTTGATATCTCCACCATGAAACGCGCACGCTCGAGCTTCAGGGCCGGCAATTCGGCCATGACGGCCGCGGCAAGCGCCTCGCCTGCGTGGCGGCGCTTCTCCGACAGGCTGCGCGCTGCAACGTCATAATCCGCCTTGGCAGCGGAAAGCTCGGCAGCAAGACGCGCCAGCCGCTCTTCGCCGGCATCGAGATCGGCGAGATCCGAAATCATGCGCGCGGCCAGGGCCGGCAATTCCGTTACCGGCACAGAGTATTTACGCGAGGCGCCCCGCAACGCGAAGAGACGCTCTTCAACCCGCTCAAGCTCGCGCGGATCGTATTCCGTCTTACGCAGCGCGGCTTCGACCTCCATCTGCGCGTTGGAAAGCTGATCGAGAGCGGCGTCCAGCAATGCGACGGTATCTTCCAGCAGGCCCGGCGCCTCATGGCTCTTGCGCTCCAGCCGGCGCACCAGCGAGGCGATATGCGGCACGGGCGATGCATTGCCGTTGAGAAATTCCGAAGCCTCGGCGATATCTCCAGCGATGCGCTCGGCCTTCATCATCCGCGAGCGCGTCTCGGCAAGCTCGTCCTCCTCGCCATCTTGCGGCGAGAGCTTCCCCAGCTCCTCGACAGAGGCGCGAAGATAGTCGGCCTCGCGGGCAGCCCGCTCCACCTGCTCTCTGTGCTTCCTCAACGTGCGATCGGTATCGCGCCAGATCTTGTAAAGCCTGCCGACCTCCTGTGCCTCATCAGCGAGGCCAGCGAAAGCATCGAGCAAGATGCGGTGCGCATCCGTGTCGACGAGCGCACGGTCATCGTGCTGACCATGAATTTCGACGAGAAGCTGCCCGATCTGGCGCATGAGCTGAACGCTGAGGGCCTGATCGTTGACAAAGGCTTTGGTGCGGCCATCGGCGGATTGAACGCGGCGGAAAATCAGATCGCCGTCATCATCGATGCCGTTTTCGCGCAGGAGCTTGCGGGCCGGATGCTGCGTGCCGACATCGAATACAGCGGTGACCTGGCCGCGCTCTTCGCCATGGCGCACCAGCCCGCCATCGCCACGCCCGCCCAGGGCCAGCGACAGGCTGTCAAGCAGGATGGATTTGCCCGCACCCGTCTCGCCGGTCAAAACCGAAAGCCCGGACTCGAAGGCAAGATCCAGCCGCTCGATCAAAACGATATCGCGGATCGAAAGCTGGATCAGCATCTGCGCTCAATCTCACGTCCCAAGAAGAAGTTTCTTGCCCGCCCTGGAAATCCAGGAGCCCGAATTTTCGCTCGGCTCAACGCCGCCCTTCTGCAGCAGCTGATAGGAATCCTTATACCAGCGGCTGTCCGGATAGTTGTGACCGAGAACCGCGGCGGCTGTCTGGGCTTCCGGAACAATACCCATTGCATAATAGGCTTCGACGAGTCGCGCCAGCGCTTCTTCGATCTGGTTCGTCGTCGGATACTGCTCCACCACCACACGGAAGCGGGAAATAGCAGCCAGATAATCCTTGCGCTCCAGATAATAACGGCCGACCTGCATTTCCTTGCCGGCAAGCTGGTCCTTGGCAAAGCGGATCTTTTCCTGAGCGTCGCTGACATATTGCGACTTTGGATAGGTGTTGACGAGCTTGGTCATCGCCTCGATCGTCTGCTGTGCAGCACGCTGGTCCTGCGTCACGTCCACGATCTGCTTGGCATAGGACGAGCCGACCAGATATTGCACGTAGTCGGCATCTTCCGAGCCGGGATATTGCTTGAGATAGGTATTGCCGGTCTGCACCGCGTCGTCATACCGGCCTGTGCGGTATTTCACGAAGGTGCTCATCACCAATGCCTTGCGCGCCCATTCGGAGAAAGGCTGCTGCTGATTGATGGCATCGAACTTCTTGCCGGCCTCCGTCATGTTGCCAGCTTTGATGTTGGCAAGGCCCTGATTGTAGAGCATCTCCGGCGGATCGGTCTCGACACCAAGCTTGGTGATGTCGATATCCTTCTTCGTGTTACACCCTGTCACCACCGCACCGGTACCGGCCAGAAGGAACGATACGAGCAAAGCCCGTGCTGTGATATTCATGCGTTCAGACCTTGCAAAACCCATCGGATGACTGTCCCATAACCGTCGTTGCGGAGACGGCGTTCTCTCTCGCTGGCGTTTCTAGCCGCAAAAACACCATCAGGGCAACGCATTGATGGTGCATTAACGCATTTTTGTGGCAAAGACCGCATATCCGCAGCCTTTAATGCCTGTTTTAACAGGGAATTCTCATATCGGCCCGCGCACGCTGTCCGTCTTGCGAAGGCCAACGGTAAACCGCCTGATTCGCCTGTCAAAAAAAGAGCCGCCCCTTATCGGAGCGGCAGCTTTTCTTATTCAAATTCCGCAGCGTTATGCCGACCAGGGAGCGAACTCTGGCGCATTGACCGGCACGAATTCGCGGCTGTGAGCGCGCTGGCGCGGAGCCGAAGTTTCGACGACCTCATAGGCGCTGGCATCGCTGAGCAATGCCTTCAGGGCATTCGCGTTCATGCGATGGCCGCCACGGTAAGAGCGGTAGCAGCCGATGAATTGTGCGCCAGCCAGCGCCAGATCGCCGACGGCGTCCAGCGTCTTGTGACGAACGAATTCGTCCTTGGCGTAGCGCAGGCCCTCGACGTTGATAACAGTATTGTCATCGGAAATGACGACTGAGTTTTCGAGCGACGAACCCAGCGCATGACCCGATGCCCAGAGGCGTTCGACATCGCGCATGAAGCCGAAGGTACGGGCGCGCGATAGTTCCCTCTTGAAGGTTTCGGCCGTCAGATCGCCCTGCCACTTCTGGCGGCCGATCAGCGGGCATTCGAAATCGATCTCAACTTCGAAGCGCGTGCCGTCATAGGGACGGAACTCGCACCAGGAACCGCCAGCTTCAATCCGCACCGGCTTGATGACGCGGATGTAGCGACGCTTGACACCGAGCGAGACGATACCCGCCTGCTCGATCGCCTCGATGAAAGGATAGGAGCTGCCGTCCATGATCGGCATCTCCGCGCCGGATACCTCGACAACGACGTTATCGAGGCCGATCGCGTAGATCGCAGCCATGACGTGCTCGACCGTCGCGACGGAGCGCGCCGGGGAAAAACCGAGAACCGTGCAGAGATCCGTATTGCCGACTTGGGAGGAAACGGCGCGAAGTTCGGTCACATCGCCATTGTCGTGCATGCGCTGGAAAACGACACCGGTACCGGCTTCGGCGGGATAGAAAGTGATCGACACATTGGCACCGGAATGAACGCCAATACCGGAAAGTGTCACAGGGTTTGCAATGGTGGTCTGAAAACCAAGCAATCCAATTGCCATGTAATTCTGCCTTCGTCTGTCTGATCCAGGCTGGGCGGTCATCTTCGGACGCTTACCCTTTATTGCCGGTTCAGTCTGTTAACTATGCCACGCACATCACATACATTCGTCTCCGAATGTGATTCAGCGGGCTTGCTTGATATCTACATACGCGTCGAGACACCGCATTCCAAATCACTGTTTCTTTCGTTTTGTTACGAAAGCAGCCAATTGAATTCATTGGATAATTTTAAATAAGACAATGGTTATAAAATAAGAAAATCCGGAGCCTTTCGGCCCCGGATTTCTTCAATATGGTTAGCAACCTATTAAAGGGCTGCCCTGTTGCGAGTCAGTTCGACTGCCGGCGCAGAAAGGCCGGAATCTCGAGCTGATCGTCCTCATGGCTTGCCATGCGCGCCTGCGGGACCGGGCGGCCATGATCGTCAAGATTGCCGCGACGCGGAGCGTAGAGGCTTGCTTCCTGCGACGGAGCACGACGCTGCTGCGGAGCGGCATTGTTCGTCGAAGCCATCATGTCGTCGAAAGCCGGATCTTCTTCGCGGCGGCCGAGCGAATTGGTGATTCGCTTCAGCAGCCCCATCGGGCCGCGCTCTTCGGTCGCCTGGGCGGCGGCCGGCTGGGCACGATGTTCCATTTCAGCCTTAACGACCGGCGGGAAATCCTCGACCTTCGGCATGCGGACCTGCTCGGGAGCCTGACGGATGACCGGCTGCTGATGCATGACCGGCGCCTGCGGCTGTGGCTGAACCGGGGCCTGACGGACCGGCTGAGGCTCCGGAGCGGCTGCGAAGATGCGGCTCTGCGGACGGAAGTTATCTTCCGGCGCTGCGGCCCGCTGCATGACCGGCTGCTGCGGCGCCTGAGCCTGCCGGCTCATCTGGAATTCCAATTCGCGCTCCAGATCGGCTTCTGCCGCACGAATGGTCTGAGCGACCGGATCCACGGTACGAGGAGCCGGAGCGGCGGCCTGTGCGGTTTGGGCCTGCGAGACGTGGGCAGGCTGAACTGCGGCCGCTGCCGGAGCGGCGGCCGCGGAAGGACGCATAGCAGGCTTTGCGGCCGGGCGGAATTCCATGCCCCTGTCGGAAGCCTCGTTCATCGCGCGATCAATGCCGGTTGCGACGACAGAAACGCGGATGATGCCTTCAAGCGATTCGTCGAAGGTGGCGCCGAGGATGATGTTGGCGTCGGGATCGACTTCTTCGCGGATGCGGGTTGCGGCTTCGTCGACTTCGAACAAGGTGAGATCACGACCGCCCGTGATCGAGATCAGCAGGCCCTGTGCGCCCTTCATCGAGGTTTCGTCGAGCAGCGGGTTGGCAATCGCAGCTTCAGCAGCCTGCATTGCACGGCCCTGGCCAGAAGCCTCGCCGGTACCCATCATGGCGCGGCCCATTTCGCGCATGACCGAACGGACGTCGGCGAAGTCGAGGTTGATGAGACCTTCCTTCACCATTAGGTCGGTGATGCAAGCAACGCCCGAATAGAGAACTTGGTCGGCCATCGAGAACGCGTCGGCGAAAGTCGTCTTGTCGTTGGCGATGCGAAACAGATTCTGGTTCGGAATGACGATCAGCGTGTCGACCGACTTCTGCAGTTCCTGGATGCCCTGCTCGGCGAGACGCATGCGGCGGCCGCCTTCGAAGTGGAACGGCTTGGTGACGACGCCAACGGTCAGGATGCCCTTGTTGCGAGCGGCCTGTGCGACAACGGGAGCGGCACCCGTGCCCGTACCGCCGCCCATGCCGGCGGTGACGAAGCACATATGCGTGCCGTTCAGGTGATCGATGATTTCATCGATGCATTCTTCCGCAGCTGCACGGCCGACTTCCGGCTGCGAGCCTGCGCCGAGACCTTCCGTGACATTGACGCCGAGCTGGATGATCCGCTCCGCCTTCGTCATGGTCAGTGCCTGAGCATCCGTGTTGGCGACGACGAAATCGACGCCCTGCAAGCCTGCCGTGATCATGTTGTTGACGGCATTGCCGCCACCGCCACCAACACCGAACACGGTGATTCGCGGCTTAAGCTCGGTGATATCTGGCTTATGCAGCTTGATAGTCATTGTACCCGTTCCTTCTCTTTATGGCCGCATCGCCACGCCGGCCAATTCACTCGATTTCACTTGCCTGACGCTTGCCCCGGAATGGATTTCCGGGATCAGGCACTCAAAAACTCTCTTTCAGCCATTGGCCGACGCGGCCGATCCGGCTGTTGTTACCTCCAAACGACGAGAGCAGACCGCTGCTCGGCGCATGTGTTTCCATGTCTGCGACCTGCGGATAGATCATCAGACCGACCGCGGTCGAAAAAGCCGGACCCTTGGCTGCCGTCGGCAAACCAGACACGCCCATCGGACGACCGATGCGGACATTGCGGGCAAGAACACGGCGTGCCACATCGGGCAAACCGGTCAGCTGGCTCGCGCCGCCCGTGAGGACGACGCGCTTGCCGACGATCGGGCTGAAGCCCGAACGCTGGATGCGATCGCGAATGAGCTCGAGGGTTTCCTCGATGCGAGCCTTGACGATGCGCGACACCAGCGCCTTCGGCACCTGTGTCGGCTGGTCACGCTCGTCTTCGCCGATCGGCGGGATGGAAATCAGTTCACGCTCTTCCGAAGAATTCGCGAGCGCCGAAGCATGAACGACCTTCAGCCGTTCCGCATCCTCGATGCGGGTGGAAAGGCCGCGGGCAAGATCGGTGGTGACATGATGGCCGCCAAGGCTGACGGCGTCTGTATGCACCAGCTTACCCTCGGCGAAGACCGAGATCGTCGTCGTACCGCCGCCCATGTCGATCGCAGCGCAGCCGAGTTCGACTTCATCGTCGACGAGGGCTGCAAGACCGCTGGCGTAAGGTGTTGCCACCATGCCTTCGACCGAGAGATGCGCGCGGTTGATGCAGAGCTCGAGATTGCGAAGCGCCGCACGCTCGGCCGTCACCACATGCATGTCGACACCAAGCGCGTCTCCGAACATGGCCAGCGGATCGCGAATGCCGCGCTCGCCATCAAGGGAATAGCCCGTCGCCAGCGAATGCAGCACGGCGCGCTCCTGGCGGATCGACTGCTGGCAGGCTGCAGCCAGAACCTTCTTGAGATCGTTGGCTTCGACTTCCTGACCGCCGAGATCGATGGTCGCGGTGTAGATATCGCTGCCGAGACGGCCAGCCGAAACATTGACGATCAGGCTGTCAACCGTGAGGCCGGCCATGCGCTCGGCGGCATCGACGGCAAGCCGGACGACACCTTCCAAGGCGTCGAGATCGGCGATCACACCGGTCTTGATGCCGCGTGAGCGCTGATGGCCGATACCGATGATCTCGATATTGTGCGTGCGGTTCGGGAGAACCTGGCTCTCCTCGCGCGGCGTCAGGCGACCGATCATGCAAACGACCTTCGTGGAGCCGATGTCGAGGACCGAGACGATATGCGACCGCTTCGAAGAGAGCGGCTTCAACCGAGGCAGGCCGAAATGGGACGAACCAAATAAGCTCATGTATCCTGACCTGCTTTCTTCAAAGCCTTGTTTCTTGCATCGACTGCGGCCTGGCGACGAACTGCGGCATCCGGAGTTAATTCAATGGCGGTACGGTCATCGATCCGGAGATCGACGGCAGCGATATCGCGCTGCAAAAGATTTTGATCCTTGTCGAGCTTGGTCAGCCGCGCCAGCGCGCCATCGATATCGTCTTCCGGCAATTTGATGATCACGCCGTTGTCCAGATAGAGATCCCAGCGGCGACCGGCGACACGCACGAAAGCCTTCACATGGCTGCGAATTTCGGGCCACTTCGCAAACTGGTCGTCGATGGAGGCGGCTGCGGTTTCGGCATCACGACCGACGAAGAGCGGCAGCTTTGCAAACTTGTTGTCGCGCAGCGGCGCAATCACGCTGCCATCCTTCTCGATCAGCGAAAGCTCCGAACCGTGCTGCCAGATGGCATAGGCCTTGCGCTCCTTGAGCTTCACTTCGACGGCCTTCGGATAGACCTTACGAACCTCGACGTCCTGAACCCACGGCAGATTCGCAATCTTCAGGCGGGCCGCATCGGCATTGAGAGCGACGAGCGAGGTCGTACCATCAAGACCGAGCAGCTGCAGGATCTCGATTTCGGAGGTCTCGTCGTTGCCGGAGACCTTCACATCTTCGATAGCAAAACCGGCAGCGGAGGTCGTCGCTTCGGCGACAGCCTGAGTGTGACCGCCAACGGACATGCCATAAAGGCCAGTCGCCGCGAGGAGAACGAGGGTCGAGACAGTTCCCGTGTGAGCGGGGATGTTAATGCGACCCGAACCGAGACTGACCAGGAAGCGAACGGCGCGACGCAGCGGACGCGGAAGGACGAACGCGTCCTCAACCTCGTCGATGGCGAGCGGGACGCGATGACGGGACCGCCTCATATTTTTGACCGTCAGCGCAAACACGACGCGTCCTCCACCATCCACCGGAGAAATTCACCAAAAGAGTAGCCGGCATGAGCGGCCATTTCAGGCACCAGGGAGGTAGGAGTCATGCCGGGCTGGGTGTTGATCTCCAACCAGACAAGTTCGCCCTCTTCGGAAAAGCGATCGTCAAAACGGAAGTCAGATCGACTAACGCCGCGGCAGCCGATAGCTTCATGCGCCCTTAACGATAATGTTTGTATCTTTTGGTAAAGATTCGGTGAAATTTCCGCCGGCAAGACATGTTTTGACCCACCCTTGGCATACTTGGCGTCATAATCATAGAAGCTGTGGCCGAGCGGCACGATTTCAGTCACGCCGAGAACCTTGCCGTCCATGACGCCGCAGGTCAGTTCGCGCCCGTAAATATAACGCTCGACCAGAACCTCATCGCCATAACGCCATTCGGCAGAAGTAACAATCTGCGGCGGATGCGCCTGATCTTCCTTGACGATAACGACACCGAAGCTCGAACCTTCGCGCACAGGCTTGACGACATAGGGCGGCTTCATCGGGTGTTCGCCAACAATGGCGAAACGATCCATGACGATCGAACTCGCGACCGGGACACCCGCAGCAGCGGCGACAGTCTTCGCGCGCGACTTATCCATCGCAAGCGCTGAGGCAAGCACGCCGGAATGCGTATAGGGAATCTGCAGATATTCCAGAATGCCCTGAATGGTACCGTCTTCACCGAAAGGGCCATGCAATGCATTGAAAACCACATCTGGCTTCAACTCAGTTAACCGACTGGCAACGTCATGATCGACATCGACACGGGTAACCTGAAAGCCTTCCGCTTCAAGGGCATCGGCGCATGCCTTTCCTGAGGAAAGGCTGACCGGCCTCTCCGAGGAAAATCCGCCCAAAAGGACAGCCACATGCTTGCCACCCATCAATACCCCCGACTCCACGGTCTCTAACTTTGCGTTTGCAGGGCCTCGCCTAACCGCGATTCTCGCCCCGCTTTCAATAGGTCGATTAGAACGACATTAAGGTTAATGAAGCGTTTACTTTCGTTAACTTTCCGCCGTCCTGGCGATGGCCGAATGGTTCGAATCAAACCGACTTAAAGAATTCTGCCATTGGAATCATGGAGTTGCTACTTTTGAAATCGCTACATTTAGATTTTTTTAAACAATGAGCCCCGCATCGAGGGATCGATGCGGGGCTCAAGGCTTTTAAATGAGGCTGAAATCACTCGCTGTCGTCGACCAGCTTCCAGACGAGTCCGCCCAACGCTCCGCCGACGATGGGCGCGACCCAAAACAGCCAAAGCTGCTGCAGAGCCCAACCGCCGACGAATATGGCCTGCCCCGTCGAGCGGGCCGGATTGACCGACGTATTGGTGATCGGAATCGAGATCAGATGGATTAGCGTCAGCGCCAAGCCGATGGCGATCGGCGCGAAGCCGGCCGGCACCTTGCTGCTCGTCGAACCCAGAATCACGACCAGGAAGAACAGCGTCAGCACGATCTCGGCAACCAATGCCGACACCATGGAATAGCCGCCGGGAGAATGTTCCCCATAGCCGTTCGCCGCAAAGCCACCGAGCTGGAAATCGGCCTTGCCGCTTGCGATCAGATAGAGCACGGCCGCCGCGACAATGGCGCCGATGACCTGCGCTATAATATAGGGAACGAGCTGCCCGCCGGGAAAGCGGCCCGCCACCGTCAGGCCGACGGAAACGGCCGGATTGAAGTGCCCTCCTGATATGCCGCCGACGGCAAAAGCCATGGTCAGCACAGTCAGACCGAACGCAAAGGCAACGCCTAGAAAACCAATACCGAGGCTCGGAAAGGCTGCTGCGAAGATCGCACTACCGCAGCCGCCGAAAACGAGCCAAAACGTCCCAAGAAACTCAGCGATGAGTTTTTTCTGCATGAAACCCTTCTCCTCAGCCCGCAATCCAAGCGAGAATCGGCCATTGGTGAAAAGATTCCGGTAAGGACTAGCCGGAGCACGCCTCTCCAATAACAAACGCCCGACTGATTGCTCACGAATCAACAATTACGTCAAAATAATAGCACGCAACCGCTGATTTCTTGCGCAGTTAACGTTTGCGTTGAACAAAAATTACGCTAAGGACAATTTTTATCCGCTAAGCGCGCCTTAGCATCCTCTGAAATGGTGGGAACATGACTGACGCGATATCTCCTTTATCGCCGACCCCCTCGTCATCGAACAATGCTGTTGCGAATTCCCCGGCACGTGTTCTGATCGCGAGCCTCATCGGCACAACGATCGAATTTTTCGATTTCTATGTTTATGCAACGGCGGCGGTTATCGTCTTCCCGAAGCTGTTTTTCCCGGCAAGCGACCCGACGTCCGCCACCCTGCAGTCCTTCGCGACCTTTTCCATCGCCTTCTTCGCGCGCCCGATCGGCGCGATGATCTTCGGCCACTTCGGCGACCGAATCGGCCGCAAGGCGACACTGGTCGCGGCTCTGATGACCATGGGCCTCTCGACCGTCGTGATCGGCATGCTGCCGACCTACGAGTCGATTGGTGTTCTCGCACCGATTCTGCTGGCGCTTTGCCGCCTCGGCCAGGGCCTTGGCCTCGGCGGCGAATGGGGCGGCGCCGTCTTGCTTGCGACGGAAAACGCACCGGAGGGCAAGCGCAGCTGGTACGCCATGTTCCCGCAACTCGGCGCCCCGATCGGCTTCATTCTGTCGGCCGGCCTTTTCCTCATCCTGCGGGAAACCATGGCCGATGCGGACTTCCTCAACTATGGCTGGCGCGTTCCCTTCCTGATTAGCATCGTGTTGGTAGCAGTCGGTCTTTATGTCCGCCTGAAGATCACCGAAACACCGGAGTTCCAGCGTGCCATCGAGAAGGAAGAGCGCGTTTCCGTTCCGATCGCGGTCATCTTCCGTTCGCACTTCCGCAGCCTGATCCTCGGCACCATCATCGCGGTGGCGACCTTCGTGCTGTTTTATCTGATGACGGCATTCACCCTGAGCTGGGGCACCCGCCCACCGGGCAACGGTCCGCTTCCAGCCGGCCTCGGCTACTCGCAGGGCCAGTTCCTGGTCGTTCAGCTCGTCGGCGTCGTCTTCTTTGGCCTGATGATCCCGGTCTCTGGTCTCTTGTCCGACCGCTATTCCCGCCGCCTCGTCCTCATCCTGACGACGATCGGCATCCTCATCTTCGGCCTGTTCTACTCGTCGCTGCTGACGGCTGGCCTTGCCGGTGCCTTCGCCTGCTCGATCATCGGTCTTGCCCTGATGGGCTTTACCTATGGCCCCATCGGTGCGGCGCTGGCGGCACCCTTCCCGACCACGGTGCGCTATACAGGCGCTTCGATGACCTTCAATCTCGGCGGGATCGTCGGTGCGTCCCTGGCACCCTACATTGCCACATCGCTCGCGACCAATTACGGCCTTGTCTATGTCGGCTACTACCTCGCCGGCGCAGCAGTGCTCTCCCTGATCGGCATCCTGCTCTCGGGCAATGATGAAGTCTGAGAAAACAGGTATAACCAATTGAAAAGGCCGGGTGAAAACCCGGCCTTTTTGCTGAATCATTTTATAAAGACGGCACCAATTGCAGTCGGGACCTACTCGGTAGTCACACCCTGGAACGGGCGGACCTCCCGACCCGGCATGAAGTTTCCGAGGCGCTTGATTTCCCACTCCAGCTTGATGCCGGATTTTTCAAAAACCTCGCGGCGCACCTGCTCGCCGAGATATTCCAGATCGTAGCCCGTCGCCTGCTCCATGTTGATCATGAAGTTGCAATGCAGCGACGACATCTGCGCACCACCGATGACCAGGCCACGGCAGCCCGCCTCGTCGATCAGCTTCCAGGCGGAGAAACCATCCGGATTCTTGAAGGTTGAGCCACCGGTCTTCTCGCGGATCGGCTGCACCGTTTCGCGATGAGCCCGCACGGCATCCATCTCGGTGCGGATCTTGGCGCGATCCTCCGGATATCCCTCGAAGAGGACATGGGTAAAGATCAGATCCTCAGACGCATCGGAATGGCGGTAGCTATAACCCATCTCGGCATTGGTCAGGACATGCTTGTTGCCCTTGCGGTCGACCGCGTGCACTTCGATGACGCGCTCACGGGTTTCGGCACCATTGGCGCCTGCATTCATCCGTGCAGCACCACCGATGCTCCCGGGAATACCGTAATAGAAATGGAAACCACCGATGCTGTTATCCATCGCCATGGCTGCGACGTGCTTGTCCGGGCAGATCGCACCGGCCAGAATGCGGTTCTCGCCGGCCAGCTCGACCGAGCCGAAGCCCTTGGCCGAAAGCCTGAGGACGACACCCGGAATGCCGCCGTCACGCACCAATATGTTCGAACCCACGCCAACGACAGTCAGCGGCACGTCTTCCGGCAAGATCTTCAGGAACGCAACGAGATCGTCCGTATCATGCGGCTGGAACATCAGTTCAGCCAACCCGCCGGCACGGAACCACGTCACGCGATCCATCGGAGCGTCCGGCGTCAGCCGTCCCCTGATGTCCTTTACACCGTCGCCAAGCGACGTCAGAAGCTTTTCCCCATCTACTTGTTTCATGCGGACTTACCCGAGAGGCCTTCCAATTCCTTTGGCAATGATGCTGCCCAATACGTGATGCTACCAGCCCCCAACAGAACCACAAAATCCCCTGGCTGCGCAATCTCTGCAACCATGGCGGCAAGATCTTCCTGTGATTGCAGAAAGCGTGCATCGCGATGACCGCTGGCTTTGATACGCGAAACCAGCGTTTGCGAATCCACGCCCTCGATCGGCTCTTCGCCAGCGGCATAGACAGGCGCCAGGAAGATGCTGTCGGCATCGTTGAAGCAGGCTGCAAATTCCTCGAAGAGGCTCGAAAGGCGCGTATAGCGATGCGGCTGGTGGACGGCGATGATGCGGCCCTTGCAGGCTTCGCGCGCCGCCTTCAATACCGCCTTGATTTCGACGGGGTGATGGCCGTAGTCATCGAAGACCTTGACCCCGTTCCATTCGCCGGTCAGCGTGAAGCGGCGCTTGACGCCACCGAAGGATGCGAGCCCCTTGGCGATCGCTTCGCTGGGAATCCCCAGCCGGTTAGCAACAGCAACGGCAGCCGTCGCATTGGAAATATTGTGGCGGCCCGGCATCGGCATGACGAGATCCTTGATCTGGATCACCTTGCCGGTGCGGCGCCTGCGAATTTCGATATCGAACAGCGAACGCGTACCATCGATCCGTACATTCGAGAAGCGCACGTCGGCCTGCGGGTTCTCGCCATAGGTGATCACCTTGCGGTCCTCGATGCGCCCCACAAGCGACTGCACTTCCGGATGGTCGATACACATGACGCCGAAACCGTAGAACGGTACGTTCTCGACGAACTGCCGGAAGGCGGCACGGACAGCATCGAAATTGCCGTAATGGTCAAGATGTTCGGGATCGATATTGGTGACGACAGCGACATCGGCCGGCAGCTTCAGGAAGGTGCCGTCCGATTCATCGGCCTCGACCACCATCCACTCACCCTCGCCCATGCGCGCATTGGTGCCGTAGGCATTGATGATGCCGCCGTTAATGACTGTAGGATCAAGACCACCGGCCTCCAAAAGCGTCGCCACCAGCGACGTCGTCGTGGTCTTGCCATGCGTGCCACCGATGGCGATGGCGTTGCGGAAGCGCATCAGCTCCGCGAGCATTTCGGCACGGCGCACGACCGGCAGCAGCTTTTCCCGCGCGGCCACGAGCTCGGGATTGCTCTTCTTGATGGCCGTGGAGACAACGACGACTTCGGCATCGCCGAGGTTCTCAGCCTTGTGGCCGATATGGACCGGAATGCCCTTATCGCGCAGACGCTGCACGTTGGCGCTTTCCGTTTGATCGGAACCCTGTACGCGATGGCCGAGGTTATGCAGAACCTCGGCGATACCGCTCATTCCGATGCCACCAATACCGATAAAATGCACAAGGCCGATTGCCTTCGGCAGCTTCATGCGCCTGCCCCCTTGAATTGCTGAATTGAACGTCCCGCGGCAATAGCCTCAACCATGTCGGCAAGCAAGTTTGCCGCATCCGGTTTGCCCGCCTGCTTGGCTGATGCCGCCATCTTTGCAAGCTTTTCCGGCATGGTCATGGCACCGCGCAGGATGGTGGAAAGTTTCTCCGGCGTCAGTTCCGACTGCGCGATGACCTTGACGCCGCCGGTTGCCGCGAGTGCAGCCGCATTGGCTGCCTGGTCGTGATCGAGCGCATGCGGATAGGGAACCAGGATCGCCGGGCGCCCGATGACGGCAAGCTCCGAAACCGTGGAGGCGCCGGAGCGGCAGAGAACCAGATGCGCAGCACCGATGCGCTCCGCCATGTCGTTGAAGAACGGCGCGACATCGGCGCCCATCTCAAGCTTTCTCGTGCAGCTATTGACCGTCTCCATATCCTCAGGGCGCACCTGCTGCGTGATCCGCAGGCGCTTGCGCAGCGGCTCCTCAAGCAGGCTGATAGCTGTCGGCACGGCCTTGGAGAAATATTGTGCGCCCTGGCTGCCGCCGAACACGACGAGGTTAAACGGATCTTCTGGACCAGATGGCACATACGGACGCTTGGCCGCCTCGATGACGGCCGGACGCACGGGATTGCCCGTGGTCACCGTCTTCTCGGCAAACGCGCCGTTTTCCGTGAGGAAGCCGCCGGCAATCGCACGCACGCGCGTCGCCAGCATCTTGTTGGCGCGGCCCATGACCGCATTCTGTTCATGCAGCATGGATGGTACGCCCATACGCGTCGCCGCGAGAAGCGGCGGAACCGTCGGATAGCCACCGAAGCCGACGACGCAGACGGGCTTGATGCGCTGGATCAGCCTGCGCGCTGCGCGCATGCCGGTCCACAGCGTCCAGAGGGCTTGCGCGACCTTAACGGGGTTCTTCGAACCGATCGTTGCCGAGGGCACGACATGGATCTCGTCGGCCGGGAATTTGCCGGCATAGCGTTCGGCACGGCTGTCGGTGACGAGGTGCACGGAATAGCCGCGCTCTTTCAGCTTATAGGCCAGCGCTTCGGCCGGAAATACGTGGCCGCCGGTACCGCCGGCGGCAAGAAGGACAATGCCTTTACTCATAATTTTCGCTCCCGCGAATACCCCACTACTCGGGGCATCTCCCTAATATAGGAAGTCGCCCCGACCGCGTCATCGGCGCGGGCCAAGCCCCCCTCATAGACCGGCGCCCCGGGAAAAGCGACCGGAGAATCAAGAGCAGGCAGGAGATATGAGGAGCAGATGGCCGGCAGTCCCAAGACGATCACTCCGCCGGCAAACCGTGCGTTACGCGGAACATTGTCCGATCCTGCGCACGCTTTTCCGGCCTATGACGCGTCAGCGCCAGAATGAAGCCCGCCGTCACGCAGATCGCGGTCATCGACGAACCGCCGTAAGAAATCAGCGGCAGCGTCATGCCTTTGGCCGGCAGAAGCTGCAGGTTCACGCCGATGTTGATGATCGACTGGATGCCGATCTGCAGTACCAGGCCGGCGACGGCAAAACGGTTGAAATCGTTCTTCTCCTTGTAGGCATGCGACAGGCCGCGCAGCACGAGGAAGGCGAAGATCAGCACGAGCACCATGCAGAAGATGGCGCCGAACTCCTCAGCCGCGACCGAAAAGATGAAGTCGGTGTGGGCGTCCGGAATGATGCGCTTGACGGTGCCCTCGCCCGGGCCGACACCGAACCAGGTGCCATGGACAATCGCTTCCTTGGCGGTGTCAACCTGAAACGTATCGCCCTCGCCGGTCAGGAACTTGTTCACGCGCTGCGCGACGTGATCGAACACATAATAAGCGGTGACGAAACCGCCCGCGCCAAGACCGCCGAGCACGATGATCCACAGCCAAGGCATGCCGGCCATGAAGAACATGCCGCCCCAGACGGCGGTCGTCAAGATGGTCTGGCCAAGGTCGGGCTGGGCGACGAGCAAGGCGACGACGATGCCGAAAAGAATGATGGCGAAGAGATTGCCGGGAATCTCCGGCTGGCGCGCATGTTCGGAAAACAGCCAGGCGCAGACGACGACGAAAGCCGGCTTCATGAATTCCGAAGGCTGGATCGACAAGGCGGCGATATTGACCCAGCGCCGCGAGCCCTTGACCTCGATGCCGAAGAAGAGCGCAAAAAGCATCATCGCCAGTGACACGATCAGCAGAATGACTGCCGTTCGTCGCACCTGTCTGGGCGTCATGAAGGAAATGCCGATCATCGCCGCGATCGCCGGGACGAGAAACAAGGCGTGGCGCTTGACGAAGTGGAACGGCTCAAGCCCGATGCGCTCCGCCACCGCCGGCGAAGCCGCGAAGGACAGCATGAAGCCGATGCCGATCAAGAGGATGAAAAGGGCGAGAAACACGCGGTCGATGGTCCAGAACCATTCGGCCAAGGCCCCACGTTCAACGCGGCTTACCATATCATTTGCCTCCAGTTGCTGAACCGATCAGCATGGTGACGCCATCGATAGCAGCGACATGGCTGACGAAGGCGTCGCCCCTGACCTCGAAATTCTTATACTGATCGAAGCTTGCGCAGGCCGGTGACAGCATCACCGCCGCAGACTCGTGCTCATCCCTGTCAGCGTCCGCGGCAGCATGTGCCACAGCGCGTTCCAGTGTGCCGGAAATTTCATAAGGCACCTGATCGCCGAGCGTCGCCGCAAAGGCGGGCGCCGCTTCACCGATCAGATAGGCCTTGGCGATACGCGGGAAGAGCGGCGCCAGACTGGTGATGCCACCCTCCTTCGGCAGGCCGCCGGCGATCCAGTAGATATTCTCATAGCTCGAAAGCGCAGGCGCGGCCGCATCCGCATTGGTCGCCTTGGAATCGTTGACGAAGACGACGCGCCCGCGCTTTCCAACGGGTTGCATGCGATGCTTGAGTCCTGGGAAGGATTTCAGACCAGCACGAATTTCCTCCGCGGAAACGCCGACAGAGAGGCAAGCGGCAATTGCCGCCGCCACATTCTGTGCATTATGGCCGCCGCGCAGCGTTTGAATACCGTCGAGATCGGCGATCTCGCTTGCCGCACCATTCGATGCCCGCAGGATGCGGCTACCTTCAGCATAGAGGCCATCCGCCAATGCGTGCCGGCGCGAAATTCGTGTGACCTTGCCGCCGGCTCGCTCGATGCGGTCGGCGATCAGGGAGGAATGGCTGTCATCGACACCGACGACGGCGACGTCGCTGCCCGCGACAAGCCGCTCTTTGATGTCGGCATAATGCTGCATCGTGCCATGCCGATCGAGATGATCGGGTGTCAGGTTCAAGAGAATGCCCGCCGAAGGATCGAGCGTCGGCGCCAGATCGATCTGATAGGAGGAGCATTCAACAACGTAGAAACGTCCGGCCTTCGGCGGATCGAGCGTCAGCACCGCCGTACCGATATTGCCGCCGAGCTGTGTGTCGCGGCCGCTTGATTGCAGGATATGAGCGATCAGCGCAGTCGTCGTCGATTTGCCATTCGTCCCGGTGATGGCGATGAAAGGGCAATCCGGCGCATGCGCCCGCCGCTCCCTGACGAAAAGCTCCACGTCGCCTACGATCTCGGCGCCGGCTGCATGAGCGAGATCGACGGTCCAGTGTGGCTTTGGATGCGTCAGCGGCACGCCGGGCGACAAAACGAAGACCGACAGGCCGTTCCAGTCAATCGTTCTCAGATCGGCGACCGCTATCCCTTCGGCAGCCGCCTTCGCCACGCTGTCCGGATTATCGTCCCAGGCCGTGACATCGGCGCCGCCTGCAACGAGAGCGCGCGCCGTGGCAAAGCCGGAGCCGCCGAGGCCGAAGAGAGCGACCTTCTTTCCGTTCAGCGTGGAGATAGGAATCATCGACGCCTCACCGCAGCTTCAGGGTGGAGAGGCCGATCATCGCCAGGATGACGGCAACGATCCAGAAACGCACGACGACCTGGCTTTCCGTCCAGCCCTTCTTTTCGAAGTGGTGGTGGATGGGCGCCATCAGGAAGACGCGGCGTTTCGTCATCTTGAAGAAACCGACCTGGATGATGACGGAAAGAGCCTCGAGCACGAAGAGACCGCCGATGATCGCCATAACAATCTCGTGCTTGGTGGCGACGGCGACCGAGCCGATCATGCCGCCGAGTGCCAGCGAGCCGGTATCGCCCATGAAGATGGCCGCCGGCGGCGCATTGAACCAGAGGAAACCGAGGCCGGCGCCGATGACGGCACCAAGGACTACGGCCAACTCACCCGTTCCGGGCACGAAATTGATCGCCAGGTAATCGGCAAAGACGAAGTTGCCGGCGAGATAGGAGATGACGCCGAAGGACGCGGCTGCGATCATGACGGGCACGATAGCAAGCCCGTCGAGACCATCGGTCAGATTGACGGCATTGCCGGCGGCAACGATGACGAAGGCACCGAAAAACACGAAGAACATGCCAAGATTGAGCAACAGGCTCTTGAAGAAGGGGAAGGCGACCGACGAGCCGAAGGTAGAGCCGGCCGGACCGGAGGACAGTGCCGTCGTCATCATGAAATATACGGCGATCGCGGCAATTACGAATTCGATACCGAGGCGCGCGCGGCCGGAAAAGCCCTTGTCGCTCTGCTTGGTCACCTTGAGATAGTCGTCATAAAAGCCGATCGCGCCGAAACCGAGCGTCACGAGCAGGGTGGCAACGACATAAACGTTGGCAAGATCAGCCCAAAGCAGCGACGAGACGACGATGCCGGCCAGAATCATCAGCCCGCCCATCGTCGGAGTGCCGGCCTTCTTGAAATGCGTCTGCGGACCGTCGGCGCGGATCGGTTGCCCCTTACCCTGACGCACGCGCAGGGAGGAAATGATTCGCGGCCCGAAGAGAAAAACGATCAACGCTGACGTGAACAGGGCACCGCCGGTACGAAACGTGATGTATCTGAACAGATTGAGGAATCTGAAGTGGGTACTGAAAAAATGAATATGGTCCGACAGTTCGGCAAGCCAGATCAGCATAAGAGCCCTTTCTAAAGCCCCTGATGGGTGTGGGGGCCCGTGTCGGAAAATGCGGGAAATTTGTCAAGCAAGCCCGCGATGATCTTTCCGAATCCCATTCCCAGCGACGATTTCACCATCAAAACATCGCCGGGGGCGACAGAATTGAGCGCGAATTCCGAGAGCTCCTCAGTCGTCTCGTGATATTCGACATGAACACTTTCCGGCAGCTCATCCCTCAAAGCCGCCATCTCCGGACCTGCCAGCCAGACATGCTCGATGCCGGCCGCAAGCAGCGGCCCCGCAAGGTTGGCATGAACGCGCTGCGCATAATCCCCCATTTCCAACATGTCGCCGAGCATGGCGACCCGCCTACCTAGCCGACCGCCGGCTCCCGCATGCGGAGAGGTCGTCGCTAGCAGCGCGATGGCCGCGCGCATGGAAGCGGGATTGGCGTTATAGCTTTCGTCGATCAGCGTGAAATAGCCGTTGCCGATCGCGCGCTTATGGCGTTGGCCCCTGCCCTTTTCAGGCCGCAGGTCGGCCAGCGCATCGACCGCCTGGTCGAGATCGGCCTCCACGAGCATGACGGCGCCAAGTACGGCGAGTGCATTTTCCGCGATATGGCGCCCAGGTGCGCCAAGCGCCACCTCCATGGTCTCGCCGCCGATCGTCAACCAAAGCGTTGAATTCTCTTCAGAAGCATTGAACTCGGCGAGACGGACATCCGCCTTCGCATGCTGGCCGAAGCTATGGATATGCTCGATACCGGCTGCCATGGCAGCCTTCTCCAGCATTTCGAACTGGTCGTTGTCGTGATTGAGAATGGCGTGCCCGCCAGGCACGACACCGTCGAAAATTTCCGCCTTGGCGGCGGCGATCTCACTGATACTATTGAAGTTGCCGAGATGAGCCGGCGCGATCGTGGTGATGATCGCCACATGCGGCTGCACCATCTTGACCAGCGGCCTGATCTCTTCGGGATGGTTCATGCCGATTTCGAAAACGCCGAAATCGGTATCCTCGGGCATACGCGCCAGCGTCAGCGGGACGCCCCAATGATTGTTGAAGGAAGCAACGGAGGCATGCACCTTGCCTGACGGGGTCAGCGCGCGCCGCAGCATCTCCTTGGTTGTCGTCTTGCCGACCGAACCCGTGACGGCGATGATCTTCGCCTGCGTGCGCTTGCGGGCGGCAACACCGAGCCGCGCAAGCGCCGCCAATACATCGTCCACGACAACCTTCGGTACAGTCAGACTGCCCATAGCAGGCAGGCGCGCCTCGCTGATGACGATGAAGGCTGCACCGTTCGCCATAGCGATATTGGCATAGTCATGACCATCGACGCGATCGCCCTTGATGGCGAAAAAGGCTTCCCCAGGCTGGATGGAGCGACTGTCTATGGAAATGCCCGTAATGCCCTCAGGCAACGCTCCGAAAGAGCGGCCGGAGATTGCAGCGATCAGATCCTCAGTTGTCCATAACCAGCTCAAGACTTCAAATCCTCCAATGCTTTGCGCAACTCGGCATGGTCGGAGAACGGCAGCGTGACGCTGCCGATCGTCTGACCTTCCTCATGCCCCTTACCGGCGACGATCAGCGTGTCGCCGGATTTCAGCAGGCCGACAGCCTTGCGGATCGCTTCGGCGCGATCACCGATCTCGGTCGCACAGGCGGCAGCCGCCATGATTTCCGCGCGGATCGTTGCCGGATCTTCCGAGCGCGGATTGTCGTCGGTGACAACGACGACATCGGCAAGACGGCATGCGATCTCGCCCATGATCGGACGCTTGCCGCGATCGCGGTCGCCGCCGCAGCCGAAGACGACGATGACGCGTCCCGTCGTGAACGGCCGCACCGAATTCAGGACGTTTTCAAGCGCATCCGGCTTATGGGCATAGTCGACATAGGCAAGCGCGCCGTCATGCGTGTGCCCGACCAACTCCAGGCGGCCCGATGCGCCGACCAGCTTCTCCAGCGCGGCCATGGCAACCGGCGCGGCAACACCGGTCGAGATCGCGAGACCGGCGGCGACCAGCGCATTGGCGATCTGGAAATCTCCGGCAAGCGGGATATGAACCTCGAAGATGTCGTCGCCGACATGCACCTCGGCGATCTGCTTATGGCGGAAGTGCTCGACGCGCTTCAACGTCAAAAAATCGCCCTTGCGCCCGACAGTACGGACATCATGCCCGGCCGCCTGTGCGGCGGCAATCGCCGACGCAGACCAGGCATCATCGGCAAAGATAACGGCTGGCGAACCCTTCGGTAGCAAGTCGCGGAACAGCCGCATCTTGGCGGCCATGTAGTCCTCGACCGTCGGATGATAATCCATGTGATCACGGCCGAGATTGGTGAACGCGGCGGCCGCGAGCTTCACGCCATCGAGCCGGAACTGATCGAGGCCATGGCTGGATGCTTCCATGGCCGCATGGGTAACGCCCTCGTCCGCCAATTCGGCAAGAAGCTTGTGCAGCGACACCGGATCGGGTGTCGTCAACGCGCCATATTCGTTGCGGAACGGAGAAACGACGCCTGTTGTACCTATCATGGCGGCCGGCTGGCCGGCATAGGCCCAGATCTGGCGCGTGAAAGAAGCAACGGAGGTCTTGCCCGCAGTTCCCGTCACCGCCACCATCGTTTCGGGCTGACGCCCGTAGAAGCGGGAAGCGGCGACAGCGAGGAACCGGCGCGGCTCGCCAACCTGCAGCAATGGCACATTACCGGCATCGGCCGCATGACCAGCAACTATAACTGAGGCACCGCGCGAAACTGCATCGGCAATGAAACTTGCTCCATCCGCCTTCGTGCCGGCGACGGCAACAAAAGCCACGCCTGGCGCCACCTTACGGCTATCGGCGGAGATCCCGCTTATCTCAAGATCGCCAAGCGCTCCGCCAATATGTGTGTTGAGTTCCGGAAACTCATTTCCGGCAATATCCCGCAAGTTCATCGAATGTACTTTTCGCCTTCTCGATCAGTCCGCCCCTCGCGAATCGACGTGTGTATTCTTTCACGCTTAATAAGACGCCAGCAAGGCCGAGTCATCTTTTCCAAAATTGGGCTGCACCCCGAGAATCGGCGCCGCACGGGCGACGATATCACGGGCGATCGGCAAGGCCGTGAAGGCCGAAATCGTCCCGCCACCGCGCTCGCCGCTCTTTGGCTCGTCGATGAAGGTCATGACGATGTATTGCGGATTGTCGATCGGAAACACGGCCATGAAGGTATTGAAGTTCAGAGTATTGGAATACCGGCCGTTGACCACCTTGTCAGCCGTGCCGGTCTTGCTGCCGACATTGTAGCCAGGAACGCGGGCGTTGCGACCCGAGCCCCTGGTGCCGTTGAACTCAAGCAGGAAGCGCACGTCATCGCTGGTGCTCTTCTTGACGACCATCTTGGCAATAGCGTCGGCCTGGTCGCGCGTTCGCGGCAGGAAGGTCGGCTCGATCAGCTTGCCGCCATTGACGAGTGCCGCTCCCGCGACAGCTGTCTGCAGCGGCGTCGTCGAGACACCGTGACCGAAGGAGATCGTAATAGAATTGATCTTCTTCCAGACGCGTGGCTGCGACGGCATTTTCACCTCGGGCAATTCGGTCTGCATCTTCGTGAGCAGGCCGATACGGGTGAGAAATTCCTTATGGCCTTCGATACCGACGAGATCGGCAATCTTGGCCGTGCCGATATTCGAAGAGTACTGGAAAATTTCGGGAACGGTCAAAACGCGCCGCTGACCGTGGAAATCCTTGATGGTAAAGCCACCAATACGGATGGGGTTGGTGGCATCGAAGGCGTTACGCAACGTCACCTTGCCATCATCCAGCGCCATCGCCATGGTGAAGGTCTTAAAAGTCGATCCCATTTCGAACGTGCCGTTCGTCATGCGATTAAGCCAACCTTCCGTGGCGCCCTCATTCGGATAGTTCGGATCGAAATCCGGAGCCGAGGCCATGCCGAGAACCTCGCCGGTATGGACGTCGAGAACCGCTGCACCCGCGCCCTTGGCCTGGAAATTCTTGACAGCATTGACGACCGCATCACGAACGATGCCCTGCACGCGCAGATCGATCGAAAGCTTCACCGGCTGCAGCGGCTGATCGTTGGTCATGCCCGCGGCAGCGAGGTCGGCGAGCCCCTGGTCGTCGATATATTTCTCCATTCCGGCAACGCCGCGATTGTCGATATTCACGTAGCCGAGAATGTGGGGGGCGGTCGTCCCGCCCGGATAGAAGCGGCGTTTCTCGGGACGGAAGCCGATGCCGGGAATGCCCAGTGCCAAAATCTGGTTCTGCTGCTTCGGCGTCAGCTGCCGACGCAGCCAGGCAAAGTGCGAGGACTTCGCCGAAAGCTTCTTGTAGGTGGATTTGGTATCGAGATCCGGTAGAACCTTGCGCAATTCCTCGACAGCTTCGTCCGCGTCGATGATCTTGTTCGGCTCGGCAAACAGCGAGACCGTACGGATGTCGGTTGCCAGCAGGGCGCCATTGCGGTCGACGATATCAGGACGCGAGGCCATCAGCCGATCCGGCGGCAGAATGCTTGACGTAATATCTGGTTTGGTCATGGCAAATTGCGCAATACGACCACCAATCACGCAGTAGATAGCGATGAAACTCCCAACCAATAGTACGACACGGCTTTTTGCCTGGTTGGACTTGCGCTTGCGCGCACCCTCGAATGTCGAACGGGAAAATCCATCGTTGGGGCGATTGTTGCCGTCCGTGGAGAAGTGGGCCTTGCTCTTCAGGACCATGATACGCGAAAGAAAAGACATTAATCCCTCACCGATCCCGTTGCCATGTTGTCGACATCCGGCTTCTTGCGCTTGGCAAGAGCGGGCGGTTTCGGACGCGGCGCCGGAGCGGCAGCAACATCGGCGATGGCCTTCCTGATCTGCGCATCCGTCGTATCGCCATTGCTCGGGGCCACCGACGCACCGCTCTTGGCACCGCCTGCCTTGCCGCTCTTTGGATCATTGGAGGCCGTTACCGTTGGCGGCGGAAGCTGCGAGCGTAACATCGGCAATTCACTCGGCTGAACGATCGCCGTCGAGAGCGTCGGCTGCAGCTGAAGTTCGCTATTGTAATTATTGACCAGGCGTTCCAGCCGGTTCGGCTGCGAAACCAGCGCCCAGTCTGCCTTGAGGAGATCGATCGTATCCCTCTCAAGCTTGATTTCCGATTCGAGGCGATGAACCTCTTCCAGCTTCAGCTCGGCACGATGCTTGATCGTATAGGTCACACTGGCCATTGCCGTCATGACGCCGATCAGCACAATGTCAAAGGTCTTCAGCATTTTAGCCCCCAAGCTTTCCAAGACTGGCGAGACTGGGCAGATCGAAGATCGAAAGATCTGCCGCCTCCGCCGGAGCCAAGGTGCGAACCCCCGCACGCAACTTGGCCGAACGAGCACGCGGATTGGCTTCCGCCTCGGCATCGCTCGCAGAAATCATCGACTTGCCGACCGGCTCGAAGGTGGCGGGCCGCTCGGTTACGATAGGCATATGACGCGACCCAACAGCACGGCCCGAGCGATCGGCGAAGAACTTCTTGACGATCCGGTCTTCCAGCGAATGGAAGGTCACGACGACAAGGCGCCCACCCGGCTTGAGGGCGCGCTCGGCCGCAAACAATGCCTGAGCCAGCTCGCCGAGCTCGTCGTTGACGAAAATGCGCAGAGCTTGAAAAACCCGCGTCGCAGGATGGATCTTGTCCTTCGCCTTTCGCGGCGTGACGACCTCGATCAGACCTGCCAGATCGCGGGTGGTCACGAAAGGGGCTTCCGCACGCCGCTTCTCGATCGCATGCGCGATACGCGGCGCCTGCTTTTCCTCACCTAGAAACACAAAAATGCGAATGAGATCGGCAAGCTTTGCACGGTTGACGACATCGGCAGCCGATACGCCGCTTGCCGACATGCGCATGTCGAGCGGACCGTTTTTGGTGAAGGAGAACCCACGCTCCGCCTCGTCGATCTGCATCGAGGAGACGCCGATATCGAGCACGACGCCATCGAGGCCGCCTTCAGGCGCATGCTCGGCCAGCCGAGAAAACTGCGATTGAATGAGTTTGAGATGGCCGGCATGGGCGGAAACGAGCGCCTGCCCCGCCGCAATTGGCGTCGGATCGCGATCAAGCGCGATTACATCGGCGCCGGCATTAAGAATGGCGGACGTATAGCCGCCAGCCCCGAACGTTCCATCGAGGATGATCTTGCCGGGCGCCGGAGCCAGCGCCTCCAATACCTCGGAAAGAAGAACCGGAATGTGGCGAACCGGTCCGCCACCGGCATCAGAAGAACCTCCGCCTGAATTCGCCGCCATTCCATTTCCCCGCTCTATTCCGAGCGCCTGCCCGCCAGCCTGCGCTCCTCTCGTGCCTGCGACTGCAAGGCCAGGAAGGCCTCCGGTCGCCACAGTTGAAAATGATCCGCTCGTCCGACGAAGGTTACCTCGCCCGCGATTCCGGTGAAATCGCGGATGAAATCCGTGACCATCAATCGCCCTTCGGCATCGAGCTTCATGAAGACCCCGCCCCCATGAATGAGGAGCGACATCTGGTTCGCCGCCGGCGAAAACGGATCGTCCGCCGCAATTTGCCGCTCGAAGCGATCGAGCAGATCGAGACCGCCGATACTGATTGCCGGAAACACAAAGTCCTGAAAGCAGTACAGCTCCTGGATATTGCGCTCGGCCAGCACGGAACGAAACGCCGCAGGAACGGAAACCCGCCCCTTGGCATCGATCCGGTTGGTCGCATTCGATAGGAAGCGGTTCATGACGCGAAACACCCGTTCCCCATGACCCGCAAGCCGCTACTCGCTTACAGGCACAGCCAAAATCGGACACAGCTTCGCAAGCCGAAAGAGCCGACACCCCTTCGACACCCCCAGAACAGGAGCGACCATGGCTTTGCGATGATTGGGCTCTGATTTGCCCTTGTGCAGTGTTCTTTTGGGATACCATGGGACCATATGGGCGTCAATGGGATGAAGCCACGTCAGACGTGGCCACAGCCTGAATATTCATAAGACGTTAAGTTTAACGAAAGGTTAGGATCGGCTTCAGGATACGTCCCGAAACGGATTGTTTTCACAGGTTAAAACCTTCGCCCGTCGGGCCTGGAAGCCTTGAAATTCAAGGCATTCGGCAGCTTCGAAAATTAGTTGGCGGAAGCGTTGGACGCGCCGCTCGAAGTGACGCGATGATTTGCCAGTTGGCCTGTAAGCCGGGTTCTGTATGGCTCCGGCCAAGGCCGGAACGTGGCAGCCATTCATCTGGGACGGCGCTTGCGCGACGCCTCATGCAACCCACCCGGATGACCGGCCCGGAAACAGGCTGGAGCGCTCGCGCGCTCCGTGTCATCCCTATTCGGTTTTGCTCCCGGTGGGGTTTTCCGTGCCGTCGCTGTTGCCAGAGACGCGGTGGGCTCTTACCCCACCCTTTCACCCTTACCCGATCCGAAAATCGGGCGGTTTGCTTTCTGTGGCACTTTCCCTGAGGTTGCCCCCGCCGGACGTTATCCGGCACCGTGTTTCCGTGGAGCCCGGACTTTCCTCACCCCATCGCCTTTCGGCATTGATGAAGCGCGGCTGCCCAGCCAACTGGCACAGGCTCATTAACCGAGACCGCCGGCAATTGCCACCGAAATATGCTGGTTTGTGAAGAGCGGATGTCAATTGCGGAAATACGCTGAGAAATCTGTGCCGTAGCCTTCATCCTTGATTCGACCTGTAAGCAGCAGTTCCGCCCCGAGCCGGCCGATTTCATCGGAGCTCTTGGCGGCCATGCCACAGCCGCCCGTCAGAACCGCCACGCGTGGCGAAGAGGTGTAGCCGATCATCGGGTAACCCGATGGCGAATAGGAAACGGCGCAGGAATTGGTGAAAGCCGGTGGCCGTCTGACGCCCGGGACTAGCCCGTGGAATATGCGCACCAGATGCTCGCGCGCCTTGTCGCGACCAGTCGTGCGGAACCAGGCACGCAGCTCCGTCTCGGTCGTGAATTGCAGATCATCGGGATCGCCACCAATCTTCATGTAATATTTGCCGTCCGGATAGCGGATCGGCGGCAGCATATAGATGCTGTCCACATCATCAGCTGCCTTCGATATCAGCGACGGCATGCCGGAAAGGGCTTCGGCTTCCGTCTCGCTCACTTCGAAGAAGGTGACCGTGCGACCATAAACTTTCATCTCAACAGGTCGCGGCAAGAGATTCTCGGCAATGGAGAAACCGCCGGCGGCGAGCAATATCTTTTCGGCGCTGAATGTCTCTCCCTCGGCGGTCGTCACGACAGCTAGGCCGCCCTCGTCGCGGATCGATAGCGCCGTCTGCTTGATGACCCGCGCGCCTGCCTTTTCCGCCAGCAGGGATTGTGCCTTGACGAGCCGGCGCGGGCTGATGTGGCCGGCCCCACGCGGTTCGAAAACCCCTTCGCTTCCCGATGCGAAGGAGAAAAAGGGAAACTTCACCTTGAGTTCGGCATCATCGAGGATATCGGTTTGCACGCCGAGCCGCCTGGCCGCTTCTACGACATCACCGATATAAGCTATTTCATCACCCCGCTTCGGCCCGACAACAAGGCAGCCGACCGGGGCGTAGAATTGAATGCCGCTATCTCGTTCGATATCCGCATAACGGCCGATCGAACGGTTTGCGAGACGAGCCCAATCCGTATCCGGATCGATCGTGCGGGTAATACGGCCCTCGTCATAATGACTGCCGAAAACACCCTGGTGATTGGCGCGATCTTCAGGTTCATCCGGCCCGATGACGGCGATGCCGTCGGTTTGTCTGGCCAGGTGACGGGCAGCCGCTGCCCCCATCATGCCTCGACCAACGACGATGAACCTGAAATCCGCTGCCATACCGTAACCCTCACCGATAGTCGCGGTTTCGATAGCACGGAAAGCGATTCCGCCCTACCCGAATCCTGGCTTGGATGTCAGTCCAGAAGTGCAAGCACCTTGCCGCAATAGCGCTTCGAGATCGGGTTCATGCGCGTGGCGCCATGGCCGGCATTGTATTTGAGGATGGTGTTGCAGGTCGGTCCGCCACCAAGATCCTGCGCCATGGCGAGATATTTCATGCCGAACTTGATGTTCGTTTCAGGATCGTAGAGCCCTTGGGCGCGACCCGTATAGCCCATCAGCTTGGCGGTCGCCGGCTTGATCTGCATCAGGCCGATTTCGCCTGCACTTCCACGAGTTTTCGGATTGAAATTGCTTTCGATCCGGATGACGGCGGTAGCGAGCTCGACTGCGACGCCGTTCTGCTTGGCATATTTGGCAATCAATGCGGAGTAGCGATTTTGCCGTGCGAAGGAGGTCTCTGCATCACGCAATTCGACGGGAACATTGGGAACCGGGAAGCCGGTAGTGCGGCTGACGATCTTGAGAGGAACAGTTTTCTGTTTTGCGTGGCGCTCGCCCGCAGAGGCGCAATCATATCCCATCAGCAGCACGCCCATGCATGCCACAGCCGCAACAATCAAATTTTTCATGTAGTCTTTTGTCTCCAGGGGTGGGACCGCGGATAGCCAAAGCCATCACGTCCGGCTGGAGGCAAAAAGAGCCGCCGGAATGCACAGTCCCCATTTGTCGTCTACGGCCGCGCGACACACAAACCCAGACGGCGCGACCGCCGTTCAGCGAGCGCCGTTAGACCAATGCAATGCGGAAATAATAGGGAAAAGCTATGGCGTAGCAGGGTGTTACGCGTTTTTGCATCTATAGCCGGCTATAAACACCCATGACAGGATGGAACGAATTCACGAATAGCCGGGCAACGCGGCCAGTAGGCGGTGAAGCGTATCGATCGTCGAAAAGTCGGCGATGCCGTCCACGCGCTCCTGCCGGAAATGGCGCTGGAAGGCTTCGACGTCGCCCTTCAGCTTTTCCGAGAATTCGCCATTTATTTCAGTGCTGTAGCCATAGAGCGAAAGCATTGATTGCAAGGCTTCGATCGGCTGTCCCACATCACCCTTCTGGAAGAACCGTCCGCCGGTGATCGAAGCCGGCTCAACCCAGTGCCCGACACCGGCCGCAGCCAGCCGCGCCCAGGGGAATTTCTCACCCGGATCGACCTTGCGCACAGGCGCGACATCGGAGTGTCCAAGCACCCGTTCAGGCGCGATTGCCCAGCGTTGGCCGCAATCACGACACAGTTCGATCACCGCTTCGATCTGCGCATCAGGGAATTCAGGCAGTCCGCCGGGATGGCCGGCATTGGCGATTTCGATGCCGATCGACGACGAATTGATGTCGGTTTCGCCATGCCAGGAGCTCTTGCCCGCGTGCCAGGCACGGCGCCCTTCCGGGACAAGCTGCATGATCCGCCCGTCCTCGAAGACGAAATAGTGGCTCGACACCTGGCTCTCCGGACGACAGAGCCAGTCCAAAGCTCCTTCGGCGGTCCCCATGCCGGTATAGTGCAAAAGGATGATATCAGGCCGACGCCCATCTCGCCTCTCGCCATGATTCGGCGAAGGCTGCACATGGGCGCGAGCGAAATCGGCCTTGAATGCACTCATGCTGCGCGGCGTTCTTTCTCGATCTCGGCGTAAGCCGCATTCAGAGCTGCCATGCGTTCGTTCGCGATGGCATGGAACTCTTCCGGCACCCCACGCGACATGAGGCGATCCGGATGGTTCTCATAGACGAGGCCATGGTAGCGGCGGCGAATCGTCGGAAAATCGTCCTGACGGGAGACGCCGAGCACCTTGTAGGGATCGCGGCCGCCAACATTGACATGGCGCGCCATGATCTGCTCGAACCGCCCCTCGCTCATATGGAAGATTTCGGCGACATGCTGAAGGAAGGCCATTTCCTTCTCATGAATCAGGCCATCCGCCTTGGCGATATGGAAGAGACCATCGAGCACGTCTTCCAGCACCGGGCAATTCTCCGTGCAGGTTTCGCAAAGGGAGGACAGCCGCTCCGCATAGGCTTCGTAACCGGCCACATCCTGGCGCGCCAGATTATAGAGACGAGCCACATTTTTCGCTTGATCGGGCGGAAATTCGAAGATCTCGCGGAATGCGTTGACCTCGTTTTCCGTGACCACGCCGTCTGCCTTCGCCATCTTGGCGGACAGGGCGATTATAGCAACGGAAAACGCCACCTTGCGGCGCGTTTCCGGATCGCCTTCAAAGACAGTGCGAATGGCCTCGACGACCGCCGACAGGGCATTGCCGGCAGTGCTACCGATAGCATTCAGCAATTTTTCCCAGAACGACATGCCGGTCTCGATATCCACTTAAACAGTAGAACACCTTGATCAAATAATAGTTGCCATTGCAAGCAGTCCATTCGTCGCAAGGGCGAAAACACTTTTCACAATTTGGTAATGATGCTGCATTGCGAGCAACCAGCCAAGCGCCGTGTCCGGCCTTCGGGGGCGAAACAAACCGCGGATTTCTTAAATTCTTTACTTTACACCCATGTCCGCCTGTCGCATCCATTCCCACCGCAACCACTGAAATGACGCAGCATGACTGCAAGGAGGATCTCCATGGCCAAACAGAAAGTCGCAATGCTCACTGCAGGCGGACTGGCGCCCTGCCTTTCGTCTGCCGTTGGCGGGCTGATTCAGCGCTATAGCGATGTGGCACCTGACCTCGGCATAATCGCTTATCGTTCCGGCTACCAGGGAGTTCTGCTGGGAGACAGCATCGAAGTGACGCCGGCCATGCGCGAAAAGGCCTACCTGCTGCATCGATACGGCGGCTCGCCGATCGGCAACAGCCGCGTCAAGCTCACCAACATCGCCGATTGCGTCAAGCGCGGCCTGGTCAAGGAAGGCGAAAACCCGCTGCGCGTCGCAGCCGAGCGGCTGGCGTCCGACGGCGTGACCATTCTTCACACGATCGGCGGCGACGACACCAATACGACGGCCGCCGATCTCGCCGCCTATCTTGGCGCCAATGGCTACGACCTGACGGTAGTCGGCCTGCCGAAAACGGTAGACAACGACGTCGTGCCGATCCGCCAGTCTCTCGGCGCCTGGACGGCTGCCGAAGTCGGTGCTGACTTCTTCGACAATGTCAGCAACGAACAGACCGCGGCCCCAAAGACCCTCGTCATCCATGAAGTGATGGGCCGCCACTGTGGCTGGCTGACCGCTGCAACCGCGCGCGCCTACATTCAGAAGACCAGCGCCAACGAATATGTCGAAGGCTTCATGATGAATGCCGATTTGAAGCGCATCGACGGCCTCTATCTGCCGGAAATGGTCTTCGACATCGAGGCTGAAGGCGAACGCCTGCGCACTAACATGGAAAAGACCGGCCAGGTGACGTTGTTCGTTTCGGAAGGCGCGGGCCTCGACGCGATCGTCGCCGAGCGCGAAGCAGCCGGCGAAACCGTCAAGCGCGATGCATTCGGTCACGTAAAGATCGACACCATCAATGTCGGCGGCTGGTTCCAGAAGCAATTCGCAGCCATTATCGGCGCCGAACGCTCGATGGTGCAGAAGTCGGGCTATTTTGCACGCTCCGCGCCGGCAAACGCCGAGGACCTTCGCCTGATCCAGGGCATGGTCGATCTCGCCGTGGAAAGTGCGCTCAACAAAGTATCAGGCGTCACCGGCCATGATGAAGGTCAGGGCGGCAAGCTACGCGTCATCGAGTTTCCGCGCATCAAGGGCGGCAAGGCCTTCGATACCTCCACTCCCTGGTTCGCCGAGGTCATGGACCATATCGGCCAGAAATACACACAGGCCTGATAGATCTGTGATCAACGGACTGATTGATAATCAGGCGGCCCGATTGTCAATCAAGCGGTTGACGGATCGCTAATCCGATGTCTTTGCTGGCGGCGAAATAGGAATTAGGGAGGATTCCATGTCCATCGAAACCTGGCTCGCTTTCGCCGCCGCATCCTGCATTATGCTGGCCATACCAGGCCCGACCATTCTCCTCGTCATATCCTATGCACTAGGCCACGGCCGCAAGACGGCGCTGGCAACGGTGACTGGCGTCACGCTTGGCGATTTCACGGCAATGACCGCTTCGCTCGCCGGTCTCGGCGCCCTCCTTGCCACATCAGCGACACTATTCACAATTCTGAAACTGATCGGCGCAGCCTATCTCGTTTTCCTCGGAATCAAGCTCTGGAGAGCCCCCATTGTGACGGGACCGATGGGCGATAACGACAATCTCCCAGAGGAAAAACCGTTAAAAATTCTCTTACACTCATACGTTGTAACCGCACTCAACCCGAAGAGCATCGTCTTCTTCGTTGCGTTCGTTCCGCAATTTCTCGACATGTCGAAGCCATTTCTTCAGCAAACGCTTATTCTGGAGGCAACTTTCCTCACTTTAGCGGCCTTGAATTCGCTTATTTACGTCTTCGTCGCCGATATGGCACGCGGCTTCATCCGCAAGGCAAGCGTGCAACGCGCTGTTAACAGAACGGGGGGAACCCTGTTGATTGCAGCCGGTGCAGTGACCGCCGGATACCGCCGGATGGCCGCCTGAGGCGGTGCAGGGTTGCGAGGCGATCACGGATAGGTTAATGGGGATTCATAATTTTATCGATCCTGTGATCGAATTTGGCGGTCCTGTGGCCGAATTGCATCGAAATTAGGTTTGGTTTTTTCGAAAGTGACAGAATGGTAACGATCGGATTTCCCAGCCTGAAGCGCAGCGTTGCCTTGTCGGCAATGATGTGCGGCGCTCTCGCCGGGTGTGCAAGCACTCAGCAGCAGACGTCTCAGGCAGAACTCCCGTCGGCACACGCCAACGTGCCGCATCCGAATACGACCCTGACCGCCACCGGCACGGCCGCGCCTGCAGTGGGCGGCGTGGCAGTGGCCGCGATATCGCCGAATTTCATCGGTCCGCGGCAGCCGCAACAGATGGCAACGGCAAAGTCCGGCCGTGTTGTTCCGGGTTCGACAAACGTTGCTGCTGCAAGCCAGCAGCAGATGGACGCCGGACGTTTCGGCACGCCTGTTGCGAGCGCTGCCAATCAGGGAACCGCCGCAATCGCTGCCGCAACAGGCGCTCCAGCTGGCAGCAACTCAGCCGCAGCAGCCTATGCCGCGTCCGACGTGCCGCTGGTGCCTTCCGTGGTCGCCATCCCGATGCCCAATCCGGCGCGCCCTGGTGATGCCGCGCTCACTCCGGTTTCCTCCTCCGTGGCTCAGAGCCAACCCGGCATTCCGATGACATCGGATGTTGCGGCCATTCAGGTCGCCGTGCCGACGCCGCGCCCAGGTTCGACACCGCAGACTGAAGTCGCTTTCGCCACGCCCGCGCAGATGGGTGTTCCCCGCTATGCCGACAACCGCATGCATTATGACTTCAATTTCGACAGTAGCGGTCCGACTGTCGTGCCGGCCGTCATGACCACCCCCAACACTGCGAATTACGATTCCGATGTTCCGGCTGAGCAAAAGAGCTACGTTTCGAAGCTCATCCAGAAATACGCCAAGCTTTACGAAATTCCGGAATCCCTGATCCATCGCGTCGTTCACCGCGAAAGCCGTTACAATCCGAAAGCCTATAATCGCGCTGGATATTTCGGCCTGATGCAGATCAAGTATAATACGGCGAAGTCCATGGGCTACGAAGGCCCGGCGTCCGGGCTTCTCGACGCGGAAACCAACATCAAATATGCCGCCAAATATCTGCGCGGTGCATGGATGACGGCCGACAGCAAGGCTCAAAACAAGGAAGCCAATGCCGTGCAGCTTTATGCCCGCGGCTATTACTACGACGCCAAGCGCAAAGGCCTGACTGACGTCGCCAACGGCAATTACTGATTTTATCTAGATAACTCTGAGAAGCCGGCCTAATTCGTGGCCGGCTTTATCACATCCATGATCCGCTTCAGCAGGATTTGCGGCCGATAATCCGCCCAGGTCGGCGTCAGCCCCATCCGCACGACGACGAGATTGGCGGACGGGACGATTGCGACCGTTTGGCCGTCATGACCGGTCATCCAAAATGCATCCGCGGGCAGACCGAATTGGGCGTTAGAGCCGCCAGGCCCCGCAAGCCAGGCCTGAACCTGCGAGTAAACGCCCTCGGAAGCCTTCGTCGGCGTGCGCATGGCGCCGACGAACCCCTCCGGCAGCAGACGATGCCCATTCCAGACCCCGTCTTGTAGCAGAAACATGCCGAAGCGCGCCCAATCCCGGGCATTAGCATAGAGATAGGAACTGCCGACGAAGGTGCCGCGCTCGTCGGCTTCGAAAACGGCGCTATACATTCCGAGCGGCCCGAAGAGTGCCTCTCGCGGATAGGAGATGGCAGCGCTCAGATTGGGCAGGCGGTTCATCCAAAGGCGAGAAAGCAGCGCCGCCGTACCACTGGAATAGCTGAAACGCTCGCCCGGCGCTGCCAGCTGGCGCGCATTGACTGCCAGGCTCGTCACATCCGCGTCGAGATAGAGCATGCGCGTTACATCCGATACGGTGCCATAGGATTCGTTGAACGCAAGCCCGCTTTCCATGGCGAGAAGATCGCTGAGCTTAATGTTCTTGCGCGAGTCGGCGCTCCATTGCGGCAGAAGATTCTGATCGTCGAAGGACATGCGCCCGGCCAGCATGAGTCGGCCGATAATCGCGGCATTCACCGTCTTCGTCATCGACCAGCCTATCAGCGGCGTTGCCTTGCTGAAGCCATCGCCATAGGTCTCGGCGACAATACGGCCATCCTTGACCACGACGATCGCACGCATGGCCGGCCCGGCGAGATCCGGATTCGATACGACATCGGCAAGCTTCTTCCCCACGTCACCCTGATCGAGGTTTACCGTATCTCCATCCGGCCAAACCGCATCGTTCTTCGGCGCCTTCACCTTGTTGAGGAAGACGGCGCTGCGAGCCGTTTGCAGATCACCGTCCGGCACCAGCGCGCAGCCGAGCGCACCGCGATAAAGCGCACGGTTCGGCGCGAACAATCCCAGGAAACGGGCCGTCACCACACCCTCGTCCCGATCGACATAGACGCGAATGAGCTTCAATGCCGGATTGCCGGGAGCCTGGACATCTTCCTCCATCACCTTGTCCGGATCCCGCTTGGCCACGAATGTGTTGGAGCAGACGATCTTTGCCGCGTAGCCATCGCCGACCTTCAGTAATTCCGGCGGATAAAGAGAGAGCCAGACGGCTCCGCCGGCGACAATGATCAGCAGCAGAACAATAAGAGCCCCGATCACTCTCGATATCAAACGCATGTCACATACTCTCCAGAAAGGTAGGCGGAGACAATCAGGAAACGCAGCAAGATGAAAGACCTATGATGATCAGGGCTCCTTAAATATGTGCAAGGATGCTTTGCAGCTGGATCTGCCAACAGCCCGCGTCATCAGACTGTAGCATTGCCGGGTTACACGCCCTGAAATTCACAAATCGGTGACAAGACTCAGATGACGGAATTCGCCCCGGATGCCGGTCTCCAAAAGAACCGGAAACTCAAGGACGCTCTGCTGCAGCACAAGGCACTGTCCAAGGCAGGCCTTTCCGAGCGTTTGTTCGGCATGTTGTTTTCCGGCCTTGTCTATCCGCAGATTTGGGAAGATCCGGATATCGATATGGAGGCGATGGAGCTGGAAGCGCATCATCGCATCGTCACCATCGGTTCGGGCGGCTGCAACATGCTCGCCTATCTCTCGCAAAATCCCGCATCCATCGATGTCGTCGATCTCAATCGCCACCACATCGCACTGAACAAGCTGAAGCTTGCTGCCTTCCGCCTGCTTCCTGGCCACGCGGACCTGGTGCGTTTCTTCGGAACGGCTAATTTTGCGGGCAATAGCCAGGCTTACGACCAGTTCATTGCGCCGCGCCTCGACACGGCAACGGCTGGCTACTGGGATGGTCGCGATCTCTATGGCCGCCGCCGCATCACGGTCTTCAACCGCAATATCTACAAGACCGGCCTTCTCGGCCGGTTTATCGGCGCTGCCCATATACTGGCGCGCCTGCACGGCGTTCGCCTCCAAAAGATGACTGAAGCCCGTACCATGCGCGAGCAGCGTCAGTTCTTCGAGGAAGAAATTGCTCCGATCTTCGACAAACCGGCAGTTCGCTGGCTGCTCGGCCGCAAGAGCTCGCTCTTTGGCCTCGGCATTCCGCCGCAGCAATATGACGAGCTTGCGAGCCTGGCGGGCGACGATTCCATTTCTGCCGTGCTGAAACACCGCCTGGAAAAGCTCGCCTGTCATTTCCCGATGCGCGACAATTACTTTGCCTGGCAGGCATTCTCTCGGCGCTACGCTGCCCAGCACCAGGGCCCCCTGCCCACCTATCTCAAGCCGGAGCACTACGCGGCGATTCGCGCCAATGCCGATCGTGTAAGCGTCCATCACGCCAATTTCACCGAGCTTCTCGCTTCGAAGCCGGCAGCTTCGCGCGATCGCTATATCCTCCTCGATGCGCAGGACTGGATGACCGACGAGCAGCTCAATGGCCTCTGGACGGAGATCACCCGGACAGCGCGCGAAGGCGCCCGCGTCATCTTCCGCACGGCCGCCGAAAAGAGCATCATCGAAGGCCGCCTTTCTCAAGCGATCCGCGACCAGTGGGTCTATTTCGAGGAGCGTTCGCAGGAACTCAATGTTCGCGATCGCTCGGCCATCTATGGCGGCTTCCACATCTACGGGAAAAAAGCGTGAGCCAGGCGGACACAGGCATAGAAACCAGCGCGAACAACCACGCCAAGCTGATGGACGGCATGTACCGTTATCAGCGTCACATCTATGACCTTACCCGCAAATATTACCTATTCGGCCGCGATCGCACGATCGAACAGCTGAATGTTCCCGTCGGCGGCTCGCTTCTGGAAGTGGGCTGCGGTACCGGCCGCAATATGCTGCTCGCCTATCGGCGCTTCCCTTCTGCCCGCCTTTATGGCCTCGATATCTCGCAGGAAATGCTGATCTCCGCCCGCAATAATTTCCGCGGTCTGAAACAGATGCCGGATTTTCGCGTCGCCGATGCTACTGCTTTCTCGCCCGACGATTTCGGCACCGAGGGCTTCGACCGTGTCATGGTCTCCTACGCGCTGTCGATGATCCCCGACTGGAAAAATGCCATCGACGCATCGCTCGACGCAGTCGCACCGGGCGGCGAGCTCCACATCGTCGATTTCGGCCAGCAGGAAGGGTTGCCAGGCTGGTTCCGTGCCATGCTCAAAGGCTGGCTAAAGAAATTCCACGTCACTCCCCGCGCCGATCTTTTGACCGTGCTCGAAGAGAAGGCTGCAGTGCGGGGCATGTCGGTGAAAACCGAAAAGATCGGCCGTGGTTACGCTTGGCGGGCTGTAGCGACCCGGCTCGGCGCCTGAGCGGCGACAGATTCCAGCGCAAAATCCGGCCTCGGAAGGCGCCAAGCATAAGAATTTGCTTGAAGATAACGCATTTTTTACGTTGATATGGTGAATAAAGTGGCAAGATCGGCTGGAAGCAGTACGGTCTGCCGCTCTTTCGGATTCTCGGGGACCACATTACGGAAGCCAAATCTTGGGGCAGCAAGATCACTCGGGCCATAACAGGATATCTATGCGCCGGCTTCTGGCATGCCTACTGCCGCTCGCTCTTGCCTTGACTGGCTGCACAACGGGCTATGACGCCCTCTCGACGGCCGCCCTTCCCAAGACCAGATTTGCCGACACGAAACCGCAGGACTTCGGCCGCGATCATCCGCAGCGCCATCCCATCCATGGCATCGATATTTCCAAATGGCAGGGCGATATCGATTGGAAAGCCGTCAAGAGCTCCGGCGTCGCCTTCGTCTTCATCAAGGCGACGGAGGGCAAGGATCGGATCGATCCACGCTTCACCGAATATTGGAATCAAGCGAGCGCTGCCGGACTTCTGCATGCGCCCTATCATTTCTTCTATTTCTGCTCGACGGCCGACGAGCAGGCCGATTGGTTCATCCGCAACGTGCCGAAGGATGCCATGGCACTTCCGCCCGTCGTGGATGTCGAATGGAACCCGGGCTCCCCGACCTGCAAGACCAGACCGGCTCCCGAAACGGTACGCAGCGAGATCAAGCGCTTTATGGATCGCCTGCAGGCCTATTACGGCAAACGCCCGATCATCTATACTTCGGTCGACTTTCACCGCGAAAATCTAGTCGGCTATTTCAAGGACTATCACTTCTGGGTTCGATCCGTCGCCAAGCATCCGAAAGAGACCTACGCAGACCGTAGCTGGGCCTTCTGGCAATATACCTCGACGGGCGTCATCCCCGGCATCAAAGGCCCGACGGATATCAATGTTTTTGCCGGTTCTGAACAAAATTGGCACAACTGGGTAGCAGCAGTAGAGAAGCAAGGAAATTCTTGAGACTGCAGCCAATTCTCTCTTGCTTATGTCACAATCTTCTGTGAAAGCGACCCTATTCTATCACTGGAAAGGATCGCTCATGGATCGTGACACCATTCGACGCGGCGCTCTTGCGTTGCTCTTCGCTTCAGCCATGACCGGTACGGCGTTGGCTCAAAGCGCAGCACCGGCTGCAGTGCCGCCCGCGAGCAGTGACGCCACTCCGAAGGTAGCCTGCGGCGGCGATCTCACCGCATTTCTGGCAGGCGTGAAGGCTGAGGCGATTGCCGATGGCGCAGATGCTGCCGCTGCCGACAAGACGCTCGCCGGCGCCCAGATTGACCAGAAGGTTCTTGCCATGGACCGCAGTCAGGGTGTCTTCCGCCAGACCTTCCTCGAATTCTCCCAGCGCACCGTAAGCCAGGGCCGTCTCGACATCGGCCGCCAGAAGATGAAGCAATATGCCGACGTCTTCGCCAAGGCCGAACAGGATTATGGCGTACCTCCCGGCGTCATCACCGCCTTCTGGGCGATGGAAACCGATTTCGGCGCCGTTCAGGGCAATTTCAACACCCGCAACGCGCTGGTCACCCTCTCGCACGATTGCCGTCGTCCGGATTTCTTCCGCCCGCGCCTGATCGCGCTGATCGAGCTCGTCCAGCGCGGCGATGTCGACCCGGCAACGACGACGGGCGCATGGGCTGGCGAAATCGGCCAGACGCAGATGCTGCCGCCCGATATCATCGCTTATGGCACCGATGGCGATGGCGACGGTCATGTCAATCTGAAGACCAGCGCACCTGACGTCATTCTGACGACAGCACGATTCCTCCAGCATCTCGGCTTCCAGCGCGGTCAGCCCTGGCTGCAGGAGGTGACGGTTCCGGACAATCTTCCCTGGGAAAAATCCGGTATCGGCGGCACGCTGACTGCAGGCGATTGGTTCAAGCTCGGCGTCACGCCGCGAGACGGCAACACGAGCTTCGGCTCCCTGCCCGCCGCTCTCATCCTGCCGCAGGGTCGCAAGGGGCCTGCCTTCCTGACCTATCCGAATTACAATACCTATCTCGGATGGAACCAGTCGTTCATCTACACGACCTCGGCCGCCTATTTCGCCACCCGCTTTGCCGGCGCTCCGCCCTATAACAAGGGCAACCCCGAGCCGGGCCTGAACGACGTCGATATGAAGGCGCTTCAGACCAAGCTTGTGGCCCGCGGCTATGATGTCGGCAAGATCGATGGAATTCTTGGCTCCGGCACGCGTGTCGCGATCCAGAAGGAACAGTTCCGCCTGGGTATGCCGGCCGACGGCTGGGCGACGACGGCGCTGCTCAACGCGCTCTGATTTTCCATATATCGATCGAAAAGGCGGCTCCAGGCCGCCTTTTTTGTATCTGCTCTCCTCGCAATCGTGAGCATCCACAATCCCCAAACAGCAAGAAACGGGTGGAGAGCTTGCCCTCTTCCGGTTTAGATGCCTCGAAAGAGGAGAGATGCCATGAATGGCGAACATCGAATGAACGCCTCGACCTGGGGCCTGCTGCTGTTGCTCGGATTGATCTGGGGCGGTTCGTTCTTCTTCGCCCGTATCGCCGTTCACCACGTGCCGCCCTTCACGCTCGTCTTTCTGCGCCTGTCGCTGGCGGCCGTGGCATTGCATCTCTATCTAGCCGGCCGCTTCGGCATTTATCAGTCCCTGCGCCACCATTGGCCGCAATTTCTGCTGCTGGGCTTAATCAACAATGCGATACCGCATACGCTGATCTTCTGCGGCCAGACGCAGATGGGTGCCGGGCTCGCATCCATCCTGAACGCGACGACGCCGATGTGGACCGTGTTGATCGGCAATCAGCTGACAACGGATGAGCGCCTGACATCGGCCAAGCTGGCTGGTTGCCTCACTGGACTCCTGGGAACCATCGTGTTGCTCGGACCGAGCGTTACCAGCGGTGGCTCGGTACCCTTCTGGGCACTCCTATTGCCGATTCTCGCGGCAATCTCCTACGGATTTGCAGCGATTTATGCCAAACGCTTCAAAGGCATCGCGCCGCCGGTTGTAGCAGCGGGCCAGTTGACAGGCTCCTCGCTCATCATGCTGCCGGTCGCACTGATGATCGACCAGCCTTGGGCGCTTGCCACCCCGCCGGTAACGGCAATTGCCGCCATTCTTGGCCTCGCGCTGCTGTCGACCGCTTTTGCCTACATCCTCTATTTTCGTATCATCGAGCTTGCAGGCGCCACCAACACCTGCCTCGTCACTCTGCTCGTGCCGCCGAGCGCGCTATTGCTCGGCTTCCTCTTTCTCGGCGAGCGGATGGGGCCTACCGAAATCGCCGGCATGCTGCTCATCGCCGCAGGTCTGCTCGTCCTTGATGGGCGGCTTTTCGCATGGATGAAACGCGGCGTTAGGACGCGGGAAACATGATCTCCCGCTCCATTCGGATGGCCTGCAGTCACAACATATTAATATTTATTCACAGCCCGTCATCAAGCCAGCAATCGACATTTATAACGTAATATCAAAATGTTGCCGAAAGCCCATGAATCACACCGCGAACTCGATACTGCGTCGCAGCATCGAATGTTCTTTCCAAGCAACACATTTTCGACATAACATTTAACAGCTGACTGAGGAGGAAGACATGGGATTAACACGATCCATCAACGTCCTGGTGGTCGGTGCGGCCTTCGTTTTCGTCGTGACGATGCTTTTCATCTGACGGCTTCAGGGAAATTCGCACACGACCAAACTCCGATAAGTTAACAAAACCCCTGCTCTATTAAAAAAGCGCATGCCCGCGCGGACATGCGCTTTTTATCGTCACGCTTCGCAAAGCGGTTTAGGCAGCAGCGCCAGCCTGAGAAGCCATCTTGCGCTGGAGACCGAGCCGCTCAAGCACGGCGGAAACAAGCGGCGAACGGTTCATCGTATAGATGTGAAACTCGTGAATGCCACGGCGCACCAAATCTTGGATCTGCTCGGCGGCGACATCCGCTGCGACCTTGGCGCGCTCCTCGACATCCTCATCCAAACCATCGAAACGCTCGTCGAGCCAGGTCGGAATAGTCGTGCCGCAAGCGCTGGCGAAGCGCTTGAGTTGCGTCAGGTTCTGGATCGGCATGATGCCCGGCACGACGGGAATCTTGATGCCCGCTGCGCGAACGCGATCATGATAACGCTCGAAGGCGTCATTATCGAAGAAGAACTGCGTCAAGGCTCGATCAGCACCGTTCTCTGCCTTGCGCTTCAGCATGTCGATATCGGCTGCCGTATCGCGGCTTTCCGGATGCTTTTCGGGATAGGCGGAAACGGAAATGTCGAAATCGCCGCGCTCCCGCAAAGCGCCAACCAGTTCCGCGGCATTGGCATAACCGCCCGGATGCGGTTTATAGGCCGAACCGACACCACCCGGCGGATCGCCGCGCAACGCGACGAAACGGCGAACACCCGTAGCCAGGAACTCGTCGATCACACGATGCGTATCTTCGCGCGTAGCGCCGACGCAGGTCAGATGCGATGCGGTCGTGAACGGCGTCTCGTGGATCATCTTTCGCACGGCGGAAAGCGTCGGCGCCTTGGTCGAGCCGCCCGCTCCATAGGTCACAGAAACGAATTCAGGGTCCCAATCGCTGAGTTCCTCGACGGTGTTCCACAGCTGCTGTTCGGCCTCTTCCGACTTCGGCGGAAAAAACTCGAAGGAGATGCGGATACCCGCATTATGGCTTTCTGATCTCGAAGACATGTCAAACTCTCCCGGCAAGAATGGGGGATGACTGCTGGCCCTGGTCGGACGCAATCAGCAACCGCGGGTCGCGCGCCAGCCAGATGGTGACGGTCAGCGCCTGTCCGCCTTCCCTCCCCGAATGAAGATCCTGCACGCGCTCCACATCTAGCCCCGCCAGTTTCAGCCAATCCGACATGGCCTGATGCGAGAAACCGAGGCGCAGATGCGCATGCTCGTCACGCAGATATTCAAGCCCGTGCGGCGCGAGGTCGATGATGACAAGCCGGCCGCCGGGCCGAAGCATTCGTGCGGCCTCATTGATCGCAACCTCCGGCTGATCAAGGAAATGCAGCACCTGGTGGATGGTGATGAGATCAAAATCCTGCTGCTCGAGCGGCAGGTTGAAAATATCGCCATGCCGCACGGAGGCGCTTGTGATGTTGGCCCGGTCGAGATTGGCGCGAGCGACCGCCAGCATGTCACGGCTGGCATCGATGCCGATGGCGCGGCGGTAATGCCCGGTCAGAAGCTGCAGCATCCGGCCCGTGCCGGTGCCGAGATCCAGGAAGGAGTCGATTGGTTGCGGGCCGATCAGGTCGATCAGCGCTTTGTCGACATCCTCGTCGGCGACATGGAGACGACGCAGTTCATCCCACTCGGCGGCATTGCGGCTGAAATAGGCCTGGGCGCGTTCGGCCCGGATGCGCTTCACGGAAGCAAGACGTTCCCCGTCACGCAGCAGCACCGTATCCTTTTCTGCGGTATGGCGCAGGAGGCTGCGGGCCAGCGTCACGGCCTTGCCCTCCTGCTTCAGCCGGAAGTAAGCCCAGGCGCCTTCCTGATAACGATCAATCAGACCGGCTTCGCCGAGCAGCTTCAAATGCCGGGAAATGCGCGGCTGCGACTGGCTAAGGATTTCGGTAAGATCGGTCACCGTGAGATCGCCGGCAGCAAGAAGCGCGAGAAGACGCAGCCTCGTCGGCTCTCCGACTGCCTTCAACACGTCCACTACGTCATCCAAGCCGAGTTTAACCAGATCTGTCATTCTGCACCCAATCAAGATATAAAGATATCTTTATGTGATTTGGGTTTTCTTGGCAAGAGCCAATCGGCTAGCCAAGGGAGTTCGACGTCGGAAATCCATTAGTTTCCGGCGAAAACAGAATATCGAGGGCGATTGCTACATAAACGAAAACCCCGGACAAGCCGGGGTTTTCAAAGAGCCAAACCGGGAGCTCAGCGTGTCAGGCGCTTATGCGCCTGGCTGCCCGGATTAAGGGCATCGGGGCCGAGACGGCGGATCTTGTCCTGCTCGTAATCTTCGAAATTGCCTTCGAACCATTCGACATGCCCTTCGCCTTCAAAGGCCAGGATGTGCGTGGCCAGGCGGTCGAGGAACATGCGATCGTGGCTAATGATGATGGCGCAGCCCGCGAAGTTTTCAAGCGCGCTTTCCAGCGCCCCCAGCGTTTCCGTATCGAGGTCGTTGGTTGGTTCGTCGAGCAGAAGCACGTTGCCGCCAGCCTTCAACATCTTGGCCAGATGAACGCGGTTGCGCTGACCGCCAGAGAGATTGCCGACCTTCTGCTGCTGGTCGCCGCCCTTGAAGTTAAAGGCGCCGCAATAGGCGCGCGAGTTCATGTCGAACTTGCCGAGCTTGATGACTTCGGCGCCGCCGGAGATTTCCTCCCATACCGTCTTATTGCCGTCAAGCGCGTCGCGGCTCTGGTCGACATAGCTGAGATGCACCGTCTCGCCGATGCGAACCGTGCCGGCATCCGGCTTTTCCTGCCCGGTGATCATCTTGAACAGGGTCGTCTTGCCGGCGCCGTTCGGGCCAATGATGCCAACGATGCCGCCGGGCGGCAGCTTGATCGACAGATCGTTGATCAGCGTGCGGCCTTCGAAGCCCTTGGTGATGCCCTCCATCTCGATCACCACCTGGCCGAGACGCTCGCTGACCGGAATGATGATCTGCGCATCACCGGGACGCTGATTTTCGGCAGCATCGACCAGCTGTTCGTAAGCGTTGATACGCGCCTTGGACTTGGCCTGGCGGGCCTTGGGGCTGGAGGCAATCCATTCCTGTTCACGGCTGATCGCCTTCTGGCGGCCAGCTTCTTCGCGGGCTTCCTGCTGCATGCGCTTGGCCTTGGCCCGCAGATAGGCGGAATAGTTGCCTTCGTAGGGAATGCCACGACCGCGGTCGAGTTCGAGAATCCAGCCGGTAACATTGTCGAGGAAGTAGCGGTCGTGGGTGATCATCATCACGGCACCCGGATAGTCGCGCAGGTGCTTTTCCAGCCAGGCAATGGTCTCAGCGTCGAGATGGTTGGTCGGTTCGTCGAGCAGCAGCAGGTCCGGCTGCGAGAGAAGCAGACGGCACAGTGCAATACGGCGGCGCTCACCGCCTGAAAGGCTGGTGACTTCGGCATCGCGCGGCGGGCAGCACAAGGCTTCCATCGCCATCTCCACCTGGCTTTCCAGATCCCAGAGGTTCTGGCTGTCGATGATATCCTGGAGCTTGGCACCCTCTTCCGCGGTCTCGTCGGAATAGTTCATCATCAATTCGTTGTAGCGATTGAGGATTTCGGTTTTCTTGGCAACGCCTTCCATGACGTTTTCGAAAACCGTCTTGTTGGGATCGAGCTGAGGCTCCTGCGCCAGGTAGCCGATGGTGGCGCCTTCGGCCAGCCAGGCTTCGCCGGTATATTCCTTGTCGAGGCCGGCCATGATGCGCAGCACGGTCGACTTACCTGCACCGTTCGGGCCGAGAATACCGATCTTGGCATCGGGGTAGAAGGAGAGATGGATATTCTCGAGAATCTTCTTGGCGCCATAGGACTTATTCAGACCGGCCATATGATAAATGAACTGACGTGCCATAGCTTGGGTTGCTCCACGGGCGAATAGCGTTGCGATTTGTGCCGCTATGTAGGCGAAACCCCGCCCTCGGGCAACGGCGAAACCTTGTCCGAGGGCATTATCCGCGTCAGAAAGGCCGTATTTTCTCAGAAACCGGCCGCGTCCACCACACCCCGATCACAGCCGAAGGAGGTGCTGCCGGCCCCCTGGATCAGTTTGGCGAGCCGCGGCTCACTGCCCTGCTGGGGATCGATCGCATCTTCGGAGAGACCGATGGTCAGCTCCGAAATCATTCGGACATCACCGACGCGGCGGCAGCTCATCTTGATGCGCGCATTGGCGCCCTCGCCGAAGCTCTGATCAAAGGCCGCCTTGATGCTTTCGGCATCCAGCTCTTTGCCGATATTCTGCGCGAAAAGATCCCGCACGGCAGACGTATTGAGTTCGGCGATCAGGCCAGCGGCGATGGAGAAATATTGATCGGCGCTGAGCTTCGTGCAGGTGCCGTGCTTGATCCATTCATGCCGCTCCAGGCCGGATTGAGTGCCTGGCATTGCCTTGTCCAGCTTCGCCTTCACGTCTTGGGAAAGCTGCACGGCAGGCAGATCCTTCCAGTCGCGACCACGATCCGCCTGCTTCAGATCCTCGGAAACATCGCAATATTCCTGCCGCATCGGCCAGAGGCCATGCAGAGAAAAATTCGTGGCATCATGATTGTTCGACGACTGGTTCCGGCATTCCACCTTTTTCTGGTTCGTCTGACAAAATGCCGGCTCCCAGCTCGCCGCCAGGATAAAGCGCGTCCGTCCGCGGCTATGTTCCTGAGCCATGGCGCTCGCCGCCGTTCCGACCGAAAGAAGTACAACTGCAAATACTCGAAGCCACTGCTTCATTCCTGCCTCCAACTAGAACATTATGGGAACAAATAAGCAGTTTGAGCGAGCGGGCGCAATCCTGAATCACGGCGCTCGGAAAGATTTATTTCTGTGAGCTTTACCACCTATCCATTGCAATCGAGCGGAGGATAACCTTTCGTCTAACTGGGGAGGAGCCAATATATGTTCGCCGAGACGCAGCGCCTGAAAAGTCCGACAGGCGCAACCCTTGCCTATCATCATTTGCCGGCGGCAACCGATGCTCGCGGCATCCTGCTGATATCGCACGGTCTCGCCGAGCATTCCCGCCGATACGAGGCCTTCGCGGATGCGATGGCGGGCCGAGGCTTTCATGTCTATGCTCACGATCATCGCGGCCATGGCGAGACGATGGCCCCCGATGCACCCATCGGCCGCTTTGCCCGGAGAAATGGTGTCGAGCAGGTGATCGCCGATGTGCTCGCCATGCGCGAGCTTGCCGCAAGCTCCCATCCTGATCTGCCCATCATCCTGTTCGGGCATTCCATGGGCGGGTTGATTAGCCTGAATACTGTGGTCACGCATCCAGCCAAGTTCGATGCCGTCACGGTCTGGAATTCCAATTTCAATCCGGGCCTCGCCGGCCGCGCCGCCCAACTCATCCTCAAACCGGAGCGCATGTTCAAGGGATCGGACGTTCCGAGTGGACCGCTGCCGAAACTGACCTTCGGCACGTGGGGTAAATCGATCGCCAACCGCCGCACCGATTTCGACTGGCTCTCGCGCATTCCCGAGCAGGTGGACAAATATATCGCCGATCCGCTTTGCGGCTTCGATGCCTCGGTCTCGCTCTGGCTCGACCTGTTTGAACTTACCTTCCGCGCACCACAGAAGGCGCATCTCGATCGTCTCCGCCGCGACATGCCGATTCATCTCGTCGGCGGTGGCAAGGATCCGGCGACCGACGGTGCGAAAGCGATTTCCTGGTTGGCAAAGCATTTGGAAAAAGCCGGATTCTCTCGTATCACCACCGAAATCTATCCCGACATGCGGCACGAGACGCTCAACGAAATCGGTGCCGAGGAAGCCATTTCCAACTTCGCCGACTGGTGCAAGAGGGTAGCGGCAAACAACTGATTCTCATGGGAATTCCACAATGAACACCTCCAGCGGCTCCTCGGCGCGATTGCAGCAGTCGGAGCTGACCTTCGGTTTGGTGACGATGTTTCTCTCCGTCGTCCTCTCGCCAGTCATGGATATCTTCTCCAAGCTCGCGGCGACCACGATTCCGCCGGGCGAAGTGACCGCCGCCCGCTTCATCTTCCAGGCTCTTTTTGCGCTCCCCATGATGGCAATGCGCGGGAAATGGGGCGTGTGGGGTTGGCGACGCAGCGGCGTCCATGCCATCCGTGCCACCGTGCTCACGCTGTCCATGGTGTCGTTCGTGACCACGCTGCAGGTGATGGAAGTGGCCGATGCCATTGCCATCTTCTTCGTCGAGCCGATGATACTCACCATCCTCAGCAGCGTCTTCCTGAAGGAAACCATCGGCTGGCGGCGTTATACCGCCTGTGCCGTCGGCTTTTTCGGCGCGATGCTGATCATCCAGCCAAGCTTTCAGGAAGTCGGCTTTTTCGCCTTGCTTCCTATCGTCACCGCGTTTTGCGTCGCCGTCTACGTCATGATCACGCGCGTGGTCTCCCATAGCGAGGACGCATGGTCGATGCAGTTCCAGACGGCTTTATGGGGGACCGGCATCAGTGTGGTCCTGCTTGCCATCGGTCGAACGACGGGATCTACAATCCTCGATCCGGTCATTCCGGATCTGACGGCCATGCTCTATCTGCTCGGTGTCGGGGCCACCGCGGCAGCGGCGGGTATCCTCACGGTATATGCCTATCGCGCCGTGCCGGCCTCGACACTTGCGCCGCTGCAGTATTTCGAGATCGTTTCCGCCACGATCTTCGGCTGGCTCGTCTTCGACAATTTCCCGGATGCGATCAAATGGCTCGGCATCCTCATCATCACCGGCTCGGGGCTTTACATTCTCTGGCGCGAGCGGCGCTTTGCTTCCAAGCCGGTATCCGATACATCTGAAACTGCATTCACGCCGTAAGCGGCAGAGCGGATCGACATGACGGACCAGAAAACCAAGAAACCTCCGCTCTCCGGTATTCGCGTCATTGAGCTTGCCCGCGTTCTCGCCGGTCCCTGGGCCGGACAGATGCTGGCCGACCTCGGCGCCGATGTCATCAAAGTGGAAAATCCCGACGGCGGCGACGACACGCGCCAGTGGGGACCGCCCTTCGTCGAAGGCAAGGACGGCGAGAATCTCTCTGCCGCCTATTACCACTCTGCCAATCGCGGCAAACGCTCCATTACTGCCGACCTCAAGACCGAGGATGGACAGGGCCTGGTGCGCCGACTGGTAAAGACGGCCGATGTGGTGATCGAGAATTTCAAGCTCGGCGGCCTGGTAAAGTACGGGCTGGATTATGAAAGCCTGAAGAAGATCAATCCCCGCATCGTCTATTGCTCGATCACCGGCTTCGGCCAGACCGGTCCCTATGCCGGTCTCGCCGGCTATGACTATATCGTGCAGGGCATGTCCGGCTTCATGTCGATCACAGGCGAGCCGGATGGCCAGCCGATGAAGGCCGGCGTCGCGATCGCCGATATCTTCACCGGCATCTATGCCGTTTCGGCAATCGAGGCCGCCCTGATCCATGCGCTGAAGACCGGGGAAGGACAACTCATCGATATGGCGCTGCTCGATGTACAATCCGCAGTGCTCGCCAATCAGAACATGAACTATCTGATCTCGGGTAAGCCGCCTGTGCGGCTCGGCAACGCCCATCCGAATATCTCGCCCTATGAAGTCGTGCCCACCGCCGATGGATATCTCATTCTCGCTGTCGGCAACGACGGGCAGTTCCGGCGCCTCTGCGCCATTCTCGGCATGGAAACCAATGCCGCCGACGAGCGCTATGCGACCAACAAGGCCCGCGTCGCCAACCGCAACGAAGTGCGCGCTTTCATTTCTGCCGAAACGCTGAAGTGGAACAAGGCAGAGCTGCTGAGGGCCTGTGAGGCCAACGCCGTACCGGCCGGCGCCATTAACACGATCGAGGATATGTTCGCCGATCCGCAAATTGTGGCGCGCGGACTGAGGATCGATCTCAAAGATAGCGCCGGCACTGTCATTCCGAGCGTCCGCACGCCGATCGTGCTGTCGGAAACGCCGTTGACCTATACGCGGCCGAGCCCGCGTCTCGGCGAACATCAGGAGGAAGTTCTGGCCGAATTGGCCAAACTGGAGGGGAAGGCGAGGAAATGAAGCGAACGGGCGGGCAACTTATCGTCGAGGCTTTGAAGGCCAATGGCGTGCAGCGCATGTCCTGCGTGCCGGGCGAGAGCTTTCTCGCCGTGCTCGATGCCCTGCGCGAAAGCGATATCAAGGTGCTCGTCTGCCGCCAGGAAGGGGGCGCGGCGATGATGGCGGATGCCTGGGGCCGATTGACCGGCGAGCCGGGCATTTGCATGGTCACCCGCGGTCCCGGCGCCACAAACGCCTCTGCCGGCCTTCATATCGCACGGCAGGATTCGATCCCGATGATCCTGTTCATCGGCCAGGTCCAGCGCGATGCCCGCGAACGCGAAGCCTTTCAGGAAGTCGAATTTCGCCGCGCCTTTACCGAATTCGCCAAATGGGTCGGCGAGATCGACGATGCCGCCCGCATTCCGGAATTCGTCACCCGTGCCTTTGCTGTGGCAACATCGGGGCGTCCCGGTCCGGTGGTGCTGACCCTGCCCGAGGACATGCTGCGTGACGAGGTCGAAGCGCCGCAAGCGCTGCCCTATGTCCCTGTTGCCGCCCATCCGGGCCGCGACCAGCTTGCAGAGCTTAGTCAGCGCCTTGCGGCTGCCCAGCGGCCGATGGTCATTCTCGGCGGCACGCGCTGGAACGAAGAAGCAGTTTCCGGCATCAGGCAATTCGCCGAGCGTTTCAAGCTGCCGATCGGCTGCTCCTTCCGCCGGCAGATGCTGTTCGACCATCTGCACCCAAACTATGCCGGCGATGTCGGCATCGGCATCAATCCGGCGCTGGCAAAGGAAATCAAAGAGGCGGATCTCCTCATCCTTCTCGGTGGACGTCTTTCCGAAATGCCGTCCTCCGGCTATACGCTGGTCGATATCCCCTACCCGCGCCAAAAGCTCGTCCACATCCATCCCGACCCTTCAGAACTCGGCCGCGTCTATCGGCCGGACCTTGCCATTTGTGCCAGCCCAGCGGACTCCGTTGCAGCTCTGGCGGAACTCGATGCGCCAACCGCGACACCGTGGGCCGAGCGCACGGAACGTATGCACGCAGCCTACCTCACCTGGTCGAAAACACCGGAAAAGAGCCCCGGCGCGGTCCATATGGGCCGCATCATGGATTGGATCGAAGCCAATACGGCCGATGATGCGATCTTCACCAACGGCGCCGGCAACTATGCCACCTGGCTTCACCGCTTCCATCGCTTCCGCCGCTTCAACACGCAGGCGGCTCCGACGTCGGGCTCGATGGGATATGGCCTGCCGGCAGCGGTTGCCGCAAAGCAGCTCTTTCCTGATCGCGAAGTCATCTGCTTTGCCGGCGACGGCTGTTTCATGATGCATGGTCAGGAATTTGCGACGGCTGTCCAGTATGGACTGCCGCTCATCGCTTTAGTCATCAACAACGGCATGTACGGTACGATCCGCATGCATCAGGAGCGGGAATATCCCGGCCGGGTCAGCGCCACCGCACTCGACAATCCAGATTTCGCGGCCCTTGCCCGCGCCTATGGCGGCCACGGCGAAACAGTGAAGGCGACGGAAGAATTCGGCCCGGCCTTCGAACGGGCGCGAGCGAGCGGCAAGCCGGCCATCATCGAGATTGCGCTCGACCCGGAAGCGATCACGCCCTCCCGCACCCTTACGGAAATCGCCCAGACAAAAGGCCGGTGAGCGCGAGCCCACCGGCCTTGAAAAAATCACGGATGGCGCGACTTAGAGCGCTGCCGTCACGATGAATTCGACCTTGTACTTCGGCGCTGCAAGCTTGGCTTCGCTGGTCGCACGGGCCGGCGTGTTGGCCGGATCGACCCAGGCTTCCCAGGCGGCGTTCATCTCAGCAAAGTAGGAGATGTCCGAGAGGTAGATGAGCGTCTGCAGGATCTTCGACTTGTTGGTGCCAGCCGCAGCGAGCAGGCGGTCGACTTCAGCCAGTGCCGACTTGCACTGATCGGTGACGCTTTCGCCTTCGCCAACCTGGCCAGCGAGATAGACGGTGTTGCCGTGGATGACAGCGCCGCTCATCCGGGCGCCAACGTCGATACGCTTGATGCTCATGGTGTTCTCCTGGTGTTGTTCTTAGACAGATAAAAGGGCATGACCATGCCCTGTGATCAAAAAGGTGAGGGGAAAGAACCCGTTCAGCCGCGAATGTGATGTGTCTTCTGATAGATCGCGGTCGAACGAGCGCCGGAGCGGCAATAGCCGAGCATCGGCCGCGGAAACTCGTCCAGCGCATCAACCATGCCCTGCACGGCCTCTTCAGTCACGCCCATCGGGCCGACAGGCACCTGGGTGATCTCCAGGCCGAGTTCCTTGGCGCGAGCCTCGATGACACCGAATGGCGTCTGATCCGGGCTTTCGCCATCGGGGCGATGGCAGACGATGGACTTGAAACCCAGGGCCTTGATCTGGTCGAGATCCTCTACGGTGATCTGGCCGGACACCGAGTATTCATCGTCGATCGGGCGGATATCCATGGTTCATGTCCTCTCTAAAACCGTGGCCTTGATCTACGCCGCCATAGGGCGAGCGTCAACCGCGGCGCACTCTCAAACGAAGGCAAAGTTGAGCATGAAATTGCGGGTTTCACCGGGCTGGAGAATATTGAATTCGCCCGCCTCTTCCAGCTCGGCCCGCGAGACCCAGCGATGCGAAACAGGCTCGATACCGAGCACATGCGCCGGCGCGCGCTGATTGCGCCAGACCTGCAGGAATGGCAGCGTGTCCGTTCCGAACCGCACCCTTAGTGTCTTGCCGCCGATGGCCGCGATGGGGCCGAGGCTGATTTCTGCCCAATCCTCGCCCTTGTCCTGCGCCGGCACACAGAAGATATCGCCCCCCTCCTCGCCGAAGGTCCAGGGAAAGCCGCCATTGTCAAGCATCTGACCGGCAAGACGCGTGCCGTTATCGAACCATTTGCCGCCGATATTCATGTGGTACATCAGAAAGACCGGCATCGCCTCTGTGCTGGTATTGACCAAACAATCGGCAAGTGAGACCTCGCCCGTCGCGCCATCGATCTGCCAAAGTCGTTCGAGCCTTGCCGTTCGCCTTTCGGCGGTGACAACATCGATATCGGCGCGGCATTCCGCATTGCCATTCTCGAATTTAGTCCAGAGAATTTTGGCTGGATGGGACGCGAAGGAACCGTGAAGCGGATAGCGCTTGCCTTCATATGCGCCGGACATCGGCTCGGGATGGCGGATATGGTCCGGCCCGCAGGTGAAGAGGAAGCCTTCCACCGAATGACTGATACGCGGATCGCCATCATCAGGAACGGCGCTTCCGGGCGCAAGATTATTGCCCTCGACAATGCAGGCGCCTATATCCAGCACAGACCCCTCGTCCAGCGTCAATTTCGGCCCTTTCGCCGCAGAAAAATCCATCATCCCCAAAGTCCTCCCTGATTGGCGCCGAGCGCAGGTGCTGTCCCAAGCTGGCGCGCGGCTGAAATAAGCGGTTATTTGGCTTACCAAATCTTAACTTGAAGCCTTGATCACATAAATTTTTATATTTTATTCAGCATGATAATCTAAATCTCCATACTGGCGTCAAAATTGCCATGTGTGTGTCAGCCGAACGACCATCCCGAGGATCCGACAGACGTGAACCGGTTCGTAAAATTAAGTTTTGCCCTGGCAATGACTGCCACCGTGTCCATGCTCGCGCTCACGAACGCGCAGGCACAATATTATCGTAGCGGCAACGGCAACACGGTTCTTGTCACCCCTGACGGCCGGATCCTCGATCAATATCCTTATGGTGGTGGATATTCCATGGCCCGCGACGGTCGCGGCCGCCGGGTCCTGATTGATGCCTACGGCAATGTCGTCGCCACGGAAATGAGGGCCAGCACCTACTATCCCCGCGCCCCAGCCCGCGATACCTATGGCAATAATGGCGGCCGGTATGGCGACACGCAGCTTTCCAACAACGGCGACTACCAAGACTATCGTCAATATCGCTCCGACAGCTACGGAAATTACGACGGCGCACCCAACAATGGTTACGACCAGCAGGATCGCGGTGTGGTCACCGGCGGAATTCCGCGCGACAGCGATATCCAGCGCCAGCCGCTCGACAGTCAGCCATTGCCTGGTAAGAACCAGGGCCAGACGAACCCGAACGGCAACGACTACGCGTCGATCGATCCACAGCAGAGCGCGCCCGACATCGTCAACAAACCGGCACCGGCCGAACCCGTCATTACGCTGAAGGGCAAATCGAAGATGGAGATCACCGCGCTGGAGGTCTTCCTCGCGCGGCAGGGCATTTCGCCTGGTGCGATCGACGGCAGAATGGGTGCCAATGTCACCAAGGCGATCTATGCCTATCAGCAGATGACCGGCCAGACGCTCGACCCGAACAATACCGACGCGATCCTCGAGCAGCTTCGCATGTCCGGCGGTATGCCGATCGTCAACTACACGATCACGGCGGCCGATGCCGCAGGTCCGTATGTCGCCTCTATTCCTGAGGACTATGCGGCTAAGGCACAGATGCCGTCCCTCGGCTATACCTCGACGACGGAAATGCTGGCCGAACGCTTTCACATGGATGAAGGCTATCTGAAGGCGCTCAATCCCGGCGTCGATTTCACCGTGCCGGGCAGCACCATCAAAGTCGTCAATACCGGCCCCAGTAAGACCGGCGCAGTCGCCAAGATCCTGGCGGACAAGGGCCGCAAGCAGGTTTTCGCCTATGACGCCAACGGCACGCTGATCGCCGCCTACCCGGCCAGCATCGGCTCCGCCGACACGCCCTCGCCGTCAGGCACAGTCACGGTCGAGCGCGTCGCCTTCAACCCGGGCTATACCTACAATCCGAAGATCAACTTCCAGCAAGCCGGAAACGACAAGGTTCTCAATATTCCGCCAGGCCCGAACGGCCCGGTCGGTACGGTCTGGATGGCTCTATCGAAGCCGACCTACGGCATTCACGGCACGCCGGATCCCTCGAGAATCGGTAAGACGCAGAGCCATGGCTGCGTGCGCCTCACGAATTGGGATGCGACCGAACTTGCCAAGATGGTCAAGCCAGGCGTCGTCGTCGAATTCGTGGATTGATTACCAGACAGAGCTTCAATGAAAAAAAGCCGCCGGGTGACACTCGGCGGCTTTTGTTGTTTGGCCTGATATGCTGCCAATTTCATCCCGCATATCGGGGAGCTCAGCGCAGTATCAGAAGCAATCCCGGAAGAGAGCCTTGGTATTTTCGAGCGTCAGCGGCACCGGATTGCCGCCGGCACTCGGGTCTTCGATCGCCATGGCGGAGAGCTCGTCGATCCGATCGGGCGCGATGCCCATGGCAGACAGATTTTCCGGCACGCCGAGTTCCGAGCGCAGTTGCAGCACATAGTCGTAGAAGCCGTCAAAACCGCCCGAGATGCCCAGATAGGCTGCGGCGCGGGCAATCTTATCCTCGATGGCCTTGCGGTTGAAACGCAGGACGGCCGGCATGACGACGGCATTGGTCATGCCATGATGCGTGTTGTAGACGGCGCCGATCGGATGCGAGAGCGCATGGATGGCGCCAAGCCCCTTCTGGAAGGCGACGGCGCCCATGGCGGCAGCACTCATCATGTTGGCGCGGGCTTCGAGATCCGTTCCCTCGCGATAGGCGCGCGGCAGGAATTCCTTGACGAGCCGCATGCCCTCCAGCGCGATACCGGCCGACATCGGATGGTAGAACGGCGAGGAATAGGCTTCCAGGCAGTGGGCGAAAGCGTCCATGCCAGTGCCGGCGGTGATGATCTTCGGCATGCCGACGGTCAGTTCGGGATCGGCGATGACGACGCCGGGCAAGAATTTCGGGTGGAAGATGATCTTCTTCACATGCGTTGCGGAATTGGTGATGACGCTGGCACGGCCGACTTCCGAACCGGTGCCGGCAGTCGTCGGCACCGCGACGATCGGCGCAATGCCTTCGACGCTGGCGCGGGTCCACCAGTCCCCGATATCTTCGAAATCCCAGACCGGACGCGTCTGGCCCACCATGAAAGCGACGCACTTGCCGAGATCGAGGCCGGAACCGCCGCCGAAGGCGACGACGCCGTCATGGCCGCCGTCCTTGAACGCCTTCACGCCGGCTTCGAGGTTCTTCTCGTTCGGGTTCGGGTCGACGTCAGCGAAGATGGCGCGGCCGAGACCTGCATCTTCCAGAATATCCAACGCCGTCGCCGTGATCGCCATCGAGGCAAGTCCCCGGTCGGTGACCAGGAGAGGCTTCTTCATGCCCAGGCTCTTGCAGGCGTCCGCCAGTTCCTTAATCCGGCCACGGCCGAGCTTGAAGGCGTTGGGATAGCTCCAATTGGCTGAGATAGTGCTCATGCTGTTACTTTCTTCAGATGATAGGATTTCGGGCGCGTCAGATTGTGGAAGCCGATGATCGAGAGCGAGCCGCCGCGGCCGGTTTCCTTGACGCCGGTCCAGCACAGCGCCGGATCGAGATAATCGGCGCGGTTCATGAAGACGGTGCCGGTTTCGATCTCGCGGCCGATGCGCGAGGCGCGCTCGACATCCTTCGTCCACAGCGAAGCCGTCAGGCCGTAGGGGCTGTCGTTCATCAGCTTCAGCGCTTCCGTGTCGCTCTTCACCTTCATGATGCCGACGGCAGGGCCGAAGGTCTCCTCGCGCATAAAGGCCATGGAATGATCGACATTGACGAGAACCTGCGGCGCGAGATAGGCACCGCCATCGTCAGCCGGAAACAGCTTCGGGTCGACCAGCGCCTTGGCGCCCTTAGCGACCGCATCGGCGATCTGTTCACGCACCACCTTGGCAAAGCGCTTGTGCGCCATCGGCCCGAGCGACGTCTCGGGATCAAGGGGATTGCCGAGCTTGTAGTTCGAAACCCAGGCAACGGACTTCTCGACGAAGGCGTCATAGAGCGATTCATGCACATAGATACGCTCGATGCCGCAGCAGCACTGGCCGGAGTTGTAGGTCGCTCCATCCATCAGCGTGTCGACGGCAGCGTCAAGATCGGCGTCCTCCATGACATAGCCCGGATCCTTGCCGCCAAGCTCCAGTCCGAGGCTGGTGAAGGTGCCGGCAGCGGCGCGCTCGATCGACCGGCCGCCTTCGACGGAGCCGGTGAAATTGACGAAGTTGAAGCTTCCGGCTGCGATCAGCGCCGAAGTCGTTTCATGATCGAGGAAGACATTCTGGAAGACATCGGCGGGGACGCCGGCCTCGACGAAAGCCTGCACCAGCCGCTCGCCGACGAGCAGCGTCTGGCTTGCATGCTTGAGAATGACGGTATTGCCGGCCATCAGCGCCGGGGCGACCGTGTTGATCGCCGTCATGTAGGGATAGTTCCACGGCGCGATGACGAAGACGACGCCATGCGGTTCGCGCTCGATGCGGCGGGCAAAATTGGCGCTGTCCTCGACGACCAAGGGTGCCAGCGCATCGGCGGCGATCGACGCGACATAGTTGGAGCGCTCGTTGAAGCCGCGATATTCACCGCCGTACCTGATCGGGCGGCCCATCTGCCAGGCAAGCTCCGGCACCACTATTTCAGCCATCTCATTGAGCCGGGCCACGCCCTTGAGCACGAGCTGAACGCGATCCTCCAGCGGACGACGCGCCCAATCCTTCTGCGCCTTGCGGGCGCGTGCGACGACGTCCTTGGCAGCTTCCAGCGACAGAGATGGACGCTCGGCATAAACCTCTCCGTTCACCGGGGAGACGCATGTGATCATGGTCATGATCGAATTCCTGTTTTCTTGGTCAGCCAATTGATTGCCCGGATGTTGCAGAACCTTTGGCCGCCTCTAACAAGAAACGGCAGGTCAACAAGCATCCCAGCGCCCCCTGCCCGATCCTAGAATGAAAATCGGGCAAGAGGCAGATCGCAAATGCCTTACGCTCTTTCGAATCCGCGCGCCACTTCCCAATCCGTGATGCGACGATCATACTCCTCCTGCTCCCATTCGGCAGCGCGGGTATAATGATCGATGACATCGTCGCCAAAGGCGGCACGCAACATCTTCGAATTGGTCAGGGCTTCGGTCGCACCACGCAGGGTGCGCGGTATCTCGCGAACTTCGCGCGCACCATAGGCATCGCCGACAAAGGGCGCCTCCAGTTCGAGCTTGTTTTCGATGCCATCAAGGCCGGCGGCAATCAGGGCAGCAAATGCCAGATAGGGATTGAGATCCGAGCCGCCGACGCGGCATTCGATGCGAATGCTTTTGGTTTCGGCTCCGCACAGGCGATAGCCGGCGGTGCGATTGTCCGTGCTCCAGATCGCCTTGGTGGGTGCGAAGGTGCCGGCAACGAAGCGCTTGTAGGAGTTGATATAGGGCGCAAGGAAATAGGTGATTTCGCTGGCATGCGTCAGAAGGCCCGCGACATAGTGCTTCATCAGCGGCGTCATGCCGTGTTCTTTTTCCTTGTCGAAGAACAGCGGCGTCTTGCCGTCTACACTCCAGAGCGACTGATGAATATGAGAGGAACTGCCCGCAGCGCTGTAGTTCCACTTCGCCAGGAACGTAATGGCCTTGCCCTTCGACCAGGCAATCTCCTTGCAGCCATTCTTGATGATGGCATGGCGATCGGCCATGGTCAGAGCATCGGCGTAGCGGACGTTGATTTCCTCCTGGCCGGCGGATGCTTCGCCCTTGGAGTTTTCGACAGGGATCTCCGCGCCCTGCAATCCCTTGCGGATCGCCCGCATCACATCTTCTTCCTTCGTGGTCTGGAAGATGTGGTAATCCTCGTTGTAGCCGCTGACGAGATTGAGATTGCGATAGCCGGACTCGCGTGCGCTGTCGTAGCTTTGGTCGAACAGGAAGAATTCAAGCTCCGAAGCCATGTAGGCCTTCATGCCCATCGCTTCGAGACGCTTGACCTGCTTTTTAAGAATAGCGCGTGGCGAATGCGCGACTTCCTCATGAGTATGATGGTCGAGCACGTCGCAGAGGACGAGCGCTGTGCCTTCAAGCCAGGGAATACGCCGCAGCGTGGCGAGATCGGGCTTCATCGTATAGTCGCCATAACCCTTCTCCCAGCTCGTCGACTTGTAGCCGGAGACGGTCTCCATCTCGATATCGGTCGCCTGCAGATAGTTGCAGCTATGCGTTTCCTTCCATGCGCTTTCGATGAAAAATTCCGCCTGGAAGCGTTTGCCCATCAACCGGCCCTGCATGTCGACCTGACATGCCAGAACCGTATCAATGCGCCCTTCGGCCACATCTCGCTTGAGGTCGTCGAACGTATAGCTGCTGCTCATAATTTGGTCCGCCTAGAAGATGGAAGTGGGTCGGCCAGCGGTGCTGTCGGATATGTTACCGGAGCCGCTCGTCAGTTGGATGGGGCCGCGGCTGCGGCCCCTGCCGGATTGATGCTGAATGAGGATCACACTTCGCCGACAGCTCGTTCGGCAGCGGCGATATCGGCCTGGCGCTTGGCGATCATGTCACCGATCGGCGGCCCCTGGAAACGGCGCTTCTCGAAGGCGAACCAGACGATTGCAGTCAAAACGAGGAAGCCGATTGTGATATAGAGCGCCCATTCGTTCGGCGGCTGCACACCGATGATGAAGATGACTGCCATAGCAATGATCACCAGAACGGAGACCAGCTTGTAGGTGCCGATGCCCATGTTCCACGGCCCCATCTTCGGCCATTTCGCCGTTCCGATCGCCTTGATGCCGAGGACGATCGGCACGGTAAAGGAAAGGAACAGGAAGATGACGGTGCACGACACGACGATGGTATAGGCGGAAGAGCCGGCGATGGTCACGAGCGAAGCGCCCCAGACGAAGAGGACCGCAAGGATTGCAGCCGTCCAGATGGCGATGGAAGGCGTGCGGAATCTCGGGCTGACACTGGCGAGCGACTTCGAGAATGGCAGGCCGCCGTCACGCGAGAAAGCATAGATCATGCGCGATGCGGAGGTGACGGTCGCCAGGCCGCACAGCAGCTGCGAGATGAAGATCGCAACATAGAGGATGTTGGCGACGACGGGATTGGTGATGCTGTTGATCGTCCAGAAGAAGACGTTCCAGCCCTGTTTCGATGCCTCGTTCATGTCCGGGATGGCCAGAAGGAAGGCCAGCAGCATGATGTAGCCGAACAACGACGACCACCAGACCGAGGAGACCATGCCGCGCGGCACGGAGCTGGAAGCCTTGACCGTCTCTTCCGACGTATGCGCCGAGGCGTCGTATCCCGTAATCGTGTAGATCGGCAACAACAGTCCAAGAGCGAAGACGTACCAGATATTGTCCATCTTCGGCCAAACGGAAGCATCACCTTCCGGCGTTCCGGAGTAGTTGGTGAAAGTCCAGATGCGGCTGATATCCCAGCTCTTGACACCGATCAGGCAGACGATGGTCAGCGCGATCGCGGCGGCAAAGATCAGGTAGCCGGACATATCGGTCAGTTTTGCCGTGAGCCTGATGCCGAAATGATTGATCAAGGCTTGCAGGCCGGTGATGATGGCAACAAAAATGATCTGGTTGGCAAAACCGGCCGAAGTGGTGGTATCGACGGCAATGCCGAACCAAGGGGCGATGGAGCCACTGAAGAAGCCCCAAGTACCCACATTGATCGCGCCAAGCACCGTGATCAGGCCGAGAAGATTGAGCCAGGCCGTCAGCCAGCCGGTGAACCGGTTGCCGAGGATCGACCCCCAGTGATAGAGGCCGCCGGCCGTGGGATAAGCCGAAGAAATCTGCGCCATCGAGAGCGCGAAAACGCCCGAAATCAGGCAGCCGAGCGGCCACCCTATACCAATGGCGGCACCGCCCGCGCCAGACGTCGCCTGTGCAAGCGAATTGATGCCGCCGGATAGAATGCAGATAATGGAGAAGGAAATGGCGAAATTCGAAAACGAACTCATGCGCCGTTCCAGCTCCTGAGCATAGCCCATGGAGTGCAGGATTTGTATATCCTGCTTTTTGTCTAACTCTGAATAATCAGACATGCCATTCCCCCTAAAGCCCGGTCGTCCGCGGGATTGCGGAGAACCATGTGTCACATTGACCGCTGGCATTTTGCCATGCGGCCTGATCGCAGTTGAACTGCTCCCCGGGGTCTTTTTCTTTTATGCTCAGGCTTCCAGACTGCTCTGGAGAAGCCCCGTCAGATAATCGGCCACGACCCCTTGGCCGACGTCATCCCGAATGAGGTCGTTGCGGACCTCGATCATTACGTTATGCAGACTATTGGCAAGCCCATGCAGCTTCAGCGTATGGGTAACGCCGTCTTCAGGCCCATAAGGCTGGTTTCGTTCAGTCTTGTAGAGCGGCGCTTCGGTCGCTGCGTCCAACATGCGATCGGCTAGCCAACGGTCTTCGTCATGCAGAATGCCAAGCTCCACTGCGCGCGGCTTGCCATTATAGATCGGCGTGAAGCTGTGAATTGTCACGATCACGGTTTTTTGTCCGCGTGCGGCACGCTCCTTCAAGAGCGACCGGATGCGATCGTGGAACGGGATATAGAGCCCCTCCGTGCGGGCCTGCCTATCCGCTTCGCCCAGATGCTGATTGCCGGGGATCGTATAGATCTCGCTCGTCTCCGGCATGGCACCAGCACTTTCGGGCGGCCGGTTGCAATCGTAAATCAGCCGGGAGAAGCGCTGAAACACCAGAGTGGCATCAAGGCCCGCGGAGATTCTCCTTGCAACCGCGAGTGCGCCCGGGTCCCAGGCGATGTGGCTGGAACGCGCCTCTGCTGAGAGCCCGAGATCGCCGAACCGCTCAGGAATCTCACGCGATGCATGTTCGCAAACGAGCAAAACTGCGCTGCTTCCGTCCGGCCTTTCGACCGCGACGCAATCGCCGTCTGCCTTCGACAAAATGCCTTGCTGCGCAAGCATCAGAGACGCCCCAGTGCCGATTAATAAAATCTTTATAAGAAAAGAATTCTTCAGGTTTTCCCTGCTGTCAACTGGAAACTGAAATTATTTCTTCATTTGTGACATTGACTCGAATTGTGACAGCGTTGTTATATCCTGGAAAGAAAACGGCATCAGACCGTTTGGGGAGCAAAAATCGAGTGAGCAATGCGTCGAAGACAGTTTCGGACGTGATCAATGCGCGCTTTGACACTTTAACGCGCGCCGAAAAGCAGCTCGCCAAGAGCTTGCTCGACAACTATCCTGTTTCCGGATTGGGTAGCATCACCACCGTCGCCGAGAATGCACGGGTTTCGACCCCGACAGTCGCACGCATGGTGCAGAAACTCGGATACAAAGGCTATCCGGACTTCCAGGCCCATCTTCATCAGGAAGTAGAAGCGACGATCTCCAACCCGCTGACAAAGCACGATCGCTGGGCGTCGAACGCTCCGGGTACGCATATCCTCAATCGCTTTGCCGATACCATCACAGGCAATCTGCGGCAGACCCTGTCGGATCTCGACGTGGCAACCTTCGACAGCGTCGCGGCACTGCTGTCGGAGAGAAAACGTGCACTTTATTTCGTAGGCGGCCGCATCACCGGGGCGCTTGCCGAATATTTCTTCACTCATATGCAGGTCATCCGACCGAATACGACCTTGCTTTCTTCGAACTCAAGCGCATGGCCGCAATATGTCCTGAACATGAATCCGGGCGACCTGCTCGTCATCTTCGATATCAGGCGCTACGAGCAGGAAATGGTCAATCTCGCGGCGGCTGCCCGCCGCCATGGCGCTGAAATCATCGTCTTCACCGATCAGTGGGCAACTCCGGCCGCCAAACACGCCAAGCACACGTTCCGCGTGCAGATCGAGGCGCCATCCGCCTGGGATTCATCGGTCGTTACCCTGTTCATCGTCGAAGCCCTGATCGAAGCCGTGCAAAGCTCGACATGGGACGAAACGAGCGAGCGCATGAAGACACTGGAAGGTCTTTTCGAACAAACTAAGCTGTTTCGCAAGCTAAGCTGAAGGGGAATGAAAACAGAAAATAACAGCTCCTGGAGGATATGGAATACAGCGACTGTCATACTTGTCGATTAGAAGCAAAAATCGACTGCGTTTTCAGCAAACCCAACGCTTTGAAGTCGTCACACAACCTTCATGTAACGTCATTAACAGCAACGCCAGACACTGAAAACCCAAAAGGAGGAAATGCAGTGATCTCGAAAATTCATCGTCTTCTGACAATCTCCACGGCGATGCTCGTCGCTTCGACGGCTATTGCCGCCGCGGAACCGAGCGCCGATCTCATCGCTGCCGCCAAGAAGGAAGGCACGCTGACCACCATCGCCCTGCCCCACAACTGGTGCGGTTATGGCGATCTGATCTCTGCCTTTAAGGCAAAATACGGCATTGAAGTCAACGAACTGAATCCGGATGCCGGTTCGGGCGATGAAGTCGAAGCAATCCGCGCCAATAAGGGCAACACCGGCCCGCAGGCTCCTGATGTGATCGACGTTGGTCTCTCCTTCGGCCCGACGGCCAAGAAGGAAGGCCTGCTGCAGCCCTACAAGGTTTCCACCTGGGATTCGATTCCGGACAGCGCCAAGGATGCCGAAGGCTACTGGTACGGCGACTACTACGGCGTTCTCTCCTTCGTCGTGAACAAGGACGTTGTGAAGAACCCGCCGAAGGACTGGGCTGACCTCCTGAAGCCGGAATATGCAAACACCGTTTCGCTCGCCGGCGACCCGCGCACCTCGAACCAGGCCGTTCAGGCCGTCTACGCCGCCGGTCTCGCCGCTGGCGAGAAGGATGCAGTCAAGGTCGGCGCCGCCGGTCTCGACTACTTCGCAAAGCTGAACAAGGCCGGCAACTTCGTTCCGGTCATCGGCAAGTCCGCTTCGCTGGCTCAGGGCGCAACCCCGATCGTCGTTGCTTGGGATTACAACGGTCTTTCCTGGCGCGACAGCCTGAACGGCAACCCGCCGGTTGACGTCACCGTTCCGGCCTCGGGCGTTATCGCAGGCGTCTACGTCCAGGCAATCTCGGCTTTCGCTCCGCATCCGAACGCTGCCAAGCTCTGGATGGAGTTCCTCTATTCCGACGAAGGCCAGATCGGCTGGCTCAAGGGCTATTGCCACCCGATCCGCTTCAACGACCTGGCGAAGAACAAGAAGGTCCCGCAGGAACTTCTCGACAAGCTGCCGCCGGCTGCCGCCTATGAAAAGGCAGTCTTCCCGACGCTCGACGAGCAGGCTGCCGGCAAGACCGCCATCACCACCAAGTGGGATTCTGTCGTCGGTTCGAACGTACAGTAATTTGACCTGACATGACCTCCCCGCTTCGGCGGGGAGGTTTCCGTTTTTCTGACGCCGCGGATTGGGCCAATCATGAGCATCGCCACAACATCAACGGTCAGTTCCACCCCGATGATCAACAAGCGTGTGGTTATCGATTGGCTGGGAATAGCACCCTTCCTGATCTTCGCGCTGCTGTTCCTAATTCTTCCGACGATCTATTTGATAGCAGGTGCCTTTCTGACGCCGGACGGCAGCCTGACGCTCAAGAACATCGCTGACCTGTTCACGCCGACGATCATGAGCGCCTATTGGATCAGTATCAAAATCTCGGTCGCTTCGGCGCTCGGTGGTGCGATCATCGGCTTTTACCTGGCTTGGGCGCTGGTCCTTGGCGGGCTTCCCACTTGGATCCGTCACGCCTTCCTGACCTTCTCGGGGGTCGCATCGAATTTCGCCGGCGTGCCGCTGGCCTTCTCGTTCATAGCCACGCTCGGCCGCCAGGGTCTGGTCACGATATTGCTCGCTCATTTCGGCTTCAACCTCTACGGCAGTGGCTTCAACCTGCTGAGCTTCTTCGGCCTGACCATTACCTACATGTACTTCCAGATTCCGCTGATGGTGCTGATCATTACGCCTGCGCTCGACGGCATGAAGAAGGAATGGCAAGAAGCTGCCTCCATTCTAGGCGCAACCAATGGACAATATTGGCGGATGGTCGCCTTGCCGATCCTTTGGCCGAGCCTGCTTGGCACGACGCTGCTGCTGTTTGCAAATTCGTTCGGCGCCATCGCGACTGCAATTGCACTTACCGGCAGCTCGCTGAACATCGTTCCCATCGTACTCTATGCGCAGATCCGCGGCGACGTGCTGCACAATGCCAATCTCGGCTATGCGCTCGCGCTCGGCATGATCGTCATTACGGGTATTTCGAACGTCATTTATATCTTGATGCGCATGCGCGCTGAACGGTGGCAGAAATGAAGCTGCAAAAATTCTTCGCCTGGATCGCCGTTGCCATCGGCCTCATCTACTTCCTGGTGCCGCTCATCGGTACGCTGGAGTTCTCGCTGCGCATGCGGCGCAACGCTTACAGCTTTGACGCCTATGCCTCCGTCTTTTCAGATTTCGGTTTCATAACGGCCTTTGGTTTCTCGATGTTGATGGCGCTTCTGACCATTATCTTCGGTATGCTGCTCGTTGTGCCCACGGCCTATTGGGTGCGGTTGCGGTTGCCGCAGCTCCGCCCTGTCGTGGAATTCATCACCTTGATGCCGTTGGTCATTCCGGCCATCGTCATCGTTTTCGGCTATCTGCGGCTCTATAATTCGTCGTCGATCCTGCCGTTGACCGGCTATAATTCGACGACGAACATTCTGCTCGTCTGCTCCTACATTGTATTGTCGCTGCCCTATATGTATCGTTCGGTCGATACGGCGATGCGTACCATTGATGTCGGCACGCTGACGGAGGCTGCCGAAAGCCTTGGTGCAAAATGGACAACCATCATGTTCAAATGCATCTTTCCGAATGTCATGAGCGGTGTGCTTTCCGGAGCATTCATCACCCTTGCGATCGTCATGGGCGAATTCACCATGGCATCGCTGCTCAACCGTCCGGCATTCGGGCCCTACATGCAGCTCATGGGCGCCAATAGAGCTTACGAGCCCTCTGCCCTGGCCATCATCGCGCTTGCCGTTACCTGGCTCAGCATGGGCCTCTTGCAGCTCGTTTCCCGTTTCTCAAAATCCGCTCCGATTAAGGCGTAAGGCTTCTCACCATGGCTTTTCTCGAACTCACCCACATCAAGAAGTCCTTCGGCGACATTCACGTCGTCCATGATTTCAATATGCAAATCGAGAAAGGAGAATTCGTCTCCTTCCTCGGACCGTCGGGCTGCGGCAAGACGACCGTGCTGCGCATGATCGCAGGTTTCGAAACGCCGACCGCCGGCACCCTCTCGATCAATGGCAAGGACCAGCGGGCGCTGAAACCGAACCAGCGCAATATTGGCATGGTCTTCCAGGCCTACGCATTGTTTCCGAACATGACGGTGCATGACAACGTCGCCTTCGGCCTCAAGGTCGCCGGCATGGCGAAGCCCGATATCGACAAGCGCGTCAAGGAGATGCTGGCTCTCATCAAGCTCGATCATCTCGCCGGCCGCTATCCATACCAAATGTCCGGCGGCCAGCAGCAGCGTGTGGCGCTCGCCCGCGCCATCGCCGTCAAGCCGCAGGTGCTCCTGCTCGACGAGCCGCTCTCTGCTCTCGACGCCAAGATCCGTATCTCGCTGCGCGAGGAAATCCGCGCCATCCAGCAGCAGCTCGGCATCACCACCGTCTTCGTGACGCACGATCAGGAAGAGGCGCTGTCCATCTCCGACCGTATCGTGGTCATGAATGCAGGCCGCGCCGATCAGATCGGCACGCCGTTCGAAATCTACAACAAGCCGGCAACCCGTTTCGTCGCCTCCTTCGTCGGCACGCTGAATCTGATCGAAGGCAAGGTCGTCGATCCCGACAGTAACCGCATCATGATCGGCGATCAGGGCGTGACCCTGAAGCAGTCGGTGACCGCCTACAAGCCGGGCGATACCGTATCGCTCGCCCTGCGTCCGGAAGCCGGTTCGCTGGCGGAATCGGCCAAGGGCGATACAGCCCTCACGGGCGAAGTCTCCTCGGCACATTTCCTGGGTTCGGTCATCCGCACCCGCATGAATGTCGCCGGCAACACGATTTCCTTCGACATGTTCAACAGCCCTGGCATGATGCCTCCGAGTGTTGGTGAGAAGGTGACGTTACGTTTTGCCTCCTCCGACCTCCTCGTCATTCAGGACTGAGAAAGAGCCCTCCATCGCCGGGTCATTTTGGAAAATTATTCGCAGACGCCGGGCCAAAACCCCGGCGTTTTTCTTTGATTTCCATAAGGCAAAGCATCTATAGTCCACGCGTTCTCAGGGCGGGGTGCAATTCCCCACCGGCGGTATGGGGAGTTTCCTCGAGCCCGCGAGCGCCTTCCGGATTTCGGAAGGGTCAGCAGATCCGGTGAGATGCCGGAGCCGACGGTATAGTCCGGATGGAAGAGAGCAAGCAGGATCGTACCTCCTCCGCGCGAGGGGTGCTGCGATGTTGCGTGTTCGCCCAAGGGATATTTGACAACAACCCTTGAAAGGCACAATTCATGACCATTTCGATTTCTACCCAGCCGAGCCGCATTGCGATCATTCGGGCCCGCTGGCACGCCGATATCGTCGATCGCTCGGTCGATTCCTTCGTTGCTGAATGGCAGACGGTCGAAGGCGCACCGCCGATCGATATCTTCGACGTACCCGGGGCGCTGGAAATTCCGCTGCACGCTCAGACGCTTGCCCGCAACGGCCGTTATTCCGCGATCATCGCCACCGCTTTCGTTGTCGACGGCGGCATCTATCGCCATGAATTCGTCGCCAATACGGTTCTCGATGCCATGATGCGCGTCCAGCTCGATACCGGTGTGCCAATCCTGTCGGCGGTCCTGACGCCGCATCACTTCCAGGAATCGGAAGCGCATATCCAGTTCTTCAAGGAACATTTCATCATCAAGGGCCGTGAAGTCGCCAGCGCCTGCCGCCACATCCTTTCGGAGCGCGCCAAACTGCTCCCCGCAGTCACGGTCTGATCCAACATAGATGGAGGCGCGGCGAAGGCCCGCCTCCATGTCCACCAGGGAGGAAGTCAGTGACCGTCCTACGCATCATCCCGAACCTGCCGGCAGCTGATCCAGACACGGCTCGTCTTTTCTATCATGACCTGCTCGGCCTCGACATCGTCATGGATCACGGCTGGATCCTGACCTTCGCCTCCGAAGCGGCAACTGTGCCGCAGATCAGCGTCGCCAGCGAAGGCGGTTCGGGAACGCTCGTCCCCGACCTTTCCATCGAAGTCGACGATGTCGACACGCTCTATCAGCGTGCCACCTCCATGGGCTTCGGCATATTGTACGACCTCACGGACGAGCCGTGGGGTGTCCGCCGCTTCTATGTCCGCGACCCTTTTGGCAAAGTCGTCAACATCCTTTCCCACCGCTAATTCAAGCTCGCGGAGAGCCTCAAGGGTTCCCCGGCACTCTCACCGCAGATCGAGATTGAATGTGGTGCGCTCGGCCGGCCAGACCGATTCCGAATAGCTGATCGGCACTCCGTCGGTATCCGCATCCACCTTGCGCGTCACCAGCAGCGGCGCGGATTTCGGCTGGCGCAGGATCCGCGCTTCGTCGGCCGTCGGCATACGCGCCTCGATCTCCGTCGACAAGCGCTCGTAGTCGATGACGCCATAGCTGGCGAGCGCCGCCGAGATTGTCGGATGCCGCAATCTAGCATGATCGAAATCGGGAAAACGTTCGGCCGGATAGTAGGAATCCCCCAATTCCACCGGAATGCCGTCGGCCGTCATAACGCCGCGACGATGGATGACCGGCGCGCCGATTGCGATCTTCAGATAGGCCGCGACGCGTTCGGTCGCGGGCACGATCTCGTGAATGAGCAGCTCGCCGCCCGGTTCGAAACCTTGCTCGATCAGATTTTTGTGGAAGCGGGTGCGCTTCGACAGCGTATAGTCGAGCACGCCCCTATGAACGAAGGTTCCGCGCCCCTGTTCGGCGCGGACCAATCCACGCTGCTCCAAGTGCCCCAGCGCCTGGCGCACGGTGAAACGGCTGACGCCGAAACGCTGCATCAGCTCCGGCTCGGCCGGCAGTTTCGTCCCCGGGGCAAAAATCCCAGCGGCAATATCAGCCGCCAGGATCTCACCGATCTGATGCCAGAGCGCGCTGCCGCCCTTTCGGTCGATCGTCTCCATATCAGATACGCTTCTCCAACCGGAACAGCAGCTTGTATTCGGCAGGATAGCTCAACGCATCGAGAATACTCGGATAATATTTCCGGTCCTTGGTGGCACGCACAAAACCATCATAGCCGAAGCGCCTGACGGAAACATCGAAGCCTGCCGCCGTGAAGGCTTCGATATAGTCCTGTGGCGAGCGATCCTGCATGGGCGCATTGCTATTGTTGCCGATAAGCTCAAGCCATTTTGGCCAGAGCGGCATTTCGTTGTGGCAACCGGTCACCGCGTAGTAGACGCCCCCATTGCGCATGGCCCGGAACACCCCTTCGGCATGCTCTTTCAGCTGCGGCAGCAGATAGATCACCTCATAGCTGAAGGCCACGTCGAAGCTGTCGGCAAAGGGCGCCAGGTCGGTCGTGACATGAAACTCGAGCGGCATGTTGCCCGCGGCTTCGACGGCAGCAGCCACAGACTCCGAAGCAATATCGATACCGATACCGCGTCGGAACGGCCGCATGGCATAAAGCAGCCGCAAAAAGCCGCCGCGGTTGCAGCCGAAATCCAGGACGGTCTTCGAGGAGAAATCCCGCTCCGGCACCGTCTCGATGAAGTGCCGCCAATAGGGGCTATGAGATTCTGCCATTGCGGCGTCACCCTGCGGTTCCTTGTGCCAGGTTGCATAAGTCGTTGCTGCGCTCGTCATGATGCTCTCGCTGTTGGAGTAGACTGAACACTTGATAGCCAAGTCTCATGACAGTCATGTGAATTCATCCGGACGACCGGACTAATAATGATAATCTCTCACGCGTGATCGGTTGCTGCTTATTGCAGGCAGTCCACCATCCATTGCACGCCGAACCGATCAGTCAGCTTGCCGTAATAACTACCCCATGGCTGCACGGCGAGTGGTGTCGTCACGTTGCCGCCTTCTGCCAATCGGGCAAAAATCCTGTCGGTACTCTCTCGGTCATCCACCATGAGCATATGAGCGGAACCTCGCATCGGCTCCGCATCATGATTGTCAGAGGCGAAGAACAAGATGCCTGGTCCCTCAAAGCGAGCGTGCATTACCCTGCCCCGCATCGCTTCGTTGGCAAGCGGTATCCCCTCCGTACCGTGACGGATCAATAGCGTCACTCGGCCCAGCCCGCAGGCCGTATAGAAAGCGAGGGCTTCGTCGCAATGCGTCGTAAAAAACAGATAATTGGCGAGTCGCATTTCCTGCCTCCCTTGTTATCGAACGAGCGGCCCATGCGGCCGCCCGGTATTGATGCCAATTACCTCATCTCAAGCGCGATGAGCTTCGACCTCAGGCACTGCGGCGCTCGCAATAGCGCCGACCAGATCGGCATTGCTGTAGCTTTGCCCCGCAATGCCCCAAGCACCCTCAGGCGCATAGACTATATTCGACCAGATATGCTCACGCTTGATCCGTCCTTCGGCCGCCCGCTCAACGACATCGGTCGCCCTTGCAATGAAAGCACGCTTGGCTTCGGCGGTCGCGAGGGCGATTTCGGGCAGCTTGAGTTCGATGAAGGCCGCAGCAACGGGCTTTCCAGCTGCCAGCACATGTGCGGCCGGAAGCACATTGATCGATCCGATGACATTGGCCGTCATGAATTCATTCCCGGCCAAGCCGGCAACATCGAGGACTGCATCCGTCAATCCGGCAAAGGCTTGCGCCTGCGCTTCGGATGAAAGCAATCCTTCGGATACGGTGAGCGTAATGGGCATTGGAACATCTCCTTGTTGGACCTATGGCGGCAATTGATATATACCGATCACTCTTTAACAATACATACAGATCACTCTCTATGCAAGCAATAAAGAGTGACCACTCTCAATGGAGGCAGCAATGCGCTATAGCGCCGAACACAAGGAAGAAACCCGGACGCGGGTCGTCGCGGCTGCAGGGCAGGTATTTCGCAAGGAAGGCTTTGGCGGCGCGGGTATCGATGCTCTGACCAAGGCTGCCGGCGTTACCAACGGCGCCTTCTACGGACACTTCAAATCCAAGAGCGAAGCGTTTCGAACAGCCGTCGTGGAAGGCTTGCAAGAGCTGCGTCAAGGAATCCTGGCGCTCAGGGAAAACCAGCCTAAAGATTGGTTGAAGGCGCTTGCCAGCTTCTACTTGGGCTACAAGCGGACCTGCGATCTCGGTGACAGCTGCACGCTACCGAGCCTTTCCCCCGACGTGATGCGTGCCGACGAGGAAACACGCCGCGTCTATACGGTAGAGTTGAGAAAGTTGATCGCAGATGTCGCTGCCGGCCTGCCGGAAAGCACAAACTCCGGCGAAACAACGGCGGAGGATCGCGCCATCGTTCTTCTCGCTACGCTGAGCGGTGGTCTGACGCTTGCCCGCGCCGTCTCCGATCCCGCCCTTTCCGTCCACATAGCCGAAGTCATCGAGCGGGCTGCTTTAGCGGCCGGCACCCCTTCACGACCGCGAGGCGAATGACGATGCAATTCACGCGATGAAGGAATAGCCGAGGCGAAGCTTCCCGCTCCGTCTCGGCAGGGCCATTTACGCCCGGATCGCCTTGTCGTTCGCATCGAAGCGATGCATCTGGTTCGCATCGGGCGTTGCATAAACTATCTCGTCCGGCTCGTATTGATGCTCCCCGAAGAGACGCGCAGTGAGAAGGCCGGTGGTCTCGGATTCGAGATAGATGATCGTGTCCGCGCCGAGATGCTCGACATGGATGACCTTGGCTGCCCAGGTGCCTTGATCGCGCGACAGCGTGATATGTTCGGGGCGAATGCCGACGGTCTTGGCGCCGCTTTCGCCCAGACGCTCAGCCGCGATGAAATTCATCTGCGGCGAGCCGATGAAGCCGGCCACGAAGGTGTTGGCCGGACGATTGTAGAGCTCCATCGGTGAACCGATCTGCTCGATCGCACCGGCATTGAGCACGACGATCTTGTCGGCAAGCGTCATCGCTTCGACCTGATCGTGGGTAACGTAGATCATCGTCGCCTTGAGACTGCGATGCAACCGGGCGATCTCCAGACGCGTCTGCACGCGCAACGCGGCATCAAGATTCGACAGCGGCTCGTCGAACAGGAAGAGTTCCGGCTCACGAACGATAGCGCGGCCGATGGCAACACGCTGGCGCTGGCCGCCGGAAAGTTCTGACGGGCGGCGTCCGAGATAGGGCGCAAGCGACAACATGCCCGACGCCTTCTCAACCCGGCTGTCGATCTCGGCCTTCGCAGTGCCGGCCTGCTTGAGACCCAGGCCCATATTGTCCTTGACGGTCAGATGCGGATAGAGCGCATAGGACTGGAACACCATCGAGATGCCGCGCTTGGCCGGCGGCGTGACCGTTACATCCTGGCCGTTGATCAGCACGGCGCCGGAGGTCACGTCCTCGAGGCCGGCGATGCTGCGCAGAAGGGTCGACTTGCCACAGCCTGAGGGCCCGACGAAGATGACGAACTCACCATCCTTCACCTCGAGGTCGATGCCCTTCAGCACATCATGCGTACCATAGGCCTTGCGGATGGATTTCAGTTGAAGCGATCCCACAGTCTCTTGTCCTTATAGATAAACAGGCTTGCCGGTGCGCACGCTCTCATCGGCGGCAAGGCATATGCGCAGCGATTGAACGGCATCGGCCATATGGCGATTGAGGTCGAGATCCTCGCGGATGGCTTTCAGCATGAAGGCCTGCTCGAAGTCGCAGAGCTCCTGATGACCTGGCTCACCATCCATATGCAGATCCTGATCCGGCCGGATGAATTGGCCATTCGGCCCTGTCTCGGCGCTATGGAGCCGGATGACCGAGGTCTTCGTATGCATGTCGATATCGTCGGACTTGGCGTTCTGGTCCATGACGATCGAAACCGAGCCGTTCGGCGACATCACGTCCTTCACGAAGAAGGCCGTTTCCGAAATCATCGGCCCCCAGCCGGCCTCGTACCAGCCGACCGAGCCATCCTCGAAGATCACCTGCAGATGCCCATAATTATACATGTCGAGCTTCACCTCCTGCGACAGCCGCAGGCCCATGCCACGCACCTCGACAGGCTTGGCGTCGGTGATCTGGCACATGACGTCGACATAATGCACGCCGCAATCGACGATCGGCGAGGTCGTGCGCATCAGCGCCTTGTGCGTCTCCCACGTCGGGCCGCTTGATTGCTGATTGAGGTTCATGCGGAACACATAGGGACCACCGAGCTTGCGGGCTTCGGCGATCAGCCGCATCCACGAGGGATGGTGGCGGAGGATATAGCCGATCGCCAGCTTCTTGCCGGCCTTCTTGGCAGCGGCGATAACGCGCTCGGCATCCTCCACCGTAGTTGCCAGCGGCTTCTCGACAAAGACATGGCAACCCGCCTCAAAAGCCATGACGGCGAAATCAGCATGGCTGTCGGAATAGGTATTGATGGAGCAGAGATCCGGCTTCAGCTCCCTCAATGCCACCTCGAAATCCGCATGGATCGTATAGCTGCGCAGTTCCTCAGGCAGCTCCGGCCTGGAGCGATTGACGAGGCCGACAATCTCGAAACCCGGATTGTTGTGATAGGCCAGCGCATGACTGCGGCCCATATTGCCAAGGCCGGCGACGAGAACGCGGATCGGCTTTTCGGATGAGCTCACTTGACTGCTCCGGAGGTAATGCCGCGAATGAGTTGACGCGAAAAGATGACGTAAAGGATGAGGATCGGCAGAATGGCGAGCGTCAGCGCCGCCAGCACCGCATTCCAGTTGGTCACGAACTGGCCGATGAAAATCTGCGATCCGAGGGTCACCGTCTTGGTCGCCTCGCTCGGCGCGAGGATCAGCGGAAACCACAGATCGTTCCAGATCGGGATCATGGTAAAGACGGCAACTGTCGCCATCGCCGGACGGACTAACGGCAGGACGAGACGGAAGAAGATGGCATATTCGCTGAGACCGTCGATACGGCCGGCATTCTTCAGGTCGTCGGAAACCGTCCGCATGAACTCGGACAGGATGAAGATCGCGAGCGGCAGACCCTGCGCCGTATAGACGAGAATCAGCGCCGTCAGCGTGTTGACGAGGCCGGCAGCCACCATGCCCTGCAGGATCGCGACCGTACCAAGACGGATCGGGATCATGATGCCGATCGCCAGATAGAGGCCCATCACCGTATTGCCGCGGAAGCGGTATTCCGACAGCGCAAAAGCGGCCATCGCCCCGAATAGCAATGTCAGGATGATCGAGACGATGGTGACGACGAAGCTGTTCTGGAAATAGGTCAGGAAATCCCCCTGCTTCAGAACGGTGTGATAGCCAATCATGCTGAAGGAGGATGGCGTCGGGACGCTCAAGGGCGCGCGGAAAATCGAAGCGCGATCCTTGAAGGAGTTGATGACAGTCAAGAATACCGGAAAAATAGCAACCAGCGTATAGGCTATAAGCGCCAGATGGACGAAGCCGGTACGGATAAGGGAAGTGCGTGCCTTGGACATGGGTCGCGCTCCTCAGAACTGATAGCGGCGGATGCGCCGCTGGACGATGAAAAGATAGAAAGACACACCGGCCAGGATGATCAAGAACATCACCGTCGCAATCGTCGCGCCCATCGAGCGGTCGCCCAACTGCAGCTGGAAGCCGAAGAAGACGCGGTAGAGCAGCGTGCCGAGAATATCCGTCGAGCCGTCCGGCCCAGCCAAGGCGCCCTGCACGGTGTAAACCAGGTCGAACGCATTGAAATTGCCGACGAAGGTCAGGATCGAAATGATGCCGATCGCCGGCAATACCAGCGGCAACTTGATCTTCCAGAACTGGCTCCAGCCGGTGATGCCATCGCATTCGGCCGCCTCGATGACCTCCTCGGGGATGTTGAGCAGTGCCGCATAGATCAGCATCATCGGGATGCCGACATATTGCCAGACCGAGATCAGCGCGACGGTAATTAGCGCCGTGCTCGGCCTGCCGAGCCACGGGGCGAAGAACGATTTCAGACCGATGACATTCAGAAGCTCGGGCGCAACACCCCAAAGCGGCGAGAGGATCAGCTTCCAGATGAAGCCGACGACGACGAAGGAAAGCAGCGTCGGCAGGAAGATGGCCGTGCGGTAGAAGGCAACAAAACGCAGCTTCGGCAAAGACAGGAGTGCAGCCAAAGCCACACCGATCGGATTCTGAACGCACATGTGGATGGCGAAGAAGATCAGGTTGTTGCGCAGCGCGTTCCAGAAATCATGCGACCAGCGTTCGTCGCCGAACAAAACCTTGAAATTGTTCAGGCCAATGAAGACGGACTGATTGTCGACGACATTGTAAAGCGACAGCCGCAAGGTCTCGATCAGTGGCAAGATCATGACCGCCGTATAAACGACAAAGGCCGGGAATAAGAAGACGAGGATGTGCCAGCGCTTGGAGCGCCTGATCGGCATGACCTCAAGGGCATCTGACGTCGCAGCGTCGCTCATGGCTTTCTGCCTGTTTTTCTTGGCTGCATGCCGACGCAGCAGCTCTAAGGTTTAAATCCACCCGCAGTTACGGCTTATGGCCGAAGTGAAAACGGCATCGGGTGTGTCGAATGCAATGGCGAGGCGATCGCCGGTTCGATTATCAAACAATGAAAAGGGCGAGGAGCCCGTAAGGTCCCTCGCCCGCATGATGCAGCTATTTACTTGCCGGGCTTGTACCAGCTGTCGAGGCCCTTCTGGAGCTTCTCGCCAGCCTGTTCCGGAGTGTCCGTGCCGTTGATCACGTTTGCGGATTCGGTCCAGGTCTCATTTTCCAGGTTCGGCTTACCGCGCGACAGGATCTGATAGGTAGAACGAACGGTCGACTTGTGATTGTCACGCCAGGAGACGAATTCCTGCGCAAGTGCATCGCTCATCTTTACCGGATGCGAGTTCAGGCTGAAGAAGCCGGGCAGTGAGTTGGCATAGATGTTGGCAAACTCGTCGGAAGCGACCCAGCTCAAGAACTTCTTGGCTTCTTCCTGATGCTTGCTCTTCGTGTTCAAGCCGACACCAATATCCGGATGGTCGGAGATATAGGCGGTGTCGCCAGCCTTTGCGACCGGCGGCGGGAATGCGCCCATCTTGAACTGCGCCTGGGTGTTGAAGAGAGCAATTTCCCAGGAGCCGGCCGGATAGATCGCAGCTTTGCCAAGCGTGAAGAGGTTCTGACTATCAGCGTAGCCTTGAGCTTCGAAGCCGTCGCCGAGGTAAGGCTTCCACTTGGCCAGTTCCTTGTAGGGATCGACCCACGGCGCGTCCGTCAGCTTTTCCTTGCCAGCGATCAGAGCCTTACGGCCGTCTTCGCCCTTCCAATAGTTCGGGCCGATGTTCTGGTAGCCCATGGTTGCGGCTTCCCAAAGATCCTTCGTGCCCATGGCCATCGGGATGTAGGTGCCATCGGCCTTGATCTTGTCGAGGACGGCGAAGAACTCGTCACGCGTCGCCGGCACTTTCAGCCCGAGCTTGTCGAAGGCGTCTTTGTTGTAGATGAAGCCGTGGATGACGGACGCCATCGGCACGCAGAAGGTGGATTTCCCGTCGTCGGTCGACCATGCAGCCTTGGCCACAGCCGAGAAATTTTCCAAGCCCTTCAGGCTCGTTAGATCAGCAAGGTGCTTCTTGTTGAAGAGGTCGAGCGAAGCATCGAACGGACGGCAGGTGATGATGTCGCCTGCGGAGCCGGCGTCGAGCTTGGCGTTCAGCGATGCATTGTATTCAGTCGGCGCCGTCGGCGAGAAGACGATCTTGATGCCCGGGTTCTTCACTTCGAAAGCCGGGATGATCTTCTCCTGCCAGATCTGCAGGTCGTCGTTACGCCAGCTTTCAACCGTCAGCGTCACATCGGCCGCATGCGCCAGGCTGACCGAGGTCAGCAGGCTCGATGCAAGAAGCAAGCCTTTCAGAACATTGGTTTTCATTTCCCTCTCCTGTTTTCCGCGCCATAGCAAGGCGCTGTTCTCGATCTGAAATCCGCTGGCCTGTCCGAGGAAACGGTCAGCGCTCCATAGGGACCGCCAATATTGCCGACCCCTCCATGCAAAAGGCTTCAGAGGCTTTGTGCCCGATCGGCCCTATTAATTGCCGTCGCCGCCACCAGACGGAGACACAGCAAGAACCACGCGGGAAAATTATGACAAACGTCGAAACGAGATCCTCCTGATCCCGAACGGCCTGGCGCAACGACGAGATGCACGCCCTTCCGCTTCACTTACCGGCTGTTGTTTTTCTGCCGGCTTTGCCGATGTCCGTTTGCACTGTTCCCTTACTCCGAATTAAGTCCAAAAAAATACCAATTGTCCAGCCAAATTTAACTTTCGAATGCAAAAAGATTGAAGCTCATTAATTTACCTAGGTAATTCAATGAGATGAAGACAAGCAAAAATGCTCGCTTTGCCTATTGGTAAATGGTATTTTTTTGGTATTATGTGAAAAACGGGGAACAGGCGGCATCCGGAGGCACGATGGGGCAGTTTGCGATTGGTATCGATGGCGGCGGCACGAGTTGCAGGGCGGCTGTCATAGATCATAGCGGGCAGGTGCTCGGTATCGGCAAGGCGGGTGCGGCGAACATCCTCTCCGATCTGGAAAATTCGCTGATTCATATCGTCGCCTCGGCAAAGCAGGCCTTGATCGATGCTGGGCTCACTCCCGAACTGCTGCAGGAATTACCGGCCGTCATCGGAACAGCAGGAGCCAATGTCGGCAATTACGGCAAAAAGGTCGAAGGCGCCCTGCCCTTTGCAAGCACACGTGTTGTCACGGATGCGACGACAGCGCTTCAAGGCGCTCTCGGCGACGCCGATGGCGTCATCGGCGCCTTCGGCACCGGCTCAGTCTACAATGCCCGCCGTGACGGCAGGATTTGGGGTATCGGCGGCTGGGGTTTTGTAATAGGCGACCAGGCAAGTGGCGCTCGTCTTGGGCGAGATTTGCTCGAGAGAGCTGTCTTGGCACATGACAAGGTGACGGCGGGTTCAGCACTGACGGCATCGATCATGGCCGAATACGGTAATGATCCAGAACGGATCGTCGAATTTGCGCACGCCTCCAAGCCCAAGGATTTTGCCCGCTACGCGCCTGTTATCTTCGAATATGCCGGAATGGAGGATGCGGTCGCCATCGACATCGTGAGAACTGCGGCAAAATCGATAACCGAAAGCCTGGATGCGCTGCTTTGGCCGGAATGCCCTTCGATCTGCCTTCTCGGCGGCCTTGCCCAAGCCTATCGCCCCTGGCTTGATGAACGCCACAAGGCGATTCTCGCTGAGCCAAGAGGGGACGTTCTGCGCGGAGCCGTGGAGTTGGCGGCGAAATTGCTGCTGGGTGGAGAGGTAAACAGGGCATGACTGAAGATTTGAGCGCGATCTTCTCGCCGGAGCGCCTTTCCGGAGGTGGGACGGGTCCACTTTACGTCAAGCTACGACGCAGGCTTGAAGAGGCCGTGAAGGTCGGTAGGCTGAAACATGGGGATGCGCTTCCACCTGAGCGCGACATCGCCGAATTTGCTGCGGTCAGCCGTGTCACGGTGCGTAAGGCGATCGACGACCTGGTGGCGGAAGGCATTCTCGTTCGCCGTCACGGCTCGGGTACATTCGTTGCAAAGCCCGTTTCCAAGGTAGAGCAGCGACTGTCGCAACTCACCTCATTTACCGAGGACATGGCGAGGCGCGGGATGACGGCTCGTTCGGAATGGCTGCACAAGGGCATCCATACGCCCTCCCCCGATGAGATGATGATTCTCGGGCTTGCCGCCGACACTCGGGTGTCGCGCCTCAGTCGCCTGCGCATTGCCGACGATCAGCCGCTCGCGATCGAGCACGCCAGTGTTTCCGGTGAATTCCTGCCGGATCCGTCGGTAGTAACGACATCGCTCTATGCGGAATTGGAAAAACGCCAGGTACGTCCCGTTCGCGCCGTTCAGCGCATATCTGCAACCAACATGAAAGAAGCCGATGCAGGATTGCTCGGCGTTCCCGTGGGAGCAGCCGGCCTATCGATCGAGCGCATCTCTTATCTCGGTTCAGGCCGCGCAGTCGAATTTACGCGCTCGCTCTATCGCGGTGACGCCTATGACTTCGTCGCGGAACTGACGATCGGCGCGAACTAGCCCACGCCCGCGAAACCGAAGAAATCCCAGAATCAAAAAAAGGCGCCACCCCAACCGAATGGCTGAGGTGGCGCTTGTATATGGAATCAAATTCTAAGCTGAATACCGCAAGTCTTTGACATGACTCGCGATCAGGCTGCGTCGTCGACCGCGGTCTCGCGCTTCTCCGGCACATAATTGAGGACAGGGCCTAACCAACGCTCTACCTCTGCCACGGGCATGCCCTTGCGGGCTGCATAGTCTTCGACCTGATCGCGCTCGATCTTGGCAACACCGAAATAGTAGGAAGACGGGTGAGCGATATAGATGCCCGAAACGGAAGAACCCGGCCACATCGCATAGCTTTCCGTGAGCTTTACGCCCGTTGTCGCTTCGGCATCCAGCAGGCGGAAAAGCGTCTCCTTCTCGGTATGGTCAGGCTGCGCCGGATAGCCAGGCGCTGGACGGATACCTGCATAGGCTTCGAGAACGAGCTCCTCACTCGTGAAATTCTCATCCGCAGCGTAGCCCCAGAACTCTCGACGCACCCGCTCATGCATCCGCTCGGCGAAGGCTTCGGCAAAGCGGTCGGCCAGCGCCTTGACGAGGATCGACGAATAATCATCATTTGCGCGTTCGAAGCGTTCGGCAATGGCCACCTCCTCGATACCGGCCGTGACGACGAAGCCGCCGACGTAATCGCCGACACCGCTGGAAACCGGCGCCACAAAGTCCGACAACGCCACATTCGGGCGACCGTCCCGCTTCGACAGTTGCTGCCGCAGCGTGTAGAAAGTGGCAAGCTCCTCGTTGCGGCTTTCGTCGGTGAACAGCCTGATATCGTCGCCGACCGTGCCCGCTGGCCAGAAACCGATGACGGCGCGCGGACGAAACCAGTTTTCCGAGACGATCTTTTCGAGCATCGCTTGTGCATCGGCATAGAGCTGCCGCGCCGCCTCGCCCTGCTTCTCATCTTCTAGAATTGCCGGAAAACGACCCTTGAGCTCCCAGGTCTGGAAGAATGGGGTCCAGTCGATATATTTCGCCAGCTCAGCCAGATCGTAGCTCTCGAATACCTTGGTACCGAGGAACTGCGGCTTGACCGGCTTATAGCCCGACCAATCCACTTTTTCGGCATTCTCACGCGCTCTTGCAATCGGCAGGCGTATCTTCTCGGCCTCGCTCCGCGCATGCGCGGCAGCGACCTTGGAATATTCAGCCCGAACAGTATCGACATAGCCCTGCCGTGCATCGGGGGATAGCAGCGCTGAGACAACACCGACCGCACGACTTGCATCCGTGACATAGACCGTCTGTCCGCGATGATAACTCGGATGGATCTTTACCGCTGTATGGACACGACTGGTGGTGGCCCCACCGATCAGCAACGGAATATCGAAGCCTTGCCGCTCCATCTCCGAGGCGACATGCACCATCTCGTCCAATGACGGCGTAATCAATCCCGACAAGCCGATGATATCGACCTTTTCGGCGACGGCTGTCTCCAGGATCTTGGTCGCCGGCACCATGACGCCCAAATCGATGATTTCGTAATTATTGCAGGCGAGCACGACGCCGACGATGTTCTTGCCGATGTCGTGCACGTCGCCCTTGACGGTCGCCATCAGCACCTTGCCGGCTGACTGCCGTTCGCTGCTGCCGCCGTTGGCAGCTTTCTCGGCTTCCATGTATGGCAGCAGCACGGCAACGGCCTGCTTCATGACACGGGCGGACTTCACGACTTGTGGCAGGAACATCTTGCCCGAACCGAAGAGGTCACCCACGACATTCATGCCGGCCATCAACGGGCCTTCGATAACATGCAACGGCCGCTCGGCCTTCTGACGCGCTTCCTCGGTATCGGCCTCGATATATTCGGTAATGCCGTTGACCAACGCATGTTCGAGCCGCTTCTCGACCGACCATTCGCGCCAGGAGAGATCCTGGGCCTTCGCCTCCTTGCTGCCGGCACCGCGAAAGCGCTCGGCAATCTCAAGTAGGCGCTCCGTGCTATCCGGACGGCGGTTGAGCACTACGTCCTCACAGGCGTCCCGTAATTCCGGATCGATATTGTCATAGACAGCCAGCTGCCCGGCATTGACGATGCCCATGTCCATACCCGCCTGAATGGCGTGGTAAAGAAATACGGCATGCATGGCCTCGCGGACGGGTTCGTTACCGCGGAACGAAAAGGACAGGTTTGAGACACCGCCGGAAATATGGACCAGAGGCATGGTCTTCCGGATTGTCCTCGTCGCCTCAATGAAATCGACACCGTAATTGTTGTGCTCTTCGATGCCAGTCGCAACGGCGAAGATATTGGGATCGAAGATTATGTCTTCCGGCGATAGACCCGCCACTTCAGTCAGCAGCTTATAAGCACGTGAGCATATCTCGACCTTGCGCTCGTAGCTATCTGCTTGACCTGTCTCATCGAAGGCCATGACGACGACCGCTGCGCCGTACATCCGCATCAACCTCGCCTGTTTGAGAAAGTTCTCCTCGCCTTCCTTCAGCGAGATGGAGTTGACGATCGGCTTGCCTTGAACACATTTCAGGCCGGCCTCAATGATCGAAAACTTGGAACTGTCGATCATCACGGGAACGCGGGCAATATCCGGCTCAGCGGCGATGAGGTTGAGAAACTCCACCATCGCCTTTTCGGAATCGATCAGGCCCTCGTCCATGTTGATGTCGATGACCTGCGCGCCGTTTTCGACTTGATCGCGGGCGACGGCAAGCGCCGCCGTATAATCGGCATTGGTGATCAGCTTGCGGAATTTCGCCGAGCCAGTGACGTTGGTTCGCTCACCGACATTGACGAACGGAATATCCTTGGTGAGCTCGAATGGCTCCAGGCCCGAGAGCGACATGAAGGGACGATGCTCGGCAGGCTGCCGCGGCGGATATTTCGAAACCGCCTGAGCGATAGCGGCGATATGCTCCGGCGTCGAACCGCAGCAGCCGCCAACGATATTGACCAGCCCCTCGCGGGCGAACTCCTCGACTTGAGCCGCCATCATCTCGGGCGTCTCGTCATACTGACCGAATTCGTTCGGAAGACCGGCATTGGGATAAGCGCAGATGAAGGTGTCCGCAGCAGCGGAAAGCTCCTGCAGATGCGGCCGCATAGCGTTTGCACCGAGAGCACAGTTGAGCCCAACTGTGAAAGGCTTCGCATGGCGCACGGAATTCCAGAAGGCTGACGGCGTTTGGCCGGATAGCGTGCGCCCGGAAAGATCGGTGATCGTGCCAGAAATCATGATGGGCAGATGAACACCCTTGGCATCGAAGCGCTCCGCACAGGCAAAGATCGCGGCCTTTGCATTCAGAGTATCGAAAATTGTCTCGATCAGGATGATGTCGGCACCGCCGTCGATCAGACCGTCGATCTGCTCCCCATAGGCCAAGCGCAGAACATCAAAATTGACCGCACGGTAGCCGGGATTGTTAACATCGGGAGAAATGGACGCCGTCCGATTGGTCGGACCGATCGCACCGGCCACGAAGCGTCGCTTACCATCTTCGCGTTCCGCACGGATCGCAGCGCGGCGGACGATCCCGGCGCCCTCCTTGTTGAGATCGTAGACCGCACCTTCCAGCTGGTAGTCCGCCTGCGCAATGCGGGTGGAAGAGAAGGTATTGGTCTCGAGGATATCCGCACCGGCTTTGGCATAGCGATAATGAATATCTTCAATCGCATCGGGCTGGGTCAGGATGAGGAGGTCGTTATTGCCCTTCTGGTGGCACGCGCAACCGATGAACCGGTGGCCGCGAAACTGATCCTCGTCGAAGCCGAGACCCTGGATCTGCGTGCCCATGGCGCCATCAAGCACGAGTATCCGTTCACTGGCCGCCTTTCGCAAGGCTTCGAAAATCTCGCCGCCATTACGCTTCGTCGTCTCTGAACCAAAAAGAGTGTCAAACATAAGCGAATTCCTCTGGCCTGATTGCGACTCCGCAACCAGATCACATAAAGATATCTTTATGTCAACATATCTACGCTCATGTTCTCTGCAGCGCAAGCGCGCATCTTCTATAGCTGTGTTCTTTCAGGAAAAGCAGACCGGGCGAATTGCCGACCGACCATGGACAACGCGAGGGTAACGACACAGCTTCATCCCATAACGCCATGACAGCGCTTTCGGACGGCGCTATACGGCTTCTGGAAGAGAATCCTAGGAGGACGGCATGAACATACAGATTGAACCCACAGCGCTCGGAAATTGGAGCACCCGCGCCTATCACAGGCGCTGGTTGCTCGATCAGGCCGATGCGCTTTTCAATTTCTTCCAGTACCGCGCCGTCAATCCCAAAGGCGGCTTCCACGACATGGATGATGCCGGCAAACCGTTGGATAAGGTAAATCCCGTACGCGGCATTCATTCGACCGCCCGCATGGTGCACTGCTTCTCGATCGGGTCGTTGCTCGGTCGTCCCGGTGCAAACGAAATTGTCGATCACGGCATGAACTATCTATGGAAGCATCATCGCGACACCGAGCATGGCGGCTACTTTTGGTCGCTGAACAATGACGGCCCCGTCGATTCCAGCAAACAGGGCTATGGCCACGCTTTCGTGCTGCTTGCTGCCTCATCCGCAAAGACGATCGGCCATCCACTGGCCGATGGCATGTTGGCAGACGTCACGGAAATTCTGAATACTAAGTTCTGGGAAGCAAAGCACGGGGCGATCGCCGAGGAATTCAATCGGGATTGGTCCTTGATCGACGGTGGCACCTATCGCGGCCAGAACTCCAACATGCACCTGACGGAAGCGCTGATGGCTGCTTTCGAAGCGACCGGCGACAAGACATATCTCGAAAAAGCAGAAAGTATCGCCGATCTCGTCATTCGCCGTTCGGCGGGGTCCGTCGGCTGGCGCGTTGCCGAACACTTCAACGCCGATTGGGTGCTCGATAAGAATTACCGCGGCAATGAGATGTTTCGCCCGTCGGGTACGACACCAGGGCATTGGCTGGAATGGGCGCGTCTGATCTTGCAGCTTTGGGCGCTTGGGGAAAAGCGGCACGACTGGATGCCGGAAGCAGCCAAGGGCCTCTTCTCTCAGTCCATGTCACTCGGCTGGGACAATGAGAAGAGCGGATTCTTCTATACACTTGATTGGGAAGATGTGCCTGCAAAGCGCAACAAGCTTTGGTGGCCTGCCTGCGAGGGGGCTGGTGCCGCTCATTACCTGAACGAACACGTCCCGAGCGATTTTCACGAAGAAAGCTACCGCAGGATCTGGAGCGTGATCGGCCAAGCCTTCATCGATCGCGTCAATGGCGGCTGGCATGAAGAGCTGACGGAAGATCTCATTCCGGCTCATACGCTGTTTCCTGGCAAGGGCGATATCTATCATGCCTTGCAGGCCTGCCTCATCCCCCTTTTCCCGGCTAAGGGCAGCCTGACCAAGGTTATCGCCGAGGCCGGCGGCAAGATCTGAGATCAGCAGCGGCGCCTGCTCGACTGGCGGCGCCGCTTCGCCCCTCTATGCGAGGCTGAGATTGTGAAGCTCGTGGCCGAGAGTGAGAGCCAGGGCTTCGACAACAAGATTGTGATCTTCCCGCTGCGGCAGACCTGAAACGGTGACGGCGCCAACGCACCCCGTGCCGTTGACAAAAATGGGGAAACTACCGCCAGATGCGGCATATTCCGCGCTTGAAAGCCCGTTGTCCTCGATCGTCTTACCCTGCTGCTGTAGCCGCAACGTACTGGCGTAGCTACTGCGGAAGTAACGCAGCACCATATTGCGCTTCCGACGAATCCAATTGGAATTATCAGGTGTCGAGCCGGGCAAGGCTATGTAGAAAACCGGCATGGAATGTAGGGTGATATCGATGGCAACGCCCATGTTGCGCTCGCTGGCGAGGTCGCGCAACAACTTGCCGAGCACCCAAGCGGTCGAAAGGTCAAAAGCATCGAAACGCAGCATTTCCTCTTGCAGCTCGATGCGGGCGAGATCCTGGTCGATCGTCATGGAAACCTTCTCTAAAAATTGTATTCGCCTATGAAACGCGGAGAGAACGATTTGTCCATCTATCTCTTCCGCATTTCGAAACCAAGCTGCCATCACCCGGCCTTGAAGGCTAGCGCTGTTGCTTGCTTGCAGGAAGCGAACAGGTCATTGATAAAGCTCTATGAATGTCCCGCCAGAGGAATACTCCAGCATGAATGCAAAATATGCGCTGCCCGCCATACTGGCCTGCACCTGTGCCACAACATCGGCTCTGGCCGACAGTCCAGCGCAATTAGTGCTGCGAGACGGTTTCGACGGCAAGGATTTCGCTCGATCTGGGCACCTTTACTATCGCGATAATGCTGAACAAAAGGCAGGAACGATCGAATTTCAATCAGACGTAAAACGTACCGGCGCGGGAGCCTTGAAGCTGAGCGTCCGGCCATTCTGCGCGCCGGATAAAACAAATTGCAGCGAAAGGGCCGAGATCTGGGAGCGCACTAAATATCGCGTGCCATACAATCAGGGAGTTTGGTACGGTTTCGCTGTAAAGTTCGCCGACCCCATACCTTCTGGCGACCATCGCTACCTCATTGCTCAATGGAAGCGGGAAATCGGGCCGAAAGCCGAAGGGGACTTCAGTCCCTTTCTCGCGCTGCGGCTCAATAATGGGAAGCTCTTCGCGACTGTGGAAACCAACTACGTTGCGCCCATCAAGAACCAGGAGCCTGGAAACAAAGGCAACGTCTGCAATAATGAAGAGGCGCCGGTCTGGTTTCGTCCCGATACCAATCAGATGCGCGCATTGGTGGCTACGGATAACAATTGGGACGAATCCGACGGACAAGAATTTACAGGCTGCACAGACGCGATCAAAGTCATAAATCGTGGAAACAAGTTGCCGATGCCTGCATCAGGCTGGATCGATTTTGCCATTTACAGCAAACCAGGCCCGGATGGCTCGGGTCATATCGAGATATTTGCCAACAATAAATGGATCGTTACTGTCACCGGCCATATAGGACATGCGGATCATGGGTTGGGAAAAAACCAATATTTCAAGTTTGGGCCATATCGCGCCGCGGATACCACCATATGGACACTTTACTATGATGATTTCCGCCGCTCACCCCGCTGTGCCGATGTACTAGCGGATCCCAAGCTTTGCCCTATGAAGTGAAAAGGCTGCTGAGAATGTACAACTCCATAGCAATACGGCCGCGCGCATTGCGAGAGCGCAGTTTTTTTGAGAAGTGGCCGAACTTTTTCCTTTCTCGATAGTTATCCTCGTTCGTGAAGGAGGTGACCGAGATGCTTACTACCCATCGCGATTGCAAGCAGCATGTGAAGAGGAACGCGATACCCTCTTTGGGTGAAATCGAAGGCCGGGTTGCGGTCCTGGAAATTGTCGCCCAGTCGGCATTAACGCATGTGTTCGAAGAAGGCGAAGTCGATATTGACGCAGCATTGCTAGCCCAAATTCGCAGAGCCATGCATCGTAAGTGTAAGGATTTAAAGCTCGACGGAGAAGATACGGCATCGGCACTTTTATATGCCGAGGAGTTGATCGAGGCCGCGGTTAAGGCATCGCATCCCGTCCATCAATGATGCCTTCGCGGCCAAGGCTGGCATTATCCGTCTTAGTAGCGCTGGCAATTACGCTCGGCGTGGTGCTGTTGGTTGCGCCCCACGATACAGGTGACAGGCTCACTCGGTCGCTGCCACCACCCGGCGGACATCAAAATCAGCAATAATATGTCCAATAATGAGCCTATGTTATGTTAAGGCACAGAGTTTGTCCCGTATCAGGCGGCCGTTAACGTCGCGCGGTAAACTTGGTTGCAAATTTCCGAAACCAACGCAGTGTTCACTTCACCCCACAATATCAAGCTCCGACATGAATGGTGTAGTGAATGTCTATGATGATCAACACGCCGCTTTACTCCGATGATATCGACGTCCTCGCAGGTGCCCTTTTTGCATGGTGCGCCGAGCGCAGCATCAAATTGCAAAGTCAGGAAGGTCTGTCCGCAGCTAATGTGGCCATTGATCTTTATAACGCCGGTTATCAAACACAAGATCAGTTGCTTGGCGCATTACACAATTACGATTTACACTGATGTGTTGCTCGGATATCCAGCTTTATATCCAAAACTGAGCACAATTTCCCCAAGTAACGCCTCTGCAAATGTGGCGGTGGCGACCTTATTTTATGTCGATTTCTCTTCGAAGACGCTGGCGATGCAGTCTCGCTCGTCGAGGATCCCGGACCATTCATCCTGATGATAAGCGGAGTCGTAGATCAGTGTGAAAGGACCTTGATAGCCAGCGGAGTTGGAAAGCTTAATGCAGCGAACATAATCCTCCTTATCGAGGCCTGCTGCTGAATATCGTCCCTTTGCGTGACAGAGTTCGGCGCGGCCCATGATCTTCGCTAGATCCTCGTATTTGCCGGCTCGCTCCCAGTTGCCGAAATCTCCATTGAGGCCGACTGTACCGTGCAGAGTATCGAGAATTCGGTTGACCTCCGCCGGCCCTGGCAGAAGATCGAACCAATTCTCTATGACGAGGCGCACTCCCTCTGCGGCAGTCAATTCAGCCAGCCGCCGCAAATGAGTTTCGGCAAGCGTCAAAGCTGGATTCGTCGGCTGAGCCTTTCCGGCAATAACACGCATGTTTCCAGCCCCAAGAGCCGCGGCAACGTCGATCCATCCTGTCATCCATTCTGCGTCGCGCTGAGCGGTTTGCGGATTGCTCAGGTCTCCGTCTTCGACGAGCAGCGTCTGAAGCTTTACGCCGGCCTCCTCCGTGGCCTTACGAAAATCACGGAGATAGCTGGGAAGGAGACTCGGCAAATGGAAGGAACAAATCTCAAGCCGAAAGATGCTATGATCGGCGCATTGTTGCGGCACATCGATCAATTCGATCGTACCCTTCCCGTAAGTCGATTGGCGAGCTGGGTATGCTCGATCGCCAGGCTTATAGGAATAGGTGGCGCCGAGCGCCCGGTGCAAGGACCAGGTTGAAACCGCAAAACGATCCGACAAATCAACCACAAGGCGCCCCCATTCCCTTTGGTGAAAGGTAATCAAGACATAGTCTCAACTGCGCGGATATCAATCCAAAAATGCTAAGACTCCCCTCTTGTTGCGGCAACTCTATTCCCATAAGAAATCGTCGCTAAGTCCTTTCATGCCCTCCCTTAACCCATCTGGAAATGGCGTCAAAAAGCAGGTCGGCAATCCACATGGCGCATACGCCAACGACGAAAGCCGTGGCATTCATGGCCGCGACATCCTCTTGAGGCAAAGGCCAGTTGATAGCGCGCAGATAGAAAAGCGCCGGCTCCGTTAAATAGGTTGCAGCAAGCGCGCCGCAAATAGGCGATGCAACAATCTCTCGTGTCGTATATCGGCGCCTGGAGAGACCGCGCAGGATACCGCCGGAAAGGCCAGCAATGACAACTCCGACCTTGATGCCCAAAGCATCCAGAAATTCGTGCAACGTCATCGCTTTTCTCGATCGAATTTGGGGATTTGGAATGCCGCCGCTGCTTATTCATGGCGTGCGGCAGCTGGATGAGCTTATTTGTCAACAGGCGGCTGAGGCTTTATCAAACCCGTAATACCGTCCCGCATGATATTGATAATGATTTTCAGTATGCTCAAAGCCGCCACAGCGGCTGCGGCAAAGCCTGGACCGACGAAGGATTGCGAACACTCCAACGTGCCATCCGCAAGCTGGGTACAGCCAGTTGCCAGAAGAATAGCGATCATCGAAGCCGATAACGCAATTAATACATTGAGAATATTGTGGAACGTATTCGTATTGAACATATGTTCTCCCGTTGTATCGATAGGGGTTGTGCATCAGCGCGCGACCCCGAAGCCTTGAATTCATGGGAGGCAGCCACGAAAGGGATTTAGGAGGTCAGCACCCTTTGTATCGCCTGTATCCGGCCGCAGCCCATCGTTCTGCAAATCTATCGAGCACCCTCAATCGCCGCAGCGAACTTCCTGGCAAAGCCGGCAATATCGATTGCTCGATCCGTGCCGTTGATAATCCGGCGCGCCCCGAGCCAATCGGAACCGATAGCGTTGAAGTAATCGGCAAGCTTCCAGCCGGTGAAACGCCCGTTGATCATGCCATCAAATAGGATTTCAACTGCTTTATCAGGATCGAGAGCCCTATCCGGATCATCCGCGATGCCATACTTGGCATAATTGTCCCGACCGGTGATCTGAACGAGACCGCGCCCACGATACCGCCAACCGTCATCACTGGCTTCATCCCCGTTTCCCATCCGGTTCGCATAAGCGCGGTTGGCGATCCGCTGCGGCTGGCGGGAATAAGCGGCCGCTTGCGCCGGCGTGAAGTATTTCGGGAAGGTGGCGCGTAGGCCAGCGGCCGAATAGTTAAGGTTTTCGGAGATGGCGCACATGGAGGCGTCCGTCTCATGATAAGCGGTAGCCAACATATAGGCGAGCCAGCGGGTGTCGAAGGACTTTGACTGCCATTCGTCGAGAATGGCTTCCATGCCGTTGACTTGGTTTGTCGATAGGCGCCCGCTGAATAGCGACGGGCGCACCGCCGCGAAGAATTTCACGCGATCCATGATGAGAACTCACAATGTTTAGGGGTTCAGGTTGCCGGCGAATCGCCGTTAGACGGCCACCCGAAGGCGTCGATTTCGGCCGGCTTGGTGATGGTGCCGGCGATGATCTGCTGATTGATCTCGCCTTCGGTCGCGAAGGCTGCCTGGACGTGAGCGCCGACCGCATTGGCGATCGCCGTCATCTGCGCGGCGGTCAGCTCGACAAAGCCGCCCGAGGTTTTGAACTTCACGGTGATGTCCGGATTGGCCTGAACATAATTATAGGCTCCGGTGATCAGGGATTGGCTCGCCCGATCGGTCATGACCCGCATGCCATTGAGCACGATGCCGCCCGTTTCGACGGCGTAGCGCTTGGAGGCAGCATAAGCGTAGAGATCGACCGGAGCCGGTTCCGGAGACCAGCCGGCGACGATCGCCAGCAGGCTACCCGGCGTCTCCGGCCAATCCACGGCCGAGCCGACGAGCGCCGCTTCTTTGCTGTTCAGCTGGTCGAGAATGGCACTCTTGTCGGCGTCTTGCAGGCTCGACGTGATCTTGGCGGCAAGCGCCAACCAGAAATCCGGCACATTGTAGATCTGCTGCCGGCCGAGCCAGAAGGCAACACAGGCCATCCAGCGGTCGGCCTTGTTTTCGGTGCGGGCCGAGAGGAGTGCCTCGACCATCGGTTCATACATGCTGTCTATGCGATACATGGCAGTCCTTCCTCTTGTTTAGGCTTGGGCAAAGGCGCGCACGGCCCGCCAATCGATTTCGGCGGCAGCGCGGATTTCGGGAGCGGTTTTGGCGGCGGCAAGAGCGGCGTTCGCCGATCGGCGCAAGGCCTCGATCATCCGCGAGCCAACCTTCCAGTGCTGGTCTCGCGTTAGAATTTCAGCGGCCTTTTCAAAGCGGCTAACGCCATCCTCGGCTGCTTCGGCCGTGATATGCGGCGTTTCACCCTCGGGTACGGTGCCGCCCTGGCGCGGATCGGCAGCGATCAGCTCGGCTTCGCGAAGCTTCAGCGCATAGACCGCTTCCTGACCGGGAATGACCGTGATGAAGAGCATCCGCGCTAGCCTCACCTGTCGGTCGATGTCGGTTTGCGCCTGGATGCGCTCCAGAGAGAGATCTGCGGACACGTTAAACAGCATGAATGGTCACCTCGAAATCATGAAAGCCGGCTGCGGCGATGAAGGGAAAGCGGTGGTCGCCGCGAACGTCCGTCGTGAACTCGAAAATGCCGTCCTCGATCGCGACGATCTCGTTGGCATGAACGACCGAAGTTCCGGCCGGCACGGCAAAGCGCACGCGGTCCACGCCATCGGCCTGAATCGTATATTCGGTGATATCAAGGGCCGACCGCTTCGGAACGATCGCGCCGTCTCGCATATAGGACGTGGCATCGATATTAAGCCGATAATCGGCTGCCGGCACCTCCATGACCGCGTAGCCTTCGCCAAACAAGGTGGCGAGCTTGGGCAGCGTTTCCCGGTCACAGTGACCGCTTTGGCGGATACGGCCATCCGTGGCGAACAGAATGTAATGGACGACTGAAGACGTCATGACGCTACCTCTTGAACGCTGTTGCGATAATGTTGCTTTCGTTCCAGACGATGGTGTTGCCTGGGCAGTAGATCTGCAGCGTGTAGGTGTGAAAGCCCGCGCCGGGAGCGTCATAGAGGGCCGGAACGGCAACCAGACCGGCTGTATAGGTCGTCTGAGAGGTGCCTCCGTTTTGGCCGCCTGTGCCGCTGACGACGGTCTGAACAACGCCGAGATAATAGGTCTGGCTAAAGATCGCGGTGCCGTCGCGGAAGATGTTGCACCCGATTGGCTGGGAGTTCTGGCTGCCGCCATTCTGATTGAACTGCCCCAGCGTCATGGCGCTGATCACCACGCGGCCGTCGCCTGCGACCGTAATGCCGCAGGCGGCTAGATTGACCGTCCCGCCTGCGCCGATCGTCTGGCCGGCACCATTGCGGCCAGCCGAAACCGCAGTGACCGCGCCGCCCTGAATATTGCTGGTTCCGACCTGTAGCGTTCCGATGACGGCCGAGCTGATGTTCACAGCCCCAAGGTTGGCGGTGATCGCATCGAGGCTGTTGACAGCGATCTTGTTGGCGGTGATCGCCCCATCCACGATCAGCTCGGCCGAGACAGCACGGCGCATGACGGGTTTCGACCAGTAGCATGAGCCACCGGTTCCTGCCGTCTTCTCCACCTGAAGGAGCATGGCGAGTTTTGTATAGCCGCTCGGCACCTGGTAGCGTCCCTGTAGTCCCGCCACGGTTCCCTGCGCTCGTTTCGAGGCTCCGGACAGATTGTCAACTTCGACAATCGCTTGGGAAACGCTAGAAATAGCAACCACAAGACTTAACGTAGCAACGTCCGTCATAGGCTTTCCTTTTGTTTGAATTGTACGCTATCGTCTTATGGTTGATTCAACCGAGGGTATTTTATGCGCGTGTTTTTATTTATAGCGGCATTCATGGTCGCGAGTAGTGTCTATGCGGAGGACGCTGACCGAACAGCAGCAAGCAAAGCAGCTGAGGAGGTTGGTACGCAGGGCATAATTTACTTGGGTGTTGCGTATATTTGCCAAGACGCCATCGGCGCCTCTTTTTATGATCTTGCGCGGGAAAGAACAGTACAAGCATTTTCCTCTCTAGGCCCGATGGATAGTCCTCAAGCTATTCGCAATTCACGAGATAGAGCGGCGAATATTGTCGACGAACAAATGAAGACTTTTCGTCGTGAGCAGAAGAAGCTTCCCGCAAGAGCGGCAGAGCGTTGCCTCCAAGAGTTGCAAGCGGCCCAAAGACAGTTAGATCTGTCAATATCAAAATTCCGAATAGCCGCTCGTCGTTAAGTGACAGTTTGCGACCGGTTCGGTAATCAATATCGCAACATCTGCCACTGGTATCCCTTTCAAAACCATGCGAAATACAACCCTGCGCTTTGAATGGGGGATTTCGTGGAAAGATTGTGGAGATTGGCCGGCGCGGCTTTTTTGCTATCATTGTTGAGTAGCTGTGATCTTTTCGACGCCAAAATCGTCACAGTGTGCGAAAGCGCCCTCAAGGATAGGCTTCGGTCACCGTCCGAATACAAGCGGATCGAAATCACGCGGTCGGAGGAAGCCATTGGCCGCGCAGAATACAAAGACCTCTTCGGCAGCACAGGTTCTCCCACGCTTCAGGCGGTAACGATGGCCGATTTTGACAGCGGCGCGGTAAAGCCGGTGCGTTATACTCTTCGGATAAGTTACGACGCGCCAAACGCCTACGGTACACCAATTCGTGGCGTCTCCAGATGCGAATACGCAAGCGCATTTGGGGGCGATTCGACGGCTAGTGAGTTCACCGTCCGCATCGATGGCGACACCGACATGGAATGGCGGAAAAAGCAGCATTAACATGCAATTACGGTGACAGTACACTCTATAAGATTAGATCTGACTAAGGCACCCAATGGCCCGTCTCGCTCGTATCGTCGTTCCTGATACCCCAATCACGTCACCCAACGCGGCAACGGGCGGGCACAAACCTTCTTTTGCGATGATGACTATGCGCTCTATCGCGATCTCCTGGCTCATCATTGTCGCACCGCCGGCGTAGAGGTCTCGGGCTGGGTGTTGATGCCCAACCATGTTCACCTCATCCTCGTTCCGGCGGATGCCGACGGTATTCGCCGCGCGCTATCTCGCGTTCATCGCACCTATACCGGCCATATCCATGCAAGGCTGCGCCGGACCGGCCATTTCTGGCAGGGCCGTTTCGGTTGTGTCGCCATGGATGAAGAGCATCTGGCGGCAGCGCTCCGCTACGTCGCCCTCAATCCGGTGCGCGCTCGCCTTGTCGAGCGGGCTGCCGATTGGCGATGGTCGAGTGTCGCGGCCCAACTTGGACTGATTGAGGATGACGGCGTCACGACCACAGCACCGGTTCGCGCTCGCTTTCCCGATTTCGCCGCCCTCCTCACTGCCGGAGAAGAAGAGATGGCGTTTGCTGCGCTTCGCCGAGCAGAAAGCATCGGCCGCCCCATCGGCAACACCGACTTTTTAGACCGGCTCGAAGACCTCACCGACGCCACCCTCAAGCCGGCTCCTCGCGGCCGCAAAGCCAAGGTCGTCGTTGGGAATTAGTGCACTGTCACCGTAATTCGTAATTCTTTCAGTGAAACTACTAGCTGAGTGGACTTCCCAATTGTTTTTGCAAATGCTGTCCCAAGATCAACAATTCCTGCGCCAATTTTGGAAATCGAGCTGCCACTCAAACGACTATTGTCACTCAAAATGCCCATTGCGCGCGCAGCGGCTCCGATCGCTTTCTCTGTTCGCATTGCAGTTGCAGCCCAAGCATCTAAATAGCTCGTCGCGGCGCGCAAGTTGGACGTGTCGACCCCAACTCCCAATGTGGCAACATCGGCCATATTCTTTCCTTTTCGGTGTATCTCGTTTTAAGGGCAAACAGAGAAAAAGCGGGAATAGCAATGAACAGAAGGATGCCTCTCACGGGATTCTGCGGGCGCAAGGTCATCACAGAAACCTTAGCCGACTATGTGAGAGATCAGCGCGTCATCCAGAACATTTACAGAACGCGTCATTGACACGCTAAATCTTTGCGTGCAACATTCGCCAGAGTTGCAAATATACGATCTACCACCCAATGAACCTATCGAGCATCTTCATCCGATGAAGCCCATAACAAGCGTCATAAGCCTGATGATTGCGACATTGCTTTTAAGCGGTTGCAATGATTCAGATTCAAAAATGGTCACGGCATGCGAAACGGCTCTCAAGGAGCGTCTTTTAGCGCCGTCGTTGTATAAGCGTATTGAAATTGATGAGACAAAAATGCCTGCCGACCATGAGTCGTATGAAGCTAGGCTTGTTAAAAGAAGCCAACGCGATCCCGGCTTTACCGATGAAAGGATAAAGGATCGTCTAAGCAGATTCGATAAGGGCTTATCAAATCCCGTCCTCCTGGCCGTTTTTATTAGATACGACAGTCCAAATATCTATGGAACACCTATAAGGTATCACGCTGCGTGCGGGTATCTCGATGATCCTGAAGATCACTCAGAGCCAACAGCGTATAACGTCGAAGTTAATGGTAAAACGGACAACGAGTGGAGCGATAGCAAAGCGGCGCGCTACTAAAGCGCACCGCAGAAATCCGCTGCCTTACCTGCGCCCCGATGAATTACCGATGAATTACGGTGACAGTGCACTCAATAAACTTTCAGATCTGACCAACACAACCAATGGCCCGTCTCGCTCGTATCGTCGTCCCTGATATTCCACATCACGTCACCCAACGCGGCAACGGGCGGGCGCAAACCTTCTTTTGCGATGATGACTATGCGCTCTATCGCGATCTCCTGGCTCATCATTGTCGCACCGCCGGCGTAGAAGTCTGGGGCTGGGTGTTGATGCCCAATCATGTTCACCTCATCCTCGTTCCGGCGGATGCCGACGGTATTCGCCGCGCACTATCTCGCGTTCATCGCACCTATGCCGGCCATATCCATGCAAGGCTGCGCCGGACCGGCCATTTCTGGCAGGGCCGCTTCGGTTGTGTCGCCATGGATGAAGAGCATCTGGCGGCAGCGCTGCGCTACGTCGCCCTCAATCCGGTGCGCGCTCGCCTTGTCGAGCGGGCTGCCGATTGGCGATGGTCGAGTGTCGCGGCCCAACTTGGACTGATTGAGGATGACGGCGTCACGACCACAGCACCGGTTCGCGCTCGCTTTCCCGATTTCGCCGCCCTCCTCACTGCCGGAGAAGAAGAGATGGCGTTTGCTGCGCTTCGCCGAGCAGAAAGCATCGGCCGCCCCATCGGCAACACCGACTTTTTAGACCGGCTCGAAGACCTCACCGACGCCACCCTCAAGCCGGCTCCTCGCGGCCGCAAAGCCAAGGTCGTCGTTGGAATTAGTGCACTGTCACCGTAATTCCGTTTGCCACCTGAGCATTAGAATTCAAACTTTGAAATGCCCTAGCCAGAGCGCCGGCAGCTTTCTCGGCACGCCCGCTTACCTCCTTCAAGGCATTGATCTCTTTGGTAGCAGTACGCACTTCCGAGCCGTCAACAGAAATACCAAGGGTTGCGATGTCTGACACTGGTGTACCTTTCAAAATAATGCCAGAAATCACCCCGGATACTATTGGGGGATTTCATGAAGCTAATTTCAAATGTTGCGGCCATATCGCTTCTGTTGCCGCTTTTAAGCGGTTGCGACTTCTTTGATGCGAAAATCGTCACCATTTGCGAAGCCGCTCTGAAGCAGCGCTTGCTCTCACCTACGGAATATAAAAGGGTCGAGATCAGCCGCTCCGAGAAGATCCTTAATGGAGCGGAATATCTTGCCAGCCTCCAGGACTTGAAACTTTCAGCAGCGATCATTCAAAGAGACATGAGAGATTTCGATGCAGGCAAAGTAAAACCCGTCCAAATCAATATTTTCATCAAATATGACACGCCCAATAGTTTTGGGGTGCCGATCCGAAGTTCGGTGGACTGTGAAGATATCAGCCTTGCGGGAGATGGCTCTGGCTCCAGCAAGTTTTCAGTCAAAATCAACGGCAAAACCGAAACCGAGTGGATAGCAGCGGGCGGTCTGAGAGAATAATGGAAAAGCACACTTAGACGACTTACTTATTCGCCGCGCACTGTCTCGCGTTCATCGCAGCTATGCCGGCCATATCCATTCAAGGCTGCGCCGTACCGGCCATTTCTGGCAGGTCTTGAAGACATCTATAGAGGCTCTGATATCATCAGATATGAAAACGGTACCCAGAATTGCAATATCTCTTCACTGGTGCCCCTTTCAAAAAGATGCGAAATACAACCCCACGTATCGCCTTGGGGGATTCCATGACTCGATTTGGAGACTAAGTGCCTTGCTTTTTCTGCTGCCACTATTGAGCAGTTGCGACTTTTTCGACTCAAAGATTGTTCAGTCGTGCGAAGCAGGCCTTAAAAGGAAGCTAACGTCGCCGTCGGGATATAAGCGTATCGAGATCACACAGCATGAGTCAACTCTCAGTCGGCCAGAATACGCGGCTTATCTTGCCGATAGAGAGCAGCGCATATATGGCGGCAAGCGGGTGCTGACCGAGACGTTTTTGCGGGACTTTGACGAAGGGCGACAAAAGCCCGTTTTATTTACTCTCTATATCAACTACGATGAGCCGAATACTTACGGGACGCCCATACGGCAGATTTCAAAATGCACTTATGTCGGTAATGACGCTTCAAACGTTTTGGAACCAGATGTATCAGTGGATGGAATGACCTGGGCGGATTTGCATTGATCATATCGTCGGCAAAATCGCAGGAAGATTGTTGGAAAGCAAAATGATCACCCCGCCTCCCGCGCCCTGATCGCCTCCGTCTCCTCCTCCACCGCCTGGCAATAGCGCCCGTCCATCGCCTTCAGCACGGCGATGTCTTCCCGGCGCAGGCGGTTGCCGGTCAGCTGCAGCCAGGCCAGCATTTCCTGGTGGGAGAGCGGGGCCGGGCCGGAAAAGCCGGGAGCCTGCGCCGAACGCAGATCCCAGAACCAGTCCCAGAGCGCATGGCCGGCCTCCGGCACTTCGGCCTCCGGGCTTAAAAGCTCGAAGGCTTCGTTGCGTTCGCGCCGGGTCTCGCCATTTGTATCGCGCACGCAATCATAGCGCGCGACGATCCCTACGGCTTCTGAAAGCCCTTCGGCAAGCTCTTCATAAAATTTGCGCGGTCCTCCGAGGCGCCGGCCACCTGATCGTAGATCCAGCCGGCGTCCTCGACGACTTCGCGGGCCTTCTCGAAGGAGAGCGCGGGCTGCTCGCCCTTCCACTGCTGCTCGCCCCAGTTCCAGGAGGCGATGGCGGCGGCGGCCTTGTCGAGATATTCGGCCTCGACCTTGCTGGTCGTCAGCTTCTTCTTGCGGCTGGCGAGGAAGCGGTCGCTATGCTGGCGAACGATCTTCTTCACCTCGTTGCTCTCGGCCGAGCGGATCATGAAGGAGATGCCGAGCGGCTCCTCGGTGGCCGGATGCAGGAGCTGCAGCTCGAAGAGATCTTCGGAATTGACGAGACTGGAGATATCCAAGGAAACACCTTATCGGTTGGGACATACGAGAGTAGCCGCGCGCCGCAGGAGAGCGACGCGCGCAAGATTCCGTAAGATGGCGCTTACGGCGTGGTGACGGGATCGACGCGGATCGGCAGTTGGTTGAGGCCGATCTTGAACTTTTCCAGATCGAAATCGTCGGAGCCGCCGCCGGGATAGAGCGGGCCGGAAACGACGCCGCGCGAATAGAACACCGTATTGGTCTTGCCCTGCGGCGCGTCGTTGCGCTCGACCTTGATCGCCATATTGTTGACGTTAAGGGGATCACCGAAGGTGCGCAGGATATCCTGGCCCGGATCGTCGGCGATGGAGGCGACTTCGAGCTCCGGATCGCCGGCGTTGGAAACGCCCTTCTGCTTCTGCTGCACCGGCTCATCCAGCGTATCGTAGTGGTTGATGGTGGAGTCCGAGCCGAAATCGCCGATCTTGCCCACCTCGCCCACCTGCACCCAGGTCAGCGCGGCATAGGCCGTGGCCGTGAGATCGGTATTCTGGGGCGTCTCGCATACGTAGACTTTCGAGCCCTTCTTCGTGCTTTTGTTCGCCATGGATCATGTCTCCGGTTCAAAGGCGGTGTAGGGAATGGTGACCGGTATCTGCACCCGGTCATCCTCTTGGATCGGGCCTGCGGCCCACGGCTCGCCACTGATCGTGATCTTCACGCCAGAGGCGAACAGCGTCTTGTTGTTGAAATGGTCGATGACCTGGCCGGCGGCATCGAGCGGCTTGATCAGCCCGCCGCCGGCCTTCCAATAGACGGAAACCTGCAGAAGCCCGAGCTTCTGCTGCGGATCGTCGCCGAGCGTTACCTGCCGGGGACGGTTGGGCAGGTAGCTGACGGCCAGATAATTATCCGGCTTTTCTTGCCCCGCCGGGGGAAAGGCAATGCCCGGCTGCGCCACCGGCAATGGCGGCTGGAATTGGAGTGCTGCCAGATGGTCCAGCAGCGCAACCAGAATGAGAGCGTCCGTTGCCGTCGCCATGCGTCACCTTGTCTAGATTGTTGAGATTTCGAGCGATCAGTCGGCAGTGTCGCGCGCGGCGCGCTCGACGATGTCAGGCCATTGGCGCGCCGCAAGCCGCACCATGCCCTGCCCTGCCTGCCCATCCTTGCCATATTCGACGGCAGCGGCGTGCGGCGCAGTGAAGCCCATGTGGATCATGCCGCCCAATGGCACGCCGAGCCCGACCAGATCGACCGGCTGGCCTTCATCAGATCCCTCCGCGTCCCTGCTTTCCCGTGGCGGGGCGGAGACCCGGAAGGAATTGACAAGTTCGCCGGAGGCCACAGGCGTTGCCTCGACAATCGCCTCGGCTAGCCGTTGTGCAGAGAGGTTCGCCACCTCCTCCATGCGCTTCTTGGTCCGCTCGGCCCAGGCGGCGATATCGGCGGAAAAATTAGAGGAAGCCATATCGATTGCCCCTTGATAAGCTTATGCGTCATCGGCGGCGTCGCCCGGTGAGGAGCCACGCCGCTCGAAATTCAAAAGGGTGAGATGGCCGTAACGGGCCCGAACCGTAGGTCTGTCGGTTCCGGATTCGGCCTTCGTCCCGCCACTCGTCTCAATTCCCGGCAATGGCGAAACCCGATTGAGCAGCAGGATGACTCGTGACAGCAGCCAAAGCGTCAGGATCGTCTTGAAACGCACCAGCGCCTTCATCGCCGCACCTGCAACTGCCAAAAGACGACCGTCCCGCCCGGCGACAGCGGTTGGATATCGACGATCGCATGCTCGATGCCGCCGATCAGCACCTTGTCGGCCAATGTCGGCGTGATCGATAGCCCCTCGGTCGAGAGATAGATCATGCGATCCCCACGCTGGATCAGCGTGTCAGCCACATGCATCTGGCTCTGATCGAGATCGACGAATGAACATGCAAAATCCTCGCTCGCCTGAACGGGGTCATAATCAGGGCCGGAATTGTTGATGCGACGTAGACTGCCCTTCTGGCCGAACTTGCCGATCAAACGCTCCGCCGTCGCCCGCGCTCTGTCGTAATCGAAAGCAGCCATCAGACCACCAGAATGCCGGGGAGTACCGGGCGCAGGAGTGGATAGAGCAGCCCATCAAGCTTGGTCAGCACCGGCCTTGCGGAGGCGATCATGTCGCCACTCGTGTCGGCAACGGCATACTCCGTCTCCAGCGGTCCCACCTTCTCGCGCTTCACCGTGCGAGCCGCGACGATAACAGGCGTGAGGCTGCCCGGTTCCGCAAGCTCGAGCGCCGCCGCCTCATAGGCCGCGTAAGTTACGGCCAGCGGCAATGCATCATCGGCGATCGCTTCACCGTTCACCGTCGTCGCCGCGCTGCGAGGCCAAGACAAGGCTTGATCATAGCCCCTGGTTCGCCGCCCGCTGAATTTGGGCTCGTAGAGGCTATCGACAGCCTGCGATCCACGCACCAGCGCCGCCAGCCGATCGCCGTCGCTGGCCGCGGCCCAGCTGGTATTGGCACGATCGGCGAAATAGGCATCGGCGGCGGCAAGCGTGCCGTAAAAGGATGTCCTCGGATCGACAAATCCGATCGAGGTCCGGCATCGGCGCTCCGGCTCGAATTCCATCGGCAGCATCAGGTGTTCGTAGCCGAGCCAAGCGCGAGGATCGTCCCGGAGACATCCGCCTCATGCAGCCGCTGCATCACGACAACGATCGCCGAGCGTTGAGGGTCGTTGAGCCGCGTCGGGACGGATTCGCGAAAGGTGCGAACCGTGGACAGGCGCTAGGCCTCCGATTCCGCCCCATCCACGGAATGCGGATCGTCGATGATGACACGATCGCCGCGGCCGCCCGTCAACCTGGAGAACGGCACACCCTGCCGCGAGCCCAAGCAGCCATTGGCAAAAGCAATTTCGCCCGTTCTTGTCAGCCTGACCCGATCGCCCCATAGTGTCTGATACCATTCGGAGGCAACGAGATCCCGCATGCGCCTATTGTCGCGCGTGGCGTAATGTTCCGAATACGAGGCACCGAGATAGCGCAGTTGCGGTTTGCCTTTTGGCCCCCATTCCCATGCCGGCCAAAAGACACCGCACAGGAGCGATTTCATCGTGCCCGGCGGAACGTTGATCAGCAGCCGGGTAATGTCACCCGATGTCACCGCCTCAAGATGTCGGCAGATAGCATCAATATGCCAGCCGTGGACATAGTCGACTGAGGGCTCGACGACATGCCAGGCCTCTCGCACGAAGCCGGTTAGAGACTGGCAGCTGGCACGAATGCGCTCGGCATCCATGGTAAGCCGGGCTGCGACCTCCATCTGCTCGCGTTCAGCTCTCCGCCTCGCCTTCTCCTCTTTGATCGCTGCGATCATCGTCGCCGGATCCGGCAAGCGGACCGAAGAGAGATTCGAGTATTGCAAGCTGCTCATCCGTGGCATTGGTTAGATCGATGGTGACGCCGCGGCCTTCCTTGGCCCCGGCGCCGGAGCGCTCGCTAGGTTTCTGATGAACATAGGATGCGGCAATCTTCGCCATTTCATCGCGCCGCTTCTGGTCCGCTTCGTCGTCGCGCATCACTTTCAGCATGTAATCAAGCGGCGTATCTTCGACGGAAACGGCCTTGCGACGGCGCGCACGCGGTTTGCGCGGCGCGACTGGCTTGTCGGCATTGGTCATGCTTCATGATTTCCGATGGAATTTTGAAAGAAAACAAGCGGCTTAAAACATCGCTTGCGGTCAACAGTGCGTCGCTGCAACTGTTCTCATCATGCCAAAATAGATACCCCATTTCGGCTGAGTTGGCGACACCCTTGAAGGCCGATCAGCGCGCAAGGAATAAGGATTTTGACGAGGGCTACAAATAACCAATTGAAATTCCCCGTAAATATCGGATTCTCCAGTCCGACGAACTAAACGATCTAGCCCTCAATTCGCGAAAATACTCAAGATGCGCAAAGGCCGGCCGACAGGAATCTCGGCAAGACGAAACAGCAGTTCGGATGATCCCATGAGCCAGGATTGGCTTCGGCGGTTCATCGCCGCCAATCTCCCGGTCATGCATGTTCCAGGTATCCCCGATATTTGCCTGCATAAAGCAGATCCACAAAGCGGGCTGCGACACCTCGCAGAACAAGATTCGCAATTCGGCTCACCGTACTGGGCGCATTACTGGGGAGGAGGTCTGGCTCTCGCCCGTTATCTTCTTGATAGGCCGGAAAGTGTGGCTGGTCGCCGCGTATTAGATCTGGGCGCCGGCTCGGGAATTGTCGGGGTTGCCGCTGCAAAGGCAGGCGCAGCGAAGGTATATGGCGCCGACATTGATCCCTATGCAATCGCAGCTATCGAGCTCAATGCCGCGCTCAATGATGTGACGATCGATACGGTACTCGCCGACCTGACGAAAAGCGAACCGCCTGACGTCGACGTCATATGCGTCGGGGATCTTTTCTATGAGGCAGCGCTTGCGGAGAGCGTCATCGCATTTCTGGACCGCTGCCTGGCTCGGGAAATCATGATTCTGATCGGTGATCCCTGGCGAGTTCATCTGCCGACATCGCGTCTCCGGCTCTTGGCAGAATACACGGTCCCAGATTTTGGCGAGATCACTGCAAAGACTCGCCCCGCCGGCGTTTTTGCGCTTGATTGAACAAAGTCACCAATCGGAGATATTGGTGCATCACAATGATCGCGGGTTCGGACCGCATCAGTGCGACGGCTCAGACTTTCATCTTGGCGCGCCTACGATTCCCGCGTTCCAGTCGCTTGGCCAGTTCGGCAAGTTCCGGGCTTGCCGCGTCGAAAACTGGCCGCGCATCGTCCGGCAGCCAATGTGTTTCATGTTTGAGTGCCTTCGGCCTTGCCCGGTCGAGACCGCCAGGCGCATTCGGCATCATTGGCGATATGCGCGACCAATCCGGTTCCTGAAGCATCGGTGAGGCAGCGAGAAGTACATCGGCCAACTTCTGGAACTTGCTGTGAATACGCCGTTCGGCCGTGCGCCGTACGCGCCCGGTCCGCGCGCAAAAATCCCGAAACGAACCAGCAATATAGGGCGCGGCAAGACAAATGGACCATCGCGAAAGCAGAATGCGCCGCTCCTCATCCTGGACGTGAACCCGGAGCCATTCCAGCAAAACCTCCTCTGCCCGACTGATGGCTGCAGCACTCGGCCGATAGCGAATGCGGATATCGGCGTGATCCATCGGTTCGGGCAAAACCTCCGGCCAAAGTGTCCGCATCCTGTCGGGCCGGATGCCGCGCACGTCGAGATGAACCATCGTATCGGCAGCTTCGACGAAACGTGCACGGACGATCAGGCTCAGGTCGGCAATCTCAGCCGCGCGACGGGACAGGTCGTCAAACTGCAAGGCGGACGGGTGCATCAAGTCGTTTCTCCAATTCCTGATAAATCAGCGTTCGCAATGTCGCCCGAACGGGCCACGGCCGCCGCGCCACTGCATCCGTGCGCAATGTGGCAAGCGCGATATCATCGAAGGCACCCAAGAGATCACCTGGACGCTGCAGCGCCCAATCCTGGCGCTGCGCCAGGACATCGGATATGGCGCCAATCGTGTCCGACCAGAGTTCATCGCGATTGCTCCCGGTTTGTCGGATGCATCGCAGAACAAAGACCAGATGACCGTCCCCGTAGCGGCCCCGGATTTCCTGCATCGTACCGCGCGCGTGGCTCTCCGCCGGTGCGCGGCGCCGATGGACGGGAACCAGCTTGATACCGAGCCCATCGAGAATAAGATCCAGCCTGCCTTTGGTCATGACAGTTCAACTCCTTTCGTCGGCGAATTTGTTGCCTCTCCCATCCATGGGCAGCTCACTAAGCGCTTCCAATCGTGGCGGTAGCGCTGGCCGATTTGGGTTTGAAGAAGGCTTCCGCCTTGGAAATCGCTTCCACCCTCGCCCCATCTCGGAGCATCGGCGTGTTGAGATAAGCAACCATCGCCTCGCCGGCTGCAGCCTTGGCAGCATCTTGCGTCGCAAAGACGATCGGTTCACCTCTCCTATCCCGCAGGACCTCATTTGTCGCTCGGTGAACCTTGCGAATCCAGCCGAGATGGCCGCCGGCAACGGCTTCTGTTCCGATTTGAAATTCGTTCATAGCAACCTCCCCCGGCTCGCTTGGCCAGGTCTATCTCTAGAGTTTTCGATTGGGTTTTGACGTTTGGGTGCCCGCCTACCGCCTGCGCAGTTCCGCCGGCCGTGCCGGCTCTTTGGGCGCAAGCGTGGGGTCTTCGGCAATGCGGAAATGAATTTGGTCTCCCTCCGGAGCACCGAAGTCCTCATCTTCAAGGGATCTCATTGGCGATTTCCAAGTGACCGACTTTATCGCGATCACCATAGCGACAAAAAACAACGCCGCGCCGATACAGGCTAGAAGACCCTGAAGCATTTCGATCATGGCTGCGCCTCCTGACCAGCTGCTTCGGAAAAAGACCCGATCTTCGTCATTTCCGCAGGCTCGACGGCTACATCACAACTCTCACAATGCAGCTCGATGATCTCCGCGATCGATAGAATTCGGAGGCATCCGGGGCACCCCCAAAAGCGATCGAAATATCCAGCCTGCGACACTGTCCTCCTGTTCCCATTGCCTATGATCATAACTTCACCTCCAAAACATTGTCGGTCGCGTACTGCGCCGGGCCGCTCACCCGCCAAACAGCGTTTTGCGCCACGGGCACCTTGATAAACACAAATTATGTTGATAACAATGACGTTGTCAACATGATTTATGTCGGAAATTTTGCAAGGGTCAAAAGATGCAGAAATCCATGGGCGAACGACTAAGAGCGGCGCGCGAAGCCGCAAATTATCCATCAGCCACGAAGGCGGCAGAAGCGCTGGGCGTGAGCTTGTCCACCTATCGCGCGCATGAAAACGGTCAGAACGAATTCAGCGCCGAAGTCGCCAATCGCTATGCCAAGAAATTCGGCACGACCGCGGCTTATCTTCTCACTGGCGAAGGTCTGCGCAAAACCGCACGTCCGGCGCCAAACATTGTCATGTCCTTCGATCCCGACGAGCAGGATCACGATGGATTTGCCGAGAGCGGCGAAGAGCTCAGCTATAGCCGGGAACACTGGAAGCCGCAGATCGAAGGCGCAACACCGGAAGTGGACGTCAAGCTCGGCGCCGGTAGCGGCGTCGTCGGCGAAGTCATAAACCTCCCCGTCGGCTCAGGCAATGTCGCCGGGCATAAGATCGTCGCAGAATGGCTGATCCCCACCGGCTATCTGCGAAACGAGGCCAAGGCTTCCCCGAGCCACACGATCATCATGGAAGTTGTCGGCGATTCCATGCAGCCGACCTACATGCCCGGCGATCGCGTCATCGTCGATCTCTCACAGAACCAAATGACCACCGATACGGTCTATGCGATCAGCGACGGTTATACGGAGCCGCAGATCAAGCGCTTGCAGCGAGTTCCCTTTAGCCGGCCAAGCGAAGTCAAGATCATCTCCGACAATCCGGCACTGGAAACTTTTACCGTCGAATTGGACCGCTTGACGATCATCGGCCGGATCTGCGGTCATATCGCACGCAAATAAAACCAATTTTCTATTTGAGTCGCGCGGTAAACATAAATTATGTTGACATATATCATGTTGAATGGCAACTTCACCGAGAAGAGCCGTTGGCCCTGAATGGAATGAGCCCGGGCAAGAGCAGGATCTCGTCCGAAGTTAGCGAAACCGGACAGGCCAATTGCAACAATTGGAAAAGCCGCAAGGCCATCGAAGGAGAATGTCATTCATGCCGAGACAGCCGAATGCTTTCATAATCATACCGGCAGATGCCGTGAGGGGCGCCGGCGTTGCCGAACTATCGTCGATCGCCAGGGTGGGAGAATGATGATGTACGCTTCAGAATTCTCCTGCGAATATTCGTTTGATGAGCTTAGTATCCGCCTATGCGATCGTTGGGAAACCGGGTTGCTGTTATACGGGCGTGCTGAGCTGACCTCGGCAGGAGCCGATTACGAGGACGAGTTCTATGTGTCGGCAATCAGACTGGATGGTGGTGCAAGACTGTCACGGCCGAATGCCTCGAACAATGCAGGCAGCTTCGAGTCCGAATTATTCCGGCGGATAGCAACGGTCATCGAAGACGACAGAACACAGGCGGGTCGTCACGCCGCCGAACTTTTCGTCTCTGCGTTGGAGCAATCTAGAGAAGCTGACTATGATCAAAATCACAAGTTCGAGCGGGAGAGAAAACTGGAAGCACTCGGGACATACTGAGGTCCGCGACATACAAACATCGATATTCACCGGAGGTCGCTGAAACAATGAACGTTCCCCAGCACGAGCTTGAAGAGATCCGCCTGCTGGAGCAGAAGCTACATCTCCCGGAAATACGACGGTCGCCGGCAGTCGTGGAGGAATTGCTGGCCAAAGGCTTCGTTGAATTTGGCAGTTCCGGTACGGTTTACGACGATAGGGATGACCTGATCGCCGGTCTGGCCGCAGAAAAGAGGGAAGAAGCCGCCCCTCCCGTTATTTCCCGCGACTATGCCTTTCGATCGATCTCCCCAGATGCTGTCCTCGTCACCTACAGAAGCGTCCGGCGGGCCGGAGAGAGCAGTCCGGAGCGGCATACTTTACGGAGTTCGATTTGGCAGCGTATCGATGGGCGATGGCAGATGATTTTTCACCAGGGAACGCCAACGATTCCGCGGGATTGAACTAACCCACGTGGCAACACCGCATTCGTAAGCCATGAGATCCTCGCGACTGGGGGCGAGTGCAGCAAGACTAACGAAGCCCGGGCGTCGTATCGCTGGCTTTATCGTTCGTGAGGCCGAGATTATCGGCCATCCGAATGAGGTCGGCGACGGAGTCGGCGCGCATCTTGCGCATCGCCTGACCTCGATGAACCTTGACGGTGATTTCACTGAGGCCGATCTCGGCAGCGATCTGCTTGTTGAGGAGACCTCGTGCGACGAGCGCCATCACCTCGCGTTCACGTGGCGTGAGTGTCGAAAATCGCTCATGAAGATCGATTTCCGCCGCCTGCTTGCGCAGCCGGATGCGATCGATTTCGAGCGCTTGCCTGATTGCATCGAGGAGATCCTGCTCACGGAACGGCTTCAAGAGAAACTCCACCGCCCCCGCTTTCATCGCCCTGACGGACATCGGCACGTCGCCGTGCCCGGTGAGAAAAATGATCGGGATTGCATATCCCATACGCGCAAGCTCATCCTGAAAATCAAGACCGCTCGCATCCGGCATCCTGACATCGAGCACGATGCAGGCTGGCCCCTCAGACCGAGAAGAAGCCAGGAAATTCCGCGGCGATGCAAAGGCACGCGTATCGTAGCCGACGGAGCGTAATAGGCTGTCCAGCCCATCGCGCACGGATGGATCGTCGTCGATCACGTAAACGGTCGGCTGCTGTCCTTGCATGCCCTACCCCTTTGCCCTTCCGTTCAGCGGCAAGGTAAAACCGAAGACGGCTCCGCGTGGAAAATTCGGCGCGGCATAGATGGTCCCGCCATGCGCTTCGATAATGGATCGGCTGATGGCAAGCCCCATCCCCATGCCCTTCGGCTTGGTCGTGTAGAAGGCATCGAATATCCTGTCGAGCCTTTCGGCCGGCATGCCGCTGCCGGTATCGCGCACGCTGACGGTCACCTTCCGTTCGTCCGCGGCTGCGCTGACGAGCAGCTCGCGCGTTTCCTCATCGACCTCCGCCAGAGCTTCGATCGCATTCATGACGAGATTGAGGATCACCTGCTGCAGCTGGACCCGGTCGCCGGCCATCAATGGTAGATCGCTCGCCAATTCCGAGCGGAACAGGATTTTATTCCGTCGAATCTCGCTGCGAACGAGTTCCAGTACATCATTGATAGCCTCGACGAGATCGATCGTGTCGCTAGAGGGCGACGAGCGCGCCACGAGCCCGCGAACACGACCGATGACATCGCCTGCTCGCCCGGCATCCGCGACAATTCGCTCGATAGCGCGGCGGGCTTCGTCGTGATCGGCCGGTGTTGCGGACAGCCATCGAAGCGCGGCATTGCCGTTAGCGGCAATTGCGGTGATCGGCTGGCTGACTTCGTGGGCTATCGATGTGCCCAACTCACCGACGATCATGAGACGTGACATGCGTGCAAGCTCGGATTGCGCCTGCCTCGCCCTTGCATCAAGCATTTCGATCCTGATCGCCAGATAAGTGGTCGCGCCGATCGCGACTAGGCTAAGTGTACTGTTGATCAGGCCCGCCTGCGAAGCGCCGTGACGCGTCAGGAAATAGCTGATGACAGTCAAAGCAGCACATGCAATCCCGACTATCGCGATAGCGCCTGTCCGCCCCGAATAGACCGCCAGCAAGATGACGGATACATACAAAACGGCAAAGGCGATCTCCAGATCGGTGATCGTATCGCCGATGAAAATGAGAGCGGCAAGAACAGCAATGCCGAGCCAAAGCAAGGGCATCTCGAAGAGGTATTTCAAAAACTCGCGCCTCATCTCTGGCATCCCTGCATTACGGCTTCCGCAAGATTGCGTGCGGAAGCTGCAAACTGCCCGAACCGAAGCATCAAAACAACAACCGCGTTCTCCGGTGCCGAGAAAGCTGGCGACCCGCCGGATCTGATGCGCTAAGTCCCCGCTAGGCGGCCTGTCAAATCCTGGAATGCCATGAGCTGATCGCCGCCTCAACTGGCGGCGCCCTCTCGCGTTCGTTCCAGCGGGGTTTCAACTCGGGTTTTCCAGCGTGAACAGATCGGCGTTTTCGTCATAGGCGAAGTATTCCGCGTAGCGAGCCCAGTTCGTGACGGCCTTGATGGTGGTGTCGGCATAATCCTCGGACATGTGATCCTCCAGCTCATCGCGGAAGCGCCGTGCAGGTGCGCGGTGAGTCGGCCGTTCGTCGAGCACACGGCGAATATGTGCAGCCAGCGGCACATAGGTCGCTAGGTGCTGTTCGAAGAGTTTCTTGCGTTCATCGACGTCGCTGTCGAAGAAGCGCAAGCCCGGCGCCGTCAACTTAATGTCGCCTCCTTCCAGATCAGCGAAACGCAGGAGCTGAAGCGTTTCCGCGACCGGAAAGAGATCATCGATATCGAGATGCAGATGCGCCGCCAGCGGCGGCAGGTCGGCCTGCCCGCGATACGGTTCGGCGGCGACCGTTTCGATGAGACCGGACATGAGGTTGGTCGACACGCGCGGAAGCGCCATGGCAATACCCGTGCCGGGGAAAAGGCCTTCGCGCGACGGCGCATCGGTCTTTACCGTCATCCGCGCGTAGATGTCTTCGACGAGCATGCGGAAGGCCGGATCGAGACGATTGCGCGGCTGCGGCAAATCCACATGGATCTCCGCAATCACGCGGCCGGGATTCGATCCGAAGATCAGGATACGGTCGCACATCAGCACCGCTTCTTCGATATTGTGTGTCACCATGAGAACCGACTCGATCGGCATGCGGCCCTCGCACCACAGATCAAGGAGATCCGTGCGAAGCGTTTCTGCCGTCAGTACGTCGAGCGCAGAAAAGGGTTCATCCATCAGCAAAACCTTCGGCCGGACGACGAGCGCACGCGCAAGGCCGACGCGCTGGCGCATGCCGCCCGACAGCTCCTTCGGATAGGCGCTTTCGAAACCGTCTAGGCCGATGAGATCGATTGCAGCGAGCGCACGCTTGCGCCTCTCAGAAGAGGCAACACCTTGCGCCTCCAAGCCAAGCTCGACGTTTCGGAGGACGGTCAGCCAGGGAAAGAGCGCAAAGCTCTGGAAGACCACGGCAACATCGGGGTTGGGGCCGACGACCGGCCTGCCTTGGAAGGTGATGTCCCCTTTGCTCGGGCGGATCAGGCCGGCGATTGCACGCAGCAGCGTTGATTTGCCGGAACCGGAGCGGCCGAGCAGCCCAACGATTTCATTGGAATAGAGCTGAAGATCGACATTTTCGAGAACGACGAGCGAGCCGGAAGCTCCTTTGTCGTAAGCCTGGCACACCTGCTTGGCGAGAACCAGCGGTGCATTCTTTACAATATCGAGCTTCCTGGAGATGACAGCGTTTTCCATATTCGGTTCTCCGATCTTGAATTAATCGAGGCGCATGCGGCGTTCGGCGAAGACGTAAAGCGGCCGCCAGAGCGTTCTGTTGAAGAGCGTCACGAAGATCGACATGACGACGATACCAAGGATGACGCGCGGAAAATCGCCCGCCTCAGTCGCCCTCGCGATGTATGATCCAAGTCCGAAGGCTTCGAGTTTCGTGTTGCCCCAGCTCGCCAGTTCAGCGACGATGCTGGCGTTCCAGGAACCGCCGGAAGCGGTCAGCGCTCCCGTGACGTAGTAAGGGAATATCCCCGGCAACATCACTCGCCGCCACCAGGTCCACGAGCGCAGCCGGTAAACCGAGGATACCTCCCGCAGATCGGTAGGGAATGCACTCGCGCCGGCAATCACGTTGAACAGGATGTACCATTGCGTGCCGAGGACCATCAGCGGCGACAGCCAGATGTTCGGACTGGCGCCCGTCGCAACGATCGCAACCACTGCAACGGGAAAGAGTACGTTGGCCGGAAAGGCCGCCAGGAACTGCGCCAGAGGCTGGACGCGCTCGGCAACAGCTGGACGCAAGCCGATCCAGACGCCGATTGGAACCCAGATGACGCTGGCGACTGCAATGAGAACGACAACGCGAATGAGCGTCACGAACCCAACGGCAAAAGCAATCCAGACATCAGCCAAGGAGAGCGTCTGGCTGAGATAGGAAACCGCATCCCCGATACTCCAGACACCAATGACGGCGATCAGCGCATACCAGGCGATGTCGATAGCCCAGCTGACGGCTCGCTGCCCGCCGCGCTCTCTTGCGACGGCTCGCGACGTCGGTGGCAACCGCAGGAGCATCAACCGACCCCACGCAGCGGCCAAAGGTGTGGTCACATATTTCAGGAGTCGCGTGCGGCGGATCAGCGAATAGACCCAGGAACGCGGCTTCCGCTGTCCGGCCGTCTGCTCGAAGCGGAACTTGTCTGCCCAGGCGACGATCGGGCGGAAAAGCAGCTGGTCGTAAAGAAGGATGACGACTGCCATGGCAAGTACGGCCCAGCCTACGGCAGCGAAATCCTGCTTGTCGATGGCAACCGCCAGCCACGAACCCAGACCTGGAAGCTGCACGGTGGTGTTACCCACCGTGATCGCTTCGGATGCAACCACGAAGAACCAGCCGCCGGACATCGACATCATCGTGTTCCAGACGAGACCGGGCGCCGCAAAGGGAGCCTCCAGCCGCCAGAAACGTTGCCAGCTCGACAGGCGAAATCCACGGCTGACCTCATCGAGGTCACGCGGAACCGTCCGCAGCGACTGATAGAAGGAGAAAGCCATATTCCATGCCTGGCTGGTGAAGATCGCGAAGATCGACGCACATTCTGCGCCGAGCTGACTTCCGGGGAAAAGCCCCATGAAGAAGGTCACCGTGAAGGTCAGAAAGCCGAGCACCGGCACCGATTGCAGAATGTCGAGGGCCGGAATGATGATCTTCTCGGCGCGGCGGCTCTTTGCGGCAAGCGTCGCGACGACGAAGGTGAAAATGAGGGAGGCGATGATGGCCGCCATCATCCGCAAAGTCGTGCGCAGGGCGTATTCGGGCAGATAGGCCGGGTCGAGCGACAGCGGTGCCGTGGACAGGCCAGCCAGCGGCGCGCGCATCTCGGCTATACCATGAAGTGCGAGATAGGCGGCAGCGGCAATGAAAGCGAATGCGGCGAGATCATAGCCATTCGGCAGGATACGCGCACCCGCCAACGCAGCGACGGCACTACGCCCGCGTCGATCGTTAGCAAGGAAAACCATGTGATAACCCTTTGAAAACAGGAATTTTTAGTCAGGGTGCGACGTAGGCGCCGCATAGCGACGCCACAGGTACTTCTTTCGGAAGGAACGGTTTAGGCCGCGCGACGGCTGCCATCCTCATCAAGGAAAGGCCCGCTTTCCGTCGTCCAAAAGCACTCAAGCTTCCCGGTATGGGAATTGATGTGCCAAATGGCGATCAGCCGCGGACGCTGTGGCGATATGGAACGTTCGGCCGGACGGCTGCCGGTCAAAACGGCAAAAGCGTTCGGGGCGGAAAACTTGGTTGCGAACCTGCGTCCGCGGAAAAAAACGATGTTGTTCATGGCTCACCTCATCGGCCCGCCTAACGGCAGATCCGAAGGGCGAGCCGGACAGGCTAAGCCCGACCGACGCTCGCCCGGCGAATGCCGACAGCGGTCCAGGTTGTTGCGATGACCGTCCGGATGCAGCATGACGCCACAATCGGACAGCGACTAGGGTAGCTATCCATTGGTTTCTTGATCTGTTGGTTTCGTAAGCCTTCGCCTGATGTTGCGAAGACATGGCCGTAGTGTCACAGCCGCGAGGAGCGGTCAATCAGGCGATGGTGCACCGCCATTATACCAAAGTATAAGCCGTAGGCTCTGTTGGCGAATGGGCCGATAAGGGCAATAAAATCCTGACTCTAATTGAAGTTACCACTTCTGTGGCGGGGAAGTATCTGGAGCCCGGGAGCTTCTCTAACACTGCGTTGGTCATGAATTTTCCGACCGCCAATAGTTGCGGGGAAGATGGAATTTAGCCGATCAGGACTGTTTTCTTAACGGACCCGCATCGGAAACGAGCTCGCCAGACGTCGAATGAATGTGGGAAAACTGAGCTTTTGTGCAACAATAACTTTCGAAATTAAAGCTCGAGAATAGTTCATTTGCAAATATTTGTGCGTTGCATCAGGAATATATAATCGATTCCACTGTCATTTCGCCGTTTATCCAGACGGAGCGCGAAAGACGGCCGCGGTTATATATCTGAAGCAATATAGAAGGCGCGATGAAATTTTTACTCAGAACTTTTGGTGAAATCGCTCTTCTGGATGGCGACGAACATCAAATAAATTTCCCCAAGAAGGCGCTTCTGATTATTGCCTATCTGCTCGCGAGCGATAGAAAATCCGTCAGCAGAACAAATATGGCGAGATTTCTCTGGGGCGATGGCGACTTGGCGAATTCGCTGACAAATCTTCGCAAGCTGGTCTCTCGTATCAAGAGCCGACAATCGGAATTGAACACCGAATTTCTGACCTTTGACGATACGGATATTTACCTGGTAATCGGCTCGCTCAAAAGCGACATCTTCCCGGCCGGCGCAGACACGTCCAAGGATCCGATAAAGAGCCTTGCTCGCTTGATCGAGGCCCTGCAATCAAAGTTCATGGAGCGGGCTAACTGTCAGGCCAGAGCCTTCATCGACTGGCGAGAGGGCGAAAGAAAGCGCCACTTTGCGATCTTGAAGGAAACACTGGATGCGGCGGTGAAGCTTCCGATAGCGACGAGCGATGTCGCGCCCATCAAGGAGGCGGCTCTCCTTCTTTTCGAAGCCGAGCCGCAGGACATTGCAACGCATCGTATATTATTGAAGGCTTTCGATGCCGAGGGCGGCCTGGAACAACTCAAACGCATATTTATGCAACGCGAGGATCTCGCCTCATCATGGCCGGCGCTCCTTCGGGCATCCTCTCGCTCATCAATATCGGCCGCTGCGCCGCATTCGACCGCCATATCCGAGCAGGATATCCCTTTGCGGACGATCTCGCGCATTCCACGTCTCGCATTGCTGCCGCCCGCCGGCGGCAGTACCGATGACGTGGCAACCACGCTCGCATCCTCCTTGATCGAAGATATCACCCTTGGTTTCAGCGCACTGCATAGCCTGAGAGTGATCGCCCCCTACTCCGCTGCTCAGATCGGACGCCAAAGCGGCGATCAAACCACGCTTTTCGAGCGATACGACATCAATTACGTCTTGGAGAGCCGATTAATCGGGCCGAGGGAAGATCCCACGCTCTTTACGCAGCTCATCTCATTGCCAGGCAGCAAGATTCTGTGGGCGAAGCACTTCTCCTTCGCTAAACCGGATCTTGCGCGCTACAAGCGCGAAATCTCGCAGGAGGTCGTGCGCATCTCCGTCGCGAAGGTCGAGCATCATGAATTGGCGCGCATATATTTTGAGCCAAGCCCCGTCGCATATCATCGATACCTTGTCGGGCTGCAATATCTCGATCACCCTTCCCTGCTCAAGCTGACGCGCGCCCGCAAGGAGCTGAAAGCCGCGCTGCGCCATAGCGCCAATTTTGTACCGGCCCTCGGCTCCCTTGCCCGCACCTATTCCAAGGAATGGCAGTTAACCCCGCGCCGTGAGCACCAACTGCTGAAGTCGGCCGAAGATTTTGCCGAACGCGCCATCTCGGTTCGCAACGATTTGTCCGACGGCTATCGCGAGCTGGGCGTCGCCAAGCTTTTTCTGGGTTCTATCGACAGCAGCGTAGAAGCGTTGGAAATAGCGGAGACCCTCAGTCCGCATAACGCCGATATTATTGCCGACCATGCTGACACGCTGGTCCACTTTTCCCGGCCCGGCCTGGCTCTCGAAAAAATCCAGCGGGCCATGGATCTCAATCCCGTAAATCCGGATGTCTATCTTTGGATCGCCGCCCGAGCGAATTATGCCCTGAACCAATTCCAGACCGTACTCGATTATATCGGCCGAATGATCGACCCAAGGCAAGCGGACGGGCTTGCCGCAGCGAGCTGGGCAATGCTCGGCAATCAGGATGAAGCCCGCGCACTCGTTCGTCGCGTCCGCGAGAACAACCCTGCTTTCGACGTCGATGAATGGCTGTCGCTCGTCCCCGTGAAGGAGCGATGGCACAATGACCTGTATCGAGAAGGTCTCAAAAAGGCAGGATTTTGAACGCTGAAGCCTTCCAGCCGTAGATCTTGGGAACCCTCCCTGAGGTAAATCGAACGTAGACATCATCGACGCCACCAAGACTGGCGATCTTCATTTTCTTGTTACGGAATATGGAAAGCCGTTTTCTGTTCCAGGATTTGGTAATTGGTTTTGGGACGCCGCGAGAAAAGCGAGGATTGAAAAAAACTCACGGGCTAAGGAAGTTGGCAGCAACGATGGCCGCCAGTGGTGGGGCGACTGCCTACGAACTGATGAGCCAATTCGGCTGGACCAACTCTAAGCAGGCAGAAGTTTACACCAAGGGGCTGATAGAGCTCGCCTTGGAGTGAAGGCTTCTCGCATCGTTTCTGAACAGTTGGCGAACGAACTCGCCCCTCCATGTGAATCTGGTGAGGGGAATGTTGCCGAAAATGAAACCAAATGAACTGGTTAAAAAATGACTGGTGGGCCCGGAGGGACTCGAACCCCCAACCAAGCGGTTATGAGCCGCCGGCTCTAACCATTGAGCTACAGGCCCGGGCGCAGCAAAAGACGTTGCGCTTGCGATTCCGGAGCAATGGTTCTCCGAAGCCGACTTGGCTCTAACCCAATTTCTCTTTTCCGACAAGGGACTGCCGTAATACCTTCACAATGAATCCGCAAAAGCTCATCTTGAGGGATCATCAACCAAGGAACGAACCATGCTTCTGACGAAAACCAGAGATTTTGCTCTTGCCGCTCTTGTTAGCGCCACTTTTTTCGTGCCGGCGGCTGCTGCCTTTGCCGAAGATGGCAAGCCGCGCGAGGCCGTCATCACTGTCACCGGCGAGGGACATGCGGCGATCGCGCCGGATATGGCTGTGGTGACGCTGTCGGTCGTTCAACAGGCCAAGGCTGCGCAGGACGCTCTCGATCAGAACAACAAGGCCATGGGTGCCGTGCTGGCAACGCTGAAGGAAAGCGGCATTGCCGAACGCGACCTGCAGACCTCCGGCTTTTCGATTCAGCCGCAATATACCTACCCGAACGACAAGGACGGCCACAACCAGCCGCCGGTTCTGAACGGCTATCAGGTAACGAACGGCCTGACCGTTCGCGTGCGCGATCTCTCCAAGCTGGGCGGATTGCTTGACCAGGCGGTTAAGCTCGGCATCAACCAGGGCGGCGATATCCAGTTCACCAACGACAAGCCGGATACCGTACTCGAAGACGCACGAAAGAAGGCCGTCGCCGATGCCGCCGCCAAGGCAAAGACCCTGACGGATGCCGCCGGTGTCAAACTCGGCCGTATCATCGCCATTCATGACGGCGTCGTTGCTGCACCGCCTCAGCCCTATATGCGCGCCATGGCTGCATCCGCACCTATGGACAAGGCCGTCCCTGTCGCAACCGGCGAGAACGAATACAACGCATCGGTGAGCATCACCTACGCGATCCAGCCGTAGACAAAACAAAACCGCCCTTCGCTCAGATCCCATCGGATCACGCAAAGGGCGGTTCCGCGGCCCCCGCCAAAGGCGAAAAGGTCAGAGAACGAAAAACGGGCGCTCTGTGCGCCCGTTTTGCTTGTCAGCGGCCCAGAAGCGGGCAGCCGCGAACATTGGCAAACATCATCGTATCCGGACCGCGGCGACCGAAGCCGTCAACGATGACACGGCGCGGCGTCACATCCACGACGCGGGCGCGGCGCAGACCATAGCTGCGTGCAACATCCACGGCCTGACGGGGATCGCAGCCGCGCCGATCAAAACGCGGCGGCGGACGATCATAATCCGGCGGCGGCGGGCGATGGCGGCCCGGATTCACATAAATATCCACCCCTTGTGCAGAGGCAAAATCCGCAGTGCCCGACAATGCAGTCACCGCGACACAGACAGCGACCCCCAACTTTGCCAGCATTTGTCTCATTGTGTTCTCCGTGAAGCATAAAGCCTCTCTCTCATGCCAGCGATTAGCGCTGAACGAGTGCCCGAGAGGTAAAGGCAGATGCTGAATGAGCTCGGAATCAGCCATTCATCCATTACTCAGCTACAATGAACGCTAAGGGGAAACCAGAGGGCCGATAGTAGCATAGAGCTAAAATAAAGCCGCCTCTCTTTTGGAGACGGCTTCAAATTCATCACATAGATGTGGAAAACCTCGGTACGCAGCAATCAGCGGCGGATCAACGGGCAACCCGGCGCATTAGCGAACACAACGCGATCCGGGCCACGGCGGCCGAAGCCTTCGACCACGACGCGGCGCGGCGTGATATTGTCGATGCGGGCGCGGCGCAGGCCCATGTCGCGTGCTTTCTCAACAGCGAGACGGGGCGAGCACATGCGGCCGCGCGGGTGATCATAGCGAGCCTGCTGGATGCCAGGATGGAAGTCGTTGGCCGATGCCGTCATGGTGGTGGCGGACATGGCGCCGAATGCCATGAGAGCTGCAATACCTGCCTTGGCGAAAAGATTGGTCATGGTGTTTCTCCTTCAAATCCTTGCTGCGGATCGTTGCAATCCCCTTATTGGTCGCTCATTGGTAAACGCCCTTGGGATTGGGGCCACGTTAGGTCAGCCAAGCTGAACCGAACACGAATTGGCCGTTCAGATTGTATTCACGACGGTTAACAATCAGTTGACGAGAGAAGGCGCGCTGTTCAACCAGAAAAATGCAGCACGATCTCGCGGCGATGTGGTCGGTCGCGATGCTCGAAAAGATAGATCCCCTGCCAGGTGCCGAGCGCCAGCCGACCGTTCATCACCGGAATCCCGATGGAGACCTGCATCAGCGCAGCCTTGATATGTGCCGGCATATCGTCCGGCCCCTCCATCGTGTGCACGATCCAGCGCATCGACGGATCTGAGGATGGCGGCACGAGCCGGCTGAAGAAGGCCTTGAGATCGGTCTTGACATCGGGATCGGCATTTTCCTGAACCAGAAGGGAACAGGAGGTGTGGCGCACGAAGACAGTCAGAAGCCCCTCACCGCCTGCCGCTACTGAGCGGACGAATTTCGCCACCTGATCGGTGAATTCATAGAGCCCTTGACCATGGGTCGAGAGCGTGACAACGGTTTGTGGCATGGTATCCCCGAACATGACGATAGCGATGCGCATCAGGTCGGGCGCAGTGGCCGGATGTCAAGTCCGGCCTCTGCTCGGACTAAAGCTCGATGGCGACCTTGAAGCCGCCATAGATCATGCGCTTGCCGTCAAAGGGCATGTTTTCCATCTCATCCTTCAACCGGGGATCGGCCATGACCTTGGCCAATATCGAATCGCGGCTTTCCCGTGATTCATAGGTGATCCACGAAAACACCACGACCTCGTCTTCCGTTGCCTGAACGGCACGCGGAAAGGAGGTGAGTTCGCCATAGGGAACATCGTCGCCTATGGCCTCGACGTAGCTGAGTGCGCCATATTCACGCCAGATCGCCCCGGCTCTTTGCGCCAGCACCTTGTACGCCTCGATCTTGTCTTTCGGCACAGCGACGATGAAACCATCGACATAGGACATTTCAGCCTCCTCTGTTCTATGTTCACCTTCAAAGGACGATCGACCACAACCGGATCCGACATCGGCAGCAGATATATTCCGCACGCTTCCGAGCGGTCGGAATGAATGCGCCGAAGTAACACGCGGGGGAAATGCCAATGGCTATAGAATACAGGGATAATCCGGATCTGGGAAACGAGGCGCTCAATGCCCTGTGGGCGACCGCCTGGAACACTCCCCACCCACGGGACTTCCAACCCATCCTTTCCCGAAATCTCGCCCATGTCGGCGCATTCGCTGGCACGAGACTGGTCGGCTTCGTCAATGTCGCCTGGGACGGCGGCATTCATGCCTTTATTCTCGATACCTGCGTCGATCCGGAATTTCGGCGCAGAGGCATAGCAAGCGCTCTCCTCGAGCGGGCGAAAACCCTGGCCAGCGAACGTGGCGCGGAATGGCTCCATGTCGATTTCGAGCCGCATCTCAGCGGCTTTTATCGAGGGCTCGGTTTTGCTCCCACTGAGGCTGGTCTCATTCGGCTGCACGATTAACAGACCATCTCCCACTAGTCCGGCGAACGAACCTGCGCGAGCAGCCAGTTGCGGAACAGGGCCGCAGCCGGGTTCAGCAAGGCGTTCGGCGGATAGACCAGGCTATAGCTGACGGCAGCCGGCTGCACCTCGACAAAGCATCTCACCAGCTTTTTCTCGGCGAGATCGCGTGCCACCAGCGAGCTTCGCACGAGAGCAAAGCCGCGGCCCTGTCGGCAAGCCTCCAGCATCTCGGCAAAGGAATCGAAGAGAGGCGCCTCCTCCACAGCCCGTGCGATATCGAAACGCACGCCGTCCTCGCCGCCGCTCTCGCCAATCACCTGCTCGTGCCAGCGCTGCCAATCGAGAATCGTATGCCGCATGCCGGAATAGCGCAGAAGCGGAGCAGCCCTTATGGCCCAGCGCGGCGGCAGTCGTTTGGACAGTTCCGGCGAACTGACGACGAACTCCTCGTCCGTCAGCAGCTCTTCATGGGTGAAAGCCGCGTCGGCACGGCCGAGCCAAATGGCGAGATCGGTACCTCCAGGCTGAAAATCCGGGCGCTGATAGCCAACAGCCAGCTTCACCTCGATGTCCGGATGACGCTGGCAAAAATCCGGCAGCCGCGCCGCCAGCCACTGGCTGGAGAACTCCGGCGAGACGGACACCGCGACGCTGCGAACCGAAATACTCGCGCGCGCTTGGTACAGTGCCGCCTCCAACTCGGCGATCACGCCTGAGATTGCTGGGTGCAGGCGGGCGCCCAACGATGTCAGCCGCGCCCCATTTCGGCCGCGATCGAACAGACGGCCGCCGATCCATCCTTCCAACTGCGCAAGCTGGTGGCTGACCGCCGTCTGTGTCTGCCCGATCCGCTCGGCAGCACGGCCGAAACCGCCGGTCTCGGCAATGGCGCAGAATGTCTGAAGCACCGAGAGCGGTGGCAACGGTCTCTTTCCCATGAAAATCCCTCATGCTTTGTAGCCTGAGGATTCACTATACATCGCTCTATTCCAAGCGCCTCTATCTGCTGGCCAAGCACTTCGAGGTCACAGATAGATGAGCATTCTTCATATTAACAGCTGGAGAGCATGGGTCGTCCGACTCCTGATCTGGCAAGGCGCCGCGGAACGACGCTCGCATAATGAAGGTGGCCGAAAGCGAGACATGCTGCCGGAGGAAAACCAACATCTGCTGCGGGACGTCGGGTTAATCAATCTCGCGGAAAAGCAATCCAAGGATGGACGCCGCTAACCTCTGAGCGTCTTCACCCTGGTCAGATCTGGAAAGAGGCGCATCCAGAGAAGCACCACAACGATGGTTCCGACGCCGCCGACGATGCCGGTCAGGACAGGTCCAAGTGCAGTGGCAAGCATACCGGACTCGAATTCACCGAGCTGATTGGACGTGCCGATGAACAGCGAATTCACGGCATTGACGCGGCCGCGCATGGCATCAGGCGTCAGCAGCTGCACGAGCGAGCTGCGCACGACGACGCTGACGGTATCCGAGGCTCCGACGACGAAGAGCGCCGCGACCGAAAGGATGATGTTGCTCGAGAGGGAAAAGACGATAGTAGCGACCCCAAAGATGAGCACGGCAAACAGCATCTTCTTGCCGACATCGCTCTGCAGCGGCCGGCGTGCGAGCCAGATGGACATGGCGAGCGCGCCGATTGCCGGCGCGGCACGCAACAGGCCGAGCCCCCAAGGTCCGGCATGCAGGATATCGCGCGCGAACATCGGCAGCAGCGCCGTCGCGCCGCCAAGCAGCACGGCGAAGAGATCGAGCGATATCGTTCCCAGCATAACCGGGCGGCTTGCGATAAAGGAAACGCCGGCAAAAACGGAGTTCAGCGTCACCGGCTCGCGCGATGCCGGTTGCTCCCGCTCGACCCGGATCGAAATGACGTTGACGCTCGCGATGATATAAAGCACGGCCGACATGGCAAACGGAGCAACGGGGCTGACACCATAAAGCAGACCGCCCAGCGAAGGCCCGATGATGAAGGCCGTCTGCATCATCGAAGTGGAGGTGGCAATGGCAACCTGCAGCAACGAAGACGGCACGATATTCGGTAAAAGTGCTGCCATCGTGGGACGTTCAAAGGCGGTTGCTGCGCCCATGACGGCAACGGCAGCCAGAATGCCGGCGGGACCTATCCAGTGCTGCCAGACGGCCATGGCAAGAACCAGCGCGGTTAGCGCCTCGATCAGCTGGCAGGCAAGGCCGATGCGGCGGCGGTCGAAGCGATCGGCGACATGCCCGACGACAAAGGTCAGAATGACCATGGGCAGAAACTGGCAGAAGCCGACGAGACCGAGGAAAAAGGCGCTATGGGTCTGATCGTAGATCATCCAGCCCATGGCAACCGTGACAGACTGAAAGCCTATCGAAGAAAAGACGCGCGACGCAGCGAATGAACGATAGCCGGGGTGACCGAGCACGCTTGGCCGGTCCAGAGTCTGCAATGTATCCATGGGCCTTTTCGTCTGCCGGCAGGGGTGCTCGCAGACTTGCTTCTCAACAATCGAATTTTCTACACCTCCCTGCTCTGCCTCGATGCGCCCCCTGTCAATCTTGTTTTTGCTGCAGCTGCAAATTCATCGCGGACGATAGATCAAATCGCGGTGAAGACGAGTTGAGAACACCCTGCCTGACCTCGATCGACCATATCGCCGCTAGCTCCGCTGCGATCGTATCGATCAGCTTGGGAACATCGCTGGCCGCAGAACCGTGCAGCGCTTCCGCGACGATAAGCACCGAGTGTGTGTCGTCACGCATTGCGGACAGGCCGCTCTGCCTATTGGTCCAGCGGCGGGCATGTGCCTGCCCAGCCGCATCGGCAAAGATCACCTCCCTCGCCTCCGGATGCTCCACCTCACCGGAAAAGGTCAAATAGGATTCGCTGCCGCTTGCATGCCGCACTTCGAGATTGCCGGAGATTTTCGAAAGATCGAAAACGGCGACGGGAATCGCGAAAGCGATCGAGATCGCATTGCAGAGATCGACAAGCGGGTGCAGTCGTGGCAGCGACCCTTCCTGGCGAAAGCGGCGAAGCAAAGCTTCGGAGGCGCAGCGATATTGCGTCGGCTTCAATCCCATTTTGGAGAAAGCCCGCCGCCACGCCTGTATTTCAGCCATCTCACTTTCCGGACGTCTCGCCAACCGCTCTGTAGCAATCGCATGATATTTTGCGATCCGACCCTCGACATTGGCAGTCGAGGTGATCCCTTCGGCAGATAACACACCGGGAACCAACTCAGGGAACTCACTCCAGATCTCGTTCGAATGTCGGAAAAACATCACGCCTCCTCGTAGGTCTCTGCTTGTCGCAGCAGAAAACATCGGCACCATCTTTCCGTCTTGAATAAAATTGCAGAAGCTTTAGCCGATAGCCGCAGCATAGGCGCCCGGCGAGACACCGAAATTGCGGACGAAGAGCCTCGTCATGTGGCTCTGATCGGAAAAACCGCTGGCAAAAGCTGCTTCCGCGAGGGACGTGCCCACCGCAATCAGCCGTCGCGCTTCGTGAATGCGACGCTGCATGAGGTAGGCATGCGGTGTCAGTCCCGTCGCCTTGGCGAAGGCACGCAGGAAACGGAAGTGGCTCAGCCCGCATAGTTCTGCCAGTTCGGCAAGGGTCAATGAAGCGGCGGGATCGTCATCGATCAATTCCCGTGCCCTTTTGATATCAGCGGGAATGGCATCTTCGCGCAAGGCGCCTGCCCCCTCACGCATCACAGCGGCAATGAGCGACAGAAGCAGTTCATCCCGCAGGAGGACATTCTCAACCGCATCCTCGATCAGAAGCGAAAACAGGGTTTTGAAATGCCCGGCCATCTCGCCGTCGCGGATGACGGGCGATGGAAATTCCACCGCACCGAACCTGCCCTCACCGACATCGCGCAACAGATCGCCGATCAGCCGGGGATCGAAATAAAGCATGGACCACGCGCGGCTTCTGCCGATCGGCATGCCGTCATGCACCTCATTCGGGTTGACGCTGATGACGTCGCTGGCCTCTGCCTGCACTATCCCTCGCCCGCTCAGCGACCTCTGCGCGCCGGCCTCGATGACACCGATGCCGAACTGGTCATGTGTGTGCTTGGGGAAGCTATGGCCGGTTTCGGCCCGAACTGCCTCGATGCCGGCAAGGCGAGAGCGGTATATCCTGAATTCACCGGACTTCATCGCTGGCGCCTCTCATTCCGCCTGTTCGCTATACCAGCTATGGCGTCGCACACGAGCGACAATGTTGCGCACCCGCAATCGGGACACAAGGCTTAAGCGCCTCCTGCGGCCTTGTGATCCTCCGCCGTCGCCAATGCCGCCTGCGTATCGCCGGTAACAGCGGCCGGCAGCGGTGTTCCGCGCTTGCGCTCGCGCGCCAATGTCAGCAGGCCGGAAAAGATGATGAGGACAATGCCGACGGCCATCGGCATATCGATGCTATCGTTGAACAGCAGGTAGCCGAAGGCAATCGCCCAGAGCATCTGACTATATTGCGGCGGCGCAACCAGATTGGCAGGCGCCATCTGCGCGGCCGTCAAGAGCAAGACGCTGCCGCACGCGCCAAGCAGGCCGTAGCTCGCAAGGAATATCCACTGCGTCGGCGTCGGCATGGTGACTTCGGACAGCATGAGAAGGCCGCTGACGATAAGCGTTCCAAAAAGACCAGCGCCATAAAGCGAGATGCGCTTCTCCTTCGAGCCGAGCGCGCGGTTGACGACGATGGAGATCGCCGCCGCAAGACCGCCGATCGCCGCACAGAGATGGCCGATCGAAAGCTCGCGAAAACCCGGCCGCAGGACGATCAGCACACCGACGAAACCGAGAATGACCGCCGTCCAGCGCTGCCAGCGCACATCTTCCTTGAGAAAGATCACCGAGAGGATGGTGACAAAGGACGGCAGCAGAAACAGCAGCGCAAAGGCTTCCGCCATTGGCAGCTTGGTGAAGGCAACGACGGAGCAGATGGCGCCAGTCGCGCCGCAGACGAAACGCAACAGCCACAAGGGACGGTTCGACGTCCTCACCATGTCAAGCCACTCGTCCTCCCGTTTCTTCAGGAAAGGCACGGCGGCAAAGCCGAACAGCGCACCGATGAAGGCGACCTGATAGGAGGGGATCACCCCATGCAGGATCTTGATCGAGGCATCGCTGAAGGCGAAGACGGCATAGGACGCGAATGCCACAAGGACACCACGCAGGGCGGAGCGGCTTGCGGCCGCAGAGCTGGAATCGGCTGTAATCGAGGACATCGGAATCTTCAGAAAAGTGCGATGGAAAGACACTGAATCAGGGAGATACAGGCAATTGTATGATGAAATGACCCAAAATTCGATTGGGTTGGGAATAAACTATTGTTTCAACGCGACAACGAGGGCGCTTCTCTAGGTTCAATTGCCTAGGAAGCGTGCTTGATCCATCTGGCTCGGGGAAATGCGCCCCCTGTCCGTGTAAGAAAAAGCGACAACCTTTAGCGCATCGCCGTCCACTTCGCAGGTAAATGCAACTCTCCGCCAGCCATTGGGCGCCTGAACTGCAACCCCATCGCCAAACAAGCTAACATCAGAAAGCATTGCCGAGGACAGCGCGGAGTTATTATAGCCTACCGCACCGAGATCATGACGAAACTGTAACAGCTCCTCAGAATTGCAGAGATATCGTACCCGATCACGCCGTGGCAATTTCTTCCAGGCGTCATAATCACTCTTCGACAGACGGGCCATCTCGGCACCCGAATAAAGCTTCTTCGCCTGAACGGCTCGCTTCGGCACAAGTGATTTAGGCCGCGGTGGCTCGGTGACCAACGCGGTGCCACTCGTGGGATCACCTTGACTGGAAACAGACTGGCTTTGAGAGCTCTGCTGTGCCGGCGATGGCCTGACCGTCGGAACGACAATCTGCGGCGGGTCTTTCGCCTCATCCTTTGCCTGCTCGGCCGGAGACTGCTGCTGCGGATCGGATGGCGGCACTTGGGCGACCGCTTGTGGCTGTGAATTATTGGAATCGGTCGATGGCGCTTGCGGTTGTTGCACCTGCGAATCCGAAGGCTGGTTGGTCGCCAGGACATCGGGTGCGGTGGAAGAGGCTTGAGCGGCCGAGTGGCTTGCCGGCGGTTGGGCCGCATTTGCTTGCTGATCCTTGGCGTCAGCTTGCTGTTGGGCTTCCTGCGCCTGCTGCGCCGCCTGGGCTTGGGCCTCGGCCTGCGCAGCCGCCTGTTGTTCAGCCGCAGCATCGTTCGGAGGTGTTGGAGGGGTATCGTCTTTCGACTGTTCCGAAGCGTCCACTTGCTGCGTGGTGTTTGCGTCCTTCTGATCGCCCTTCATGTCCGGAAGCGGAGTCTCGGTCGCGGAGGGCTGCTGTTCCGCCTTCTCGACAGGCTTGTCGGCGGCAGGATCATCAGGTTTGGGCTCAGACTTCGCCTGCTCTACCGGCTTATCAGCCTTGGCCTCGTCAGGCTTGGCTGCGGGCTTCTCTGCCTGCTTATTGCCGTTGGGATCGGATTGCTTTGGCGGCTGTTCGTCCGCCTTCTTTCCCTCAGGCTGCTGTGGCTCCTGTTGGGTTTCGGCCGTCTGCTCCGCCGGCTTCTCGTCAGGTTTCGGCGTCGGCTTCGGAGGCTGATCGGGCTTCTCGTTCGCCTTGGTCGCAAGCTCCTGCTTTTCCTCCTGCTGCGGCACCAACTCGACATTGACGCTCTGCTCTGGCTTCGCCTCGGGTGGCGCGGGAAATAGCGGCAGCAAAAAAATCGCGACAAACAGGACGTGCAGAAGGATCGACAGGACAAAGCCCGGCCTTATTTCCCTATCCCGTTTTTCCGCGACCTTTTCCATCGTTCAGCGGATGGCTCGCGACGAGAAAGCAATCAGGCGAAAACAATGCATCGATTCATTCGATCCTTATCGGCAAACAGATCAGAAGATTTTCCGGTCGCTGACATATGGTGCCCGACCACGCACCGCGAAAGAGGCATCGGTCGAAATCGAACTTGTCAGGCCTCCGCGCGATCCGCAATGGCGCAAAAACAAACCTGCGTGATCGCGCTTCGCCTAGACAGTCGCATGCCCGGTCAGAAGAACTCATCCAGCAGCTGATAGTATGCCATCTTTTCTTCTTTTGGCTGAAAATCGCCATAGGCTTTCAAAAACTCCGCAACCAATTCTTCTCCGAAATTGTGCTCGATGCTGCCACAGGCAAGTGCAATATCCTGATGGCGATCAGCCACGCCGAGACGACCGCAATCGATATAGCCGCTGAACTTCGGGCCGTCGGCCATGAAATTCGGAAGGCAGGCATCTCCATGGGTGACAACAAGATCCTCCATTGACGGTCTCTTGGCCTGAAGTTCGCGGAAGAGATCTTCTGCCGATCTTCCAAGCCGGGCCTCATCGAAATCATCCTCATCGACGCGACCGGCAAGCAAGTGCGCCTTTGCCGTGCCGATTCTGTTCTCCAGCCGATGATCGAAGGGACAAGCGGCGATATCGATGGCATGCAATTGCCGCAACGCATCCGCCAAAAGCCGCACCCGCTCGAGCGGCTGTAACCACTCGGCGCTGACGAGATCGCTGCCGTGAAGAGCACTCATCAAAAGCCATTCGCGTTCGTCGTCCGTCTCGTGGGCAATGATTTCAGGGCAGGCAAGGCCCTGCGAGGCGAGCCATCGCAGCCTCGCAACCTCGCCGGCCAGTTCACCCAAGGGATCGGCCAGCTCGGTCTTGAGATAGACCGGCGCACGCCTATCGGCCTCAAGCCGGAAAACATGGGCCGAGGAACGCCCGAGCCCATCCTGTCGCCATTCGTACCCGGCCAGCAGATCGCGCAGTCGGACAGGAAGGGATGTCTCCATGAATTGCGGCTTGCTTGCCATAAGCGGCTCCTCAAATTTGATAGTGCCAATAAAAAGCCCGGCTCGCTTTCGCGAACCGGGCCTTATCTCATAAAACACCGATGTCGGCTTGCGCCAGACCTCAGCTGTCGAGGAAGCTTCTGAGCTTGCGGCTGCGGCTCGGATGCTTAAGCTTGCGCAGCGCCTTCGCCTCGATCTGACGGATACGTTCGCGCGTCACCGAGAACTGCTGACCGACTTCTTCGAGCGTGTGGTCGGTGTTCATGCCGATGCCGAAGCGCATGCGCAGCACGCGCTCTTCGCGCGGCGTCAGCGATGCCAAAACGCGGGTTGTCGTCTCACGCAGGTTCGCCTGAATGGCGGCGTCGATCGGCAGAAGCGCATTTTTGTCCTCGATGAAATCGCCGAGATGCGAATCTTCTTCGTCACCCACCGGGGTTTCGAGCGAGATCGGCTCCTTGGCGATCTTCAGAACCTTGCGCACCTTTTCGAGCGGCATGGCGAGCTTTTCGGCCAGTTCTTCCGGCGTCGGCTCGCGGCCGATTTCATGCAGCATCTGGCGCGACGTGCGAACGATCTTGTTGATCGTTTCGATCATGTGCACCGGAATACGAATGGTGCGTGCCTGGTCGGCGATCGAACGGGTGATCGCCTGACGAATCCACCAGGTGGCGTAGGTCGAGAACTTGTAGCCGCGGCGATATTCGAATTTATCGACCGCCTTCATCAGGCCGATATTGCCTTCCTGAATGAGGTCGAGGAACTGCAGGCCGCGGTTGGTGTACTTCTTGGCAATGGAAATGACGAGGCGCAGGTTGGCTTCGACCATTTCCTTCTTGGCGATGCGCGCTTCGCGCTCACCCTTCTGAACCATGTGAACGATACGGCGGAATTCCGAGATCGAAATACCGGTTTCGGTCGCAAGGTTCTGAATTTCCTGGCGAATGTCGCGGATGGTCGTGTTTTCGCTCTTGGCGAATTCCTTCCAGCCACGGGCAGCCAGATTGCCAATGGACTTCATCCAGTTCGGATCGAGCTCGGCGCCCTGATACTGCTCCAGGAAGCTGTCACGCTTGACGCCATAGGATTCGGCAAGGCGCAGCAGGCGGCCTTCGTTCTGAACAAGGCGCTTGTTGATGTCGTAGAGCTGCTCGACGAGGGCGTCGATGCGGTTCTGGTTCAGCGAGAGAGACTTGACCGACTTGACCAGCTCATCCTTGAGCTCCTTATAGCGGCGCTCCTGCGCCGAAGACAGCGTACCGGAAGCCGACAGGCGCTGCTCGACCTGCTGGTCCTGCAGCTTGCGCAGCTTCTTGTAGGTTTCGGCGATGATGTCGAGCGTCGTCATCACCTGCGGGCGAAGCTCGGCTTCCATCGCGGCGAGAGAGAGGTTGGATTCGTCCTCGTCCTCTTCCTCTTCCTCGATGGGCAGGCCTTCGCCGCCGACATTAGTGATGTCGTCGTCACCGGAAGGAGAGCGGCCGCGGCGTGCCTTTTCCTTCTCTTCGGCTGCTTTGCGGTCAGCCTCGATCTTCTCAGGGCTCTGGAACTGCGGCGCAGCCTTGGCCTCGGGACCGGAATAGGTGGTTTCGAGGTCGATGATCTCGCGCAGCAGCGTCGTGCCCTCGTTGAGTTCATCGCGCCAAATGATCAGCGCCTGGAACGTCAACGGGCTCTCACAGAGGCCGCCGATCATGGTTTCGCGGCCAGCCTCGATGCGCTTGGCAATCGCGATTTCGCCTTCACGCGACAGAAGCTCGACGGAACCCATCTCGCGCAGATACATGCGCACCGGGTCGTCCGTACGGTCGGTAGGCTCTTTCTTCTTCGCGGTCGCAAGCGCGGAACCGGTGGAGGGGGCCAGTTCGCCGCCTTCACTTTCATCGTCGCCGCCGGCATCGTCGTCGTCACTAGCCGCAGCGCCAGCCTCTTCGACATCTTCGTCTTCAATGACGTTGATGCCCATGTCCGAAAGCATGGCCATCGTGTCTTCGATCTGTTCGGACGTCACTTCCTCGGACGGCAGAACCGCATTGAGCTCGTCCATCGTCACGTAGCCGCGCTTCTTCGCGGCCTTGATCATCTTCTTGACCGCGTCGTCGGAAAGATCGAGAAGGGGGCCGTCGGAGGTGCCGTCGCGCTCGACTTCAGCTTCTTCGTTCTCTTTGACCTTTGTTGCCATTTTTATATCGTCGCTTTCCCTGACGCTGCAAACTTTCACGCGGTGAAACAATCACACTGGCTGGCGCGCCCTGCACCAGCCGCGACTCACCGACGAACACCTAACGGAATGACCTTTAATGCCCGATTAACCACGATCACCGCCACCGGATTGCAAAGCTGGATTGCGTTTGGATTTCCGGCCATGGTATTAGGTGATCCGCTTGATCCAGTTTACCGTTCTTTCCGAAGTTAAACGGTGATTCCCAGAATTTTAGTTCTCGTCAAGCTTTTCCAGCAAAAAAGCCCGTTAAATGCGCGAAAAAGCCTTATCCACAGGCTTCGCACGCAGCAATTTATTGTTTCCCGTATTTAGGAAGTCCCCGCGCGATGACAAGAGCATCCTGAGCAAAGCCTCACATTTCCAGCATCGGCAGGTATTACCGAGGCCGGGAGTGTGGCCGAATGGCATCAATTCCAGTCCATTACGACCTTCCCGGAATTGCCTGAACGCATTGCTTCGAAGCCATCGCGGAAATCATCGATGCCGATACGATGGGTGATGAGGGGCGATACATCGAGACCGCCTTGCACGAAGGCGATCATCTTGTACCAAGTCTCGAACATCTCGCGGCCATAGATACCCTTCAGGTTCAGCATCTTGAAGATGACCTTGTTCCAGTCGATCTCGAAGCCGGCCGGCGCGATGCCGAGAATGGCGATCTTGCCGCCATTGTTCATCTTGTCGATCATGTCGCGAAAGGCGGGAGCCGCGCCTGACATTTCCAGCCCGACATCGAAACCCTCGGTCATGCCAATAGACTTCATCACATCGGCAAGGTTCTCCTTGGAAGCGTCGACGACATGATCGATGCCGACCTTGCGGGCGAGCGCCAGCCGGGTGGGATTGATATCGGTGATGACGACCTTGCGGGCGCCTGAGCGCTTGGCGACCATCGCGCCCATGATGCCGATCGGCCCTGCGCCGGTCACCAGCACGTCTTCACCGACCAGATCGAAGGAAAGCGCGGTGTGGACCGCGTTGCCGAATGGATCGAAGATCGCGGCGATTTCATCCGGGATATCGTCGGGGATCGGCACGACATTGGATTCGGGTATGCAGACGAACTCGCCGAAGGAGCCGGGGCGGTTGACGCCGACGCCGAGCGTGTTGCGGCAAAGATGGCCCCTGCCCGCCCGGCAGTTACGACATTTGCCGCAAACGATATGACCTTCGCCCGAGACGCGCTCGCCGACATGATATTTCGTCACGGCCGAACCAATCTCGGCGATCTCACCGCAGAATTCATGGCCGACGACCATCGGTACGGGAATGGTCTTTTGCGCCCATTGATCCCAGTTCCAAATATGGACATCCGTGCCGCAGATAGCCGACTTTTTGACCCGAATCAGGACATCGTTCGGCCCAACCTCGGGAACTGGGACGTGCTCCATCCACAGCCCGGCTTCCGGCCTGGATTTAACCAACGCTTTCATCATGTTCGACATGATCGGCTCTCTCCAACCAATTCAAATGATTCCGAGTTCTTTTCCGGCTTCGGCAAAGGCTGCAATCGCCTTTTCGACATCGGCCTTCGAATGGGCGGCTGACATCTGCGTGCGGATGCGCGCCTGCCCCTTCGGCACCACGGGGAAGGAAAAGCCGATGACGTAGACGCCCTTCTGCAGCATGAGCGCCGCCATGTCCTGCGCGAGTTTTGCATCTCCGAGCATGACGGGAATGATGGGGTGATCGGCGCCGGCAAGCGTGAAGCCGAGCTTGGTCATCTTACGGCGGAAGAGTTCGGCATTGCCTTGAAGGCGTGCACGCAGGTCGGCGCCGTTCTCGATCAGATCGAAGACCTTCAAGGAAGCAGCCGCGATGACGGGCGCCAATGTGTTCGAGAAGAGATACGGACGCGAGCGCTGCCGCAGCCATTCGACGATCTCGCCTCTCGCCGACGTATAGCCACCCGAGGCACCGCCGAGCGCCTTGCCGAGCGTGCCGGTGATGATATCGATACGGCCTTCGACGCCGCAATATTCAGCCGATCCCCGGCCATACTCGCCGACGAAGCCGACCGCATGGCTGTCATCGACCATGACCATCGCGCCATATTTTTCCGCCAGATCGCAGACGCCGCCGAGGTTGGCGATGATGCCGTCCATCGAGAAGACGCCGTCCGTCGCGATCAGCTTGAAGCGGCTGCCTTCGGCCTTCTTCAACTCTTCTTCCAAAGCCGCCATGTCATTGTTGGCATAGCGGAAGCGCTTTGCCTTGGAGAGCCGCACGCCGTCGATGATCGAAGCATGGTTGAGCGCATCGGAGATGATGGCATCCTCCTCAGACAGCAGCGTCTCGAACAACCCGCCATTGGCATCGAAGCAGGACGAATAGAGGATCGTCGCCTCCATGCCGAGGAAAGCCGAAATCCGCGCCTCGAGCTGCTTGTGCTCTTCCTGCGTGCCGCAGATGAAGCGCACCGAGGCCATGCCGTAGCCATAGCGATCGAGCGCCGTCTTCGCGGCCTCGGCAAGCTCCTCGTTGTCAGCGAGACCGAGATAGTTGTTGGCACAGAAATTGAGGACGCGCGCGCCGCCGAGCACAGCGATTTCGCCAGCCTGCTTGGAGGTGATGACGCGCTCGGCCTTATAGAGGCCGGCTTCTTTCAGGCCGAGAAGTTCGTTGCGCAAATGGGATATGAACGCTGAAGTCATAGTCGCATTCCGATGCTGGTCAAAGGGCCTAATTAATCAAGGAATAACATAGGATCCGGCCTGTTGCTGCATCCGACAGCGGCAAAAATGCGCAACCCGGTGACGTCAGCGCGATAGAGCGCAGTTTCGATAGCATCTGTCAAAGCAGGGCGGGTTGACGCAATTTCCTAGTCAAGTCTGAAGGGACTTTATCTCAAAAATTACTTGACTCAGTCCAATATCTTGCAGCAAATTGGCGTTACTTTGAAAATAAGGGAGAGCCATGAGCATATTCCATAGATTCTCCCTCGCAGGACGGGTTGCCCTCATCACGGGAGGCGGACGCGGGCTCGGATTCGAAATGGCGAAGGCTCTCGCTGATGCCGGAGCACACGTCATAATCAATGGGCGGACCGCGGCGACGTTGGATACGGCGATTGGGATCATCCAGGCGAGAGGTGGCTCCGCCGAAACCGCGGCCTTCGACATTTCCGATCGCGACGCTCGGCATGCAGCAATAAACGACATCGAGAAAAATCACGGCCGGCTCGACATACTGATCAACAACGTCGGTGCCCGCGACAGGCGCCCGCTGGCCGACTTCGACGACGAGGCGATCATCGCCCTGCTCAACACGGATCTCGCCGCCTCGATCATGCTCTCCCGCGACGCCGCGCGCCTGATGAAACGAAATAATCACGGGCGGCTGATCTCGGTCACTTCGATCAGCGGACAGGTCGTCATGCCGGGTGACTGCGTCTATCCCGCCGCCAAGCAGGGTCTGACAGGTCTAATGCGCAGCATGGCTGTGGAATTTGGCCCTCACGGCATCACAAGCAACGCCATCGCGCCAGGCTGGTTCGCAACGGAAACCAACGCCGCCATGGTCGCGAACGAAGACCTGATCCCCATCGTGCGCCAACGCATCCCCGTTCAGCGCTGGGGACGTCCCGACGAGATTGCGGGCGCAGCACTTTTCCTCGCCAGCGATGCCGCTTCTTTCGTTAACGGCCACGTCCTGACCGTCGATGGCGGAATGACGGTGCGCATGTAGCGTGTCGGCGGCCGGGCTTCGATAATGGCATCAACACGTCACCGATTGGCGAACTCCGAAATCACGGCAAGGAACGCGTCTCCATAGCGGTCCAGCTTCGATTGCCCGACCCCCGATATCCCTAGAAGATCTCGGTGATTCCTGGGCCGTTCTGTCGCAAAGGCGATCAGCGTCGTATCCGGAAAAACGACGTAAGGCGGCACGCTCAACTCCTTGGCGATCCGGGTGCGCTCGGCCCGCAGCGCATCGAACAGTGCCTGTGCTTCGCCGGAAAGCCCGTGTGCCTGCTTCTCCGGTCGTCCCGCCTTCTTGCCGCGACGGCCCGTTTCGGGCCGATCCTTGCGGAAAAACACCTGCCGCTCGCGCTTGAAGACGGCCCTCGCCTGTTCCTGGAGCTTCATGGCACCGAAGGCCGTGTGGTCGATGCTGATAAAGCCGTTCGCCAATAATTGCCGGAAGATCGATTGCCAGGTGCGAGAGGGAATATCCTTGCCTGCGCCGAAAACCGGCATATCGATGTGGCCGAAACGCTCGGTCTTCTCATTGACCGTTCCCATCAGCACATCGATGACATGGCCGGTGCCGAAACGCTCGCCGGTGCGATAGACGGCGGCAAGCGCCTTGATGGCAGCTTCCGTTCCGTCCCAGGTCTCCACAGGCTTCAGGCAGGTATCGCAATTGCCGCAGCCGCCGCCATGTGCCTCGCCGAAATGCGAAAGGATCGACTGCCGCCGGCAGCCGGCCGTCTCGCAGATCGCGAGCAGCGCATTGAGCTTTGCCCGTTCTACCCGCTTGATTTCCTCGGACGCGCCGCCTTCGTCGATCATCCGCCCGCGCTGGATGACATCGGCCATGCCATAAGCCATCCAGACATTGGAGGGCAGCCCATCGCGCCCGGCGCGGCCAGTCTCCTGGTAATAGGCCTCCACCGATCCCGGCAGATCGAGATGGGCGACATAACGCACGTTCGGCTTGTCGATGCCCATACCGAAGGCAACCGTCGCCACGAGGCACAGGTCCTCCTCTTTCAAGAAGGCATCCTGATTGGCATCGCGAAGCGCTCGATCCATGCCGGCATGATAGGGAAGCGCGCGGATGCCCTGCCCGTTCAGCCACTCCGCCGTGTCCTCGACCTTGGCACGGGAGAGGCAATAGACGATGCCGCTATCGCCCCGATGGCCCTCGAGAAAACGCAGCAATTGCTGGCGCGGCTGGTCGCGCTCAACAATCTCGTAAGTGATATTCGGACGATCGAAACTGGTGGTGAAGACCTTGGCACCGTCGAGAGCCAGCCGCTCGATAATGTCTTCGCGGGTATGGGGATCGGCCGTTGCCGTCAACGCGATGCGCGGAACGCCAGGAAAAAGCTCGGCAAGCCGGCCGAGATCGCGATATTCCGGTCGGAAGTCATGGCCCCATTGCGAGACGCAATGCGCCTCATCGATCGCAAAAAGCGCGATCTTGGCCCGTCCGAGCATCTGGCAGAAGCCCTCAGCTACGATGCGTTCCGGCGTTACATAGAGCAGATCGAGCTTGCCTGTGGAAATGGCGCGATAGACATCGCTCGCTTCCTCGCGCGACAGGGACGAATTCAGGGCGGCGGCACGAATGTCGAGCTGCTTCATCGCCTCTACCTGATCCCGCATCAGCGCGATCAGCGGCGAGACGACGATGCCGATACCATCGCGGCAAAGCGCGGGAATCTGGAAGCACAGCGACTTGCCGGCACCGGTAGGAAACAGTACGACCGCGTCGCCGCCGGAGACGACATGCTCAATCACCTGCTGCTGCTTACCGCGAAAGGCGGAATAGCCATAGACACGTTTCAGCACATCGAGCGGCGCCGGCGCACGTGTGCCCTCACCAAACAATGCGTCGTCTACGAAAAATCGCGGCTCTTGTCGTTCAGGCTGAGGCATCTATTCCCTATTTTCCAGCGGCACCTTTAACGCGACCGGAGAGCACGCCGAAGCCATCGATGATCGCTTCCTGATTTTCCAGACGCAGCGCCTCGAGCTGTACTTCCTGCAAGGCGCGAATCAACGGCTCGATCGCTTCACCGTCGCCTTCTTCCGTCGCCTCGGCAATAGCGCCTTCCAGCTCGATCTTGTGCCAGCGCAATGCTTTCGAGCGCTTGTGGAGCGCAAGTGCTTGGCGATAGCCCTCGCGCGCATCCTCCATGGCGGCGGCCTCGGTGGCAGTCCACAGGCGGGCATTGCGAATCTGCTGTTCCAAGCTTTTCAGCAGGGCGCCGAAATCCTGTTCTTCCAATTGCTCGAGCAATCGCTCGCGCACGAGCTGAGGCCCAACCAGAGTTGCAGCCGCCCCGAGGACCGCAGACCAGAGCCGCTGCAGTTCACGGCTGTCATAATCGATCGCGGCGATCTCGTCATATTCGTCCTGTAGCAGTGCCGGATGGTTGACGATGGTCAAAGCGAGCACGCTTTCGCGAAGGCTCGGAATATCCTGATGTCCCTTGATCATGGCCGAACGCTGCAAGCGATCGGATGCGGTCGTCGCCACCGCAGCCCCGGTACGCGCCTGTCCGCCACGACCTGCAAAGTTGCGGCTATTACCGTCGCGGGAAAAACCACGCCCCTGCTGGCCGCCCCGCTGGAACTGCGGCTGGAACAGCCCGTTCAGCCGCTCGCGCATATTTTGCTGATAATGGCGCCGCACATCTTCGTCGCCGATGACAGACACGATGCGCCGCAACCGTGCTTCCAGCTCCGCCCGCGCCTCCGGCGTCTCGAAGGCGCCGCTGCCGGCCTCCCTCGTCCAGATGAGGTCGGCAAGAGGCTTTGCCTGCGCCAGCACCTTGTCGAACGGTGCGCGCCCGTCCTGCCGCACGAGATCGTCAGGGTCCTTGCCATCGGGCAGCAAGGCAAAGCGTACGGTGCGGTTCGGTTTGATGTGAGGCAGCGCCAGATCGGCGGCACGATTGGCGGCGCGGATGCCGGCGCCATCGCCATCGAAGCAGAGCACCGGCTCCGGCGTCATCTTCCAGAGGAGATCGAGCTGGCTCTCCGTCAGAGCCGTGCCGAGCGGCGCAACGGCATTCTCGACGCCGGCCTGATGCAGCGCGATGACATCCATATAACCTTCGACCGCGATAATGGTCCCCGCGCCATCGGCGCCCTGCGCAGCGCGGCGGGCGCGGGTGAAATTGTAGAGCACATTGCCCTTGTGGAAGAGCTCGGTCTCGTTGGAATTCAGATACTTCGCCGGCGCATCCGGCGACATGGCGCGGCCACCAAAGGCAATCACCTTCTCGCGCGAGGACAGGATCGGAAACATGATGCGGTCGCGGAAGCGGTCATAGGAGACCGGCACGTTCTCATGCACGACGAGGCCACAGGCCTCCATCTGCTCCTTCAGCACACCCTTGCTGGCAAGATGCTCCTTCAGGGCGTTGCGGCTATCGGGCGAATATCCCAAACGGAAGGTCTCGATCGTGCGGCCGCTGAGGCCGCGGTCTCTCAGATAGGCCCTTGCCCGCGCTCCATTGGCTGTCTGCAGCTGGTCTTGGAAAAACTGGGTCGCCATTTCCATGACGTCGAGCAGCGACGTGCGTTCCTTCTCCCTTTTCGCCTCCATCGGATCGGCAACGGGCATCGGAACGCCTGCCATGTCGGCGATCTGCTGCACGGCCTCCGGAAAACTCAAGCCCTCCAATTCGGTCAGAAAGCGGAAATGGTCGCCTGTGACGCCACAGCCGAAGCAGTGATAGCGGCCTTTGCGATCCTCACAGTGGAAGCTCGGCGATTTCTCGCCATGAAAGGGGCAGCAGGCCCAGTAATCGCCGCGCGGCACATTGGTCTTGCGCCGATCCCACGTCACGCGACGACCGATCACGTCTGAAATCAAGACGCGGTCGCGAATCTCATCGAGAAACGTATTGGAAAATCGCATGGCTACCTCTGGCTCGCTCCATATAAACAGGAATACGGGGCATTGCCACGACCACCCGACCGCCTCCCACGCTATTCACAGCCCTTTGCCGGCGATTACATTTTCGCCCCTCGATCACAACTCCGTGAACATGGCGGCACATTTATTCGCATTCGCCTCGAAATCTACGGCCGCGTTTGACAGGCCCGATACGCCCAAAAACCGCTTCACCGTGACCGGAACTGGTAGGATTATGCCCCTGGGAGTAACTATTTCGTCCGCAAAAATCTGCGAAAAAGCAAAGGCTTGCACAGCCTATGGTCGACAAATGCGAACAAGGGTGACGCCATGAACAATCAATGGCTGCAAAGCAATCGCGCCCGGGCGACACTCCTTGAAGGCACATTTGCGGCATGGTTCGTAAGCCAAACATTATTTTTTTGTAATTTGATTGTTGGTGTGCGTCGCAATAGCGTCCTTCTCACAGGGCGAGACAAGCCGGCGAAGGACTTCTTCGCGACGCGACATGCCGAGACGCCCTGACGAACCGAAGGCCAACAGGTACGGGCTTTCAGTTTAGGAGAGAAAAATGCGCGTTCTTATCGTACCCTTGGCAGCAGCAGCCATCTTTGCCACAGCTACTTATAGCTCGGCCACGATGACCGACAGCGCCAGCGACAAGAACGTACTCTATGCCGGTGCAGGATATCAGCTGCCGGCGGATATGAAAGTCCCTGCCCTTTCAGCAGGCGTAAAGATTCAAATGTCCGAACTGCCGCCGCAGGCATTGGCTTTGCCCCAGCAGATCAGGATTCTCCGATAAGTTCAGCAGATACTCAGGTGGGGCACCATCCCTACCCCCGGCGCCGCCCCACCTGAGTGCCTTTGCAAAAGACGTTTGATTTTTGGGCCCCACCCTGCGTCATCAAATGTCAGCAAAGCGCAAGAAGGCAGGAGCTCCCCCAGCTCCTGCCTTCTCTAATTTTGGCCATCTCCATTTCGCGACAGCACGATTATTGAGCACATGCTGCGGAACATCTTTGGTTCCTCGCCGCGAATATCTTGACGCAACGCTATCGATCGATATCCTTTATTATCTACGTATATGCGATCTTATTAATTATCTCGTCAGACAATTTGAAACTTAGTTCAGTTGATCGGAGACGATTGCATGTCTTTGTCTACAAAGGAACTTACAAAAAACCCGAATTTTTTCCCAGAAATCCTCGATTATACACGAGAGATTATATCCACTTATGATCGGAATCAGCGCGTATGCTCCGTCTTTGCTTCACAGCAGCGCTGGCTGATGGCGCTTGCCGGCTTCGCCCTCTATTGTGGCGGCATTGACGGGGAACCGCCCGGCATCCATGCCAATCGTTTCGCCAACTATATTGTCGAGCACGAAATCGCCAGCCACAACACCGCGCTCAGCTTTATTCAGGAGATGCTTGCTCTCGGTTTCCTGCGCTACCTGCCCGTAGCCAATGATCGGCGCGCTCGGCCGATGCAGCCAACGGAAGAGGCCGCAAAGCAGCTTGCGCTATGGCTGAGCATCCATCTTTCCGTGCTGGATCGATTGGATGGCGGCAAGCGTAATGTCTCATTTAACAAAAGACCGGAACTCATTGCCCTGCTGCAGCCCACGATCTCGGTTGGCATCATTGAAAGCGACGAGCTGCGCAATCCGGGAGAAACCTTCGACCTGTTTACCTGGGCAAACTCGGGCGGCATCATCATGGATTATCTGATCTCCCGCATCGGGACAATCAACACCGCGACTAAAAAAGCGATTATCGGTCCGGTGGCCTTTACCGATATCTGCAACCGGTTTCTCATCTCCAGAACAAACGCAAAGCGTCTCATGAACAAGGCCATAAAGATGCAAAGCGTGGGGTGGACAGGATCGCCGGGGCGAAGCCAGCTTTGGCTCTCAAGCGCCTTCATCGAGGAGTATTGCAACTATCAGGCGGGGAAACTCGCCATCATAGACGCCGCCTGGCAAAACACCCTCGGCACGCGGCCAATCCGCATGCCGAGCGCGAAACAGAATTTTACTTCAGCAGCTCCTTCAAGATAGCCGAAGCCTTGGCAAAATCCATCTGACCGGCATAGCGCTCGCGCAGGGCGGCCACGCACTTGCCCATATCCTTCAGGCCCTGCGCGCCAAGTTCCGCGACAACCGCAACGCAGATCTCGCGGACCTTATCTTCGGAAAGCTGCTCCGGCATGAAACCCTGGATGACGGCGATTTCCTCGCGCTCCTTGTCAGCCAACTCCGGACGGCCGCCCTCGATGTAGATCTTCACCGATTCCTCGCGCTGCTTGATCATCTTGGCGAGCAGCTGCAGAATCTCGTCTTCGCTCGCCTGTTCCTTGGCGAGACCGCGATTGGCGATGTCCTTGTCCTTAATGGCTGCAAGGATGAGACGGACGGTCGAAAGCCTCGCCGTGTCCTTGGCCTTCATGGCATCTTTCTGGGCGTTGGAAAGGGTTTCGCGGATCATGTCTTTAACTCCTTGAAGCAGGCCGGCGACGATCGCCCCGGCCACTTATGTCATGTTGCTGTCTCTTAAACCAACAGTGTCGATCAACGCAATTGCGCCCGAGAGCCCGAATTCCTTGACGGGAAAGCAAAAGCGCGCATTGACCGGCTCGCCTTGTTTAGCTATGTCCATCACCTGCACATAAGATCGATAGGAAGATCTCAAGCCGCGACCTCTGTCGACGGCTGCATCTTGCTACAAACATGGCGGAACCGCCGGTCTCTTCAAGGCCGCGCCCGACGCCGGAAACGGGATGACGACTATGACCGCCACAGCCCCATGGACCACTGAAAAGCCGACTGCCCTCCTCGTTCTCGCGGATGGCACTGTGATCGAAGGCAAGGGTATCGGCGCGACCGGCAAGGTCCAGGCCGAAGTCTGCTTCAACACGGCGCTCACGGGTTATGAAGAGATCCTGACCGACCCCTCTTATCTCGGCCAGATCGTCACCTTCACCTTCCCCCATATCGGCAATGTCGGCACCAACGATGAAGACATCGAAGACCTGACGCCCGCCGCCCGCCACGGTGCCGTCGGCGTGATCTTCAAGGCCGATATCACCGACCCCTCGAACTACCGCGCCGCCAAGCACCTCGACCAGTGGCTGAAGGCGCGCGGCATCATCGGTCTCTGCGGCATCGACACGCGTGCGCTGACCGCCTGGATCCGCGAAAACGGCATGCCGAACGGCGTAATCGCTCACGATCCGAACGGCGTCTTCGACATCGAGCAGCTGAAGGCGGACGCCAAGGCCTGGAGCGGACTTGAAGGTCTTGATCTCGCCAAGGTCGCCTCTTCCGGCCAGTCCTCGCAATGGTCGCAGACACCCTGGGTCTGGAACGAAGGCTATGGCGAACTCGGCGCCGATGACGCCAAGTACCATGTCGTCTGCCTGGATTACGGCGTCAAGCGCAACATCCTGCGCCTCTTCGCCGGCCTCGATTGCAAGGTCACCGTCCTGCCGGCGACGGCTTCCACGAATGACGTCCTCGGTCTCAAGCCGGATGGCATCTTTCTCTCGAACGGCCCCGGTGACCCGGCGGCGACCGGCGAATATGCCGTGCCCGTCATCAAGGATCTGCTGAAGACCGAAATCCCGCTCTTCGGTATCTGCCTCGGCCATCAGATGCTTGGCCTCGCCCTCGGAGCCAAGACTGCAAAGATGCATCAGGGCCATCACGGTGCCAACCATCCGGTCAAGGACCATACGACCGGCAAGGTCGAGATCGTCTCGATGAACCACGGCTTCGCAGTCGACTCGAAGTCGCTGCCTGAAGGCGTTGAGGAGACTCATATTTCGCTGTTCGATGGCAGCAATTGCGGTCTTCGCGTTTCCGGCAAGCCGGTCTTCTCCGTGCAGCATCACCCGGAAGCATCGCCCGGCCCACAGGACAGCCACTATCTCTTCCGCCGCTTCATCAACCTAGTGCGCGAAAAGAAGGGTGAAGAAACCCTGGCGGAGCGCACCTAATAAAGCCGACCATCTAATCGCATGAGAAAGCCTCGGATTGGTGCCAATCCGAGGCTTTCTTTTCGTGCGTCAACTTGGGAGGTCTCTTGGCACATATGTTCATGCTTGCCGAAGCTCAGGCTTGCAGGCGGCGCTGTTTGACCACTTCGAGCTCGCTCATCAGGATTTCTTCGAGGAACTCGAAATCCGACTGCCCGAATTCAACGAGACCGAATCTCAGCTTGTAGCCCCAATTCTTGTCCTGGGTGAAATCAAGCCAGCCCAGGAGAGGACGGAGCGGCTGTTCGGGCGCATCAAGCCAGTCCACATCCTTGCGATAGGCTTTTCCGCAACCCATCTCGGCCAGGTAAGGCTCACCCTCACGGACAAAACCGATGGCGGTGAAGCTCTGAAAGCCGTCCCTCTCGCCCATCTTCACTGAAGGGGAGTAGTAGACGATGCCATCGCCCGGCTTGATACGCTTCAAGGGGGCTCGCTTGCCGTGGTTCACCTGCATGAAGCCATGTTCACGCCCAATGCGTACATGCTCGGCACTGGCCACGGCCAGCCAGTAGGACTTCTGCTCCGGCTCCGGACGCCGGGACGACGTGTTGGCGTGTGGCAGGAGGCGTACGGCCGCCCCCCGATTGATCTGATCGTCCCGCGGGAAAAGCGCGGCATCACTAGGATTGCTTGCCTTGAAATTCATGGTCGTCTCCCGTCTCTGGTATGAGACAGATATAGACGATCATACTGTCAATTTTTGTCAGCAGTCTCGCAGGACGGGGATGACTCTCGCTATCAAGCGGCGGCAGCCTTCTCCGTCCGCACGAGAATGTAGAAGCGCGCGCAAAGCATCGCCGCTGCGGAGGCAAGGCCGAGCAGGAACCCAAACCAGATGCCGATACCGCCGAAATTCAGCGGAAACGCCAGCAACCAGGCGAGGAAGAAGCCGATTGGCCAATAAGCGATCAGCGCCAGGATCATCGGCACGCGTGCGTCCTTCAGCCCGCGCAGCAGACCGCTCGCAATCGCCTGCAGCCCATCGACAAGCTGGAAGAAGCCGGCCACGACGATCAGCGGTGCGGCAAAGGCAAGGACCTCAGGCGCCTCGGCCGAATGAACGTCAAGGAACCAGCTTGCCAGCCAGGAGGGTATAGTCGCAAACAGTATGCTGCCGCAAAGCGCGATGCAGCTCGAAAGGATGAGCGCGACGATGGCGGCGCGCTTCAGGCCGAAATGATCGCCCTGCCCGTGGGCGACGCCGACGCGCACGGTCGCCGCCTGGCTGAGGCCCAGCGGAATCATGAAGGCGATGGACGCCCACTGCAAAGCGATGCCATGCGCAGCAAGCTCGACAGTGCCGATCTGGCCCATCAGCAGCGATGCTGCCGTGAATAGGCTGACCTCAGCGAGAACCGTTACGCCGATTGGGAAACCAAGCCGGATGACATCCCATAAAGCATGCCAGTCGGGCCGCCAGAATCGCACAAAGATCTCGTAGCGCCGCGTTTCCTGGTGGGCTTGCACGTAACCAACGATGAACAGCAAACCGGCGGTCTGCACGGCGACCGAGACGATGGCCGCACCATGCAGGCCCATCGCCGGCAGGCCGAAATGGCCTAGCACCAGGATATAGGCAAGCACGGCATTCATCACCAACATGGCGATAGTCACTTTGAGGATAATGCCGGCGCGGCCGATGGCGCTCACCAGCGCCCGGATGACATTGTAGAGCAGCCCCGGCAACACGGCAAAGTGGCCGATGTCGATATAGCCGCTCGCCAATTTCGCGACATCGGGCTTCTGCCCCGCCGCGAGCAAAATCTCCTCGGAATAGAAGAAAGCCGGCTGCGCCAACAGCCAATAGGCCGTTACGACCCAGAGGCCCATGCGCAGCGCACGGCGCACCGAGGTAACGTCGCCTCTACCATAGGCCTGCGCCACCAGCGGCATGACTGCGATGGAAAAACCCGAACCGAAAACCAGGATCGTGAACAGAAACTGCGCGGAAAGCACCATTGCAGCCAGTTGTTCGGCACCGAGCCGGCCCACGATCATGACGTCAGTGGTGTTAATCCCGAGCTGCGCCAATTGCGCACCGATCAGCGGAATGCCCAGCGCAAGCGTTGCGCGCACATGTGCAGACCACGAATTATCATTGTCATGCGCGTAAGGGCGCACAGGTGCCGGCATATCCATAGCGAAGACTCGATCTTTAGAGTCGCGCAAACCGTCCTACCCAAGGGTGCGCGAGCCTGCCGCATTAACGCAACCTAGGTTAAAAAGCCAGCAGACAAGTCGATAATGCTAAAGAATTCATCAGAACATCAAAATATCTGATGATATTTTAGGCCGCTTCGCCCGCCTGCGATTGGGATACCGCTTTCGGCTCGGTCTTGCGGACCTTCGCCACGAGCACGACAAGGCCGGCGACCACCAGGATTGCGCTCATGATGAAGGGCGCACCAGCAAAAACGACGGGTGCGGTTGGCGCGGTATAATACTGGAACAGATACGGAAACAGCACCGGCCCAATGATGGCGGTTATACTCGTCAGGCTGCCGAGCACTCCCTGCAATTCGCCTTGTGCGGAAGGCGGAACCTTGCTGGCTGCAATGGAACGAAGCGGCGCGTCCGCGACATTTTCAATAACAGTCAGGACGATAACTGCGTAAACCATCCAACCTTGCCATGAAAAGGCGTAGCCGATCAGGCCGAGACCGGAAAACACCATTCCGAGCACTGCGGTCTTCCACTCGCCGAGCACAGGCACCAGCCGTGGCAATACGAGACCCATGGCGACGGCGGCACCTATCCCATAGACAGCGAGCGAGAAGCCGATCTGCCCCTCGCTCCAGTCATAGCGATAGGAGGTGACGAAAGCCCAGACCGCCGGGTAAACGCCATGCGCCAGCCAGTTCAGGAACATCACGACACAGACCCAGCCGATACCTTGGTAGCGGCGCATGTGCTTCAGCGCGCCGAACGGATTGGCGCGCGTGATCTCGAAGGGCCGGCGGTGTTTCGCGTCGAGCGTTTCCGGCAGCAGGAAATAGGCGCCGACGAAATTTAGGAACGCGAGAGCCGCCGCGCCATAGAAGGGCACGCGGGGACCGAACTCGCCCAGAAAGCCCCCGATGACGGGGCCAAGCACGAAGCCGACACCGAAAGCCATGCCGATCAGGCCGAAATTCTTCGCACGGTTCTCATCATTGCTGATATCGGCGATATAGGCGGAGCAGGTCGAGAAGCTTGCGCCGCTGATGCCGGCGAGGATGCGGCCGACAAACAGCATCCAGTATGAGCCGGCAATCGCACAGATGAAATTGTCGATCGCGAAGGTCAGCACGGAGGCCAATAGCAGCGGCCGACGGCCATAGCGATCGCTCAGATTGCCGATCAAGGGTGAAAACAGAAACTGCATGCCGGCATAGGCCAGCAACAGCCAGCCGCCCTCGGTCGCCGCCGTGCTGACCGAGGCACCCGTCAACTCCTCAAGATATTTCGGCATCACCGGCATGATGATCGCGATACCGATGACGTCGAGAAAGAGGATAAGGAAGACGAGGAACAGGCCTCGACGGGCGAATTTCTGATCGATCATGGAGATGCCTTCTGGCGGCTCCGCCTCGATGAAAGAGACAGAACGTGAACGAAAAACCGGTGCGTTCCCCATACATAAAGATTTTGGCGGAAACAATACGTGAACGCTTCAATCCTATTGATTTATCGAACGCTTTTTTTGATCCTTGGCACAAAAGCGACTATCTGTCGCGACCGCGCCGCTGTTCTCGATTGAGAAAGTCGACGAAGGCTCTAAGCGGTGCCGGCATATGACGTCTGCTGGCATAATAGAGAAACGGGCCGGAAAAAGCCGTGTCCCATTCTTCCAAAATCGGCACCAATTCTCCGCTGGCAATCTGCGGCGCCAGAAACTCTTTGAATGTCCTGATAATGCCCAATCCAGCCGCCGCAGCGCTGCGCTCTATCTCGATCGAATTCGTCGCAACCACCATCGGTGGCGTAATGAAGATCGTCTCGCCGTTCCTTTCGAACTCCCAAGGCACCACGGATCCGCTTAGGAAGCGATGACGAATACAGCGATGCTCGAGTATATCGCGCGGATGTTGTGGCGTGCCGTTTGCAGCCAGATAGGCCGGCGCGGCAGCCGTGATATAATGCTGTTGCCGCGGCCCGATCGGCACGGCGATCATGTCCTTTTCCAGCCGCTCATCATAACGAATACCGGCATCGTAGCCGGCCGCCACCACATCGATGAAACTGTCCTCGGCGACGATTTCGACTGATATCGCCGGATACTCCTTCAGAAAGCGGCTGATGATGTCGGGCATGACGACCATGGCAGCGACAAGCGGCACATTCAGCCGCAAAGTCCCGCCGACGCTGTCACGAAAGCTGTTGATATCGTCGAGCGCCACAGAGATCTCGCTCATAGCGGGCGTCAGCCGCTCCATCAGCCGCTCCCCGGCTTCCGTCGGCGTCACGCTTCGGGTCGTGCGATTGAGCAGACGGACCGTCAGCCGTTCCTCCAGCCGCCGAACCGCTTCGCTTAATGACGAGGCGGAAACGCCGCGCTTGCGTGCCGCTTCGCGAAAGCTGCGTTCGCGGGCAACCGCAGTAAAGGCAACCAGGTCTGCCAGTGGCAAGTCATCCATTGTGCGAAATTCCAAACGACCTGTTTCGATTTACCGGGATTATCGCACAGAGAGCAGCGGAGTAAAACATCATCACAGAGGCCTCTGGAAAAGAGGGCGCACCTTCGACCAAGGAGAGTAACGATGGAAAAACATCAACTGGGAAGAACCGGACCGCAGGCATCGACACTTGGCCTCGGCTGCATGGGCATGTCTGGCATGTATGGGCCGTCTGATCGCACCGAAAGCATCGCCACCATCCATGCCGCGCTCGATGCTGGGATCAACCTGCTCGATACCGGTGATTTCTACGGCATGGGCCACAATGAGATGTTGATCGGCGAAGCGATCAAGGGGTTGAAGCGGGACGATTTCCTGCTAAGCGTCAAGTTCGGCGCGCTGCGCGATCCCGCTGGAGCATGGCTCGGCTACGACGCCCGGCCGGCGGCGATCCGAAATTTCGTCGCCTATTCGCTGCAGCGCCTCGGCGTCGATCACATCGATATCTACCGCCCTGCCCGCCTCGACCCGAACGTGCCGATTGAAGATCAGATCGGCGCGATATCGGATCTCATCAAGGCAGGCTACGTCAGGCATATCGGCCTGTCTGAAGTCGGCGCTGACACCATCCGCCGCGCCGCCGCCGTCCATCCGATCGTCGACCTACAGATCGAATATTCGCTGATCTCGCGTGGCATCGAAGACAAGATTCTGCCGACCTGCCGTGAACTAGGTATCGGTATCACCGCCTACGGCGTTCTTTCGCGCGGCCTCATCAGCGGCCACTGGCAGAAGGATAATGTCCAAAAGGGCGATTTCCGCACGATAAGCCCGCGCTTTCAGGCTGGAAACGTCGAAAAGAACCTGGAACTGGTAGACGCTTTACGCCGGATCGCCGAGGCGAAGGGCACAACCGTCGCTCAGATCGCGATTGCCTGGGTCGCAGCCAAGGGCAAGGATATCGTCCCGGTCATCGGCGCCCGTCGCCGCGACCGCCTGACGGAAGCCTTGGGAGCGCTCTCGGTTGAATTGTCTGAGGCCGATATGGCCGCGATCGAACGCGCGATCCCGAAAGACGCCGCTGCCGGTGGCCGCTACCCCGAAGCGCAGCTGACGCATCTCGACAGCGAGAAATAACTCGAAAGGCTTGCCCGCTCGCCGACATCACGGCAGCGGGCAAGCAACATCAGACCGGATTGTTCAGCGTATCGCAATCCGAGAGCTTGCCGGAATCGAAGCCCTGCTTGAACCACTTCATGCGTTGCGCCGAAGTGCCATGATTGAAGCTGTCGGGAACGACATAGCCCTGCGTGCGCTTCTGTAGCATGTCATCGCCAATCTGCTGCGCGGCATTCAAGGCTTCTTCGAGATCGCCGGCCTGCAGGATGCCCTTCTGCTGGGTGAACTTGCCCCAGATACCGGCAAAGCAATCCGCCTGCAATTCGATGCGCACCGACATCTTGTTGGCATCCACTTCGCTCATGGTGCGGCGGGCCTGGTTGAACTTCGGCAAGATTCCGAGCAGGTCCTGGACATGGTGGCCGACCTCATGTGCGATCACATAGGCTTGCGCGAAATCGCCGGATGCACCGAACTGGTCCTTCATCTGCTGGAAAAAGGCCATGTCGAGATAGACCTTCTGATCGCTCGGGCAATAGAAGGGGCCGGTCGCCGCCGAAGCCTGACCGCAAGCCGAAGGGAAGCTGCCGGAAAACAGCACGAGCTTCGGATCCGTATAGGTCTGGCCCATCGATTTGAAGATGCCGGTCCAGGTGTCCTCCGTATCGGCAAGAACGGTCGCGACGAACTGCTTCATCTCGTCATTGGCCGGCTGCCCGCCACTGCTATTGTTGGAAGTGCTCTGCTGATATCCGGAGCCGCCACCCTCCAGCATGCCGCTTTGCTGCAGTAGGCCGATGACATCGACGCCCATGGCCCTCAGGATCAGGAAGATCACGATAAGGACGATAATGGTGCGGAAGCTCAAACCGCCGCCGCCTATCCCTCCACCCGGAAATCGAAAGCCGCCGCCACCGCCGCCGCTCATCGGTGATGAGCCGCGTTCGTCCTCAATATTGTCGGATTGCCGACGCCCCTTCCAATCCATAGTGCACCTCCTGGCGATGCCTAAAATCAAAGTCCCTTGAGGTATTTATATATCCAGGAAGTGTAACAAAGCCAGTTGGCTATCGACAGAACATTAGCTTAAACGGCGGCGCTGCCATATTTCTTTAGACATCAGCCATAAAAGCGCGATGACTATACCCGCCGCCACCAGAAACGGCGCCACTTCATCGCCGTCGAAGGCCACCTTGCTCATGATCCGCCCCGGAAGAAAGGTAAAAGCTCCGGCACCCACGATGCCACCGAAGTAAAGGCCTCTGACGATGCGTTTATGCGCCTCGATATCATGTTTGCGGGCATTGGCGATCGCTCCCCAGCAACCGAAGAGAACGAAAAGTGAAAGCAGGTGGATCGGGCTGAAGCCATAAAACATGTTGATCTGATGAATGAAGAAGCTCGAGAGCGCCGTGACGGCCATGAGAGCCAGCCATATCTTGCCGAGCACCCGGTGTATCGGCGTCCCCTTCGGCCTTGCGAGAAGATAGGCCCCCAGCAATGCGGCCGGGACGACCGCCGCGACATGGATCTGGATCGCAATTGGTGCATCAAGAAGCGGCTCGAACGTCATGATTTCTATCCGGTTGAGTTTATCGAGCCTTTCCGTGATAGTGTCGTTCTCTCAACCGAAATTGCGCGAAAGAACGAGACATCTTCGTGGATCACACCTTTCTGCAGTCCACGCTTCGTGAATTGCAGGTCATCCAGCGTTCACCGCGCTTCTGGGCGACCTTCGTCACGATCGTCCTGATCTTTGCCCTGACCGGACCGTACGGCACCCTTGACAGGCTGATGCCGGGAGCAAGACTGGGCTACTGGCTTGCGCTGCACGCCATGGCGTGGTCGATCGCGATCGTCTTCTCCATCGTCGCCGAGATCCTGCTGCGCGCGCAAATAGCAAGCATGTTCGCCAGGATGATGATCGGTTCTGTCGCCGCCGCATTGCCGATCGGCTTCGGCATCGCGCTCATCGACTTCGCATTCTTCGGCACATGGCCCACGGTAGCCGGCAGCCTGCATCAGTCCATCGGATCCATACCCCTCTGCGCGCTCTTCTGCATTCTCTCCTATATGACCATGCATCGGCAGATAGCGATCGCAGCCGGAGGAGCAGATCTCGCGGAAGCGAACCCGATATCCGCCTCCGCATCTGAGATTCGGCCCGGAATATCGCAACCTCCGATTCTCTCGCGTTTGAAGCCGGAAAACCGTGGAGCGCTGATAAGGCTTACCGTTCGCGACCACTACACGGAGGTCGTGACGACACGTGGCCGTGAACTCATCCTGCTGCGCTTCAGCGATGCCCTGATGGAAATCGGCAATACCGAGGGTATCCGCCTGCATCGATCGCACTGGGTCGCGGCGGATCATGTTGCCGGCCTCAAACGCGACAACGGCAAGCTTTTCGTCGTCGCACGCGACGGAATGGAGATGCCAGTCAGCCGCTCTTATGCGGAAGCCGTTCGGCGTCGTTTCGGCTGATGGCTGCCGGATTATCACAGAACCGCTTCTGCGGGGCGGACCGGAGGCAAAGACAGCTCCCTCCAAATACATAGAGTCAATGCGACTTATGAAAGTTGGAAAGATATTCTTTACGGTCACAACCATTGATTTAAAAAAATCGGCCTAACTTGCGTCCGCATTCTTTAAATGCGGACGATTTGCACCTAACTCAGATTTCGCGCCCACATTCTTCACGTTGTATCTCTTACATAAGCGGACAACCGCGATGCCGTCAGGCGATCCTGAACGATGTGGGTGCCTTAACGCGCACCGCGCAGGGGGTTTTATGAAGCGATCGATGAGTGTGTCTTTGCTGCTCATGGGAACAGCGGCATTGACGAGCTGTGGCGAGAAGGAGGATAGGGTTCAAATTTACAAAGACGTCAATGCCTGCATTGCGGGTAAAGTCTTTTCCGCTGATGAATGTCGATCTGACTTTGCCTCGGCCGAAGTGGAACGCCAGCAGAATGCACCTGCCTATGAAACAGCCGCAAACTGCGAAAAGGACTATGGCGTCAACAATTGTCAGCCAACGACAAGCACGCATCAGTCCGGTATGGGTCACTTCATTCCCCTCCTGGCCGGTTATCTCGTCGGCAGCGCCGCCAGATCGTTTGATACGAAGGCGCTATATCAGCCGTTTGGGAGTACCGACTTTCGAACGGCGACCGGACGAAGCCTTGCCAATGGCATGCTGCTTGGAAAAACGAAATATGCTGAAAGAAAAGACGACAACACACAATCGTCTTCTTCCGGTGGCGGCGGTAGCGGTGGCTCTTGGGGAAAATCCTCCGAACGTACCAGCCGTTCGAGCGGCGCAGTAGAACGCGGTGGTTGGGGCTTTCGTGGCTTCCATCTTTCGGGCTGACGGGTGAACGAATGAAACGCGTAGTGATGAACGAACGGCCGGACTGGACGGCCGACGCAGAAGCCTGCGGCTTTACCATCCATTCCATGTATGGCGAGCGCTACTGGGACGAGCGGCATGCCTATGTTTTCACTCTCGAGGAAATCGAAACGAGGCTTGAGGCTCCCTCAGCCGAATTGCTGGAAATGTGCTATGCGGCGGTCGAAAGGATCGCCTCGGACGAGGAATTGATGCGCCGGATGGCCATTCCGTCGGCCTATCATGATGCTGTACAGCGTTCCTGGCGCAATCACGAGCGTGACCTCTACGGCCGTTTCGACCTTTCCTATGACGGGAACGGTCCGGCAAAGCTTCTTGAATTCAATGCCGATACACCGACCAGTCTATTCGAAAGTGCTGTTTTTCAGTGGCGCTGGTTGGAAGATATGAAGCAGCGCGGCGAACTCCCCTCCTCGGCAGACCAGTTCAATTCGGTGCACGAACGACTGATCGATGCCATACGTATTCTTGCGGCACCTTCGGGGCACATGCACTTTGCCGGCATGCTGGAATCCGAAGAAGACCTCGTGACGTTGAACTATCTTGTCGACTGCGCCGCTCAGGCCGGCTGCAAGGCGAAGCTCATCGCCATGCCGGATATCGGCGTCGACGATGAGCATCGGCTGATCGACCTTCAGGATGAGCCCATCGACTGCCTGTTCAAGCTTTATCCCCTCGAAGACATGGTGCGCGAACCTTTCGGCCGCCATCTGCCGCTCACCCCGACGCGTGTCATTGAGCCGCTGTGGAAACTGACCTTGTCCAACAAGGGACTGCTACCGGTTCTATGGGATATGTTCCCCGGTCACGAAAACCTTCTGCCCGCTTATTTCGAGGACGATACGCGTATCGGCGATCTCGGCGTGCGATATGTCCGCAAGCCGTTGCTATCGCGCGAAGGCGCGAATGTAACGCTCGTCAATTACGAAGCCGGTGCCGGCATATATCAGGTCGAAGGACCTTACGGCGAAGAGGGATATATACGGCAGGCAATGCACTTGCTCCCCCGTTTCGGCGATGATTGGACTGTCATCGGCTCCTGGGTTGTCGCCGGCCAGCCAGCGGGCATCGGCATTCGCGAGGATGACACCCCCATCACCCGTGACACGTCCCGCTTCGTACCACATTATATTGAGGGTTAGCCGATCAACGAGGGTCCCGTCGCTGTCGCGCTTTCCCATTTGGCATATCATTTAACCGCCCCTGGGCGATCTTGGCAGAATTCATGTCGATTCCGCCATTTATGGGGTTCCGTTTGCAAATACATTTGCCTATAAGCCGCTTCTAGCCTGAAAATATTGCCCATAGCGCCCCCGGCCGGTGATCTCCCACCCTGGCCGGTTTTTGGCGCAACGAAAAAATGGATGTGAGCCCATGCCGAAGCGCCAAGATATCAAATCGATCCTCATTATCGGCGCAGGACCGATTGTTATCGGACAGGCTTGCGAATTCGACTATTCCGGCACGCAGGCCTGTAAGGCGCTCCGAGAGGAAGGCTACCGCGTCATCCTCGTCAACTCCAATCCGGCAACGATCATGACCGATCCGGGCCTGGCGGATGCGACCTATGTCGAACCGATCACGCCCGAGGTCGTCGCCAAGATCATCGCCAAGGAGCGCCCTGACGCGCTGCTGCCCACCATGGGCGGCCAGACCGCACTCAATACCGCGCTGTCGCTGAAGCGCATGGGCGTGCTCGACCGCTACAATGTCGAGATGATCGGCGCGAAACCTGCCGCCATCGACATGGCCGAAGACCGTGCCCTCTTCCGCGAAGCCATGGCCCGCATCGGCCTCGAAACGCCGCGCTCCATGCTGGCAAACGCCACAGACATCAAGGATGCCGACCGCAAGACCCACGAGGCCGAGCGCAGCAAGCTGAAGGCGCAGCTTACCGGCACCGAGCTCGACAAGGCACTCGACGAACTGGAAAACCAGTGGAACCTCGGTGAGAGCGACCGCAAGCAGCGCTATATGAGCCATGCGATGGCAATTGCCGCGCAGGCGCTCGACCATGTCGGCCTGCCCGCCATCATCCGCCCGTCCTTCACGCTGGGCGGCACGGGCGGCGGCATCGCCTACAACCGCTCGGAATTCTTCGAAATCGTCGGCGGCGGCCTCGATGCTTCCCCGACCACGGAAGTCCTGATCGAAGAATCGGTTCTCGGCTGGAAGGAATTCGAGATGGAAGTGGTCCGCGACAAGGCGGACAACTGCATCATCATCTGCTCGATCGAAAACATCGACCCGATGGGCGTTCATACCGGCGATTCGATCACCGTCGCCCCGGCTCTGACGCTGACGGACAAAGAATATCAGATCATGCGTAACGCCTCGATCGCGGTCCTGCGCGAGATCGGCGTCGAAACCGGCGGCTCGAACGTACAGTTTGCCGTCAACCCGAAGGACGGCCGCCTCGTCGTCATCGAAATGAACCCGCGCGTTTCGCGCTCCTCCGCGCTGGCCTCGAAGGCAACCGGCTTCCCGATCGCCAAGATCGCAGCCAAGCTCGCCGTCGGCTACACCCTGGACGAACTCGAAAACGATATCACCGGCGGCGCAACCCCAGCATCTTTCGAGCCCTCGATCGACTATGTCGTCACCAAGATCCCGCGTTTCGCCTTTGAAAAGTTCCCCGGCGCATCCCCGGTTCTAACCACCGCGATGAAGTCGGTCGGCGAAGTCATGGCGATTGGCCGTACCTTCGCGGAATCGCTGCAGAAGGCTCTGCGCGGTCTCGAAACGGGCCTGACGGGCCTGGACGAGATCGAAATTCCCGGCATCGAGGAAGGCGAAGGCAGCCAGAATGCCATCCGCGCCGCCATCGGCACGCCGACGCCCGATCGCCTGCGCATGGTCGCCCAGGCGCTGCGCCAGGGCATGAGCGTCGAAGAGGTGCATGAAGGCTGCAAGATCGACCCCTGGTTCCTTGAGCAGCTGAAGAACATCGTCGACATGGAAAGCCGCATTCGTGAGCACGGCCTGCCGCAGGATGCCGCCAATCTGCGCATGCTGAAGGCCATGGGCTTCTCCGACGCACGTCTGGCGACGCTGACCGGCAAGCGCCCGAAGGAAGTCGCCGAACTCCGTAATTCTCTGAATGTCCGCCCGGTCTTCAAGCGCATCGATACCTGCGCCGCCGAATTTGCCTCGCCGACGGCCTACATGTACTCGACCTATGAGACGCCCTTCGTCGGCGCTGCCCGCTCCGAGGCACAGGTTTCCGACCGCAAGAAGGTCGTCATCCTCGGTGGCGGCCCGAACCGAATCGGCCAGGGCATTGAATTCGATTATTGCTGTTGCCATGCCGCCTTCGCGCTGAAGGATGCCGGTTATGAAGCCATCATGATCAACTGTAACCCGGAGACGGTTTCGACCGACTACGACACGTCGGATCGTCTCTATTTCGAGCCGCTAACGGCCGAAGATGTCATCGAGATCTTGCGTGCGGAGCAGGAAAAGGGCGAAGTCGTCGGCGTCATCGTTCAGTTCGGCGGCCAGACCCCGCTGAAGCTCGCCGAAGCGCTGGAAAAGAACGGTATCCCGATCCTCGGCACTGCGCCTGATGCGATCGACCTTGCCGAAGATCGTGACCGCTTCCAGAAGCTCCTGATGAAGCTTGATCTCAACCAGCCGAATAACGGCATTGCCTACTCCGTCGAACAGGCACGCCTCGTCGCCTCCGAAATCGGCTTCCCGCTGGTCGTGCGCCCGTCCTACGTTCTTGGCGGCCGCGCCATGCAGATCCTCCATTCGGAAGGCCAGCTGCAGGGCTACCTGCTCGACACGGTTCCGGAACTGGTGCCGGAAGACATCAAGCAGCGTTATCCGAACGACAAGACCGGCCAGATCAACACGCTGCTCGGCAAGAACCCGCTGCTGTTCGACAGCTATCTGACGAACGCCATCGAAGTCGACGTCGATTGCCTCTCCGACGGCACCGACGTCTACATTGCCGGCATCATGGAGCATATCGAAGAAGCCGGCATTCATTCGGGTGACTCCGCTTGCTCGCTGCCCCCTCGCACGCTCTCTCCTGTGATGATCGACGAGTTGGAGCGCCAGGCGAAAGCCATGGCCAAGGCTCTGAATGTCGGCGGCCTGATGAACGTTCAGTTCGCCATCAAGGACGACACGGTCTACGTGCTCGAAGTCAACCCGCGCGCCTCGCGCACGGTGCCCTTCGTCGCCAAGACCATCGGCGCGCCGATCGCCAAAATCGCCGCCCGCGTCATGGCCGGCGAAAAGCTGGATGCGACCTTTGCCGCCTATGGCGAAAAACCCGATCCGCGCAAGCTGAAGCATATCGCCGTCAAGGAAGCAGTCTTCCCCTTCGCCCGCTTCCCTGGCGTCGACACCCTGCTCGGGCCGGAAATGCGCTCGACCGGCGAAGTCATCGGCCTCGATACGGATTTCGCGCTCGCCTTCGCCAAGTCCCAGCTCGGCGCCGGCGTGGAACTGCCGCGTGACGGAACGGTGTTTGTCTCGGTCCGCGACGACGACAAGCCGCGCGTGCTGCCGGCCATCCGCATGCTGGCGGAACAGGGCTTCAAGGTGCTCGCAACCGGCGGCACCCAGCGCTTCCTCGCCGAAAACGGCATCGAGGCGACGAAGATCAACAAGGTGCTTGAGGGACGTCCGCATATCGAGGACGCGATCCGCAACCGTCAGGTCCAGCTCGTCATCAATACGACCGACAGCAACAAGGCGATCTCGGATTCGAAGTCCCTGCGCCGTGCGACGCTGATGCAGAAGGTGCCATACTACACCACCATGGCCGGTGCTGAAGCAGCCGCCATGGCGATCAAGGCGCTGAAGGCCGGAAACCTCGAAGTTCAACCGTTGCAGAGCTATTTCTGAAGCAGTTAATTCCGTAGTCAGGAGCGTGAGCGGGATAGCCGGCTCACCTTCGCTGCGCCCCCGCCAGCCGGTCGAATGGTCAAGGGCTTCAACAGGAGCTTGTCTTAAACCTTCGAATTTTCTGGCATTCGTCTGTCGCAATCTGCTATAGATGAGGGAATAACGGCTCTGGATGGTTCCGAAGTACCCCTTCGGGACCTGTTTTCTTTTGTGTCTGCAGCAGAGCAACACAGGGAGTGAAGGACAAGAAAAATGGTTGAAAAGGTACCGATGACGCAGAACGGGTTCGTCAAGCTGCAGGAAGAACTGCGCTGGCGTCAGCAGGAAGAGCGCCCGCGAATCATCGAGGCAATTGCAGAGGCGCGCGCCCATGGCGATCTCTCTGAAAATGCCGAGTACCATGCCGCCAAGGAAGCCCAGAGCCATAATGAAGGCCGCATCTCCGAGCTCGAAGATCTGACGGCGCGCGCCGAAGTCATTGATCTCACCAAGATGTCCGGCTCGAAGATCAAGTTCGGCGCCAAGGTCAAGCTCGTCGACGAAGACACCGAAGAAGAGAAGATCTACCAGATCGTCGGCGACCAGGAGGCCGACGTGAAGGCAGGCCGCATCTCTATCTCCTCCCCGATCGCCCGCGCCCTGATCGGCAAGGAAGTCGGCGATTCCATCGAGGTCAATGCACCCGGCGGCGCCAAGGGCTACGAAATTCTCTCCATCACTTGGGGCTGATCGCCCGTGCGCGATCGCGAGACAGCGCATGCGAGCGATCTCCGTGAGATCGAAATCATAGCAACGAATTTCAAACGCCGGCTTTCCGGCGTTACGTCTACGATCGTGCAACTGATCCCCAAGCAGGTCGAGCTTGGCTATCATATCGCCACACTCGGCCCCGGCCTGCCGGAGAGCCTGCCAAGGCTCGGCTGGCTCCGCCTGCCCGGTCTGTGGATGAAGCCGCGCCGCTATCGCGTCCGCATTTGGCATGCCCGCCGCAACAACGAAATGCTAGCGGGTTTGCTGCTGCGCTCCTTTCTGCGCATGCCTCTCAAGCTCGTCTTTACCTCGGCCGCCCAGCGCCGCCATACAGGCTATACGCGCTGGCTGATCCGCCGCATGGACGCGGTCATTGCCACCAGCACCCGCTCGGGCAGCTTTCTCGAAGTGCCGCACACTGTCATCCAGCACGGCGTCGACCTCAACAGCTTCCATCCGCCGGAAAAGCCTGGTGACCGCATGGCCGCAACCGGCCTGCCCGGCACCTATCTGATCGGCTGCTTCGGCCGCGTCCGCCATCAGAAGGGCACCGATCTCTTCGTCAAGGCGATGATCGAGCTGTTGCCGCGCTATCCGGACTGGACAGCCGTCGTGTGCGGCCGCGTGACATCAGAGCATCGCGGTTTTGGCGAGCAGTTGCAAAAGATGGTGGCGGATGCAGGCCTCACCGATCGCATCCGCTTCATGGGCGAAGTCGACGATATCAAGCCCTGGTATCGCCGCGCCACCCTCTATGTCGCCCCTTCCCGCAACGAGGGTTTCGGTCTGACGCCGCTGGAAGCCATGGCTTCCCGCACCGCCGTCGTCGCCTCGGATGCCGGCGCCTATGCCGAAATGATCGTGCCGGGCGAAACCGGCGCCGTGGTGCCGGCGGGCGATGGCGAGGCTCTCACCAGAGCGATCGCCTTCTATCTTGCCAATCCGGAGGAAACGCTTCGCCAGGGAGAAAATGCCGTGCGCCATGTGCGCAGCGAATTCGCCCTGGAAAAGGAAGCTACCGCCATCGGCGACGTCTACAAGCGGCTGCTGGTCGCCAACAAGTGAGCGGATCAATCAGCGGCCTAGATCGATGCGCTTGCGCTCGATGAAATCGATCATCGAACGATCCTCCACCATGTCTTCCTCGATGCTTTTGACGATGGACAGGACCTTGTCCCGATATTTCGTCGCACTGCTGTCATAGGTCCAACCCCGCGCCAGCTTCTCCATCAGCTCCTGCCGGGACTTCGTATAATAGTGGTTCAGCTGCAGAAAACGGTTCGAATAGAACTCGGGCGACTTCCGCGCACGCCGGGTAAACCGCTTGCCCGCGTCATTGGCCGTCAGATCCCCGTGGGCCCGCGTCCGGAACTGGTGCACACTGACTTCGGTTACTTCACATGGATCGACGATACACTTGAAATTGCTGACGTTTTCCTTCGTCGTCATTGGATCGGCGCCGCGCATCGTATAATTCAACGTCAACGGTCCGTCCGACGGCATCTCATGGCCGCTGGTCGCAAACATATGCCAGGGCAGCGAGACATTCGGGAAATCGCCGACGGCTTCCAACGCCTGTTCGACCGTCGCAGCCTCCTTCGGCAGGAGGAATTCGTCCACATCGATAAACGCCATCCAGCGGTAGTCACCGCCAAAATTCAGGATGGCATGCGCGAAGGTAATGACCTGGCCGTTCAGTACCGCCGATGTCGCCGCATCGCGCATGCGCCCGGCCCAGGGAACAATCGTCAACGCATCTTCAGAGAGCAGGCTTCGAAGAAGCGAGCAGGTCTCATCCGTCGATCCATTATCATAGATATAGAAGTGACGAATGCCGACCGCTTGGTGGAAGCGCACCCATTCCTCGATATAACGAGCCTCGTTCTTCACACAGGCGGCAATGGCGATGCCATGGCGTCCTGCCCTTGGCTCGGGCGGTTCGATGGACAGCTTCTTGGCGTCGGACGCCTTGGGTTTTAGCCAGCGCATAAGCTTCATTCCATCGACCCTAATTTCAAAGCAGGCTCGCCGGTTCCGGCAAAGATCACGCCTGCGGCTTCAACGCAAACCTGTCGTCGTAGCCAAAATCATATTTGAGCAACGCCGAAACACGGGAATAGTTGACGAAAGAGACGCCGCGCTCGGCAGCGATTTGCCGTGCAAGTACGAGATGCTCGATGATGCGGGCTTCAGCGCGTGCAATACCGGAAAAAGCGGTATCGCCGGCGGTCTCATAAAAGCGGGGCTCGCCGGCATTGGAGATATCGATCCCCAGAAAGCCGACCTGATGCTTCGCGCAGTAAAGAGCAAATTGCAGGGCCGAGACGGCAACGGATCCGCCCAGAAAAACTCCGCGATCAGGCGAAAGCGAAAAACCTGCCGAACCCTCAGCATCCAATCGCACATATTGCAGTTTTTTGAGATCGTCGAGGGAGCGGCGGCGCGCGCCATAGGGCTTGCGGATATCGTCGATCAGGATGATCGTCTTGTCCGCCAGCCAGCTTTTGTCGATCTCGCAGAGTGCACGCAGCACCGCCACGGAAAACAGGCAAAGCGAACCGGGAGCCACCTTCTCGCGCAGCATATCGAGATGCCGCCAGACAAAACGCTCATCCTCGACTGCAATTGCCAAAGGCTCGGAGATTGTGTCGCCTGACAGGCCGATGGCACCATTCAAAAGAATGGCGCTGCGGAATTCCAGGCCGCTCAGATCGCTATCGCGAATCGATGGTCCTGATCCGACGATGTAGACCGCATCGCCGCAGCGTTCGCGCAGGCGGTCCATGCCCGCAAGGCTCGCGACCTTGACGCCGCGGTAAAGCACCTCGCTAACATTCTGGCTGCGGACGATACTGAGCCCCGGAAACCAGTCCTGCACATGAGCCCGCGAGCCGCCCAGAAAGAGGCGCACGCCGGTTTTGATCAGCGACCGATGCCAGGGGCGATCCGCCATTCGCCTAGAGCTCCACCAAGCCGAGTTTCTTGACCTGTCGGATGGTCAGCATGGTGCGGACGGTATCGACATGTTCATTCGCCGTCAGGACTTCGATGACGAAATCCTGGAAACGGGTGAGATTTTCCGCAACGCAATGCAGCAGGAAGTCACTGTCGCCGGACACCATCCAAGCCTGTCGAACCAGCGGCCAAGCCGAGGTTGCGCTGGCAAAAGCCTTGAGATTCGCTTCCGACTGATGCTTGAGACCCACCATGCAGAAAGCCACGAGATCGAAGCCCAGTTTCGGGCTGTTCAGCATGGCGTGATAGCCTTCGATGACACCAGCCTCTTCCAATTTGCGCACGCGGCGCAGGCATGGCGGCGCCGAAATGCCGACCCTGTCCGCGAGCTCGACGTTGGTCATGCGTCCGTCCCGCTGGAGTTCCCGCAGAATCTTGATATCGATAGCATCGAGCTCAGCGCGAAGCACTTTTTTGCCTTTCTTTAATTCCCCCTCGCCAGCTTCTATATAAGGCTGGAAAATACGCAAGAAAGTTTCTCCCGCGTAGTTGATTCTAACACAAAGCAGATTTGCTCTGTGTGTAATGCAAGGCTGCCCTTGAATAAATGCATAAGGCAATCATAAATGAAGCGCGGATCGCGAAATCGCCTGTTTTGCGCGCTTGAAGCCGCGGTTTCGCAATCGCCGAATTGAAAGGACTGACTATGCCTGCCCGCCACACGAAGGTGCTCATCATCGGTTCCGGCCCAGCCGGCTACACCGCAGCGGTTTATGCCGCGCGCGCGATGCTGCAGCCCGTTCTGATCGCCGGTCTCGAACAGGGCGGCCAGCTGATGATCACGACCGATGTCGAGAATTATCCGGGCTTTGCCGATCCGATCCAGGGTCCGTGGCTGATGGAGCAGATGCTGCAGCAGGCCCAGCATGTGGGCGCCGAGATCGTCAACGACCTCGTGACCGAAGTCGATACCAGCAAGCGTCCTTTCGTTGCCCATACCGACAGCGGCCAGGTCTGGACCGCCGACACTCTCATCATTGCCACTGGCGCCAAGGCGAAATGGCTGGGTATCGAGAGCGAACAGCATTTCCAGGGCTTCGGCGTCTCCGCCTGCGCCACCTGTGACGGCTTCTTCTATCGCAACAAGGATGTGATCGTGGTTGGCGGCGGCAACAGCGCTGTCGAGGAAGCACTCTATCTCTCCAACATCGCCAAATCGGTGACGATGGTGCATCGCCGCGATACTTTCCGTTCGGAAAAGATCCTGCAGGAGCGCCTGTTCGCCAAGGAAAACGTTAGGATTCTCTGGAACACTGAGGTCGCGGAGATCACCGGCACGCCGGCCAAGCCGCCGATGCCGCCATCCGTCACGGGCGCGCGCCTGCGCGATACGCGCACTGGCGCCATCACGGAGATGCCGATCGACGGCGTCTTCGTTGCCATCGGCCACGCGCCGGCGACCGAACTCTTCAAGGGCAAATTGAAGCTCAAGGACAATGGTTATCTCTGGACCGCACCGGATTCGACCGCGACCAACGTCGAAGGCATCTATGCGGCCGGTGATGTGACCGACGATACGTTCCGGCAGGCGATCACGGCAGCAGGAATGGGCTGCATGGCCGCGCTTGAAGCGGAACGCTATCTGACTGGGCACATGCCCGTCGCCGTGGCTGCGGAGTGATGCAGCCGATGAGGGGAAACGGCATGCCATTGGATTGGGACAAGCTGCGTATCTTTCACGCGGCTGCCGAAGCGGGTTCGTTCACGCATGCGGCAGACAAGTTGCATTTGTCCCAATCCGCCATCAGCCGCCAGGTCAGCGCCCTCGAGCAGGATGTCGGCATAAAACTCTTCCACCGCCATGCGCGCGGCCTCATCCTGACGGAACAGGGCGAGCTGCTTTATCGCACCGCTCACGACGTTTTGCTGAAGCTCGAAACGGTCAAGATGCAATTGACCGAGACGACCGACAAGCCAAGCGGCAAACTGCGGGTGACGACGACCGTTGGCCTCGGCCAGGGCTGGCTCACCGACAAGATCCAGGAATTCCTGCAGCTTTATCCTGACATGTCGATCCAGCTCATCCTCGACAATGAGGAGCTGGACGTGAACATGCGTCACGCCGATTGCGCCATCCGTCTGCGCCAGCCGCAACAATCGGATCTGATACAGCGCAAGCTCTTTACCGTGCATATGCACGTCTATGCCGCCCCCTCCTATATCAACCGCTATGGCGAGCCGCAGTCGGTCGAAGATCTGGACGAGCATCGCATCATCAGCTTCGGCGAACCGGCACCGAACTACCTGCTGGATGTCAACTGGCTCGAGATTGCCGGCCGCTCATCCGACAACAAGCGCGCTCCGCATCTGCAGATCAATAGCCAGACATCAATTAAGCGCGCCTGCCTGCTTGGCATTGGCATCGCAGTCTTGCCCGATTATATCGTCGGCCGCGATCCAGGCCTTATTCAACTCGCGATCAATGCAGACGTGCCGTCCTTCGACACCTATTTCTGCTATCCGGACGAAATGAAGAATGCGGCCAAGCTCAAGGTTTTCCGTGATTTTATCGTCGCGAAAGCGCGCAACTGGAATTTCTGACGAAGGTAAGTCACTGATAACCAACTCTTTTTAGGGCCAGCATACGAGCCGCGCATATGATGCATAGCTGATATGCACAAATGAGAGTTGAAGCCTGCACATTTAACTACCATATCGCACATAGCTGATGCACACGGTGGCTTTTCCTCCCAGTTCCACCGCATTGGCTGTTCCCCTCTGGAGGTTTTTAACCTTCATACCTATAGGGCCCTGGTTTACTCCGGAGGCCCTTTTTTTTGCTCTTTTGTCCCAGGCACGCCAAACGCATAACTGCCATGCACAAAAAAGCATTGCGCACTGCACAAATTAACATCATAACGCACACAGCTGATGCACACGGTGGCTTTTCCTCCCAGTTCCACCGCATTGGCTGTTCCCCTCTGGAGGTTTTGACCTTCACACCTATAAGGGCCCTGGTTCATACCGGTGGCCCTCTTTTTTTGCCCAATTTCTAAGCACGCACGTCGGCAGCCTTGCCGAAAATAATATTCGGCGTCGCCCTTGATATATCGAAAATCATCGATACATAAATCGTAATTATTCGATATTGCTGGTAAGTACCATGGACAAAAACGAGATATTGAAGGCGTTGGCCAATCCGGCCCGGCTCGAAATCCTCAACCACTTGAAAGATCCGGAAGCGCATTTTCCGACGCAGGAACACCCGCTGGAGCTTGGTGTCTGCGCCAGTCAGTTCGAGCGGTGCGGTCTCTCGCAGTCCACCGTCTCGGCCCACCTCGGCACGCTTCACCGTGCCGGCCTGGTGACGACCCGGCGCCTCGGCCAGTGGATTTTCTACAAGCGCAACGAGGAGATCATCACAGAATTCCTCGCAGCCATGCAAAAGGAGCTCTGAAAATGTCAACTGCTCTCCCTGCACACACGCTCACGTCCTCGCAACCGACGCGATTTTCCCCAAGAAGCGACTACCTTAACCCATAGGTTCCCGGCCTTGGCGGTCGCCTCTTCCTGATTTCTCCCTCCCCCCAAAAGAAAGGACTACCCATGACCAAATTATTCGAACCGACGAAGCTTGGTGATATCTCCATCGCCAACCGCATCGTCATGGCGCCCCTAACGCGCAATCGCTCGCCGAATGCTGTGCCGAACGATCTGAACGTCAAATATTATGCCCAGCGCGCGACCGCGGGCCTGATCATCACCGAGGCAACGGCAATCACCCATCAAGGTCAGGGCTATGCCAACGTTCCCGGCCTTTACAGCAAGGAAGCGCTGGACGGCTGGAGGAAAGTGACGGAAGCCGTGCACGCCAATGGCGGCAAGATCGTTGTCCAGATGTGGCATGTCGGTCGCATCTCCCACACGACCCTGCAGCCGAACGGCGGCAAGCCGGTCTCCTCGACCTCCAGGCGCGCTGAAAATTCCAAGACCTATCTCGTCAATAGCGACGGCACCGGCAGTTTTGCCGATGTTTCCGAACCACGCGCCCTGGAAACTTCGGAAATTCCGGGCATCGTTGAAGATTATCGCAAGGCCGCCCGCGCCGCCATCGATGCCGGTTTCGACGGCGTCGAAATCCACGGCGCCAACGGCTATCTGATCGACCAGTTCCTGCGCGGCGATATCAACGATCGCACCGACCAGTATGGCGGCTCGATCGAGAACCGTACCCGCTTCCTGTTCGAAGTGGTCGATGCGGTCACCAAGGAAGTGGGCGCTGGCCGCACGGCAATCCGCATTTCTCCCGTCACGCCCTCTGGCGATGCCAGCGACCCGGCTCCCCAGCAGCTCTTCACCCAGGTCGTCGAAGGCCTGGCGAAATACGGCCTTGCCTATATCCATGTCGTCGAAGGCCAGACCGGCGGCAAGCGCGACTTCCTGCCCTTCGACTACGACGCGCTGCACGCGGCCTATAAGGCTGCAGGCGGCACGGCCGGCTGGATGCTCAACAATGCCTATACCCGCGAAATGGCGATCGAAGCTGTCGAGAGCGGCAAGGCTGATGTCGTTGCCTTCGGCAAGCCGTTCATTTCGAATCCGGATCTTGTCCGTCGCCTGAAGGAAAATGCGCCGCTCGCCCAATGGGACCAGGCAACGCTCTATGGCGGCGGCGCCAAGGGCTATGCCGACTATCCGACACTCGAAGAAGCAGCCTAATTAGGGCTCCCCAGCTACGGTGCGCTTTGGACAAAGAGCCCCTGCAACCCATGTTGCGGGGGCTCTCCATATCGGCTTCTGAAGCGAGTGAAACGAGCCATTCACGCAGTTTGCAGGCAGCCGATCGACGCTAGGCTTTCCTTGATGGCCTGATCGATCGGCGTATGCGGTTCTTCGCCGAGCACGGCCACCAGCCTGTCGTTTCTCATCTCCAGCGGCACATCCCAGAGATAGCTCATCTCGCGCAGTTCCCGCATGAATGTCACGAAGGGAGAGGCTAGCGGTACTATCCACCAGGGAAACGATTTCACCTTCACCTTGTGTCCAACGACGCGCTGCACGGCTTCGATCATCTGTCTGCCGTCTCCATCCCAATGACCGCGCATATGATAGACGGCGAAGGCCGGCAGCTCGTCGCCCTTCTCGATCAGCCGAATCATGGTTTCGGCAACATCGGGTAGATAGGCCCATTGATGGCCGACGCCGCGTTTGCCCGGATAGGTCATCGAAGTGATCGGTTTACCCGGCGTCACCATGGCTTGAGAAAACCAGCTGTTGGCGCGCGCACCCCCGAAGAAATCGCCAGCGCGAACGATGATGACCGGGCTATCGCCCTGCTCTGCCGCTGCCCTCAGACGCCGCTCCATCTGCACACGGATGGCGCCCTTGCGGGTCTTCGGCCGCTGCGCGCTGTCTTCCGTGACAATCGGGAAAACATCGGGACCGAAATTATAAACCGTGCCGGGCAGGACGATTCGCGCACCGACCGCCTTGGCGGCGGCAATGGTATTGTCGAGCATCGGCAGGACGACCTTGCCCCAATTGCGATAGCCGGGCGGGTTGACCGCATGCACGATGACATCCGCACCTTGCGCCGCCTTCAGAACATCATCCGCCTGCATGGCATCGCCCTGGAACCAGTCGAAATCCGGCTGGCGGCGAGCCGCCTCGGCCGCATTGCGGTTCAGCGCTCGGATGCGCCAGCCGCGAAGGGCAAGCCCTTGCGCGACAGCACCGCCAATGCCGCCAGTCGCGCCGAGTACCAGGGCCGTTTTCGTATTCTCTGTCTGGTTGCTCATCGTCATCTCCATCAGTTTCGATGGGCTGACTATGCTTGGTATCGGCGATAAACGAAATTGCCGAAAAATCTGCAGATGTTATACATAAATGCATGACAAAACTCACTGAACCAAGCTGGGATTTCTATCGTACCTTTCTTGCCGCGCTGGAACACGGCTCGCTATCAGCCGCTGCCCGCGAACTGGGCCTGACACAGCCGACGGTCGGCCGTCATATCCTTGCATTGGAGCAATCGGTCGGCGCAGAACTGTTCACGCGTTCGCAACAGGGGCTGCTGCCCACCGATGCCGCTATGGTTCTGAAACCCTATGCCGAGACTTTGGCCAGCACAGCCGCGGCTCTGCTGCGCGCGGCCTCCGGCTCGAAGGATAAGGTCAGCGGCACGGTGCGCATCAGCGCGAGCGAGGTCATCGGCACGGAAGTGCTGCCGCCGATCCTCGCCAAGTTGCAGGCAAGCTATCCCGATCTGATCGTGGAGCTTTCAGCCTCCGATACGGTGAAAGACCTGCTGCAGCGCGAGGCCGATATCGCCGTGCGCATGGTCGCGCCCGCGCAAGAAGCATTGCTCGCTCGGCACATCGGCATCATCTCTCTCGGCCTCTTCGCCCATCGCAGCTATATCGAGCGGTACGGCAAGCCCGAAACCGTCGGGGAGCTGGGCCGGCACAAGCTCATAGGCTTCGATCGCCAGACTGCCTATATCCGCATGATGACGAAGCGTTATCCTGTGCTCGAAGGCATTTCCTTCAGCTTTCGTTCCGATCACAGCATTGCTCTGCATAACGCCCTGCGCGCCGGCATCGGCATCGGCTTCCTTCAAATCCCCCTGGCAAGCCGCGATCCAGCCCTCGTGCAGCTGTTGCCGGAGATCAAGGTCGAGATCGACACCTGGATCGTCATGCACGAAAACCTGAAGACATCGCCACGCTGCCGCGTGACGTTCGATGCGCTGGTGATGGGGTTGCTTGATTATATCAAGGAAAACAGCGTGGATAATGGATCCTGACCATGGCAACAGCGGTGGAACTGGTCCCATACGGTCGGCGCTGGCCAGAGGATTTCGAGCGCATCCGTGATAAGCTTCAGCGATTGCTGGCGCCCTATGTCATGGCGATCGAGCACATCGGCAGTACGTCAATTCCCGGGATTGCCGCAAAACCGCTCATCGATATCGACATCATCCTGCGCAGCTCAGCCGATGTACCGCCGGCGACCCAGATTCTTCTAGGGGAGAATTACGAACCGCGCGGCAATCGCTATGACGACGATGTATGGGTCTTCATGCGGCGCGACGACAGGCCGCCGGAACGAATTTATCTCTGCCCACCGGACAACCGAACACACGAACGACGTTTGATCTTTCGCGATTATCTTCGGACCCACCCGGCAGAAGCAGCAGCCTATACTGCGCTGAAAGTGGAGCTGGCCGAACTCCATCGCCATGATGGCGATCACTACCCGCCGAAAAGCGTCGCTTCGTCGACGCGATTATAGAAAAGGCGTTAAAGAAGCCGAAAGGCTAAGCGCCAGGAGCAGTATCGATCGGCGGGAAGTGCACCTGGCCATCGATGACTTCCGTTTCCGGTCGGTCACCGCCGTCGGCATATTCCTCATGCCACTTGCCGCTCTCGTCCTGCCAGCTGATTTCGGCTGAGTCTCCCCCGATCTGCTGTTCCGCCGCCACGATCCTGGCGGCCTCCACCGCCTCGGAATGTGTTGGAAACGCTTCCGAATAAACATCACGGAAGCGATAAGCCCACCCACCGTCATGCGGCACGATTTCGTAAACGACCTTGACCATTCAGACCCTCCTTCTCATCTGCCAAGACCTTCGAACCGGATGTCGCCGGCGGGATCGCGTGCATCTGAGACGGATTCGAGGATGCCGCGGCGTTGTGGTTGGGCAGACCTATCCGCGCAGTATTCCATTAAACCGCGTTAACTGCAAATTTCGCCCTCTTCCCGCAAGCTTGATGTGCGAACTCCTTGCTTTAGAGTGCAACCGTGAATCGGCGCAGAGGTGGGAAAGTGCTCATAGCAAAGTGGTTTAAGCAGGAAGGAAACCTGCTGGTGGCATTGATAGTTGCCGTTGGCGCCTATGTCGGCGAGCATTCCATTCTGGAAATGGGCCAGGGCGCATCAATGATCGCAGCCGCGGCATTGATCGCAACCATTGTGCTGGCCTCCATGCGCGTCGCCCATCATGCCGAGACGCTCGCCGTCAAGGTCGGCGATCCCTACGGCACGATGATCCTCACCCTTTCCGCCGTTGCCGTCGAAGTTATCATCCTTGCCATCATGATGAGCGGCGAGAGTTCGCCGACGCTGGTGCGCGACACGATCTACGCCGCCGTCATGCTCGATATCAACGGCATCCTCGGCCTCGCCGCCCTTCTCGGCGGGTTGAAGCATGGTGAACAGCCCTATAATGACGATTCCAGCCGGACCTATGGCGTGATGATCCTGACTGCCATGGGCATTTCAATGATCGTGCCGGAATTCATCCCGGATGCGAGATGGCATTATTATTCGGCCTTCACCATCGTTGCGATGATCGCCCTCTATGCGCTGTTCCTGCGCATGCAGGTCGGCCGGCACAGCTATTTCTTCAGCTATAGCTATCCGCGCGCGGAAAAGAAGCTCGCAGCTACAGAGGCTGAAGAACATCATGAAGAGGACTCCACGGCGACTTCGATCGTGACAATCCTGATCGGCGTCGTCCTGATCGGTACGCTCGCCGAATTCATGTCGGCCTTCATGGATACCGGCCTCAAGGGCACCGGCGCTCCGCCCGCCATCGCCGCGATAGTTGTTGCCGCCATCTCGGCAGCGCCGGAAATTCTGACCGCTCTGCGGGCAGCTCTTAGAAACCGCATGCAGGCGACAGTTAACATCGCCCTCGGCGCCTCACTCTCGACCGTCATCCTGACCGTACCGGTTATGGAGGCGATCGCGCTCTATACCGGCCAGCCCTTCATGATGGCCATGTCGCCGGTGCAGACCGTCATGGTGATGATCACGCTGATCGTCGCCGCCATTAACCTCAATGACGGCGAAACCAACGCCATCGAGGGCATGACCCATTTCATTCTCTTCGCCACCTTCATCATGCTGACGGCGCTCGGCCTTTGACTCTGATTTCAGGGACTTACACCGATGATCGGATTCAAATTGCGAAACAGTTGAATCATTTGATGAAGCCGAAACCGTCAGCCTGAATACGAAAAAGCCCGCCATCTCTGGCGGGCTTTCCATGTAAGCTATCGCTAGCCGCTTACTTGCAGGCGCCGCAGAAGCGCTGGATGCGACGGCAAGCTTCTTCGAGCAGTTCTTCCGAGGTCGCGTAGGAGATGCGGAAGTTCGGGCCGAGGCCGAAAGCCGAACCGTGGACGACGGCAACGCCTTCCGATTCCAGCAGCTCGGAGACGAAATCCTCGTCCGTCTCGATGACCTTGCCGGTCGGAGCCGTCTTGCCGATCAGGCCGGCGCAGGACGGATAGACGTAGAAGGCGCCTTCCGGAACCGGGCAGGAAATGCCCTTCGCCTGGTTCAGCATCGACACGACGAGATCGCGGCGACCTTCGAAGATCTTCTTGTTGCGCGGAATGAAGTCCTGCGGACCGTTCAGCGCCTCGACGGCAGCCCACTGCGCGATCGAGGTTGCGCCCGAGGTCTGCTGGCCCTGGATCATGTCCATGGCCTTGATCAGCTGCAGCGGGCCGGCGGCATAGCCGATACGCCAGCCGGTCATGGCATAAGCCTTCGAGACACCGTTCATCGTCAGCGTGCGGTCGTAGAGGCTCGGCTCGACTTCGACCGGGGTGGCGAACTTGAACTCGCCATAGGTCAGGTGCTCGTACATGTCGTCGGTCAGGATCCAGACATGCGGATGCTTGACCAGCACGTCCGTCAGCGCCTTCAGCTCGGCATGCGAATAGGCAGCGCCCGACGGGTTGGACGGCGAGTTGAACATGAACCACTTGGTCTTCGGCGTGATCGCCTTTTCGAGGTCGGCCGGCTGCAGCTTGAAGTTGTTGGCCTGCGTCGTTGCGACGAAAACCGGCGTGCCGCCGCACAGCGCCACCATTTCCGGGTAGGAAACCCAGTAAGGCGTCGGGATGATGACTTCATCGCCCGGGTTCAGCGTCGCCATGAAGGCGTTGAACAGGATCTGCTTGCCGCCGGTGCCGACGATCGTCTGCTCCCACGTATAATCGAGATTGTTCTCGCGCTTGAACTTGGCGGCGATCGCCTTGCGCAGTTCCGGAATGCCGGAGACCGGCGTGTACTTCGTCTCGCCGCGGTTGATCGCGTCGATGGCCGCCGTCTTGATATTATCGGGCGTATCGAAATCGGGCTCACCGGCGCCGAGGCCGATCACGTCGCGTCCTTTTGCTTTCAGCTCGCGCGCTTTCTGGGAAACGGCGATGGTGGCAGAAGGCTTTACACGGGAAAGAGCGTCGGCAAGAAAGGCCATGGTGATCGGTCCTATTCGGTTGAAAATGGCAGAAAGCCTGTGGACCAGATTTCTGCGCTAAGCTCTATGTCGAATATGGACCGACGTTTCAAGCACAAAGGCGTCACAGTGGCTTTATTTCATGGCTTTCCGCGCCGTGCGCGCTAGCTTTTTTATCCGGCTAGAAGCCTGCCCAAGAGACCGCACGCCCCTTTCGCCAAGGTTAGATCGGCCGTAGCCCGGCACCTCCAACCCCTCTCAACTTGAATCATCACGCGAAGCACCTGAATCAAACTCTGAAGATGGTGGGAATTTCCTATATGGATCAGACACTTCTTCAACATCGGCCTCTCGCGCCTTCAGTCGAATGGCTCTTGCGTGGGAAATGCTTTCGCCTGCCGACGAGATCGGCAGATCCAAAAACGTCCCTTTCGCCGAAGGCAGGAACACAATGACGTTATCGGTTCCGCGATCCGCCTTGAATGGCAACCGAACGGTCCCACCTTCCAAAAGCGAGCCTATGGGGAGGTCGAAAAGATGCGCGGCGCCAGAACGGGATTAGGCAGAACGGGTTTCTCCATCGCCTTGATGGCCGGCGCTCTGCTCACGGCAACATCGGTGCTTGCCGAACCGGTGCAGACTTTCAAGACGCAAAAGGTTGATGTCAAAGTCGAAACGGTCGCGACGGGGCTTGATCACCCCTGGGCCGTCGAAGTGCTGCCGGATGGCGCCTATCTCGTGACCGAGCGGCCCGGCCGCATTCGCCTTATCCGCGACGGCAAGGTCTCAGGCCCTATATCAGGCGTGCCCGAAGTTTACGCGCATGGTCAGGGTGGCCTCCTCGATATAACACTTGATCCGAACTTCGGCAGCAACCACACCCTCTATTTCACGGCCTCCGTGGCAGGTGACGGCGGAAGCGGCACAGCCGTATTCCGCGCCGGACTATCGCCGGACGAAACTCGGCTGACCGATGTGAAGCGCATCTTCCTGATGAACAAGCTGTCGCGCGGCAATATCCAGTATGGTTCGCGCATCGCAATTGCCCGCGACGGCAGCCTCTTCGTCAGCCTCGGCGATCGAGGCCAGCAAGACCGAGCTCAGGACTTTCACGACGACGCCGGCTCCATCATTCACATCGGCGCCGACGGCAGCATCCCCGCCGACAATCCGTTCAAGGACGGCAAGCGCGCTTTGCCCGAAATCTGGTCGAAGGGCCATCGCAATCCGCAGGGCATCACTTTCGACAGCCAGACAAACAGGCTCTATACGGCCGAGCATGGCGCCAGGGGCGGCGATGAGATCAACACGCCCGAAGCCGGCAAGAATTACGGCTGGCCAGTCATCTCCTACGGCGTCAATTATAACGGCACCAAGATCGGCATCGGAACCGCAAACGCCGGCATGGAGCAGCCCCGCTTCTATTGGGATCCTTCGATCGCGCCCGGCGCCATTGCCGTCTATCGCGGCAAGATGTTTCCCGAGTGGAATGGCGATTTTCTCGTCACGGCGCTGAAGTTCGAGCTGCTCTCACGGCTAAGCCAGGACGGCAAAGGCAAGATCATCGAACAGGAACGCATATTTGAGGGAAAATTCGGCCGCATGCGCGATGTAATAGTCGCGCCCGATGGTGCCTTGCTGATAACGACGGATGAAAGCGATAGTGCGCTCCTGAGGATTTCAAGGGCTGCAAGCTAGTGGGAAGCATTCCGCTTCTTGCGCCTTTCTGCCTTGCCGCAAACAAAAGCAGCTGCTAACGGTCGGCCTCGTTCTTTCCTCCCCTTTCCGCAGGATGCAGATGTCTCGCATACAGGCGAATTTGTTGTTGTTGCTTGCCGCCGCGATCTGGGGTGGCGGTTTCGTTGCGCAATCGACAGCGATGAAGGCGATCGGCCCCTTCTGGTTCATCGGTCTCAGATTCGCCGTCGCCACCCTGGTCGTCCTGCCCTTCGTGTGGATGGAAAACAGGAAGGCTGCGAAGCCCCTGACGCCTCGCAACTGGCTCTCCTTTTTGCTGATCGGCCTTGCTCTTTTCGGCGGAGCGGCAACGCAGCAACTCGGCCTGCTGACGACGACCGTCACGAACTCGAGTTTCATAACCGGCCTTTACGTGGTCTTCGTGCCGCTGATCGCCGTTATCTTCCTGCGACGCTCGCCGCATTGGGTCATCTGGCCTGCAGCCTTGATGGCGCTTTGCGGCATCTACCTGCTCTCGGGGGGCTCCTTCTCGCGCCTTACCGTTGGCGATTTCCTGACTGTGATCTGCGCCCTCTTCTGGGCAGCCCAAATCACGCTCGCCGGCTCCGCCGTCAACGAAACCGGTCGGCCGCTCGGTATTTCGGCCACGCAATTTGCCGTCACCGCCGTTCTCGCTCTCGCGGTTGCCGCCGTCATCGAACCAATCAGCATTACCGATATAAGTGCCGCACTCGGCGAGATCCTGTACGTCGGCATCTTTTCCTCCGGCCTGGCTTTTGCGCTGCAGATCATCGGCCAGCGTTATACGACCGCACCCCAGGCCGCGATCTTCCTGTCTTCGGAAGCACTGTTCGGAGCTTCACTCGGCGCCTTGCTGCTCGGCGAGACCATCCGCCCGCTTGGCTATGCCGGCTGCGCCTTAATGTTTGCGGCGATGCTCGCTGTAGAATTGGTCCCAGAACTGACACGCCGGCGCGACGCTGCAGCGTAAAAACGCCGGAAATGCGGGCTTTCGGTCGCGTGCCTCTATGGTTTGGCAAAATTTTTCGAACGATCGAAAACGACCGTTCACACCAACGGATTTGGAGAAATTTTGTCAAAACTATATCGTGGACGATGCAAAACCCTTAGAAACCTGTTTCAAAGTGGGAAAATTTGCGAATCGCCATAACATATTCGCGTTACGGTATTGTGCTCGTTGTGCCACGTTAAAAAACTTTTGCTTGCCAATTTCCCCTAAACACAGCACTCTCAACAGTGTTCGGGCATTTTTAGAGCATGGGAAGTCCTAATAGAATTGCGAGCCGGAAACGCTAATATTCCGGTCAGCTTGGTCGAGAAGCGGGGTGGCAAACATCGCATCACGTCCATGCCGAGTTACGGGGACCTTTTCCTTCAAATTTCGAGAACTGCCTGCAAGCGCCCGCAAGGGCAACTGAAGTAATGCTGCCCGTGTGGATGGTGGGCAGAGAGAAAAGGACCTGAGGCATGGCCGAGACTGGCACTGTAAAGTTTTTCAATACCGATAAGGGCTTCGGTTTCATCAAACCGGACAAGGGTGGCGCAGACATCTTTGTACACATTTCTGCAGTTCAGGCTTCTGGTCTGGCAGGATTGTCGGAAAACCAGAAGGTAAGCTTCGACACGGAACCGGATCGCCGCGGCAAGGGACCGAAGGCCGTCAATCTGCAGATTGCTGGCTGAGACACCCTACGGTTATCAAATTCGAGTTGAGGCCCGGCAGCAATGCCGGGTTTTGTCATTCAGTATGCATTCAGTTTGCCCCATATAATTTGCCCTCCATGAAAGAGCGGGACTGATTTTTATCCCGCCTCCGTTAGAGGACAGGCCAATGACCATACTCGGCAAAACGCTCGTCATGTCTGCCGCCGCCGCCGCGTTGACAGTCACTTCCATGAGCGCTGCTTCCGCCGATGAATATTGGCGTCATCACAACCGCGATGGTTGGGCGCTCGGCGCTGCGGGGCTTGCAACCGGCTTGATCGTCGGCTCCGCCATTGCCAGCCAGCCGCGCTACGCCGAGCCGACCCCGGCCTATGTCGATCCGGACTACGATGCGCCTCCTCCGGCCTATTATTATCGTCCGCCGCCGCGCCGTGTTTATGTCGAGCGTGACGTCAGTTATTACGCGCCGCCGCCGGCATATGGCCTGCGTCCCTGGTCGCCGGCGTGGATGCGTTATTGCTACGACCGTTATAGAAGCTTCGACAGCCGCTCCGGCACCTATGCCGGCTATGACGGCATGCGCCATTTCTGCACGGCCGATTGATTTCGACCGTACCCATGCATGAGCATGCAGGAACCAAGGCACCGCTTTCAAATGGGCATCAAGAACTATTTGATCGAAGGTGTTTCAGGAACCGGCAAGACCGCTGTCGCCGCCGAACTGCAGCGGCGCGGGTATCATGTGATCCATGGTGACCGGGAGTTGGCCTATAAGGGCGATCCGGAGACGGGTGAACCGCTGGATGCTTATGCCCTTCGGAAGCACATTGCGGATGTGGCCTTCGGGCACAGACATCATCTTTGGGATGTCGGCAAGGTCAAATCCCTGGCCGCCGATCGAAGCCACCCGATCTCCTTCTTCTGCGGCGGCTCACGGAATTTCGATCGCTTTATCGATCTGTTCGATAAAGTCTTCGTTCTGAATGTCGATCTGGACACGCTGAGGCACCGCCTTGCCAGCAGGCCGGAAGACGAATTTGGCGGCAGGCCTGCCGAGCGAGATGTCATCATGCGATTGCATGCGACGCAGGAGGATGTTCCGAAGAACGCGGTGACCATTGACGCCACCGCGCCGCTGGCCAGCGTTGTCGATGATATTTTCTCGAAATGTTAGCAAAGCGGCCGGATGGCCGCTAACAAGCGAGCGGAGCTTTCCTCATAATCCGCGCAGAAAGGGATTGGTGCGGCGCTCATCGCCGATGCGGCTTCCAGGTCCGTGGCCGCAGATGAAACCTACCTCATCGCCCAGCGGAAAGACCTTGTCGCGGATCGATTCCAAAAGCTGCTGGTGATTGCCGCCGGGCAGATCCGTTCTGCCGATCGAGCCGTTGAACAGCACGTCGCCGAGATGGGCGAAACCCTGCTTCCGGTTGACATAGATGACGTGACCCGGTGCATGGCCGGGGCAGTGGAAAACCTCGAACTCATGTTCACCGAAGGAGACCTTGTCCCCCTCCTTCAGAAAGCGGTCCGGCGTGACGTTGCGCACGCCGCTGATGTTGAACATCTTGCCCTTGGCTTCGATATCCTCGAGCAGGAAGCGGTCGTCTTCATGGGGACCGATCACCTCGATGCCGAGCGCTTCGCGCACCTCGTCGGCACCGCCGGCATGATCGATATGGCCGTGCGTCAACCAGATGGCCTTCAGAGTAATGCCGTTCTCGCGCACCGTCTGTAGGATGATATCGACATCACCGCCCGGATCGACCACCACGCCCTCCTTCGTCTCCGGATCGAACAGGATGGTGCAGTTCTGTTCGAAAGGGGTCACCGGAATGATGCCGGCCTGGAGCATGCCCATGGAGCGCCTCGTCTGTTTGATCGTCTTGTCGCCGGTATAGCGGCAAACTCCAGGTAAAACAGCCCCTGTAGGCTGCAAAGTGGCGCGGGTAACGAAGACCATCCTCGTGAAATTCCAGAAGGGCAAGTTATTCCATATGGTTATTCTGATTTTCGATTGATTGTCACATTGCTCTCACCTGGCCAATCGGAACACCGAAGCATCCGAAGCGTTGAAGAGAAGTCTTTCAAGACAGAAGGAGAAAACCAATGTCCTTGAAAAGAAATCTGTTGCTGGCCAGCTTTGTCCTTCTCGGCAGTGCGGGTCTCGCCGAGGCCGAGATGGCCGCAACGACCGCCACCGATATCGAAGTTCGTTCCGGTCCAGGCGCGGAATTCCCAACAGTCGGCATCGCCACACGAGGGTCCGAAGCCATTCTGGATGGCTGCGTCGAGGGCAGCCGCTGGTGCCGGGTCGATGTCAACGGCATGCGGGGCTGGGTCTATGCGCAATATCTAAGCGTGGAACAGAATGGCGCCTCGGTCGTCGTCCAGGACCACCGGGATGACCTGGGCATTCCCACCATCACCTATGAACAGACAGACCCAGTCCAGACCGGCAGCGTCCGGCGCGTTCAGCCAAGTTCGAACGATCAGTTACTGGGTCCCGTCGATGAGAATGACACCGATGTGGTCGCCGTCACCCCGCCTGAGGAAGTCCGGACCTATATTGATGACAACCCGGTCGATACGGTTCGGTTGAATGGTGATCTGGTCGTGGGCGCCACCGTCCCGCAAAGCGTGGAGGTGCACCGCATTCCGGATTATCAATACAGCTATGTCGAGGTGAACCATCAGCCGGTTCTGGTCGATCCCGGCACGCGCAGGATCGTCTACGTCTACCGCTGATTCGTTTCACGGGACCGCATAAAATAGCGAAATTGACATGCGGCCGGACAGCCGCATGTCCAAACCGCGGATTTCCCCTGAAATTATTGCGGAATTCTCCCGTTTGAGTTGCCCTTCTATTTGCAGCGATCCATGCATGATGTAATTCTAATATCAGTAGGGATTATCGCCGCTGCCTGGCATCGAACCTGTTTGCGGCGAGAAGGCATCCGGAAGCGTCTCCGGAATTATGGGAGAAGGGCAGTCATGGAAAGTCTAGGGCCTATCATTACGCAATTGATTGCCGGTGCGATCGGTGGCAACGCCGCGAGCGCCGTTTTGAAGCAGGACGGGATCAATCTCGTTGCGAGAACGATCGCCGGGGCCGTCGGCGGCCTTGGAGGCGGCCTGATCCTGAACCTGATCGGCAGCGAGGCCCTGACCGGCCTTATCGCGCAGGGCATATCCTCGCTGGTTGCCGGCGGCGTACTCTCCGCGATCGTCGGTGCCGTTCTCGGCCGCAAGGCGTAAATAATCGGAGCGTGCAGGCCGGGCTTGGCAATGACCCGGCTTGTGCGGATCAATGCGCAATTCTGCTTGGCCACAGCTGCCTCAGCCGTGCTTCTAGCCGGGCGGAGCGGAAAAGTATGACATCTCCAGGGTTTTCGCCGTCTTCGACGGTTGGATATGCATCAGCTTTCCAGCCCGAGGCGTCCGTCTCTCGTCTCCACTTGCCCAAGACGATCTGCCGATTCGCCATACGGCCAATCGCCGAGGCTCAACACCGGTGGCAGTGAGCGAAAATACAGGATATGTTAGAGTTTTCGTTGGGACCGCGCTTAATTTCCTCATGAAGCAGCGCCATTCGAGCAACATGGCATTGTGCGAAGCCGGGCAGCAACGTAAAAATGCGTCAACAGGCCTGACGTATTTTTGCGGAAATTTCCCGAATGCTCCATAATAGGAAAGGAAATGCCACGGTGCCACGACAGATGAGCCAGAATGCGGCAAAGACGGAGCTGCTGGCCACGCCGTTGCAGAACGCGGGAAGCATCGATTTCGAGATCATCGAGCTGCTTTTCTTCGCCTACCGCGATTTCGTTTCCGATCCGGACCAGATTCTGCTCAAGAGCGGCTTCGGCCGGGCTCATCATCGCGTCGTCCATTTCGTTAACCGCGAACCCGGCATGACGGTTGCGGACCTTCTGGAAACATTGCAGATCACAAAACAGAGTCTGGCGCGGGTTCTCAAACAATTGATCGATTCGGGTTATATTCGCCAGGTCGCAGGTCCGGAGGACCGGCGGCAGCGCAAGCTGTACCCGACGCAAGCCGGCAGAGACTTGGCGCTGGCTTTGGCCGAGCCCCAATCGCGCCGCATTGAAAGGGCATTCGAAGGCGCGTCCGAAGCGACGCGCGAAAGCGTGAAGCGTTTCCTGAGAGGAATGCAGACCGTAAAATGACAGCACTCCAGTCTGCGGGGCCGGAATGGAATGCGTCAACGAAACCGACGGGTAGGACAGGATCGAGATTGATCGAATGACGACAAAAGCAGCAATTTCGGATGATGCAGCACATCTTCTGGTAGTGGACGACGATACCCGTATCCGCGCCCTCCTCAACCGCTACCTTATGGAGAAGGGCTTCCGCGTCACGGCCGCCGCCGATGGCGCCGAAGCGCGCCGCAAGCTGGAAGGGCTCGATTTCGATCTCATCATCATGGACGTGATGATGCCCGGCGAATCCGGTATTGCGCTGACGTCGAGCCTGCGCGCCATCAAGAACATTCCGATCATCATGCTGACGGCGCTGGCCGAAGCCGATTCCCGCATAGCCGGCCTTGAGGCCGGCGCGGATGACTATCTGCCGAAACCCTTCGACCCGCGTGAGCTGGTGCTGCGCATCAACAATATCCTGCGGCGCAATGCGCCCGCCGATTCCCCGAAGATCGAACTGGTCATGTTCGGGCCGTACACCTTTTCGCTCACCCGCAAGGAGCTCAAGAAGGCCGCGGAACTCATCCGGCTTACCGATCGCGAGCAGGAAATCATGCTGCTCTTTGCCAAGCGCGCCGGCGAGACGATCCCGCGCCATGAACTCATCGGCAGTGACGCCGAAGTGGGAGAGCGGACGATCGACGTGCAGATCAACCGGCTGCGTCGCAAGATTGAAGATGACCCCGCCAACCCTATCTGGCTGCAGACGGTGCGTGGTATCGGCTATCGCCTGAGCATAGATTGAGATCGGCCCGCGGGACCAGATTATGGTGACATTCGATTCCATCAGACGCGACCAGGATCACACGCCATCCAACGGATTGCGGTGGCTTTCGCGCTGGATGCGTCGCTATATCCTGCCGACCGGCCTCTACGCCCGCTCATTGCTGATCTTCATCCTGCCGATGATCATTCTGCAGGCGGTTGTTACCGTCGTCTTCATGGAGCGCCACTGGCAGATGGTGACGCAGCGGCTGTCGATGGCCACCACGCGCGACATCGCCGCCATCATCACCATCATCCAGACCTATCCGCAGGATGCCGACTATTCCGCCATAACGCAGATGGCGCGGCAAAAGCTCGACCTCAGCATATCGATCGAACCCGGGGGCGAATTGCCGCCGCCGCGCGAAAAGCCCTTCTTTTCGATCCTCGATGGCATTTTGAGCGACGAGATAAAGGAACAGATCAATCTACCCTTCTGGATCGATACCGTCGGCAACTCCAGTCTGGTCGAAATCCGCATCAAACTGCCGGACAAGGTGCTGCGCGTCTTCGCCAAGCGCAGCCAGACCTATGCCTCGAACACCCATATCTTCATTCTATGGATGGTCGGCACCTCGCTGGTACTGATCGGCATCGCCGTTCTGTTCCTTCGCGGCCAGATCCGCCCGATCCTGGCGCTGGCTCAGGCGGCGGAAAGCTTCGGCAAGGGCCAGCGCCTGGAAAACTACTCTCCCCGCGGTGCGGACGAAATACGCCGCGCGGGCCTTGCCTTCATCCTGATGCGCGAGCGCATCGAACGGCAGATCGAGCAGCGCACGGCGATGCTTTCCGGCGTCAGTCACGACCTACGCACCGTTCTCACCCGCTTCAAGCTGCAGCTCGCCCTTGTGGGCGAAAATCCGGATCTTGTCGGCCTAAGCGAAGACGTGGAGGACATGCAAAGCATGCTCGAGGGCTACATGGCCTTCGCGCGCGGCGAAGCCGAAGAAGATGTCGGGCAATTCAAGCTCAGCGATATCCTCGAAAAGATCCGGCAGGACTTCACGCTGCATGACAAGTCCATGAGCTTCTCCATTGAAGGGGATGACGAAATCTCCGTCCGGCCGAATGCATTCAACCGTCTGGTGACGAACCTCGCCACCAACGCACGACGCTATGCCAACAGCCTCCGCGTGGAAGCCAGGCACAGCGCCAAATGGCTGACGATCATTTTCGATGATGACGGCCCCGGCATTCCCGTCGCCGCGCGAGACGACGTCTTCAAACCGTTCTTCCGGCTGGATTCAGCCCGCAATCTCGATAAATCGGGCACAGGTCTCGGCCTTGCCATCGCGCGCGACATCGCCCGCAGCCATGGCGGCAACGTCACGCTCGGCGACAGCCCGCTTGGGGGCTTGCGCGCCACCATCCGCATTCCTGCCTGAGGGAGAGAGCATATGCCGATCGATATCGAGGGCATGCACTGGTTGAACACGCCGCCTATGTGGGAAGTGAACCAGGGACGCCTGCTCGTTCAATCCGGCAACAAGACCGATTTCTGGCAGGAAACCTATTACGGCTTCCACCGCGACGACGGTCATTTTCTTGGGGTGCCCCGCCGGGGCGATTTTACCGCCGAAGTCACCTTCGTCGGGCATTATCGCGAGCTTTACGATCAGGCCGGCCTGATGGTCCGCCATGATGCCAGGCACTGGATGAAATGCGGGATAGAATATACCGACGGCGCCAGGCATTTCAGCGTCGTCGTCACCAATGGCAATTCCGATTGGTCCGCCTTCCGCCTCGATCACGAGTTCGATGCCATGTCGGCACGGGTCACCCGCAACGGCGACGCCCTCTTTATCCAGTACCGCACCGACCGCATGAGCGAATGGCGCATGGCAAGGCTCGCCTGGTTCGATCCGACGCTCGAGGAAGTGTTGGTTGGCCCGGCCTTCTGCTCGCCGCAACGCGAAGGCTTCGAAGCGGAATTCCTCGACTTTAGCCTAACCGACCCGGTATCACGGGATATTCACTGACGCCTTCCCCTCCTATTGCGAAAGGGAAAGGCTCACATCATCCTTTTGCCATTCGGCACCGGCTGGGTCACCGCGGCCAGAACGATCGCGCCGGATTCGTCTTCGAAGCCCAGGGTCAGCACTTCGGAGCGCACCGGACCGATCTGACGCGGCGGAAAATTGACGACCGCCAGCACCTGCCGGCCGACAAGGGTTTCCGGCGTATAGTGCGCGGTGATCTGCGCGGAGGAACGCTTGATGCCGATCTCCGGCCCGAAATCGATCCTGAGCTTGTAAGCGGGCTTGCGCGCTTCCGGAAAAGTCTCCGCTTCGATGATGGTCCCGACACGGATGTCCACCCGCTCGAAATCGCCGTAAGTGATCTCTTCCGCCATATCCTGCCTTTTTAGAAAACTCAGCCGGCCAATTCCTGTGCCCGCTTGCGCGCCGCTTCGAGGGCCGCATCAAACAGCGGCTGCATGCCATCCTCCGCCATCAGGACGCCCAGCGCCGCAGCTGTGGTGCCGCCGGGAGAGGTCACGTTCTGGCGCAGGCGCGAAGCGTCGTCGGGAGACTGGTGCAACAGTTCACCAGCCCCCGCGACGGTCTCCCGTGCGAGCCGCATGGCGAGGTCCGCCTGCAGGCCAAGCTTTCGGCCCGCCTCCGCCATGCATTCCACGAGATAGAAGACATAGGCCGGGCCGCTGCCGGAAACGGCGGTTACCGAATCGATATCGGCTTCGCCGGGCACCCATTCGACCGGACCGGATACCTTCAACAGGTTTTGAACCAGCTGCCGCTGGCCGTCGTTCACGCGTGCATTGGCAAAAGCGCCCGTCACACCACGCCCGACCATAGCGGGCGTGTTCGGCATGGCGCGCACCATGGCCGCTTTTCCCAGATGCGTTTCAAGCGCGGACAGCGTCTTGCCGGCCGCGATGGAGACGACGACTGTCGTCTCGCCCACAAGCGGCTTGAACGGCGGCAGGACTGCGTCCATCAGTTGCGGTTTGACGGCGATGAAGAGAACCCCCGCCGTCACGCCTTTCGGCACTTCGGTGACGTGGCTTGCGCCGGCATCCGCAATCATTTTCCGCATCGCTTCGGCAGGGTTTGGATCGACAACGATGACGGATGATCCCGGCACGCCGTTTTTCAGCCACCCCGTCAGCAATGCCCCGCCCATGTTACCGGCGCCGATCAGGACGATCGGCCCGGAGGCTGCAAATGCATTGGCGGATTGTTCGCCTGTCATGTCACGCTTCGCCTACCGTTTCAAAAAGTACGGCTTCCATGGCGCGGTTCGCGTCAAGGCCGGACCATACAACGAATTGGAAAGCCTGATAGTAAGCTTCGCAGGTGTCAAGCGCGTTGGAAAGCAGCACTTCCACCTGACGGTTGGTGGGCTCCGCCCCACCCGACAAGAGAAGCGATTGGCGGAAGATAACGATGTCTTCCTGACGCCATAGATCGAAGTGACCCATCAGCACCTGCCCATTGATGCAGGACAGGAGCTTGATCACCTCGTTGACCCGGGGATCCGGAACCTTGACGTCGAACGCGCAGGCTATGTGCAGCGCCTCGAACTCCTCCATCCAGGAGAACGAGACGTGATAGTCGGTCCATCGTCCCTCGACGGTCATGGCGAGTTCGTCCTCGCCGGACCGTTCGAACGACCAATCGTTATTGGCAGCGACGAATTCGATCATGTCGACCGGGTTCGATTGTCGTTCGGCTTCCATTTCCATAAGGCTCATGCAGCACCTTCTTGACCGGATCGGTTGCAGTTTTCCCGTGGCTCGACACTGAAAGAACGCAAACAATTTTACTCCGGAAACATCCTCGGGATGATGTTGAACGGCTGCCAGACTAACGCTTCCACCATGCCCGGGGCTTACCAAGTCCGTTTCGAATCATCATTTAAAATCAGTGTATAGCGGCATGCCCGGCATGCCAGCCCCTGAACGGTGATTTTGGAAACGGCACTGTGGAAAGCTCTTCCGACGCCTATTCAGAAGGGAGTCATAACCGACTCTGGCGATTGGCTTTTTTGCCTATGTCCACAGGTGGAAAAACAAACGCAAATTTTCAGAGGAAAAAGGCACGGCAAACGGGTGCCGTGCCGATCTGCAAACGTAAGACCGGGCTTATTTGCCCTTGGAAGCAAGCTTGGTTTCAAGCGCTTCGATTCTCGCCAGCAGCGCCTCGTTTTCGTCGCGCGCCTTGATCGCCATTTCGCGGACGGCTTCGAATTCCTCGCGCTTGACGATATCCATGCTGTTCAGCCAGCGCTCGGCATGGGCATTGAAGGCGGTCTCGATTTCACGGCGCACGCCTTGGGCAGCACCGGCGGCATCGGTCATCAGCTTGGCGAATTCATCCAAGATTCGGTTCGGTCCAGTGCTCATGGCAATCTCCTTGCAGCCGTCGGCCCTCAACGGTCAGGCATCGATATGGGCCAGATAGTGCTGAGGTAGGATTTCCAAGGGGCCGATGCAAGCAAATTGAGATAGGACTGGACAACCGGAGCCCCATCTCGGCCGGATCAACAATCGACTTGACCGTTTCGACAGCGAACGCCATGTTCCGCGCACATTTAGCTATATAGCATGATCCCCGTTCCGGAATGGCACGGTGCTTTCGGGAACATGCTGAAACGGGCCTGACGATCTTGCTGACATCCGCCAATCTCGCCGCCATCCTGCCGTTCCCGGACATCAACCCCATCGCCGTATCCCTCGGCCCGATCTCAGTGCATTGGTATGGGCTTGCCTATGTCGCAGGCATCCTGCTCGGCTGGTTCTATGCAAGGCGGCTGGTCGACAATGGCAAACTCTGGCTGAACGATACTGCACCGATGACGCGCCAGCATCTGGATGACTTTATTCTCTGGGTCGCCTTCGGCATCGTTCTCGGCGGCCGCATCGGCTACATCCTTTTCTACGATCTCGACCCGGTGCTCGCCAATCCGATCCGCGCTATCGAGGTCTGGAATGGCGGCATGTCCTTCCACGGCGGATTAATAGGCACGACTATCGCCATGATCTTGTTCGCAAGGCGCAACCAGATCCCCACCTGGAGCCTGTTCGATATCGTCGCCGCCGTCGCGCCGATCGGCCTATTCTTCGGCCGTATCGCCAATTTCATCAACGGCGAACTTTGGGGTCGGGCCAGCGACGTTCCTTGGGCGATGGTCTTCTGCAGCCCACATGTGATCGCCGCCCATAATGGCGTATGCCCTGCAGGCCCAGACCCGCGGCACCCGAGCCAACTTTATGAAGCCGGCATCGAAGGCATCATCCTCTTCCTTATTCTCTTTGTGCTTACGCGCTGGGCGCTGGCATTGAAAAAGCCGGGTACGGTCAGCGGTATTTTCGTCATCGGCTATGCCTTCTCGCGTATTTTTGTCGAATTCTTCCGTCAGCCTGACCAGCAGCTCGGCTATCTGCTCGGCACGAACTGGCTTACGATGGGCATGGTGCTGTCGCTTCCGATGGTCGCCATCGGCCTATGGGCTGTCATCCGCGCCCGGCAGGCCGCGGCAAGGCAGATGGCTTGAGGTGGAGTTCAATACGCGGGATCCTTTCAGGATCACGCATTAGCGAAAGCAAAGAATGACGACGGCGCTCGGGGAAAAAATCAAAGCCATCATCCGCACCAACGGACCATTGAGCATCACGGATTATTTTTCGTTGTGTCTCGCCGACCCCGTGCATGGTTACTACAAGACACGTGAACCCTTCGGCCAATCCGGCGACTTCGTCACCGCACCCGAGATAAGCCAGTTGTTCGGCGAAATGATCGGCGTCTTCATGGTGCATGCCTGGCAGCGGCATGGCATGCCGGCCCAGGTACGCCTTGTCGAGATCGGCCCCGGCCGCGGCACGATGATGTCCGACATGTTGCGCGTCATCGGCAAGCTGGCGCCGCCGCTTTACGATGTCATGACAGTGCATCTCGTCGAGACCAGTGAACGCCTGCAGGGCTTCCAGCGGCAAAACCTGGAAGCGTATGGCGCCAAAATTTCCTGGCATACCGATTTCGGCGAGGTGCCTGAGGGTTTCACCCTGCTCGCCGCCAACGAGCTTTTCGACGCCATTCCGATCCGCCAGTTCGTGCGCACCGCCAATGGTTTTCGCGAGCGGATGGTCGGTCTCGACATCAGCGACGAGCTGACCTTCACGACAGGCGTCGCGACTCTCGACCCCTCGCTTCTTCCCGACGGTGGCCCGCCGCCGATCGGCACGATCTTTGAGATTGCGCCCGCCCGTCAGGCCGTCATGACGACGATCTGCGACAGGCTTGCCGCCCATGGCGGCACGGCGCTTGCCATCGACTACGGTCATATGGCGACAAGCTTCGGCGATACGCTGCAGGCCGTCCGCATGCATGAATACGATTCGCCGCTGGAGCACCCCGGCGAAGCCGACCTGACCAGCCATGTCGATTTCCAGCATCTGGCCCAGACGGCGCTCGCCTCCGGCCTCCATATCAACGGCTGTTGTCATCAGGGCGATTTTCTTGTCGGGCTCGGTCTGCTGGAGCGTGCAGCCGCCCTCGGCCGCGACCAGGATGCAGCAACACAGGAGAATATCAGCGTCGCCGTAGAGCGGCTTGCCGGCGCCGGCGAAGGCAAGATGGGGGAGCTTTTCAAGGTGCTGGCAGTCTCCAGCCCTGCGATCGATCTCCTGCCCTTTCGTCCCGTCAGCTGAGACTTGACCATCATGGCTGCGGATTGACAGCGCGCGGCGGACTGGGCCAACATTCCTCAACGATCGAACTGCTTCGCCGCGACTGCGTTATCTCAAGCACGATAGGTCAATCAAGATTATCAAGGGACATCTCGTTGCCGACACCACTTGCAAGCACATTGCTGAGCGCCGCCGAGGCTGCGGGCATTCGCCACGGCTATTTCACCCGCGCCGGCGGCGTGTCGGAGGGCCTTTATCGCGGGCTGAACGTTGGGCTCGGTTCGCATGACGATCGCGAGCGCGTGCAGGAAAACCGGCGCCGTGTTGCCGGCTGGTTCGGCTTGCCGGTCGAGCGGCTCGCCACCGTGCATCAGATACATTCGCCCGATGTCGTGACCATCGGTGCGCATTACGACGGCAGCCGGCCGCAGGCCGATGCGATGGTGACGGCCACACCGGGCATCGCAATCGGCGTGCTCGCCGCCGATTGCGGCCCGATCCTTTTTGCCGATCCCGAAAACCGGGTTATCGGCGCAGCCCACGCCGGTTGGAAGGGCGCGCTGACCGGCGTGCTTGAAAACACCATCGACGCGATGGTGGCGCTCGGCGCAAGGCGTGACGCCATCATTGCCGGTCTCGGCCCATCGATCAGCCAGGCGAGCTATGAGGTCGGCCCCGAATTCGTCGAACGCTTCCTTGCTCACGATCCCGGTTATGCCAAATATTTCACCTCTTCGGAGCGCGACGGCCATGCCATGTTCGATCTGCCGTCCCTCACGGTCGATCGCCTGCGCAAGGCGGGCGTCACCGCCGAAAGCCTGAACCTCTGCACCTATCCGGACGCGGAGCGTTTCTTCTCCTACCGCCGCACGACGCATGCGAAGGAGCCGGATTACGGGCGTCAGATTTCCGCCATCGCTATCGGGGAGGCAAGTTAATATGGCCCTGCATTTCGAACGCAGCGAATTCGATGCTCGTCTGGCACGCCTGCTGGCGAGAATGCAGGAAGAAAAACTCGATGCCATGCTGCTCTTCGCACAGGAGAGCATGTATTGGCTCACCGGCTACGATACGTTCGGCTTTTGCTTTTTCCAGACACTGGTCGTCAAGGCGGATGGATCTCTGACGCTGATGACGCGCTCGGCCGATCTGCGCCAGGCGCAGCTGACTTCCGTCATCACCGACATCCGCATCTGGGTCGATCGCGTCAACGCTGATCCGACACTCGATCTCAAGGAACTATTGTCGGATCTCGATCTTCTCGGTGCCCGTATCGGCATCGAATATGACACCCATGGCATGACCGGACGCATCGCCCGGCTGCTTGACCAGCAATTGGCGAGCTTCGGCCAGATCGTCGACGCCTCCTATCTCGTCAGCCGCCTGCGTCTGACGAAGAGCCCGGCGGAAATCGTCTATGTCGAACGCGCCGCAGCATTGGCCGACGACGCCTTGGACGCTGCCCTGTCTCTGGTTAAGGCGGGCGCGGATGAGTCAGACATTCTGGAAGCCATGCAGGGTGCCGTCTTTGCCGGCGGCGGCGATTATCCCGCCAATGCATTCATTATCGGCTCTGGCGCGGAGGCCCTCCTCTGCCGCTATAAGTCCGGCCGTCGCAAGCTCGATGCGGACGACCAGCTGACGCTCGAATGGGCCGGTGTCGATGCCCATTATCACGCAGCCATGATGCGCACAGTCGTCATCGGCACTCCCAGCCATCGCCATCGCGAGCTTTACAGCGCCTGCCTTGAAACCCTGCAGGCGATCGAGACAATCCTGATGCCGGGGCACACCTTTGGCGACGTCTTCGACATGCACGCCATGATCATGGACGAGCGCGGCCTTAGCCGCCACCGGCTGAACGCCTGTGGCTACTCTCTCGGCGCCCGCTTCTCGCCTTCATGGATGGAGCACGAGATGTTCCACATGGGCAATCCGCTTGAGATCCAGGAGAACATGTCGCTCTTCGTGCATATGATCATCATGGATTCCGACAGCGGCACCGCCATGACACTCGGTCAGACCTATCTGACGACCTCGCAGGCCCCAAAAGCCCTTTCCCGCCACCCTCTCGAATTTCTTAACCGTTAGGGGCGTAAGATAGCGATCCTGGACGGTCAGACCGTCGGGAGAAAGGATCGCGTCAATGGGAGTGGTCAGGATAACGTTGATTGTCGCCGGCTTTTGCCTGGCGCTCTCCGCCTGCAACACCACGGACGCCCTGACGCCGCCCGAAGCCATCGGTGATGCCGGCTCCAGCCCGGTAACCCAACGGGATGTCGAGCGTATGGCTTCGACGCCTCAGCGCCGCCAAACCTTTCAAAGCGCGCAGGAGAGCTACGGCTATCAGCAGCAGACCTCGCAGCAGGCCTATCAGCCGCAAAACTACGGCGGCAGCGGCACGCTCGACGACCAGGCCTCGGCGCTGAGATCGAACGGCACCAATCCCTATGCGTCTCGCCCGCTCGACGGTTCCCGCACCGCCTCCATCGCTCCATCTAACAATCAATTTTCGGAAGCCGACGAGCAGCGCGAGGCCGACCGGCGCCTGTCGGACGATCCACAACCGCAGCAGCAGCAACAACAGACTGCCGACGACCCGCAGCCAGATCAACAGCAGCCGGATCAACAGGCGTCGCTGCCGCCCACAGCCGCAGCCGGCGGCAACAGCGTCCGCTTCTTGCCGATCATCGGCGCTCCAGTGGAAGCCGTCACGCCGCTGTCGCGCCAGCTTGGTGTCGACGCTCGCTCGCTCGGCCTGACGATCAAGAGCTCAAGCGATTCCAGTGCCGCCTATATCCTCAAGGGCTATCTTTCCGCCTTTGAAGATGGCCCGCAGATTTCCGTGACCTACGTCTGGGATGTATTGGACAGCAATGGCAACCGCGTCCACCGCATCCAGGGCTCGGAAAGCGCGCCTCTGAAGCGTGGCGATCCTTGGTCGGCCGTTCCTCCAACGGTTATGCAGAAAATTGCCACCAAAACCATGTCGGATTTCAATTCCTGGCGCGAATCCAACGGTGGATAGCTAAAAGCTTTTCAGAAATATGAAGCTAACGGGCCTCCCCCTCTTGCATTCGAGAGCAAGGCGGTTAAAAGCGCGGCTATCAGGTTGGTAATAGGCGGGCCACAATGAAGGTTTTCGCAGGCAATTCGAACCGGCATCTTGCCGAAGCGATCTGCAATTATCTCAACGTTCCCTTGGGAAGAGCTAGCGTCCGCCGGTTCGCCGACCAGGAGATTTTCGTAGAGATCCAGGAAAATGTACGCGGCGAGGATGTGTTCCTCGTGCAGCCGACGTCGTTTCCGACCAACGATCACCTTATGGAACTGCTGATCATGATCGATGCGATGCGCCGCTCGTCGGCGCGGCGCATAACGGCGGTCCTCCCCTATTTCGGCTATGCCCGTCAAGATCGCCGCGCCTCGGGGCGCACGCCGATCTCGGCAAAGCTCGTCGCCAATCTGATCACCGAGGCAGGTGCGGACCGCGTTCTTACGCTCGACCTGCATGCCGGCCAGATTCAGGGCTTCTTCGATATCCCGACGGATAATCTCTACGCACTGCCGATCCTGACGCGCGATATCAAGGCGAACTACGATATCGGCAATGTCATGGTCGTTTCTCCTGATGTCGGCGGCGTCGTACGTGCCCGCGCGCTCGCCAAGCGCCTCGACTGTCTGCTGGCAATCGTGGACAAGCGCCGTGATCGCCCCGGCGAATCCGAAGTCATGAACGTCATTGGTGACGTCTCCGGCAAGGATTGCCTCCTGATCGACGATATCGTCGATTCCGGCGGTACGCTCTGCAACGCTGCCGATGCCCTGCTCGCACGAGGCGCGGCAAGCGTCACCGCCTATATCACCCACGGCGTTCTCTCCGGCGGAGCCGTAACCCGCGTCGCAAACTCGCAACTGAAGGAACTGGTGATTACCGATTCCATCCAGCCGACGACCGCAGTGCTATCGGCTCCGAATATTCGCGTCATCACGACGGCTGGCCTCATCGGCGAAGCGATCAACCGCACCAGCCAGGAAGAATCGGTTTCGAGCCTCTTCGACTGAGCCTTCGGCCTGCCTCAGGTGGCCTTTGCTCCCGCAGGATGCGCCTGTTTCCATGCGAGCAGGCCAATGCCCAACAGCCCCGAGATGAAGACAGCCGCGCCCGATCCCATGATCGAAGGCCCGATGCCGAACCGCGCAAACAGCGTTGGCGACATCAGATAGGCCAGAAGCAGGCCGGTGAAGATCGCGCACATCGATAAGCGATAGACCTGCGCCAGACGATGCGGCTCGCTGCGCGTCTGCATCAGATGGAGCATGGCAAGGTTCTCGAAAGGTCCGTTGATCGCCGCAAAGCAGGCAACGATCATCAGCCCGATCCGATCATGCATCAGCGGCAACAGGAAAACGCCAGATCCGAAAATGAGCTTCGCCACGATAATCCAGACCACCGGCCGGCGCGGCTTGACGCTTCCGAGGATCAGATTGGTGGTCAGGTTGCCGACACCGTAAGCCGTCATCATCAGACTGTAGTCGGTCAGCGGGTCGGCGCTGGTTTCGCGCAAATGCAGGATCATGCCGAGCAGAATCCCCATCGCCCAGGCGACATTTCCCATCAGGTTGGCGAAGAGGCCATAGAGAATTGCCGCATGGCCACGCGCCGCGCGCCATCCGCCAAGAATGCCGTCCACGACGGCCGCCATTCCGGAGAAATTGCGGCGCCGCGACGCCGTCGGGAGTTTCGCCACTGCCAACCACACGGCAAGCGCTGAGAGTGTGAAGGCGGCGGCCGTGACCATGAAGAACTGAGATTTCGGCAGAAACCCGTTCACGAGCGCGATCAGGCTCGGACCGAGGATGCGCGCCATGCGGCGGGTTGCGTCAAACAAGCCGTTGGTCGCGTGCCGGACTTCGGCATCGACCGCAATCACCGATAGCGTCGCCTGCAACGAAGGGTCGAACGTTGACGTCAACAACGCGATGCTTCCTGCAAGCACCACCAACAACGGCAAGCTCATCAGATGCTGAAGACTTGCCAACGACAGCATCAGCAATAGAGCCGCACGCATCAGATCGGCCGTGATCATCGTCCTGCTGTGCCGCCAGCGATCCGTGACGATACCGCCGAACAGGCTGCCGAACAGCAGCGCGCCGGACTGCAATGCGGAAACATATCCCGCATTGCTGCCGATGAAATCAGCCGCAATCCAGACGACTGCGACCATGTAGAATTCGGAGCCTGTAGCCGCCAGCACCTGGCCGGCCCATAGGAGAGAGATCGAGCGCTGGCTCAGCGGCTTCAGGACAAACATGATCGCATTCTGATTTCAAATTGGCTTACTTCAGGGCCTGACCGTTGACCGACACGTGACCATCGTCTGAAAGATCGATATCCCAGCGCGAGCGCCCATCTGCATCCGTCTTGGCAAAGCCCTTGGCCATCATCAGGCCAAAGGAGAGCTGAGACAGATCCTCCTTGGTCTTTGCTGCCTCCTGGATGGCGGCGATCGTCTTGTCGAGATCGCGAGCAAGAACCGTCATCTTCATAGCGACGCGGTCCTTCTCGTTCAGCCAGCCGCGCAGGCTACCGGATGCCTCGACATCATAGAGACCCGATACGGCGCTGATCTTCGGGAAGTTGACGGTCATCGTCCCGTCCGGGAACATGGCCTTCTGCAGCTTCTCGTCCATGGCTGTGTCGCTCTCAGGATTCTTCAAATCGGCCTGCTGAAAAATATCCACGAGAGCGGAGAAATTCAGATTCGGCACTTGCACCTGGATATCGGCCGTATCGGGAATGAAGGCGACAAAGTCTTCGGGGATCAGGCCCGTTTCCAGTGCGAGCTTCTCGGCATTCAGCCCGAAGTCCGCATTCATGGCATTGGCTGGCCCGGCTACCTTGAAGAAATAGCCCATCTTCTGCAGGCTGCCATTACCGAAAGGCGTCGTGATCGCGATATCCTTGATGGCGACGGACTCGTCAAAGGAACCGACGATCGGCATGGCATCCATCAGCAAGGCCTTGATCGCCTTGCTATCGGCATCGGAAAGCGTCTTCTCATCCTTGTGTTCGGAGACGAACTGCAGCAGCGAATTCAGTGCCTTCAAGGGCAGCTTCGTCGCCCCCATGCTGAAATCAATCGCTGCAATCTTGACTTCCCCGAGCGTCGCATCGTCGGCCGAAATCTTGTCATAGAGCGATTGCAGGCTGCCGTTCATCTTGAGATCGAGCCTGCCCGGCTCGCCGCTGTCTGCCGACGACACGGTATAGGTGATGCTGTCGGCGGTCGCGTCATTCTTCTGGACGCTCTTATCTTCGTCGGTGGTCTTTGTCGCGATGGTGATGCCGTTGCCCTTCATATCCATGGAACGCAGATAATGAAGTGCCGGATCGAAAACGCCCTGAAAGGTCGATGATGCCAAGGCATAGCGAAATTCGGTATCGGGGCCGCTGCCAGGCTTCGAACGGGCCGTCACATCGAAGGCGTTGTTGCCTTCAATGTTCCAAAGGCCGCTATCAAGCGGCGTTGCCAGCATCATCAGCGGCTTGAGGCCACTGATGTCGAAACCGCTCACATTCAACTTATCGAGCAGCTTCTGCAAATCATAGGTGACTTCGTAGTGTGGGCTGACCGGCTTGACCGCGATCGCACCGCTCTTGGCGATATCATCGGGCAAGAAATAGGTCAGATTGCCGTAAAGGTCCTTGGCACCTTGCTCGCTGACGTCAGCCGCCTGCACAACGCCGGCCACGCCGACAGCGAGAACAGCCGCCGTGGCAACCGCTTTGAAACGCATAACTCACCCCCAAATATGATGGAAAAGAAACGTGGAAACCTGGAAGGCGCCGACCGGCCTTTTACATGGAACTTTATCATGGCCCTGATACATGGGCTTACCCTCAAACTTCAAGGCTTCTTCATCACCTGTCCGTTGACCGTCACCGTTCGGTCTTCATCCATGGTGACGTCCCAGCGCAGGCGGCCGTCCGGGTCGGTCTTGGCAAAACCCTTTGCAGCAATCAGGCTAAAGGAAACGCTGTTCAAGCGAGGCTGGGTCTTGGCAGCCTCTTGCATGGCAGCGACCGTCTTGTCGAAGTCGCGCGCCAGGATCGTCGCCTGCAGCGAAAAGCCGGAATGTGGCTTGGTCGAGGCCTTCAGCTCACCGGAAACTTCGACGTCGTAGACATCGGATTTTGCACTGATCTTCGGAAACTCCAGCGTTCCATAACCGCTCGGGAACATCGTGCGTTTCAGAGCCTCGCCGGAAACCGGCGTCGCCCGCGCGACAATTGAATCGAGACCAGCATCGATGAGGCCGGCGAAATTGATATTGGGCACGCCGAGCTGAACATCCACCATCGCAGGCAGGAAGGGCATAAAAGCAACCGGCACAAGACCCGCATCGGGCGTAAACTGCTCGGCCCTAAGCTCCAGATTGACATTGGACGCCTTGGTTAGGCCGTCCATCTTGAAACTGTAATCGATACGCTTGACGCCGACGTTGCCTTTCTCCGTTGCCACCAGCGCGTTGTTCACGGTCACGGTCTTGCCGAGCGAGCCGAAAACCGGCAGAGCTTGATGGACCAGCTGCTCGAACTTTTCGCTGCCACTTTGCGAAAGTTGCTTGGCCTTGACGTGTTGAACGAAGAACCGGATGAGCGCGCGCAGATCCTTCACCGGCAAGCTGGTGGCAGTAAGGTTGGTATCGACGCTGTCGGCGCTGAAAGTGATCGGCGCCGCATCCGGCCGCAGGGTCACCTGCTCATGCAAGCGCTGCAGCGTACCTTGCAATTGCAGATCGACCTTACCCGCTTCGCTGCTGTCGGGGACCGTGTGAGCGAATGAGGCGCTGTCGATGGTCGCATCGATCTTGCGCCCGCTTTTCTGACCGCCGCCGGCGCTCGAAAATTTCAGGCCGCTGCTCTTGATACCCATCGACCGCATCATTTCGATGGCAGGATCGAAAACACCGTCAAAAGAGCTGGAAGCGATGGAATAGGCAATGTCCGAGGTCGGCGAATGCAAGGCGACATCGAGACTGTTGTCGCCCGTCAGATGCCACCTTCCCTGCTCGACGGGCTGTGCGAAAAGGGAGAGCGGCTTGAAACCCGTCACCGAAAACGCGCTCGAATTGATCTTGTCGAAGAATTTCGCAAGATCATAGGTGATCTCATATTGATCGCCGGCCGGTTTTACGGTCACGAAATCGCTGCGGGCAAGGTCCTGCGAAAGCGAATGCGTCAGAACATTGCGGAGTTCCTTGGCACCTTGCTCGTTCACGTCGGCTGCGTGTGAGACACCAGCAAGACCCATGGAAAAAACCGCGGCGGCGATAACCCTGGAACGCATGCCCGATCTCTCCTTTTGATCCGGAACGATTGCATTCGACTGTTGATGGGGCTGAGGATATATGTCAAGCCGTTGATAGAGGCCCAGTCGCAGGCTTGTCGGCGGCAGTTGCAATGTCATCACAAGGCCCCGATTCCAGGGGTGCTTGCACCTTCGGCCGCTTTGTATTATACGCCACGCGTCCGCGTAGACACCCTTGGAGGCAACGCGGATGAGGCAGGGCATGCCCTCCTCCAGTTCAATCGATGCGGCGTAGGCCGACCGACTGAACTCTCCAAATAACCTCGAAAGGAATAGCTATGAGCCACGAAAGCTACGAGCTCAAGGCCGAGGCGCGCGAACGGGTTGGTAAGGGGTCCGCCCGTGAACTTCGCCGCAATGGTCTGATCCCCGCTGTCATCTATGGTGACAAGCAGGCCCCCGTTTCCATCGCCCTCAACACCAATGAGGTGACGAAGCGCATCCACGCCGGTGGTTTCCTCACGACGATCGCCACGATCGACGTCGACGGCAAGAAGATCAAGGTTCTGCCGAAGGACTACCAGCTCGATCCGGTCCGCGACTTCACGCTTCACGTCGATTTCCTGCGCGTTTCCGGCAACACGGCGGTTACCGTCGAAATCCCGGTTCACTTCGAAAACCACGAGAAGTCGCCTGGCCTCAAGGCTGGCGGCGTGCTGAACATCGTTCGCCACGAAGTCGAAGTTCATTGCCCGGCCGATGCGATCCCGGAATTCTTCACCGTTGACCTCACGGGCCTGAAGAGCGGCGACAGCATCCACATCTCCGCCATCAAGCTGCCGAAGAACGTGACCCCGGTCATCACCGACCGCGACTTCACGATTGCAACGATCGTTGCCCCGGCTGCCGGCCTTGCTGAAGACGAAGCTGAAGGCGGCGAAGAAGCCAGCGCCTGATTGGCATCTTCAAGCCCGCACATTGAGACCCGCCGCCCTCCGGGACGGCGGGTTTTTTATGCCTAGAAATAAATATTAGAGAAAGTAAAACTAAGAACGATTTGGAATCTATACTATTGGTTGATTTCCATTAACCCCACAGTTTCAGCAACATTTAACGGATTCATGAAAACCTACGCGAAAGAGTTGTAGAATGCGGCCCCAAGATCTGCTGGTCTATGGCTGGGGAGCTAACGGAATTATGAGTCATTCGGTCGAAAACAGGTTTTTCGCGATCGTCTGCGGTGCGCTACTGATTTTCGTGGCGCCACTCTTCGTCCTATTCCTTTTTCTGTCGTCTGAACGCGCGGAAAAGGAAATCAAGGATCACATAACCGTTCTCCTCGTCGCCAATGCCCAAGCCCTTGCAAAACCGCTATGGGATCTGGACGAAGACAGCGTGACCCAGATCAGTGCGACGACCGTTGCGGAAGGCGCGATCGTCCGTGTCAATGTCCGCGATCTTTCCGGCCAGCTCGACGTCACGCAATCGACCATTCCGAAATCATACAAGGGCGATCTCGAGTCCATTGACCGGCCGATCATCTATAACGGCATCGATGGTGCGAAACGGCTTGGGACCATCACGGTCTATTATCCTAAGCTCGGCCTCTTCGACGGCCTGAAGAGCGAGGAGATCGTCTTCATCTCCATCTTCATCTTCGCCGTCCTGACTGTGTTCGGCGCGGCGCTGATCGGCAATCGCATCTTCGTCATCCAGCCGCTGATGCGGTTGACGCATGCCATCGAGGCGACGCGAAGGCTCGGCTCGCGCCATCATGTCGACTGGCAGTCGAATGATGAAATGGGCCGGCTTGCAAGCAGTTTCAACGACATGCAGAGCAAGCTGCAACGAGAGGAAAACGAACTTAAGCTTGCCCACCGCCGGGCAACCGACACCTATAATCTAACGCCCGCCATGCTCTTTTCGCTCGACAAGGACGAGTGCATCGCGGCCGTCAGCGACTATTGGCTTGCCACCACGGGCTATGATCGTGCCGAAGTGATCGGACGCGAGTTTGCGAGCCTGGTCTCGCTGGATTCGCGCACGCAATATGTCGAGCGCAAACGCGGCAACACCCACAGCGCCGCCCGCATCGACGTCACGGTAAAATTCCTCTGCCGGGATGGGAGGGTCATGGATGTCCTTATCCTTGAGACAACAGCGATCCAGGATGGCCTGTCGCTCTCCGTCATGACCGACGTCACCGAACTCAAGCAATCCGAAGACCGTATTCTGCGGCAGGCGATTACCGACCATCTGACCGGCCTTCTCAACCGCCAGGGCTTCGAGAGCGCGCTGGATGCCAAGATCAACGAAGCCGACCTGCGCAAGCGCGAACTCGCCTGCCTCTTCGTCGATCTCGACCGTTTCAAATGGATCAACGACAATATGGGCCATGCTGCCGGCGACGCTGCACTGCGCGAATTGGTATCGCGCCTGCAGAAATGCATGACGCCGGGCGATATTGCCGCCCGCCTCGGCGGCGATGAATTTGCCATGCTGCTTCTGGCCGAGAATGCCGAAGCAAGAGCAATCGAAATGACCGCCCTCATCGCCGAGGTCTTCGAGGCGCCCTTCGTCGGCGATGCGCGCCTCAGCGCCAGCATCGGGATCGCGATCTACCCGCGTCAAGCCGCCAATGCGGCCGAACTGCTGTTGAAATCCGATATCGCCATGTATGCCAAGAAGCGCGATGGCAAGAATGGCGCACAGATTTTCGACAGCGGCATGCTGGACGACTCCCGCCGCCGCGCCGAACTCGAGAGCCATATCGAAACCGGCCTCAACGAAGACTGGTTCGAGGCCTATCTGCAGCCCGTGGTGAATATAGATGACCGCTCTATCGCCGGCTTCGAGGCGCTGATGCGCCTGCATCACCCGCAGAAAGGTATCCTGCCCCCTGGCCGCATCATCGAGGTCGCAGAAGAGACCGGCTCGATCATTCGCATCGGCAACCGCATCATGGAGAAGGCTATCGCCGATTTTGCCCGTCTCTCGCGGATCGAGGGCATGCAGGATACCTATCTCGCCATCAACTTCTCGCCGCTGCAATTCGAATCCGAATTGCCGCTGCGCATGGCGGCTCTGTTGTCACGCTACGAAATCGCACCCCGGCGCATCGTCGTGGAAATCACCGAGGCCGTGCTCATGGACGACAATCCCGAGACACGCATGGTCATCAACGAGATTTGCCACTATGGCTGCCGCATCGCGCTCGACGACTTCGGCACGGGTTATTCCTCGCTGAGCTATATCAACCGTTTCCCGGTCGATATCATCAAGATCGACCAATCCTTCATCCGCGCGATCAACGATACCGCCTCCGATGTCAGCGCCAAGAGCCGCATGCTGGTCGAAAGCATTACCACTCTGTCGCACAAGATGAACTGTACGGTGATTGCCGAAGGCGTGGAAACGGAAGAGGAATGCGCAACCCTTCGTACGATGGGTATCGACTACGGCCAAGGCTATCTTTTCTATCGCCCGCTGCATCCCGACAACCTCATGAAGACGCTGGCGAGCCTGCAGGAAGACCGCCCTTCCCCCGTGGCGCAGGCGTCATAGCAATGGAGAGCCGGATGCGAGGGCTGCTGTTCATAATCGCCACCAGCCTGCTTTCGTTTTCATGTCTCTTTCCGGCCCGCGCCGAAAGCGTTCATTTCACCACCGAGGAATATCCACCCTTCAACTATCGTGAAGGCAAGACGCCCGTCGGCGCAGCCACCGAGCAGATACAAAAGCTTATGGCCGATATCGGAGTCGACTACACGATCGATGTCATGCCGTGGGCGAGAGCCTACAATCAGGCTCTGGCGGAGCCGATGACCTGCGTATTCGTCACTGCGCATAATGAGGAGCGCGACAAGCTCTTTAAATGGATACAGCCGCTACTGATCGATCGCAACGTTCTAATCAAGCATAGCGGCTCCAACGTTGCCGCAACGACCATCGCCGAAGCCAAGAAATATATCGTCGGCACATGGCGCGAAGACTATACGGAAGCGATCCTGCGCCGGAATAATTTCCCGCGCATCGACATCGGCAGCGATTTCAAAGCTACCCTGAAGAAGCTGATGAACGATCGTATCGACTTGATGCCGATCTCGGAATTTTATTTCGACAAGCTGCGCAAAGAAGGCAATGCCGTCGAGAAAGTGACGATCCTTTCCCAGCAGCCCATGGGCATTGCATGCCAGAAGGATTTTCCTGCCGAACTCCAAGGCCGAATGCAGACGGCGCTCGACATGCTGATCGCAAACGGCACGCAGCGCCAGATTTTCCTGAAGTACGGCCTTCACCTGGGCGACTGACCGCATGCCGCCTTGACTTTGCCGTCAAATCGCTGTGGTGAAGGCCATCGGTATTTTCCAAGGGATGAAGCGCATGCTTCTCATCGCGGGCCTCGGCAATCCGGGCGCCAAGTATCAAGGCAACCGCCACAATATCGGCTTCATGGCCGTAGATGCGATCTATCGTCGCCACAGCTTTTCGCCCTGGTCGAGGAAATTCAAGGCGGAGATTGCCGAAGGCGAGCTCGGCGGCCAGAAGGTGCTGCTCATCAAGCCGCAAACCTTCATGAACCTCTCCGGCGAAGCCGTCGGCGAAGCCATGCGCTTCTACAAGCTGCAGCCGTCCGATCTCGTTGTCATCTACGATGAACTGGATCTGCCGGCCGGCAAGGCGCGGCTGAAGACGGGCGGCGGCCATGGCGGCCACAACGGCATCAAGTCGATCGATGCCCATTGCGGCAAGGAATATCGCCGTCTGCGGCTGGGCATCGGCCATCCCGGTGCCAAGGAATTGGTGCATAACCACGTTCTCGGCGATTTCGCCAAAGTGGACAAGGACTGGCTGGACCCGTTGTTCGATGCGCTCGCCGACAATGCCGACATGCTGGTGCGCGGCGAGGATTCGCAGCTGATGAACAAGATCGCGCTTGCCCTCGGCGGCAAGCCGGAAGAAGACGCACCAAAGCCGGAAAAGAAAGCGCCCGCCAAGTCCCACATTCATCAGGCGCGCAATCAGATCAAGCCAAAGGTTCCGGAAACCGGGCCTATGGCGGAAATGCTGAAGCGGATGTTCGGCAAGAAGGACGATTGAGGTGCCGCAGCCAGCAGTCGCAGACGCCCCAAACCTCCCAATCCGTTCGGTCGCAATGGCGGACCTTCCGACGCTGCTTGCCCTTTATCGGCACCTGAACACGGAAGACCCGGTGTTGGATCTGCAACTGGCGCAAAGCCGCCTCGCAGAAATCCTCACTCATCCCGGCATGACGATCCTCGCCGCCTTTGACGGCGACAAGGCCATCTCATCCGTGACGCTGGTCGTCATTCCCAATCTCACGCGCGGCGGTGCGCCCTATGCTTTGATCGAGAACGTAGTAACCCACGCCGATTACCGTCAGCGCGGCCTTGCCGGCGCAGTCATCCGTGCGGCATTCGCAACTGCCTGGGAAAAGAACTGCTACAAGGTCATGCTGCTGACCGGCTCGAAGAACCCGGCAACGCTGCGCTTCTACGCCAATTGCGGCTTCAAGCAGGATAAGACCGGCTTCCATATCCGCCGCCCCGCGCGGTGAGAACGGCCAATCCTATTCTTCCGGCTCTGTCGTGAACATCAGCGGGAATCCAGCGCTTTTAGCAAGATCGACCGCCTCTTGCGCCTTCGTCTCGGCGACATCCCGCGCGCAGACCATGACCACGCAGGTTCCGAGCTTGTGTGCAGTCATCATCACCCGGTAGCCGGTCTCCTCGCTCATACGGAAGACGGCCTTCAGCACCATGATGACGAATTCCCGCGGCGTATAATCGTCGTTCACGAGAATGATCTTATAGAGCTTCGGCCTTTCGACCTTCGGCTTCGTTTTAGGCTTTGGCTTCAGGACAACATCATTGTCACTCATCGGCATCACCGTTGACGACAGGGGAAAGGGTTTTGGGCTAATGAGAGGATTATAGTGCAGCGCACCACATCCTTCAAGGACAGTTGCGTCAGGGGACAATGCCGCCCAGCATCCACCCGGAAGCCCAGCTTTCAGCAGAAAATCGGCTCAGCTTCCGCACAAGACTTGACCCGCAACGGCCCTTCCCCCATAGGCACTGCAAAGATTTTCAAGATATGGACAAGATGCCATGGGTTTCAAATGCGGTATCGTCGGGCTGCCGAATGTCGGCAAGTCCACTCTGTTCAACGCGCTGACCAAGACGGCGGCAGCGCAGGCGGCGAATTATCCGTTCTGCACGATCGAGCCGAACACGGGTGAAGTCGCGGTTCCCGATCCACGCATGCGTAAGCTTGCCGACATCGCCAAGTCGAAGGAACTGATCCCGACGCGCATCTCCTTCGTTGATATTGCAGGTCTCGTCCGTGGCGCCTCGAAGGGGGAAGGCCTCGGCAACCAGTTCCTTGCCAATATCCGCGAAGTCGATGCCATCGTGCATGTGCTGCGCTGCTTCGAAGACAGCGACATCACCCACGTCGAAGGCCGCATCAATCCGGTCGCCGATGCCGAGACGATCGAGACCGAGCTGATGCTCGCCGATCTTGAGAGCCTTGAGCGCCGCACCGAGCAGACGCGCAAGCGCGCCACCGGTAAGGACAAGGAATCCATGGCGATGCTGCCGATCATGGATGCGTCGCTCGCATTGCTTCAGGAAGGCAAGCCGGTGCGCACGCTGCTGTCGAAACTCGACGCCGAAGAGATCCGCATCCTCAAGAGTCTGAACCTTCTGACCTCGCACCCGGTGCTCTACGTCTGCAACGTCGCCGAAGGCGATGCCGCAACCGGCAACGACCACACGGACGCCGTCGCCGCCATGGCCAAGGAGCAGAATTCGGAAGTCGTCATCATCTCCGCCGCCATCGAGGCGGAAGTGGCGCAGCTGCCCGACGAAGAAGCGAAGGAATTCCTCTCCGCGCTCGGCCTCGATGAAGCTGGCCTCGATCGCCTGATCCGCGCAGGCTACAAGCTCCTCCACCTCATCACCTACTTCACCGTAGGCCCGAAGGAAACGCGTGCCTGGACGATCGAACAGGGCACGAAGGCTCCGCAGGCCGCCGGCGTTATCCACTCGGATTTCGAGCGCGGCTTCATCCGCGCCAACACGATAGCCTATGACGACTACGTTGCCTATAACGGCGAAACCGGCGCGAAAGAAGCCGGCAAAGCCCGTGACGAAGGCAAGGAATATGTCGTCCAGGACGGCGACGTCATTCACTTCCGCTTCAACACCTGATCGCTTTTCGGATGCCGGCGCCTAAGCAATTTCAGGAAAAGTGCGAAGCGGCTTTCCGTCCGGAATTGCGTTAAAACAAAAGGATAGAGCGTTTTCCCGATTCGAGGAAAAAGCGGAAAAGCTCTATCTCAGCGCTGGCAATCTCGCTTGCATGCCGGCGGGCAGGCGCCGCACGATAAGGCGGCGCAGATCGGTCCAGCCGATGCCGATCACGAGGACGACCAGACCTACAATCATCAGCACCAGGAAGCCGACCTTGTCGAGCCCGGCATTGTTGTGCCTGAGGATGGCCGCCGTCGCCAAGCCCAGCGATACGAGGCCGGCGGTCACGAAAGCGCGGCGATCGATGATAAGCCCAATCAGCATCATCACCAGCACCGCCACGAGGACGGTCACCGCCTGCAGATAGCCCCCGAAGAGGGCATCTGTGAGATTGGTGAAGACGATGCCGCTGCTGGCGAGCTCGAGACGCAGGGCCAAGAGGATCATCGAATAAAGTAGAGCCGGCGCCGTTGCGAGATGCAGCCAGAAGGCCACGTCGGAACGGCGCGTAACCCTCTGCGGATCGCTGAGATCATAACGCATTGCCAATGCAAAGCTGCCAAGAGCAGTCACCAGCAAGATCATCATCGTCTGGATGGGGTAATCCGCCGGCACATTCGAAGAGCCAGTTACCGTGCCGGCGACATAGAAGACCGCGGCGAGAAACAGGCCGAACAGTGAAAACAGGAACAAGGCCAGCGACAGCGGCACGCGGTAGCGCCAGTAAAACAATGCCAGCGACAGCGGGAATGGCGCCACCAGGACGATTGCGCCGATCGTAAAATTATCGCTCAGCGTCGGTGTGGAACTCACATAGCTGACCACCATGTAGAAAACCCAGACAACGAGCGCGACGGTCAAGACCACGGCCGGAAGCGCCAGCCGCTGTCGGCGCACCAGGATCTCGGCCAGGACGACGATCGCCAGCAAGGGCGCATAGCGGTTCGCGAGCCCCCATAGCCCGATGAGCAGAACGACGAGACCGATGGTGATGAGCACATCATGAAAGCCTCGCACGAAACGCGGCGCTTCCGTATCTTCCAGAGGGTTGGGATCATCCGGAAAACGCGGTGCCGGGAGACCCTGTCCGGTCGGCAACGCACCGATGTTCTTGTCCGCCAGATAGGGCAGCAATCTCTCGGCCTGACTGGAGGAAATGATCCCCGCGCCTGCTGCTTCTTCCAGTGCGACTTTGAGTTCGCTCATTCTAGCTCTCATACCATCTTGCCACGACCCAAGCCTCAACATATCGCCGGCATACAATCAAGGGCTGTCGGCGGCCAATAGACAGTCATCGTCGTCCCTTCCTTATATTGACCGTGAAAATGCTTGCGCCACCACGGCCGGCCATGCGATTTGCCGATAAACGAGACGTGGAGGAGGAGAGAAGACATGACGAAATTCGTCTACGAAGACTTCCAGCCGGGGCGAGAATTTCCGCTCGGCCCGAAACATGTAACGGCGGGGGAGATCATCGAATTCGCCAGGGAATTCGATCCGCAGCCGATGCATCTGGATGAGGAAGCGGGCCGCGCCAGCATTCTCGGCGGCCTTGCCGCTTCCGGCTGGCACACCTCGGCGGTGTTCATGCGCATGATGTGCGATTCCTATCTCCTTGCCACCGATGCGCAAGGCGCGCCGGGCATCGATTTTATGGAGTGGAAGAAGCCGGTTCTGGCTGATGATACCCTGTCGGGCCGATCGATCGTCGTCGAGGCCCGTCCCATGCGCTCCCGTCCGGGTATCGGCATCGTCAGGTTCCGCCATGAGGTCGAAAACCAACGCGGCGAACTGGTCTGCCTCGGAGAGAACGCGGTCATGATCCGCATGCGCAGCGTCTCGGAGGTTTCGGCATGAAGATGAACGAACTCTATGCCGTCGGCGAACGCATCGATATCGGCAGCCATACGTTTACGCCTGAAGGCATCGTGCACTTTGCCTCGCGCTTCGATCCACAGATCTTCCATATGGATGCGGAAGCGGCCAAGCACTCCCTGTTCGGCGGTCTCTGCGCTTCCGGCTGGCATAGCTGCTCTATGTGGATGCGCAGCTTCGTCGATTTTTGGAAGTCCGAACAGGCCCGGTTGATTGCCGAAGGCAAGACGCCGCCCATCCTCGGCCCCTCGCCTGGCTTCAAAAACCTGCAATGGCTGCGGCCCGTCTTCGCCGGTGATACGATCAGCTATGGCGTCACGATCCTTGACAGCCGCCCATTGGCCTCGCGCGCTGGCTGGACGCTCTATACGCTCGCCTGCGATGGAGTGAACCAGGACGGCGCTCCGGCCCTGCGCTTCGAAAGCAGCGTTCTGGCTTTTGAATAGCGAGCTGCGGGGCCGTTCGGAGCGGCCCCAACAGTCCTTTCGGCCATTTAGTGGCCGGCGAATTCCACCAGCGTATGTACTGGCACGTCAAGCTCCTCGAGCTTCCTGCGGCCGCCAAGATCAGGCAGGTCGATGACAAAGCAGGCGGCGACCACTTCGGCACCGATCTGGCGCAGAAGCTTCGTCGCGCCGACGGCGGTGCCGCCCGTCGCGATCAGATCGTCGACGAGAATGACCCTCTCACCCGGATTGACCGCATCACGGTGCATCTCCATTTCGTCGACACCATATTCCAGGCTGTAGGCGATGCGGACGATGTCGTGCGGCAGCTTGCCCTTCTTGCGGATCGGCACGAAGCCGGACGACAGCTGGTGCGCCACCGCCCCTCCGAGAATGAAGCCCCGTGCCTCCATGCCGGCAACCTTGTCGATCTTCGTGCCGGCGTAAGGCTGCACCAGCGCATCGACGGCACGACGGAATGCCCTGGCATCGCCAAGCATCGTCGTGATGTCGCGGAAGATGATGCCGGGCTTGGGATAGTCCGGAATGGAGCGGATGCTGGCGGCAAGCTCCGAAGCAATAGTGTTCATCAAATATAGTCTCTCAGGCTGTGATAGGGCCGGCTGCACCCTATCAATACCAGGGCGCTATACCAACAAAAAAGGCGGCCTCGCCGGGCCGCCTTTTCTCGATCATTGTGCGATGCTCAGTGAGCGCCGGCCTTGGCATAGACGGAACGCTTGGTGAGATAAATCAAGATTGAGAAGATCAGCAGGAACACCATGACCATGAAGCCGAGGTGCTTGCGATCTTCCAAATGCGGCTCGGATGTCCACATCAGGAAGGCAGATACGTCGCGAGCGTATTGGTCCACCGTCTGCGGCGAACCGTCGTCGTAGGTCACCTGACCATCCGAAAGCGGCTTCGGCATCGCAAAGGTCGCGGCCGCATCGAAATACGGATTGTAGTGCGAGTTTTGCGGCACCTTAAAACCGGCCGGCGGCTCTTCGTAACCGGTCAGAAGCGAGTAGATATAGTCCGGCCCACCTTCCTGATACTGGGTGAAAATATCGAAGATGAACTGCGGGAAGCCGCGCTCGATTTCGCGTGCCTTGGCAAGCAGCGACATGTCGGGCGGCACGGCCCCGTTGTTGGAGGCTGCGGCCGCTTCGTCATTCGGGAACGGCGAGTTGAAATGGTCAGACGGAAGCGCCTTGCGGGTGAACATTTCACCCTGAGGGTTCGGGCCGTCCTGCACTTCGTAGTTGGCAGCAAAGGCCTTCACCTGTGCTTCCGTATAGCCAAGGTCTTCCAACGTGCGGTAAGCCACCAGCTTCATCGAATGGCAGGCGGAACAGACTTCCGTATAGACCTTGAGGCCGCGCTGAAGCTGAGCCTTGTCATAATAGCCGAATGGGCCGGAGAAGGTCCAATGCTGCTCGCGCGGCTCCTTCAGCGGATAGTGCGGCGTCTCTGCTTCTGCGGCAGGCTTCGTTTCCGCAGCGATCACGGCGGCGGTCGAGAGGCCTCCGATGAGCGTCAGGGATAGAAGGCCGACAACAAGTTTTTTCATCGTTTTCTTCCTCTATCGCCGGTTATGCTTGAACCGAAGCGGCAACTTTACCGCCTTGTTTCTCAAGAACCGCTTCCGTAATCGAATTTGGAATGCGCCTCGGTGTCTCGACAATGCCGAGAACCGGCATGATGACGAGGAAGAAGAGGAAGTAGAACAGCGTCGCAAACTGCGCAGCCGTGGTGTAGATGCCTTCCGCGGGCTGCGAGCCCAGCCAGCCGAGCAGGATGGCATCGGCGATGAACAGCCAGAAGAACAGCTTGTACCACGGGCGATAGACAGCCGAGCGGATCTTCGACGTATCGAGCCAGGGCAGGAAGAACAGCACGATGATGGCGCCGAACATCGTCAGAACGCCGCCGAGCTTGGAGTCGATCGGGCCAATGTTGAAGGTGATCGAGCGCAGCATCGCGTAGAACGGCAGGAAGTACCATTCCGGAACGATGTGAGCCGGCGTCTTCAGCGGGTTGGCCGGGATGTAGTTATCGGCATGACCAAGGAAGTTTGGCAGGTAGAAGACGAAATAGGCGAAGACCAGCAGGAAGATGGAGACGCCAAGCGCATCCTTTAACGTCGCGTAGGGCGTGAAGGCAACAGTGTCGGTCTTCAGCTTGACTTCGACGCCGGTCGGGTTCGTCTGGCCGGTCACATGCAGCGCCCAGATATGCAGGATGACGACACCTGCAATCATGAACGGCAGCAGATAGTGCAGCGAGAAGAAGCGGTTGAGCGTCGGATCATCGACGGCAAAGCCGCCGAGCAGGAAGGTCTGGATCCAGTCGCCGACCCATGGAAAGGCCGAGAAGAAGCCGGTGATGACGGTCGCACCCCAGAAGGACATCTGGCCCCAGGGCAGAACGTAGCCCATGAAGGCGGTTGCCATCATCAGGAGGTAGATGATCACGCCGAGAATCCAGAGGATTTCGCGCGGCGCCTTGTAGGAGCCGTAGTAGAGGCCGCGGGCAATGTGCAGGTAGACGGCCACGAAGAAGAAAGATGCGCCGTTGGCGTGCATATAGCGCAACAGCCAGCCGTGATTGACGTCGCGGACGATCTTTTCGACCGAATTGAAGGCGATCGCCGTATTGGCCGCATAGTGCATGGCCAGCACAACGCCGGTCAGGATCTGCAGGACCAGCATGACCGCCAGCATGGCGCCGAACGTATAGGCATAGTTCAGGTTGCGCGGAACCGGATAGGCGATGAAACTATCATAGACCATACGTGGCAGCGGAAGCCGCGCGTCGACCCATTTTTCGAGCCCTGTGGATGGCTCGTAAGACGAATGACCACTCATGTTTCAGCTCCCCCTCAACCGACCTTGATCTTCTTTTCCGACGTGAACGCATATTGCGGAATCGCAAGATTCATCGGCGCAGGCCCGTGGCGTATGCGGCCGGCGGTGTCGTAGACCGAGCCATGGCAGGGACAGAACCACCCGCCATATTCGCCCGCTTGACCGAGAGGAATGCAGCCGAGATGAGTGCAGACGCCGATCATGACGAGCCAGTTTTCCTTGCCCTCGCCGGCCGAACGGGCAACGTCGGTTGCCTGTGCATCGGACGGTAGATTGGCGTTGCGAGCGACCGGATCTTTCAGGTCCGAAAGCTGCGTGCCCTTGGCATCGTCGATTTCTTTCTGCGTGCGGTTACGGATGAAGACGGGCTTACCGCGCCATTTCACCGTCAACGACATGCCGGGCTCAAGGCTCGACACATCGACTTCGATGGATGCAAGAGCGAGTGTCGATGCGTCGGGCCGCATCTGGTCGATAAACGGCCATGCGACGGCAACTGCACCCACCGCACCGGCCATACCTGTCGTCAAATAAAGGAAATCCCGGCGAGTAGGTTCGCCGGTGGACTCAACTGTCGTACTATGCTCGCTCAAAGCTGCACATCCTCTTCCCGCAAACCACGGCAAAAACCGCGGTACCCCTCTCACTAACGGCGAATCAATGCGACCATAATTCCGCCATAGATTCCTCCGTAACCCGCTGCGTTCTAAGCTTGATCGCAAATTATGTCCAGTCTTGGCAAGGGGTCAGGGCACAATGTCGCGGCAAAACTGCGTTAATGCGTCGCAAGGCTGGAGCTCAATCTTCCCCTTCTCCGCGGAGGGAAGTTAAGCATATGAAAAACTAGGGAATTCCGCAGCGTTTTTCTCTGGCGCGACGCAAAATAGGCGATCAGCACATACCGCGCAGCAACAAAAACAATGAAAATTCCTCGAAATTCCGATCTCAACCTCTCCTTCCTCACCTGAACGCAGACCGAATTTCGTCCGCGATTTATCAGTGAACGCCATATTCCCTGCAACCCTACAAGAACTGTAAAACGGAGCCGGGATCGACCGGTCAAGTTGCCAACGGTCGTGAGCGACGCATTGAGCGTCGAGCGCAAAATGCCGGTTGAACTGCAATTTCATTCAAGACCGGAAAACGCGATGCCTCGATATTGCCGCAAGCCATTATCGAGTGAGAGTCATGCACGCTACCCAAGCCGACGCCATGTATCGACAGCATCCGTGGTTGCTCGACACCTTGCCCGCGACAAACCTAACAGTCGGATATTTCACCGCGCGAAATCGTACGGCGACGGCTCACGTCGTCGAGAAAGCTTCCCCGAGAGTCCATCAGGACACCTCGCGTGGATCAGCCGCCGAAACAGGCATCTCGACTCAGGCCTTACCGCCGATATTCCCCTCCTCCGTGGGGGCTGTCGCATGAACATCGAGTTTCTGATCACGACCTTCATCATCGTTGCCTCTCCCGGCACGGGCGCGATCTACACGCTTGCCGCCGGATTGTCTGGCGGCACGAGGGCGAGTGTGGTCGCCGCATTCGGCTGCACGCTTGGCATCATCCCGCATTTGCTTGCGGCGATAAGCGGCCTCGCCGCACTCCTGCACACCAGCGCCGTGGCGTTTCAAGCGCTCAAATGGCTGGGAGTGGCCTATCTGCTCTACATGGCTTGGTCGATGTTTTTGGAAAAGGGTATTTTGCGCATTGACGGCGCACCGACCGACAAGAGCATGCGACAGGTGATTGGCTCGGCAATCCTGATCAATTTGCTCAATCCCAAATTGTCGATCTTTTTCTTCGCCTTCCTGCCTCAATTCGTGACGCCGGATCAGACAAGCCCGATCATGCTGATGCTGAAGCTCAGCCTGGTCTTCATGGCGCTCACCTTCATCATTTTCGCAGCCTATGGCGTATTCGCAGCTCGCCTGCGCCGCCATATCGTCTCGAATCAAACGGTGCAATCATGGATGCGGCGAAGCTTCGCGACTGCGTTCGGATTGCTCGCGGCGCAACTCGCTCTGGCGAGCCGCTAGCCCGCAACATCGTCTTCCAGACTTCTTCGTTACGTTTTGGATTTCTGAAAAATAGCCACTCAGGAAACAACGACTGGGGCACCTTGGCGCCCCAGTCGTCCGTCTCATTATTGTGCCGCCGTCTCGACCTCTTCATGGTCGGCGAGGAAGCCACCCGACTGCCGGCTCCAGAGTTCGGCATAGATGCCGCCCTGCTGGACCAGCGCCTGATGTGTGCCCATCTCGATGATCCGGCCCTTGTCGAGAACGACGAGGCGATCCATCTCGGTCAGCGTCGACAGGCGGTGGGCGATGGCGATCACCGTCTTGCCATGCATCAGCGCGAAGAGGTTTTCCTGGATCGCCGCTTCCACTTCGGAATCGAGCGCCGAGGTTGCCTCGTCGAGCACCAGGATCGGCGCGTCCTTCAGGAAGACGCGGGCGATGGCGATACGCTGCCGCTGGCCGCCTGACAGTTTCACACCCCGCTCGCCGACCTGAGCGTCGAGCCCGGTGCGGCCATGCATATCCACCAGACCTTCGATGAAGTCCCAGGCATTGGCGCGCTTGGCCGCCTGGATGATGTCCTCATCGGTGGCGTCCGGACGGCCGTAGGCGATGTTGTCGCGGATGGAACGGTGCAGCAGCGAGGTATCCTGCGTCACCACACCGATCATCGAGCGAAGGCTGTCCTGCGTCACACCCGCGATATCGTGGCCGTCGATGGTAATGCGACCGCCCTCCAGATCGTAGAAGCGCAGCAGCAGGTTCATGAGCGTCGTCTTGCCGGCGCCGGAACGGCCGACAAGGCCGACCTTTTCGCCAGCGCGGATATCGAGGGTCAGATCCTCCATGACACCCTTCGCCTTGCCGTAATGGAAGCGAATGTGGTCGAAGCGGATCGCGCCCTGCTTGGCCACGATCGGCGATGCCGCGGGCTTGTCGACGATATCGTGCGGCTTCGTCATCATCTCCATGCCGTCATAGACGGTGCCGATGTTTTCGAAGAGCGCCGAAACTTCCCACATCACCCATTGCGACATACCGTTGACGCGCATCGCAAGGCCGATGGCGATGGCGATGGAGCCGACCGAGATCGAGCCGCTGAGCCAGAACCAGATCGACAGAGCCGAGACGATGAACAGCGCCGCGCAGTTGTTGAAATAGACCGAGGCGTGGAACAGCGTGACCTTGCGCATCTGCTTGTGCACGGTATTGAGGAATTCCTCCATACCCGCCCTGGCATATGTCTCTTCGCGGCCCGCATGCGAGAACAGCTTCACCGTGGCGATGTTGGTGTAGCTGTCGACCACACGGCCCGTCATCATCGAGCGCGCGTCGGCCTGCTGCGCGGCGATCTTGCGCAGCACCGGCACGAAATAGGCGACGATGGCGATATAGACGCCAAGCCAGACCAGGATCGGAATCATCAGCCGCCAGTCGGCCGCCGCGATGACGAGGATCATCGACAGGAAATAGGTGACGACGTAGACGAAGACATCGAGGATCTTCATGACCGTTTCGCGCACGGCAAGCGAGGTCTGCATTACCTTGGTGGCGACGCGGCCTGCGAACTCATTGGCAAAAAAGGTCATGCTGTGGCGCAGCAGGAAGCGGTGCATCTGCCAACGCGCGATCATCGGATAGTTGCCGAGCAGCACCTGGTGCATGATGAAGCTGTCGAGGATCGCCGCAGCCGGCAAGCCGATCAGCACCATCGCCCCCATCCAGAACAGCTTGTGCCATTCCGTCTGCAGGAAGGTCGCCTTATCCGCATGCGTCAGCCAGTCGACGATATCGCCGAGGAACTGGAACAACGCCACCTCGCCAATCGCGATCGACATGGTGAGAATGCTCATGGCGATCAGCCAAGGCAGGGCCGGCTTGGAATAATGCCAGCAGAAGGCGAAGAGGCCACGCGGCGGCGTATCCGGCACCTCACTCGGAAATGGATTTAGTCGGCGTTCGAACCAGCTAAACATGGAAATGCTCCAAAGACTCGACCCTTCGACCACCCACTGCGCTGAAAGATCGCAGATTCATATGGTGGCCGGGCGGTAAAACGACGAGGCCATAGTGGCCGCGCAATGACTTAAAGAAGGGGGATACTTGCGAATATGCGCCTAGTAGCGCTCTTCAAATCCGTGGGTTCACGGCACCGAGGCGCAGCATCATAAACAAGATATCCATCTGAGCCTCCTTCTTTCGCAAGTTGTAGAGCAGGCGTCTTTTAGCGCGACTTTTTCTGTTTGAAAAGCGAAATATGCCTGAAAAATGGGCTAAATCCTTCAATTCTGCTGATGGGAGACATCACAGAAATGAAGGACACGCGAAAAATCTGGGACAAATCCAGGCGATTTCGCTAGTTGCAACATATGACCAAGCTCCGCATCGCCCTCTACCAACCCGATATTCCCGGCAACACTGGCACGATCCTGCGGCTTGCCGCCTGCCTCGGCCTCGGCGTCGACATTATCGAGCCAGCCGGCTTCGACATATCCGACCGCAATCTGAAGCGCGCCGGCATGGATTATCTTGCCGCCGTCAACCTGACCAGGCACGTCAATTGGGAGCGCTTCGAGGCATGGAGACGGGAAAGCGGACGTCGGCTGGTGCTGGCCTCCACAAAGGCCGCGCAGCGCTACACGGATTTTACTTATCGCGACGACGATATTCTCCTCTTCGGCCGCGAAAGCGCCGGTGTGCCGGACCACGTGCATGACAGAACCGATGGCCGCATCCTGATCCCCATGGTCGAGGGTCAGCGCTCGATCAATGTCGCCATGTCCGCCGCTATGATTTCAGGTGAAGCACTGCGGCAAACACAATGGCCGTCGTCCTCGGCACCGAGCCTGAATGTCGCACCGGAATAGACGTTGGCACGCCGGATAAAGTGTGAGAAGCTTCGCTCTGGAATGCTCTAACTCAGGCAGCCTTGACGAGGTGACCCATGTTCCAGACGGCATTCACGCTTTCCCTTACGCAGTTCGCCCGTACACTAAGCCTCCCCGAACGGCTCCAGCACTCCCCTTTGCGCAACCTTGCGCTTGAAGGCCTTCGCCAGCGCAACCTCGCTCTCGATGCGCTGTTCTACGACGTCAAGGTCATCACACCCGAAGAAGCTTTCTACATCAGTGACTCGCTCGCCGCCGAAGGCGCGATCCTGATCGTGCCGCCAAGCGGTCTTGGGGCGCTCACCCTCTGCGAAACCATTGATGAATTCGTCTTGCGCGGCGGCGGTAATGCCCGGGCGCTCGCAGTCGCCGGCATCGGCGGTTCCGCGCTCGGTGCGGCCGCCTTTGCCCGCAATGTGGCCGATGCGATCGACGCGCCGGTCGCGGTCGTCGTCTCAGGCTACGGCATAGCCGATGCCATCACCGAAGCCTTCGGCGGATCGTTTTTCTTCGGTCATTTGAGGGGGCTGCGGCCGCTGCTTGAAAGCCTGGATGATCTTGCCGGCCGGCCCAAGGTTGGAGCGCAGCGCGATGGAACTGCGGCCCGCACCAGCCTGGACACCAGAACGGTGCAGGCGCTTCTTGCCGATCCCCGCCTTTCCTTCCGTCTGCTGACCGGCCACTCCAAGGGAAACCTCGTGCTGTCGGCTGCACTCCATAACCTCTGTAAACAGGATGAAGCGCGGATCACCGAGTTGGCGCGGCATGCAAAGATCGTGACGATCGGCGCACGCATCGCTATGCCGCCTGTTTTCACGGATGTCGTCGACGTCATGGGGGAATGGGACTGGTTCGGCGAAATCAACTCCCGAGCATTCATTCATGCCGATCGGCGTGTTGCGCAAGCGTGGCATCACACGAACACCGACTTGGGCGGGCACCTGCCGGTGACCACCACGCTGATGGAAATTCTCGCGGCATCGCCCATCGCCGGAAATCAGAAAGCTGGAGAACACCAAGCTGCAAGGCTCGGTGCCGCGGCCGAACCGGCGGCAATACCAGAGACAAAGTCTCCTCCGGCTCCGGCCGGCGGCACTACGACTGCAATCGAGAAGGTCAAGAAAGCTATCTCCGCGAGGCCGATGCCAAGCGCTCAGCCGCCCGCATTCGGCCCGTCGGATGATACGCCACCGCCCGTACCGCATTGAACTCGCAGCACATCGCCAACGCGCCTCGGAGAAACGGGAACGCACTTCGAGAGCCATCACCCGTCGATGCGGGCCATGTCGCCCAGTTCAGTCCGCCGATGGCAGACGCCGCATGGTGAACTCGATGCGATCGCCGTCGACCTGGCGCCAGCTTTCCACTTCAGTCCAATAGGCAGCCTTGGGGAATTCGTTGAACCATTCACGCGCCTTTTCGCGCGCTTCCGGGCGACTGAGACAAAAGGTCTCGCGAACGAATTCGCTCTTTCCACCGGCGGGATGGTCCTGCCGGTAACGGAATATTCTGTTTCTCAACCCATCCAGGGGCGGCGGTCCGGGTATCTTCATGATAAAACCTCGCCTTTGAGAGAGGGAACATAATACCGCAGTGTGAAATTTGCGAGTCGATTCTCCTGCGGCGTTGCTGCACTGGCTGCGCCGCAATCTTGCTGATATTCCAAATCACGATACATACGGTGCGAATCGCGGGCCGCCGGCTGCTCGCATCGTCGGAGAGCGTGAATGGAACGACCCAATCTTCCCAAGGGATTACCCGAGGATATTGAAGAAAAGAAGGAGGCAGCGCGAAACTGGTTCGAAGGCCTGCGCGACACGATCTGCGCGGAGTTCGAGCAGCTGGAAAGCGAGCTGACCGGCCCTCTTTCCGACCAGGAACCGGGCCGCTTCATCGCCAAGGACTGGCAGCGCGACAAGGGCCAGGGCGGCGGTGGCCGCATGTCGATGATGGAGGGCCGCGTCTTCGAAAAGGTCGGCGTCCACACCTCGACGGTCTATGGCGAATTCTCTCCCGACTTTCGCAGCCAGATTCCTGGCGCCGAGGAAGACCCCCGCTTTTGGGCCTCGGGGCTCTCGCTGATCGCCCACCCCGTCAATCCGAATGTGCCGGCCGTGCATATGAACACCCGCATGGTGGTGACGACGAGCCAATGGTTCGGCGGCGGCGCCGACCTGACGCCGGTGCTCGATCGCCGCCGCACCCAGGAAGATCCGGACAGCGCCCTCTTCCATCGCGCCATGCAGATCGTCTGCGATCGTCATGCCGTCGCCGACTATCAGCGCTACAAGAGCTGGTGTGACGAATATTTCTTCCTGAAGCACCGCAACGAGCCGCGCGGCATCGGCGGCATCTTCTTTGACTGGCTGCATTCGACAGAGGAAGCCGGTGGCTGGAACGCGGATTTCGCCTTCACGCGCGACGTCGGCCGCGCCTTCGCGATGGTCTATCCGCGCATCGTCCGATCCAATTTCAACGAAACATGGACGGAAGAAGACCGCGATGAGCAATTAATTCGCCGCGGACGTTATGTGGAGTTCAATTTGCTCTACGATAGGGGTACAATATTCGGGTTGAAGACAGGCGGTAACGTCGAGTCGATCCTATCGTCTCTGCCGCCGGTGGTGCGTTGGCCTTGAGGCGTGTCGCGTAAGCTGGGCGGCAATTTTGCGATCGCGGCATGCGGGAAACCTCAAGCGCAGTAAACGATTGAAAGATCGCGATGCGCTTGAACGTTCAACATTAAATGATCGGACAACGCCCTGAAATCAGCGGGAGGAGTGCCTAAGTGACCTAATGCTCGTTCAATCGGAGGAGGTTGTAATGGCAGCAGAGAAACAAGTCACGGAAGCTTCGAAGGAACAGAAACTATCGCGCACCGTCGATAGTCCGGAGTTCATCATCCGACTGGCAGAGGATATGCGGACCCGCAGTGGATCCGATCTACCGCTCTCCTGCTTCCTGGAGCAGGTGAGGATGCAGCTGGCGGGCAAATCTCCAAGCGATATCGCCCGCTTCGCGGCCGATCGTTCGGCCAAGCAGGCGCCTATCACACGATATCAATCCTCGGATTGCTTCAAATCCTGGGCAATGCCGGATTAATGTCCGGAAGGCCGCCACCGGCAAGCGGAAGGCTTGCCGAACGGCAGAAACCTTTTCTCGTTCGTTGCGTTTAGGCCTTCAGGTCCTTTGTAGGGCGAGAATCCGTTGAAAGATGAGGAGGAAGATATGCGACTGTTCGAATGTGGTACGCTCGTGCCCGGTTGCGCCTGGCACACCCGCGCCAAGGATGACGCCGAGGTGGTGCGCCGCGCGGTCGAGCACATGCGCGAAGCGCATGGCGAAACCATCATCCGCGAAAACATGGTCGACAATATCAAGGCCCGGATTCGCGACGAGGCCAACGCGGCCTGATTGGCGGGCCCGCCAGTCAGGCCTCATTATCAGGCATTGGCCAAATCCTTTAGTCGGGCGAGAAGGCTCGCCCGGTTCATCGCAAAATTCCCGTCTAGCCACTCCTGCTCGATCTTGCCGAGAAGCTCGCCCACGCGCGGCCCGGCACCGACGCCCGCGGCAAGCGCATCCGCGCCATTAAGCGGGAAAGCAGGCTTCTTCCAGTTTGACGCTCGTTCCAGCAATTTCCCAAGCCGCGCCACGCGCGCCATTTCCTCGAAATCGCCCTCCGCCTTGCTGCGGGCAACGGCCAGCGCGAGCTTCAGGCGAACCGCAACGCCGGTTTGATCATGGCGATAAAGCAGGCGATCGAAGGCCACTTCCGAGATGTCGTCCTTGACGATCGGCGCATTCGCCCAAGCCTGCAGATAGGCGCCTTCCGCTTTCGAGAGGCGCAGCCGCTCGGCAAGCTTGGCAAGCCTTGCCGCATCGGGCGGTACGATGGCAGCAAGGCGAAGCAGAGCCTCCGCCGGCCAACCGAGAGCCTGTTCGACGGCAATCAATCCAGGAATGGCGTCGATTCCCCATTTCTCGGTTTCCGGCAGCACTTCGGTCAAAATGCCGATCTGGCGCATCCAAAGCAGCGCCCTGCCCGGGTCTGGAGCCGCCAGCAGCTTCTTCATTTCCGACCAGACACGCTCTGCCGAGAGTGTTGAAATCTTTGATTTTGCCGCAGCACAGGCGCGCAAGCCCTCCGCATCCGGACGGCCGCTGCCGTAATAGGCGAAAAAGCGGAAGAAGCGCAGAATCCGCAAATGATCCTCGGCAATCCGCGTCGCCGCATCGCCGATGAAGCGAATGTTGCGGCGCTCCAGATCGGCCAGCCCGCCGACAAGATCCACGACCTCGCCGTCGGCGGATGCATAGAGCGCGTTGATGGTCAAATCGCGCCGCTCGGCATCAGCCTGCCAATCCCGGCTGAAGGCCACGACGGCACGGCGCCCGTCTGTTTCGACATCACGCCGCAAGGTCGTGATTTCAAACGGTTTTCCATCAATGACCAAAGTGACCGTGCCATGCGCGATGCCCGTCGGCACCGCCTTGATCCCTGCGGCTTCTGCTCTCTCCACGACCGTTTCGGGCAGGAGGGTCGTCGCAATGTCGATATCGGCGACTGGCAGGCCCATCAGACTATTGCGGACGGCGCCGCCGACCACGCGCCCCTCGCCGCCATCGGCATCGAGCAGCGCCAGCACCCGCTGCAATGCCTCATCGCGAAACCAGGCCTCATCGGCAACGGACATCATGTGTAAAGCCTTTCATAAAGCGTGCGGACGATGCCGGCGGTAATGCCCCAGATCATGCGCTGTCCATAGGGCATGCGGTAGAAATGGCGTTCAGTCCCCTGCCATCGCATCGTGTCGGTCACATGATGGTCGGGGTTCATCAGGAAGGAGAGTGGCACCTCGAAGGCATCCTCCACTTCGGTCGGATTGAGGGCCAGATGAAAACCGGGTTTTACCACGGCAAGAATGGGTGTGATGCGAAAGCCGGTCGCCGCCAGATAATGCGGCAGCCGCGCCACCGGCTCGATGAAGATGTCGGCAAGCCCGATTTCCTCCCCCGCTTCGCGCATCGCCGCCATTTCCGGCGACGCATCTTCCGGATCGATGGCCCCGCCCGGAAAGGCGATCTGGCCGGAATGCTTGCGGAGCGTCGATGTCCGGAGCGTAAAAATCACCCTGGCATCGTCGCCGTTGTCGACGACGGGCACAAGCACCGCGGCATCCTTGAGCTTCAGGTCCGCGACCTGCGATATGGTCTCGGGATTGAGGAGATGATCGCCGTGATCGCGCCAGGCAAGCTCCACCGGCCCACCACTTTGATGGAGGGCGCGACGGCGGAACTCGTCCGCGGAATAAAGGGGAAATTCATTCATCGAGTCAGTGCATCCAATTCGGCAACCGGCATGACGGGAAAGATGGAGCTGCCGGAACGCACGCAGAAGATCTCTCGCCCGGCAATCTCCACCGGTTCGCCGAGTTCGATGAGATCGTACATGACCGCACGCGTCACCAGAGCCTCGAGCCGCCCGCGGACATGCAGATAAGGCTTCAGCTCGTCGTTCTCGCCGCGTATGACGAAGCGGATCGGATGGTCCCTGCCCGCCTCGACGACATCGCCGACATTCGTGCGGAAGGTCAGCACCCGTCTGCCCTCACGCTCCGTCACGCTCATCTCGACGGCCACGAAAGGCGCATCGACGACGCGAATGCCCACCTTTTCCACAGGGGTGACGAGATAGGTCTTGCCGTCGTCATCCTTGCGCAGAACTGTGGAAAACAGCCGCACCAAAGGCGCGCGGCCGATCGGCGTGCCGAGATAGAACCAGGTACCGTCGGCGCGGATCTCCATGTCGATATCGCCGCAGAACGGCGGATTCCAGCGATCGACCGGCGGCAGACCCTTCTTGGAGCCGCCGCTATCACCGGCGGCGCGCGAAATCAGCGCCGCGAGGCTTGCGGCATCGCCCGTTGTCCTGATTTCCTCGGTTGCCATTCTTCTGTCCCGGTTGGTCGTTAGTCCCGAATATGACAGTTCTCACGAGATAGTCATTTGAAACGTGCTTGTCAGCGGTCTTGCTGGCGATAAGTTGTATTGATTATGAGGCAAATGTGTAACGTCTGCGAATCGCGCGCACCGTTTTTCTGCCATTGGAGACGCAAATGGGCATGATCAAATCGACCGAAACGAGCCTCGACGAGCAGGCCATCATCGCCTCGGCCGAAAAGGCACTGGACGATATCGCCGCCGTTCGCCAGGAGGTGTCGAAGGTCATTTTCGGTCAGGAAAGCGTCGTTGAAAACACGCTTCTGGCCGTTCTTGCCGGCGGTCATGCCCTGCTGGTCGGCGTGCCGGGTCTTGCCAAGACGAAGCTCGTGACGACACTCGGCGCCGTCCTCGGCCTTGCCTCCAACCGTGTGCAGTTCACGCCGGACCTGATGCCCTCGGATATTCTCGGCTCCGAAGTCATGGACCAGGATGAAACCGGCCGCCGCTCTTTCCGCTTCGTCAAGGGACCGGTCTTCGCGCAATTGCTGATGGCCGACGAAATCAACCGCGCCTCGCCGCGCACGCAGTCCGCCCTTCTGCAGTCCATGCAGGAATATCACGTCACCATCGCCGGCCAGCGTCATGACCTACCCGCGCCCTTCCACGTTCTCGCAACGCAGAACCCGCTGGAGCAGGAGGGCACCTACCCGCTGCCGGAAGCCCAGCTCGACCGTTTCCTACTGCAGGTCGATGTCGATTATCCCGAACTTGCCGACGAGCGCCGCATCCTGCTCGAAACCACAGGCTTGAGCGAAGTGACGCCGCAGGCTGTTATCGACTCCGAACGCTTGCTGGAAATCCAGCAGCTCATCCGCCAGATGCCCGTCAGCGACGGCGTTGTCGATGCGATCCTGTCACTCGTGCGCTCTGCCCGCCCGGGCCAGGGCAATGCCTCCACAGACAAGCATGTCGCCTGGGGTCCAGGTCCACGTGCCGGCCAGGCGATGATGCTCTGCGCCCGTGCCCGCGCCCTTTACGAGGGCCGGCTTGCCCCGTCGATCGACGATATTCACGCACTTGCCGAGCCAATATTGGAACACCGCATGGCGCTGACTTTTGCAGCCCGCGCCGAAGGCATGTCCGTACGCGATGTCATTTCAGGGCTGGTCAAGCAGTCGAAATCGTGACCCGGATGTCGAGGAGAGTATAGCGCGTGGCATCCATCGGACAGACAGTCAGACCGACCTCAGGCAATAATGCCCTCTCCCGAGCCCGCAGCCGTGCCGCCCTCGTGCCGGATTGTCTCGTCGAGGCCAAGCGCATCGCCAACACGGTCATTGCCGGATGGCACGGCCGCCGCAAGCGCGGCATCGGCGAGAATTTCTGGCAGTTCCGCCCCTATACCGAAGGTGAAAGCCTGTCGCGCATCGACTGGCGGCGCTCGGCCCGCGACGATCATACCTATATCCGCGATCATGAATGGGAAGCCGCCCACACGATCTGGCTCTGGGCCGATCTCTCGCCATCCATGATGTATAAGTCGACCTATGGCCATGTGTCCAAGGAGGGTCGCGCGCTCGTCCTGATGCTGGCGCTGGCAGAAATTCTTTCCCGCTCCGGCGAGCGTATCGGCTGCCCCGGCATCATGGAGCCGGTTTCGACCCGCAATGCTGCCGAGCGCCTGGCCGCAGCGTTGATGCATACGCCGCTCGAAGGCGGCCTGCCGCAGACGGCGATGATCCGCGGCTGGAGCGATATCGTGCTGATCGGCGATTTTCTCGACGATGCCGATAGCGTCATGGGCAAGATCGGACCATTGGCACGTCGCGGTCTGCGGGGTCATGTGATCGAGGTTGCCGATCCCGCCGAAGAACTCTTTCCCTATAGTGGACGCACCGAATTCAGCGATCCCGAAACGGGCTCGAAGCTGATCGCCGGCCGCGCGGAAAACCTGCGTGACGACTATCAGCGCGCCTATGTCGCGCGGCGCGAAAATCTCGGCCAGTCGCTGCGCCATCTCGGCTGGACCTTCGTCAGCCACCGCACGGACCGGCTGGCTTCCGAAGCCCTGGTCGCCGTGCATATGTATCTCTCAGGCATGCCCGCGAGGGTCGCGTCAGGAGGCCAGCTTTGAGCGGCCTCTCCTTTGCATTCGCTTCGCCGGCCATCTTGGCAGCGCTCATTCTGCTTCCCGCGATCTGGTGGCTGCTGCGCTTGACGCCGCCGCAGCCGCGCACGGAAGTGTTCCCGCCGCTGCGCATTCTGGCGAGCATCCTCAAGCGCGAGGAGACGCCCGCCCGCAGCCCTTGGTGGCTAACGCTGCTGCGCATGCTGCTTGCCGCCCTCGTCATTCTCGCCATCGCCAATCCCATGTTCAATCCGCGCACCAACACGCTGTCGAGCGGCGGCCCGCTGGTGCTGATGATCGACAATAGCTGGGCGAGCGTCTCCGACTGGGAACGCCGTGTGCGTACGGCCGACGCTCTGATCGACGATGCCGACGCCAAGGGCATTCCCGTTTCGATCGCCTTCACCGCCGAACAGGGCAACGATGCGACCCCGAGTGCGGCAATAGCTGCCCGAGACAAGCTGCATGCAATGAACCCGAGGCCGCTGGTGCCGGATCGGCAACGCGCCACCGATGCCGTCAAGGCGGCGCTCAATGGCAGCAAGCCCGGCACCATCGCCTTCATCTCCGACGGTATCGAGAGCAAGGCCAAGGACGATATCGTCAGCCGCCTTGCTGCCCTGCAGCCAAGCGAGCTGCGGCTCATCGAGGGCGATGGCCGCGATATCATGGCGCTTACCGGCGCAGCCAATACCGCCAGCAACATGACCGTCACGGCCACACGGCTGGACGGCAGTGGCCCGATGCGCCTCGGGCTGACGGCACAGGACAATCAGGGACGGCCGATTGCCGTCGGTTCGCTCGATTTCTCGGGCGGGCAGACAGTTGCGACCGGGTCCATCGCCGCGCCCTTCGAAATGCGCAATGATTTCGCCCGCATCAGCATCGACCGCCAGGCAAATGCCGGCAGCGTCTATCTGCTGGACGACGGTTTTCGCCGCCGCCGCGTGGCGCTCCTCTCCGGACAGGCCGCCGACGAATTCCAGCCGATCCTGTCGCCGCTCTATTATATCCAGCGTGCGCTTCAACCCTATGCCGATCTGACCCAGCCCAACAGCGCCGATCTGGCGAAGTCGATCCCGCAACTGCTCGCGGGCAATCCCTCCGTCATCATCATGGCCGATGTCGGCCGCCTGCCGCAGGAAACCTATGCGCCGCTGCAGAAGTGGATCGAAAATGGCGGCACGCTTGTCCGCTTTGCCGGCCCGCGCCTTGCCGCGGCACCCGCCGACGATCCCTTGGTCCCGGTCACACTGCGGCAGGGCGAGCGCACATTCGGCGGCGCCCTTTCCTGGGCCGAACCGCAGCCGCTTGCCGATTTTCCGTCGTTCGGCCCCTTCGCCGGCATGCCGAAGCCGAACAACGTCCTGATCAAGCGGCAGGTCCTGGCCGAGCCGACACCGGATCTGGCCGAGCGCACCTGGGCAAGCCTTGCCGACGGCACGCCGCTCGTCACGGAAAAGCAGATGCAGGCCGGCCGCATCGTGCTCTTCCACGTCAGTGCCGAGCCGCAATGGTCCGATCTGCCGATATCGGGTGATTTCGTTGAGATGCTGCGCCGTATCGTTCAGCTGTCGCGCGCCGGCGGCGTCGCGTCGGGACAAGGAGTTGCCAAGGCAAGCGAAGCGATGCCGCCCTACCGGCTCTTGACCGCCAAGGGCGTGTTGACCAGCGAGATCGGCAGTGCCCGCCCGCTGGAACCAAACAACAAGGGAGCCGCAGTCGCAAGCTTCGACAATCCGCCCGGCCTCTATGGTTCCGAAGAGGGTTTCAGCGCGCTCAATACCCTGCCGAGCGGCACAGCGCTCAAGCCGCTGGATGCCTCGGCAGCTGGTGCGGTCGCACGCGAGGGCCTGATCGGCGGCGAGGCCTGGTCGGCAAAGCCGATCCTCTTCACCCTCGCCTTCCTCCTCCTGCTGGCGGACAGCATCATCGTGCTGTTTATGAACGGCGCCTTTCCGCGCCTGGGCCGATCGGCAAAGACGATCGCGGGTGGTGCGGCAATGCTGCTGCTGGCCGTCTCGCTCGCCATGTTCTTACATCCGGTAAGCGTCCTGGCCGACGATTCCAAACCGGGCGACGACACCATCTTCTCGCGGCTGGACAAGACACACCTTGCCTATGTCGTGACAGGAGAAACCGACGTCGATCACATTTCGGAGCGCGGGCTTGCAGGCCTCTCCGACTATCTCACCTATCGCACGACGCTCGAACCCGGCCCGCCGGTAGGGGTGGATCTTGCCAAGGATGAACTCGCCTTTTATCCGCTGATCTACTGGCCGATTTCTGCAACCGCACCGATGCCGTCCAGTGACGCCATCAATCGCATCGATGCCTATATGCGCAATGGCGGCACCGTGCTCTTCGACACCCGCGACGCCATCGATACGATGGGTGACACCTCGTCACCAAGTCCGAACGGCCAGCGGCTGCAGCAAATCCTTGCCAATCTCGATATCCCTCCCCTGGAGCCGGTGCCTGCGGGCCATGTGCTGACCAAGTCCTTCTATCTGCTGTCGAGCTTCCCCGGGCGCTATGCCGACAGCCCGCTCTGGGTGGAGGCGCGCCAGGATGCGCGACGCGACGCGAATGCGGTCGCGACCTCAGACGGGGTAACGCCGATCATGATCACCGGCAATGATTTTGCCGGGGCCTGGGCCGTGGCCGACAATGGCTCGCCGCTGCTGCCGACCGTGCCTCCGGACGAGACCCAGCGCGAATATGCCTACCGTACGGGCGTCAACATCATGATGTACATGCTGACCGGAAATTATAAGTCCGATCAGGTCCACGTTCCCGATATCCTGCAGCGCTTGGGGCAATAATATGAATATCGGCTTTGCCCCCTTCCTCCCCTGGCCCGTGCTTGCCGCTTTGGCGGTGCTGACGCTCGCCATTGCGGCGCTCGCAATCTACAGGCGCCTGCGGGGCGGCTGGATTCGCGCTCTGGCGGGCATCGCTCTGCTTGCGGCACTCGCCAACCCGGTGCTGATGCAGGAAGATCGCGATCAACTGTCGACGATCGTTCCCGTTGTCGTTGACCGCAGCCTCAGCCAGCAGACGCCGGAACGTACCAAAATGACGGACGAAGCTCTGGCGATGCTCAAGGATCGGCTGGCCCAATTCCCCCGTATTGAGCCGCGCATTGTGGAATTCCGCGATCCGGCGGAATCGGAATCGCCGTCGACAAGGCTTTTTTCCGCCCTCTCCTCGTCGATCGCGGACGTGCCGCCCGCCCGCATCGGCGGTGCAATCTTCCTGACCGATGGCCAGATCCATGACATTCCCGGCGTCAATCAGCAGCTCGGCTTTGACGCGCCCGTCCACGGGTTGATCACAGGCAAGCCGGACGAATTCGATCGCCGCATAGAGATCGTGCGCGCCCCGCGCTTCGGCATCGTCAACGATGAACAGCAGCTGGTCTTTCGCGTCGTCGACGACGGCAAGAGCCCTGGCGGTACCGCAGCAGTCACAGTCAAGATGAATGGCGACGAGATTGCCACACTGCAGGCCACGCCCGGCCAGGACACACCCTTCAGCTTCAAGGTGCCGCGTGCCGGCAACAATGTCCTCGAATTTGCGGTCGCCGAAGTGCCTGGCGAAGTCACCGGCATCAACAATCAGACGGTCCAAGTGATCGAAGGCATCCGCCAGAACATGCGCGTTCTCCTCGTTTCGGGTGAACCGCATGCCGGCGAACGTGCCTGGCGCAACCTTTTGAAATCGGACGCATCGGTCGATCTCGTGCATTTCACCATCCTGCGTCCGCCGGACAAGCAGGACGGCACGCCGATCAACGAGCTGTCGCTGATCGCCTTTCCCACACGCGAGCTCTTCGTCGATAAGATCAATTCTTTCGACCTGATCATCTTTGACCGCTATCAGGACCGCCAGAACGTCCTGCCGACGATCTATTATGATTACATGGCTCAATATGTCGAAAATGGCGGCGCCTTGCTTGTCGCGGCCGGCCCCGAACATGCCGGCGGCAGCTCTATCGCTCTGACGCCGCTTGCCTCGGTCCTGCCGGCCGAGCCGACGGGCCAGATGATCGAGAAAGCCTTTTATCCGCGACTTTCGGACCAGGGCAAGAAACACCCCGTCACGCGGGGGCTGGACGGCTCTGAAACCGAGCCACCGCATTGGGGCCGCTGGTTCCGCAGCGTCGATGTTGAAAGACCTCAAGGCCAGACCGTGATGGTCGGTGCCGATAACAGTCCCCTGCTAGTGCTGAACCGCGTCGGCCAGGGTCGTGTCGCCATGCTGCTCTCCGACGAAGGCTGGCTCTGGGCACGCGGTTTCGAAGGCGGCGGCCCGCATGTGTCGCTTTACCGCCGCATTGCCCATTGGCTGCTGAAGGAGCCGGCGCTGGAAGAAGAAGCCCTGACCGCCAATGCTGCCGGGCGCACGCTGCAGGTAACGCGCCAGACGATCGGCAACGATCCCGGTCCCGCCACGATCAAAACGCCATCGGGCAAGACGGACACCCTGCCGCTGAAGCAGACGCAGCCGGGCCTCTATCAGGCGGAGAAGCATATGGGCGAGATCGGCCTCTACCAGATCGCCAGCGGCAATCTGTCGACGCTGGTCCATATCGGCGCCATCGACGCTCCGGAATTCAAGGCCATGATCTCGACCACCGAAACACTGAAACCGCTCGCACAGAAGACCAAGGGTCTCGTTACCCGCGTTACCGGTGCAAATGGCGGCGTGACGGTGCCGCAGGTTCTGCCGGTTCGCGGCGCCGTTCGCGTCGCCGACGGTCAGCGCCTGACCATCCGCATGACCGACGAAACCGTGCTGAAGGGGATCAATACCCTGCCCTTGTTTGCAGGCTTTGCCGGTCTCGCCGCCCTCCTCTTTGCTTTCTCCGCCACGTGGTGGCGCGAAGGACGGTGACCATGAAGATCGACGTGACCGATACGCCATCGGAAAGCGACCTTGCGGCTATCAGCGAAGGATTGACGGCGTTCAACACCGCGGACGTCGGGCCATCCGCTCGGCAATCCCTGGCTGTTCTGATCCGCGACGATACGGGCAAGACCATCGGCGGCATATCCGGCTATACCGCCTGGGGGTGGCTGTTCACGCAATGGCTTTTCGTGCCGGAAAGCCTGCGCGGCCAGGGCATGGCCGGAAAGCTTCTGGACGCGGCGGAGGCGGAAGCAAGCGCGCGTGGCTGTTTCGGCGCGTGGATCGATACCTTCAATCCACAGGCGCTGAAAGCCTATCAGCGGCAGGGTTATGCCGTCTTCGGCGAATTGCCGGATTTCCCGGCCGGTCGCAGCCGGTTCTTTCTGCAGAAGAAATTGTCGCCCCGCTGAGATTCGAGCGGGGCAATCTTTCGATGATAACGCCCTAGACGGCAATCGCCGTGAGCTGCACGACATCGTCCAGATCGTCGTCTTCGGCTTCCACAGCTGCAGTGGAATCATCGCGCCATGCGATCGAGCCTTGCAGCCGCGCATGCGTGTCTGCGGCGATCGGCACCACCAGCACCCGATTGGGATCGACAGGCCCCGGGAAGGTCAGTGCGTTGTAGGCAACCTTTTCGAAACCGAGCGGGCAATAATAGGGCGGATCACCGATCAGGATGACGGCTTCCGATCCCTTGCGCTGAGCAGCGGCCACCGCGATCCGCACAAGCTCGCGGCCGATCCCCTTGTTCTTGTGCGACGGACGTACGGCGAGCGGACCGAGGAGATGTCCCTTGACCGATCCGGCCAGCACCGGCGTCATCCGCACGGAGGCGATCGTTTCGCCATCATCGGCGCAGATGAAGGACAGCGAATGGTCATGCGGCCCTTGCTCGCGAATGCGAGCAGCGGCACGGGTAAACCGTCCCGGACCGAAAGCTTCTTCGTTGATGAGTTCGATTGCAGCGTCGTGCGACGCATCCTCAGTGAGGTAGACCAGATCGTGCTTGTACATTAGCCCAGACAACCAGTAGACGGACGATATTGTTCCCGAAAGCGCTCATCGAGCGTTCAAGATCATCGGCGTCGTCGCAGGCTTCTGGTTACTTTCATGACAAGGGGTCCTTAAACTGTGAAAAGCCCGATAGCAGGAAATATTCGGCGCGTCCAATGCAAAATGCATCCAGCTGTTCATTCATGCAAGATCGGTCGACATCGCGTCTTTTCTCGACCTTGACGGCACCTATGACGCAGTGTTCATCATTTGCCGTCTCGAAATCCGGCGTGCATGCCGTATCTCTGGAGATAGAGTTCGGCAGTTTCCCGAAAGGATGAAGCAATGGGCATGTTGGTGGACGGCGTTTGGCATGACGTCTGGTACGATACCAAGGAGACGAAAGGCCATTTCAAGCGCGCCGCCTCGCAGTTTCGAAACTGGGTGACCGCCGATGGCAGCGCCGGCCCCACAGGCACCGGCGGCTTCAAGGCAGAGGCCGGTCGCTATCATCTCTATGTGGCACTTGCCTGCCCCTGGGCGCATCGCACCCTGATCTTCCGCAAGCTCAAGAAGCTGGAGGAGCTGATCTCCGTCTCGATCGTCGATCCGCTGATGGTTGAAAACGGCTGGGAATTCAAAGGAACGGACGGCGGCACCGTCGACCATCTCTTTGGCGCAACGAAGCTTTGGGAGGTCTATGTCAAAGCCGATCCGCATTATTCCGGCCGCGTGACCGTTCCCGTTCTCTGGGACAAGCAGACCGGCACGATCGTCAACAACGAATCTGCCGAAATCATCCGCATGTTCAACACGGCCTTCGACGGCCTGACCGGCTCCACGGCGGATTTCTATCCTACTGATTTGCGGGCCGAAATCGATGCATTGAACGAGCGCGTCTACGATACGGTCAACAACGGCGTCTATAAGGCCGGCTTCGCGACCTCGCAGGAAGCCTATCAGGAAAACGCGCTCCGTCTCTTCGAAACCCTCGACATGCTGGACCAACGACTGGCAACGCAGCGCTATCTATTCGGAGATCGCCTGACGGAGGCCGACTGGCGGCTGTTCACGACACTCGTCCGCTTCGATGCCGTCTATGTCGGGCATTTCAAATGCAACATCCGCCGCATCGCCGATTATGCCAACCTCTCGGCCTATCTGCGGGATCTCTACCAGGTCGCCGGCGTTGCGGAGACCGTCAATCTCGACCACATCAAGAACCACTATTATCGCAGCCACAAGACCATCAATCCGACAGGCATCGTGCCGATCGGGCCGGAACTGGATTTCGATCGCCCGCACGGGCGCAAGCGGCTGGCAAAAGTCGCCTGACCCAAGCCTCGGAGGCTACCAGTAGCTGGAGGGAGCCGATGCACCTTCCAGCTCCTTCAGCCGGCGATAGGTTGCCTTCGTCGTGCCTGGCGGCAGCGCATCGACCGGAAAGAAGCCGCTTTCGACGATCTCGCGATCCGGTTTGCGCGGCGCGGTCTGGGTCACCTCGACGCGATAGAAGACGACGTGGTCGCGTTTGCTGGTGTGATTGTTGAAATAGACGTGGAAGAGCTGCGGCTTGCCTGCGATCACCAGATTGCCTTCCTCGCGCAGCTCCTTTTCAAGCGCCTGCGCCACAGTCTCATGGCGTTCGACGCCGCCGCCGGGCATATGCCACCCGGCGATATAGGAATGCCGAACCAGAAAAATCCGCCCTTCGCCATCGAAGCAGGCGGCGCGCACGCCGATCGTCATGCTGCGGGTCAGCACGAAATAGACATGCAACGCGCGGCCGAACAGACGCACAGCCAAACCCTGCCTTTCATCGCGTCGATTGTCTTCACTCATGCCTGAACCCCGGCATCGTGATCTGCAATCGGATCGAGGATGTATTTGTTTTGACAATAGAGTGGGCTATGTCTCATCCCATGTTCAAGCTCGCGCATATTTCCGATGTTCACCTTGGTCCGCTGCCACGTCTTTCGATCAGAGAACTCGCCTCCAAACGCATTACCGGATTTGTGAACTGGCACCGGAACCGGCGCAAGCATCTTTTTGGCGATACGCTTGATCTCCTTCTTGACGACATCAAGGCGAAACAGGTCGATCATCTGGCCGTAACCGGCGATCTCGTCAACCTTGCGAGCGGCATGGAGATCCAGACAGCTGCCGCATGGCTGAAGACTGTCGGCGATCCCTTTCACACATCCGTCGTTCCCGGCAACCACGATGCCTATGTGCCGGGCGCATACGAAAAGGCCATGCGCTCCTGGTATCCCTATGTTCGCGGCGACGAGGCTCCCGCCGAATGGCAGGAGGACCAGCGCATTTTCCCTTATCTGCGTATCCGCGGTCAGGTTGCTATTGTGGGATGCTCCACAGCCGTCGCCACCCCACCCTTTGCCGCAAGCGGCTTCTACTCCTCACGCCAGGCCCGCGAGACGGTGAATATACTGCGCGCCGCCGGGGATGCCGGGCTCTTTCGTGTCGTCATGATCCATCACCCGCCGATTCGCGGCGCGACCAGCTTCTACAAGCGGATGATCGGCATTCGCCGTTTCGCAGCCGTCATCTCCACCGGCGGCGCCGAACTCGTCCTGCACGGCCATACACATCTCAACACCCTGCACTGGCTGCGGGGGCACATGGGTTCGGTTCCCGTCGTCGGGATCGCCTCCGCATCGCAAGGGGTCGGCGGATTGAAGCCGCGCGCCGCCTATAATCTCTTCACCATCGCCGGCCGTCCCGGCGCCTGGGAACTGAAAGCGGAGCGTTATAGCCTCAGCGACAATGGCAGCGGCGTCGACCCCGAAGGCTTCGATATTCTGGCGACATGACGAGCTTTTTGCGTCGTCGCGCGCATCGTTTCGGTAGCGTTTTCTAAGATACGGAGCTACAATCTAAGCACTGAAATTCCGAAATAAGGGATGCATTGTGAGGAGCGACGCATGCCAGCTTTCGAAGCCTGTATCTGACTAGTTTACTGCTCCTTGGAGAGCTTGGGCCAACATTGGTGCAGTACGGGTTGGGACATTGTGGGATAGCGCATTAAGGATGACGGTCAAACGCGCGGGTGCTTTTGAAGACTTGCGAAACGGCAGGAAAATGGTTCATACCAGCACAGGACGATTATTCCGCTCGCATCACCTTTCTTACGGGGAAGGCCGTCGATCGCGGAAGCAAATTGCCGATCTGACAACCTCCAACGCCTTCCTGGAACCATCATGCCAACGCCGGTAGCAGCCATCGATATCAGACGCGATCTGGTCGGTCTTCTTCCGAAGCTTCGCCGCTTTGCTGTGACGCTGACCGGCGATCTTGCCGAGGCGGACGAGCTTGTCCAAAACGTCTGTCAGCGCGGCATAGCCAAGTTCCACCTCTGGAACAGCGGCGGCAAGCTGGAAAGCTGGCTCTATACCATGGCCCGGCACCAATGGGTTGACGAAGCGCGACGTCACAAGCTGCGTCCCGCCGGCAAGGGCAATGCGCTGGAACAGGGCGATCCGGCATCACAAACCCATTTAAATCCGGTGGAAGCCGGTGAAGCGCATCGCCTGGTCACATCTTTGCCAGAAGGACTTGCCAGTGTCTTCCTGCTGGTCGATGTCGAAGGACACAGCTACAAGCAGGCGGCCGATGTTCTCGGCATCCCGTTGGCGGCGGTGACATCAAGGCTCTCCAGCGCACGCCTTTACCTCGCCTCCCAGGGTCATAGCCGCTCGTCCCGAAGGTTTTAAGCATTGCAAGATATGAAGAAAACGCCGCTCGAAGTCCGCTTGTCCGCCTTCATGGATGGCGAGACGAGCCGCGAAGAAAAAGAAGAGCTGGAAAAGCTCATTGCTTCCGACGCGGACGCCCGGCGTATTTTCGATGAGCTGAAACACGGCTCCGATGTCGGCCGCAAGGCTTTCGATGAGGTTCTGAAGGAGCCGGTACCGCTGGCCCTTGTTCGCTCCATCAAGAGCGCTCAGCCTCCGAAGACCCGAGAGCCATCTCCGCGTATTACCAGGCATTCGCTGAAACTGGCGCCGACGGGTAAGCAATCATTGGCCGCGGCCCTTATCCTGTTCGCCGTCGGCGGCGGCATCGGCTATCTTTTCGGTATGCAGCCCGCTGACGTCCCGGCGAGCCCTCCGCCGACCCCGTCACAGCTTATGACTCGCAACTGGCTGGACGATATTGCCGCCTACCACCGCATCTATGCGCGCCAGCCGCAGCATATGGTAGAGTTGCAGGCAAGCCAGTTGGACGAGATCACCAAGTGGCTGGCAAGCACCGCCGGCGTCAAATTCAACTTTCCGGATCTCGCAGCTGATGGTCTCGTCTTCCAGGGCGCGCGCATGTCCATCGCCGCCGGTAAGCCTGTTGGCCAGCTGATCTACAAGAACCTCGATGGCGATGTCGTCGCCATCTGCTTTACCAAGACGGACGGCATCGCCGACGACGATTTCAGCGAAACCATCAAGGACGATATCAGCATCGTATCCTGGCATCGCAACGGCACTACCTATGCGATCGTTGGCCCCTCCTCGAATGCGATGCTCGATCAGATCGCCAATCGGGTATCCTCGGAGATATGACTGATATCCCATCCGTTTTGCCGCTTGCAGCCACCAGCCGGTCGATGGATAATGGATGCGGTAATCGCGTGGGGTCCGATAGTCTTGCTGGAGTTTCAACATGTCCGACGTTCTGCTGACCATTCCTGAAATCGACAGGCGTATTGCGGCGATCAGGGAAAATCTTCGCAAACTGATTGAGCAGGCAGCAGCCTTTTCCGGCGCCGCCGACGAAGAGCGGGCGTCCGAGCGGATAGCCGAACAGGAAGAAGAGCTCGAGCGTCTGACGAAGCGACGCGATGAACTTGCCAAAGGCCAGGCCTGAGCAAAATTCACCATTGAAACATATATATCCTCGGACGGCCTCGACGCGAGCCGTGTAAAGGACGGTATTCGCTCATCTATGTCGAACGATCCCCGATACAATTGCTGCTGACATCGGCACCGATACAAGCTATGTAGGTTGCAGCGACCAATGAGGAGAGCACTCTGATGAAAAATCACGGCACAGGAAATCACCGCTGAAAAGCAGTGCCGTGAAGGGCTGCTTTATCGGCCCGACCATCAGATTGATATCTTTGCCCGTGGAGGGCACTCATGTTTCGTCGCTTCGAAGAGCTTGTCGATCCATTTCAGGATCATGACGAGCCGCAGCCATCACTCAAGGCCTGGCGCTATCTCCTAATTAACCTTCGTCCGTTTCGCACAGTCATGGCGATGAGCCTCAGCCTGACTGTCATCGGCGCGTTCATCGAGATCTGGCTCATCGGCTATTCCAGCAGGCTGGTGGATAATCTGGCCGTCGCCCGGCGGGAAGACTTTTGGGTATCCGAAGGGTTGGGCCTGCTCGCTGCAGCCGTCCTCGTCCTGATCGGAAGGCCGCTTGCCGGTTATCTCCGCGAAAGCCTGGATGACATCGCGTTCCGGCCAAATGCCGAGACCCTGTTCCGTTGGCGGGCTCATCGTCACGTTCTTCGGCAATCAGTCGGCTGGTTTCGCCAGGATTTTTCCGGGCGTATCGCGAGCCAGGTGCGCGACATCGGTACGGCGGCAACGGGCGCCGCCTATGCTGTGCTGCACACGCTGTCTTTCGTCACGATCTATGTGGCCGGCTCGCTCTGGCTGATGGCCTCGATCGACTCGCGCCTGATCTGGCCCCTCGCCGTCTGGCTTCTCTGCTATCTCGCACTGATGGCCTACGTCATCCCTCGCCTGCAGAAGGCCTCCGCGCAATATCAGGGAGCCTATGCCGAGCTGACGGGAATGCTGGTGGACAGCTATGCCAATATCGACCTCATCAAGCTTTTTGCCGATGCCAAGGCGGAAGACAAGGAAGCCCGTCGTCGTTTCGCTCAAACCCGCGAGACATTCGTTCGGGTGCAGAAGCTTGAGGTGCTTGTCAATTCGAGCATGCTGTTCCTCGGCAGTTTCCTCATCGTCGCGCTTGTCGGCTATGCGGTCGTCCTGTGGCAGTCCGGTGGCGCGCCGCTAGGGCTGATCGCGGCATCACTCGCCTTGAGCTTCCGCATAACCGGCATGGCCGAATGGATGCTGGATGCCGTTTCCTCGCTCTTTGCCCATCTCGGCGCCATGCGGCAGTCATTGATGACCGTCTCGCAGCCGCTTGCGATTACCGATGCGCCGGACGCCGAGCCGCTTGCCATCGCCAAGGGCGAGATCGTCTTTCGGCAAATCACGCATCACTACGGCAAGGGAGATGGCGGGCTCGACGGCGTTTCGCTTCGAGTTGCGGCGGGCCAGAAAGTCGGTCTTGTCGGCCGCTCCGGCACCGGGAAATCGACGCTGGTTAATCTGCTGCTTCGTTTCTTCGATCCGGAGGGTGGCATCATCGAAATCGATGGACGGGATATTCGGCAGGTGACGCAGGATAGCCTGCGCCGGCAGATTGCCGTGGTCGGCCAGGAGGCATCGCTCCTTCACCGCTCCATCCGCGATAACATCGCCCATGGCAATCCGCATTTTTCGGAAAATGCGATTCTGGCTGCCGCCGAGAAGGCTGCCGCCAGCGATTTCATAGCAAAGCTGCGGGATCAGGAGGGGCGTACGGGCTTCGACGCTCACGCCGGCGAACGCGGCGTCCAGCTCTCGGGCGGTCAGAAGCAGCGCGTTGCAGTTGCGCGCGCTATCCTGAAGGATGCCCCGATCCTGGTGCTCGACGAGGCAACCTCCGCCCTCGATTCGGAAGTCGAAGCCGAAATTCAGGATACGCTTTACGGCATCATGGAAGACAAGACCGTGATCGCCATCGCGCATCGCCTGTCGACCATCGCGCGGATGGACCGCATTGTCGTGCTCGACCAAGGCCGTATCGTCGAGGACGGCACGCATTTAGAGCTGATCGCCCGGAACGGCATCTACGCGACGCTGTGGTCGCATCAATCCGGCGGCTTCATCGAAGGTGACGAGCCAGCGGCCGGCTGATGTGCAATAAAAGTGCCCCCTCAAAAACCGAGGGGGCTTTCAAACCAGAACTGGAAGCCAGCCAGAACCTTAGGCCGCCTTGACTGCAAGCACCCGGTTCGCCGCCGATACGATCGCCTCGAGGGATGCCGCGACGATATTGGTGTTGATGCCGGCGCCGAAAAGCTTGCCGCCCGGATAAGAGACCTCGACATAGGAGATCGCCGCAGCGTTGGAGCCGTGCTGGAGCGAATGCTCGGAATAATCCTCGACCGACATCGGAATGCCGAGATAAATCGAGAGCGCATTGATGAAGCCGTCGATAGGGCCATTTCCCCTGCCCTCGATGCGCTTTACCTCGCCATTGTCGGTGATCTCGGCCGCGACGATGCGCTGTCCCTTATGCTCGGGATCGGCGAAAGTGTGGTGATCGACGAAGCGGATCCGCGCGTCCGGCTGCGTCACATAGCGCTCGATGAAATGCTCATAGATGCGCTTGGACGGCAGTTCCTTGCCTTCCTCGTCGGTGATGCGCTGGATCTCCTCGCGATATTCCACCTGGAGATTGCGCGGCAGGTTCAAGCCGTAGTCCTGCTGCATGATATAAGCAATGCCGCCCTTGCCGGATTGCGAGTTGATGCGAATGATCGCCTCATAAGTGCGGCCGACATCCTGCGGGTCGATTGGCAGATAGGGCACTTCCCACACCGGATCGTTGGCGACCTTGGCAGCCTTCATGCCCTTGTTGATCGCATCCTGATGCGAACCGGAGAAGGCGGTATAGACCAGCTCGCCGACGTAAGGGTGACGTTCGCCAATCGCCATCTGGTTGGAATATTCGAAGACTTCCTTCATGCGCTCGATGTTGGAGCAATCCAGCTCCGGATCGACCCCTTGCGTGAACATGTTCAGCGCCATGGTGACGACGTCGACATTGCCGGTGCGCTCACCATTGCCGAACAAGGTGCCTTCGACGCGATCGGCGCCCGCCATCAGCGCCAGCTCGGCGGCGGCGATGCCGGTGCCGCGGTCATTGTGTGGATGCAGGGAGATGATCAGGTTTTCGCGGTTGTCGAGATTGCGGCACATCCACTCGATCTGGTCGGCATAGATGTTCGGCGTCGCCATTTCGACCGTCGACGGCAGATTGATGATCAGCTTGTTATCAGGCGTCGGTTTCACGACGTCGATGACGGCGTTGCAGATCTCCAAAGCCACGTCCAGCTCGGTGCCGGTGAAGCTCTCAGGCGAATATTCGAAGCGATAGCCGCCGCCGGCCTTGGCCGCCATGTCGGTGATCATCTTGGCCGCATCGACGGCGATCTGCTTGATGCCCTGCACATCCTTGGCGAACACAACGCGGCGCTGCAACTCGCTGGTGGAATTGTAGAAATGGACGATCGGCTTATTGGCGCCTTGCAGAGCCTCGAAGGTGCGGGTGATCAATTCCGGGCGGCACTGGACCAGAACCTGCAGCGATACGTCGGCAGGCACATTGCCTTGCTCGATGCACCAGCGGGCAAAGTCGAAGTCGGTCTGCGAAGCCGACGGGAAGCCGATCTCGATTTCCTTGAAGCCCATATCCAGCAGCAGCTGGAACATGCGCGCCTTGCGGTCATGGCCCATGGGATCGACAAGCGCCTGATTGCCGTCGCGCAGGTCGACCGAGCACCAGATCGGCGCCTTGGTGATGACCTTGGACGGCCAGGTCCGGTCGGGAATGTTGATCTGGGGATAGGCGCGGTATTTCACCGCTGCCTCGGGCATGCCTTTGGGGGAATGGCTGTTCGCGTCCATGGTCTCGTCTCTTCCTTTCCCGTCATTTCGTCCCGCGTCTTAGCCGATCGGATGCGGCTTGGCGATGACAAATGCGGACCCTTTGCGGGTAAGCTGTCGATTTTAGGGTAAGTCGCGAGGAGCGATGGCCAGCGGGCTTTTCGGCCGCCGGGCGCTCCTCAAAGGACCCGGCAACCGCGCGTAAGGCCGAGGAGGAGAAGCGAGGTAAGGGCGCGCGTATTGTCACGCAGGGTAACGCGCCCACGTGCAATCTGTTCGGAAATCTTTGCGCCATTCAGCTTCATGGCCGCGCTTATAGCCGCCGGATCAAAAAGAAGCAACCCCTCGCCTACTTCTTCAGCATCTGCACGCCACGCGACAGCGTCAGCATCAATCCGCCCGCGATCAGCCCCCAGAAGGCGCCGGAAATCCCGCCGAACGAAACGCCCGATGCCGTCACCAGAAAAGTGATGGCGGCGGCCTCGCGTGATTCCGGCTGCTGGAAAGCATTCAAGGCGGAGTTGGAGAGCGCACCGACCAGCGCCAGGCCGGCCACCGCCTCGATGAGAACAGGCGGCGCCAGTGCCACGAAAGCCGTCACAGCACTCGCCAGCAATCCGAGGATCACATAGCCGATGCCGGCGACAATCGCCGCCCAATAGCGCCGCGCGGGATCGGCATGCGCATCTTGTCCGGCGCACATGGCGGCGGTGATCGCCGCCAGATTGACGGCATGACCTCCAAAGGGAGCGGCAAGCAGCGAGAACACGCCGGTCACGGCAAACAGCGGACCTGGCTTCGGATCGTAATCATGCACCTTCAACACCGCGATGCCGGGAATGTTCTGCGACGCCATCGTCACGATGAATAGCGGCAGCGCTATGGACACGATGCCGGCAAGCGTGAAGACCGGTTTCACGAATTCGGCCGTCGGCAGCAGCGAATGTTCGAGTGAGGCAAAGGCACCATCCGGTATCTTCACGCCGAAGGCCAGCACCAGCGCGAAAGCGGCAAGTGCCGCTGGCACCGCCCATAGCCGCTTGAAAGACCCAACGACGATCCAGGCAAGGACGATCGGCAGACCGAAGGCGGGATTAAAGGCAATCGCTTTGACGGGCGCAAAGCAGAGGCCGAGCAGAACACCGGCCAGCATGGCATTGGCGAGCGGCGCCGGGATTGATGCGACCGCCCGGCCGAAAGGCCGAAAAAGCCCGGCAATAACGATCAATATGCCGCAAACGAAAAATGCACCGACAGCTGCCGGGAAGCCGCCCTCGATCGCTCCGGCGCTCGCCAGCAGCGCCGCGCCCGGCGTCGACCAGGCAATGCTGATCGGAAGCCTCGTCGCCATGCTGAGCACAATCGCGCAGAGGCCCATCGCAACGGAAAGCGCCGTCAGACCGGAGGCCGCCTGCGCATCCGTGGCGCCCACCACCTGCAGGCCGTGGAAGACCACGGCGAAGGAACTGGCAAAGCCGACGAAAGCCGTAAGGCATCCCATGAAGAGGCTTTGGATGGAAAAATCTTTGAGCATGGCGGCGGAGACTCAGGGGCGATGATCGATTGAAACCGCATGGAGCATCACAAGCATCGGGCGTGCAAGTGCAGTTCTGGACGGACTGACGGCGGGAAGGCCGATCGATCGCCGTCTGTATCAAGCATGATTCAAATCGTGTACAAACATGCAAATTGACTCTCTCGTTTATGCACGTTAATGCATGATTATGAGCAATCCACTCCCCTTGTCCCGCCGGGACGTTATCGAAGCGCGGCTCGCAGAGGGCCGGCAGATCGTTGCTGCATCTCTGGCTGTCGAATTCAACGTGTCCGAAGATGCCGTGCGCCGCGACCTGCGGGCGCTTGCCGCAGAGGGTAAATGCCGCCGCGTCTATGGCGGCGCGCTCCCCCTGCTGACACCATCGCAGCCCATGGCCGCCCGCGTCGAACAGGAATCAGGCCGTAAGAAAGCCTTGGCCAAAGCCGCCGTTGCGATGATCGAGGCAGGCGAATTCCTGTTTTTCGACAGCGGCAGCACCAATCTCGCAATAGTCGATCTTCTACCGAAGGATCTGAAAGCGACCATCGCAACGAATTCCATTGATATCGCCAGCGCCATCATGAAGCGCGGCGATATCCCGCTTGTCCTGATCGGCGGCGCCGTCGATCCCGTCGTCGGCGGCAGCGTCGATGCGTCCGCCGTTGCGGCCATCGAGGCCATGAACATCGACCGTTGTTTTTTGGGCGTCTGCGCCGTTTCGGCAAGAAACGGCATCAGCGTGTACGAACATGCAGATGCGATCTTCAAGCGGACGCTACTGAAGAGAAGCGCTGCCCGCATCGCATTGATTACTTCGGAGAAATTTCACGAACGCGCACCGCACCGCATCGGTGGCGCCGACGATATCGACTGGCTCGTTGTCGAGGATGACTTGCCTGCCGCAGACGAAAAGGCGGCCTCAGACGCCGGCTTCTCGCTCGTCAAAGCAAGCGACGTCACGTCATCCTCCTGATTTCGAAAGACAAGAAATGACCATGCAATCCACGGATCGGCCGGAAACCCGGCTGGCAACACGACTTGCTTTTCTGGTCGGGGGCTTCGCCCTCGCCTGCTGGGCTCCACTCGTCCCCTTCGCCAAGGCTCGTCTCGGCGTCGATGACGGCGTGCTGGGCATGCTGCTGCTTTGCCTCGGCCTGGGCTCGGTGGCGGCGATGCTGGCGACCGGTATGCTGAGCGCCCGATATGGCAGCAAGCCGATCATCATCGCGAGCGGCCTCGGTCTCGCGCTCATTTTGCCGACGCTGGCGGTGGCGAGCACGCCATTCACCCTCGGTATTGCGCTGGCAGCCTTCGGCGCCTGCCTCGGATCGCTCGACGTTGCTATGAACATCCACGCCGTCGAAGTGGAGAAAGGCGCGGGTCGGCCATTGATGTCCGGCTTCCATGCCCTGTTCAGCATTGGCGGCTTTATCGGCTCCCTGCTCGTCACGTTGCTCCTGTCCGTCAAGGCCAGCCCCCTTGCCGCAACGCTTCTAAGCTCGGCCGTGATGGTCGTCGCCATGATCGTCGCATGGCCCCGGCTGCTGCGGACCGTCCCCGCGGAGGACGCGCCGCTTTTCGTCATGCCGCGCGGCTTCGTGCTGCTGCTCGCCGCGCTGGCAGCAGTCACCTTCCTCGTCGAAGGCGCGATCCTAGACTGGAGCGCGCTTCTCCTCACCACGCAAGGCCGGGTTGATGCAAGCCATGGCGGCCTCGGTTATATGCTGTTTGCCATTGCGATGACGATCGGACGGTTGAGCGGCGATGCCGTTACAGCAAGGGTCGGAGATAGGGCGGTCATGCTATGGGGCGGCATCGTCGCGGTGGCAGGCTTTGTCATCCTCCTCCTCTGCCCGATCACAATCCTCGCCATGGGCGGTTTCCTTCTGATCGGCCTTGGCGCCTCCAACATCGTCCCGGTGCTCTTCCGTAAGGGCGGCGCGCAAAAGATCATGCCGCCGGGCCTTGCCGTCGCAGCCATCACCATGACCGGATATGCCGGCGTGCTCGTCGGCCCCGCCGGCGTTGGCTTCGCAGCGGATCATCTTGGCCTGCCCGGCGCCTTCTGGATGCTCGCTCTGTTGCTCTGCATCGCTCCGCTCTGCGCCGGCATCGTCACCCGCAATCACGAACAGGAACCGGGAGAGACAAATGCGGATCGCTCATACCGCTCTATGGACGCATGATCTCGATGCCGCTGCGAATTTCTGGGAGACCTATTTCGGCGCGACCGTCGGTGAACCCTATCGAAGCCAGCGACGGCCTGGCTTCGTCTCCCGCTTCATTTCCCTGCCTGGAAGCAACGCCCAGATCGAACTGATGACCGGCCCCTGGCTTCCCCGCGACTCGCAGAGTGAACGCATCGGCTGGGACCACATTGCCATATCGCTCGGCAGCAAAGCTGCCGTCGATTCGCTGGCTGAACGATGCAAGGCGGATGATTGCCTGAAATCCGCACCACGCACCACCGGCGACGGCTTCTATGAGGCTGTCATCACCATGCCCGAGGGAACACCGGTGGAGATTACCATCTAGGAGGCGCACTCCGCTTGTAACTTAAGCTTTCGAGTTCGCCGCTCCTCGGAAACGTTGCAACTCCCGGGTGGCGAAGGCTGGCGGCGGAGATTTCTGCCGCCAGCTTTGGGCTTTATCAAAACTGATTCATCGCAAAACGCCCCCGCCTGCCATCCGGCAAGAGAGGGCGCTCAATTCAATCGGGAAAACCCGTCAGATCAGATCTCTGCCTGCGAGGTCACGATGCGCGAGACCAGGCCGTAAGCCTTGGCTTCTTCAGCAGAAAGCCAGTAATCGCGATCCGTGTCCTTGGCGATCTTTTCGATCGGCTGGCCGGTGGCTTCCGAGAAAATCTTGTTCAGGCGCTCGTTCATCTTGATGATCTCGCGTGCCTGGATCTCGATATCCGAGGCCATGCCGCGCGTACCACCCGACGGTTGGTGCAGCAGGAAGCGCGTGTTCGGAAGGCAAATGCGCCGCTCCTTGGGAGCGGAGACATAGATCAGCGCTCCGGCGGAGGCGACCCAGCCCGTACCGATCATCCAGACCTTCGGCTTGATGAACTTGATCATGTCATGGATGGAATCGCCTGATTCGACGTGGCCGCCGGGCGAGTTCACATAGATGCGGATGTCATCGTCGCTGGCGGCGGAAAGCGCCACGAGCTGCGAGCAGACCTTCTGCGCCAGTTCCTGCGTGATGCCGCCATAGATGAAGATCGAACGCGACTTGAAAAGATTCGCCTCCGCGTCCTTGCCCAAGGGCTGCTCGGTCTTCTTGTCTTCCTGTTCGTCTTCGTCGTTCATTCAACTCTCCAGCATGATGCGTCGTTCACCGCACATAGTGCGACTCAATGCGTAAAACAATGCCGGAAAAAGACAAGGCGGGAATAGCGACTGACAACATGGTGTTATGGTTGCGGATTACCGAAATGTAACTTGAATGGCTTTGAAAAGCCGAGATTTGATCCTACGTCAGGTGAGCGCGGTCGAGGACTGCGTTACGAATTTGCAGCACGGATAGCCAAGGAGGCCATCATGTCGCCAGAAGAACGTCAATTGCTTGCTTCTCTCTTCGATCGCGTGCGCGGTGCCGCCAGCACGCAGCGCGACGCCGATGCAGAGGCCTTCATCAACCAGTCGGTCCGCGACCAGCCCTATGCGCCCTATTTCCTGGCGCAGGCCGTCATCATGCAGGAACAGGGCATGAAGGCTGCAGCCGATCGCATCCAGCAGCTCGAAGCCCGCGTGCACGAGCTCGAGCAGCAGGGCGCCGACAACCATCCGCAAGGCCAGAGCGGCGGTTTCTTGGGCGGGATCGGCTCGCTCTTCGGCGGCGGCCAGCAGCAGCGCGCCGCCGCACCACAGGGTAGCAACCCGCAGCAGCAAGGTCGCCTCTATGACGATTATGCCCGCAATGCGCCTCAGCCCGGCCCTTGGACTGGCCAGCCGCAACCACAGCCGTCAGGCCCTTGGAGCCAGCAGGCATCAGCGCCTTCGGCCGGCGGCAGTTTTCTGCGCGGCGCGCTTGGCACAGCGGCTGGCGTGGCCGGCGGCGTAATGCTGGCGGAATCACTTTCCAGCCTCTTCAGCCCGCATCTGGGCGGAACTGGCGGCGGCCTCTTCGGCGGCAATGCCGGCAGCGGCCTTTTCGGTGGAACGGCGGCCAATGCAGCCGAACAGCCGGTGCAGGAAACGATCATCAACAACAACTATTTCGGCAATGACGATAATAGCGATCAGAATGATCAGAGCGCGGCCGATTACGCCCAGGATGCTGCCCAAGACGCTCAGGACGACGATTATGATGACTCGTCCTATGACAATGGCGACGACAACTCGTTTGCCTGAGCCGCAACCTCATCGCATCTAGCAGAAAAGCCGCCATCTCCGGATGGCGGCTTTTTCATTCAGCCTCGGCCGCGATAGGGCTGCACGCCCTGATCCGGCAGCCACACACCCTCTGGCGGCTTGCCGGTCTGCCAGAAGACGTCGATCGGAATGCCGCCGCGCGGATACCAGTAGGCACCGATGCGCAGCCACTTCGGCTGCAGCAGATCCACCAGGCGCTTGGCGATATAGATCGAGCAATCCTCGTGGAAAGCACCATGATTGCGGAAGGAATGCAGGAAAAGCTTCAGTGATTTCGATTCCACCAGCCATTCGTTCGGAATGTAGTCGATGACGATATGGGCGAAATCCGGCTGTCCCGTCATCGGGCAGAGCGAGGTGAATTCGGGCGCGGTGAAGCGCACTACATAATCGGTGCCGGCATGGCCGGACGGCACCTTCTCCAGAACGGCCTCTTCCGGATTGCTGGCCGTTTCCGTCTGGTTGCCGAGCATCGACAGGCCGGACACATCGGTCTTTGGCATCTCAGGTCTCCTTGATCACTTTGACGCGGATACCATGGGCTTTTTCGCCCTCCGGCTCCACATGAATGGTTATTTCGGCGCCCGCATGGATCGCCCTTATGGCATCTTCAAGGCGGTCGCAGATTCTATGTGCCTCTCGCACCGGCATGGCGGCGGGCACGACCATGTGAAAATCGACAAAGGTCACAGCCCCCGCCCTGCGCGTCTTGAGATCGTGCACACCGAGCGAGCCCTCGGCATTCCCCGCGATCGCATTCTTGATAGTCTCCTCCTCTTCCGGCAGGACAGCCTTGTCCATAAGCCCATCGATCGAAGTGGAGATGACCTTCCAGCCCTGGTAGAGAATGTTGATGGCAACGAGAATGGCAAGCACGGGGTCGAAGATCGGCTGGCCGGTGCCAAGCGCCAGCAATAGCCCGATGAGCACGCCGATCGAAGTATAGACATCCGACATGATGTGCTGGCCGTCCGCCGTCAAAGCCGGCGAGCGGTGCGTCCTTCCGGCGCGGATCAGCGTCAGGGCCCACACGCCGTTGATGACGCCGGCGACGAAGTTGATGGCGAGCCCCAGCACCGGCGCCTGCATGGGCTGCGGATTGCCGAGATGCCCGACCGCCTCCTGCACGATCATCAGCGCCGCAACGACAATCATCACGCCTTCGGTAACGGCGGAAAGATATTCTGCCTTGTGATGACCGAAAGGATGATCGTGGTCGGCCGGCTTCTGCGCATAACGGATGACGAAAAAGGCGATAAAGGCGGCAACGACATTGACGAGCGATTCAAGTCCATCAGACAGAAGCGCAACAGAGCCCGTCAGCCACCAGGCCAGCATCTTCAGCCCCATGACGCCGAGCGACAGCGGAATGCCCCAAAGGGCGAGCCGCCTGATCGTATCGTTTCCTTGAGCGCTCATGCCTTTCTCCAGTATCCCGCGCCGTGCTTATGCGAATGAATTGCAAAAAAGGCGCCGTTGAAATGCAAAACCGCCCGCGCGGATTTTCGCGCAGGCGGCTTATTGACGGTCCATATGGGCCAGGACTTCGCGTTTGTCAAAGGCAGTCACCTTTTCACACGACAATTCGTTGCCGATGTGCGGATTGAAGGAAGCGTCATCCGGGCAATACATTCGTGGAACATGAGGAAGACGTTTCCCAAACCGCCGTTCCACGACAATTGGAAGCCGATAATGCGCTCGCCTGTGGAAAATCGTCCTGGTAGTTTGGCTTGCCATCCAGCACTAAGCTGTGCTTCAGCCTGGTGTGCAAGGGTCGGCGATACCGGCCGATACGCCGCCGACTAATGAAAATCATGGTTGAACATGCCCGCTCCTGAAAACACCGCCGATGATATCCCGTCCATCGCCGACGCTCCCGCGGGTGTGTCGGACCATCTGGTCACAGCCGGGGCATTTTCGGAGGGGGAACGCAGCGCCGTCTATCGCGCCATCGAGACGCGGCGCGACGTGCGTGACCAGTTCCGGCCCGATCCCCTGCCCGACGATCTTGTCCGGCGCCTGCTCGAGGCTGCCCATTCGGCACCATCCGTGGGCTTCATGCAGCCATGGAACTTCATCCTCATTCGTCAGCCAGAGACGCGCGAACGCGTGTGGCAGGCCTTCCATCAGGCCAATGAGGAGGCCTGCGCGATGTTTGAGGGCGATCGCCGCGCGCAGTATCAGCGGCTGAAGCTCGAAGGCATCCGCAAAGCGCCCCTCAGCATTTGCATCACCTGCGACACCAAGCGCGGCGGTCCCGTCGTGCTCGGCCGCACCCACAATCCGGATACCGATGTCTATTCGACGGTCTGCGCCGTCCAGAACCTCTGGCTTGCGGCAAGGGCCGAAGGCGTCGGCGTCGGTTGGGTCAGCATCTTCCACGAGGATGCCATCAAGGCGATCCTCGGCATACCCGAGCATGTGAAGATCGTTGCATGGCTCTGTGTCGGTTATGTCGACGAACTCTACGACATGCCGGAACTCGCCGTGAAGGGATGGCGTGACCGCCTACCGCTCGACAAACTTGTCTTCGAGGAAGGCTGGCAGGATTGCGAGGATATGTGAGGGTCGCCGATTTCCGGCAGCCTTCGATGAAGTGTTATGACCGAAACGTAACAAACGAGATCACATTTCCATCTGGATCGCGCACGTGAAAATCCGTGCCGCCCCATGCCTGCTTGGTGAGCGGCTGCGCAAACTCCACGTCCTTCGCCTTGAACTCCTCGAACAGTCCGTGGACATTCGAGACCTCGATCGACGCCAGAATCAGCGCACCCTCTTTCGCTGCAGCAGCAGCAAAATAGGGTTCATAAACGAGCCGCAAGTGAATCCAGATGCCGTCACGCGACACGGCACCGTAGAATGGCGGCAACCCATGCAGAAATTCCTCCGCAAAGCCAAGCTTTTCCCTGAAGAAGACTGCGCTGGCCGTCACATCCCGCACGAAAAGGATCGGAACCACACTCTTAAAAATCGGCGGTTCTGCCAATGCGGCCGGCATCTTCGGCGCATCCGCTGCGACGGACTTCAATTCCGCCCAGCTCCTGTGGCCCGCTTCGACCGCAACGATCTCCTGCGCTAGCGTTAGGGGGAACTTCATCGCCAGGATCTCGCGATCCGTCAGCTCCTTGAAACGATCGAGCATTCGGACTCTTCCGCCAATGGAATAGTCGCGCTCACGGTGCCAGCGCATCAAGAGCTTAGCTTGCTTGCGGTAGGTATCGAGGGTTGGCATGGGCAGACTCCTGCTGAATGATATCAGCGGGCAGGCCTAGCCCTTTCGGCCCGATGCCGATGTGCCCCACAGGAACGAGGCAAAGATTAGGATACAACCTGAAGCAAGTCAAACCGCCTCAAGGCAGGGCATGGCGTGCTACAAAGCGTTTATCGTCATTATGCAGCCTCAGGGACATTCGCAGCATCCACGGCAAGGATGTCCAAAGGCCGGAGGTCAATCCCGCCTGCCTCAGTGCGGCAGCCGTCCAAGTATTGCATCCCATCAGCGCGTTGAAATAACCCTGCGCTTCGAAGAACGCATCGTTTGGCCCGTAATTGCTGCCAGGCAGAGGTATCGGGCCACTGTCGGTGCGATCAAAGCTGGCAAGGATGAACTGCTTCAACCGCTCCAGCCCTTCGGCATCGATGTCGATGACCGTCACAGCCGATGCATCCAGCGGGATATCGCCCCCCAGCTCCGCATGAATGACGGAACGGTCTAGCGCGAAACTCTTCAACACGGAACCAGCCTTCAAATCGGCCCATGTCCGCGTCTCCGTATAGAAGCTCCGGCCGCCCCAGCCGAAGATGAGATAGCGCGGGTTGGGATTGTCGAGATCGAGCCCGGTCGTTCGAAGAAAGGCGAAACGAATGAGGAGATCGCTATCGACGGGAATGGCAATATCCGTATGGATGGGGTTGCTGAGCATGAGGATTTGCTGGGAGCGTTCGGTGCGGACAGCCGGCGCATCGTGCCAGAGCGGCCGCGGCACCACGATGCCGAGGCAGACGAGTAGCCCGACGGCAAGACCGACGTAGAGAACGCCCTTGAATATCCTTGAGATCACCGACTGAACGCCCCCGCCATCATTCAATTCTTCCAGCGGTTTGTTGGCTCTTTCAAGGCATAAAAATAGTCCCATGCACTTTTTCCGAGTGCATGGGGCTAGCAAATTCTGCGCTCCAAACGCTGGCCTCAGGCGGCCTTCGTCTTTGCCCGGCGCGCCAGATGCGCCACGACATTCTCGATCATCCGCATGCCGGCATCGCCGCCAAGCGTCATGATCGATTCCGGGTGGAACTGGACGGCTGCGATCGGCTCCTTCACATGCTCGATGCCCATGATCGTGCCGTCTTCGCTCTCGGCCGTGATCATAAAGTCGCGCGGCAGGCTCGACGGATCGGCAAAGATCGAGTGATAACGACCAACGGTCACTTCGCGGCCAAGACCGGAGAAGACCAGACCGGGCTCCAGCACGCGGATGCGCGAGGGCTTCCCATGCATCGGGATCGCCAGATGGCGCAGCTCGCCGCCATAAGCTTCGGCTAGCGCCTGCAAGCCCAAGCAGACGCCGAAGATCGGCAGGTTACGCGCCCTCGCCTTCTTGATCGTCGCCTTGCAATCGAAATCCTTCGGATTGCCGGGACCAGGCGATAGCACGACGAGATCCGGATCGAGCCGGTCGAAAACCTCTTCCGGCACCGGCGTACGCACGGTCGAAACCGTCGCGCCCGTCTGGCGGAAGTAATTGGCAAGCGTGTGGACGAAGCTGTCTTCATGGTCGACGAGGAGGATTTTCACGCCCTTGCCGACGGAAGCAACGTCGCGTTGCTGTTTGCCGGAATTGCCGGCCTTGGCATCACGGATAGCGGAAAGCATAGCGGAGGCCTTCAATTCGGTTTCGGCTTCTTCTTCCTCGGGGATCGAGTCGTTGAGTAGCGTCGCGCCAGCCCGCACCTCGGCAATGCCGTCCTTGATGCGAACGGTGCGCAGCGTCAGGCCGGTGTTCATGTCGCCGTTGAAGCCGACCATGCCGATCGCGCCGCCATACCATGCGCGCGGGCTCTTTTCATGACTCTCGATGAAGCGCATGGCCCAAAGCTTCGGCGCGCCGGTGACGGTGACGGCCCAGGCGTGGCTGAGGAAGCCGTCGAAGGCGTCCATGTCGTCGCGCAGGCGGCCCTCGATATGATCAACCGTGTGGATGAGGCGCGAATACATCTCGATCTGCCGGCGGCCGATGACCTTGACCGAGCCTGGCTCGCAGACACGGCTCTTGTCGTTGCGGTCGACGTCGGAGCACATGGTCAGCTCGGATTCGTCCTTCTTGGAGTTCAAGAGCTTCAGGATCTGCTCGCTGTCGGCAATCGGGTCGTCGCCGCGTTTGATCGTGCCCGAAATCGGGCAGGTCTCGATGCGGCGGCCGGATACGCGCACGAACATCTCAGGCGAAGCGCCGACGAGATATTCCTGATTGCCGAGATTGATGAAGAAGGAATAGGGCGACGGATTGATCGCCTTCAGGCGCTTGGAAATATCCGATGGCTTGCTCTCGCAGCGCTCCATGAACTTCTGGCCGGGCACGACTTCGAAAAGATCGCCCTTGCGGAAGCTCTCCTTCGCCTTGACCACCAGCTCGGCATATTCGCCGGGGCGATGATCGCTCTTCGGCGGAATGGCATCGGTGTGCCGGAACGGCTCGGGCGCGATCTCGCCCGATTTACCCTCCGTCGATACGCCGCCCTTGGCGAAATCGTACCGGTCGATCCAGGCCTTGGCGGAATAGTTGTCGACCACCAGGATTTCGTCCGGCAGGTAAAGCACCATGTCGCGCTGGTCGTCCGGGCGCTTGAGCTTCAGGTTAATGGCATCGAACTGGAAGGCGAGATCATAGCCGAAGGCACCGTAGAAGCCGATGCTGGCATCCGCCTGCGAGTAGAAGAGATCGGTCACGGCGCGCAGCACTGTGAAGACCGTCGGCATTTTCGAGCGCTCTTCCTCGGTAAAGACGCGATCCGGCGTCTTTACGGTCAGATCGAGCCGGCGGGGCGTCGAGGCGCCAAGCACCACTTCGGAAACTGTCTTCAGCTTCTCCGCGATGAAGCCGAGGATGACCTCGCCACGCTCGTTATAAGCTTCGATCCAGACATCGCGCCCGTTGCAGGAAAGACCGAGCGGCGGGTCGACGATGGCGGTGTCCCAGCGTGTATAGCGGCCGGGATATTCGTAGTTCGATGAGAAGACCGCACCACGGCGCTCGTCGAGCTTGTCGATATAGGACGACACGGCATCCGCATAGGGCGTCGGCCGGCGCTGCCGGGTGACGGTAATGCCGCCCTTCGTCTCGTAGATTTCCGCACCGTCATCCCGAAGGATCGTTACCATTGTTCCTCACTCCGTTATCAGGCCCGGATGACAGGCGGCCAATATAACAAAAAAGCCGCCTCGAAATCTCGGGCGGCTCACTCGTCGTCTTTGAACACGATTGGTCGAGGCCGCCTCAGCGAGCCCACCACCAAACTGCGATGTTGTTCAAGGACATGTTCATGGCAGGAATTGTTAGCGTGAGATGCCGCGATGCGCAAGCGGAAGATGGAAGGAAATTTCCGGCATGGGATAGCAGCTTCCGCCCGCGATCGATCAAGGTTCGCTAGACGCGACCACTTTCGAAATGGCGGAGCTTCGGCCAAACCAGATCGCCAACGGTGTAGGTATGGAATTCGCTCGTCGAAACCTCGTCGAGCCTGCGGAATTTCTCGACAAAGACCGGATCGGAAAAGAATTCGTCGACGTTGCCGGCGCCTTTGATGGCTTCGATATTCACAACCGTCAGACCGTCCGTGCTCTTGGCGAGATTACTCCAGAGGAATCCTTCTTTCCGCTCGGCGACATAGTGAACGACATCCTGGATCACCCGGAAGGCTTCTTCCTGCTTGCCGGGATGAACGTGGATGACATTGACGATGAAGGTGGTCGGCTGCGGCTGGGCGATGAAATGTGCGGAATTCGTATCCATTGCGGTTCCTTCTGGAAAAGCGGCGTCATTGCCGCGCCGACACTGGATATCGAGGTTGAGATAGCGGATAAATGATCCGGTATTCTCATAAGATCGGAATTATATTCCGTAATCGGAGTGGCGATGGACAGGCTTGGAACGCTCGGCATCTTTGTGCATACGGCAGAAGGCGGCAGCTTCGTCGCGGGCGCGCGGCGGCTTGGCCTCTCCAGCTCCGCAGTCGGCAAGGCAATCGCCCGCCTGGAGCAAGAGATGGGGGTCCGCCTCTTTCACCGCTCGACCCGCAGCATGACCCTGACCGAAGAAGGCAGCTTCTTTCTCAACACCTGCCGGCGCATTATCTCCGAGCTGGATACGGCTCAGGCAGAGCTTTCGAAATCGCATGCGGCTCCTCGCGGTCATCTTCGCATCAGCCTCCCCCTGGCCGGAATGCTGCTGATGCCGGCGATATCGGCTTTCATGCGCACCTATGCCGATATCACGCTGGATCTGGATTTTACCGACCGGCTGGTCGATGTGATCGAGGAGGGATTCGATGCGGTCATCCGCACCGGCGACGTCAGGGATACGAGGCTGATGAGCCGCAAACTCGGCACGTTCCGCTTTCAAATCGTCGCCGCACCCAACTATCTGAAAGCGGAAGGAACCCCACTTACACCTGAAGACCTGCTTCAGCACAAATGCCTGCATCATCGCTATCCCAGCACGGGCAAGCTGGAGCCATGGCCTCTGGTGCGCAATGGAGAGGAGTTGCGGCTCGCCCTGCCGACGACGACGATCGCCAGCACCATCGAGCCGCTCATCCATCTCGCCGAGAATGGCTTCGGCATAACATCTTTGCCGTCCTTTGCCGTCAGCGCGCAAATCGCCGATGGCCGGCTCGTGCCACTGCTCGAAGACCATATCGCGAAGACAAGCATCTTCCGCATATTGTGGCCCACAAGCCGCTATCTCTCTCCGAAAATACGGGTCTTCGTGGATTTCATGGCGGCCAATCTGTTCTCGGATCAGTTGGCCGCCTGAAGATTCCGCCCTCGCCTACTCTTGCGCTCTGGCGGCTTCGAAGAACTCCTCGGGACCATCCACTTCGACCAGCCGCTTCCGGTCGATCAGCCAGAAGCGATTGCCGATAGATCGCACGAAGCTGCGGTCGTGCGAGACGAGAAGGCAGCTTGCCTCATTTGCCGTCAGCTCGCCCTCCAGCGCCTCCTGCCCATCGATGTCCAGATGGTTTGTCGGCTCATCGAGCAGGTAGAAGTTGGGATTGGTCAGCCGCAGCGCCAGCATGGCAAGCCGCGCCCTCTGCCCGCCGGACAGACGGCCGATCTCTTTTCCCTGCATATCGATACCGATGCCGACACCGACCAGCAGCGTGCGGGCACGCTGTTCGCCGAGCTCGAACAGGCGCGTGATCATGCCGAGCGGCGTGTCCTTCTGGCCGAGATTGGAGAGCCCCTGATCGCTGTAGCCGAGCACGATGGATGGCGTCGGCTTGATTGCGCCGCCGGCAGACGAATCGGCAATGGCCTTCCGGATCATCTCCACGAGCCGCGTCTTGCCCGCGCCATTCTGCCCGAGCAGCACGATGCGGTCGCCCTGGCAAATCCACTGCTGACCGGTCTTGAACAGCAGCGTACCGTCTGGCGTCGTCACCGATGCATCCTCCAGCGTCAGAAGCACTTTGGCCTGAATACCGCGATTGGCGAGCTTGATCGAGCCGGAAGAGCGCTCGCGATAGCCCGGCCTCGCGCTGTCCTCCAGTTTCTCGGCCCGCGCCTTCAGTTGCTTCGTTTTGACGGTCAAGAGATCACTGCCGGAGTTGACACCGAGATTGTAGAGCTTGGCCGCCTGCTTGCGCAGCTGCTGTGCCGTCTTCATCTCTTTCTGATAGCGGCGTTCATCCGAAGCATCGACCTCGTCCAGCGCCGCCCGCGCCCGGCTATATGGCAGCGCATAGGTTTGCGACTGGTCCTGGCGCAGGAACAGGGTTCGATTGCAGACAGCGTCGAGGAAGGCACGGTCGTGGCTGGCAATGATGACGGGCACGTCGCGCGGCAAGGCATTCAGCCAATCCTCCAGCAGCGCGATCTTGGCGAGATCGAGATGGTTGGTCGGCTCGTCGAGCAGCAACGCATCGGGCTCGGTTACCCAGACGCGGGCAAGCATGGCAAGCCGCTGCCAGCCGCCGCTGAGCTGAGCCAGTGTCCTCTCCCGCATCGCCTCTGGCACATCGAGCGAATCAAGGGTGACGTCGACACGCCAGCTCTCGCTCTCTACCTGCTCCTTGGGCAAAGCGCGCAGAACGGCGTCATAAAAGGAGACATCCATCAGATCCGCTGGCACATTCTGTTCGACGTAGCCGACGCGCAAGCCGCGCGCGCGGGTGATCTCGCCCGTGGTCGGCTCCTGCCTGCCCGTGATGCAGTTGAGCAGCGTGGTCTTCCCGCGTCCATTCGCGGCGACGATGCCGACGCGGTCACCGGCATCGATGGTGAAGTTGAGATTGGAAAACAGCGGCGCACTCATGGTGACGCCCAGATTGCGGAGATTGATCAGAGTCATGGTCTTTTCCGGTCTCGATCGAGCATCTCAAGACATCGCCGGCGGCTCCTTTTGCCGCGCTAAATCGACGCCAAAGGCCCAAGCGGGCCAATACTCGAAAACATGTCATGACGCGGCCGCGCAAATACGCCGGCTCACGTCGCCCAAGGGGCAGACCAGAAGGAATGAGTGAGAAACAGCCTCTGATCAGCCCTGCAAACGCATCTGCAGGGCACGAGTCGGACCAAACTGGCGAATATGCCAGACTATCTTGCTCATATGGTCCTCCTCTCTTTTCTCTCGACGGGTTTAAGACTGTGCCGCTCGAATAGCATCAAGCGTTGCGATTTTCAATTGCACAAACCACGGGACGCTACGCATGAGGGCAAAAAAGAGGCGATGCCGAAGCATCGCCCAAGGTTGCTGCATCGATGTGACCGCCTAGAACCGTTGCGTCAGCGTCAGCTTGAAGGTTCGGCCAGGCTCGGAATAGTAGGATGCTGGCTGGGTTAGCGTGCCGCTATAGGACGGCGCGTTGAGCGCGTCGTAATAGGTCTTGTTGAAGATGTTGTAGACGCCGCCGCGAATACTGAGGCCCTTCACCTGCTCCGGTTCCCACCATGCTGTGAGGTCGAAGATACCGTAGGCGGGGGTCTGCAGCGTGTCGCCTGTCTTCTTCGCCTCGCGAGCCGCGGTGATGAAGGTCAGATCCGTTCCCCAGACTTCGGTCGCATAGCCGACGGTGAAGGCAGCCTTGGCCGGGGCGACGGAATTGATCCATTGACCGGTATCGGAGTCCTTGCCGTTCACATAGGCGACGGAGCCCTTTATGTGGATGCCGTTGTCGAACTTCTTGTGCGCGTTGACCTCGACACCGAACATGCGGACGTTGGCGCGGTTGAAATATTCGGTAATCCCGAGCGGATAGGTGCCTGTGGGATCGCGATAATTCAGCGTGTCGATGAAGTTTTTGTACTTGTTATAGAACGCACCGATATGGCCGCCGAAATCGTCGTCACCAAGGTTGGTGCCGATTTCGACGCCGTTGCTGGTTTCGGGCTTCAGGTCGGAGTTGCCGTAGGTGACATAACCGCCGGGCACGCCGTAGTTGACGTAGAGTTCGCTGACACTGGGCGCACGGAAGGCCATCGCCCACTGCGCATAGAGCTCGACATTGTCCTGAGGCTGATAGGAGGCGCGCAGCTTCGGCGAGAAACGGCTGTCGGACTGGCCGGAGGGCAAGCCATTATAGTTGGCGCTGTCGCGATAGGCAGCCGTGTTCTTCGGCGAGTAATCGTACCAGTCGAAGCGAAGACCCGGCGTCAAATAGAAATTGCTGGAGCCCAATTCGATCTTGTCGTCGATGAAGACGCCGACGCGCTTGCCATCGACATCGGGCATATCGGACTGGTTGGTGTGCAGGAAGGCGCAAGAAGCACGCCAGCGAGGAAGTGCGCAGCTATCCTCGCCGGCCGAGTACTGGTGAACCTTGTCGAAGGCAACATCGAGACCAAAAGTGACTTGGTGATGCAGGCTGCCGGTATCGAAAGACTTCGATGCATTGCCGGCGAAGCCGATGCTGCGATCTTCCATTTCATTACGGCGCCAATAGTCGCCGATGACGGATGTATAGCGATAGCCTTCCACACCGCCTTCACGCAGAAGATTCTGCCAGTAGAAAACGGCGTTGGCGGTATCGAGCGGCGAATCGGCACTCTCGGCTTCATATTTGTAATCGAGCGACACGCGATTGCGCTCAACATTGTCTGTCCCGTTATAGTTGCCGGGCCGGAAGTTTCCGGTCGGGCTCTGCAGGGTCATGAGATCGGTGGTTTTGTCCTTGTTGTAATGCTCGGCCGTGATGCCGAAGGTGCCGATGTCGGTATATTGACGGATCTTGAACAGGCCGCTTCTCTGATTGTAGTCAGCCGGGTTAGCCTCGGTACGCTTGGTGGAATAGCCGCCGATATCGCCGTTGTTCTCAAGCTCATGACCATGCGTGTAGCCGCCCTGGAAGAGAACGGCGGTATTGTCGATGCGCTTGGCAACCGCGGCTGAACCGCCGATGCTGCGGTCGTCGCCATTATAGCCGAACTTGAAAACACCGCCCCAGGTAGAACCGGGCGCAATCAGATCTTCCGGCTCCAGCGTACGCAGCACGAAGGCGCCGCCGAGAGCGCCCGAACCGGCACGACTGGAATCGGCGCCGCGCACGATATCGACGCTCGAAAGCGCGTTGAAATCAAAGCTGTTGACGCCGCCATTACCACCATTATTGGCGCCATTGGCGCTGCCGCGCGAAGCATCGAGAAGGAAAGGAATTTGAATGCCGTCGACCGTCGTCAGCACACGGTCATCACCGAGGCCGCGAATATTGACACCGCCGGTAGCGCGGTTGAAGCCGACGCCGACCTCGGTGCTGCGGCCGAGATCCTCGATACGTGTGATTTGCTTGTCGTCGATGTCCTGGGCCGTCGTCTCACTTGTGGTCGGAGAGTCGGCAAGCACATCCTTGTTTGCCTTGCCCTTCCCAGTCACCACAATCGGTTTCAGATTGGTGACGCGGTCACCCTTTGCCGCCTCGCCCGTCGCCTCGTCATTCGGGGCTGCGGTTTGCGCGAAGGATGTCGTTACCAGCCCCAGGGCCAGAAACGCGGTGCATGCCAAAAGAACCGAGCGGGATCGCCGGACAACCATAACCATTCCTTTCGAATTGCTTCACCGGGCTGGCTGGTTGCTGCGTCGAATGCAGGCAAGGGGCTGGCTAGGTTATCTTGTTAACGGGCGGAAATATCCCGCCTTCTTTCTGCCGCATAAAAAACATGAGTATTATTGTCAATATATTCGGAGTGCATAATCATGAATAAAATTGTCACCTTTTAAGACAAGAGATGAACGTTGCTGAATTGCAACGAAATCACAACCTCGCGCGTTCTATCGGCATCATCATTAGAATTGGCTGAATTACTTGATGCTGTTTAGAATTATCTCATTAGTCTCCGCCGCCGTCCTTCTCATGGCCACGTCTCTCCCTCAGACCGGCCCGATACCTGAGCAAAAACCGGATCAGGAACAAGTTCAGCCGGATGGCAAAGCGCCGATCCCTACAGAAAAACCCGCAGCATCACCAAACGGCCCCGTCATTCCGGCGGACAAACCGACGGCTCAACCCGAGGAAAAGCCGGCTTCACAGCCGGAGGAGCAAACAAGCGGCCAACAGATACAAGGCCCTCCCCGTCCGCCCCTGACCATCGTTTCCGAACCGGATGACGAACACCAGGCCTGCCTGAAGGCGCTGACCGCCATCGGAGCAACCTTCAAGGAGATCGCCCGCATCGATGATGGCAATGGCTGCGGCATCGACAAGCCGATCGCGCTTAGCTCCCCGCTGCCGGGCATAGAATTCAAGCCCGAGGGGCAAATGCGCTGCGAAGCCGCTCTCGCCTTGGCTCAATGGATGAAGGAAAGTGTCATTCCGTCAGCTGCGGCATTGGACAATGGCAAGATCGTCACGATTAACCAAGCATCGACCTATGTCTGCCGGCTACGCAACAATGCTTCCACCGGCAAGATCTCCGAGCATGCCCGTGGCAACGCCATAGATGTCGCGAGCTTCACCTTCGAAAACGGCAAGACCATTGCGATCGAGCCGCGGCGTGAAGATCCGACGCTCACAGGCGCATTCCAGCGCGCAGCCAGCGCCTCGGCCTGCCTTTATTTCACGACCGTTCTGGACCCGGAGAGCGATGCCGCGCACGAAAGCCATTTCCATCTCGACGTCATCGAGAGGAATGGCGGCTTTCGCTATTGCCACTAGAAATGCGTCGCGGAATCGACGGGGCGTTGATCTTTAAATTCCGTCATATTCAGAGACCTGCATTCGAGAACCACAGGTCTCTATAGATCGCAACCGCCGTTTCATCCGGCGCTCGATCCTGGGTGAGCCAAACCGACTGGATGGAGCGAGCCTCGCCTCCACTTGGCGTTTTCGTGGTTTGCATGGGATCGGAAGCTCCGATGCAGGGAATGAAATAGGCCGGCATCAAGGCGCGGGCGCTGAACCCCTGCTCTGCGCGTATGATCAGGACGGCAAGCCCGACCTTATCATTCGCCTGCCAAGGCACGATGATCCGGCCGCCGAGGCGCAGCGCCTGCAACCACGATATCGGCGGCGCCACCACCCCCGCACTCACGTAGATCAGATCCGCTTGCGGAAGCTCCAGCTCGGTCGCATCGGCGCAGATGACGGAGGCGTTCTCGAACGAGGCAAGATTATCGCGGGTGCGGCTGGCCAATGCCTCATCGATCTCGACGGCGTGAACATGGCCGCCCGGTGCCACCAGCGTCGACAGAATGGCCGTGTAATATCCAGTTCCCGTGCCGATCTGGATGACCGTCTCACCGGGCTGCGGCGCGACGGCACCCAAGAAGGCAGCATGGAGAAACGGCTCGCCATTGTTGATGCCCTTGGATTTGTCCAGGGAGACCAAAACATTCTGATAGAGAAAGGCAGGATCACTGCTTGGCGTTTCGAGATGGCGTCCCTTGACCACGATCCGCCAAGGCCCTGGCCCCATGAAGGCCTCACGGCGAACGAGGCGAAAGGCCTGCTCCAACCTTTCATCCGAAGAATTGCTGGCAGCTGCCATCATCTTCGCATGGAAGTCCCGTATCTCATCCAAACTTGCGCGGCTATCAGCAGTCACGATCCGTCTCCGTCTTGACGATGCTTGGACCGTGCCGATTTCTTTCGGCCTCCGCCAAGGTCAATATGTTAGATATCGTAACGGGATCGGATGACAACAGTCCTGGGCGCAACCGCCGAACCGGCACTTCCCGACCGACAAGTTGAATCGGATTCTGAACTTAAAACAATCCTTCGATGTAGCCTTGATCGTTGAGGAAAATCCTCTCTGCTGCCGGCGATTTCGGCAGACCGGGCATGGTCATGATCTCGCCAGTGATGACGACGACAAAGCCGGCCCCGGCCGAAAGCCGTACCTCGCGAATAGGCACGATATGGCCCTCGGGCGCTCCCCGGACATTCGGATCGGTCGAGAAGGAATATTGTGTTTTCGCCATGCAGACCGGCAGATGGCCGTAACCTTGATCCTCCCACGATCTGAGTTGATCACGCACGGCCTTGTCGGCGGTCACCTCGCCGGCATGATAGATTTTCGAGGCGACGATCTCGATCTTCTCCAGGAGCGGCAGATTGTCCGGATAGAGCGGCTGGAATTTCGCCTGCCCGGATTCGGCAAGCTCCACCACCTTATGTGCAAGGTCGGTAATGCCGGCCGAACCTTCGGCCCAGTGCCGGCAAAGGATCGCCTCGGCGCCGAGCCGTGCGACATAATTCTTCAGCGCCTCGATTTCGGCCTCCGTGTCGGAAACGAAATGATTGATGGCGACGACGACGGGAACGCCGAACTTGCGGACATTGGCGACATGCCGACCGAGATTGGCGCAGCCCTTCACCAAAGCTTCCACATTCTCCCCGCCAAGATCGTCCTTTTTGACACCGCCATTCATCTTCAAGGCCCGCACGGTCGCGACGATGACGGCGGCGTCCGGCGACAGCCCTGCCTTGCGGCATTTGATGTCGAAGAATTTCTCCGCACCCAGATCGGCACCGAAGCCGGCTTCCGTGACCACATAATCTGCAAGCTTCAGCGCCGTGCGCGTCGCGATCACCGAATTGCAACCATGGGCGATATTGGCAAAGGGGCCGCCATGCACCAGCGCAGGATTGTTCTCCAGCGTCTGCACGAGGTTCGGCTGCATGGCGTCCTTCAGGAGCACGGCCATGGCGCCATCGGCCTTCAGATCGCGGGCATAAACCGGCGTGCGGTCGCGGCGATAGCCGATGATAATGTTGCCGAGCCGCTTTTCCAGATCCTTGAGGTCGGATGCCAGACAGAGGATCGCCATCACCTCGGAGGCAACGGTGATGTCGAAGCCGCCCTCGCGCGGAAAGCCGTTCGCAACGCCGCCAAGCGACGATACGATATCGCGTAGCGCCCGATCGTTCATGTCCATCGCGCGCCGCCACGTGATGCGCCTGAGGTCGATATTCTGCTCGTTGCCCCAGTAGATGTGATTGTCGATCAGCGCGGCGAGCAGATTATGGGCCGACGTGATCGCGTGGAAATCGCCGGTGAAATGGAGGTTGATGTCCTCCATCGGGATGACCTGCGCATAGCCACCGCCGGCCGCCCCGCCCTTCACGCCGAAACACGGACCGAGCGAGGCCTCGCGCACGCAGACTACCGCCTTCTTGCCGATGCGGTTCAGGCCGTCGCCGAGGCCAACCGTCGTCGTGGTCTTGCCCTCGCCCGCCGGCGTCGGATTGATCGCCGTGACGAGGATCAGCTTGCCATCTTTCTTGCCGGCCTGCGATGCGATGAACCCAGCACCGATCTTTGCCTTGTCGTAGCCGTAAGGTGCGAGATCTTCCGCCGGAATCCCGAGCTTTGCGCCGATCTCCATAATTGGCAGCTTCTTTGCTGCGCGCGCAATCTCGATATCGGATGCCACGGTCGTCGCCATAAGTCTCGCCCCCAAACATACGGTCATTTCCCTGTCGGGATAAACCAATATCTATCGGGTGTGAATAGCGGCGAAGCACTCCGTTCGTCGAAACGCACCGCCTTGTCTCAGGACGCAGGCATGCCTATTTTCGGCGTCCAATGAAAACCGAGAAGGAAAGATGAAGATATGAAGTCCCTGGAATTGCTGGTCGAGCGCATCATCCTCTCCAGTCGCTGGCTCCTGGTGATCTTCTATCTCGGCCTTGCCGCTTCGCTCGCCGTCTACGCCGTTTCGTTCGCCTATAAGTTCTACAAGGTGGCGATCAACGTCTTCGCCTATGACGAAGCCGACATGATCCTCGCCATTCTCGGCCTTATCGACGCCGCCCTGGTGGCAAGTCTGATCGTTATGGTAATGATTTCGGGCTACGAGAATTTCGTCAGCCGCTTCGACGAGGCCGAAAATGGAGGCGAGGTTTCCTTCATCGGCAAGCTCGATTCAGGCAGCCTCAAGATCAAGGTCGCCTCTTCGATCGTCGCCATTTCCTCGATCCACCTGCTGCAGATCTTCCTGAACGCCACTCAATACGACAACGCCAAGCTGATGTGGTTCACAATCATCCACCTGGCCTTCGTCGTGTCCGCGCTATTGTTGGGCTTCCTAGAAAAGATCATGGCGAAAGCAAAAGCCAGGGATAGCTGAGGCCGGACGAGCGGCTACTTGCCGGCCATTGCCGATGCGCTGGTCATCGGCGCAGCGGTCGTCGACGGTGCCGGCGCGACACAATCGGAAATCGATTGATTTTCCTTGCAGTTGCGCGCCGAGACTAGAGCGTCGGCATCGGCAAGCTCCGTCGTCAGCTTCAGCCTCAACGCGTCCATCTGCGAAAGCAGATGAATGCCGTTCGGGTCGGTTCCAAGCATCAGATCGACAAGTCCCCGGTCCACACCCATTTTGTCGAGGAAGCCCACCAGCCTCGTCCTCTGCGCCTTGTCGAGCTTCGTCGTATCGTATTTACCGACGAATTTGCGGCCGATTTCCTTCTTGGAGATGATCTTGCGCCTGCCGTCCACCATCTCATATTCGGTGCGGTACTGGACGCGCACCTCGCTGTAGGTGGTGGTGATCTGATGAACGCCCAGCAGCGCGAAGGGGCTGGAAACGCGCTGAACGCCGCCTGCAAAAAACAAAGGGCAGGCCGAAAAGCAGATTGCGCCGTCGGAAAATGGCTGACCTGTGATCGAGCCATCCTTGGCAAAAGCAGCCGAGCAGATCGACTCGGCATAGGGGCACGCCCGCGAGCGGGTGCGGCCGACTGCGATCGAAAGCTTTTGCTTGCGAATGATGCGAGCCATCTCCATCGCTGCCTTGACATCGCCCCCCGGCGAACTGACGACGACTGGCAGTTTACGGTTGCCAACCTGCTTCAGGATTTTCTGCAGCTTCCGCGGCGTATCCGCCGTGATCTGCCCTTCGGCGGAGATCCAGTCGGGGCAAGTGCTATCGGCTCGGCATTGGCCCATCTCACCGTGAACCAGCAAAAACTGCATCGGCGCGCCACCAACCGCGCCGGCAGCTTTAGCCAGCGCAGGCGAAACCAGAAAAAGCGAAACGCCGGTGACGAACCACAACAGCGTTTGATAACAGCGCGCCCCGAGCTGCGGAAAGAAGCGAAAATTCATAAGCTATACGCCTGCAAGCGATTACTTTGGCAAGACCGATAGCAACCGCTTTGGGCCTCCGCAAGGCGCACCAACACGGCGATGCATCATTTGATTAAAACTCATGGCCGCCTTCACGGAAAGTCCCGCGTGCAAAGAAGTACGTTTCCAAAAATTGGCTACCGACGAACTCAAAAGCGTGAGACCTCATGCCAGCTTATGCCGTGGGCGATAAACTGCGAACGGTACAAAACAGGCATTCCTGACGCGCCGCCCAAAGTGCAGAACCCAGTTCAAAACCTCGGTTTTAGGCTTAATTTTGACATAGTGGGGAAGCGTCGTCAGACCCCTTCGATCGGCTTGGCGATGACGCCAAATGTATGATTGCGTCGAGATCCGGCCAACAAAAGAGTGGTCGCGGCCACTTATTGACCATTTTGGGCGAAGCCTGGAGGAATTGTATGTTTAAATATTAAAATATATGAAAATGAAAATTATTTCTGGCCGTGTGGTATTTTTGCGTCTAGCATTCACTCATAAATCGAGTATTTCATATCGATATCACGCCGCGGACACCTTAACTCATATGTCCTATATCATTACCGCCGAGAGACAATTGCTGCTTTCTGCCGAGTTGGCTGCCGCTCGGACGCAGGCGGCGTTTGCAATGGGCCTGGAACGGACGGGATCGGCTTTTGGCTTCAGCCATGTGGCTCTGATGAACGCCCCGGTTCCCGATGATACGATGATGACGCCGCTGCTTATCGAGGGGACGGTGCCCGCACAGTTCGTGCGTGAGTTCGATCGGCATCATCTGGTTCGCCGCTGTCCTATGCTGCTGCGCACGCGTGATTCAGTGATGCCGCGCGCGTGGCATCTGCTGGAAAAAGATGCCGAACCTGACGCCGATGTACCGGGCGAGCTTCGAGCACTCCTGATTAGCTACAATTGTCCGATGAGCGTCATAATCCCGGTCAATGCTCCGGATGGCCAGCGCCTCGTTTTCTGGTTCATGGGCAATCGCAACAGCCTAGGCCAGAGTGAAATCAACGAACTCACCTTGATCATGCTGCAGGCGCTTGATTCCTATAATTGCCTCAAGCGCAACGGTGGTGCCGCGCCGCATTCGCTTTCCGCGCGCGAGCTGGAAGTGGTCCGCTGGACGGCCCAAGGCAAGACCTCGGTCGAGATCGGCCAGATTCTTTCGCTCTCCGACCATACGGTCAACGCGTATATGATGAACGCGATCAAGAAGCTCGATTGCGTCAACCGTACCCAGCTCGTCGCAAAAGCCATCCGCCTGAAGCTGATCAGCTAGAGCTTTTCCGCTTTTCTTCAAATCGCGAAAACGCTCTATCTTCTTGTTTTTACGCAGTTCCGGACGCAAAGCTGAGCTCGGCAGCCGGGTTCAGCGTCGGGGTCCGCCTACTGGGCCTCCGCCCGCTGGGCTTCGTTTAGCGACCGCCCAGGACCGTGCGGATTTCCACGAGGCTCGAACGCACCCGCAGAATATGGAAGCCCATGGTCGCAAGATGGCTCGGCATGAAGGAGCTGTCTTCAGGCCCATTGGAAATGATGAAAGGTTGAATACGCAAAGCCGCCTGCAGCTGCGTCGTGACATCGGCCCAGAGCGTGGCGACATTGCGTTCGGCAATCACCTGCTGGAAATCCGAGCGGGCCGCCATCAGGATACCGTAGCTCGCATAAAGCTGCCCATAGGCAAACCAGAAGCGATCGTCAGCCCGCATATCCAGCCAGCCATAGCTGTGATCTCCCGCCCTCCGGGCCAATATATCCGCCGTGCTGCCGAGATCGTTGGCAATATGGTCGACGAACTGCAGGAGGTTGTCGGCACGTCCATCGAAAATCGCTTTGCAATTGCCGAGGTCGCTATTGAAGCTGCGCAGATTGCTCATTGCAGCGCGATAATAGCTTGGGCTCGGCGTCTTCGGTCCGAAGGGATGCAGGCCGAAATACCAGCTCGACTCGTCGAACTGCAGGTTGCCGCGCGCCTTCTGCAGATCGCTGTTGATGCCGGATGTTCCGCGCACGCGGCCGAGCGTATCAACCAACTCCGCCGAGGTGCGGCGAACGACCGAATTGATGCCCCGCTGGAAGGAAGCCTTGTTGTCGAGGAAGGGCGTGTCATCCCATGAAATGCCGAAGAAGCCGAGCTTGTAGAGCAGCATCGAGGAAATCCAAGCATTCTGGTTGACGTTGAAATCGGTCAGATCGGTGGCAACGTCGACGACAGCCGAGGTTTGGCAAGTCTTAGGTGCTGTTGCAGCCGCCTGCTGACCATCCGTCGCAGGCAGCTCCTGTCCGGCGGAATATTTGCGCTCGGAGAATTTGTAGACGTCCGGATAGGCCGGATTGAACCCGGTCCAGACCTGCGTTTGCCAAACGAAATAGACATAAAGCAGCGCCATCAACGCCACGAAGGCAGCAAGCGGCAGCTTGATCAGCCAGTTGCGCTGCCGATACCAGCCATGAGCGGCAAGAAATGGCCAGCTTAGCCCGACGAAAACCAATCCCAGCCAGCGTGCGATAGCGGCCCAGATCCGCTTGAAGAACGCCGTGATCGAGTCAAGCATGGACACGCCTCCTAAACCCTACCGCGCATCCCGCCGACACGCGAAGGACGCACCACACCAACCTGCGCAATGGACGCCGCGAAAATCGCCGCGGTCCTCGGATCATTAAGTCCTTATCGCCACTCGCGTTCCAGCAAATATGTGTTCTTGGGAAAAACAACAACCGTCCGAACGGAATTTTCCGTGACGGACAGCAATCAACCCTCAGGTTGCGTCTCTTCCGCCACTTCGCTCGAATCTGAAGATGCAGGCAGCGGATGAGGCTCCAACCGTCGTTTGAAGACAGCATCTACATGAGCCTTGCGCACGGCAAGATCATGCCCGGCCAGCACATTCGCCTCGAAAGCCTGGATCAGGCTCTCGACCGCTCCCGTTCGCGAACCCCTAATCGATGCCGGCTCCACTTCTGACGCCAATGCCTTGAGCAGGGCGATCCGCTGCTCGATATCGACGCTCAGCTTGGCTGCCATCGCGCCGATGGCGGCGATCTGATTGTTCAGGGCAGCCGCCAGCCCTTCGTAAATGTCTATGAGGCGCTGCCGCACGGTGCGGCGGGATTGAAGCTCCTGTTCTTGCCGCCGAATATCATCCTGCTCGGTCACCAGAGCGCGATAGTCCGCTTCGAGTTCGGACTGCAGATCGGCATGGCGTGAGGATGGGCGGTTGCGCCTTTGATACATGAGCTTTTCCGCCAAGACATCGGCCCGGCGCTGCACCTCCTCTATCTCGAAATCGAGCTTCCTTCGCCTCTCGATCACGCCTTCGAGTTGAAGTTCGCATTCACGAAAGCACCGGGAGAATACGGGTCTCGCCTGCTTGAAAAGAAGATCGAGTTCGGCCGATACAGCAAGGGCCGCGTCGACATTGACGATGATCTCATCCGGCCCCATGGGTCTGCGTGCAAGCACCCGGCTGAGCAAGCCTGCATTTTCAAGGCCAATCTTCTCATTGAACAATCGCCGATGCTGCAGATCAGCCTCGTCGGTCGCATGATCCAGCTCTTTGACGAGCGACAGGGCGACTGATTTCCAACGGTCGAGCAATTCGACCGCTTCGCGAACAAATGCCTCTTCGACGGGAAAATTAACGGCTGCGGCGTGCTCGCTGTCCCTGGAGTGGCGGGCGAGCGTCGCCACTGCCGAATTCGCGTCGTTCATAGCGTCTTCGAGCGTCGTGCGCGCCCTGTCGAGCATGCCATCGAAGGAATGAGGCCTGAGCATGAAAACATTCCCTCCCCTACCTTTGGCGCAAGACTAGCTGCTTCCGGAGGCGAAGGAAATGCTCGAAAGCTACTGAGCAGCGGCCGGGTTCTTCAGATAGGCGATGAGGTTGTCGAGATCCTTGTCACTTTTCAGGCCTGGAAACGCCATCCGGGTGCCTTTGACGAGGAATTGCGGCGCCGGCAGATATTTCCGCAGCAACGCCTCATCCCAGACCTTGCCATCAGCCCCGAATGCCCTCATCGCCGGCGAGTAGGCGTAATCCGGCTTGCTTGCGACGGCTCGTCCGACGATCCCCATCAGCGAGGGACCGACGCGATTATCGAGGCCGGTCGCCGTGTGACATGCCCCGCATCTCTTGAAAACGGCGGCACCTGCAATTGCATCGCCGTCCGCAAGCACAGCGGAAGCCGAAGCGAACAGGATGACAGCCGACGCCAGACATTGCAGTTTCATCGTCTCTCCCCGTCAGCCTCGACTTCGATACGCAATTACGTGCCGAAAATAGTCAGAACCGCTATCGAAAGTCTGCACGAGCGGCTGCTTCACTCGCAGGTAATCGCCTCTTCCCAATGACGACGGCAGAGCGAAACATATTTGTCGCTGCCGCCGATCTCGATCTGCGCGCCTTCGCGGACGACATTGCTGGCAGCGTCCAAGCGCACCACCATCGTCGCCTTGCGCCCGCAATGGCAGATGGTGCGCACCTCGCGCAACTCGTCGGCGATGGTCAGCAGCTCCTGCGATCCCGGAAACAGATGTCCATGGAAATCCGTGCGTAGCCCGTAGGTCATGACCGGAAGATCGAGGCGATCGACGATATGGGCAAGCTGCCAGACCTGCTCGCGCGTCAGAAATTGGGCCTCATCGACGAAGACGCAGGCAAGCGGCTCCTTTGCATGCATTTCATCGACCATCGCATAGAGATCGTCGCTGGTTTCGAACGGCAAGGCATCCATCGTCAGTCCGATGCGCGAGGCGATCGTGCCTCGGCCGGCGCGATCGTCGAGAGCCGCGATGAAAGCCGCCGTGCGCATGCCGCGCTCCTGATAATTATAGGCAGCCTGCAGCAGCATGGTCGATTTGCCGGCATTCATCGTCGAATAATGGAAGTAGAGCTTGGCCATGACATTCTCCTTGAATGCTTCATGGGAGCTGCGCGACGATAAGAAAAGATAGTCTCGGCGAAAACCACAGGATTCAGACAGGCATGGCCGAGGGCGCAAAAGCCTTGGCAACCGGCGGACATAAAAAGACGGGCGTCGCATTCAGCCCCCTCAAACCGCCGCAAATACACTGTGGTCGCTTGAAAATGTCAGTTATTGATGGTTGCTTGGGAACGTTAGACTGGGAGTCACGCAATGATAAAAATGACCCTTACTGCATTCGCTTTCGCCTCAACTCTCTCCGCACTGACATTGGGCGCCACCGCGGCCTCCGCGGCCGAGCCGGCGAGCTGTAGCACCGTACATTTCGCCGATGTAGGCTGGACCGACATCACCTCCACCACGGCCACCGCCTCCGTTCTTCTGAAGGCGCTCGGCTACGACACCGACGTCAAGGTGCTCGCCGTCCCGGTGACCTACCAGTCGCTTAAGAACAAGGACATCGATGTCTTCCTCGGCAACTGGATGCCCTCCATGGCTGAGAACATCAAGCCGTTCGCCGCGGACAAATCGGTCGAGACCGTACGCGCCAACCTGGAAGGCGCCAAGTACACGCTGGCGACCAATCAAAAGGGCGCGGATCTCGGCATCAAGGACTTCAAGGATATCGCCGCCCACAAGGATGACCTCGACGGCAAGATCTACGGCATCGAGCCGGGCAACGACGGCAACCGTCTGGTAATCGACATGGTCGACAAGAACACCTTCGGCCTCAAAGGCTTCGAAGTGGTTGAGTCCTCCGAGCAGGGCATGCTGGCGCAGGTGTCCCGCGCCGACAAGGAAGGCAAGCCGATTATCTTCCTCGGTTGGGCGCCGCATCCGATGAACACCACCTACAAGATGACCTACCTCACCGGCGGCGACGATGTGTTCGGACCGAACTTCGGTGGCGCGACGGTCTATACCAACGTCCGGGCCGGCTACCTGCAGGAATGCCCGAACGTCGGCGCCTTCGTCAAGAATCTCGTCTTCTCGCTGCCGATGGAAAACGAAATCATGGGCAAGATCCTGAACGACAGCAAGGAGCCGGAAGCGGCTGCCACCGAATGGCTGAAGGCCAATCCGTCGGCGGTCACGCCCTGGCTTGCCGGCGTCACCACCAAGGATGGCGGTGACGGCCTGGCGGCGGTCAAGGCCAAGCTCGGCCTGTAATACGAGGATGGATGGAGGGGCGGCCAAACCGCCCCTTTCTCTTCCTTGAACGGACTGCTTGCTTTCGCGTCCCGCCATCACTCGGACAATGGTCCGCCTGGCGTGACAGACCGTTATTCTACGGCGGCATCTCCGGCATCATACGCAACAATCGGAAACGCCGCCCCCAATCGTGGGCAAAGATGTGAACTGGTTAACCGATTACCGCATCCCCATCGGGCCATGGGCCAAAGCCGTCGTCGACTGGCTGACGAGCAACGTCACGTGGTTCTTCGACGGCCTTTCCTTCCTGGTCGCGCACGGAATCAAAGGGCTGCTGTTCCTCTTGCAGGCACCGCATCCGCTGATCGTCGTCGTCGCCTTCACGGCAATTGCCTATTGGATGCGCCGGAGCGTCACCATCACGGTCCTCACCCTGATCGGCCTGCTGATCACCATCAACCAGGGCTATTGGAAAGAGACGACCGAGACGCTGGCACTGGTATTGGCCTCCACCTTCGTATGCATGCTGGTGGGCGTGCCGCTCGGCATCGCGGCAGCACGCCGTCCCTGGCTTTACTCCATCATGCGGCCGATACTCGATCTGATGCAGACCATCCCGACCTTCGTGTATCTGGTGCCGGCAATGATCCTGCTCGGTCTCGGCATGGTCCCGGGCCTGGTTGCCACCGTCGTCTTTGCTCTTCCCGCACCGATCCGCATGACTCGCCTCGGCATCATTTCCACTCCTCCTTCGCTGGTGGAGGCAGCTGAATCCTTCGGTGCGACGCCTCGCCAGGTTCTGCGCAAGGTCGAGCTGCCCTTTGCCACTCCGCAGATCATGGCTGGCCTGACGCAGACCATCATGCTGTCACTCTCGATGGTCTCGATCGCGGCACTCGTCGGCGCCCCCGGGCTCGGCGTGCCCGTGCTGCGCGCACTGAATAGCGTCAATGTCGCCAAGAGCTTCGATTCCGGCGCCTGCATCGTCATCCTGGCGATCATTCTCGACCGTATGTTCCGCGCGCCCGGCGAAGGAGACCGCTCATGACTGTCGCCGTCGATTTCAAAAATGTCAGCATCATCTTCGGCGATCGTCCAGATGCCGCCCTGAAACTCGTCGACGGAGGCAAGTCGCGCGACGAGATCGGCAAGTCCACGGGCATGGTGCTCGGCGTCGCCAATGCCTCGCTGCAAATCGAAGAAGGCGAGATCCTCGTGCTCATGGGGCTATCCGGCTCCGGCAAATCGACGCTGCTGCGTGCCGTCAACGGCCTGGCCCCGGTTGTGCGCGGCGAGGTCTCCGTCAACACCAAGAACGGCGCCGTCAACCCCTATTCCTGCACCCCCAAGGCCCTGCGCGACCTGCGCATGCACACCGTCTCGATGGTCTTCCAGCAGTTCGCGCTGCTGCCCTGGCGGACGGTCGCCGACAATGTTGGCTTCGGGCTCGAGCTTGCCGGCGTGCCGGATGTTGAGCGCAAGAAGCGGGTCGACGAGCAGCTACAGCTCGTGAACCTCACGCAATGGGCCAATCGCAAGGTCAATGAGCTTTCGGGTGGCATGCAGCAGCGCGTCGGTCTCGCCCGTGCCTTTGCAACCGGGGCGCCGATCCTGCTCATGGACGAGCCGTTCTCCGCGCTCGACCCGCTGATCCGCACCCGCTTGCAGGACGAGCTTCTGGAGTTCCAGCGCCGCCTGAAACGCACGATCCTGTTCGTCAGCCACGATCTGGACGAGGCATTCCGCATCGGCAACCGCATCGCCATCATGGAAAGCGGCCATATCATTCAGTGCGGAACGCCACAGGAGATCGTCAAGAACCCTGCCGACCAATATGTTGCCGACTTCGTGCAGCACATGAACCCGATCAGCATGCTGACAGCGCGGGATGTCATGCAGCAGGGCGTCGGACATTCAGCCAATGCAGGTTCCGTCACCGCGACGGCAACCGCCGCGACACCGCTCATCGATATCCTTGACGCCTTGACGCGCCAGCCGGGCAATATCGGCGTTGTTGACAATGGCACGATTATCGGAACGATCTCCGCGCAAGACGTGGTGTCGGGCCTCACCAGCCACCGGCGAAAGGAGTAGTCGTTCGCGACTGCTCCTCAATTCATGGAGCAGGCAATGAACGACAAGCCATCGGTGCTGAGGGAAACGGATGAGGATGCGCGCATTCAGGCGCGCGACCTCATGCGCAAAGCCGCACATGCAGCCTTGGCCGTCATCGATCCGGACACCGGCTTTCCCGCCGTCAGCCGCGTCCTGACTGCCATGGATGCCGATGGCGCTCCGGTCATCCTGGTCTCCGGCCTCTCCTCACATACCAAGGCTTTGATGAAGGACAGCCGCGCTTCAGCGCTCTTCGGCGAGCCTGGCAAGGGCGATCCTCTCGCCCACCCTCGCCTGACCCTACGTTGCAGCGCGGAGCGCATCGGTCGGCAAAGCCAGGCTCACAATCGCATCCGAACGCTTTTTCTCGATCGTCATCCGAAATCCAAGCTCTATATCGACCTTCCGGACTTCTGCTTCTTCCGCCTCGTTCCTCTGGATGCCAGCCTGAACGGCGGCTTCGGAAGGGCCTATATCTTGTCCTCGCAGGACCTGATGATGCTTTAAGCCGAAAACAGAGCGCGCCGGCAATAAATCATACAATAGTGCGAGAATTAGTAGTCGGACAGCTCGAAGTAGAAACGGCTGATATTGGCGGGTTGCAAATCTTCGGTGACCAAATTTGGCATATTTGCTGCTCCGAAACGATAAAAATCGACCTATTTTGGTCTAATCGAGCCCCTAGATGGGACGTTAGGGACGCCTGCATCATCGCCGGAGCATCATACGTACATATCTAAAACAGCATACTCGATACCTTAAATTTAGGTATATACAATCTTCGACCGCTCTTGGTATTGTTAGATATCGGTAAGGACCGGGTTGGAAATAGCACAATTTCTGATGTTCGCTCCGCATTGGGAAGTTTAAAAGATGAAGACAAGAGATTTGGCCGAACACTCTAATGTTGCGGCAGCACTATTATCAGCAATGGCGAACCCGAAGCGTCTTTTGATCCTTTGCAGTCTCGTTAAAGGCGAAGTTCCAGTTGGCGTTCTTGCCAATCAGGTCGGACTGAGCCAATCAGCACTTTCCCAGCATCTTTCGAAGCTTCGTGCCCAAAAGCTGGTCAAGACGCGTCGTGATGCTCAAACTATTTACTACTCCAGCACATCGGAATCCGTGATCCGTGTTCTCGAAACGCTGGAAGACATTTATTGCGAGCCGGAAAAAAGTAGATCGGCTGCCTAAGAGCTAAGATAGCTCCCGGCCTGTCGACGCATGATCTTTTTGGGGACAATTTAGATCTCGAAAGATCGACTTGCTTTCATTACCAGGTGTTTTACTGCTTTAACTGGCAAATCCTAGGATTTGCCAGTTTTTTCATATGGGGACTACCTCACGGTGCTTCGTGGCCCGTTTTCCTCCCCGACATGTTGACACGCATTCTTCGAGGCTCAACCTGTCGCTTTCACCGCCATCTTTGCCTTGACGCCAAAAAGGCGGCTGATAATTTGACCAAGCAGTAAATATAATAGCGCGGCGTAGGCCGTGGCCGGGAAATGGCCCCCCGAATTGGCCATTGGAGAACAGCATGTCGGACCGTTTGAATGCCGCCCCCAACGATTTGCGCGCCTTCTGGATGCCGTTTACGGCCAACCGCCAGTTCAAGAAGGAACCGCGCCTCTTCGTCAGCGCCAAGGATATGTATTACACTACCCATGATGGTCGGCAGGTGCTGGATGGAACTGCGGGCCTGTGGTGCGTAAACGCCGGGCACTGCCGCCCGAAGATCACCGAGGCCATCCGCCAGCAGGCAGGCGAACTCGACTACGCACCCGCCTTCCAGCTCGGCCACCCCAAGGCTTTCGAACTGGCGAACCGGCTGGTCGATATTGCCCCTGAGGGTATGGACCACGTTCTTTACACCAACTCCGGTTCGGAATCTGTCGAAACCGCGCTCAAGGTCGCGCTTGCCTATCATCGCGTGAAGGGCAATGGCTCGCGCTTCCGCCTCATCGGCCGCGAGCGCGGCTATCACGGCGTCAATTTCGGCGGCATCTCCGTCGGCGGCATCGTCACCAACCGCAAGATGTTCGGCACGCTGCTGACTGGTGTCGACCACATGCCGCACACCCATGTGCCCGGCAAGAACGCCTTCACGCGCGGCGAGCCGGAGCATGGCGGCGATATTGCCAGCGAACTGGAGCGCATCGTCACTCTGCATGACGCCTCGACGATCGCGGCCGTCATCGTCGAGCCGGTCGCCGGCTCCACCGGTGTGCTCATCCCGCCGAAGGGCTATCTGCAGAAGCTGCGCGAAATCTGCACCAAGCACGGCATCCTGCTGATCTTTGACGAAGTCATCACCGGTTTCGGCCGCCTCGGCACCCCCTTTGCCGCCCAATATTATGATGTGAAGCCGGATATCATCACGACAGCCAAGGGCCTGACCAACGGCGTCATTCCGATGGGCGCGGTCTTCGTCACCTCGGAGATTCACGACGCCTTCATGCAGGGACCCGAGCACATGATCGAGTTCTTCCATGGCTACACCTATTCCGGCAACCCGATCGCCTCGGCCGCGGCATTGGCGACGCTGGACACCTACAAGGAAGAAGGCCTGCTGACGCGCGCAGCCGAACTCTCCGACTACTGGGCCGACGCTCTGCACTCCCTGAAAGACTGCCCGAACGTCATCGACATTAGAAACACCGGCCTGATCGGCGCCATCGAGCTCGATCCCATCGCCGGCGAACCTACCAAGCGCGCCTTCACCGCCTTCCTGAAGGCCTACGAGAAGGGCCTTCTGATCCGCACCACCGGCGACATCATCGCGCTGTCGCCGCCGCTGATCATCGAGAAACATCACATCGACGAGTTGTTCGGCAAGCTGAGAGAGATCTTGCAGAATAATATCTGAGGCGAAATATCTCATTGCCTCTTCTCAATGAGGCGCAGTGATATCTGCGCATTCGAGGTATCCCCTCTCCCCGCCTGCGGGGAGAGGGTTAGGGTGAGGGGCCGTTCATGGGGACAATGAGATGCGCGGTCCGGAACCTAAAACGACACAGCGCGCAAGAATGCTTCGGCAATCGGACAACGATGCCGAGGCAAAATTTTGGTCGGAACTTCGCAACCTTCGGCTGAACAGCTTCAAATTCGTTCGGCAGTTTCCAATCGGTCCTTATTTCGCTGACTTTGCCTGCCGAGAGCGATCCCTGGTCATCGAGATCGATGGCGGTCAACATGCCAACAGCAAGCACGATACCATTCGCGATGAATTCATGACCGCTGAAGGCTGGTCTGTCGCGCTTCTGGAACATTGATGGCCTCACAGCCATGCCGGCAGTTCTCGAAACCATCGTAGCGATCTGCGAAGGCAGGTTGACCGAAGCTGCAGCGGCTCGTGATTTCAAATTTCCTCCGGCAGCGTGTTCGAAATAGCCCCTCACCCCAGCCCTGTCCCCGCTCGCGGGAGAGGGAGTCTTAGTTCTCGCCAGGACGTAAGAAACACTGCCCTATCAACAAATTCGGACAGATCCCCTCTCCCCGTAGAACGGGGAGAGGGCTAGGGTGAGGGGCTATACGGAATCACAGCGGGTAGGAAAGCCATGACCACCAAACTCGAACACTATATCGACCAAGGCGTCGGCCGGGAGCCTGCGGATATCGTGCTGAAGAACGGCCGCTTCTTCGATCTGGTGACGGGAGAGCTGGTCGCTTCGGACATCGCCATTTGCGGCGATCGCATCGTCGGCACCTGCGGCGATTATCGGGGACGCGAAGAGATCGATATTGCCGGCCGCATCGTCGTGCCGGGCTTCATCGATACCCATCTTCACATCGAATCCTCGCTGGTAACCCCGCTCGAATTCGATCGCTGCGTCCTGCCCTATGGCGTTACCACCGTCATCTGCGATCCGCATGAGATCGCCAATGTGCTCGGCACCGAGGGCATCCGCTACTTTCTCGACTGTTCGCTGGAAACCATCATGGATATCCGCGTCCAGCTTTCCTCCTGCGTACCGGCGACGCATTTGGAAACGTCCGGCGCTGACCTACCGATCGAGAAGCTCCTGCCCTTCCGCAATCATCCCAAGGTCATCGGCCTTGCCGAATTCATGAACTTCCCCGGCGTGGTCCATAAGGATCCCATCTGCATGGCGAAGCTCGAAGCCTTCCAGGGCGGCCATATCGACGGCCATGCGCCGCTTTTGCGCGGCAATGACCTCAACGGCTATCTCGCGGCCGGCATCCGCACCGAGCATGAATCGACGACATCAGAGGAGGCGCTGGAAAAGATCCGCAAAGGCATGCATATCCTCGTGCGTGAGGGCTCCGTCTCCAAGGATCTGCACGCGCTGATGCCTATTATCACCGAGCGCCTGTCACCCCACCTCGCACTCTGCACAGACGACCGAAATCCGCTCGATATCACCGAACAGGGCCACCTCGATTACATGATCCGCACGGCGATTGCCCATGGCGTCGAGCCGCTGGCGATCTACCGCGCCTCCTCGATCTCCGCAGCCCGCGCCTTCGGCCTTCGGGATCGCGGTCTCGTGGCGCCGGGCTGGCGCGCCGATCTCGTCGTCATCGACAGCCTGGAAAACTGCAAGGCCGAGATCGTCTTTTCCGCAGGCCGCCGCGTTACCACCGAACTCTTTGCGACCCGCGGTTCGGTCGAGCCGGTCGGCCTCGACAGCGTCAAGGCCCGCCCGATCAATGCCGCCGATTTCGGTGTGCCGGTAGCAGAAGGCGAGAGCTCCGTCATTGGCGTGACGCCTGGCAAGATCATCACCCAACATCGCCGCTATCGCCTGCCGACCAAGGGCAACCAGACCGCTATCGACCTCGGTAACGATATCATCAAGGTCGCCGTCATCGAGCGGCATGGCAAGAACGGCAACCATGCCAACGGCTTCGTCCAAGGTTTTGGTTTGAAGAAAGGCGCGATCGCCTCCACAGTCGGCCATGACAGCCACAATATCTGCGTCGTCGGCGTCAATGAGGATGACATGGCGCTCGCCGCCAACCGCCTCAGTGATATCAATGGCGGCTTTGTCGTCGTCGAGGATGGCATCGTGACAGGTGAAATCGCCCTGCCCGTCGCCGGCCTGATGAGCCTCGAGCCTTATGAAAGCGTGCGCGACACGCTGCATCATCTGCGCCAGGCGGCCTATGCCCTCGGCGCAACGCTGGAAGAACCCTTCCTCCAGCTCGCCTTCCTGCCCCTGCCCGTCATCCCGCATCTGAAGATATCGGACAAGGGCCTGGTCGATGTCGACAAGTTCATGCTGATCGGCTGACGGCGGCAATCGTCCGTCCTTGTTTCGATCCCTCACCTGGATTATCCTGTGTGCTTTCCTGCTCGGAAGCCGCAGGGAGGGGATGGTGCGAAATCTCGCCTATGCGACGAGTTGGCAGTTACTTGCGCTGCTGTTGACCGCCTCTCTTCCTGCCACTCAGGCCCAAGCCTTCATGCCTGACGATGTCTACACGAGCGTCTGTGTCGTTACAGGCCAGGGACCGGAAAATCGGATCAAGGGCTTTGCCGATTGCCTGGATAAGGTTCTGCCCCGCGTCTCCGGCAATTCGCGATTGACTGACGGCCCTCTCATGGGGACCGCTCGCGAGCATGCGGCCGACTACATCGAGGAATTCACTTATCGCGACAGGCTCGCGGGCCGTCCTATCCATGATGAGCAAGGCACCCACGACCGACCCTTCGACCTCACATGCCGCTTTCGCAAAGAACGCATCGACGATCTGCTCGAGAGGCTCGGCACCCGCCCTTGGCTCGCCAAGCGGCCGGTGCTCGAAATCCTGTTGACTGTCCGTCGTGGTGACTTGAGCTATCAGGTAACGGCCGAGAGCGGTCGCGATTTGGCCATGCGCGAAGCATTCACGGCAGCGTCCGATCTCACCGGCATCGACGTCGTTTTCCCTTCCGAGGGGAAGTTCCAAACCGGTTCGACAGCGGGCACCATTCCCTTATCAGGCGATTTGGAGTGGGATGAGAGCGCCCTAGGCTGGGTCGCGACGTGGACGCTAAGCGATCAGCAAAGCGGCATTGGACCGCACGACGTCATATGGCAGGTGCGAGGCGTCAGTTTCGACGATGCGTTCCGCACGGCCCTTAAAGGTGCCGCGCAGATTCTGTCGGTAAACGGCGAACCCGCCGGCGCCTTGGTCCCTGTCAAACAATAGGCCTTCGGCCAACTTCGATTATCCGACCCGGCCACAATAGACGTCCAGTGCGGCAAGCGCCACCGTCGCTCCGGCATCCGCCGTGCCAAACCCAGGCATGGCGATCGTCTTGCCGAGCTTGATATCCTCGGGCAAAGCAACTTTCACAGGCTTGCGGGAGAGATTGAAGACAAAGAGCAGCGTCTCGCCGCCCTTGGAGCGCGTGAAGGCGAGAACGTCTTCCTCCGTGTCGAGGAAGGTCATATCGCCGTCGCGCAGGACCGCATGTTCTGCACGGAAAACAAGCGTCTGCCGGTAGTGATGCAGCACGGAGTGCTCATCCGCTTCCTGCTTGTCCACCGCAAGGGATGCATGCTGGTAGGGAACCGGCAGCCATGACTTGTCGGCCGTCGTGAAGCCCGCATGAGCACGGCCCGCTTCCCAGGGCATCGGCGTGCGGCATCCGTCACGCCCCTTGAATGCCGGCCAGAAGCGAATTCCGTAGGGATCGCGCAGATCCTCGAAGGCTAACTCTGCCTCCGGCAGACCGAGTTCTTCGCCCTGATAGAGGCAGATCGAACCGCGCAATGTGGAAAGCAGCGAAATCGCGAGCTTTGCAACGCGCGGCTGCTCCTCCTCCGTTTTGGCAAAGCGGCTGACATGCCGCTGGACATCGTGGTTGGAAAAGGCCCAGCAGACCCAGCCATCGACGACATTATCCTGAAAATCGCTGACGCAACGGCGGAAATGCGCCGGCGTGAAATCAGGCCCCAAAAGGTCGAACGTGTAGCACATATGCAGCTTGTCGCCGCCGCTGGTATAGGCGGCCACGGTCTGCAGCGAGCGCGCACCATCCCCCACTTCGCCGACGGTCGCGCGATCCTCATATTGGTCGAGCAATGCCCGGAACCGCCGCAGAAAGCTGATATTCTCCGGCTGCGTCTTGTCGTAGAGATGGTTCTGCATCCCGTAAGGGTTGCTCTCGGGGGCATCGAGCCCGCCCGTTGCGACGAGCGCCGGCGGATTGTCGCGAAGCTTCTTGTCGCAGAAATAGTAGTTGACCGTATCCAGACGAAAACCGTCTACGCCGCGATCAAGCCAGAATTTGACGGCCGAGAGCACAGCATCCTGGACCTCAAGATTGTGGAAGTTCAGGTCCGGCTGCGAGGTCAGAAAATTGTGCTGGTAATATTGTCGGCGTACGCCATCCCACTCCCAACCCGGCCCGCCGAAAATTGACAGCCAGTTGTTCGGCGCGGTGCCATCCGGCTTCGGGTCGGCCCAGACATACCAGTCCGCCTTGGGATTGTCGCGGCTTGCGCGGCTTTCCACGAACCAGGGATGCCGGTCCGAGGTGTGCGAGATAACCTGGTCGATAGTGACCTTCAGCCCGAGGTCGTGTGCTGCCGTCATCATCTCGTCGAAATCGGCAAGCGTGCCGAAGATCGGATCGACATCGCAATAATCGGCGACGTCATAGCCCATATCGGCCATCGGCGAGGTGAAGAACGGCGCCAGCCAGATTGCGTCGACCCCGAGTGCGGCAATGTGAGGCAGGCGCCGGGTGATCCCCTTGATATCTCCCAGTCCGTTGGCATCCGTGTCCTGAAACGACCGCGGATAGACCTGATAGATCACGGCCCCGCGCCACCAGTCGGCTCCCGCCGCTTTATTCGTCGATTTCATCAAACCGCCTCGATATCGCACAAGGCCTTCCAGTTTGCACACTCGTGCGCAGGCGGCAAGCCGCAAATCGGCCATCCGAAAAGCTCAACCATCGGCGGATAAATTCGCAGTATCAATTTAAGCGAATTATCAATATGAAAGTTCACACGCTAAGCATGCCCGACTTTTTTTAACTTGAAAGCGACGTCGCTTTCGATAACTTCGCGCATTGACCTGCACGTACAGGTCACCTGCGGATCAAAAACACCCTTGTAAAACAAGGACAAGAACTCCAGAAAGGTGGGAAAACATATGGCGCATATCACCAGAAAATTTATCGCTGCGGCTTTCGTCAGCACGATATTGAGCGTTTCCGCGCATGCCGCGACCCTCAATATCCACAACGGCGGCGACCCGACTTCGCTCGATCCGCAAAAAATTTCCGGCGATTGGGAAAACCGTATCGACGGCGATATCTTCGAAGGGCTGGTGACCGAAGATCCCAAGGACAACCCAATTCCCGGCCAGGCTGCAAGCTGGACCATTTCGCCCGACCAGAAGGTCTATACCTTCAAGCTTCGCGACGGCATCAAGTGGTCCGATGGCCAACCTGTGACGGCTCAGGACTTCGTCTTTGCCTTCCAGCGCCTGATGGATCCGAAGACCGCCGCGCAATACGCCTATCTGCAGTACACGATCCTGAACGCGGAAAAGATCAACAAGGGCGAGATCAAGGACCTGACACAGCTCGGCGTCAAGGCGATCGACGACAAGACGCTCGAAATCACGCTTGAAAACCCGACACCCTACTTCCTCAACGCCCTGATGCACTACACGGCCTATCCGCTGCCGAAGCATGTCGTGGAAGCCAAGGGCGACCAGTGGGTCAAGATCGGCAACATCGTCACCAACGGCCCGTACAAGCCCACCGAATGGGTGCCCGGTTCGCACGTCAGCATGGTCAAGAGTGACCAGTATTACGACGCCAAGGACATCAAGATCGACAACGTCAACTATTACACGCTGGAAGATCAGGCCGCTGCCTTGAAGCGCTATCGCGCCGGCGAATTCGATATCCTGACCTCCTTTCCGGCCGACCAGTTCGACTGGATCCAGAAGAACCTGCCCGGCCAGGCGCATGTGGTGCCCTTCCTTGGCACCTATTACTACGTCCTGAACTCTACCAAGCCGCCCTTCAACGACAAGCGCGTGCGCCAGGCTCTCTCCATGGCCGTCAACCGCGAGGTCATCGGCCCGAAGATTCTCGGCACCGGCGAACTGCCATCCTATTCCTGGGTACCGCCAGGTACCGCCAATTACGGTGAACCGGCCTATGTCAGCTGGAAGGACGAGCCCTACAAGCAGAAGGTCGAAGAAGCCAAGAAGCTCTTGAAGGAAGCCGGCTTCGGTCCCGATCATCCGCTGAAGGCTCAGCTGCGCTACAACACCAACGACAACCACAAGCGCATCGCCGTTGCGATCGCCGCCATGTGGAAGCCACTTGGCGTCGATATCGAGCTCTACAACACCGAAACCAAGGTGCATTACGATGAAATGCAGCGCGGCGAGGTGCAGATCGGCCGTGCCGGCTGGCTCGCCGACTACAACGATCCGATCAACTTCCTGAACCTGCTGTCCACCGGCGTCGAAATGAACTACGGCCGCTGGAGCAACAAGGACTACGATGCTCTGATCAAGCAGGGCAATGAAGAGATCGATCTAAAGAAGCGCGCCGAGATCTACAAGAAGGCCGAGCAGCTGGCCCTCGACGACAGCGCGGCAATCCCGATCTACTACTACGTTTCCCAGAACATCGTCGCCCCGAAGGTCCAGGGCTTCGTCGACAACATCCAGGACATCCACCGTACGCGCTGGCTGTCGGTTAAAGAATAATTGGGAACAGGCTCCCTCCCGGACATAACCGGGAGGGAGCCGTCTAAGATCATGTTTGGCTACGCTCTCCGTCGTCTGCTGTCGACAATCCCCGTTCTGTGGATTGCCGTGACAGTGTGTTTTTTCATTCTGCGCCTCGCTCCCGGCGGCCCCTTCGATGGCGAAAGGCCATTGCCGCCGGAAGTCAAAGCCAACCTCGCGGCTCACTACAACCTCGACAAGCCCCTGGTTGAGCAATACCTGATCTATGTCGGCGATGTCATGAAGGGCGACCTTGGCCCCTCCTTCGCCAATCAGGACTTCACCGTCACCCAGCAGATCATGTCCGGCTTCCCCTATACGTTGACCATCGGCGGCTCCGCCTTCGTGCTCGCGACTATCGTCGGCGTCTTCATCGGCTGTCTCGGGGCGCTCTATCAGAACCGCGCAGCCGATTACTGGCTGGGCGGCGGCCTCCTCATCGGCTTGGTTATGCCAAGCTTCCTCATCGCCCCCATCCTTCAGCTCGTCTTCGGCAATACGCTCGGCTGGCTGCCGGTCGGCGGCTGGGGCGACGGCTCGATCAAGTTCCTGATCCTGCCCATCATCGTCCTGACCCTGCCGCACGCGGCTCGTATCTCTCGCCTGATGCGAGGCTCGATGATCGAAGTGATGGGCCAGAACTTCATTCGCACCGCCAAGGCCAAGGGCATCGGCCCGCGGCTGACGATCATGCGCCACGCGCTGAAGCCCGCCATGATGCCCGTCGTCTCCTATCTCGGACCCGCGGCAAGTTACCTCCTCACCGGCTCGCTGGTGGTCGAAAGCATCTTCGGCCTCCCCGGCGTCGGCCGCTACTTCGTCGGCGCAGCGCTCAACCGCGATTACGGCATGGTCCTCGGCACGGTCGTTTTCTACATGGTCCTGATCGTGGTCCTCAACCTGCTGGTCGACATCGCCTATGCCTGGCTCGACCCGAAAGTGAGAATGCGATGATCCTCAATTCCGCGAAGAGAGAATTGCTGGAAGCGGAATTGCTTTCGGCAGAGGGGCTCGCACCCAAGGGGCGATCCCTCACCGGCGACGCAATGCGTCGTCTCCTGCGCAACAAGGCGGCGGCACTTTCGCTGGTCATACTGGCCGCGCTGGTTCTGGTCGCCATATTCGGCCCGTATTTCCTGCCCTTCAACTATGAGGATCCGGACTGGACGTCGTTCCGAGGCGCTCCGGATTTTGCCGCCGGCCACTATTTCGGCACCGACGGCAACGGCCGCGATCTGCTGGCGCGCACGCTCTACGGCACCCGCGTCTCACTGACGGTCGCCCTTGTCGCCACCCTCGTCTCGGTCGTCATCGGCGTGCTCTACGGCGCCGTTGCCGGTTATTTCGGCGGTCGCGTCGATGCGATCATGATGCGCTTCGTCGATATCATGTACGCCCTGCCCTACGTCCTCTTCGTCATCCTGCTGATGGTGATCTTCGGCCGCAACGTCTATCTGCTGTTTGCGGCGATCGGCGCACTCGAATGGCTCACCATGGCCCGTATCGTGCGCGGCCAGACCCTGTCGATCAAGCAGCGGGAATTCATCGAGGCCGCCCGTGCATCGGGGCAGCGATCGTTCAAGATCATCCTGAAACACATCGTGCCGAACCTCGTCGGTCCGGTCGTCATTTACGCCACGCTCACTATCCCGGAAATCATCGCGACGGAGAGCTTCCTCTCCTATCTCGGTTTCGGCGTTCAGGAGCCGCTGACATCGCTCGGCACCCTAATTGCCGAAGGCTCGGCCGGTATGGAGACGACGCCTTGGCTGCTGTTCTTCCCGGCCGGTTTCCTGGTCGCGCTGCTGATGAGCCTGCTCTTCATCGGCGACGGTCTGCGCGACGCATTCGATCCGAAGGATCGCTGACATGACAGAAACACTTCTCGAACTCAAAGACTATTCGATCACCTTCCGCACGCCAGAAGGCGAAGTGGCCGCGGTGTCGAAGATGAACCTCAAGATCGGCCGCGGCGAACGTATCGCCGTCGTCGGCGAGTCTGGCTCCGGCAAGAGCCAGACCTTCCTCGGCCTGATGGGCCTGCTCGCCAAGAACGGCCGCACCAGCGGCCAGGCGCTGCTCGACGGCAAGGATCTGCTGACCCTGAAGCCGCGCGAGCTCGACCATGTGCGCGGCAAGGACATGGCCATGGTCTTCCAGGACCCGATGACCGCGCTTAACCCGTCGCTGCGCATCTCGCGGCAGCTGACGGAGCAGCTGGAAGTCCATGGCGGCCTGACAGCGCGAGCAGCTTCGGCAGCGGCGCTCGATATGCTGAAACGGGTCGGCATCCCTGATCCGACACGCCGCTTCAACCTCTATCCGCATGAGCTTTCGGGCGGCATGCGCCAGCGCATCGTCATTGCCATGGCGCTGCTGACCAAACCGAAGCTCCTCATCGCCGATGAGCCGACGACGGCGCTCGACGTGACGATCCAGGCGCAGATCCTCGATCTCTTCAATGAGCTGACGGCGGAAATGCATACGGCGCTCATCATGATCACCCATGACCTCGGTGTCGTCGCCGGCCTCGCCGACCGCGTTGCCGTCATGTATGCCGGCCGTATCGTTGAGGAAGCGCCGGTCGAGGAGCTGTTCGAAAGCCCGGCCCATCCCTATACGGCGGCGCTTCACTCGGCGATCCCGAGGCCGGATCAGGATGTCGACGATCTCACCGTCATCCCCGGACGACCGCCGAACCTGATGCACCTGCCGCGCGGCTGCTCCTTCTCGCCGCGCTGCGCCCATGTACAGGACGACTGTCTGGACGCGGCCCCGCCGCTCGATCCGTTGGCGCCACGCCGTTGCGCGGCCTGCTTCCACCCCCTTTCGGCTGATCAGGAACGGAGCCTCGTCCATGGCTGAGCAAACGCTTCTGAAGGTCGAGCATCTGACGACCGAATTTGAACTACCCTCGAAATCCCTCTTCAAGCCGCCGATGATCCTGACCGCGGTCAACGATGTCAGCTTCGAGCTGAAGACCGGACGCACACTCGGCATCGTCGGCGAATCCGGCTGCGGCAAGTCCACGCTTGGTCGCTCCATCCTGCGGCTCATCAAGGCGCAGAAAGGCCGCATCCTCTGGCAAGGCGGCAACCTACTCGACCTTACCGAAGAGGAGATGCGTGCCGCGCGCCGCGACATGCAGATCATCTTCCAGGACCCGATCGCCTCGCTCGACCCACGCATGACCGTCGGCGACATCATCGCGGAGCCGCTGACCGTCTTCGAACCGAAACTGAGCCGCGCGCAGCGGCAGGATCGCGTACGCGAGATCATGGCGGCAGTCGGCCTAGTGCCTGAGATGATCAACCGCTACCCGCACGAATTCTCGGGCGGCCAGGCGCAGCGCATCGGCATTGCCCGCGCCGTCATCACCCGGCCGAAGCTTATCATCTGCGATGAGCCGGTTTCGGCGCTCGACGTTTCGATCCAGGGACAGGTCATCACGCTCCTGCGCCGCCTGCGCAAGGAGTTCGGCCTCACCTTGATCTTCATCAGCCACGACCTCTCGGTCGTGCGCCTGATCTCGGACGACGTGCTGGTGCTCTATCTCGGCAAGGTGGTGGAAGCGGGCGAGGCTGCGACGGTCTTCGACCATCCGGCGCATCCCTATACGCAGGCGCTGTTCTCTGCCGCGCCGATCCCCGATCCGAAGCTTGCACGTGGCCGCGAGCGCATCCGCTTGCAGGGCGATCCGCCCTCGCCGCTCAATCCGCCGCCGGGCTGCGTCTTCTCACCCCGCTGCTGGAAGGCGACGGATATCTGCCGCACGAAGATGCCACCGACCGAGCACGTGCGCCTAGGCCAGACGGCGGCTTGCTATCACATGGACCGGCCGTAAAGCAGCGCCAGCAAAAGTGGACGGCGGCTGCCGCCGTCCAGCTTGCCCCAGCCGCTGCTTCCGCGTATGCAGCACCAAGGCAAATGCAGGAGGCAGTCTTGGGTGGGCGTTTTCTATCGATCGGCGAATGCATGGTGGAACTGTCGCAGGCCGATGACGGACACCTGCGCAAAGGCTTTGCCGGCGACACCTTCAACACCGCCTGGTATGCCCGCGCCTGTCTGCCTAAGGACTGGGCGATCGATTACTTCACCGCGCTCGGCGACGATGCCATGTCCGACGAGATGATCGCCTTCATGGGCAGCGCCGGCATCGGCACGCAGAGCATCCGCCGCCTTCGCGGCAAGACGCCCGGCCTCTACATGATCAATCTAAAAGACGGCGAACGCTCCTTCAGCTATTGGCGCGACAGCTCTGCCGCCCGCCAGCTTGCGACCGATGGCGATGCCCTGCGTGCCGCAATCGAGGCCTCCGACGTCCTTTATTTTTCGGGCATTACCCTCGCGATCCTGTCGCGCGAAGATGCCTTCACCTTGCTCGCAGAGCTGCGCCGCGCCAAAGCTGCCGGCAAGCTGGTCGCCTTCGATCCCAATCTGCGCCCTCGCCTCTGGTCCAGCCTGGACGCGATGCATACGATGATCGCCGAGGGAGCGCGTGCAGCGACGCTCGTCATGCCGAGCTTCGATGATGAAGCCGCGCATTTCAGTGACGATTCGATTGCCGCCACGATCCGCCGCTATCGGCAATACGGAGCAGTGATGGTCATCGTCAAGAATGGCCCTGATGGCGCGACCATTGGCGACGGCGTTCAGGAGACGCTCGTCCCGGCGGTCAAGGTCGTCAAGGTTATCGACACCACCAGCGCCGGCGACAGTTTCAACGGTGCATTTCTGGCGCACTATCTGCAGCACAAAAATGCAGTTACCGCCGCCGGCTTCGCAGCCAAGATCGCGGCGAGGGTCATTCAGGAATACGGTGCGCTCGTCTCGCCCGAGAAGCTGAAATCCATCCGCTAAACGCTGTAATATTTCCATCATGGACACCCCCCACAATAGAGTGGGCGCGGGAATCATGTTTGAAACACCGCAATCGCTGGCACCGTCATCATGAGGATGCGGTGCGGATGGACTGTTTTGGGCATGTTGCAACGCTTGTCAGACATCGATCAAACCACCTGGGCGCAGGCGGCGACACCTGTCGCAGTACCTGAACGGCTGCTTATCGTCAGCGATGCCTGGCATCCGCAGGTCAACGGTGTCGTTCGCTCGATCGAGAACACCAATCGCGAACTGACGCGCATGGGCATCGAGGTTTCGATGATCACGCCGGACGGCTTTCGCAACATCCCCTGCCCGACCTACCCGGAGATCCGGCTTTCGATTGCCAGCTATCGCAAGATTGCAGCGAGAATAGAGGCGCTCCGGCCGACTTATGTCCACATTGCCACTGAAGGTCCCCTCGGGCTTACCGCAAGGCGCTGGTGCCTGAGAAATTGCATGCCTTTTTCCACGAGCTATCACACCCGCTTTCCCGAATATGTCGCGGCGCGCCTGCCGATACCGGAAAGCTGGCTCTACGCCTTCGTCAAATGGTTTCACAATGCGGGCTACGGCTGCATGGTGGCGACACCAAGTCTCGCAAACGAACTCAAGATACGCGGCATCCGCAACCTACTACCCTGGAGCCGTGGCATCGACTCCTCACTGTTTCGACCGCAGGCCCAGGACGACGCACCCTTCGACCTGCCTCGTCCGATTTTCATGACTGTAGGTCGCGTGGCGCTGGAAAAGAACCTGCCCGCTTTCCTCGACCTCGAGCTGCCCGGATCGAAAGTAGTGGTCGGCGATGGCCCCGCGCGGGCGGAGTTGCAGACACTCTATCCGGATGTCCATTTTCTGGGAGCAAAATTCGGTGAGGAATTGGCGCATGCCTATTCGCAGGCGGACGTGTTCGTCTTCCCGTCCAAGACCGACACTTTCGGCAACGCCATTCTGGAAGCATTGGCGAGCGGCGTTCCGGTCGCCGCCTACCCGGTTACCGGCCCCGCGGACATTCTGGGAGGAAACAGGGCGGCTGGCGTCGTGGATGCGGACCTGGCCACCGCCTGCCTCGCCGCGCTCTCATGCTCACGCGAGGCAGCGCGCTCCTTGGCACTCAATTACTCCTGGGAAGCGGCAACAACGCAATTTATCGGCAATGTCCGCATTGCCAATCATCGGGGTCGATTACAAGCCTACAAGGAGTGAACTCCGGGCCGATGATCCACCCGGAATTCGCTTACCGCGTCTCAGCTCGTGTGCCTTCGCGGATCAGCGCGCTGCTCTTACAGCATAGCATAAGCCAGCATGCGGGTTGGATAGCTGGGTCTTGTCCAGCACGATGAAACCCGCATTCAGTAACGGTGCGATAAGCGTCATCTGGTTTTTGTCCTTGGACCACCATTTGTGCCATTCGATGACCATGGCATTGATCGATCCGAAGAGGCCGTGTCTCGCCAGGGTCTCGAAAATCCCGAACTCGGATCCCTCGCAATCCATTTTGATGACCAGATCCATGCCCGCTCTCCGCGCACGCTCCGCAAGCGGTGCGATGACGCCAGCCGCCTCCTTGATATGGATCGTTTCCGGCTTGCCGGAATCTGCTCCCCTTACGGAGATGCCGATCGTTGCATCTGAGCGGACCATGACCTCCATCTGCTCGTCCCTCTCGCCAAGCCCAAATTGGTTTGGCCTGATCTTGGCCGCCACCTTCGGATTTAGTGCGAAATTCTTCAGTGCTCGCGCATGGGGGAGAGCGAAGGGCTCGAATGCATGTATCTCCCGCACCGAAGGGTCTCTCGCCAAAAAGAGCGACGCAAGACCGGCATTCATGCCGATATCGATGATGATTTTGTCGCGCCCGGTGATGAAATTATATTCGTTGTGAATGAAAATTTCGCTCAGAACCTGGAAATCTTCGGCATTGTTGACATAGAGCCGAGTTCCTGAAAATTCGGCAATGACCTCTTCAGCACCGACGTGAAAAGTGAAGCCGTTTTTCTCGAGCACCTTGAAATCATAGACATGTGTATTGAAGAATTGATTGGCAATGTCAGGCAATGCGACATCCGACATGCGCCCGCTCTCTTGATCGATTCTTTTCAGGGGCCGATGGGCATAAGCGGCGAATGCCCCAACCCCAGTTGAATCGATCCGGAACTCGAAAACATCCTCTTCCGGTACGTCGAACTGCAAGGTCACACCCTTACCAAACCGCACTATATCCGCGCCCGTTAGCTCCCTTCGTATCAATTGACGGGCGCCAAAACCCGCAGTGACATCGATAGAACAACAGACCTCTTCCGATGGCGCGGAGGGGTCAGCATCGATATGAAATTCGACAACATAACGTCCTGGGGACAGGGTGACGTAGGGGCCGTAAAGCACCCATCCCGCCTGTCCCTTCTTGACGGACACGCGTTCATTTCCTTGTACCTTCTCAACCTGCCCGATCGCGGAGTAGAACAAAGTCGGTTTCCTTCTTGGCAACAGAGACAAAAAGCGTCTCATAGATAACAAGTCCTGCCGGAAGCTCGGTTCCGGCGCGAGATTGATATCTAAGCCTATGTTTGACAAGGATAAATTCTGCTCTGGGGAAAGATGGGCGCGTTCCGTCCAAACGGGGCGCTATACGTCCTCGATCATGTCCCTGACCGTTACGCCAGTCTCATCGTCGGGGCAGCGTGGCCGGATCCTGGAGAAAGGCAGCGATCATAGCCCTACCGATGTCTCTCGCCGTTCCTGCTTTCCGTATCTCACACAGCAGAACGCATTCTTGAAAAGTAAATTTCCAGGACATCGGCGATCGTCACGAGAGCAATGGGATATTGTCCGCTGAGCTGACTTCCTAAAGCAGAAGAAATCCATAGCCCGGGCATAAATTTGGGTGTACAATTATTTATCGCACGACCTACATAAGACCTCTCAGGGAGTTCTTGAGATGACCGACGACCTGTTAAAGCTGGATAACTTCATCTGCTTCGCGCTCTATTCGGCGAACCATGCGATGAACCGGCTCTATAAACCCATGCTGGATGCGCTCAATCTCACCTATCCGCAATATCTCGTCATGGTGACGCTATGGGAAGAAGACGGACAGACCGTCGGCGGCATCGGTGAAAAGCTGTTCCTGGAATCAAGCACGCTGACGCCGCTGTTGAAGCGTCTGGAGGCAGCCGGCTTTATCAAGCGCATTCGCAGCAAGGAAGACGAGCGCCAAGTGTTGATTCAGCTGACCGGCGAAGGCAAGGCGCTGAAGAAGAAGGCGGCAACTGTTCCCCCTTGCATTCTCGATGCCACGGAGCAAACACCCGACGAACTGACACGCTTGAAGAGTGAAATCATCGCTTTGCGCCAGGCGCTCAGCAGGAACGCGGCCTGACCGGATGCCCCCTCCCCGACCATCCTGTCGGGTAAGGTGCTTCAGGTTCGCTTCTTCTTGTTTTCGTAAGGATTTTCCGACGTGCGGAAATGGATGCGGATCGGTACGCCGGGCATTGCGAAATCTGCGCGCAGACCGTTGATCAGATAACGCACATAGGACTCAGGCAGAGCATCCGAGCGAGTACACGAGATCATGAAGGCCGGAGGCCGCGCCTTCACCTGCGTCATGTATTTCAGCTTGATGCGGCGGCCGGAAACGGCCGGTGGCGGATGCTGAACCTGCTGCGTCTCGAGCCAGCGGTTGAGGCGCGCGGTCGAGACGCGCTTGTTCCAGACCTTGTCGGTATCGACGATTGCCTGCATGAGGCGGTCAAGCCCCTCGCCCGTCTGGCCGGCAATCGGAATGGCGCGAATGCCGCGTGCCTGCGGCAACAGCCGGTCGGTCTTTTCGCGCAGATCGGCAAGCACGGCCTGACGATCCTCGATCATGTCCCACTTGTTGAAGGCGAGCACGGCGGCGCGCCCCTCGCGGATCACGAGATCGACGATCTGCAGATCCTGCTTCTCGAAGGGAATGGTCGCGTCGAAGACGATGACGACGGTTTCAGCGAAGCGGATCGCGCGCAGCGTGTCGGCGACGGAAAGCTTCTCCAGCTTCTCGATGACCTTCGCCTTGCGGCGCATACCGGCGGTATCGAACATCTTGACGGTACGACCGCGCCAACTCCAGTCGACGGAGATGGAATCGCGGGTAATGCCAGCTTCCGGGCCGGTCAGCAGCCGGTCTTCGCCGAGAAAGCGGTTGATGAGCGTCGACTTGCCGGCATTCGGGCGGCCGACGATCGCAACGCGCAGCGGGCGCGTGTCGTCATAGGCCGGTTCTTCGTCGATCTCCTCGCCATCTTCGCCGACTTCCGAGCGCGGAATACTGACATTCGTCTCCGCCTCGTCTTCGTCCTCCGGGAAGGCGCGTTCGGGGCCGATGGCCTCGACGATGGCGTCGCGCAGATCCATCATGCCCTGGCCGTGTTCGGCCGAGATCGGGCAAGGCTCCCCAAGGCCCAACGTATAGGCATCGTAGAAGCCGCTGTCCGAGCCGCGCGCTTCGGATTTATTGGCGACGAGCACGACGGGCCGGCCGCGCTTGCGCAGCATTTCGGCCAAGGTCTTGTCGACATGCGTCAAACCCATCTTGGCATCAACGACGAACAAGGTCAGATCGGCCTCGTCGATCGCCGCTTCCGTCTGGGCGCGCATGCGGCCCTCCAGCGTCTCCTCGCCAGCTTCTTCGAGGCCGGCGGTATCAACGATGCGAAAGCGGAGATCGATCAGCTTGGCTTCACCCGGGCGGCGGTCACGCGTGACACCCGGCGTATCGTCGACGAGCGCCAGTTTCTTGCCAACCAGACGGTTGAACAGCGTGGACTTGCCGACATTCGGGCGACCGACGATCGCGACCGTAAAACTCATTGGGCGATCCTTCAGCCTTTTGCGACCGGAGCCTTGCCGGATGCAGTGATGAGATCGAGCAGCATCTGGGCACGGTTGGCAACGTTGCGCGGGCTCTGCGGATCGTCGACGATTGCCTGGAACCATTGCCGCGCCTTGGCGAAATCGCCGGCCTTATAGGCAGCAAGGCCGAGAACATCGCGCGCCGAATGCCGGAAGGCATCAGCCGGGACGGCAAGCTCCTGCGCTTCGGCGGCGACCTGGTCATAGGTGCCGGTATCGACGAGCAGATAGGCAGCCCGCAGGCGCGCCGCATCGCGGATAACGACGGGAAGGTCCGTCTGCTTGCCGATCGCCGAGAAGGTGGTGATGGCCGCGGCCTTGTCACCCTTCTGCACTTGCAGTGTCGCGGCGCGCAGGCGCGCCAGCACCGGATAGGAACCAGGGCCGTTCTTTTCGATGGCGGCGAATGCGGCGAGCGCCTCATCCGTCTTGTTCTGATCGGCCAGCGTCAGCGCGGCAATGAACTGATCACCGCCGCTGCCAGCCTGATTGCCGGCCCAATAGCGATAGCCGCTGTAGGCTGCGGTACCGAGAACGACGAGCACCGCAGCACCGATGATGAGCTTGCCGAAACGGCGCCATATGAACCGCAACTGGTCCGAGCGCAGTTCCTCGTTCACCTCACGGATGAAGCTATCGTCATTGAATGCCATTCTTGTCTCCGGCCCAGGCCAAATAGTTCAAAGCTTAGGGGTTAGAGCATGATGCCGAAAAGTGTGAGCGGTTTTCGGACGACATCATGCTCTAATTCCATGATGCTAGAGCGGATTCAGATTTTAGGTCTATCGGACCTAAAATCATCCGGCTCTAGTGGGGCCTTCTACTCCATTTTGCGGCTTATGTAAGGGGGAATGGTGGAAATCGTCATATAACGAGCGGCGAAACCCCGATAATCCACGCATGAAGCTTCCAAATGATCAAGGCCCAGACGACAGCACCGATAACGATCGCATAAAGATCATATTTCGCCGAGACGAAGGGGCGCACGGTGATTTCGCCGGCCCGCTCGCGCCGTTTGAACGAAATACGCAGGATCACGCCCCAAGCCAGGAAGGCAGCAAAGAGCAATATGGCAGCACCGTCGCCATTGGAGAGAAGATGCGCCAGCGCCCAGATCTTCACCGAAAGCACCATCGGATGCTTGGTCCTGACCGCGATATGCCCCGCCGGCAGCAGCGAGGCGACAAGACAGATGAGAGCGAACAGCATCAACAGGATGGTGATGTGGCTCATCCAGAACGGCGGCGACCAGACCGGCGTCATGTCGCGCGCCTGACCGAAGCCGTAAATCAGGACGACCAGAGCTATGACGCTCGCGATCGAATAGGCACCCTTCCAGCCGCCTTCGCCAAGGCTGGCAATCAATGACGTCCGCAGGCCGGGTGTCACGACGCGGATCAGATGGAGGCCGAGAAAAAGAACAATGCCGAGAATGAGCAATGCCATGGATGAAATCCTTTATGGTCTTGTAGTCACATCCTTATCGGCTGCCGTAAAAAAATGCCAGCATCACCGCAGCTTCGCCGCATTTGCGCGAAAGGAAGGAAGCGACCCGGAGCACGCCACCCGATATCGCCGGATGATCCCTCGTAAGCCGTGCTCGATCCAATCAGTGTTCGGTGCCCATGTTTCGCTTAGCTACCTGTCTCTCCCTCGCCATTTCCTTAGGGTTGCCCGCAGCCGCCCTGGCCGATGGCAAGCCCAAGCAACTCGTCATGATCTCTTTCGATGGCGCCCATGACAATGCGCTTTGGACCAGGAGCCGCGAGATCGCCTCGCGCAACGGCGCACATTTCACCTATTTTCTCTCCTGCACCTTCCTGATGAACAAGGCGCAGGCCAAGGCCTACCAGGGGCCGAAACAGCGGCCGGGTAAATCGAATGTCGGCTTTGCCAAGAGCGAGGACGATGTGCGCACGCGCATCGCCAACATCTGGAGCGCACACCAGGAAGGTCACGACATCTCAAGTCACGCCTGCGGCCATTTTGACGGTAAGGGCTGGAGTGCCTCCGACTGGAAACAGGAGTTCATGAATGCCCGCATTGCGCTTCGCGACGCCTGGAAGAATGTCGGCCTCGCCGACAAGGAGCCCCAGGGCTGGGAAGACTTCGCCACGAATGACGTCAAGGGATTTCGCGCACCCTATCTTTCCACCAGCGACGGTCTCGTGCCGGCGGAAAAAGAGATGGGCTTTCAGTATGATGCAAGCCTGGTCACCAAAGGCCCTGCCCTGCCGCAGGTGATCGACGGTATCTATCGCTTCGGGCTGCCATTGATCCCAGAAGGCCCCCAGCAGCGCCCGGTCATCGGCATGGACTACAATCTCTATGTCCGCCATTCTAAGGGCGTCGAGGACAAGGCCAACGCCAAGACCTATGAGGACCGCACCTTCGATGCCTTCGAAGCTGCCTTCGCCAAGCAATATGACGGCGAGCGCATTCCGCTGCAGCTCGGCTTCCATTTCGTCGAAATGAATGACGGCGCCTATTGGCGCGCCCTCGACCGTTTCGTTAGCGATGTCTGCCACAAACAGGATGTCGCCTGCGTCAGCTATTCCGAGGCAATTCCATTGATTGCGGCGCGCGGCAAGCCACAGCAGGGCTGAGCGGTCGGGTGAAGCCGGAGCGAAAGGCCGGCGGTGCGGCAAAGGGAGATCCTTCTCTTATCTCTGGAGCCCAAAACCCGCCTCCTCCCGTTGAAAAAGGCCCCATTTTCGGAGCCTCTTTTTATCAACCATCGACGTGAACGACCCCCGGCTCGCGCTCCAGGTAGCGCTGATCAATCGATGGCAAAGGTTCGTCGTAGATCGCCGCCTCGAAAGCCCGCAAGCGCTTGTAGATCGACAACAGTTCGATGATCGTAGTCCATGAAGTTACAAGATATTGGAACGAACCACGCACCTGGTCAAAAACGTTGGTGATCTGCGTCATCAAGCCGAGCGTCAGCTTGCCGGCAACGATCGAAGGAACCAGGACGACGAAGCTGAAGATATTGTCGGCCTGCGAATAGAAGATACGGGCAACGTTGAAATAGGTATAGTGGAAGTAGATGCGGAAATAGTTGCGTCGCACATTGGCAAAGAGTTCCGCGACCGTCGGCGGAGTGGCGCGGTCGTCGTGGTCTTCACCATAAACGAGTTCCTTGCGGTAGGAGGCCTCTACGCGCTGGTTGATGAATTGTAGGCCAGGCAGCTTGATACCAACCGCCGCCAGGAAGACTGTTCCGAAAATCGACCAGAAGATCGCGGCCCAGACGAGCGCATGCGGAATGTTGCCGATAAGCGGAAGGTCCGTGATGTTGGCGCCGAGACGGAAGAGCACCGGCAGAAATGCAATCAACGTCATAATAGAGCCGATGAAGCTCACGCCGAGGGATTCGACCGTTTGGGAAAACCGCATCGTATCTTCCTGCACGCGCTGTGAAGCACCTTCTACATGTCGCAGCTTCTGCCAGTTTGCCATGTAATAATCGTTCATTGCCGTACGCCAACGAAACACCCAGTGGCTCACAAAAAACAGGTTAAACACGCCGACAGTGATGGCCACGAAAGCAATGCCCGCAAAAACGAGCATGTTCATGTAAAATTCAGAACTGGATACGGAGCCGACGGTTGTCAGTGCCTTTTGAACCAGATTGTAAAAAGGTCCGTACCATGCGTTGACGGCGACGCTGACTTGTACCGAGAAGTAGGTGTTGAAGATGATCAGCGCCGTGCCGAGCACCGACCAATATTGCCACGGATGCGGGCTGAAGCGGAACCAGAAGAGCGCGAACAGGGCAACGGCTGCGATGTAATAGATGTAAAACCAGATGAAGGGTGCCGACCAAAAAATCGAAACGCCCACCGGCGCATCCTGCCCGTCCGCCAAGGGGGGCAGGCCGATATAGGCGCCCGCTTTCTCTCCGCCGAAATACCAAAGAAGTATAGCGGCAAGTGACCAGAGAGCGGCGGAGATGAAGAAGGGTTTTGGCTTGGGAAAGAATGACAGAAACACGAGAAGCGCAGCTTTCTTGATTGGATTGTCGAACCGCCGTGGCGTTTATTGATGCAAAGCCTAGGACAGTTCGCCGGGAGCGGCAACCGCCAGAAGCCTATTCTTACGTAGATGTAATCGCTTATCCCATGATCGTGATGCAGTTGTTCAGCAACGAAATTTCACCGATGGGATGAACTCCTTCCCCCATACGGTCACACTTTCTCCTCCAGCCCATCTCATCCGCAACCCGCCTCTTGCAGAATGCTATCTTACGATATATATCTTACGACATGACTAACGATATAAACTCTCACACTTCACAAGGAGAAACGATATGAGAGGTTTCAGAGATCGCATGTTCGGAGATGGCTTTGACATCGTCGAGGCATATATCCTACGACATGGCCGAGGCCGTGAAGCACGCGGCGAGCATAGGAGAGACTTCATGAGAGGCTTCAAGGGCGGCATGTTCGGCGGCGGGTTTCGCACCGGCCGCAAGTTCGATGCGGCCGACCTGCAGCTCATCATCCTTGCTTTGCTCTCCGAGCAGCCCCGCCACGGTTATGAACTGATCAAGATCTTCGAGGAGCGTTCCGGCGGCTTCTATGTTCCGAGCCCCGGCGTCATCTATCCGGCGCTAACCTATCTCGAGGAGACGGGCCAGGCCGAAGTCGAGGTCAGCGGCACGAAGAAGCTTTACCGTATCACCGAAAGCGGCCAGAAGCGTGTCGACGACAATCGTGATCTGGTCGAGGTGACCCTCGCCAAGCTCACCGCCATCGGCGAGAAAATGGCCCGCGTTCGCGAGGTCTTCGACGGGGGGGATGAGGACGGTCGCGACAATCCGTTCGATCGCCATGGCAGCGGCGACGTTCATCGCGCTCGCCACCTGCTGCGTTCCGCACTTCGCTCAAAGTTCCCCTGGAGCAAGGCCGAAGGCGCCCGCATCGCGGCAATCCTCGAGCGCGCCGCCGCTGACATTATCCGCGGCGAAACGAAAAACGACAAGACACAGGCCGACGACTAAGTCGGAACCTCACTTGTCCGGCAATGTCAGAATGACAGGTCCGTTGCGGGTGGCAATGATCGTGTGCTCGTACTGAACCGTGGGCGCCTGCGGATCGGCGTAGAGTGTCCAGGCATCATCGCCGCCCTCTGCCCAGATCGCGCCGAGTGAAAGAAACGGTTCGACGGTAAAGACAAGCCCATCCTCAATGATCCGGCTCTCGGAAGGGTCCGCCCAGGTGGAAACCTCGGCGGGCTCTTCGTGCAGCGAGCGACCGATGCCGTGGCTCGCGAGATTGGCGATCAAAGTATAGCGGTTCTTCTGGGCGAAGGCGCCGACGGCCTGCCCGATCTTCGCAAGCGGCGCACCGCTTTTCACCTGGTTGAGGCCGACCCAGAGTGCCCGCTTGCCGTCGCGGCACAAGCGCTCGATCTTCGGCTTGACGGGCGGTACGGTAAAGGATGCGCCGGTATCGGAGAAGAAGCCATCCTTCTCGGCCGATACATCGAGATTGACCAGATCCCCCGCCTTGATCACGCGTGGCCCCGGAATGCCATGCGCCACTTCCTCGTTGACGCTGATACAGGTCGCGCCGGGGAACTTGTAGACCAGTTCCGGCGCCGATTGCGCGCCGGCATCCTCCAGCACCTTGCGGCCGATCGCGTCCAGCTCCAGCGTGGTGATGCCCGGCTCCAGGGCCGAGGCCATGGCCTGCAGCGCGTTGGCGCAGATGCGCCCGATATCCTTGAGCTTGGTCAGTTCTTCTTCGGTCGAAACGATCATCTACGGCTTCCGGCACTCCCGCTCTCTCAGCAGCGGTTCGGCGAGAGGCTCAAGGTGGCTTTCGCCCCTTCCCTCCCGGCAGTCAACGTTTTTCTGAGGCGTTCTCAGGCTTTCTGCCAGATAGCGCGACTTTCCGATTCCGAAAGAGCTCAAGAGCGCGGGTCGTCCGACAGCAATGCCCAGCGCTCGTGGTCGCACCAAACGCCGCCGATCTTCAGATATTTCGGCGAGAACCCTTCCTTGCGGAAACCCAGCCGCTTGACCAGCGCGATCGAGGGATGATTGCCCGGCTGGATATTGGCCTCCAGCCGATGCAGACCGACCGCGTCGAAGGCGTGGGCGACCGCCAGCCGAACCGCCTCCGTCATGAAGCCCTGGCCAGCAAATCCGACCATGCCATGATAGCCGAGAAAGGCGCTGCGGAAGCCGCCCCACACCATCTGGCTGATATTGACGACGCCGACAATCCCGCCGGAGCCCGGATCGCGTGCTACGAGACCTATATTCGGGCCTGTCACCGTCTGGCCGAACCATGCGTCGAAACCCTCGCGATCGAGGAATGGATAGGCCCAGGGCACATGATGGGCGCGGCTGGCGATATTGGCGGCGATCAGCTCGTCCGCATCCGATTGCCTGACAGGCGCGATGATCAATTGCAGCATAGCTCGCTCCGTCCTTGTTCGGAAGCGAGCCTTAGCAAATCGAATCCGAAATCAAAAGCTTCGCTGAAAGAGCGGAATCATTTTCCGAACCGCTTCATAGCGAAGATAAAGTCCGCCCCAGGCGATCACGCCGAGATAAACACCGAACAGCAGATGCGAGAAGATCGGACTGCCGACCCTCAGATGCGCCGCAATCGCCCCACCGAGCAGACCTGTCAGCAGGATTGCGCCGAGGACCGACGTTCTCGGGATCGCATAGAGAATGGCGCAACCGAGCGTGATGACGCCAAGCAGCCGGGCGAGCGCCGGATCGGCCGAATAACCAAGCCCCGCCATCGTCTCCGTCACCACCGGCAGCGGAACGAGCTTGATCACGCCATCGAACAGCAGGAAGGCAATGACCAGTCCGCTAAGGATCGTGCCCGCCACGCGCTGAGCCCGCGTAACCGAAGGCAAAGATGAATCGACTGCATAAGACATCGTCGTATCCCCCGGAATTGAATCGGAAATTCAGATTCTGGCTGCCAGTGCCGCGAGCTGCTCGGCGCACTGGCCCCATCCCTGATGGAAGCCCATCTTCTCATGCGCTTCGCGATCTTCAGCCGACCAATGCAGGACAGTCGCGGTGTAACGGGTCTTGCCGCCAACGAGATCGTCGAGTTGGATCGTCACCACCATGAAAGGCTTGGTCGACGGCACCCAGGCGCTGGCGAAGGCGTCGGTGAAGACGATCCGCTCATTCGGAACGACTTCCAGATAAACGCCGTTGCCCGGATAATCCTCCCCCTCGGGGCTGCGCATGGTAATCGAGCTTGAACCCCCGGCTCGAACGTCTACGCTGGCGGCCGACACTGTCCATGGCAGCGGCGCAAACCATTGCTTCAGAAGCTCCACTTCGGTCCAACAACGGAAAATCTTCTCGCGCGGCGCATCGATGACGCGGGTCAGGGAAAGCTCGTGGCGCTGGTGCTGCTCAGTCATATCTTGTTTCTCCCTGCTGTTTGACGCGGCCTGTTCGGCCTATACCTTAATGACGTTCGAGACTGCCGTTTCCCGACAGCACAGACGCAAATTTTTTGATTATTTTGCAGCCGCAAAAGCATCCGCGCTCAGACGATCGAGCTGATAACGAATATGAGCTGCTTCAGCGGGCGAACGGGCGAGCGCGATCGCCCTGTCGAAGGCGACGTGTGCCTCCTGCGAGCGGCCCAGTTGTGCAAGCAGGCCACCCCTGACGCCATGAAAGTAGAAATAGCTATCGAGCTGTGCTTCCAGCGTTGCAATAAGCGCCAAGGCGGCCTCCGGCCCATTGAGCTTCGAGAGCGCAACCGACCGATTGAGCGTGACGACGGGAGAAGGCGTCAGCCGCTCCAGCATCTGGTAGAGAAGGTCGATCTCTTCCCAGTCCGTATCCTCAGCCCGCTTTGCCCGGCAATGCAGCGCTGCGATTGCCGCCTGAACCTGATAGGGGCCGGGCCGGCGATGGCGGATCGCCTTGTCGAGGAGGGCCAGCGCCTCATCAATTGACGTGCGATCCCAGAGCGAGCGATCCTGATCTTCCAGAAGGATGATCTGTCCATTGGCATCGAACCGCGCCGCCTTGCGCGATTGCTGCAGGAGCATCAGCGCCAGCAGCGCCATAGTTTCCGGCTCGGAGGGAAAGATCCGCAACAGCAGCCGGCCAAGCCGGATCGCCTCGTCGGCGAAGGCGGCCGCCTCGCGATGCGTCCCTCCGGCCGAATAGCCTTCGTTGTAGATGAGGTAGATCATGGCGCTGACGAGCGTCAGCCTTTCGCTCCGCTCCACCGCGCCCGGCGTCTCAAAAGGAACACCTGCTGCGGCGACGCGCGCCTTAGCCCTTGTAATGCGCTGCTCCATCGCGCTTTCGCTGACGAGGAAGGCGCGGGCAATCTGCTGCACCGAAAGGCCGGAAACGATGCGCAACGCCAACGCGATCTGTTGCGTTGCCGGCAGATCCGGATGGCAGCAGATGAAGAGCAATCGCAAAATATCATCGCGATATCCGGAGCCATCGAGCCGCTCGGCAAGATCGCTTTCGGCATCGCTCGTATCGGAGATCGTCTCCTCATCCGGCAGGCTCTGCAATTTGGCCTGCTTTCGCACGGTATCGATACCGCTATTGCGGCCGACGAAAATCAGCCAGGCGACGGGATCGCGCGGCGGTCCCTTATCGGGCCAGGTCTTCAAGGCCCTGAGGCAGGCCTCCTGAAAGGCCTCCTCGGCGGTATCGAGATTGCGGAAATAGCGCAAGAGCGCACCCATCACCTGTGGCCGGGCATTGGTAAGCGCGATATCGATCCAGGCAATGTCGGTCATGTTGCAACAGCTCCCGGCCGGAAGACGTAAAGCGGACGGATTTCATAGGAGCCGACGCCGGGATTGGCCGCGGCAAGCTCCTTCGAAAAACCGATGGCTTCGTCGAGGGTTTCGAAATCGACCACGTAGAAACCGAGCAACTGCTCCTTCGTTTCAGCGAAGGGACCGTCGATCACGATCGGCTCGTTCTTGCCCTTGCGCAGGGTCGTTGCTGCCGTCGTCGGCATCAGCCGTGCCACGGGCCCTAGCTTGCCAGCCTTTGCCAGCGGCTCCTGCACGGCAATCAACCGTGCCATTGTCGCGTCTTCCTGTTCCTTAGACCAGGCAAACACGGTGTCTTCGTCGTTGTAGCATAGGATCGCGTAAAGCATTGAGATTCCCTTCTCCCTTTAAAGACGAAGGAATATCACCTGCACCGACAGGCTACGTCAAAAAAATATGGAAGAGGGCGTCAGGAGTTTCCGCACCGGATCGCCCGGCAAGCGCAGCGTCAGCCGCAGATTGACCGTTGGCGAGCCCTTATCTCAAGAATTGATGACGGCCGCAGCCGTTAGCGGTGCCGGCCGCTTGCCCTGGGCATCGGCTTCCACCGTCCGGCCGGCCCCCGTTTTGCCCTTCCATAAAGGTAGACCGATCGATTGCGACACGGCTGGGTCGCTTGTAAATACCGGATAGCCGCGCTCGAGAAGCCGCTCGAGAACCTCTCGGTCCTTGCGCACATGCAGCCGCGCCAGATTTTCCTGATTATAGACGTGCCCGCCGGAATCGGGATTGATGCCGGTGATGATGACTTCGGTCGCGCCGTTATAGATCGCGAAGAGCACGGCATTTATACCGTTCGAGCATTTGTCGTCCGCACCGAGCTCGCTGCATTTCACCCCGCCGACGCGGTCGAGCAGCGCCATGCGCTTGTAGCGATCGACGATCTCCAGCTTGTCGTAGCTGTAATTGAACTTCCGCAACCCCTCTTCCAGCCGCTCGCGCTCCTTCCGCCAGAGCAGGACGTAGAGCATCTTGGTCCGTTCGCCGTTCAAAACGCGGCGCACCTCGACGGCATTGGTGTTCGTGCCTTCGATCTGGTTGAACTGGACGAGCGTCACGTCGGGCGCCTCGATCCCCCAGGCCTTCGTCACCATCTGCGAACCGTTGATGGTGATAACCTTGAAGCTTTCATCGAAATCCACCGGCTTGTTCGAAACCGGCGCCGAGCCGACCACCAGAACAGGCCCATCGAACCGCTCGGCGAGCATCGGCGGCTTCGGCCGGGTCAGATGATATTTGATCTGCCGATAGTAATGTTTTTTCAGTTCAGAAAATTGAGCAGCCATTATTCGCTTTATCGTCTCTCGAGAAGGCGTCCGCCCTTAAAAGGCGCGGTCCGGCGAAACGTGGCCCGCAATCTTCCCCGAGCCACGAACAAGACGAGTATCGCTGCGCGCACTTATATAAGCAAAATAAAGAAATCTTACACGGCATAACCTGGGGTGAGCAGTCGATGAGTACCGATCACCTCTACCGTGTACTCAAGGTGCGCGAGACCGCGTTCTTCCAGCCTTTGAGCTTCGCATTTCGGGTCTTGGCGTCCATATCAGGCTCGAAGCGCTTGTCGCGTGCCCAGGCCTTGGCGAAACCGGCGCGATCCGGCCAGACGCCGGCGCGGCTGCCAGCAAGCCAGGCGGCGCCCAGCGCGGTCGTCTCGAGGATCGTCGGGCGATCGACCGGTGCGTCCAGCAGATCGGCAAGCCGCTGCATGGTCCAGTCGGAGGCGACCATGCCCCCGTCGACGCGCAATACTGTCCCTTCCCCGTTGCCGTTGCGCCAATCCCTATGCATGGCATCCAGGAGATCGCGCGACTGATAGCAGACGGCCTCCAGCGCCGCTCGGACGATTTCCTCAGGTCCGGTATTGCGCGTCAGCCCGAAGATCGCGCCGCGCGCATCCGGGTCCCAATGCGGTGCGCCGAGGCCGGTAAAGGCCGGCACCAGATAGACCTCCTGCAGCGGATCGGCTTTGGCCGCCAGTTCGCCGGAATCCGAAGCGCGCTGGATGGCCTTCAGCCCATCGCGCAGCCACTGTACCGCAGCGCCAGCAATGAAGATCGAGCCTTCGAGGGCATAGGTCGTCTCGCCATTCAGCCGATAGGCGATGGTGGTCAAAAGGCGATTCTTCGAGCGCACCATGTCCGCGCCGGTGTTGAGCAACGCGAAGCAGCCGGTGCCATAGGTGGATTTCATCATGCCGCGTTCGAAGCAAGCCTGGCCGATCGTCGCCGCCTGCTGATCGCCGGCAACGCCGAGGATTGGGATTTCAGCGCCGAAATGCGTGACCTCCGTGACGCCGAAATCGGCGGCACAATCCTTGACCTCAGGCAGCATGGCAGCGGGAACGCGCAGGATATCGAGCAGCTCCTCGTCCCATTCGTTCGCGCCGATATTATACATCAGCGTCCGCGAGGCATTGGTGGCGTCGGTGACGAAGCTCCTGCCGCCAGTCAGACGCCAGATCAGGAATGTATCGACGGTGCCGAAGCAAAGCTCGCCCTTGGCAGCGCGGGCACGCGCACTCTTCACGTTGGTGAGCAGCCAGGACAGTTTGGTGCCGGAGAAATAAGGGTCGAGCAGCAGGCCCGTGCGGCGAGTGAATAGCTTTTCTAGGTCCTGGCGCTTGAGCTTTTCGCAATAACCCGCCGTGCGGCGATCCTGCCACACGATGGCATTATGGATTGGCTTGCCGGTCTCGCGATCCCATACGACGACGGTCTCGCGCTGATTGGTGATGCCGAGGGCAGCAATATCCTTAGCGGTGATGCCGGCGGCTTCGATAGCCTTGCGGACGGTGACGAGAACGGACGACCAGATTTCTTCCGGATCGTGCTCGACCCAGCCGGGCTTCGGATAATGCTGGGTGAATTCTTTCTGCCCGACACCGGCAACCTTCATCTTGCCGTCGAAAACGATAGCCCGCGTCGACGTCGTTCCCTGATCGATCGCCAAGACATAACCGCTCATGCATTCCTCCCGCCTGTTGCATCCCGAAGCAACAGATACGCGAGCAAAACGAATGTGAAAAGAAAGCAAAACGAAATTTTTTCGCTGAAGGCTACACTTTCCGGTTCACGGCATCGTGGCCAAAGGGCTGGCAGCATTACGATTGCCATATCCGCGGGTTTGGGACTAGGCTGAAACGGTTTTGCACTGCAGCAGGAAGCTGCGCTGTCCAAGGAGAAGATCATGGCAAGAACAGTTGTCGTCACCGGTTCCACAAGCGGTATCGGCCTCGCCATCGCGGCCGCCTTCGCCGCCAAGGGCGATAACGTCGTCATCAACGGCTTCGGAAAGCCCGAGGAAATCGATGCGATCAAGGCGAAGCTCGAAGCTTCCGGCGGCGGCAAGGTGATCTATCATCCGGCTGACATGACGAAGCCCGCCGAGATCGCCGATCTGATCGCGACTGCCAACTCCACCTTCGGCAGCGTCGATGTCCTCGTCAACAATGCCGGCATTCAGCATGTCGAGAAAATCGAGGATTTCCCGATCGAGAAATGGGATCAGATCATCGCGATCAATCTCTCCAGCTCCTTCCACACCATCCGCGCCGCCATTCCGCTGATGAAAGCGAAGAAATACGGGCGCATCATCAACATCGCCTCGGCGCATGGCTTGGTCGCCTCGCCCTTCAAAGCCGCCTACGTCGCGGCCAAACATGGTATATTAGGCCTGACCAAAACGGCGGCGCTCGAGCTTGCCGAATTCGGCGTGACGGTGAACGCCATTTGCCCTGGCTACGTCCTGACCCCGCTTGTGGAAAAGCAGATCCCGGACACGGCCAAGGCACGCGGGATGACCGAGGAGCAGGTCAAGAACGAAGTCATCCTCAAGGCCCAGCCCACGCATGAGTTCGTCAAGGCCGAGGAAATCGGTGCCCTGTCGCTCTACCTTGCGAGCGACGAGGCGCGCCAGGTGACCGGCACGCATGTCTCGATTGACGGTGGCTGGACCGCGGAATAACCATTGACGGTTAGGGCCGGATTCGCGTGAGCGCCTCCGGCCCCGCAAAATGGACAATAAACGGGAACGACATGAGCGACAGCATCCGCTTTATCCTCAACGGCGAGGATATCATTCTATCCAGCCTGCGCCCCACCGAGACGCTGCTCGACTTCCTGCGTCTCAACCGGCGGCTGACGGGAACGAAGGAAGGATGCGCGGAGGGCGATTGCGGCGCCTGCACGGTGCTTGTGGGACGGCTGATCGATGGCGGGCTGTACTATGAATCCGTCAATGCCTGCATCCGTTTCGTCGGCTCGCTGCATGCGACCCATGTCGTCACCGTCGAGCATCTTGCAGCTCAAAATGGCACGCTTCACCCAGTGCAGCAGGCGCTGGTCGATTGCCACGGCTCGCAATGCGGTTTCTGCACGCCGGGCTTCGTTATGTCGCTCTATGGCCTCTGGCTGACGACGGAAAAGCCGAGCCGGGCGCAGATCGAAAAGTCGCTGCAGGGCAATCTCTGTCGTTGCACGGGGTATGAGCCGATCGTCAAGGCCGCCGAACAGGTGAGCCAGAAGCGGCCGAGCGCGCTCTTCGATCCGCTCGAAAAGACCAGGGCCGATATCATCGCCCGCCTCTGGGCAATGCAGGGTGGCGATACCATCGAGATTTCCGAGGGCGAGGATCGTCTCATCGTGCCCGGTTCAGTATCGGCACTGGCGCAGGTGCTTGCCGACGAGCCGACCGCGACCGTCGTTGCCGGGTCGACCGATGTCGGCCTCTGGGTCACCAAGCAGATGCGCCGGCTGAACCCGGTCGTCTTCATCAACCATCTGACCGATCTGCAGAAAATTACCCTTGAAGATGCAGGCCTGACCATCGGCGCCGGCGTCACCTACAGCCGCGCCTTTGCTGTTATCGCCGAAAAGATCCCCGCTTTTGCCAACCTCATCAACCGTATCGGCGGCGAGCAGGTGCGCAACATGGGCACGATCGGCGGCAATATCGCCAACGGCTCGCCGATCGGCGACACACCCCCGCCGCTGATCGCCCTTGGCGCAACGGTTAGGCTGCGTTCGACGGCAGGCACGCGCAACCTGCCGCTCGAAGATTTTTTCATCGATTACGGCAAGCAGGACCGCAATCCCGGCGAATTCGTCGAGAGCATCTTCGTGCCCTATCCGGCCAAGGATGCGCATTTCGCCGTCTACAAGATCTCCAAGCGCCGTGACGAGGATATTTCGGCCGCCTGCGGCGCCTTCCATCTGTCACTGGATTCAGCCGGTAATGTCGCAGATATCAGCATCGCCTTCGGCGGCATGGCCGGTACGCCGAAGCGCGCTCGCACCGTCGAGGCGGAATTGATCGGCAAGCCGTGGACGGAAGCAACCGTCATGGCCGCACGCAACGCCTTCGACGCCGATTACACGCCGCTCACCGACTGGCGCGCCTCGGCCGAGTATCGCCAGCTGACTGCCAAAAATCTTCTCATCCGCTTCTATCTTGAGACATCAGGCGCGCCGCAGGAATTGAGACGCTTCGAGGTGCTGGCATGATGACGGATTTCGGGTTTATCCGACCGTATTTCTCAGGCACGGCACGGCACTTTTCGCCGGATGACGGCAGCCGCTTCCTTCCCCCTTCTCCCCTCGGGGAGAAGGTGCCCGAAGGGCGGATGAGGGGGTTACACGGCAAAGAGCATGCTTCCTTTTATCCAGTCTCAGGACACGCATCGCTTCGCGATGCATCCCCCTCATCCGGCCTGTCGGCCACCTTCTCCCCACTGGGGAGAAGGGGAACCCTGGAGGCTTGAAGCATGGACAAATCCACCTTCGAAGAGCGCAAGGTTGTCATCAACGGCTCGATGCATGGCTCGCTACGCCATGACTCCGCGCACAAGCACGTCACCGGAGCCGCCGATTATATCGACGATATTCCCGAACCCGCCGGGCTGCTGCATGGCGCGCTCGGCCTTTCCGACCGTGCTCATGCCGAGATCGCCGGCATCGATCTCTCGGCCGTCAAAGCCTATCCCGGTGTCGTCTGGGTCTTCACGGGGGCCGATATTCCCGGCGTCAACGACACCAGCTCCAACGGTATGCATGATGAGCCGCTGCTCGCCGAGACCAAGGTCGAATTCCACGGACAGCCGATCTTCGCTGTCATCGCCGAGACCCGCGATGCCGCCCGGCGTGCCGCGCGCCTTGCCAAGATCGATTATCGCGACCTGCCGCATTGGAGCGATATCGATGGCGCGCTCGCCAATGGCGCACCGCTCGTCTACGAGCCGATGACCCTGAAGCGCGGCGAGCCCGAAACCGAGATGGCGAATTCCAAGCATCGGATCAAGGCGCAGATGCGCATCGGCGGTCAGGAGCACTTCTATCTCGAAAGCCATATCGCCATGGCGATCCCCGGCGAGGACGATGAGGTTGCCGTCTGGTCGTCGACGCAGCATCCGAGCGAAATCCAGCACATCGTCGGCCATGTCCTGAACATCCCGTCCAATGCTGTGACCGTCAATGTGCGCCGCATGGGTGGCGGCTTCGGCGGCAAGGAAACGCAGGGCAATCAGTTTGCGGCGCTCGCAGCCCTCGCCGCCAAGAAGCTCGGGCGTGCCGTTAAATTCCGGCCCGATCGCGACGAGGACATGAGCGCCACCGGCAAGCGGCACGACTTTCTCGTGGACTACGAAGTCGGCTTCGATGACGAGGGCCGCATCCACGCCGTCGACGCCACCTATGCCGCACGCTGCGGCTTCTCCTCCGACCTTTCCGGCCCGGTCACCGACCGCGCGCTGTTCCATGCGGATTCCAGCTATTTCTATCCGCATGTGCATCTGGTTTCGAAACCACTGAAGACGCATACCGTCTCCAACACCGCTTTCCGCGGCTTCGGCGGCCCGCAAGGGATGGTCGGCGGCGAGCGCATGATCGAGGAGATCGCCTATGCGCTCGGTAAGGATCCGCTCGAAATCCGCCGCGCCAATTTCTACGGCCAGCCGGGCTCGGGCCGAACGCTGACCCCCTATCACCAGGAAGTCACCGACAATATCATCAACCGCGTCGTCGACGAGCTCGAACAGAGTTCCGACTATCAGGCACGGCGCAAGGAGATCATCGAATTCAACCGTTCCAGCCGCTTCATCCGCAAGGGCATCGCGCTGACGCCGGTGAAATTCGGCATCTCCTTCACCATGACCGCCTTCAACCAGGCAGGCGCGCTGGTGCATATCTATCAGGATGGCTCGATCCACCTGAACCATGGCGGCACCGAAATGGGCCAGGGCCTCTATGTGAAGGTGGCGCAGGTTCTGGCCGATAGTTTCCAGGTCGATATCGACCGCGTGAAGATCACCGCGACGACTACAGGCAAGGTGCCGAATACATCGGCGACAGCGGCCTCCTCCGGCTCCGACCTGAATGGCATGGCAGCCTATGACGCTGCCCGGCAGATCAAGGAAAGGCTCGTCGCCTTTGCGGCCGAAAAATGGGGTGTCGGTGCCGAGGAGGTACAGTTTCTGCCAAACCGCGTGCGTGTCGGCGAAGACGAAATCCCCTTCCCCGATTTCGTCAAGCAGGCCTATTTCGCCCGCGTCCAGCTCTCGGCTGCCGGCTTCTACAAGACGCCGAAGATCCATTGGGATCGCAAGGCCGGCCGCGGCACGCCCTTCTATTATTTCTCCTATGGCGCCGCCTGCTCGGAAGTGTCGATCGATACGTTGACGGGCGAATACCTGATCGACCGCGCCGATGTCCTTCATGACGTCGGTCGCTCCCTCAACCCCGCGATCGATATCGGCCAGGTCGAAGGTGCCTTCGTGCAGGGCATGGGCTGGCTGACGACGGAGGAGCTCTGGTGGGATGCGAAGGGCCGGCTGCGCACGCACGCGCCGTCCACCTACAAGATTCCGCTCGCTTCCGACCGTCCGAAGATTTTCAATGTGCGGCTGGCGGAATGGTCCGAAAATACCGAGGCCACCATCGGCCGCTCGAAGGCCGTGGGCGAGCCACCTTTCATGCTGCCGATCTCGGTGCTGGAGGCACTATCGATGGCGGTCGCCAGCGTCGCGGATTATCGCATCTGCCCGCGCCTCGATGCGCCGGCGACACCGGAACGGGTGCTCATGGCGGTCGAGCGGCTGAAGGGGATGTGATTGTCCTTCTCTGGGCTTTCACTCCCTACCCCCTACAACAGTCGGCAGTCTTCATAACGCGGCTCCCGCCCATCAAGAAATCCAAGGTCCCGCTTCAGGCGGTCCGACATCTCATCAAGATCGAGATGCGGCGACGGCTCCGCGTGGCTGACAAAGGCCTGCGTCACCGATTCCAGAAGACGAGCCAGAATGCTTGGCCTTGCGGTTTCCACCTGTTCCACGACATAGCAATCCATGACGATACCTCAGTCAGATCAACGATATGAATTGCAGTCTGGCGCGAAAAATGCTGAAATTCCAATCGAACTATCGTCTGCATACATAAAGAGAACTTATCCATGAAATTGTCCATGCGCTTTCCGCTGAATGCGCTCCGCGTCTTTGAGGCCGCCGCCCGGCACGGCAGTTTCACGCGGGCCGGCGAAGAGCTTGGCATGACACAGACGGCGGTCAGCTATCAGATCAAGCTGCTGGAAGAGACTTTGGGCGAGCCGCTATTCCTGCGCCGCCCGCGGCAGATCCTGTTGACCGAAGCGGGAGAGCAGCTCGCGCCGAAAGTGGCTGAAGCCTTTGCCCTGCTACAGGAGGCCATGGCCTCGATCAGTGGCGATGCCGAGACGACGCTGCGCATTCATTCGACACCCACCTTCGCCTCGCAATGGCTGGCTCGTCATGTCGGCTCGTTTCAGCTCAAGCATCCCAATATCGCGGTCCGGTTGGATACCTCCGGCTCGATCATCGACTTCGCCCGGGAGCCCTCCGATATCGCCATCCGCCACGGGCGTGGTCAATGGCCGGGACTACGTGCGCACCTGCTGATGAAGGTTTATTTTACGCCGATGCTAAGCCCGGCGCTTGCGGAGACGATCGGCGGCATACACGAACCGGCCGATCTCCTGAAGCTCCGCATCATCGACGCAGGCGACCCATGGTGGGCTCAATGGTTTCAGGAAGCCGGTGTTCCAGACCCTGGCCTTCAGGGCCGGCCGCGCAGCAGGCTCGGCGCCCAGTCCTTCGAGGCGAGCGCGGCATTGGCCGGTCAGGGCGTCGCCATCCTGACCCCGGAATTCTATGCGGATGATCTCGCTTCCGGCCGGCTGATCCAACCCTTTGATATTCTTTCGTCCGACAATACGGACTACTGGATCGCCTATCCGGAAAACAGGCGTCATACGCCGCGAATCCGCGCCTTCAGGGATTGGCTCCTCTGCGAATTCGGCATGCCGCTGGAATAGCGCTCAGTAATCCATGTCGGGCGCATAAAAGCAACGCGGGGTGTTCTCGTCCGGAAACAGACAGAGATGATAGGCTCCGTCCGGGGAGCGCATCGTCTTACCCTGCGGCAGATTGAAGATATGCGCGTGCGTTACATAGCGATGGTCGCCAGGATTGAGCGTCACTCGATAGCCGCCGGGCACGATGGTGACGGTGCGCGACGGAATCATCTCGCAATCGCCCGTCTTGCTGTCGCCATTGCAGCAATAAGGGTCGTAGGACCAGCCGGAGGGCGCATCGTGCGCCAGAGCAAAGGTTGCTGAGAGAAGAAAAAATACGAACGCCAGAATACCACGCATGGGCAATTCTCCGTCGAAAAAATAGACGGCTGCCGCGGACACGGCCCGCTCCAAGCAGCCAAGGGCATTCTATTAAATAACTGCCATAATCTGATCTAATGCGCCCCGGACGCTAGACAAGACTGCTGCTTTTTACCGGCACATCAAACACCCCTCTTCCATCCGCTCTCAACATTCTGCAAGGTATCGAGTCGGAGGAAGAAAAAAGGGGAACTGAATGTATGAATACGCCATAGCGTGGGAATGGCTGGCCTTTGCTGCCCGCTGGTTCCACGTCATAACCGCCATTGCCTGGATCGGTTCGTCCTTCTACTTCATCGCGCTCGATCTCGGACTGGTGAAGCGCCCGCATCTTCCGCCCGGCGCCTATGGCGAGGAATGGCAGGTTCACGGCGGCGGTTTCTATCACATCCAGAAATATCTCGTGGCTCCCGCGCAGATGCCGGAGCACCTGACCTGGTTCAAATATGAGAGCTATTTTACCTGGCTATCCGGCTTCCTGATGCTGTGCATCGTCTATTACGGCGGCGCCAACCTCTTCCTCATCGATCGCCACGTGCTCGATGTCAGCGTTCCCGTCGCGATCCTGATTTCGCTGGCGTCGCTCGCCATCGGCTGGATCATCTACGACCTGCTGTGTAAGTCGCCGCTCGGCAACAACACCTGGGGGCTGATGATCGTGCTTTATGCCGTCCTAGTCTTCATGGCCTGGGGCTATACGCATCTCTTCACCGGCCGCGCCGCCTTCCTGCATCTCGGTGCTTTTACCGCGACGATCATGTCTGCCAACGTCTTCATGATCATCATCCCCAACCAGAAGATCGTCGTCGCCGACCTCATCGCCGGCCGCACGCCGGACCCGAAATATGGCCGCATCGCCAAGCAGCGCTCACTCCACAACAACTACCTGACGCTGCCCGTCATCTTCTTCATGTTGTCGAACCACTATCCGCTGGCCTTCGGCACGCAGTTCAACTGGATAATCGCAGCGCTGGTGTTCCTGATGGGCGTCACCATCCGTCACTGGTTCAACACCACGCATGCGCGCAAAGGCCGCCCGACCTGGACCTGGATCGTCACGATAATTCTTTTCATCGTCATCATGTGGCTCTCGACCGTTCCGAGGGTGCTGACTGGCGAGAAGGAAGCGAACGCAGTCGCTCCCGCCTTCCAGCAATTCGCCTCCGACGCCCATTTCCCAGCGGTCAAGCAGATGGTCTCGACGCGCTGTTCCATGTGCCATGCGGCCGAACCCGTCTATGAGGGGATTGTCCGCCCGCCGAAGGGCGTAACGCTGGAAAATGACGCGGAAATCGCTATGCATGCCCGGGAGATCTATATCCAGGCCGCCCGCAGCCATGCCATGCCGCCCGGCAACGTCACCGACGTCACGCCGGAGGAACGCAAGCTGCTGGTCGCCTGGTTCGAAAGCTCCATCGGAGAAAAGAGCCAATGACCACCCTTCTGCGCGGCCGCCTGCTTTCCTTCAAGCGCCTGCCGCAAAGCCTTGATGATACCGACAGCTACGCTTATGAAAGCGATGGCGGGCTGCTGATCGAAAACGGCCTGATCGTCGCGACGGGCCGCTATGCCGAAATCAAGGCGCAGGCGCCGGAAGGTGCAACCGAAATCGACCATCGGCCGCATCTGATCCTGCCGGGCGTCATCGACATGCACCTACATTTCCCACAGATGCAGGTGATCGCCTCCTACGCCGCCAACCTTCTGGAATGGCTGAACACCTATACATTCCCCGAGGAATGTCGCTTCGTGGAAAGTGCGCATGCGGAGCGTATCGCCACGCATTTCTATGACGAGATGATCCGCCACGGCACAACAACGGCCGTCGCCTACTGCTCTGTGCACAAGACCTCCGCCGACGCCTATTTTGCCGAAGCCATGCGCCGCAACATGCGCATGGTGGGCGGCAAGGTGATGATGGATCGCCATGCCCCGCAGGGCCTGCTCGATACGCCCGAAATGGGCTACGACGAGACCCGCCAGGTGATCGCTGACTGGCACGGCAAGGGCCGCAACCATGTCGCCATCACCCCACGCTTCGCCATCACCTCCACGCCGGCGCAGATGGAGGCAACGGCCGCGCTCGCCCGCGAATTCCCGGATCTGCATATCCAGACACATCTTTCCGAGAACCACGACGAGATCAAGTTTACCTGCGAGCTTTATCCGGACGCGATCGACTACACCGATATCTACGCGCATTACGGTCTACTTGGACCGAAAAGCCTGTTCGGCCATGCGATCCATCTTTCCGAGCGCGAAGCCGACGCAATGAGCGAAGCCGGTGCCGTCGCCGTGCATTGCCCGACCTCAAACCTCTTCCTCGGTTCCGGCCTCTTCCCGCTGAAGGCGCTGGCTCGCCGAGAGAAACCCGTTCGCATCGGTGTCGCCACCGATATCGGCGGCGGCTCCAGCTACTCCATGCTGCGCACCATGGACGAGGCCTACAAGATCCAGCAACTGCTCGGCGAGCGGCTGAACCCGTTGGAGAGCTTTTATTACATGACCCGTGGGAATGCCGAGTCTCTCTCCCTCGTCGATAAGATCGGCACGCTCGACTCCGGAACCGAAGCCGATCTCATCGTCCTCAACGCAGCCGCAACCCCGGCCATGGCGCTGAAGATGGAGGTGACGAAAAGCCTCACCGAAGAACTGTTCCTGTTGCAGACCATGGGTGACGACCGCGCCGTCGTCGAGACCTATATCGCCGGACAGCCGATGAAATCGACCCTGCAATGAGGCAATCCGAACCCACCTCCGTATAACTATTCAGAAGGCAAAGAGCCATGACCGCGCCGCTGACCATCGCCGAACTGAAGACGCTCGCGCAGCGGCGCGTGCCGAAAATGTTCTTCCAATATGCCGATTCCGGTTCGTGGACGGAGTCGACTTATGAGGCGAACGAGGCGGATTTCGCCAAGATCAAGCTGCGCCAGCGCGTCCTCGTCGACATTTCCGACCGGTCGCTGGCGACCACGATGGTCGGCCAAAAGGCCTCGATGCCGGTGGCGCTGGCGCCGACAGGGATGACCGGCATGCAGCACGCCGATGGCGAGATTCTGGCCGCGCGCGCGGCCGAGGAATTCGGCATACCCTTCACACTGTCGACCATGAGCATCTGCTCGATCGAGGACATCGCCTCGGTGACGAAGCAGCCCTTCTGGTTCCAGCTCTACGTGATGAAGGATCGCGATTTCGTCCTCGATCTCATCCATCGCGCCAAGGCGGCAAAATGCTCGGCGCTGGTGCTGACCGCCGACCTACAGATCCTCGGCCAGCGCCACAACGATATCCGTAACGGATTGTCGGCTCCACCGAAAATGACGGCGAAAAACCTTTGGCAGATGGCGATGCGACCGGGTTGGTGCATGGGCATGCTGAAGACGAAGCGCCGCTCCTTCGGCAATATCATCGGCCATGCCAAGGATATTTCCGATATGACGACGCTGTCGCACTGGACGCATTCGCAGTTCGACCCCAAGCTTTCCTGGAGCGATGTCGCCTGGATCAAGGAGCAATGGGGTGGCCCGCTGATCATCAAGGGCATTCTCGATGTCGAGGATGCAAAAGCGGCCGTCGATACCGGCGCCGACGCCATCATCGTCTCCAATCACGGCGGTCGGCAGCTCGATGGCGCCCATTCCTCCATCAGTATGCTGCCGCGGATCGTCGATGCCGTCGGCGACAGGATCGAGGTCCATATGGATGGCGGCATACGCTCAGGTCAGGATGTGCTCAAAGCCGTGGCACTCGGCGCCAAGGGCACCTTCATCGGCCGCCCCTTCCTCTATGGCCTCGGCGCCATGGGCAAGGACGGGGTGACGCTCGCGCTCGAGATCATCCGCAAGGAGCTGGATATTTCCATGGCCCTCTGTGGCAAGCGGGATATCAAGGCCGTGGATCGGTCGATTCTGGCTGATTTCTAACGCAGCCAGCCCGTCGCAAGACCGCTCGCCCACTCCTCGCGGCCGTTCCGCGCCGCGAGCTTCGCCATCGCCATGTGATCATAGGCGACCTGCCGGAAGACCGGCAGCCAATGATCACCAGTCTTTTCCAGAATGGCGTAAGAAGCAAAGGGATGGCCGGCTTCCACCTTATGAAAATAGGGTAGATCATCGTCATAGGCCGGGCAGCCGACACTGCCGGGATTGACGATCAAGCGCCCATCGGAAAGCCTGACGGCACGCGGAATATGGGTATGCCCGCACAGGATGAGCGGAAGATCGATGCCGGCAGCCAGCGCCTCGATCTCTTCCAGAGGCTTCAGATAGACCTGACCGTCCGTAGAGACGGATTCGAGCCAATAGACATTGTCATCAGCCGGTGTCGCGTGGCAGAGATAAGCCTCATCCAGATAAACTGTGCTGACCGGCAAGGCGCGCAGCCATTCAAGGTGACGTTCCGTCAATTCAGAATGCGCTGCCCGATCTGAAACATGCATCGCCTCCGGCGCCAGTTCGATCAGATAGCGGTCGTGATTGCCGCGCACCGTCGGCGCATTCAATTCCAGCAGCATGTCCGCCGTCTTGCCCGCGGTAAGCGGGCCGCTGAAGCAATCGCCCAGATTGACGATATTGGTGATGCCCTGTCTGCGGATATCCGCAAGCACCGCCTCGAGCGCTAAATGATTGCCGTGGATGTCCGCAATAGCTGCAAAGCGCATGTCTCAGCTCCCGCGATAGGTGGAATAGCCGTAGGGCGAGATCAGCAGCGGCACATGATAATGCGCCGTCGTATCGGCGATGCCGAAGCGGATCGGCACGAGATCAAGGAAAGCCGGCTCCGGCAACTTGGTGCCGCTGGCACGCAGATAGTCCCCGGCCCGAAACAGCAGCTCGTAAGTGCCTGCAACGAAGCTGTCGCCGATGAGAATTGGACCACCATCCACGCGACCGTCCGAGTTGGTCGTAACCGTCTTCAAATGCCTGCGGGCATCGCCGTCGATCCTGAAGAGATCTATCACCAAGCCTTCGGCCGGCTTGCCGAGAGCGGTATCGAGCACATGGGTGGTCAGTCCGGTCATAGCGTCGGTGCTCCGATGATGAAGGGCGTGTCGAAGAAGTACTCTTCCAAATTGTTTCCAGGCCCATCGCGATCCACGATAAGGAAATCGCTTGGCTCGTCGAGTGCCATCAGCGGATAATGCCAGGCATTGACCCGGTAATTCACGCCCTGGTCGCCGCGCGCCAGGAAAACCTTCGGCCTGCCGGGCTTGCCGCCCTCATCCTCTGCGACGACGACGAGGAACGGACGGCCGTTCAGCGGCACGAAACATTGGCTGCCGAACGGATGGCGCTCCATCATGTCGATCGAGAAGGGAAAAGCCCGCGGCTGGCCGTGAAAGAGGTTCAGGATAACCCGCGCTCCCTCTCCGATAGCCTCGGCGCTGGACAAAGCATGGAAACGCTCTGTCGTGCCGCCATTGATGTACCGCATGGTTGCTGGATCGGCCTCGATGACATCGCCGAACGGCGCGAATGCGGCCTTTGTCAAAGGATTGATATCGAGATGCTGTGTCATTGAATGATTATTCGCCCTCCGCTCGCCAGTGGCGAATGGAGTCCAGTTGCAGGAGCAACTCCGGAAGAGATTTGTGAGCGATATCCCACAGGGCCGCCAACTCGATGTCGACATACCCTTGCGCAATCCGATTCCGGAAGTCCTGCATCACATGCCAAGGCAGCTCCGGATGGTCAACAACAAACTCCGGATAGTCCTCGGCAATGCGTGTGGCAGCCTCACCGACCAGCAGAAGATTCATGCCGACGGCGCGCTGTTTCTCGACATTCTTGGAGAATGTCACTTGATTGATTTCCCTAAGGAAATGGCCGGTTTCGGATGCAGCCTCCTGCATGCGTTCGAGGTAGGTAATCAGTCGATCCAGGCTCATGCTGGCTTTCCTCCGCCAGCAATACCCGATTCCGGTGCGATGACGCGCCTCTTGGCGTCACCAATCATCCATCCGCTTCTATCTCTGTCCAATGCGTTCCGTGGCCCCATGGCTTAGTATCCTGCCAAGCGGATACTAAGCCATGAGTAGATCGAAAAATAGCGCGTACCTCAATGGGAAAACCCGCGCTGGGCCAGACGCAGGAAGGACGCAGCCCTGAGGCTATACGTCAGGCTTCAGGCAGCATGGATTGCAGACGCAGCAAGGCGATCTTTTCGACCTGAGCTGCTGCGGTCGCAAACTCCGCATCCCTGCTATTATCTACACGCGTCTCGAAGGCGGCAAGAATATCGTCCTTGCCGAGCCCCTTGACCGCGATGATGAACGGAAAGCCGAATTTCGTCACATAGGCAGCATTGAGTTCGGCAAACCGGGCGTGTTCCTCGGGGGTCAGCCGGTCGAGCCCGGCTCCGGCCTGCTCCTTGCGGCTATCCTCGGTCAGCTGGCCGGCAATCGCCAGCCGGCCGGCGAGATCGGGGTGTGCCCGCAGCACGCCAAGTCGCTCCGCCTCGCTGGCGGCACGGAAGGCCCGAATCAGCGCAGCGTGCACGCCGCCGGAGGTCAGCGGCTCGACTATGGCGCCGGCATCATAGGCGCGCTCGGCAACGAAAGGCGAATGTTCGAAGACACCGCCGAAGCGGCCGACAAAATCGTCCCGCGAGATCATATCAGCGCGCGCCCCCGGGAAGGTGATTCTCATACCAGTGGTTGGCGATCTCGATCCGCTTCGGGATCCAGACCTTGTCGTGCTTCTGCACATATTCGATGAATCGGCGCAGGGCCGCGGCGCGACCGGGGCGGCCGACGAGACGGCAATGCAGGCCGATAGACATCATCTTTGGGCTACCATGCTTGCCCTCTTCATAGAGCGTGTCGAAGGCATCCTTGAGATAGGTGAAGAACTGGTCACCGGAATTGAAGCCCTGCGGCGTCGCAAAGCGCATATCGTTGGTCTCAAGCGTATAGGGGATGATCAGGAACGGCTTGCCGTTGAGACCATCGACCCAGAAGGGCAGATCGTCGGCATAGGAATCGGAGGAATAGAGGAAACCGCCCTCCTCCATGACGAGCCGCAGCGTATTGTCGGACGGCTTGCCCTGGTACATGCCGTAGGGCCGCTCGCCGGTGAGTTCGGTATGCAGCCGTACGGCTTCGAGAATGTGCTTGCGCTCCAGATCCTCGGAGAAATCCTTGTATTCCAGCCAGCGATAGCCGTGGCTGGCGATTTCCCAGCCGGCTTCCTTCATCGCGGCAACCGCTTCCGGATTGCGCGCCATGGCCAGCGTCACGCCATAGACCGTCGCCTGAACCTTGAGTTCGGTGAACATGCGCCACAGCCGCCAGAAGCCGGCACGCGAGCCATATTCGTAGATCGATTCCATATTGAGATTGCGCTGGTTCGGCCAGGAGGCCGCGCCAACGATCTCGGACAGCAGGTTTTCCGACCCAGGATCACCGTCGAGAATGCAGCTTTCCCCGCCCTCCTCATAATTGATCACAAACTGCACCGCGATGCGGGCATCGCCAGGCCATTTCGGATCCGGCGTGTGGCGGCCGTAGCCGATAAGATTACGGGGATAGATTTCCGACATTGAAGCACCTTCTCTGATCGCGGAACGGTAGCATCCACGCCGCGAAAGTCGAGACGGAAAGTGGGAAAATCACTTTCGCTTCAAAGCGGGGTATTGGCGTGAACGCCATCCGCTAATCTAGGCGATCTTGCGGGCGCTGACCTTTCCCATAGGATGCAGCGAGTGTACTCGGAAGGGACCACCGGCGCCTTCTTCCATCATGAGCGCGATGTTGGAAACGGGGATGGACGCAGCCAAGGCAGGCTCGAAGAAATCGCGCAGCGCACGCTCGATGCGCGCCATGTCGGCGGGGCTTACCGTACCCGTCAGCATCATCTGAAAGCGGAACTCGTCCATGACGTGCGGATGCCCCCAGCGATGCAGATTGGCAAATTGCGTCGCCGACAGGCCATCCGGATCGATGCGCTCTATTTCGGCTTCGCTCAAGGGAGCCCTGTATTGATCGAAGGTCTGCACCAGCGATGCCGCCAGGAAATGCATCTGCTGGCTTGGAGCGGAGGGAACGAGGCCCAGCGCGCCGCCGAGCCGCGCGACCTCAAGCCTCGGGATTTCGAAGGGCGCGACCGTGCCGGAGAACCGCATCAGATCGCGCAGCAGCCCCGCCTCGGACATATCCTCGGCCAACCGGAACGGCGCCTTTAAAATTCCCATGAAGCCATAGCGGCGCGGAACCGCGGTGTAGAAAGCGATCTCATGGATACCAAGCCCACGGACCGCCGGCGGATCGACCATCTCGCCGGAATAGACGTTGCGGCCGAGCCAATTCGCCGCCACAAGCGTCAGCGGATCGCTCGCAGACGGTGTGAAGCAAATGGCATACCGCATAAAATTCCTCCAGGGCGTAACGTCAGGCAGACCGAACCGGCACTGATCGCCAAGGAGATAGGTGATTTGCGTGACAGATTGACGACCCGAAAGAGGCTTGAATTCACGTTTTATGTGATATGACTGAAATATGACTCGCTAAAGTGAAACTCGGCGGCAAGTTGAAGCAACCGGGTGCGCCCACCGCCTCACCCACCGCCGCCTCCGCAAGCCTATGCGCCAGCCCAAAGCTCACCTTGAAGCCACCAGTCAGGGCAATCAGCGAGGGATGATCGGGATGCGCACCCACCATCGGATCACGATCCACAGCCTTCGGGCGCAAGCCCGCCCAACGCTCAACGACGTCCGCGCCAGCCAGCACCGGCGCCATGATGCGCGCCGCATTGAGCAAGTTATCGAGCTGCCCGTCCGTCGATAAGGGATCGTCAAATCGGTTCTCGCTCGTGCTGCCGACCGCGACCAATCCATTCTCATGCGGAACGATGTAGAGACCATCGCGGAAGATAACAGGCATGTCGCCGTCGACATCAGCCTTCAGCATCGCCGCTTGCCCTTTGACCGGTTGGCCGAGCGAGGCTTTGCGTCCCTCCGTTAATTCATCAAGGATCGGAAACGAGCGAAAGCCGGCAGAAAGGATGCAACGGCCGAAGCGAATGTCGCTATCGCTTGAACGCGCAATGCCCCGCTCCGGATCGATATTCTCGACGGTAACGCCCTCGCAAAGCCGAACATGTCGCGCCGCTGCGAGAAACCTCCGCAGGACCTCCAGAAACGCGCGCGGCGCGACGCGCGCCGCCAGCGTATCGTGGACAAATCCGCTTTCGGCAAGGGACGGCTCGACCCAGCCTTCGACGGGCGCCGCATCCAGCACATGCCAGTGAAACTGCCGATCCCCATGCCGCCAATGCGTTTTCGCATCATGGGAATGGCCAAGCGCGATCTGCCTAAGATGCGGCTTCGGCAGCGGAATCAACCGGCCGGCGCGGCGATAGCCAGCCGAAAGACCGGTCTCCGCTTCCAGGATCGAGATCTCTTCCTCGAGTGCGACAAGCGCATCGAACTGAAACTGCTTCTTGTCCGACCATTTATCCGGCATGTGCGGCATCAGCGCGCCAAGCAGGCCACCGCTCGCCCCCTGCCCGAGACGGCCAGCTTCGACGAGCAGCACTTGGATACCAAGACGCTCGGCATGAACGGCCGCCCACAGGCCCATGATCCCGCCACCGACAATCAACAGATCGACGGACGATTGACCAGCAACTCTTGGAGGATTATCGGCTCTTTCCATGACAAATCCAGTTTCCGATCGGACCAAGGCGTCCGAAACGTCTGCAGCAAGCGCGGAGCTCGAATGGCGCGACGGCGATATGCCCTATTCGACCGCATTTGGCGACCATTTTTATTGCCAGACCGACGGCCGGCTGGAATGCGGCCATGTCTTCCTGGCCGGCAATGGCCTTCCCGACCGCTGGCAGGGACAGCAGGATTTTCTCATCGGTGAACTCGGTTTCGGCACCGGCCTGAATTTCTGCGAAACCTGGCGCCATTGGCGGCAGAAAGCTGCCCCCGGTTCGAACCTGCACTTCATGTCCTTCGAACTCTATCCGATGCAGGCCGAGGAAATCGACCGTGCCTTGTCGCACTGGCCCGAGATTGACAGGGAGCGCCAGGCGCTTGCCGCCGCGTGGCCGGACAAGCCGCAGGGTGTCGTGTCACTGAGGCTAGATGCGCATACGCGCCTCAGCGTCGTCTGCGGTCCGGCTCTCGAAGGTGTCAGCCGCGCCGAACAGGGTTTTGACGCCTGGTATCTCGACGGTTTCGCACCCTCTCGCAATGCCGACATGTGGTCGCCGGAACTGATGCAGACGCTTCACGATAAGACGGTTTCGAACGGCACCTTCGCCACCTATGCGGCGGCTGGCTTCGTACGACGAAACCTGCAGGCGGCAGGATTTGTGGTGGAACGACGCCAAGGCTTCGCCGGCAAGCGCGAAATGCTCTGCGGCATCAAGCCGGCCTGAGGCCGATGTACAGGCCAGGCGGCAACCATCTCGTGAGATTCAGATGAGCTCGCCAAGATGCTGGCGAACCCACTTGGCCTCTTCCGAGGCCGTCCGCCGGAAGTGCCGTTTGAAGTCTCGGCTGAACTGAGCAGGACTGGCATAGCCGACCGATGCCGCCACCTCCGCGATCGTCTTGTCCCGACGCGCGATCATCAACCGCGCCTCGTGGAGCCGCATCGCCTTCACATATTGCATCGGACTGCTGCCCGTCAGGGCTTTGAAATGGACGTGGTAGGAGGAAACGCTCATCCCCACCTCACGCGCCAGCGCGGCAACCGAAATCTCGGAATTATAGGCTTCGCGCAATCGGGTCAGACTTCGCACGATCTTCCCGGAAATGCCCTGTTGCTGAAGAGCTGAGATCATCGCTCCGCCTTGCGGGCCGACCAGAACCCGGTAGTGCAGCTCACGCAGGATGCCTGTTCCCAGAACCGCAAGCTCAACAGGATCGCTGAGCGCCCGCAGCAAACGCAGCAAGACATCCTCGATCATCGGCTCCATTCTGCTCGATATCAGGCTTCTCACTTTGCCGGTCGCTGCTCCGGACTGTCTCGCCCCTACGTCCGAGGCGATCTCCGCAGCGAGAAGCATATCGAACTCGAGATAAACGGCAAGCAAAGGGCGTTCGACGCTGGCTGACGATTCCATCCGGAACGGAACGGGCACCGACACGGCCAGATAATGCTGCTCATCGTAGAGATAGACCTCGCCTTCAAGCATGCCCTGCTTTCGGCCCTGCAGGACGAAGACCGCGCCAGGTTTGTAGAGCACGGGAACATCATGAAGGATCGCTTCGGTCCTGAGAATGCGGACACCGGCAAGCGCCGTTGGATTGTATCCCTGGCCGGGCGCAAGACGGCCTGCCAGCTCTACCAACTCCCGGCGCTTTGAACCCTCATCGCTCTGTTTCATAGGATTTGGCAAGATATCCATAGTTTTTGCAATCGCAGGCGATGATTTCGAAGATTATCTGTCATAGGCATCAAGCAATCAAGACGAGATTTCGACCATGTCACAGAAGACTTTTTTCATCACCGGAGCGAATTCGGGCTTCGGCTTCGCAATTGCAGCCGCCGCGATCCGGAATGGCCACAAGGTTATCGGCACCATCCGCTCGGAACAGTCGCGGGCAGCCCTGGCAGAACGCTTGCCGGCAGTACGACCCGTCCTGTGCGATGTGACGGAGTTCGACCGCATAGCGGATGTCGTTCGGCAGGCGGAGGAAGATCATGGATTGGTAGACGTGCTAATCAACAATGCCGGCTACGGCCACGAGGGAATTCTTGAAGAGTCGCCCATTGAGGAGATGCGGCGCCAGTTCGACGTGAACGTCTTCGGTGCCGTTGCGGTCGCGAAGGCCTTCCTTCCGCGCTTCCGCGAAAGGCGCAGCGGCTTCATCGTCAACGTCACCTCCATGGGCGGCATGATCACCATGCCCGGCATCGCCTATTATTGCGGAAGCAAGTTCGCCCTTCAGGGCATCTCGGAGGTCATGCGAGCGGAGATGGCACCATTCGGCGTTCGGGTGACCGCCCTTTGCCCCGGCTCCTTCCGGACCGACTGGGCCGGGCGCTCGATGGTCCGGACCGAGCGATCAATCGCGGACTATGATGCGCTGTTCGATCCGATTCGGCAGGCGCGGCAATCCAAAAGCGGTAAGCAGCTCGGCGATCCCGACAAGCTTGCGGCTGCCGTTCTGGACTTGATCGAGTCCGACACGCCCCCACCGCAACTCCTGCTGGGCAGCGATGCTCTTGGACTTGTGACTGATAGGATCGAGCGCCTCAAGCAGGAGATCGAAGCCTGGAAGGCCGTTACCGTTTCCACCGATGGCTGATGGCTGCGACAGTTGCGATTGCACAAAGGCCGCATTCAGCCATGCGCTCAAGTCTAAAGATCGGAACCCTAGTTCTTGGACCGATCCTCCCGGAAAACGATATCACCGAGATATTGCTGGATCTTCGTCTCAAGGAGTTCGGGGCTGATCGGCTTGGATATGCAATCGTCCATGCCCGACTGCATGCACATCATGCGATCGACATCCAGGGCCTGCGCGGTCACCCCGACGATGGGAACATGCCATCCCTGCCCGGCCTGCGTCTCGAGCTGCCGGATCGTACGGGTCGCCTGATGACCATTCATGACCGGCATGGATACATCCATGAGGATCAGCGACGGCCGGAGCTGGCGCCATGCGTCCACGGCCGCCTGGCCATTCTCCACGACGAGAAACCGCAGGCCGGTCGCCTGCAGGATCTGCGTGAAGACGATCTGGTTCACCTCATTATCCTCGGCGACGAGAACGTCGATGGTATTGCCTGACTTGGCCGACGTCATCCGATCGGTGGCCTCGATCGCGGCTGCGGCTTCCGTCTCTATCGGTAGCCGACGTTCAACGGGGCCTAATCGCTCTCCAAGTTTCTTCCGCCGCGACGCGCGCACGACATCGATGATCGTGCCGCGCAGCACATTGGCCCTCACAGGCTTCATAAGATGTGCCTGGCCGTTGACGGCGGCGAATTCCCTATCGCTACCGGCGACGCCCATCGACGTCAGGAACACGATCGGCAGAGCGCAAAAACGCGGATCGGCGCGCAATGCGCTCGCGATCTGATAGCCATTCATGCCGGGCATGCTGTAGTCGACGATGATCGCATCGACCGACACGCCCATATCGAAGGCAGCTTCCAGAATGGCGAGCGCGGTCCTGCCATCCTCGGCGACATGCCCGTCGAAACCCCATTGCAGCAACTGTTCGCTCAAGATGCGCCGATGGATCACGTCGTCTTCCACGATCAGGACGCGGGCATCCCTGACATTGGCCGGCAGCTCCGCGACTTTGCCGCGCGCGGCAACCAGCGGCATCGGCAGATGGACGGTAAAAACCGATCCCTTGCCCCATTCGCTCTCCACCGACAGCGAACCGCCGAACAGATCGACGAGACCGGCCGTGATGGCGAGACCAAGACCCGAGCCCTCAAGCCGCCGCGCAAAAGACGAATCCGCCAATGAAAATTTGTCGAAGATCGTATCGAGCTTTTCTTCCGGTATGCCGATCCCGGTATCTTCGACACGCAGCATGAGCAATATGTTGTCGTCCGATGAGGGCTGGCTATCCAGCTCGACCAGCACATGACCGCGCTCTGTGAACTTGATCGCATTGCCGACGAGATTGGTCACGATCTGCCGAAAACGACCGGCATCGCCGAGTATCGCCGCCGGCACACCGGGAGCGATGCGCACCATCAGCTCGATATTCTTCTCCGATGCAGCCGCAGCCAACAGGGTCGCGATATCTTCGACAGCCTCGGCGGGATCGAATGCCATCTTGCGCAGATGCATTTCGCCGGTATCGATGCGGGAAAAATCGAGAATGTCGTTGATGATGGTCAGCAGCGCATTGCCCGACTTGACGATGATATCGACGAAGGTCTTCTGCCTCGCATCGAGATCGGTCTTGCCAAGCAGTTCCGCCATGCCGAGAACGCCGTTCATCGGCGTGCGGATTTCATGGCTCATATGGGTCAGGAATTCGGATTTCGCGCGATCGGCGGCATTGCTGCGCGCCAGGAGCAGCTGCAAATCCGCCTCGCGTTCCTTCATCTCGGTGACATCGGTCAGCGCCACGGTCCAGCGGCGATGCTCGCCGAGAGCGGCGTCCAGTTGCATCCAGCGGTCGCCTTTGATCTGGAATACACAGGAGATCGGCTTGCCGACGGCAATGCTCTCCCCCCAGGACGCCCGCAAAGTCTCGGCATCCTCACCGAAGTCCCCGCGTTGCGCGCAATAATCGAAGGCCGCAGACCAGTTTTTACCGACGTCGAGGAGATCGGCTGGCAGCTTCAACATATCCTTCAGCCGGTCGTTGGCCAGCATGATCGTCCCGTCCTGAACGATCAGTAGGCCTTGGGACATGGCCTGCATGGCATCCGCCATCAGCTCGCCGAGGCGTTCCAGCGCCAGCCGGGCTTCGGTGATCTCACGGAATTGCTGCTTGACGGCGGAGATGTCCGTATAAGACATCAGCGTCCGCCCATTGGCGATGCGGCGCGCATCGATGATGACGGATTTGCCGTCGATAAAATTCACTTCCGTTTGCAGATGCTCGCCAGCCTTGCGCAGTGCCGCCAGGCGCGCTTGATAAATGTCGTCGATGCTACGGCCGTCGGAATCGAAACGCGCCAGCTCATAGTGTTTTGCGATGAGATCCCGATAGGGGCGGCCTTCGAAGCGCTCGTCCTTCGAGAATTCGAAAATGTCATAGAAGGCGTCATTCACGTATTCGACGACGTAGCCGCTGTCATGGATCAGAACACCGATCGGCATCGAGCGAAGAATATTGTCGAGATCCTGATGCAGTCTCCTCGCAGGCGCTTCCAGAAACACACCGAAAATATAGACGCGGTCTTCCGATGGAGAAAAACTCTCGATCTGAATGCGCGATCGCTCACGGCCAGATGCGTCGAAGCAGAGCGCTACCTCTTCCGAACCGAAGACCAGCGCACGGCGCTCCCTATCTTCCCTGTCGGCGCTCTCCCCGGCATCGAGAAGATCATGACTGCGACTGCCGATGAAATCGGAGATATCGTGCCCGAAGAACCGCGCATAGGCATCGTTGACGGCGACGTAACGAAGCTCGCTGTTCTTGATGTAGGCGGGCCTGTCCAGACTGGCGATCCGGCGGCACGCTATGTCGAGCAGTTCACCGTCCAAGGTCAAACGGAGCCTCTCTTTTCACCGCGCATGATAGTTCATGGAACGACGCTTTAGCACAATTGGCTTTAACAAGGCGTTAACCATGTTTAAACCATCGCACCGACGTCGCGTTCAGACCATGCACTGTCCTATAACGGTCATGCCTTGGTCGCAAACGACGGCGGCATACCGGGGGAAACTCTGCCAAGAATCCGTCAACGGATCATTGGGAGCGAGCGCCATGAGCGACGAAGAAAGCCTGACCTTGAACGAAGCGCAGATCGCAACGGCAACGGGCGAACGGCGGCGGCGGGCTGGAGGACGCGGGGCCGAGCGCAGCCGCAAACCGAGCGGCACGAAATACCTCAACCTCGTCAACAATCTCGCTCGCACGGAGCTGCTGTCGCCCGAAGCGCTCGACGATATCCACGAGGCGTCGCTGACCATTCTCGAAGAGATCGGCATGGATATCATTCTGCCGGAAGCGCGCGAGCGCATGAAGGCTGCCGGCGCGGACGTTACGCCCGGCAGGGAACGCGTTCGTTTCGACCGCAACATGATCATGGAGCTGATCGCTTCGATCCCCTCGAACTTCACGCTGCATGCCCGCAACCCAATGAGAAACGTAGAGATCGGCGGCCGCAATCTCGTCTTCGCGCAGGTTGCCTCCGCCCCCTTCGTCGCCGACCGCGACGGCGGCAGAAGAGCCGGCAATCAGGAGGATTTCCGCAAGCTCATCAAGCTCGCACAGTCCTTCGATATCATCCATATGACCGGCGGCTATCCGGTCGAACCCATCGATATCCATGCCTCGGTGCGCCATCTCGATTGCCTTTCCGACATCGTGAAGCTTACCGACAAGGCCTTTCATTGCTATTCGCTCGGCCAGCAGCGCAATCTCGACGCGATCGAGATCGCCCGCATCGGCCGCGGCATCAGCATGGAACAGATGGAGCGCGAACCCTCGCTCTTTACCATCATCAACTCCTCCTCGCCGCTGCGTCTCGACGGGCCGATGCTGCAGGGGATCATTGAAATGTCCTCGCGCGGCCAGGTGGTGGTAGTCACCCCGTTCACGCTTGCGGGCGCCATGGCGCCGGTGACCATCGCCGGTGCGCTGGTGCAGCAGAATGCCGAGGCGCTCTGCGGTCTCGCCTTCACGCAGATGGTGCGCAAGGGCGCGCCAGTCATGTATGGCGGCTTCACCTCGAACGTCGACATGAAGACAGGCGCACCCGCCTTCGGCACGCCGGAATATATGAAGGCGGTCATCGCGGGCGGCCAGCTCGCCCGCCGCTACGGCATCCCCTACCGCACTTCGAACACCAACGCCTCGAACACGCTCGATGCGCAGGCCGCCTACGAATCAGCGCTGTCATTGTGGGCATTGACCCAGGGCGGCGGCAATTTCGTGCTGCATGCGGCCGGCTGGAGCGAGGGCGGGCTGACCGCCTCCTTCGAGAAATTCATCCTCGATGTCGACATGCTGCAGATGGTCGCGGAATTCCTGAAGCCGCTCGATGTCAGTGCCGACGCCCTGGCGCTGGATGCCGTGCGCGATGTCGGCCCCGGCGGCCACTATTTCGGCACGGCGCACACGCTTGCCCGCTACGAAACCGCCTTCTATTCTCCGATCCTGTCGGACTGGCGAAACAACGAGACGTGGACGGAAGCCGGGAGCCCTACGACTTACGATCACGCCAACCGCGTCTATAAGGAAACGCTCGAGCGTTATGAACGGCCCCCGCTCGATCCGGCAATCGAGGAGGAACTCGATGCCTTTGTCGCTAAGCGCAAGGCAGAGGGCGGCGTTCCCACAGATTTCTGATTGAAAACAAAGGCTTTACGCCTCAAATCATGGACGAAATTTAATGTCGCGAACCTCTTTTTGGCCGCGACTTCGCCCCCTTTCCTGCACAACGTCAAACTCGGCTTAGGCTAGGAGCCAGCCTGTGTTTTGGGAAAGGGATGTCAATGTCTGTGCTTCGCACATTAACGACGGCCGGTTTGATCGCGCTGACGCTTGGCAGCGCCGCCACCGCAACCGCCACTTCCGCCAACGCGTCCGGCCGCGGCGCCTTCTTCGGTGGTCTTGCCGCCGGTGTTGTGGGCGGCGCCTTGATAGCCGGGGCTGCGCGACCCGCCTACCCCGCATATTATCCAGCATATCCGGCCTACTACGACGGCCCGGTTTACGAGCGCGTGTATGTACGCCCCTATCCCAGCTGCTACTGGGCATGGCGTCACGATGGCTGGGGCCGTCCTTATCGCGTCGAGGTTTGCCGCTAGGATCAGCAATCTCTGCATTGAGCGCATCGCCCTTATCGGATCTCGGATGCCGCCGGATTTCGGCGGCATTTTTGTACGTCTGATGAAAAGCTTTCGCTTACACCTCTTGACATTCCTCGCATTTAAGACCAAATGCGCCTCAGCTTTCACCTTCCGGCCGCCGCGTGAGCGTGCCCTGCGGGACAATCTGTACGCAAGAGAAGGACAAAAGCGCTTTTATGAATGAGGCCGCGCCAAGCGCTGCGGCCGATGCGCTGGGAAAGCTATTTCCAACTTACAAGTTCCCACTTCACGCGGGGTTCTTGACGCCAGAGACAGACCGGACCGCATGGTGCGATCCGGCCTATTTGCTTTGGCGCCCCGAAAGGTATTGAATTGACCGATTTTCACTCGCTTGGTCTCTCCAAGCAGATCGTCGATACACTGTCGCAGAACAACTTTGCGACGCCAACGCCCATCCAGGCTCAGGCCATCCCGCTCGTTCTCCAGGGCCGTGATCTCATCGGCCTCGCCCAGACCGGCACCGGCAAGACGGCCGCTTTCGGCCTGCCGATCATCGAGATGCTGCTGAAGGAAGCCAAGCGTCCCGACAACCGCACCGTCCGCACGCTGATCCTCGCTCCGACCCGCGAACTGGTAAATCAGATCGCTGACAACCTCCGTCTCTTCATGCGCAAGACGCAGCTGCGGATCAACCTCGTGGTCGGCGGCGCGTCGATCAACAAACAGCAGCTTCAACTCGAGCGCGGCACCGATATTCTGGTCGCAACGCCTGGCCGCCTCCTCGATCTCATCAACCGCCGCGCCCTCTCGCTCGGCCATGTCACCCACCTCGTCCTCGACGAAGCCGACCAGATGCTCGATCTCGGCTTCATCCACGACCTGCGCAAGATCGCCAAGATGGTTCCGGCCAAGCGCCAGACCCTGCTGTTTTCGGCCACCATGCCGAAGGCGATCGCTGACCTCGCATCCGACTACCTGACCAATCCGGTCAAGGTCGAAGTCTCGCCTCCGGGCAAGGCGGCCGACAAGGTGGAGCAATATGTCCACTTCGTTGCCGGCCAGAACCACAAGACCGAAATCCTCAAGGAAACGATCTCGGCCAATCCGGATGGCCGGGCCATCGTCTTCCTGCGCACCAAGCATGGCGCCGAGAAGCTGATGAAGCACCTCGATCACGTCGGCTTCGCTGCTGCCTCCATTCACGGCAACAAGAGCCAGGGCCAGCGCGAGCGAGCGCTCAAGGGCTTCCGTGATGGTGACGTCCGCGTTCTCGTCGCAACCGACGTCGCCGCCCGCGGCATCGACATTCCCGGCGTTTCCCATGTCTACAACTTCGATCTACCCGAAGTGCCCGACGCCTACGTTCACCGCATCGGCCGTACCGCCCGTGCTGGTCGCGACGGCATCGCCATCGCCTTCTGCGCGCCCGATGAAATCCGCCTGCTGCGCGACATCGAGCGCCTGATGGGCATCGAAATCGCCGTTGCCAGTGGCGAAGCGCCCGCCGATCGCGGTCGCCCCGTTCGCGGTAAGGGTCGCGGTGGTCAGGGTCAGGGCCAAGGCCGTGGCGCAGGCCAGGGTCGCGCCGAAGGTCGCCCGGCTCGTCCCGCCCGCCGTCCGTTCTTCGACAAGGAAAGCGGCGAGGCTCGTGGTGAGGCTGGCGATCGCCAGGATCGCCGCCCGCGCAACGATCGCCCGCAGCGAGAAAACAATCGCAATGCCGATTTCCGTGGCCAGCGTCGCAACGAACCGACGCCGCGTCCGGAACCCGACAACGACCTCGCCTCGACCTCGGACTTCCGTCCCGCTCGCAAGCAGCACAACGGCCAGTCCAACGGCAACGGTGCCGCGCATGAGGGCGGAGCACATCGCGGCCAGCGCCATTCCCATGGCCGTCCCGCAGGCCGCCACAACGGAGAGCGCGGCGCCCAGGGCGAGCAGCGCAATGGCGGCAACGGCCGCATGAAGCGTCGTGGCCCAGGCAATGGCGGCCAGCGCCGCGAACGTGCTTGACAAAGTTCAAGGGGGCCCACCGGCCCCCTTTTTTTTCGGAATGATGCAGATCTATTCCGGCACGATTTCCACCTGACGCCGGTTGGTGAGGTAAACACCGATCACCACAATCACCGTGCCAACGATAATCGGCAGTGTCAGTGGCTCGCCGAAGGCGATTGCCGCCTCGATGGCGACAGCGGGCGGCATCAGGTAGATGAGCGATGCGGCGCGCGACACCTGCCCGCGGCGGATGAGATAGAGAAGCAGACCGACGGCGCCCATGGACAGGCCGAAGACCGACCAGAGCAGAGACAGGATCGCCGTCTGTGTGCCGTCGAAGCGCAGGCCTTCGAAAATGAAGGCGAGCGGCACGGTGACGATCAGCGCGCCGACATATTGCAAGGTCGCGATGGTTCTGAGGTCGCCGGTCTGCAGGTGCCGCTTCTGGTAGAGCGTACCGTAAGTCACAGAAACCATAGCCAACAGATTGACGACGAGTGGCACCGCCGATTGCCAGAGATTGGCCGTGTCCGTCGCTAGAAGTTTCGGCGAGATCGCGATGGCAATGCCGAGGAAGCCGAGCAGCAGTCCGACCTTCTGGATCGGCCCCAGCCGCTCACCGACGAGAAGCGGTGCGGCCATGGCGGTCATCAGCGGCTGCAGCGCCGCAATGACGCCGGCAATGCCGGCCGGCACGCCCTCGGCAATCGCCCACCAAAGGCCCGCCAGATAGATGCCATGCAGAAAAATCCCAGAATAGATGGCGCGAAACACGCTCGTCCAGTCACGCGGCCACCGGGCGCCGACAATCGAACAAAGCAGCACGAAGGCAAGCGCCGACAGGCTGTAGCGGATCATCAGGAAGGTGAAGGGGCCTGCATGCTGCGAGGCATATTTTGCGACGATCCAGCCGGTGGACCAGAGAAGGACAAAAATCGCCGGCGCAAGTTTATCGAGGGACATGAAAATCGGACCGATATATTTGGCGCTTCGGAGCCGGAATCCTGGTCGAACTCAGGGTGTCGCGCGGAGGGGTTGAAGGCTGATAGCCGATGGCGGTTGAGCGGTCAAAATCGATCTGCTGAACACAGCAATCAATTTTTCTTCACGTCCGGCAAGCTACCGTCCTGGCTTCAGAAGCCTCAGCCACTACCCAGGCGCTCAGTCCGCAAAAGAAGCAGATGCTTAAATTTTGATCCGAACATTGCGACAAGAGCCGGCAGGCAACAGCGCCATTACTCTTAAATGCCTGTAAATCCGGCATTTTTCGATATTCAGAAATTCGCGATGGCAACTGCGCATAGTTCTTGCATTGTAAAAACCGTTGTATTCAAATGGGTAAAAACACGGGGACCGCACCTTTGGCATTTGATGAAATGATTACTGCGGATGAAAGTCCGCGCGCGCCTTACGAGAAATACTTCGAGTGGTACTCAGGCCAGGACAGGGGCCACCTCATTGCCAAATCCCGCGATGCGGAAACCATCTTCCGGAAGACGGGCATTACCTTCGCGGTCTACGGACACGCAGATTCCTCCGAAAAGCTCATTCCCTTCGACATCATCCCCCGCATCATATCAGGCCGCGAATGGCGCAAGCTCGCCCAGGGCATCGAACAGCGGGTCGTCGCCCTCAACGCCTTCCTCGACGACATCTACCACAAGCAGGAAATCATCCGCGCCGGCCGCATCCCGCGCGAGCTGATCGAAAAGAACGACGCCTTCCTGCCTGAAATGATCGGCTTTCGTCCGCCGGGCGGTGTCTACACCCATATCGTCGGCACCGACATCGTGCGCACCGGCGAAGACCAATTCTATGTGCTCGAGGACAATGCCCGCACGCCTTCCGGCGTCAGCTACATGCTGGAAAACCGCGAAACGATGATGCAGATGTTCCCCGAACTGTTTCACCAGAACAAGGTGCAGCGCGTCGAGGACTATCCGCTGCTGCTCCGCCAGAGCCTGGCATCGCTCGCCCCTCCCGGATGCAAGGGCAAGCCTCGCGTCGCCGTGCTGACGCCGGGCATCTATAACTCCGCCTATTACGAGCATTCCTTCCTCGCCGACATGATGGGCGTGGAGCTGGTGGAAGGCTCCGATCTGCGCGTCATCGACGGCAAGGTGAAGATGCGCACGACGCGTGGCTATGAGGCGATCGACGTGCTCTACCGCCGCGTCGACGACGATTTCCTCGATCCCCTCACCTTCCGTCCGGAGTCCGCGCTCGGCATCCCCGGCATCATGGACGTCTACCGCGCGGGCAACATCACCATCGCCAATGCGCCCGGCACCGGCATTTCCGACGACAAGGCGATCTACTCCTACATGCCTGAAATCGTCGAATTCTACACCGGCCGCAAGCCGATCCTCGAGAACGTGCCGACATGGCGCTGTTCGGAGCCAGACAGCCTGAAATATGTACTGGAGAACCTGGCTGATCTCGTCGTCAAGGAAGTCCACGGCTCCGGCGGTTATGGCATGCTCGTGGGACCGACCGCCTCGAAAAAGGAGCGGACGGAATTTGCCGAAAAGCTGAAGAGCAGGCCGAACAACTACATCGCCCAGCCGACACTGTCGCTGTCGACCGTACCGATCCTGGTCAACAAGGGCATCGCGCCACGGCATGTCGACCTGCGCCCCTATGTGCTCGTCTCCGACAAGGTACGGATCATCCCCGGCGGCCTGACCCGCGTGGCGCTGAAGGAAGGCTCGCTGGTCGTCAATTCCAGCCAGGGCGGCGGCACCAAAGACACCTGGGTTCTGGAGGACTGATCGGACATGCTTGGAAGAACCGCCAATGGCCTCTACTGGATGTTCCGTTACATCGAGCGCGCCGAAAACATAGCCCGTCTCGTCGATGCCGGTCAGCGCATGTCGCTGACGCGCAGCGACGCCGTCGATGATGATTGGGACGGCGTCCTGCAAAGCGCTGGAGTGCGCGAAGCCTACGATGAGGTGCACGACAAGCTGACCGGGACCGACGCGATCGATTATCTGATGCGCGACCGCTCCAATCCATCGAGCGTCATGTCCTGCATCGAATATGGCCGCAACAATGCCCGCATGGTGCGTACTGCGCTGACCCGCGACACCTGGGAAGCGACCAACGAATGCTGGATCGAGCTGAAGTCGCTGCTCGGCAAGAAGCTGAAGACGGCAGAGCTACCGGAGACGATCGACGTCATCAAGCGGCGCGCCGGCTTGATCCGCGGCGCCTTCCACGGCTCGATGCTGCGCAACGAACTGTATAATTTCGCCCGCATCGGCACCTTCATCGAGCGCGCCGATAACACGGCCCGCATCCTCGATGTCAAATATTACGTGCTGCTGCCATCCGTCTCGCATGTCGGCTCCTCGCTCGACAATGCGCAATGGGAGTCGATCCTCAGATCGGTCTCCGCGCACCGGGCCTATAAATGGGCTTACGATCCCGAATATAAGCCGGCCAACATTGCCGACTTCCTGATCCTCAACGGGCAAATGCCGCGCTCGCTTGCCTATTGCTATGAGAAGATCGTCAGCAATATCGGCTATCTCAGCGCCGAACATGAAAAACGGCTACCCGCGCACGATACCGCGGAGGCCATCCGCCAGTCGCTGCAGAAGCTGACGATCAAGCGCATCATGGACCAGGGCCTGCATGAGTTCCTCGAGGATTTCGTAGCCCAGAACAACAAGCTGGGCGCCGAGATCTCCGACGGCTACCGGTTCTACGAATAGGCGGGCGATATCATGAGACTGACGATCAGCCATATCACGGAATATCGCTACGACGAGCCGGCGCAGTTTTCCCTGCAACGGCTTCACCTGACGCCGCTGACGGGCGTGGGACAAACAGTTATCGACTGGAAGCTCTCGGTCGAAGGCGCCAAGCCGGAAGTGGAATATGACGACCAGTTCGGCAATCGCGCCACGCTGGTTTCCCTCGACGGGCAGCAGGACGCAACGAAGATCATTGCCTCAGGCGAAGTCGAGACGCAGGACCTCAACGGCGTTGTCGGGCCGCATCAGGGCTTCAGCCCGCTCTGGCTCTTCCTGCGGGAATCGCCGCGCACCAAGGCGGGTAAGCTGACGAAGGAACTGCTGCGCAGCGTTTCAGGCGACAACGAACTCGGCAAGATGCATGCGCTGATGACAGCGATCCACGAGACCGTGGAATACAAGCCAGGCACCAGCAATACGGAGACAACGGCGGAACAGGCACTGGAGGCAAAGAGCGGCGTCTGCCAGGACCATGCGCACATCTTTCTAGCCGGCGCCCGTGCATTGCAGATCCCTGCCCGTTACGTCTCCGGCTACCTGATGATGGAAGGCAAGAACGAGCAGGCTGCTACCCATGCCTGGGCAGAGGCGCATATTGCCGGCCTCGGCTGGGTCGGCTTCGATCCGGCCAACGACGTCTGCCCCGACGCCCGCTATGTCCGCATCGCGACCGGCCTCTGCTATCGCGACGCCGCTCCCGTGTCCGGCATGCGCATCGGCACGCCGGGCGAAACCCTTATGGTCAAGGTAACAGTCGCGACCCAAGGGCAGAGTCAAAGCCAGAGCCAGAGTTAGCGGCTCACAGAAGAAAAAGGGCGGAGCTTTCGCCCCGCCCCCTTTCTTAATTCAAAACACAAATCTTAGTGGCTGTCGCGATTGTTCGGGATTTCCGAGCCGCGCGGGCCGACGAGGAAGTCCAGGTCGGCGCCGGTGTCGGCCTGCATGACCGACTTCACATAGAGACCGCCGTAGCCGCCGGTGAGCGGCTTGACCGGGGAAACCCACGCAGCGCGGCGCTTTGCCAGTTCCTCATCCGAAACCTCAAGCTGGATGGTACGGGCGGGAACGTCGACGGCGATGATGTCACCGTTCTGCACCAGCGCCAGCGGGCCGCCATCGGCAGCTTCCGGAGCCGTGTGCAGGATGACGGTGCCGTAGGCCGTGCCGGACATGCGCGCATCGGAAATGCGGATCATGTCGGTGATGCCCTTCTTCAGCACCTTCGGCGGCAGGCCCATGTTGCCGACTTCGGCCATGCCCGGATAACCCTTCGGACCGCAATACTTCAGCACCATGATGCAGTTCTCGTCGATGTCGAGATCGTCACGGTTGATGCGGGCGTGATAGTCCTCGATGCTTTCGAAAACGACCGCGCGGCCCTTGTGCTGCATCAGATGCGGCGAAGCGGCCGATGGCTTCAAGACGGCACCCTTCGGCGCGAGATTGCCGCGCAGGACAGCGATGCCGCCCGACTGCGTCAGCGCCTTTTCGCGCGGGACGATAACGTCGTCATTGTAGTTGACGACATCCTTGACGCCCGCCCAGATCGTGTCGCCCGTCACGGTGATGGCGTCCTTGTGGAGCAGGCCCATTTCGCCGACAGCCTTGATGACGACAGGCAGACCGCCGGCATAGTAGAACTCTTCCATCAGGTGCTTGCCCGAAGGCTGCAGGTTGACGATGGTCGGCACTTCGCGGCCCAGACGATCCCAATCGTCAAGCGACAGGTCGACGCCGATGCGGCCCGCGAGCGCGAGGAGGTGCAGAACGGCGTTGGTCGAGCCGCCGACGGCGCCGTTGACGCGGATCGCGTTCTCGAATGCTTCCTTGGTCAGAATGTCCGATGGTTTCAGGTCTTCCTTGACCATGTCGACGATGCGGCGGCCTGACAGTTGCGAGATAACACGACGGCGCGCATCGACAGCCGGAATGGCGGCATTGCCGGGCAAGGTCATGCCGAGCGCTTCGGCCATAGACGCCATGGTGGAGGCCGTACCCATCGTCATGCAGCTACCGGCCGAGCGAGCCATGCCCTGTTCCGCATCCATGAATTCATCCAGCGACATCTCGCCGGATTTAACCATTTCCGAGAACTGCCAGATTGCCGTGCCGGAGCCGACATCCTTGCCGCGCCACTTGCCGTTCAGCATCGGGCCGCCGGAAACGAGGATGACCGGAATGTCGACGGAAGCGGCGCCCATCAGCAGGCTCGGCGTGGTCTTGTCGCAGCCGCCGAGCAGCACGACGCCATCGACCGGATTGCCGCGGATCGCTTCTTCGACGTCCATGGCAGCGAGGTTGCGGAACATCATGGCCGTCGGGCGCAGCGTGCTTTCGCCGACGGAGAAGACCGGGAATTCCACGGGGAAACCGCCCGCCTCGTAGACACCGCGCTTCACACGCTCTGCAAGATCGCGCAGATGCGCGTTGCAGGGCGTCAGTTCCGACCAGGTGTTACAGATGCCGATGATCGGACGTCCGTCGAACGTATCGGCCGGCAGGCCCTGGTTCTTCATCCAGGAGCGATGCATGATCGCATTCTTGCCGGTGCCGCCGAACCAATCGTAGGAGCGCAGCTTGCGCGGCCATTCAGCTTTCTTTTTCATGTCTCAGTACCCTTTGCGTCGCCCAGGCCGCCTCGTTCGCGCCTGGACTTTGAAATCGATGATCAGGCGAGCGTGTAAGCCGTCTTGACGGTGGTGAAGAATTCAGCGGCATATTTGCCCTGCTCGCGCGGACCGAAGGACGAGCCCTTGCGGCCGCCGAACGGCACGTGGAAGTCGACGCCGGCCGTCGGTAGGTTGACCATCACCATACCCGCTTCCGCATTGCGCTTGAAATGCGTCGCATGCTTCAGGCTCGTCGTGGCAATGCCCGAGGACAGGCCGAACGGCGTGTCGTTGGCTGTTGCCAAAGCTTCTTCGTAATCCTTGACGCGGATGACGGAAGCAACCGGGCCGAAGATCTCTTCGCGGCTGATGCGCATCAGGTTCGTCGCTTCGGTGAACAGCGTCGGCTGCAGATAGAAGCCGGGTGTGTCGCGGCTGACGAGTTCGCCGCCGAAGGCAAGCTTGGCGCCTTCCTGTTTCCCAATCTCGATATAATCCGTATCCGTCTTCAGCTGCTTGGCATCGACGACGGGGCCGATATGCGTGCCGGACTTCATGGCATTGTCGACGTTGAGCGTCTTCAGCTTTTCCGTCAGCGCCGCCACGAACCTGTCGTGAATGCCTTCGGTGACGATCAGGCGCGACGAGGCTGTGCAGCGCTGGCCGGTCGAGAAGAAGGCGGAATTGGCAGCCGCTTCGACGGCGACCGTCAGATCAGCATCGTCAAGCACGACCATCGGGTTCTTGCCGCCCATTTCGAGCTGGTACTTACGACCGTGCTCGACGGAGGAAAGCGCGACGCGCTTGCCGGTGCCGACCGAGCCGGTGAAGGTGATACCCGAAAGAACCGGGCTGTCGAGCATAGCTTGACCGACGACCGAGCCCTTGCCCATGACGAGGTTCAACACACCCTTCGGCAGACCGGCGCGGTTCAGAATATCAACGATTGCCCACGAGCAGCCGGGCACGAGATCGGCCGGTTTGAAGACGATGGTGTTGCCGTAGCAGAGCGCCGGCGCGATCTTCCATGCAGGAATGGCGATCGGGAAGTTCCAGGGGGTGATAACGCCGATGACGCCGAGCGGCTCGCGGGTGATCTCGACGCCGATGTTCGGGCGCACGGAAGGAAGCACCTCGCCTGCCAGGCGCAGCGCCTCGCCGGCGAAGAATTCGAAGATCTGCGCGGCGCGGATGGTCTCACCGATCGCTTCCGGCAGCGTCTTGCCCTCTTCGCGGGCGAGCAGCGCGCCGAGTTCATCCTTGCGTGCCAGGATCTCGTCGCCGGCCTTCTTCAGGATCGTGTGGCGCTCCAGAATACCAGAACGCGACCATGCTGGAAAAGCGGCCTTGGCGGCAGCGATCGCATCCGTGACATCCTGCGCGCTTGCGCTCGCATAGAGGCCGACGACCTCGTTCGTATCCGACGGGTTGATGTTCTCGGTGCCGTTCGTCCCCGTCCACTCCCCGGCGATCAAGTTCTGATGAATGGTCATGGCGTCATGCCTTCCTGGATCGTATTGGAAATCCCGGCCGATCCCTTGCGGCCGGGCTCGATGCATTACAGCTGGCGAACAGCCACTTCTTCCTCGGCATCGATCGCCAGCGGATTGCGCAGCGGCAGGCCGAATTCGCCAACCTCGATTTCAAAGACGTCGCCGACTTCGGGCTTGATGCCTTCCGCGAAGGAAAGCGTCGCCGTGCCGAACATGTGCACATGCACATCGCCGGGAACACGGAAGATACCGTACTTGAAGTGGTGATATTCAAGGTTCGCAAAGGTGTGCGACATGTTCGCTTCGCCCGATAGGAACGGCTTTTCGAAGATTACCTTGTCGCCGCGCTTGATGCGCGACGTGCCGCGAATATCTTCCGGCGCCACACCAACGCGGATTTCCGGGCCGAAGCTTGCCGGACGGAGCTTGGAATGGGCGAGATAGAGATAGTTGATCCGCTCGGTGACGTGATCGGAAAATTCGTTCGAGAGTGCAAAGCCGATACGGAACGGCGTGCCATCCTTGGCAATGACGTAGACACCGGCCATTTCGGGCTCTTCGCCACCGTCGAGCGCGAAGGATGGAGACACGAGTGCCGCACCCGGGGCCGCAGCGCCGTAGCCATTGCCCTTGTAGAACCACTCTGGCTGTACGCCCTTCTCGCCCGCCTTCGGCTTGCCGCCCTCGATGCCCATCTTGAACATCTTCATGGAGTCGGTCAGCGTCTCCTCGGCAGCTTCCGTCGTCTTCTTGTGCATGGAATCGCGCGTGGCAGCGGAGCCAAGATGCGTCAGGCCGGTGCCTGTCAGGTGCAGATGAGCTGCGTCGGGATGCGTGATCGGCGGCAGGAAGCGGCCTTCGGCATAGGCTTTTTCGAGATCGATTGACTCGCCGAGACCATGGGCCTCGATGACCGATGCCAGCGACTTGCCGCTATCGGCGGCTTCGATCGCAAGCTTGTAGACGCTGCCGCCATTGACGACGGCCTTGGCAGCTTCGCCGGGTCCATTGCGGACCGCAACGACGATCTCGCCGTTCGAACCCTTGATCTGCGAGATGAGCATGTCTTTCATCCTTTCCTAACAGACAGAGATCGGATGCGTTCTACCGTTCCGGCTCTCAGCGAGAGCCGGACTCTGTCATGGATTTGGTTTTAAAAGCTAAGTTGATCGCTAGACGATCAACCCTTGTTCTTGTTGTAGACGTCGATGAACACGGCAGCGAGCAGCACCGCACCCTTGATCATCTTCTGGGAGTCCGTCTGGTAGCCGAGGATTGACATACCCTGGTTCAAGACACCCATGATCAAGGCGCCGATGACGGCACCCGTTACCTTGCCGACGCCGCCGGAGGCCGAAGCGCCGCCGATGAAGCAGGCCGCGATGACGTCGAGTTCGAGGCCGTCACCGCCTTTTGCGGTTGCCGAATTCAGGCGCGTCGCGATGATGATGCCGGCGATGCTCGCCAGGATACCCATGTTGATGAAGGTGTAGAAGGTCAGGCGGCGGGTATCGATACCCGAAAGCTTCGTCGCCTTCTCATTGCCGCCCATGGCATAGATGCGGCGGCCGATCGTCGTGCGCTGTGTGGCGAAGCTGTAGAGCGCGATCAAAAGCAGCATGAGAACCAGAACGTTCGGCAAGCCCCTGTAGGAGGAGATCTGGTAGCCGATAAAGATGGCGGCGGCGGCAACCACCAGATTCTGGCCGACGAAGAAGCTGAACGGCTCGACATCGATACCGTGCTTCTCGTTCACACTGCGGCGACGCCATGACAGGAAGAACATGATGATCGGGATGGCGACCGTCAGCAACATCGATGTCGAATGGATACCGCCCATATCGACGAAATCCGGAATGAAGCCCGTTGCGACGATCTGGAACGCCGGCGGGAACGGACCGATGCTGCTGCCGTTGCCGGTCGTATTGATGATGGTATAGGTCAGGCCGCGGAAAACCAGCATGCCCGACAATGTCACGATGAACGACGGAATGCGGTGATAGGCGATGAAATACCCATGCCAGGCGCCGACCGCGGCACCCATCAGCAGACAAATGACCGTCGCGAGTGCGAGATTCATATGCATCTGCACGACAAGAACACCGGCGACCGCCCCGACGAAACCGACGACGGAGCCGACTGAAAGATCGATATGACCGGCCACGATGACCAGCAGCATGCCGAGCGCCATGATGACGATGAACGAGTTCTGCAGCACGATGTTGGTCAGGTTCTGCGGCCTGAACAGAACGCCGTTCGTCAGGTACTGGAACAGCAACATGATGACCACGAGCGCGATCAACATGCCGTATTCGCGGATGTTGTTGCGGATGTGGTCGCCGATGGAAACCACGTGGCTGCTTTCTGTGGCTGGGTTGGCCGAACTCATTGTTGTTTCTCCCCTGAGCGCATGATAGCGCGCATGATGCTCTCCTGGCTTGCCTCTGCCTTCGGCAGTTCGGCGACGATGCGACCTTCGTTCATGACGTAGATGCGGTCGCAGGTGCCGAGAAGCTCGGGCATTTCCGATGAAATCATCAGAACGCCCTTTCCGTCGGCGGCAAGCTGGTTGATGATGGAATAGATTTCGTATTTGGCGCCGACGTCGATACCGCGCGTCGGCTCATCGAGGATCAGCACTTCCGGATCCGAGAACAGCCATTTCGACAGCACCACCTTCTGCTGGTTGCCGCCGGAAAGATTGCCCGCTTCCTGGAAGACGCCGGCCGAACGGATGCGCAGCTTGGAACGATAGTTCGTCGCCACCTGCAGCTCCCGCACGTCATCAATGACGGTCGCCTTGGAAACGCCAAGCAGATTGGCAAGCGTCGTGTTGTGCAGGATGCTGTTGGTCAGAACCAGGCCAAGCTGCTTGCGGTCCTCGGTCACATAGGCAAGACCGACATCGATCGCCTTGCGCACCGTGCTGGTATCGACCAGCTTGCCGTCAAGGAAGACTTCGCCGCTGATCTTGTGGCCATAGGACTTGCCGAAGACGCTCATGGCGAACTCGGTGCGGCCTGCGCCCATCAGGCCGGCAATGCCGACCACCTCGCCCTTGCGCACATTGATGTTGATATCGTGCAGCACCTGACGATCGCGATGCTGCTGGTGGAAGGCATTCCAGTTCTTCACTTGGAAGATCGTCTCGCCGATCGGCACCGAGCGCGGCGGATAGCGATCCGCCAGCTCACGGCCGACCATGTTGCGAATGATGATGTCTTCGCTGATCTCTTCCTCATGACAGTCCAGCGCCTTCACCGTCATGCCGTCGCGCAACACAGTGATCTGGTCGGCCACCTTCCGCACTTCGTTGAGCTTGTGCGTGATGATGATCGAGGTGATGCCTTGATTGCGGAACTCCATGAGGAGATTGAGCAGCGCATCGGAATCGTTTTCGTTCAGCGATGCCGTCGGCTCGTCGAGAATGAGTAGCTTGACGCTCTTCGATAGAGCCTTAGCGATCTCGACGAGCTGCTGCTTGCCGACACCGATGTCGGTCACGAGCGTATTCGGAGATTCCTTAAGGCCCACCTTGGAAAGAAGCTGCTTGGTCCGGCTGAAGGTTTCCTGCCAATTGATCATGCCATTGGCGACAACTTCATTGCCGAGGAAGATATTTTCAGCGATCGACAGAAGCGGAACGAGCGCCAGCTCCTGGTGAATGATGATGATGCCGATATCTTCGGAATCTCTGATGGTCTTGAACTGACGGACCGCGCCATCGTAATAGATATCGCCGTCGTACGTGCCGGCCGGATAGACACCCGACAGCACTTTCATGAGGGTGGATTTGCCGGCTCCGTTTTCACCGACCAAAGCATGAATCTCGCCCTGACGGACTTTCAAATTCACATTTTCCAAGGCGTTCACACCGGGGAACGACTTGGTTATGTTCCGCATTTCGAGAATGGTATTGTCCATTGTCCGTATCCAACGCCGCGATCAAACATAGCAGACCGCGCGATCGTCTTAAATATCAAAGCCAGGGCTCGCATTGAGCGAGCCCTGACCGCTATGTCGGAAGACTACTTCAGCTGATCAGCCTTGTAGTAACCGCCCTCGACGAGAACCTTCTCGTAGTTGGTCTTGTCGACTGCGACCGGGGTCAGCAGGTAGGACGGAACAACCTTGACACCGTTGTCGTAGGTCTTCGTGTCGTTGACTTCGGGCGTCTTGCCTTCCATCAGCGCGTTGACCATGCCGACTGTGACCTTTGCGAGGTCACGGGTGTCCTTGAAGATCGTCGAGTGCTGCTCGCCAGCGATGATCGACTTCACCGACGGGATTTCGGAGTCCTGACCGGTAACGATCGGGAGCTTCACGCCGCCGGAACCGTAGCCGACGCCCTTGAGCGCGGAGAGGATGCCGATCGACAGGCCATCATACGGAGACAGGACGGCGTCGACGTGGCTGTCGGTGTAGTAGGCCGACAGCAGGTTGTCCATGCGGGCCTGGGCCGTTGCCGGATCCCAACGCAGCGTACCGACCTTATCCATGCCCATCTGGCCGGACTTTACGACCAGCTTGCCGCTGTCGATGTAGGGCTTCAGGACCGACATTGCGCCATCATAGAAGAAGAAGGCGTTGTTGTCGTCCGGAGAACCGCCGAACAGCTCGATGTTGAACGGGCCCTTGCCGTCCTTGAGGCCGAGGGCGTCAACGATCGAGTTTGCCTGCAGAACGCCGACCTTGAAGTTGTCGAACGTCGCATAATAGTCGACGTTGCCGCTGTTGCGGATCAGGCGGTCATAGGCGATGACCTTGATGCCGGCATCGTGAGCCTTCTGCAGGACGTCGGACAGCGTGGTGCCGTCGATCGAAGCGATGACGAGGACCTTATCGCCCTTGGTGACCATGTTCTCGATCTGCGAGAGCTGGTTCGGGATATCGTCGTCGCCATACTGAAGGTCGGTGCCGTAACCAGCAGCCTGGAGCTGCTTGACGATGTTGTTGCCGTCATCGATCCAGCGCGCCGAAGCCTTGGTCGGCATGGCGATGCCTACCGTGCCCTTATCCGCCGCGAAGGCAGGTACCACCAGCGTAGCGACGCCGAACGCAGCGCCGGCCATCAATGAGATAATGGATTTCATTACTCTCTCCCTTGTTGTTAAATGCGGCGGACAAAAAATGCCCGCCCGAAACTGCGGCAGGTTCCGTAGATGGAATGATTTACTTCTAATTGTGAGAAACGAAGTAGGTCTCCTCCACGCTCTCACGGTTTATGAGCTGTACCCAGCCCACAATCGGCAAACTCGTACGATTTCGTATAACTGTCAAATAGAATAACTGGCTAAACATATACCAACTTTGGTATAATGTTAAAAAATAGTACTTTTTTGCCGGCGAAGGGGAAAAATGGCCGTTATGGAGAAAATATATAACGATTATTTGAGCGAAGGCATCGAGATTCATTCCGATAATTTTCGCGACGACGCGTTGTTGAAAGCCGGTTTGAAGCTCAATCACCTGCGGATGATCGTCACGATCGAGGATCACGGGCAAATTTCCGCGGCCGCTGAGTCCATGAACATGTCACAACCTGCGGCTTCACGCATGCTCTCAGAAATGGAGTCGATTGTCAAAAGCCCGCTTTACGAGCGTGTTGCCAGGGGCGTCGTTTTGACCCCTTTCGGGCTCGCTTTGGCCAAGCGGGCACGCAAGATCCTACTGGAGCTGCGCGAGGCAGGCCGGGAGCTTGGCGCCTTGCGAACCGGCAGGGGTGGCTCGGTCTTTCTGGGGGCGGTGACCGCGCCGGCAATCAGCCTTGTCGTCCCGGCGATCCAGCGCGTGACGCGCACCTATCCCGGCATAGAGATCAATATCGAAGTCGAGAACAGCAATGTGCTCGCGCGCGAGCTGCTGGCGGCCCGCCATGACTTCATCATCAGCCGCATCCCGGACGATCTCGATCCGCGTCTGTTCACGGCCCATGAGATCGGTGTCGAAAAGGCCTGCCTGGTGGTTCGCAACGGCCATCCGCTGCTTGAAAGAGGTGTAGCCAGCCTGCACGATCTGGCCGGTTACGACTGGGTATTCCAACCGCCGGGCACATTGCTTCGCCGCAAGGTGGAAGACATTTTCCTCGCTGCTGGCGTGCCCCTGCCGGAAAATGTCGTCAACACCTCATCCTTGCTGCTGACGCTGGCGGTGGTCTGCAAGACGGACGCGATCGCGCCGATTGCGCTCGACATGGCGCAATTCATCTGCGGGCAGACGTCCCAGGCAGGCGAATCCTCCATCCTGCCGATCGATTTCGATATCGACGTCAGGCCCTACAGTCTCATCACCGCCCGCGAACGCGCCATGCCGCCGAGCGCGCGGCTGCTGCATGACATGATCCTGGAAGAGAGCCGGCATCTCTCGCCGACATGAACGGAGAACCGTTGCCGCCATAAGCTCCACGCCAACTTGCGCTCCTATGAAGCTTGGCGTGGAGACCACGTATGCTGTTCAAGCAATCATTGTTTCAATCCGTGCTCGATCGCCTCGATAGCGAACAGGAGCCTGCGGAACAGGAAGAAGCCGCGCACCGCATCCGCGGCCTGAACGTCAGCTTTGCCGCAACTGTGCTGGGCGGCGAGACGCCGGACGCCCATCGGCCAGACGAAGCCTACCGCGACAATCTCGGCGACCCTAACATTCTGCCGGAACCCGAACCCGCTCCGCAAGAACCGGTACTGCCGGTCATGCCCGAGCATCTGGCACGAACATCGCGGGAAGAAGTCGCCACTGAGCTCGCAATCACCTCTGACCTCACGCGCGAAGCCCTGCAGGAAAAACGCCGCAGTTTTGCAAAGGCCAATCACCCCGACAGCGTCGCAGCCCTCTTCCGCGAACAGGCGACGATCCGCATGACGCTCGCCAATCAACTGATCGATGAAGCCATACGTCGCCTCAGACGATGATTATTTCTTGTCTTCGGAGGGCGGCTCATCATCCTCGGCAGCATCGTCCTGCGCTGGCGCATCGCTAGTCGTCGCAGGCGGTTGCGGCTTGAAATTCAAGAGCAGCATCCACGCCGAATAGGCGCCGAGCGCCCCGGACAGCATTGCCCAGAACGGCTGCGAGCCCAGCGTTTCGACGGCTGCCCAGCCAAAGCAGACAGCCACGATGAGAATGCGCACCCAAAGCGGCTTGTAGATGGGATGGCTGGGATCGATCAGTTGCATGGGTCACTTTTGCCTGTTTAAGAAGACATGTCTTTAGCGCATCCTCAGGAAAATTGTGAAGTCGTCCGCATAAAATAAGGTTTCACGTCCGGATTTCGGCTAAGCCGAGAGCCGGAATTTTTCAGAATTGTGAAGTCCAGGCGGCTTGACGCCGCCGCCGGAAGATGGAATGAAAATTCCATAGCAATTGATATTCGGTCCATTTATTCCGAATTCAGGGAGGTAATAATGACTGTCAGATTTGGTCTGCTCGGCGCCGGACGCATCGGCAAAGTGCATGCGAAAGCCGTCAGCGGCGATGCCAACGCCAAGCTCGTCGCCGTCGCGGATGCCTTTCCGGCGGCTGCGGAAGCAATCGCGTCCGCCTATGGCTGCGAAGTCCGCACCATCGAAGCGATCGAAGCCGCCAAGGATATCGATGCCGTCGTCGTCTGCACGCCGACGGATACCCATGCCGATCTGATCGAGCGCTTCTCCCGCGCCGGTAAGGCCATCTTCTGCGAAAAGCCTGTCGATCTCGACGTCGCGCGCGTTCAGGCCTGCATCAAGGTTGTCAATGAGACCAAGGGCAAGCTGATGGTCGGCTTCAACCGCCGCTTCGACCCACATTTCATGGCTGTCAAGAAAGCCATCGACGAAGGCCGCATCGGCACGGTCGAAATGGTGACGATCACCTCGCGCGATCCGGGCGCCCCGCCGGTCGATTACATCAAGCGCTCCGGCGGCATCTTCCGCGACATGACGATCCACGACTTCGATATGGCGCGCTTCCTGCTCGGCGAAGAACCGGTTGCCGTCACTGCAACTGCCGCAGTTCTGGTCGACAAGGCGATCGGCGAAGCCGGCGATTACGACAGTGTTTCGGTCATCCTTCAGACGGCATCGGGCAAGCAGGCAATCATCTCCAACTCGCGCCGCGCCACTTACGGCTACGATCAGCGGATCGAAATCCATGGCTCGAAGGGTCTGGTTTCGGCTGAAAACCAACGCCCCTTCTCCATCGAAGTCGCCAACGGCGATGGCTACACCCGCCCGCCGCTGCACGATTTCTTCATGACGCGCTACACCGAAGCCTATGCCAACGAGATCGCAAGCTTCATCGCTGCGATCGAAAAGGGCGCCACAATCACACCATCGGGCGCCGATGGTCTTGCTGCACTGAAGCTGGCGGATGCCGCCTTGCAGTCGGTCAAGGAAGGCCGCCTCGTCAAGATTAACTGAGCCGTCTCCATTCCTCCAGGAATACGATCCTCCCAAAAGTCCGCCGCGATCTCCATTCGCGGCGGACTTTTTCTTTGGCGCGATCCAGAGCTCACGAAGAGGCTTCGATAAAAACCTCTTGCGAATCACATAAGTCCATGCTTATCTGTCGTCATGGTAGAGAATGAGATATTCCGGGCTTTGGCCGATCCGACTCGCCGCGCCATCTTCGAGAAGCTGGCGACAGGCGGCATGAATGCCAGCGCCCTGCGAGACGGTATCGGCATCAGCCAGCCGGCCATGTCCCAGCATCTCGCAGTTCTGCGGAGCGCCGGGCTGGTCAGGGAAGAACGACAGGGGCGTTTCGTGAACTACGAAGTCGATCCGGAAGGGCTTGCCCTCATCGCCCAATGGCTGGCGAAATACCGCGCATATTGGCCCGCCCGCATCGAAGCTCTCAAGGTGTTGCTGAAGGATATGGATCAATGAACAATCCCAAGATCCCCGAGCGAAAGAACGGCATCGAGCTGGAATACCAGCTCGACGAACCGCCGCAAAAAGTTTGGCGTGCAATCAGCACCCCTGAGCTTCGCCAAAACTGGCTGCCGCAGGAGGCCTTGGCCAATCCCGAGGCTATATCGGTCACGCCGGGCAAGGAAGTCACCTACAGGCTGCGGGACGATGCAGCGCCCTTCCTCGAAAGCACCGTGACTTTCAAAATATCTTCGAATGCAAACGGCGGCACCAGCCTGCGGATCATCCACGAGCTCGATGACGTTCGGCTTCGCGAAACGGAAAGAACTGCAGCAAACAATAACCGCCTGACCGTCATGCGCGCCGCCTGACGCGCTAGATTTATCAACAATTTCAAGAACATTGGAGTTCGCCGATGCGCGAAGCGATGCAACTCGTCCCTATGGTCGTTGAGCAGTCTAGCAGAGGGGAACGATCTTTCGACATCTACTCCCGCCTGCTGCGCGAGAGAATCATCTTCCTGAATGGTGAGGTGAACGACGACGTCTCGGCCCTCGTCTGCGCGCAACTGCTGTTTCTCGAGGCCGAAAATCCCAAGAGACCGATCCACCTTTATATCAATTCGCCCGGTGGCGTCGTAACCAGCGGTCTCGCGATGTGTGACACCATGCGTTACGTTCGTGCGCCGGTACATACGCTTTGCATGGGAACCGCCCGTTCGATGGGCTCCTTCCTCTTGATGTCTGGTCAGCCGGGTGAGCGCACCGCGCTTCCAAATGCCAGCATCCATATTCACCAGCCATTGGGCGGTTTCCAGGGACAGGCATCGGACATCTTTATCCACGCCGAAGAAATGAGGCGAACGAAGCATCGCATGACGCGGCTTTATGCCGAGCATTGCGGACGCTCCTATGAGGAGTTCGAACGCGCCATGGACCGCGATCACTTCATGACGGCGGAAGAGGCTCTGGAATGGGGGCTGATCGACCGTATTCTTCAGGTCCGCGAAGACGAACAGCCTTTGGGCTTGGCAGATTGATTGAGATGACAATCCTGCGGCCAAGCGCAGGGCCACAGCTTGCGGCGCCCTCGCCTCTCAACCCGCCTGGTCGTGCAGCTCGACGACCGAGGCTCCCCTCTTCACGATGTCATTGTCGATGATCGAAAATGCGCGGTTCAGATGCCCTTCGAAAACGAGTGTCGGCTCGTCGGCGATGACGCGCAGCTCCGGCATGCCCTCCATGCGCACGACATGCGATTCCGCCAGGCCCTCGGTTATGCCCTCGATCAGCAGATCGTAGTACCTTGCGCCAGGGCCGGTGATGACGATCGGCATCCGCTCGTGCAGACTCAAGACACGCGAAAGGCCATTGCCGAGCGCCAGGCCCGCCTGGCGGAAGGCCAGTACGTTGCGGCGCCCGCCCTGGCGCGCACTCGTAGCGATCTTGTCGAGCTCGGCAATCGGCACGAACTTCGCCGGGATCGTGTCCAGCGGCACGTCGAAGGCCGTCCGCAGCATCGCGTAGAAACCGGCATAGGCCTCGATACATCCCCGCGCGCCGCAGCGGCAAAGACCGCCGCCGGGCACATGCATCATATGCCCGAAATTGGGCGCCGATATATGATGGCCGCCTTCATGTTCCCGGCGCACGATGCCAAGCCCGATACTATGGCCGAGCGACAGCGCCGCCAGCGAGCGGAAGTCGCCGCGGGTGTTGATTTCCTCCTGCCGCCCAAGGGCTGCAGCCACAAGCAGGGTTTCGTTGCCGAGAATGACTTGCGCAGGCCATTCATCGCGCAGCACGTCAGCGAAATCGATCTCGTCGCGCCCGAAGATCGGAGACCAGCGCAGCACCGGCGCTGAAATATCGACGAGCCCCTTGCTGCTGATCGAGATCATCAGCACCTTGTCGCGCGGCAATCGCGATCGGGTGACAATGCGGTTCAAGGCATCGCGCAAGGCTGCCACGAAGCGCTCGACGCCCGCAACGTTCTGCTGCCTATCCTCGGTAAAGCGGTCGATGAGGCGGCCGGTATAATCGACGAGAGAATATTGCACGGCATCAGACGAGATGACGACGACGATGAGATAGCCGCAATCGCGCCGCTGCGAAAACAAAACACGCGGCCGCCCGCGGCCGCTGGCCGGCTGCTGCTCCGCCTTTTCGATGATCTGCGCCCGCTCAAGATCGGCAGTGATGACCGATACGGTCGCGGAAGAGAGCCTGGTGAAATCAGAGAGCTCGGTATGGGCGAGCGGGCCGTGCCGGCGCAGCGCCGACAAGACCAAGGCGCTGTTCTTCTGACGGACCAATTCGGTGCTCGATTTGGCCAGCATCGGCAAACTCCCTGCTCATTCAACCCTCCTCCTGCGCAGCCCCTGATAGCTTTTTCGGACGACCGATTAAACCTAGCGGCGCGGGTGTTGACAGCTGAAAAAATCTCTGACACTAAATTTCTCGACTGTCGAGAAAAAAGTCCAAGACTTTTCTTGTCAGCATTTTCGCCGCGGCCGACGGGAGTTAAGGATACGTGCGGTCGCATTCACTCGGGAGGATCACATGAAAGCTTTCATCAAGCTGGCTGCGGGCGCGGCCATCGTTTTGACCATGCAGACGACCGCCTTCGCCAAGGATCTCGTCGTCGGCGTTTCCTGGTCGAATTTCCAGGAAGAACGTTGGAAGACCGATGAGGCAGCCATCAAGAAGGCTCTGGCAGCCGTCGGGGCCAAATACATTTCCGCCGACGCCCAGTCGTCCGCTTCCAAGCAGCTGACCGACGTCGAGTCGCTGATTTCGCAGGGTGCCAACGCCCTCATCATTCTCGCCCAGGATTCCGATGCCATCGGCCCGGCCGTTGAAAAGGCTGCCGACGAAGGCATTCCGGTTGTCGGCTATGACCGCCTGATCGAAAATCCGGCAGCCTTCTACATCACCTTCGACAACAAGGAAGTGGGCCGCATGCAGGCTCGCGAAGTCCTGAAGGCAAAGCCGGCTGGCAACTACGTCTTCATCAAGGGCTCGTCGTCCGATCCGAACGCCGACTTTCTCTTCTCCGGCCAGATGGAAGTGCTGAAGCCTTCCATCGACGCCGGCAAGATCAAGAACGTCGGCGAAGCCTATACGGACGGCTGGCTGCCGCAGAATGCGCAGCGCAACATGGAGCAGTTCCTGACCGCCAACAACAACAAGGTTGACGCGGTCGTCGCCTCCAACGACGGCACCGCCGGCGGCGCTGTTGCCGCTCTCGACGCCCAGGGCCTTGCCGGTTCCGTTCCGGTTTCCGGCCAGGACGCCGACAAGGCAGCGCTCAACCGCATCGCGCTTGGCACGCAGACCGTTTCCATCTGGAAGGACTCGCGCGAACTCGGCAAGCGCGCCGCTGAAATCGCCATCGACCTCGCCAAGGGCAAGAAGCTCGACGAGATCTCCGGCGTTCAGACCTTCAACGGCGGCCCGAAGCACGTCGCCATGAAGTCGGTCTTCCTGACCCCGGTTGCTATCACCAAGGACAATCTGAACGTCGTCATCGACGCCGGCTGGATTTCCAAGGCTGAAGCCTGCCAGGGTGTCAAGGCAGGCGCTGTCGCGGCCTGCAAATAAACCGACTTTAGAACGAGCTTACTCATCGAAAGAGCGACGCCGCAGCGGCACACCGTTGCGGCGTCGAATGCGGATTGGAAGCCGACAACCCTCCCTTGCAGCTGGAGGCGGAGCTTCCCCGCAGTGTGGTATGCAGCCGCATCCCTTGGTCCGTCGGACGGCGGCCAGCGGGACCGGGATAAAGGCCGGGTTGCAGGCGATGGCAGACATTTTTGAGATTGGCGCGATTGCCAGCGATTGCCAGAATGCGTCGCCGGCCGCGCCCGACAGAGGGAGAACGGCAAAGCGATGGCCGACATGACACAGTCCACCACATCGAGCGGGCCTAGGAACGCGGATGCCGGCGCGATCACCCGGTTTCTGCGCGCCACGGAAATCGATACCCGCCTGCTCGGCATGATAGGAGCGCTACTGATCATCTGGATCGGCTTCGATCTCTATCTCAGGGTCTTCGACGGCCGGGAATTTCTGACGGCGAGAAACCTTTGGAACCTTTCGGTGCAGACCTGCGAAATCGCGGTTCTCGCCACGGGCATGGTACTGGTCATCGTCACGCGCAACATCGACCTGTCGGTAGGCTCCGTGCTCGGTTTCGTCGCCATGATCATGGGCGTCATGCAGGCAAAATGGCTGCCGCAATATCTCGGCTTCGACAGCTCCTGGACGTGGATCATCACCCTCCTCTGCGGCCTGGCGATTGGCACGGCCATCGGCACCTTCCAAGGCGCGATCATCGCCTTCATGAACGTTCCCTCCTTCATCGTGACGCTTGGCGGCCTTCTCGTCTGGCGCGGCCTTGCGTGGTACGTCACCAGCGGCCAGACCGTGGCGCCGATGGATTCCACCTTCGTCATCATGGGCGGCAGCGGCGCCACCGGCTCGATCGGCGCCACCTGGAGCTGGGTGGTCGGCGTGATTTCCTGCCTGCTGATCATTGTCGGCATCGTCGGCTCACGCCAGCAAAGAAAGCGCTTCCACTTTCCGCGCCGCCCCCTCTGGGCGGAATACTTCCTTGCCGGCCTCGGCTCGCTGCTCGTCCTCGGTACCGTCTATCTCTTCAACAGTTATGACTGGCCGGTCGGCATCGCCAAGCGCTACGCCACCGAGCACAATATCACGTGGCCCGAGAACGGCCTCGATATCCCCTATGGCATCGCGGTTCCGGTCCTCATCGCCGTTCTCATCGGCATCGTGATGACTTTCATCGCAACGCGCCTGCGCTTCGGCCGTTATGTCTTCGCGATCGGCGGCAACCCGGAAGCCGCAGAGCTTGCCGGCATCAAGACCCGCTGGGTCATCGTGAAGATCTTCGCGCTGATGGGCCTGCTCGCCGCCGTCGCCGCCGCGATTTCGACCGCCCGCCTCAATTCGGCGGTGAACTCACAGGGAACCACCTACGAACTCTTCACCATCGCTGCTGCCGTTATCGGCGGCACGTCGCTCGCCGGCGGCAGCGGCACGGTCGCCGGCGCCATGCTTGGCGCGCTGGTCATGCAGTCGCTGCAATCGGGCATGGGGCTCGCCAATGTCGACACACCGATTCAAAACGTCGTCGTCGGGGTGGTCTTGGTGGTCGCCGTCTGGCTCGACATCGTCTACCGCTCGCGCGCCAAGTAAAAGGAATTCTGAACCATGACGGATCAAACCACTCCGCTTGTGGAAATGAAGAACATTTCCATCTCCTTCGGCGGCATCCACGCGGTCGACAACGCCTCGGTGGACCTCTACCCCGGCGAAGTTGTCGCCCTTCTCGGCCATAACGGCGCCGGCAAATCGACGCTGATCAAGATTCTCTCCGGCGCCTACAAGCGCGACAGCGGCGATATCCTGATCAACGGCGAGCCCGCCGATATCCGCACCCCGCGCGACGCCAAGAAATACGGCATCGAGACGATCTACCAGACGCTCGCCGTCGCCGACAATGTCGACGCCGCCGCCAACCTCTATCTTGGCCGCGAACTGCAGACCCGCTGGGGTACGCTCGACGACGTCGCGATGGAAGCCAAGGCACGCGAAGTGATGGGACGCCTCAACCCCAACTTCAAGCGCTTCAAGGAGCCGGTGAAGGCGCTTTCCGGCGGCCAGCGCCAGTCGGTGGCGATCGCCCGCGCCATTCTCTTCGACGCCCGCATCCTGATCATGGACGAGCCGACCGCAGCACTCGGCCCCCAGGAGACGGCGCAGGTCGGCGAACTGATCAAGCAGCTGAAGAAGGAAGGCATCGGCATCTTCCTCATCAGCCACGACATCCACGACGTCTTCGACCTTGCCGACCGCGTCTCGGTCATGAAGAACGGCCAGGTTGTCGGCCACGCCCGCACCGAAGACGTCACCAAGGACGAGGTGCTGGGCATGATCATCCTCGGCAAGGTGCCGCCCAAAGCCATCCCCGGCCCTGGCGCGATGAAGGAATGAGCCGGAACGGCCGATGATACCAAGGCCGCGCGCTCAAAGCCCGCGGCCTTATCCAAACAAAACGTCCGATCTCACGCTTTCCTGAATTTTCTCGATTGAAGCCAAGCCTTTCCTAGGCTAAGAACCAGCCATCGGACAGGCGATTCAAACCGCCACGGCATGCACCCGTAGCTCAGCTGGATAGAGTGTTGGATTCCGATTCCAAAGGTCACAGGTTCGAATCCTGTCGGGTGCGCCAATCATTTCAAAGACTTGCTGTCGTTTTGATGGTGCTCGTTTCTTCGTAGGAAGCATATAGGAAGCATACATATCTATCTGGCCTGCACGCGAGCCTGAGACACCAGAGCCGTCCCCTCACATTTGCTATACTCAATTGACGCTTACAATTTTCAATGGCAATTGCCCTTTTGCAGTCCGAAGCTTTTGCTTAATATTGGCTTCAATAACACTCCCTTGTAGATGGCGGTGGGCTGCATGTTATGCATTTTCTGCACAACGGAACAACCACCGAGTATTGAGCATGTTTTTCCTCTTGCGATTGGCGGACCCCTGGAAATCGAACGCGTTTGCCAGACGTGCAATTCGAAACTGGGAAGTCGTGTAGACTCGGCTCTTACCGAGTTTTTTCCCATCCGTATGCGAAGAGCAAAACTTGGGCTCGCGGGAAATAGCGGCGCTATACCTCAGTGGCAGGAGATGTTCGAGGGCAGCGCTACTCTGGTTGGCTCACCCGAAAAGAAAGTGCGTATTTCCCTCAACGAACGAACCGGCAAACTGGACATTGAGCAGCTTTATCACTCTACCTCGACTGTTGCTGCAGATGGAACAATAGCGCGGCAGATTACAATCGATGTCCGGAAGAAGAGCGAAATCACAAAAATCATTCAGCGGGAAAGAAAGAGAAGCGGCCTTAAACCTTTACCTCCCGAGGAATTAGCGGCACAAGCTGAAAAATGCGTGTCCGAAACAGTAGTGAATCCCGTCATTCAAAAAACTTTTGTATTGAAGTTCTCCTTTTTGCGCCATGCACTGTTCAAGATTGCCTATGAATTGGCTTTTCTGTGGCTCGGCGAAGCCTACCTCGATGACCCTACGGCAAAGCAATTGCGCGAAGCTATTTTAGCGGACGACGTAGCGTCAACAGACGACATTCCTGGCTTTGCAGGTGAGGCCGGCGAGTGTTCAGCGTTTCAATTCTGGGAGCCGCACGAGGCGCAACACCTCGCCTATGCATCGCGCGCGGGCAACAGCATCGCCATCGCAGTCCGAATATTTGACATTTACGCTGGCGTCGTAGTCATAAGCAAAGAGGCCGACCGATACCTTCGTGCGCCTAACGACTATGAGCAATTGCGATTTCTCACAATCGATGCCAACAACGGCAACTCGCTCACTACATCATTTGCAGACGAGCTCCTAAAAATTTCAAAGGCTCGAGCAGGTCAATAAGCTACGCGAGAGCTGCGAACCCTATCTAAATTGTCCATGGGGACTATGTACGCTTATCCCCCTAATAAAAGAGCTTACGCGGTCGATGCAGGTCGCGAACGGCGATCAGCCAGTCACGCCGGAAGAGATCGCCAGAAAGATCGAAGCAGCCCGGCATCCGAAGGCGTCAACACCGCGATCGCGCTGCGGCAGCAGAAATCTCCCGCCGCAGCGATATTCCTTTAGGCGCTGGTTGACCCCGCGCCACCACCTCAATGGTTCTTGTTCGGCCCCTTGCCGGTCGCAAAGCTGCAGGTCTTGATCTTGCAGCTGGGATCGTCGCTGGTGGGCACGCTGGCGCTGGCCATCGAGCCCTGACCTAGGCAAGCCATCGAATTCGAAACGGTCCGATGGTACATCATCAGGCCCGGATGGTGTGAGGGATATCGCAGCACGATCGACCCTTCCTGAGCCATCTTTTCATGCACGGTGGCGCAGGTCATCGACTTGGAATTATAGGCCGACATGGCCATGGCGTTCGTGGAGAACATTCCAATTGCGGCAAGTAGGATGATCGTCTTCATGGGGCTTCCTTTGGTCGCGCCGAAGGGCGCTATCGAAAATGAGATAGTCGTTGATTAGCATTGGATTTATGACAGCGAGCCGACTTCCCTTTATCGGCCGTTTGACCACTGACAAGGGTGACCTGGCGCCCGTCTGGGTACGATTGCGCTGGAGGTCATTAGCACCGCATGGTGCCTGTCGGCAGGATGCGGTGCGAACGGAGATTTAGAAATCGTCCGTCACGCCAGATAGGGCCCGATATGAAGACCGGGCCTCATTTCTGTGAAGATCAGCCGAGACCAGAAGCCTCAGAAGGTCCGCTCGAAGCGCAGGATGCCCGAGAAGGTATCGTCGCTCGGCAGATCGTAGTGAACGTAGGTGAATTCCGGCTCGACCAGCAGGTTCTTGACCGGATTGAATTTGACGTTCGTGGTGGCTTCGAAAATCTTGGAGTCGGTATAGGCGAGCTGAACATTCCACTTCAGCTTGTCGTTGATCGGAACGCCGACGCCGCCCCAGACTGCCCAGTCACCCCAGCCGCAATCCGCGCCGTGAACGACGCCGTCGGAAGTCGTGCAAGCAGAGACGTTCTGGTTCGAGCCTGCATACTGGTTGAGCTTGTCGCCGTCAGTGTTCCAGCCACCCATCAGGAAGGCTGAGAAGACGCCGAAATCGGCGTCGATACGAGCCTTGATGGCACCCTCTTCGACGATAGAGTCATAGCCGCCGACCACGCGGAACTGCCAGGCGCCGGCCTTGTAGCCGAGACCGGCAACGACGTTCGGAGCGTAATGATCGCTCTTGGAAAGCTGCCAGCTTCCGCCATACGCGCTGGTGGTGGTTCCGGAGTTGCTGTCTTCGAGCGAGATGACACCCGTGAAGCCCGTGCCGCTGTCGTAGTTATAGGTGAGCTGGTTCAGTTCATACGGACCGTCATAGATGACGTCGTCCTGGATCACGTCGCCGGCATAGCCGATGAACTGGTTGTACTGCGAGTCCGTCTTACCCACGCTGAAGCCGCCGAGGGTGATGTAGGCCCACAGCAGGTTCGTGCCGGTGGAGCCACCGTCGTTCCAGTCCCAACGAACGATGGTTTCGGTCTTTAGCGGACCATACTCGGTGTCAGTCGCCGTATTGAGGTTGAGCTCGGCGCGGGTATGCCACTTGGTGCCGAAGTTGCTGTTGCGATTGTAGGGATCTTTCCACTGACCTTCGGTGCGAACCTTGCCGCCGACGCGCAAGCAGGTCTCCGTGCCGGGAATGAAGAAGTAGCCGGCGCCGAACGCATCGCAGATGCGCACATATTCCAGCGGCTCCGGTTCCGCGGCAACGATAGCATCGGCAGCATGCGCGCCGGATACGATGCAGAGGGCAGCAGCAGAACCGATAAGCAAGCTCTTGATGTTCATGGTAACTCCATCCGTCGAATGAACTTGCGCGATGGACGAACCTGGGGGTCGCTCAACATCAAGTTCCAGTGCCTAATTCGAAGCATAGCTTCGCTTCGATTAGTAAGCTGCATTTACTATTTTGTTCTGACAAGGGTTTAGAAAGGCCCCGAACATATATGACAGCAGCTTCATATGGCGTGTTGCGCAAACGACGCATATGTGTATGAAAGATGACAACCGGGTGACAACTACACGACAAAACAAGCAGCTAAGCCCGGTTCGCCATGCTCTGCCGAGATACATCGCTGGACCGATAGCGATGAGTCTTGCTAAACTTCCAACGACAAGCAGCTCATCCTTCCCTAGCAAATCGCAGGCAGGATCGTCATGCCGAAAATCGATATTGCAGCCATACCCGAAATCAAGGGTACACGTTATCCCGCTCCCTTCAACGACCCTTGCGCCGAGCGCATACGCCAGCGGCTGGGTGATGCGGGAGGCCTCAAGGATTTCGGTATCAACCTCATGCGGCTGCCGCCGGGCAACTGGTCGAGCCAACGGCACTGGCATTCGGAGGAAGATGAGTTCGTCTATGTGCTGGAGGGCGAACTGACGCTGATAGAAGACGACGGCGAAACCGTGCTGCGTGCAGGCGATTGCGCCGCCTTCCCGAAAGGCTCGGGTAACGGGCATCATATGATCAACAAATCCACCAGGACGGCTGTTTATCTCGAGGTCGGAACGCGCGCTCCGACCGACCTCATCACCTGTTCCGATGTCGATATGATGAGCTCGAGCACGGATGGGCGTTTCGTGCACAAGGATGGCATGCCTATCCGGACGGCTAAGCCGGTCGGTCGATGTCAACCGCTGCCATCCGATAAGAAAGCAGATGAGTCGGCGCTCCGTGGAGCATGACTTCGCGCTCGAAACGAAATCCGCATTTTTCCAGCACGCGCCGGGAGGCTGTATTGACGGGACGCACAAGCCCGATAACGCGCTTCGCCTGCAGATCGCCGCGGGCGAAAGCCAGCGCCTCGGTCACCAGTTCTGTCGCATAGCCATTTCCCCAATAATCAGGATGCAAATGATAGGAGAGATTGAGTCCTTCAAATTCCATCGAAACGGTAACGCCTCCGAAACCGATCAGCTGCCCCTCCGCTTCGATCGCCCAGCGCCCGAATCCATGCAGGCGCCAATGCGTCCGGTCACGAGCCAGACGCCGAGCGCTCTCTTCGGGAGAATCCGGTCTGGGATCAGGCCTATGGGCGACCAGTTCCGGCCGTAAGAACAAGGCTGTGAGGAAGCCGATGTCCCCCTCTTCCGGCATCCGCAAGGAAAGGCGTGAGGTGCGACGGATCATGGCGCCTCCGCTCGAAGGGTCACACAGCTTCTGCGAGTTCAGGCGGATCATAGCAGCAGGCATCAGTGGAAACGCCCATGCGGCACCCGCTGGCCTCGAGCGCTTCCTTGACAACCTCAACGAAAAGGCGGCGGAACCATACCGAGCGGCTGTCGGCCTGATCGACGCGGCGGTAGAGCATCGTCACCGGGTCGGCCGGCAGTTCGAACGGCGGCTCCGAAATCGTCAAGTCGTGCAGTTGCGCCATGCAGCGGGCGATGGCCTCCGGAACCGTCGCAATGGCCGGGATCGCTCGCAACGTCGACGGCAGTGCGGAAAAACGAGGAACAGTCGCCACGACTTGCCGGCGATGGCCGAGGCGCGCGAGAGCGACATCGACGCCGGTGGATATGGCACCCTCAAGCGAAACGGTGACATGCGGCGCGTTGGCGAAATGCTTCAGGCTCAGCGGCGCAGCGCATTTCAGATGCCGGCCGTCGTAGATGCAGAGCGACGCCTGTTGGAACAGCGGCGCGCGAACATGCCAGGAGGCCGGTTCGTCATGCACCGAGATGCTGAAGTCGAAGACGCCCTCGTCCAACAGACGCACGGCGTCGCGCCGGTCGAACGCCACGCTGGTCAGCCGCGCATTCGGCGCAAGCTGACGCAACCGCGCCACCAGCGGCCCGAAGAAGGACGATTCGAGATTATCGCAGAGCCCGATGCGGAACTCGCCGTGCCAGTTTTCAGGCTCGAAGGCTGCCGGCGGGCGAATGGCGCGCTCGATGCCGGAGAGCGCATCCTCGATCGCCGGCGCGATGGATAGCGCCCGCGGCGTGGGCTGCAAGCCGCGTCCGACGCGCACGAACAATTCATCATCCAGTGTCTCGCGCAGGCGCTTAAGTGCGGCGGAAAGACCAGGCTGACCGAGCAGCAGCCGCTCTGCCGCACGGCTCACATTCCGCTCCTGCATCAGCACGGAGAAGGCGAGCAGCAGATTGAGATCGATTTTTCGAAGCGTGGCATCATTCATCATTACGAGTAATACCTGACATGGTTACTATCAATTTGCAATAGGGTTTGAAGATGTACATTTTCTCGTTCCCTGCCGCTTTCACCCTCCCAAGAGGTGGCAGCCTAGAAAGGAACGATCCCGATGACTTCTTCACAAACCCGAAGCGGGGCGGGATTGGCGTTGCTGCTGCTATGCGCCGCCAATTTCCTCGACGCCATGGACGTCTCCACCATTGGCGTGGCCCTGCCCGCAATCCAGAAAGAGCTAGGCATGCAGGCGACCTCGCTGCAATGGGCCGTCAGCGCCTATGTGCTCGGCTATGGCGGCTTCCTGCTGCTCGGCGGCCGTGTTGCCGATCTCTTCGGCCACCGCCGCGTCTTCCTCTGGTCGCTCGGCGTCTTCGCCGCCGCCAGTATTGCCGGCGGTTTCGTCGATAGCGCCCCGACCCTGATCGCTGCCCGGCTGATCAAGGGCATTGCCGCGGCCTTCACCGCGCCGGCGGCGCTGGCCCTCCTTCTCTCCGTCTTTGGAGAAGGCAATGCTCGCGCGAAGGCCCTAGGCGTCTTCTCCTCCACCGGTGCTGCCGGCTTCGTGCTCGGCATGGTGCTGGGCGGAGCGGCAACGCTCATCAGCTGGCGCGCGACGCTCGTCATGGGGGCTCCCGTCGCCATCCTGGCGCTGATCATCGCCCCGCTCGTCCTCCCTGCCGATCATAAGCGAAATGGGCCCCGCGCCCGCTTCGATTGGGCCGGCGCCCTGACGATCACGCCCGGCCTGCTGCTCTTCGTCTTCGGCGTCACCAATGCCGCCGCCGATGGCTGGCAGGCCTTCGCGACCTGGGGTTCGCTCCTCGCCGCGTTGATCCTGATCGTGCTGTTCCTGATCGTGGAATCGCGCCATCATGATCCGATGGTGCCGCTTGCCATGTTCCGCCGCACCAAGCTCAGCCATGCTAATGCCATCGCTGCGCTGTATCAGGGAGCCTATGTCGGCTTCCAGTTCATCGCGACGCTCTATTATCAGACCGTCGTCGGCTGGTCGGCTTTCGCTACGGGCTTTGCCTTCGCCATCGGCGGCACCTGCGTCATGTTCCTGGCACCACGCTTTGCGACGATAGGCCAGAACCGCGGCACGACACTTCTCATGACCTTCGGCGTTGGACTGCAGGCCATCAGCTATCTCTTCTGGGTGCTGTCGGCCGGGCATATTGATACGATAGTGCTCGTCGCCATCTCGCAGCTCCTGCTCGGCGTCGGTTATGCCATGACCTATCCGTCGATCCAGGTCGCGGCCCTTTCTGACGTCGGCGACGACGAATCCGGCCTGGCTTCGGGCATGCTGTTTGCCTCCTTCCAGATCGGCGGCGGCATCATCCTGGCGGCGGCCTCAGCCGTCTTCAGTGCAGCTCCGAACTTCGGTTGGAATCCCTATGTCGCTGGCATCGGTTTCGTGACGATCCTTGCTGCCGCCATCACGCTGCTCGCAGCGGTCGGCCCGCGTTCGTCCGCCGCCAAGGCCGCAAATTATCAGGCTGCGGAATAGCTCGAAGCAGGATGACCCGCCTCGCCGGCGGGTCAATTCTTCTCGGCGCCAGCGGCTTCGGCGACGCGGCGCAGGAGGAGATCACGCTCCCTCTGATTTTCAGCAAGCGCGGCTGCCGTCTCGAAGGCTTGCCGCGCTTCATCATATCGGCCGAGCTTGTAAAGAAGATCGCCGCGAACGCTCGGCAGAAGATGATAATCCTTTAATGCAGGCTCATCGCGGAGACCATCGATGATCTCCAATGCCATCTCGGGACCTACGGCCATGCCGACCGCGACAGCGCGATTGAGTTCGACGATCGGGGAAGGAACAAGCAAGGCAAGCTCCGCATAGAGATCGGCGATCCGCCTCCAGTCGGTTTCATCGGCCGTTCCCGCTTTTGCGTGACATGCGATGATCGCGGCTTGCAACGCGTAAACTCCACCGGCACCGCCGAGTTCATGCACCCGCATCAGCGCTTTCAGGCCGCGCTGGATCTGCAGCCGATCCCAGCGGTCACGATTTTGATCGAGCAGCAAAATCGGATTACCGTCGGCGTCCGTCCTAGCCGCCGCTCGGGACGCATTCATCTCCATCAGCGCCAGCAAAGCATGTGCCTCCGGCTCCTGCGGTGCCACAGACGTCAATATTCGCCCGAGCCGCAGCGCCTCGCCGCACAATTGCAGCCGCATCCAATTCTCGCCGCGCGCAGCCGTATATCCCTCGTTGAAGATCAGATAGACGACCTCCAGCACCGAGGCGAGGCGCCGCGACAGCTCCTCTCCGTGCGGAGTCTCGTAGGAAAGCCCGGATTCCGACAAGGTCTTCTTGGCGCGGACAATGCGCTGGGCGATCGTTGCCTCAGACACCAGAAACGCCCGGGCGATTTCCTCGGTCGTCAAGCCGCAGATCATTCGCAGGGCAAGCGCCACCCGTGCCTCGCGCGAGATCAGCGGATGGCATGCCGTGAAGATCAAGCGCAGCATTTCATCGCCGATATCGTCGTCGAGAGGAGTATCTAGATCGGGCATGATCTGCTCGTCCTCCTCCATCTCCCGAACGATCATTTCGTGTTTCTGGTCCAGCATCCGACGCCGCCGCAAATGGTCGAGCGCCCGGCGCTTAGCTGTGGTCATAAGCCACGCGCCAGGTCGCTCGGGGATGCCCGTCTTCGGCCATCGTTCCAAGGCGACAATCAACGCTTCCTGCGTCAGATCTTCAGCCAGCGGCACGTCGCGCAGCAACCGTGCGAGACTGGTGATCAGCCGCGGCTGTTCGATCCGCCAGACGGCCAGGATCGCCTGATGGGCGCCGGCGGCTTTCAAGGCCGCCCGCCCCGATGACAGATTGAAAGCATTATGCCCTTGCTTGGGCGAGCGGGTCGCATACACCCTCGGCATTTGGCTCGAAGTAGGCACGTACTTCACATGTGCCTTCCCAGCCTGGCATGAAATCCTTGTGCAATTGCATGAACTCGACCGCGAGCGCTACGGCCTCTTCCTTGCTTTGCAGCTCGAAGATGGCATAGCCGCCGACAACCTCCTTGGCCTCGACGAAGGGGCCGTCGACCACGCTCAACTTGCCATCCTTGATCGTGACGCGGGCGCCCGTCGCAAGCGGCATCAGCCCCGCCGTATCGATCATACGGCCGGCCTTGATTTCCCGATCGGCGATCTTGTGAATGGCCTCGGCAAGCTCCGGCGTCGGATGCATGAAATCCTTGGCAGTGACGATAGACATGAAACGCATCGAAAGTGTCCTCCGGAAGCGAGGTGCCGGCACCATTGCCGCTCAACAAACCCGCTCATATTGACGACGAAGCAGCGCTCTGGAAATCGACAGTCGTTGCAAAAAAATCAGATCGCAGCCGCACAGCCGTAAATTCGACACCCATCCGTTCATCTCGGCGGCGCGGCGGCACCGGACCGCTTTATAGAAGAAGCAGCCGGATCAAGCGACCAGACAAACCCTCCCTTCGTTTTGTTGACTTCCCATGATCGTTGCAAGATGGTGAGACGAAATCGATCCGCGGAGTTTCGAAAGCCGACGCTTCCCCAGGAGCGGGCCTTCCGTAAAGCTTCGCAGACAACACGGCAGGAGCTTGTTTCATGTTCGACCATATTTCGATCGGCGTCAAAGATCTGGCGCGGGCGCAGAAATTTTATGACGCGGCCCTTTCTCCTCTCGGCTATGAGCGCGTCACCAACTTCGACGGTACGGTCGGATATGGCGCGGAACGCGCGCAATTCTGGGTGAGCGAGGTGGAACGTCCCGTGCCGGCCGATCGCGGCTCCGGGCTGCATTTCTGTTTCGTGGCCCCGAGCCAGGCAGCCGTCGACGCCTTCTATGCCGCAGGCATCGCCAATGGCGGTGAAGACAACGGCAAGCCGGGCATCAGGCCGGACTATAGCCAATTCTACTATGCCGCCTTCGTCATCGATCCCGACGGCTATCGGCTGGAAGCCTATTTCAAGACCGGCGAATAGATCACCGCGCGTGACAAAGGGAAACACAAACACTTCATCGGAATCGATCCGGGCCGTCGTCGTTCCGGCATGGTCGGGGGGCCGGAACGGACTTTCCCGATCATTCACCTTCAGCCTGGCTTAAGGCTTCTGTCATAATAGTCGCTCGATTGTGGTTTCCTGACGCCTTCACAACGCGGGCGGGCATCCACTTTGAACGTGTTCAGACAGCGGCCGACTTTTAGATGTACGACAACTCCATTGCCTGCACAAAACGGAACGCTCCGGTAAGCAGATACTTTTTTGTGTTTGTCGCGCTGTTCGTGCTTTGGTGGACACTGCTGTTTGTCTTCTATCGATTTCCAAGCATCGATCTCGCCGTTGCAAAAAGCGTCTTCACGGCGGAGCCTTGTGCATCGGCCTCCCCCGTCGGCAACGTCTGCGGTAGCTTTGCCCTCGCCAAAAATCGTCTCCTTCGCATGGTGCGAAACGTGACGCTCGCCCTGCCATACATCGCCATTCTTGTCCTGTTCGCCGCGCTGATTTCATCTCGGTATAAATACGGCGCAGGCTGGCGGACATTGAAAGCGGATCGGTATATCGCCGCACTGATATCGCTCGGCGTCGGCTGCGGCCTCATCGTGAACGCGCTGCTCAAAACCTATGGCGGCAGGCCAAGACCGCGCACCACGGATCTCTTCGGCGGTTCGCTGGATTTCGTTCAGGCAGGTTCGTTCGCCGGTCGATGCCTTGCAAACTGTTCCTTCGTCTCGGGCGAAGCGTCGTCTGGCGGCTGGCTGCTTTGCCTTGTGCTGCTTCTGCCGCCGCGGCTGCGCTTCTCCGTGGGTATTCCGCTCGCCATCATCTCGATCATGATGCCGGTCATGCGCGTAATGACAGGAGCCCATTATCTGTCCGACGCGGTGCTCGGCTGGCTCTTGTCTCTGGTGGTCTTTGCCGCGGCGATGGCTAGCATCGATTTCCTGCGGTCGGGAACGCAGGCTAAATCCTGAAGCCGGGTCGGTTCAGCTGGCAGTGCGCATCCGCATCAAGCGGCCGCGCCTCGCCGCCTTGCGAACACGAACCGCCATTTCGCTCAGTGCAAAAGGCTTCACCAGATAATCGACGGCACCGATATTCATGGCCGTCATCTGATCCGACAGCTGATCATAGGCCGACATGACAATGATGGGGGTTCTATCCCCGCGCGCTTCCATGAGCTTGAGCAGATCGAGGCCGCTGCCATCGGGCAATCGAAGATCGAGAAGCATGACGTCGTGGGCTTCGGCTGCAGCGGCAAGCTTGGCGGATTCCAGATCCACGGACCAGTCCACCGACCAGCCGTCCGCATTCAGATGATCCTGCACGGCATTGCCTATCAGTGTGTTGTCTTCGACCAATAGAAGCCGCACGATTGCATCCCCAGTTGCAATCGGGAACCTATGGGACGTATTTCTGACGACAACCTGAACTTTCGACACAACATCGACAAAAAGGAAAGACAGCTTGAATTCGAGCCAAACCGGCTCCGCTCGGCAAATCGCCGTTCAGGTAAATGTCAGGATTGATCACCATGGTGGCGTGCTTTGACCGCCAAAGCACACCTGTAGTGATGGGCTTTTCTGCGTCAGCCGCCAGCCCATGCCTCGGAGACAATCATTGACCAACGAAAAAATAGCCCCTGGCCGACAAAAGTTCGCGCCAGCAATCGGCAGCATCACGCTATGCCTTGTAGCGACGCTTTATGTACTCCTTGTGACAAACCGGATGTTCTGGACCAAGGCTTACGGCTATTTCATCGCCGAGCCGGCCGCCTTTGCCGCTTTCGTCATCGGTATCTCCGCGGCGATCATGGCGCTCTTCACGTTCTTCTCCGCCAAATACGTCACGAAGCCGGTTCTTATCTTCTTCGTGCTGGTGGCTTCGGTATCTTCCTGGTTCAACGACCAGTTCGGCGTCATTATCGACAAGGAGATGATCCGCAACGCGGCTGTTTCGACGGGCGCGGAAAGCAGCCATCTGATCACGACGCGCTTCATCACCTATGTTTTGCTGACGGGTGTCTTGCCATCTCTGGTCATCGTGTGGATTCGGATCGTCCATCGCCCGATCCTCAAGAAGCTCGCCTACAATACCGCCGTCATCCTTGCCTGTTCGGCGATCTTCGTCGCCGCCGGAACGACGTTCTACAAGACCTATGCCGGCATCGGCCGCGCTCACCGAGACATGATGGATACGCTCAATCCTGTGATGCCGATCACAAGCGCGGTGCGATACGTCATCGATGCGCAAAGGAATGCAAATGTCGTGGCTGAACCACTGGGCACGGATGCCCGCAGGGTCGGCGCCGTCGACAACGGCAAGCCGCGTGTGACGATCATCGTTGCCGGAGAGACGGCCCGCGCGCAGAACTTCTCGCTTGGCGGCTATGCCAAGATGACCAATCCGGAGCTGGCAAAGCGCAACGTCGTCTATTTCCCGAATACGAGCAGCTGCGGTACCGCGACGGCCACCTCGATACCTTGCCTGTTCTCGGTCTACACGCGCCAACAATATAGCCATCGCAAGGGGCTGGAGACGGAAAACCTGCTCGATGTGCTGACCCACGCCAAGGTCGATGTGACCTGGCTCGACAACGACACAGGCAGCTACGACGTCACCAATCGCGTTTCATACACCTTCCTGCCACACTCTGCCGATCCGCGCTTCTGCCAGGACGGCGAATGCAAGGACGAGATCCTCGTCGATAAAGTTGACGGCTGGTTGGACAAGGTGAAGGGCGACAGCGTGCTGGTGCTGCACCAGCTCGGCAGCCATGGCCCGGCCTACTATCAGCGCTACCCGGAAGAATTCCGCCGGTTCCAGCCGGATTGCCGCTCCAACGACTTCAGCTCCTGTTCGCAGGAGGAAATCGCCAACGCCTATGACAATACGATCCTCTATACGGATCACATCGTCGCCATGGTTATCGACAAGCTGAAGCAGCGCTCGAACTCGATATCCGGCTCCGTGCTCTATTTCTCCGATCACGGCGAGTCGCTCGGCGAAAACGGCATCTATCTACACGGCACGCCCTATATCATCGCCCCTTCACAGCAGACGCGTGTGCCGATGCTGGTATGGATGGCTGACGATCTCGCCAAGGTCGCCGGCTTCGATATGGCCTGCCTCGCCAAGCAGGCCGCCGAGGGTACCTACTCTCACGACAACATCTTTCACAGCGTTCTCGGCATGATGGACGTCTCGACGAAGGTCTATGATCCGAAGCTGGATGTTTTCGCCACCTGCCGCACGCCGTCGAATAAGCTGGCGCTGAAATGATGGGCTAGATGATGTCCGGCGGCCTTTTTTAAGGGTCGCCGGAGCATCGGGATCGCTCAAAGACGCTTGGGCTCGCGGATCGTCCGCTCGTTTTCGACATTGCCGGTATTGAGCGTCGTATTGCGCTCGAACAACACGACTTCGCAGGTCGGCTCGGCGACCGGACAATGTTCTACCCCATGCGGAACGATGATGTATTCGCCCGGCCCGAGCACGACGTCACCGCCATTTTCCTCGCGCAGCTTCATGCGCAGCGTGCCTTTGACGACCAGGAAGAGCTCGTCCTCCTCTTCATGATGGTGCCAATGGAAGGCACCCTCCAGCTTCGTGAGCTTCACCTGGAAATCGTTGATATCGCCGCCGACGCGCGGACTCCATGTCTCATCGAAGGCGGCAAAAGCTTTGGTAAGATTGACCTTTTTCAGTGCGACCATGTGTTTCCTCTCCTGATCCGACTGTGCTGACGTCGAAGTAATATCGGATTGAGTGCCACTGATCGCAACGGCGGCGTTGCCGAATATCGTCGGTTGCCATCGGCATATCGAATTCTTCGAAGATTTCAGCCGAAACTTTCCGGGTAGTGGATGGTCGGGAGCGGCACTACATGCTGTCTCAACATTATCATTTCGACACATGACAGGAAAAATCATGACGACAAACAATGTCGAATTCGGCCTGGATACTTTCGGCGACGTGACCTTTGACGACAAGGGCACGCCGCTGCCGCATGCGCAGGTGCTGCGCAATGTCGTCGAGGAAGGCGTCCTTGCCGATCAGCTCGGCATCGACTTCTTCGGCATAGGCGAGCATCACCGCGAGGATTTCGCCGTCTCCTCGCCCGAGACGATCCTGGCCGCCATCGCCAGCCGCACATCAAAAATCCATCTGGGATCCGCCGTTACCGTGCTGAGCTCGGACGATCCGATCCGTGTGTTTCAGCGCTTCTCCAGCCTGAACGCGGTTTCGAACGGCCGCGCCGAGGTCATTCTCGGCCGTGGCTCGTTTACGGAGTCCTTTCCACTGTTCGGTTTCGAGCTGTCGCAATACGAGCCGCTCTTCGAGGAAAAGCTCGATCTGTTCGCGGCTCTCCTTAAAAACGAGCCTGTGAACTGGGAGGGCAGCATCCGCCCGCCGCTGCGCAACCAGAAGGTCTTCCCGACCATCGAAAGCGGCCAGCTGAAGACCTGGATCGGCGTCGGCGGCAGCCCGGAATCGGTGGTGCGTGCCGCTCACTACGATCTGCCGCTGATGCTGGCGATCATTGGCGGAAGCCCCTATCGCTTCCAGCCCTATGTCGACCTCTACCACCGCGCCTTCGAACAGCTCGGCAAGCCCGTGCGGCCCATCGGCATCCACTCACCGGGCTATATCGCCGAAACGGACGAACAGGCCCGCGAGGAGCTGTGGCCCTGCTTCAGGGCAATGCGCGACCGCATCGGCCGCGAGCGCGGCTGGCCGCCCATGACGCGCGCGGAATTCGACAACGAGATCGAAAAGGGTTCGCTCTATGTCGGCTCGCCGGAAACGGTCGCGACCAAGCTTGCTCCAGTGGTCAAGACACTCGGCATCAGCCGCTTCCAGCTGAAATACAGCGCTGGCGCGCTCGGCCACGAGAAGATGCTGCGTTGTATCGAACTCTACGGCCAGAAGGTGATCCCGGCGGTGCGCGCAGCATTGGCGGCATAGTCGCAGCAAGCTCTCTGCGCTTGCCTTTCAGCGCGATCAAAACGGGCGCTTTGCAATACAGCGAAGCGCCCTTTGTTTTGCGCTGTCATTCTCCTGCAGCAAATGCTACAGATAATGCAATTGGTAGCATTCACTACAAAAGATATCCCATGGCAGAAACGACGCAGAAATCTCGCGCTTTCAAAGATCGCGTTCTCGATTTAATCGAAACGCTGGCACCGGCCGAGCAACGCATCGCGCGTTTCTTCGTCGATCAGAAGCAGGCCGCACTGTTGAATTCGGCCGCTCAGATCGCGCAGCTCGCGGGAACCAGCGACGCAACGGTCGTCCGCACGGCGCGCAACCTCGGCTTCGAAAGCCTGTCGACGTTGCGGGCCGCCCTGCTTGAGGAGCTGACCGGAGCACCATCACCCGGAATGCGGATGCAACGCACGCTGGCTGAAACGGGCAGCCAGGCCGGCGATGTGCTTCACCATGTCATCGGTATGCACGAGCAGGCTTTGGATGTTCTGCGGCGCGAGGAATTTGCCGTAAGTTTCGAGCGCTGTGTCGATATTCTTGCCAAGGCAGCGCGACGTCATGTCTTCGGCATCGGCCCCTCGGGCTCCATTGCGGACTATGCCAGCCTGCAGTTCAACCGCATCGGCCTGCCGACTAGCGCGCTCTCGGCCTCCGGCATCGCGCTCGCCGATCGCCTGCTCTGGATCGGCGAGGGCGACGCGGTGCTGATGATCGCTTATGCGCCGCTCTACCGGGAGGTCGAAGTGCTGCTCGACCAGGCCGGCAAGCTCGATGTACCGGTCATTCTGATCAGCGACGATCTCGGCCTGCTTGTTACCGACAGGGTGGCTGAAATCCTGCCCGTTCCGCGCGGCAATGCCGGCCACCTCGCCATGCATGCTGGCACGATGGTGCTGATTGAATCCCTGATCGTCGCATTGGCCGCCAAGGGCAAGGATATCGCCATCGACAGCCTTGACCGACTCAGCCAGCTGCGCGGCGCCATCGACAAGACATGGAGCAAGCGCGGCACGAGGAAACGCAAGTGACGACGCCGAAGTGCAGCGCGCACGCAATACGGCATATGGCCAAGCCCCGGCTCATCCAAGACATGAAGAATAATCGTCCGGAAAATACCATTCGCATTCAACGCCATAACCGTCATTCGGGAATCAATTCATGAATAGCCTCACGCCCATTCTCTCCACCGTGACGGCATCTTTCCTCGGCTCGTTTGTCGAGGTCGTGGAAGCCTTCACCATCGTCCTTGCCGTCGGCGTCACGCGAAGCTGGCGCCCGGCACTGACCGGCGCCGCGCTTGCGCTTGCTGTGCTGGCGGCCCTCGTTATCATCTTCGGACCGCTGCTGGCGCTGATACCGATCGAAATCCTGCAGTTCGTCGTCGGCGTTCTCCTCATCCTGTTCGGCATGCGCTGGCTGCGCAAAGCCATCCTCCGGTCGCTCGGCGTCATCGCCCTGCACGACGAGGAAGCGGCCTTCTCGAAGGAGACGGCCGCCTTGCAGGCGCAGTCCACGGACCGCCGGGCCGATTATCTCGCCGGCCTTGCCGCCTTCAAGGCGGTGCTGCTCGAAGGTGTCGAAGTGGTCTTCATCGTGATTGCCGTCGGCGGTGCCCATGGCCTGACGCTCTATGCCGGCCTCGGCGCCCTTGCCGCCTTCGTGCTGGTCATGCTGATCGGGCTGCTGGTCCATCGTCCGCTCGCCACCGTGCCGGAAAATACCCTGAAATTCGTGGTTGGCCTGATGCTGACAAGCTTCGGCATATTCTGGACCGGTGAAGGTATCGGCGCGCATTGGCCGGGCGAGGATCTCGCCCTGATCGCCATCTTCGCGATCGTCTCGCTCGCCTCCTACGCCATCATCCGCGCCATGCGCGGCAACCCAACAGCAAAGGCAGCCCAATGACCGTCCTGCGCATCGCCCTCTCCGAGCTTATCGGCATGTTCATCGATGATGGCAGTCTCGCCACGCTCTGCCTCATCCTCATTCTCGTCATTGCCGGAGCGGTGGAGTTTCTCGCCTTGCCACCGCTCGCAGGTGGCCTTCTCCTGCTGATAGGCTGCCTCGCCATTCTGCTCCACAGCGTCCGCCGCGCCGTGAAACGATAAGATTCACAACCCTCTGCAAGAGCCTGGATTTGCAGAGGGTTGTCGCGACACTTACCGAACAGCCTTAACTCTCGACAGAACCCTTCGCAGATGCGAAGAATTTCGCACGCGAGAACGCCGTGCGTCCGTACGGACGCACAATGGACGCTCTCAATGTTTGAATCTACGCATCAGGCTTTCCGAAAAGCGATCCCGATTTTCAGGCCGATGCTGTAGCGAAAAGGAGAAACGGCATGAGCAGCGCCTATCCCGAAGTCTATCTGGTACGCCACGGACAGACGGAGTGGAGCCTCTCCGGCAGGCATACCGGCCGGACCGATATTCCCCTGACCGCTGCAGGCGAGGAAGCCGCCCGCAAACTCGCGGGCCGCCTACCCCTCATCGATTTCGCCGCCGTCTGGTCAAGCCCCTCGCAGCGCGCGCAAAACACCTGCGCGCTGGCCGGCTTCGGCGACCGCCGCGTCGTCAAGGACGATTTGGCGGAGTGGGATTATGGCGCCTATGAGGGCATCACCACGAAGGCGATCCTTGCCGAACGCCCCGGCTGGCAGGTCTTTCGCGACGGCTGCCCGAATGGCGAATCTGCCGCCGATGTCGGTGCCCGCGCCGACCGGATCATCGGCGAACTTCGCAACATCGACGGCTCCGTTCTGATCTTTTCCAGCGCCCATTTCCTGCGCGTCTTCGCCGCCCGCTGGGTCGGCCTGCCGCCGGAAGGTGGCGCGCATCTGGTTCTCGATACCACGAGCATCAGCGTGCTTGGTTATGAGCACGACCTGACCGAGCCGGTCATCCGCCGCTGGAACGAAATCTGACGGCCGCGCACTGATCCCCGCATCGGCATAACTGAATCGAGCGGCCACAAGCCGCTCGATATTTTTTTAAGAGGTTAGTTGTGGTCGCTCACCAGCGCTTGAGACCCAGCAGCTTTTCACCGAGCGGCGTGAGTTCGGCCGTCGTGGCGTTGTGCTTTTCCCATTCACGGGGATCGCCAGGAAAGGCGTCGCGCTTCGGAGAGTCCAGCTCCCGCCATAGGCGGATACGTTCCTCGCGCTCGCCGACATTGTCGTATTCCGCCGGATGCATGGAGATATATTGCGCCATGCGAACGCGGTTATCCGAATGGTTGGGGCGGACGCCGTGCGCGAGCAGCGAATTGAAGATCATCAGATCGCCGGGCTCCATGTCGATGTTGACGACCGACAGGCCCGTCATTTCGGGATGCATCGGATCGCGATCGGCCGGCTGAGTCTTTTCCCATTCCTCGAAATGCTCGAAGAGTTCCGGCACGCACTGAAACCCACCGACATCGCCATCTTGCTTCTTCAGGCTTAAGACACCCTGGACGCCGATCGGCAGCGGCCGGATCGAAGTGTCGACATCCCAATGAATGAAGCCATTTGGGTTGCCCTTCACCTTCTTCGGCGGATTGAGATTGGCACGATCGATGGTGACCCAGAGATCCTCCCGATCCCAGATGTCGACGAAGACATCGTAGATGCGCCTTTCCATGCGGTTGTCCCAGAGATACTGATGATTGTAGATCTCCAGCATGCCGGTATTGTTGAGCTCCTTCATCTTGTGCTCGCGCCGCTGCGGCGCATACCAGGTGGAGGGATCGTTCGGGTCCTTCTCGTCAAAACGCCACAAAAGGTCGACAAGCCGCTCGACATTCGCTGCCGGCACAGCCTGCCGCACGATCACATAGCCTTTCGTGATCCAATGCTGCCAATCGTCCTTCGACAGCACCCTGAGCGGCAATGTCTTCTGGATATCTTTCAATTGCGTTGTGACTGCTGACGCGGTCGGGTGCGCGTCTCGTTTCAAGGCAGGCTGCATAAGTTTCCTCCATCTTGGCTACCCCTTTTGGTTTCGGGTGACGGCGGAAGTTGTAACTCTAACCAGAGTTTCCATGTTGCCTAGCTTTGGCCAATTCTGATACTATTCTGGCTCCAATGACACTGCGGACGCCCCATGAGGCCCTATCTCGAAGTTCTGCCCCGTTCGCCGGAAGCCTCCTGGAGCATGCTGAACCGCAGGCTTGACGACTGCATTCCGTTCCAGTGGCACCACCATCCGGAATTCGAGCTGACGCTGACGCTGAATTCCATCGGCCAGCGCTTCATCGGCGATCACAGTGGCGACTATGGTGACGGCGATCTCGTTCTCGTCGGCCCCAACCTGCCGCATAGCTGGGTTTCGCGCGCCAAGATCGAGGAAGAAAAGCCGCATATTGCCTTGGTTCTCTGGTTCAATCGCGACTGGCTGTTGCAGATAACAGGCGGCGCCGTCGAATTCCGATCCATCGAAGCGATGCTGCAGCGTGGAGACAACGGCCTTCGCTTTTCGCAGACGACCTCGGCCGCCGTCCGCTCCTCGTTCGAAACCATTTTCGAAAAGCCACCCGTCGAGCGCCTTCTGGCTTTGCTCGGCATTCTGGTGAGGGTCGCGGAAGACCGGCACGCGACACCGCTCGCAAGCGCGCCGGCGCAGGCGCCGGATCTCAAGGAAAGCCGCGAGCGCATCGACCGCGTTCTCACGCATATGCATCTGCACTATGCCCGCGCGATCAGCCTCGATGAGCTGGCCGATATTGCGGCGCTCAGCGTCTCCGGCCTGCACCGCATGTTTCGCCGCCATACCGGCGGAACGATATCGGACTATCTCATGCGCATGCGTATCGGCGACGCCTGCGCCCGCCTCTCTTCCACGGATCAGGCCGTGCAGCACATCAGCGATGCCGTCGGCTATGCCTCGCTTGCCAATTTCAACAGGCAGTTCAAGGCGCTGAAAGGCATGACACCGCGCGAATACCGGGCGATGTTTCTCAGGCGCTGACAGGCACCGTTGCAAGCAGTCTGGCAATTTTGGCAGCCGCCCCATCCGCAGCCTGGGCCTCCATACGGGCAATGCCGAGCAGCAGTCCGGGTCGCGCAGGGCCAAGATACAGCGCCGATATCGGCCGAACTGCAAAACCACTGGCGTTGATGATCCGCGCGAGGGCAACATCATCGGTCTTTCCGTCGCGGAACCAGCTTGCCAGTTGCAGCCCGCCGCCACCCTCGCCCACATCAAGCCAATCGCCGCAATGGCGACGAAGCGCTTCGACGGTTGCCGCCATGCGCTCGGCATAAATGCCGTTCATCTGCCGCAAATGGGCGCGAAACCGCCCTTCTCGCATGAAATCGGCAAGAGCCGCCTGAATGTGAACGGGCACAACGGCGCCCCTCAGCCGTTGTGCCGCTTCGGTGGCCGCCAGAAGCCGCGAGGGAATGACGGCATAAGCGACGCGCAGACCGGGCGCGAGAGTCTTCGAAAAGGTGCCGATATAGGCGACCACTTCACCGTGATCGATGCCCTGCAGGGCGGCAATCGGCCGCGATGCATATTGAAACTCGCTATCGTAATCGTCTTCCAGCACGATCGCACCATTGGCGCGGGCAAATTCCAGCAAGGCGAGACGACGCGGCAGGCTCATCGTGGCTCCGGTCGGATATTGATGTGACGGCGTGACATAGATCAGGCGCGGCGATGGCCCGGCCCCTTGCGCGATATCGATACCCTCGGCATCGCAAGGCACCGGCACGAGGCTGGCGCCAGCCATCCGCAGGATCGACTGCGCGCTGGCATAGCCGGGATCCTCCATCCAAACGATGTCGCCTGGATGATCGGGCTGAAGCAACACGCTCGCTAGCAGCCCGATTGCAGCACCGGTCGACGGCACGATCACGATCTGCTCGGGGCGGGCGACCACGCCACGTGTCGCCGAGATGTGCTCGAGTATAGCTTCACGCAACTCGCGAACGCCGCCATAATCGCTGTAACCAAGATCATGCACCCGTAACGATCGACCCCGAGCACCGAGACAGCGCGCCCAGGCGGCATGGGGAAAGGTGGAGACATCGGGCACGCCGGGTTCATACAATCCCCCGGTCTTGAATTCCGTAACACGCGGCAAATTTGGGGGCGGTGGTGCAGCCTGACCCGACAACGGCGTCGTCGGGAATGCCGCGACGCGTGTCGCCGCGCCAGATGTCGCGTGAAGATAGCCTTCCGCCTTGAGCCGATCATAGGCGTTGACCACGGTCGAGCGCGCAACGCCGAACGAGAGGGCCATCGTCCGCGTCGACGGCACCCGTTGCCCTGCCGGCATCTGCCCGCGCAGGATACGATCGCGCATCAAGCGGTAGACTTGCCCCTCTAGGTCGCCCGAAGACCGGTCCAGTGCCGGCCACTGCGCCACCGATGTCATGAAACCTCAACTGGTCTGTTAAAAATCAAAAAACTGGCCGTTTATAGCCTACCTCTTTGCTGGCAGAGATCAACGCCCGATCTGTGAGGAAGACATGGCCGATCACTATCCGCCCGACGCTAAGACCTACCCGACCACCGAGCGCACCCGCGTGCGACGCAGCCCGAAGCGCGGCAGCCACGCCCATGCCGATGTCCACGCCATTCTGGATGCCGCCCCGCTCTGTCACGTCGGCTATGTCATCGACGGTGCGCCCTATGTGACGCCGACCCTGCACTGGCGCGAAGGCGATTACGTCTATTGGCACGGCTCGTCTGCCAGCCGCTTCCTGCGCGCCGCCGAAGACATGCCAGTCTGCCTGACCTGCAGCATCATCGACGGCTATGTGCTGGCCCGCTCGGCCTTCAACCATTCGGTCAACTATCGCTCGGCCATGGTTTTCGGCACGGCCCGTCTCGTCGATGACATCGAGGAAAAGACCGATGCACTGCGCCGCCTGATCGAAGACCTGTTTCCCGGCCGCTGGGATAGCCTGAGACCGATGACCAAGCAGGAGGTCAAGGCGACTTCGGTCATGCGGATGAAAATCGACGAGGCCTCCGCCAAGATCCGCAATGGGCCGCCGGGCGATATGGACGAAGCGGATCATCCCGTCTGGGCCGGCATCCTGCCCATCGAAAGCCACCTTGTGCCACCGCAACCGGCACCGGGCATGCCCGACGGAATGGAACTGCCACAATCCCTAGCAGACCTGATACAATCCGGCCGGCTTCGCTGAACTACATTTGATGACCAAAGGACTTTGATATGGATCTGACGAACTGGAAGGGCGTCGCCCGCCCTGAGCGCATCACCCTTGAAGGCCGCTACACCCGGATCGAGCCGCTCGACACGGCCCGTCATGGCGACGATCTCCTTGCCTCGGCCCGCGCACCCGGCGCGGAAGATCGCTTTCGCTATCTTTTCGAGGATGCCCCGGCCGACCGCGCCGCCTTTTCGCCCTGGCTCGAGAAAGCCGCATCCAGCGCCGATCCGCTCTTCTTCGCGACAATCGACAAGCGGACCGGACGCGCCGAGGGCCGACAGGCATTGATGCGCATCGACAACGCGCATGGCGTCATCGAAATCGGCAGCATCCTGTGGGGACCTGCCATTGCCCGCAGCCGCGTGACGACCGAAACGCTCTATCTGTTCGCATCCTACGTCTTCGACACGCTCGGCTATCGCCGCTTTGAATGGAAATGCAACAATCTCAATGAACCTTCGAAGCGGGCAGCCGAGCGTTTCGGCTTCGTTTACGAAGGTATTTTCCGACAGCACATGGTCGCCAAGGGCCAGAACCGTGACACCGCCTGGTTCGCCATGATCGACGCCGACTGGCCGCGCCTTAAGGCCGGCTACGAGCGCTGGCTGAGCCCGGAGAATTTCGACGAGGCTGGCCAGCAGAAGACGAAATTGACATTCGGCTAGGCACAGTCCTGTGGCTTCGGCCTAAAGCAGCTTTCGGAAGTAGACCACGCGCCTGGTTTCGACGAAACCGAGCGCGGCATGAAAGGCGTGGCTCGCAAGATTGTCGATCAGTGCATCCGAGGCAAACTCAGTGCAGCCAGCCTCCCGCCCCCATGCGGCGACAGCCTGGCAAAGCGCCCGCGCCGCCCCTCCGCGCCGATCTTCGGGACGCACATAGATGCCCTCCAGGAACAAGACCGGCGAAGTCTCGCAGCCATTGACGTAATCATGCCGCAATGTCGCTTCGGCAAAACCGACGACATGACCGGCAGAATCGATCGCGACAAACGCAGAAGCATTTTCATGAGCGCGAAATTGCGCCAGTTCCGCCCGATGATGTTCGAGCGAACTATGGGGCCAAAGTTCGAAGCGCAACCGAGCCCACGCCTCCAGATGTTCGCCTGCCGCCTGCTCTATGCGCATGTCTCGATCTCCTACCCAACTGCCTGTTGCCGACCACAGGAAAAATTTCGCTTTCGACTCCACAATCATCGCGCTACATATCGCGCATATTCACGCGCTATTTCGCCGATCAGAATCTGAGGATGATGGAATGACATTTCAAAGCAGTTCGCGTCTTTACGCTGCTGTTTCCTCCCTGTTATGGCCAGCCATCCTATGCGGTGGACTAACGGGAGCCTATTTCGCCTTCCGGTCGGATATGCATCTTCTCTGGTTCAATGTCGTCTATCTTTCGACGGTAGCCATCATCGCCCTCTTCGAGCGGTTGATGCCTTACGAGAAGACTTGGCAGAAGCGCGATGGCGAGACCTTCAACGATATCGCCCATACGCTGCTAAGCAAGGGCGGCGTGCAGATCGCCGCTGCGATCGGGACCTCCTTCCCGATGGCCGTCGCGACGGTCGCGCAGCCGGCGCTCAGTTACCATTCGCATTTCTGGCCGGATCAATGGCCTATGGCCTTCCAGGTGGTGCTCGGCCTCGTTATCGCCGAGTTCGGCCTCTATATGGCGCATCGCCTGGCGCATGAGCATCTGTCGCTGTGGCGCTTCCATGCCCTTCATCACAGCGTCGAGCGCCTTTGGGTCATCAACACCGGCCGTTTCCACTTCATCGATACGCTCTTCAAGATCGCGCTCGGCCAGATCCCGCTTTATTTGCTCGGTGCGCCGTTGCCGGTCTTCCTCTGGATCGGCGCGGTCACGGCCTTCATCGGCCTCTTGACGCATTGCAATGTCGATATGCGCACCGGCCCGCTCGATCTCATATTCTCGACTCCCCGCCTGCATCGCTGGCATCATTCCAAGGTGCTTGCCGAAGGCAATACGAATTATGGGGAAAACCTCGTGATCTGGGATCAGCTTCTCGGCACCTTCTATAACCCGCCGCGCCCCTCCTCCACGGATATCGGCATCACCGGCAAGGTCGCCAAGGGCTTCCTCGCTCAACTCGCGCAGCCCTTCTCCCGGAAAGGCCGCAAGGAGATCATCGGCAAGAAGCCGAAGGAACTGATCCTTCAGGAAGAACAGGCCGCAAAGGCCGCTGCGGCAAGGCGGAACGCCAACGCTAAAATCCGCAAATCAGGCTAGGATCGCTTTCGATAAAAGGTGCCAATCGCGCCGCGCGCGGACGGGTGCGTGGCCACGGATAGAAACATCGCGAAAATTTGCAGCCTGATAATTCACTTATTTCCGTTTCAAACCGAGAAAATATTGTCATTTAACGTGTATTGAAAAAGGCAGCCTAGGGGTCTACCTAGGTCCCTCCAGCGGTTTTAGACGAAAGATTAGGAAAATCATTGAGATGGAAGGGAGGTTTACAACAGAATACCTCAAGCAACTTCACAGAATATTTTTCGTTTCCAGAGAAATAGACCGTCTTGAGCGAGAATTCATCAAGCAGGGCATAGCACATTTCCATGTTTCCGGCGCCGGACACGAGTCCACGGCGCTTCTCAACGAATTCCTTCAGGACGACGACTGGCTGCATCTGCATTATCGCGACAAAGCCCTCATGCTGGCACGCGGCATGCCCATTCGTGAGTTCTTCTCCAGCCTGCTTGCGACAGCCAATTCCCATTCCGCCGGCCGGCAGATGAGCGCGCATCTTTCCTCCCGCGCCCTCAATATCACATCGATCGTCGGACCGGTCGGCAACAATGCTCTGCATGCCGTTGGCGTCGCAGCATCCCTGAAGCACAAGCCGGGAATGCCGATCGCCATCTGTTGCGTTGGCGACGGCACCACGCAGCAGGGCGAATTCCTCGAAGCCGTCGCCGAAGCCGTGCGCAGCCAATATCCTGTCGTCTTCATCATCGAGGACAACAGCTTCTCCATCTCGACACGCACCGGCAAGCAGACCTTCTTCGATTTGCCCGCCGGCCCCGCCTCCTCTTTCTACGGCATCGATATCATCCGCACGGATGGCGACGATCTCACCGCATCGCGCGACGCCTTCCACAAGGCCGTGCGCCATAGCCGCAACAACCGCACGCCCAGCATCGTGCTTTTGAACGTCGAGCGCCTTTCCGATCATACCAACGCCGACGATCAGAAGACCTATCGCACCCTGCTCGAAATCGAGGCAGGCTCTTCGCGCGATCCGCTGCCGAACCTGCGGGCAATGCTGCACAAAGCCGGTGTCGACGCCGATGCGCTGCAGAAGATCGAACAGGAACTGATTGCGGAAGTGCAGGCTGAAGCGGCCCTTGCCCGCAAAGAAGACGCTCCGAAGGTGGAGCCGGAAGCTAAGGCTCCCTACCCTGCATCGTTCAATGGCAAGGCGGAATATCGCGGCAACGAGACCGCATCGACACTGACGATGCGCGAGGCGCTGAATGTCGTTCTCGACAAGCAGCTGGCCGCAAATCCGGACGTCGTCCTGTTCGGCCAGGATATCGAGGATCCGAAGGGCGACGTTTTCGGTGTGACACGCGGCCTCAGCACGAAATATCCCGACCGCGTGCACAACGCCGCCCTCACCGAATCGACAATCGTCGGCACCGCCGTCGGCCGCGCATTGGCCGGCCAGCGCCCTGTCGCCTTCCTGCAGTTCGCAGATTTCCTGCCGCTTGCCTATAACCAGATCGTCTCGGAAATGGGCAGTATGTTCTGGCGCAGCAATGGCGCCTGGGAAGCACCCGTCATCCTGATGGTGAGCTGCGGCGGCTACAAGCCCGGTCTCGGCCCCTTCCATGCCCAGAGCTTCGAGGGAATGCTGGCGCATACGCCCGGCATTGATGTCGTCATGCCCTCCAGCGCCGGCGATGCTGCCGGTCTGCTGAATGCCGCCTTCGAGTCGCGACGTCCGACGGTCTTCCTCTATCCGAAGGCCGTACTCAACAATTCCGACGGCCGCACCTCCGAGGATCTGCACAAGCATTTCGTCCATCCCGGCCTGTCGCGCCATGTTACCCGCGGTCGCGACATTACCCTCGTCAGCTACGGCAACACCGTTTCGCTCTGCGCCAATGCCGCAAGCGCTTTCGAGGCTCAGGGCTTCTCCGTCGAGGTGATCGATCTACGCTCGATCTCGCCCTGGGACGAGAAGGAAGTGCTGGCGAGTGCACGGCGCACCCGCCGCCTGATCGTCGTGCATGAAGACAACCGCACAGTCGGCATGGGCGCGGAAATCATCGCGACCGTCACCGAAAAGACCGATGTCCCGGTCGTCGTGCGCCGGCTTGCCCGCTCGGACGCTCACATTCCCTTCAATTTCCGCAATCAGCTCGAGACCCTGCCCTCCTATCGCAAGCTGGTGGACCTGATGGCAGAGGTTCTCGAATGCGAGGTCACCTGGCACGAAGAGGATGACAGCGGCCCGACGGCAGCGATCAAGGCCATCGGCTCCGGCCCCGCCGACGAAAACGTCCTGGTGACCGATATGCTCGTCAAGCCCGGCGACAAGATCGAAGTCGGCCAGCTCGTTGCCGTCGTCGAGGCGACGAAAGCTTCGGTCGAGATCTGCGCCAATATTGGCGGCGTCGTGCAGGAAGTCTTCGCCAAGGTCGGCGACCAGATCGCCACGGACAGCCCGCTTCTGACCGTCGATGCCAATCGCGATCTGAGCGAGCAGAATTTCGCGCTCGCCTCTGAAATCCAAAACAAATTCGTGCTGCGGCGGCTGAAATCGCATGTCATCCCGGCGCTACGCCGCCATACCGGCAGCTTCTCGGAAGTCGTCATCAACGGCATTGGCATCGCGACCGGTGCCCGCCGCGTCACCAACGAAGAAATCATCCACAATTGGCCGAACCGCCGGGCCGACGAAATCCTCGCGCTGACGGGCATCAAGAGCCGCTTCTGGATCGGACCCGACGAAGGCACGTTGAGCCTTGCCACCAAGGCGGCGCGCGATCTCCTCAGGCAGAACCAGATGTCGATCCACGATGTCGATCTGGTGATCGCCGCCACCGGCACGCCTGACATCGCCACGCCATCGCTCGCAAGCCGCGTCGCGGTTGCCGTCGCCGAAGACGGCGTGCGGCCTTCGCTTGCGGCCTATGACATGGGTGCGGCCTGCTCCGGCTATCTCTACGCCCTGCAGCAAGCCTATGATTTCATTGCCCAGCAGAACGACGCCAAGGTGCTCATCATCACCTCGGAAGTCCTGTCGCCGCTGCTCGACATGAATGATTTCTCCACCGCGATCCTCTTCGGCGACGCCGCGACCGCCAGCCTCGTGACCAGCCGCGACATGGCGCGCAACCCACTCTTCACCGCAAGCCGCCCGATCGTCAGCGGCCGACCGGAACCGGGGGACCTGCTCTATGTTCCGCTGCCGGACGATGGCGTCATTGCCATGAACGGCCGCTCGGTCTTCACCGAAGCCGTACATTCGATGACCCGCTCGATCGAAAACGCCTGCGTCGATGCGGGCATCGAGCTTGCCAACCTCGATCTTCTGGTGCCGCACCAGGCCAACCAGCGCATCATCGATACAATCGCCAAGCGCAGCGGCCGCCCGGCCCTCAGCGTCATTGAAACCTATGGCAACACCAGCTCGTCAAGCATTCCGCTTGCCATGCTGCATGTCGCCAATGAGCGCTCCGAGCCATTGAACCTTGGGCTCGTGGCCTTCGGTGGCGGCATGACGGCAGGCGCTGCAATCGTGCGAACGGCGAAATAGGCAGGGTTCCACTCTCTGGACGCCTCCCTGCGGCTGCGCGTGACTGAATAAAACAAAACCCCGGCCTCCCTCAGAGAGACCGGGGTTTATGAAGCTAAACGGCCGACGCGATCAGGGCTTCGGACGGTTTCTGAACGCCTCGGCTTCGGCGTAGAACTTCTTTTCCCATTCCTTGTGATTATCGAGACCTTCCTTGATGAAGGGCGTGAAGATCGCCAGGTTCATCAGGGCCCAGTTGACGAAACGGGCCGGGAATTTCAGCGGCTTGACGAAATCCACGAAAAGCACCACGCGGGTCTTGTCGGTGTGGTTCCAGGCTTCGTGCTCATAGGCGTCGTCGAAAATCAGCGCCTTGCCTTCCTGCCAGTGGCAAACCTGCTTGTCGACGCGGATGGCGAGCTTGTCATTCGGCTCCGGCACGATGAGGCCGAGATGCAGGCGCAGCACGCCATTATAGGGGCCGCGATGCGCGGGAAGATGCTTGCCCGGCTCGAAGATCGAGAACATCGCCGTCGTCAGCCCGGGAATCTTCTGCACGGCCGCCCAGGTATTCGGGCACGCCTTGATGTTCTGCTCGGATTTCACGCCGAAACCGAGAAGGAAGAACGTCTTCCAGCGCGTATCGGTGGAAATAGTCTTCACGTCGGTGGAGATGTCCTGGAAGGTCGGCAGCTCGCTCTGGCGCAGCAGAACCTTTTCGAGCTCGGCGCGGATGGCCGGATAATCCTTCTCGATCTCGGCCGCCCAGGGGAAAGTCGCGGTGTCATAGACCGGCGGATTGCCGAGCTTGGCATATTTCAGGTTGAGGCTTTCGGCCCAGGCAACGATGCCCATGAAAAAGCGGGTCATGGCGCTCGGGCGGTCCATCGGCGCGATGCCGGCGGTGCCGAAGGTCTGTTCCGGAGCAGGAGATTGGTTGGAAGTGGGAGCAGGTGCGCTCAAGGGACTCTCCGTCATGTCTGTCTTTTGGGGCGGTGCGGTCCGGGAGGAAGTTGCCCGGGGAATCCGCATGCGAATCCCGGAGCGAGAACAGGCTTGTCATTGGGAATGCTTTGCCGGTGCTTATCCTGATCGACGCCCGACTCCTTGTGTTATGCGGTGATCTTAATAGGCGATTATATGAGTTGATTAGTCGAATTTCGCAAGAGAGTCCGTTCGCAACGAGCGGTGGTTTGTCGTGGAATAAATCTCCGCGATTCTCGAGAGGGATTCACCTCAGAATCGGCAAAAATGCGGCGAAATCTGCCGATCTCCAATCACTGTGCCGTTTGAGCCTGAATTATTAGCCGGACAATTGCAAGCCCTGCCATCAGAGCCCCGATCGATAGGAAAACGGACAGGCCGATATAGGCGATGGCTGACATCCATTGACCGCGCTCCCAGAGCACGACGCTCTCCAGCGCAAAAGTCGAAAACGTCGTGAATCCACCTAGAAGGCCTGTTGTCAGAAACAACCGCATCTCCTGCGACATACCGCCGCGAAAAGCGAAATACTCCGTCAGCAGCCCCATGATGAAGGCACCAAGCACATTGATGATCAACGTGCCGACTGGAAACTCGATCCCGAGCAGGCGGGCAGCAAGCTCGTTGATACCGAGACGGAATGCACCGCCCAATCCGGCACCGAGAAACACGATAAGATAGAGCACGACAACCTCCAACCGTCCTCGCGTCAAACCTCTTCGGTCTTATCGGCATTTCCCCGCCGCGTCTTCACACGGTGTTCGCGAATATGGCGAATCGGCATGTCGGCTGGGATATTATCGGAAGCACTTTTGGCTATGCCGAGACGCTGGGACAGATAGATGCTGGTATGGCCGCTGCAGATATAGGCAAGGAAGCACGCGACAGCGAGGTAGACCGTGTGCGTCGCGCCGAAGAGCTCGATGCCCATGATCATGCAGGCAAGCGGCGTATTGGTCGCGCCAGCGAAAACGGCGACAAAGCCCAACGCGGCAAAAAGATCGGCCGGCGCACCGAGAATGGCGGCAAGCGCATTGCCGAGCGCGGCACCGATGAAGAACAACGGCGTCACCTCGCCGCCCTTGAAGCCGGCGCTCAGCGTTACGATGGTGAAGACTACCTTCCAGAACCAGCTCCAGTAATCGACGCGGGCCGGATCGAAGAAGCCGAGGATCGTCGCATCGTCTGGGTTGGGCGACCAGACGCCAAGCCCGAAATATTGCCGCGTGCCGAGCAGGTAAACGAGACCGATCAAGATTGCACTGGCGATGATAGGCCGTAACGGCGCGTAGGCGCAGAACCGTTTGAACGCCGCAGACGCAGCATGAGAGAGCTCGCTGAAGCAACGTGCGGCCAAGCCGAAGATGACGCCGGCAAGTCCGACCTTGGCGAGCAGCAGCGCATCGAGGTGGAAGGTGCTGGCCGGAGTGCCGGTGAGATAGCTGATGTGGTACTGGATATGCTCGATGCCCCAGGCATGGCAGGTCCAGTCGGCCGCGATTGCCGCAGCGAGGCTCGGGATCAGCGCCTCATATTGCATCCGCCCGATCGTCAGGACTTCGAGAGCGAAGACGGCGCCGGCGATCGGTGTGCCGAAGACCGCACCGAAGCCGGCGGCAATGCCCGCCATGAGGAGAATGCGGATCTCGCCATGGCTGAGTCGAAAAACTCTCGCAAAGGCGCTGGCAATGCTGCCGCCAAGCTGCACCGCCGTCCCTTCGCGTCCCGCAGAACCACCGACCAGATGCGTCAGAACCGTCGAAACCAGGATGAAGGGCGCCATGCGCAGCGGCACGCCGCCGCCGGGCTCATGGATCTGGTCAACGATCAGATTGTTGCCGCCCTCCGAGCCTCGGCCGAAGCGCTGGTAAACCAGCACCATCAGGAAACCGGCAACCGGCATAAGAAAGATCAGCCAGGGATGATCGAAGCGCGCGGCTGTCGCCTTGTCCAAGCTCCAGAGGAACAGCGCGCAGAGCGAGCCGACGACCACAGCCATCGGCACCACGAGAACGATCCATTTGAACAGGCTGCGGAATTGCTGAAAACGATGATGAAAATAGGCGGATACGGACATCAGTTTGCCCCTCCCGCGAAGCCAGCATGCGGTCTTCCGGGGACGGTGAACAAGAAACAGTGGGATAACGGTAAGATAACAGGCATGGCTCTACTCCTTCGCCTTTCAGGCGCGCTGAGTAGGAGTCATCAGCTTCTCTGGAAAAATCAGAGCAGCGGTTCGGCCACCATGGCCCGGCAGAAATCCATTACCGTTGTATTTTCCATACAGAAACAGGCCCGCCGCTGTCAACGGACAGCAGCCGTCACACCGCCCGGGCGATCATCTCGATCGGCGCAAGCAGGCCGCCCTCGACCGACACGTTGACGTTGCTCATGCGCTCGCCAGCCCGCGGACCCATCAGCGTACGGACACCCTGGTCTCGCACCTCGCCAGCCGCAGCGGCCCTGGCTCGCGCTTCATGCGCCAGCCGGATTACGAGAGCACTGCGGTCCTGCTCAAACTCAACCGTGAAGCCGGCTTCGGCGAGCAGATGACGATAGACATCGGGGCTACGGACGAAGCTCGTCTCCTGCTCCATAGCCCAGGGCATGGGAAAGGGGAGTGTGCCGTCACGCATCTGCATGATTTCATAGAGACCGAAACGGCCGCCCGGCTTGAGAATGCGCCTGATCTCCCAGAACAGTCTCGCCTTGTCCTCGATATTCATGCCGACATGAATGAGCGTCGCCCGATCGAAACTGCCGCTATCGAAGGGCAATGCCAAGGCGCTGCCTTGCCGGAAGGAGACTTGGTCCGCGAGACCGCAGCGAACCGTCAGCGAATTGGCGACCTGAACGAATTCTTCGGTGAGATCGATGCCCGATACGATGCATCCGTACGAGTCGGCAAAATGGCGGGCAGGCCCGCCGAGCCCGGAGCCGATATCGGCGAGGCGCAGGCCGGCGGAAAGATCCAGATCTCTCGCGAAATCCACCGTCGCCGCATGTCGCCCCAGATGGAATTCATCGATATCAGCCAGATCGCGGATGCGAAGATTGTCGACATCCTTGCCGTCGGCCGCAAGGCTTTGCAGGATCGCCGCTTCCAGCGATCCGTGCGTATAGTGGCTGGCCACTTTTTCCTCGGTAGACATGCGTGCACTCCCAAGGCCCTGCCTGAAGGCTGACTGTGATATCAGACCTTCAGTTCGCGCCGTTCAACTTCCGTCACCATGGCAAGATCCAGCACGCGCTGCAAGTTGGCTGCGTGACGGAAGCTCGGGTCCTGGCTGCTGCCGGTCATCACAGCCTCGGCGAAGCGCTGGTAGTTGGTCGGCACCGGAGGTACTTCAAGAACACGCCAGGTCGCCGTTTCCGTATCATCGCCCAGGCAACCCCGCAGTTCGGAACCGTTGGGGCTATGGTTCACTTCCAGTCCGCCGCGCTCGCCATAGATGCGAAGCTTCAGCTCGTTCAAATGTCCCGTCGCCCAGCGGCTTGCATGCACGACGCCAAGCGCGCCGTTGGCGAAATCGACCGACATCGAGAAGCTGTCATTTGCATCGAGCGTATATTCGCCGATGCGCTCGCCCGGCGCCTTGGCGAAGGTCTTGAGACGGGCAAAGACGTGATCGATATCGGTCGCGGCGCCATAGGCGGCGAAGTCGAGGATATGGATGCCGATATCGCCGAGAACGCCGTTCGAGCCATGACCGGTCGACAGACGCCACAGCCACTTGGATTCGCTGCGCCAGTCGCCCCAGGCCTTGGAGACGAGCCAACTCTGCAGGTAAGACGCCTCCACATGCTTGACGGTACCGATTTCGCCCGAAATCACCATCTCGCGCGCCTTCTGCAGCTGCGCGACATTGCGATAGGTCAGGTTGACCATGTTGACGACCCCCGCCCTTTCGGCAGCTTCCGTCATCTCGAGCGCCTTTTCATAATTCTCCGCAAGCGGCTTTTCGCAGAGAACATGCTTGCCGGCGGCAAGCAGCGGCAGGGTCGTCGGGTGGTGCGCCTTATCCGGCGTGACATTCGTCGCCGCATCGAACTCGCCCCAGGTGAGCGCCTCGTCGAGCGACGAGAAGCGCTTCTTGATATCGAACGTGTCGCAGAAGGCGGTGAGCCTCGTCGCATCCGTATCGACGGCGCCGACGATTTCGACGCCAGGAATGCGGGCGAAATGCTCCACATGGTTCTTCGCCATGCCGCCCGTGCCAACTACTATGAGACGCATCTGATACCTCAGCGATAACCGGCTTCGCCGGCCTGGTGCAGTTTCGGGCCACGTTCGACGATCGGCTCCAGTGCCTTTTCGACCGGCACATTCGGCGCATCATGGATGCTGACCTGAGTGCCGAGCGGGTTATGGGCCCACTTCACGGAATTGATCAGAACCTTCTGAACGGTGCCGTTGTGATAGGTCGGATAGGTCTCGTGGCCTGGACGGAAATAGAAGATGTTGCCGGCGCCACGGCGCCAGGTCATGCCCGAACGGAAGACTTCGCCGCCCTGGAACCAGGAGATGAACACGGTTTCCAACGGCTCCGGAACGGAGAACTGCTCACCGTACATTTCCTCATTCTCAAGCTCGAAATGCTCGCCGAGGCCGGCTGCGATCGGATGGCGGGGATTGATGACCCACAGGCGCTCGCGCTCGCCGGCTTCGCGCCACTTCAGCGCGCAGGGCGTGCCCATCAGGCGCTTGAAGACCTTCGAGAAATGGCCGGAATGCAGGACGATGAGGCCCATACCCTCCCACACCCGCTTTGCCACGCGCTCGACGACCTCGTCCTTGACGGCGCCATGGTCCTTGTGCCCCCACCACAACAGGACGTCGGTATCCTTCAGACGGGCTTCGCTGAGACCGTGCTCCGGCTCCTGCAGCGTCGCCGTGGTCGCCTCGATACCCGCATCGGCATTCAGTGCCTTGGCGATGGTGTTGTGCATGCCCTCCGGATAGATCTCGGCGACGACCTTGTTTGTCTGCTCATGAATGTTCTCGCCCCAAACGACGGCACGAATAGTCATTACGGCACTCCTCTTATACCATTGAAATTGAATGGGTTATGCGATCCAAAGCGCTTTGGGAAAGCGCCGTACTTCAAGCTTCCATCAGCCCGTTCGGGGCAAGAGATAAAGCCTCCCCGCGAATTTGACAAAGACAAAAACGACCATAGACAACACCTGTGTTTTCAGTGCGACACGGATTTTGAAAAGAGATTGACGACGAGCACGCCGGCAATGATCAGCCCCAGGCCGATGACGGCAGCAAGGTCGAGTTTCTGGCGGAAAAGCACGACCCCCACCATCGAAATCAGCACGATGCCAAGCGCGCTCCAGATAGCATAGGCGATGCCCACCGGGATGACCCGCAACGTCACCGAAAGACAATAGAAGGCGGCCGCATAGCAGATCACCAAAACCACTGTCGGGCCGAGGCGGGTGAACTGCTGAGACATCTGCAACGCCGTCGTGCCGATCACTTCCAGCACGATCGCGACCAGCAGCATTGCATAAACCGATGCGTTCGCCATTCCATTGTCTCCGATAAGGTTAGAGCTGCGTCAGCTCGATCAACCGGTCGATCAGCCTTTGGCGGGCGCTCTCGTCCAACTCGTGGCTGCCGAGCAGGTCGGCGAGCCATATCCCGTCGGCCGCCAATCTGACGATTGCCGCATCCACCGAGGAGTCCGTACCGACATATTCCTCGCTGCGCTCGCGCACCCACTCATGCCACCGCTGCCGCAATTGCGGTTCGGTGAGCAGCACCATCGTCACCTGCGCCCAATCCTTGGCGCCCTGCGGCTGGTCCCGCAGCGCCAGACAGGCATGCAGATAAGCGCGGGTAAAGCGGCCATGCGGCAGCGGATCGGCGCGCATCGCTTCCTCGATCGCAGCATCCAGCCGCTCCAGCAGGCTGTCGAACAGCGCTTCCAGCAACATGTGCTTGCTGGGGAAGTGATGCAGCAATCCACCCTTGCTGACACCGGAGGCGCCGGAAACGGCATCCAGCGTCACCGCCGTCATCCCCTTTTCGGAAGCAAGCCGCGCCGCGACCTCCAGCAACTGCTGGCGGACGAACAAGGGCTGCTTCTTTCTATGGTGCGCAGTGGACATGGCGGCATAACATACCAGTTGGACGGTTTCGTCAACGACCTACTTGATCGCCTCTGAAGCTTATCGAAAATGGCTGAGCTTTGTGTCCTCCCTCCTTAGTTTACGGAATGATGGGCGGCATCGTTCTCATCGAAGATGCTCACCTTTGCTGCGTCAACGGTAAAGGCAATCGGCGAGCCGGTCGTGATCGTCGTCATGCCGGGATCCGTGCCGATGATCTTCGAGCCATCCTTGAGCCGGACGTGAACAAGCGAACGGTCGCCCAAGCGTTCGATGGTCTCGACCTGACCACCGATATCACCCTTCTCCGCCGCCGTAACCACCAGATGCTCCGGACGGATGCCGAGCGTCAGTCCGGAATTCGCGAGACCATTGAGCGCGACCGCTGTCTTGATGACAGAGCCATCCGGCAGCGTTGCCGTCGCCAGCCCGCCCGCTTCATTCAGGCCGGCTATATTGATAAAGTTCATGCCGGGTGAGCCGACGAATTGGGCGACATAGCGCGTCGCCGGGCGCGTGTAGATCTCGACGGGGGTCGCCACCTGCTCGATCTTCTTGTTGTTGAGCAACACGATACGGTCGGCGAGTGTCATCGCCTCCACCTGGTCGTGCGTCACGAACACCATCGTCGCGCCGAGCCGCTCATGCAGCTGCGCCAATTCCACGCGCGTACGTGTGCGCAGACCGGCATCGAGGTTGGAAAGCGGCTCGTCGAAAAGGAACACATCCGGCTCGCGCACTATGGCGCGGCCAATCGCGACACGCTGGCGCTGGCCGCCGGAGAGTGCCGAGGGTTTGCGATCGAGAAGGTGCGGCATTTCGAGGATCTTCGCGGCTTCTTCGATACGCCTGGCAATCTCGTGCTTGGGCGTTTTGATATTTTTCAGGCCGAAGGACATGTTGTCGCGAACCGTCATGTGCGGATAGAGCGCGTAGGATTGAAAGACCATCGACACGCCGCGCTCGCCGGGCGGCAGTTGGTCGACCCGCTTTCCACCGATCCAGATCTCGCCGCTGGTGATCGTCTCGAGACCAGCGATCATGCGCAGCAAGGTCGACTTGCCGCAGCCCGAGCCGCCGAGGAAGACGACGAACTCGCCGCGCTCGATCGTCAGATCGATGTCGTTCAGAACCTGCACGGCACCGAAATGCTTGGTGAGGGATTTGATATTGATACCTGCCACTTTACGCCTCCTGCGGAACATCGAATTTATCGAACTTGCCATTCGTCGCGCCCCGCCCGGCGGCTTTCGCCGAACGGGGCTTCCGCATTGGTTATTTGACGGCACCGACCGCGACACCGCGCGTCAGGGTCCGTTGGAAAATAAGGAAGAAGATGATCGTCGGCGTTATGCCGAGCAGCGAAGCCGCCGCAATCGCGGTCGGATCCTGGGTATTGGCACCCGATAGCACGCCCATGGCGACCGAGACCGTCTGATTGTTGTTGGAAACGAGAAATACCAGCGGGATCAGAAACTCGTTCCAGGTCCAGATGAAGAAGAAGGTCGCAAGCACTGCAAGCGTCGGTCTGAGCACCGGCACGATCACCATCCAGAGGATTTGCCAGCGGCTGGCATTGTCGATCTGCGCTGCCTCGATGATCTCGCGCGGAAAGGTCGCCAGCACGGAAGACAGAAGATAGGTCCCGAACGCGGTATGCAGCACGCCGATGATCAGGATAACCGAGAGCATCGAGTCGAACAGCCCGACCTGCTTCGACATATAGTAAAGCGGATAGACCAAAGCCTCCTGCGGCGCCATGATGGATATCAACAGCAGGACGAGAAGCCCTTGCCCGCCACGCACGCGGCCTATGCCGATGGCATAGGCATTCAGCAAGCTGAGAACGACGGCCAGAATGGCGGTGCATCCGCTGATAAGGATACTGTTGAAAAGCTTGCGGGGGAAATCGACGGTGGCCCAGAAGTTCTTAAGAGCCGTCAGATCGAAGCTGTGCGGAAGAGCAAGCGGACCATTGGCGGCATAGTCGGAGGGCGTCTTGATAGCGTTGACTGCCGCGAGAAAGAACGGAAAGAGCGTGCCTGCAAGGAAAACCAGCAGGATGCCCAGAACGACCCAGCGGCCGAAACCCCTTCTTGCGCGATGTTCAGTCGAAACGACGTGTGTGGAAATCGAGGATGCCGTTGCCATCTCAATGCCCTCCTTCGGCCTGTTTCGACTGCATACGCAGGAAGAGGATGCCGAGTATGATGGTCATGACCGTCTGCAGCGTCGCGATGGCTGCCGCATATCCGACGCGGTTCGTCGTGAAGAAATGATAGTATGACAGATAGGATGGGACCGTCGTTGCATTGTCCGGTCCGCCCGACGTCAGAACATAGATCGGCGCGAAGACCTTGAGCGCCGCAATCAGCGTCGTCAGCGCGACGACGAAAATTTCAGGCATCAGCATCGGAATGGTGATGGCGCGGAAACGCGCGAACCAGCTCGCATTGTCGAGCTCGGCGGCCTCGTACAGCGAAGGATCGACTCGTGCCAATCCGGACATGAACACGACCAGGCAATAGCCCACCTGCACCCAGACGATGACGGCCGAAACCGCCCACAGCGCATAGGTGGCGTCGCCCAGCCAGTTCTTCGCCATGAAATCCAGGCCGATCGCCTTCAGCACTGCATTGATGATGCCGATGGGGTTGAGAATCCAGGCCCACAGCACGCCGGCGGCTGTCAGCGGCAGGATTTGCGGCAGGTAGAAGCCTGCGCGAAAAAAGCTCGACCACGTCTGGCTGAATTGCGCACTGATATAGTCGAATAGCACCGCCGCCAGCACCAGCCCCAATATGATGGGCACGATCGTCATCGAGATGATGAACAGCAGCGTGTGCTGGATGGAACCCCAGAAAGCCGCATCGTGAAGCAGCCGCTGATAATTCTCAAAGCCAACATATCGCGGCGGAATAACGCCGCCCTTCCATGTCGTGAAGCTGATGACGAAATTGGCAATCAGCGGAACGAGCACGACGAGAACAAACCCGAGCACGCCGGGGATCATGTAGAAATAGTACCCCGCCCTGCCGGCGCTCTTCGACTTATCCATCGAAATCCTCCAGTCCGATACGGCAAGGCGGCATCAAAGCCGTCTTGCCGTTGTGATTGTCGCCGATGGTGTTACTGCGCTGCCTGCACGTCGTCGTAGGCCTTCTTCAGGCGCGCCGCGAACTGATCAGGTGTGGTCGAACCGTTGACAAGACCCGTGGTCGCCTGGATCAGCAGTTCGTAGTAGCCAGGCACCGGCCAGTCCGGGTAGAAGCCGAGGCCGCCCTTGCTGGAGATTTGGTTGAAGAGCTCGACGTTGCGCTTGCCGACTTCGTCAGTGACCGAGGCCGGATCGGCGGCAATGGCAACGCCACCGAGATTGGCCTGCATGTTCTGGTTTTCCTTGCTCAGAACAAGATCGATGAACTCGTAGGAGAGATCCTTGTTCTTCGCGCTCTTCGGCACCATGAACAGGTTGCCGGTCGAACCCACGCTGTATTTCGGGGTCGGGAAGATGAACTGGCTCCACTTGAAGGTCTTGATCGAGCTCGCGAAGTTGCCGTTGTTCCAGGTGCCGCTGACAAACATCGGCGCTGTGCCCGACGAGAAGAGATTGTCGGCGCCGCCGGTGCCCTTCAGGCCGGTCGAATCCTTCGAAATATAACCCTTGCTCACCCAGTCGGCGATCTTCTGGGCGGCAAACAGGAAGGGCTTGGTATCAAGCGGTGCCTTCAGCCCCTGATAGTTCTTGACCCAGGTATCGTCAGCCTGCGTCAGTGCAAGCGTATAGACCAGGTGCTGCGCGTTGGAATCCACCGTACCATAGGCAAGCGGCGTAATGCCCTTCTTCTTGAAAGTGTCCAGCGCAGCTTCGAATTCGTCGAGCGTAGTCGGCACTTTCACGCCATTGGCCTGGAACATGTCGATATTATAGAAAACCGAAACGAATTCGCCATAGACGGGAATGCCGATAATCGGACCAGAGCCATAGATGCCGTTGCCATCGTATTTGCTGAGCTGGCTGTTGGTTTCGTTTAGGATTTTATCCCAGCCGCGCGATTTGAATTGATCGTCGAGCGGTGTCAGCAGGCCCTGCGAGGCAACGAGGCCAGCCGTGGCATTGCCCTTGTTGTACTCCAGAACATCCGGGGCCTGATCCGAATTGAGGATGAGGCTGCCTGCCTTCTGCAATTGCTCGAAGGTCTTCTGCTCGAAATTGATGGTAACGTCGGGATGCTTGGCTTTCAGCTCTTCGAGCGCCTTGGTCCATGCCTTGGCCTGCGAAGTATCCGGCAGTTCGAACCACCAGACGTTAAATGTCTTGCCCTGCGCTTGTGCCACACCGGCGGCAAGCAGAAGCGACATGCCGGCGGAGATCGCCAGCTTCGAAAAAATATTCATACATTCTCCTCCACCATGCGAACCGTGACGGTATCTGTCCGATGACATGGCCCGCGCTGCCATCGGCGTTTTCCTCTTACCTGCGCCAAGCGCCCGCCTGTCCCATGGGGCAAGGTGCGGACGCTCGGGTTCCTCCGTTCGGGTTTCCGTCATGCCCTAAGCGTCGATCACTCAGGGCATTTCATTAACGCACAACTTGCCTTCTAAATCGATGCAGTTCTGCAAATGCATGCATTACTCGACGAAGTCCCCGCCCCTGCTTGCCTTGAGATAGTTCAGGCCGTGAACCTGGCCAGTCATTTCGAGTGCATCGCGATAGACCGGGTCATGCCAGCCTTCGATGTCGATGGAGCCGGACCAGCCGGCCAAGCGCAGTTCGGAGATGATGTCGGTCCAGTTGCTGTCGCCGAAGCCCGGCGTGCGCATGAAGACGAACTTCTCCTTGCCAAAGATGCCGTGCTCCTTGATGACATCCCAGCGGATCGTCGCATCCTTGCCGTGGACGTGGAAAATCTTTTTCGCCCATTTGCGGATCTGCGGCAGCGGCTCGATCAGATAGACCATCTGATGGCACGGTTCCCATTCGAGGCCGAGATTATCATCCGGGGTCTCGTTGAACATCAGCTCCCACGCATCCGGATTATGCGCGATGTTCCAATCGCCGGTCGCCCAGTTGCCGTCCATGGCACAATTTTCGAAGGCGATCTTGATGCCCTTGTCGGCCGCACGCTTGGCAAGCTCGCTCCAGATCTGCTTGTAACGCGGCAGGCTGTCTGTGAGCGGCTGGTTGCGGATACGGCCGGTGAAGCCGGCAACGCAGGTCGCGCCGAAATGATGGGCGTTGTCGATGCAATCCTTCCAGCCCTGCAACGTCTGCAGATCCATCTCACGCTCTTCGAGCGGGTTGCCGAACATGCCGAGAGTCGAGATCGTGATGTCGCGGTCGCCGATGGCCTCGCGGCAGCGCTTGCCGAGTTCCGCAAGGTTCTGACCGTTGGTGCTCTGCCAGAAGAAGGGCTCGAAGCTCTCGAAGCCAAGATCGGCGATCTTGGCGATGTTCTGGGCAGCATCCTCGTTCGTCGCCCTGATCATCGTGCCGATGCGGATGGCCTTTGCCGGATTTGTCATGATGTCATTGTCCTTGTGCTGAAATGTCGACACGCCGGCCGGTCTTGGCGCTCTCAATGGCGCCTAGAACCATGGCAAGGCTGCGAATGTTGTCAGAGCTCGCCGTCTCGGGCGGCTTGCCGGTTTTGATCGCTTCGATGAAGGATGCGATGACGCTGGCGTGGCCGTGCGTCTCCTCTTCATGTTTCGGTCCGGGGACCTCGATTGAGGTGAAGCCGTGCAGCAGGCCCGGCTCGTTACCAGCAACGGCCGCTTCGAAATTCTCTTCGCCGTCCCAGGTCAGCATGCCCTTGCTGCCGGTGAGCCGCCACTCACTTTCCCAGCTCGTGCGACAACCCTCGACGCACCAGGAACCGCGATAGCTGAAGACGACATCATCGGAAAAGTCGAAGAGCGCATGCGCCGATGCGCCATGCTTGTACCAGGAGCCTACCGGGTTCTTTTCAAGGCAATAGACCGAGAGCGGCACCTTGCCGGACACGAAGCGAGCGGCATCGAAGGTGTGGATCGCCATGTCGAGCAACAGCACATTGTCCATCTCCTCGCGGAAGCCGCCGAAATGCGGACCGAGGAAGAAATCACAATGGACGCCCGTCAGCTCGCCAATCGCCCCCTCCTCGACGAAACGTCGCAGACGACGGATGCCGGAGATGAAGCGGCGATTCTGGATGATGGCATGAACTTTACCCGTCTCTGCCGCAAGCTTGATCAGAGCGGTACCTTCGGCCAGCGACGTCGCCATCGGCTTTTCGCTCAGCACATGGCAGCCGGCCTTCAGTGCCGTCGACACCACGCTGAAGCGCGCAGCCGGAATGACGATATCGAAGACCAGTTCCGCCTTGGTCGCAGCAATGACCTCGGCGAGATCGGAGCCGATGACGGCACCGTCGAGAGAGAATTCTTTCGCAAGGCTTTCGGCGGTCGCCCGATTGAGATCGACCAGACCGACAATCTGAATGGATTCGGCAAGCGCCGGCGTCGAGGCGATGGCCCTGAGCCAGCCTTTGGACATAGCTCCGCACCCGCACAAAATGGCATTAAATTTCACGATATCCTCCTGCGGGCCGTGCATTACCCCTCATGACACGCGCTCCGTAAACGTTTACGATACTATGCGAAAAGATTTTCCTGTGTCAATAGAGGAGGACTACGGAAAATGGCGCATGGAGGAAAACCGCGGCCGATGAAGGGAATTCGTCAGCTTGCCGAGCATCTCGATATCTCGATCGGCACAGTATCACGCGCATTGAACGGCAAGCCTGATGTCAACGAGGAGACCCGCAAGCGCGTGCTCGCCGCTGCCGAGCAGCTCGGCTATGTCGCCAACCAATCCGGCCGCAGCCTGCGGCAGGGCACGACGAACGTCATCGGGCTGATGATCCAATCCAGCCGGGAAACGGTTGAAAACAGCGACAATTTCTTTCTGACGGTGACGGGTGGGCTGCAGAGCGTGTTCTCCCGCCACAAGCTCGATCTCATCATGCTCCCCTGCCCACATGACGAGGATCCTTATGAATATCTGAAGCGCATGGTGGCGAGACGGATCGTGGATGCGCTGATCATCTCGGAGACGCAGCGCGTCGACAAGCGCTTCGACCTGCTTGCCAAGGCGAAAATCCCCTTCGCAGCGCTTGGCCGCAGCCTGTCAGGCACGCAGCACCCCTGGGCCGACCTCGATTTTGACGGCGTCGCCAATGCCGCCGTAGACCGGCTCGTCGCGCATGGACATCGCCGCATCGCGGTCAGCGCACCCTCAAGCGACATCAATCTCGGCTTCATCTTCGTCGATGGCTATCGCCGGGCGCTGGAGCGGCATGGCATCGACTATGATCCCGCGCTCGTCATTCGTGCCAAATCGAGCGAACAAGGCGGCTATCAGGTTGCCGACGAGTTGCTGCGCCTCGAAAACGGGCCGACGGCTGTGATCTTGATCTATGAATTGATGGCGATCGGCTTCTATCGGCGCGTGATGGAAGCCGGCATCATCCCTGGGCGCGATATAGCGGTCGTCAGCTTCCGCGAGGCGCCGCGCGCCAAATTCCTGCAGCCGGCGCTGACCTGCTTTCGCACGTCCGTGCACGATCTTGGCGTCGAGTTGGCGGAAATCCTGCTTTCCAGCATGCCCGCCTATAGTCAGGAATACCCCAGGAAGATACACCAAACGGTGTGGCCGCTCGAGCTCATCCCTGGCGAAAGCGATGCTTTCCAGCTGACTGTCAAAAAATAGTAGCGCCGAAACGCCGCACCGGCCGCTTGGACAGTTGCGACAGCGCTCCTGAGTTGCCATCTAGGACATCGCAAACAGGGGCCTGGGCTTGAGCGAAGAAACCATCACACTCTACGAAGCGATCGGCGGCGACCGAACGGTGCGGGCGCTGACATCACGCTTTTACGAATTGATGAATACGCTGCCGGAGGCGGCAAATTGCCGCGCCGTGCACCCGCCGAGCCTCGAAGGCTCGCAGGAGAAATTCTACGAATATCTGACCGGCTATCTCGGCGGGCCGCAACTCTACATCGAAAAGCGCGGCCACCCGCGCCTGCGCAGCCGGCATTTCGTCACCGCCATTGGTCCAAAGGAGCGCGACGAATGGCTACTGTGCTTCCGCCGCGCCATGGACGAGACCATCGAAAACGAAAAGCTGCGGGCCGTCATCTGGGAGCCGGTCGAACGTCTGGCTTTCCACATGCAGAACACGGAATGAGGAAAACATGAGCATCGGCGCCATAATCCGTCCGGTCACCCTGTTTATCGCCGGCATTCTCGGCGGCGGCGGTGTGGCGCTTGCCGCAGCCGCAACTCATGGCGGCGACACGCATTTCCTCGGCGCAGCCTCCACCATGAGCCTCGCACACGCCCCTGCCCTCCTGGCGCTTTATGCCGGTTATGACCGTATCCGCACCGCACCGATCGCGGCTGCCTTACTGGGATCGGGAACGCTGATCTTCGCCGGAGATCTCATCAACAGGCATTTCGGCGGCGGCTCGCTCTTTCCGATGGCCGCTCCGACGGGCGGAGTGGGCATGATTGCCGGCTGGGCGACGATAGCGCTCGGCGCCTTTTTCAGAACCGGTGTGGCCAAGGCCTGAGACAAAGCTATCTTGCCGAGGTAGGCGACGCTGCTTCAAATCCCCGGAACGACAGCGAAGCCTTCGAATTGCGGCGGTCCCCAATAGAGCCGTTTGTTATCGGCCGCATTGCGGTGCGCCGTGCGAAAATGCTCGGATTTCGTCCAGTTGATGAAATCATCTTCGCTGTGCCAGGTCGTGTGCGAGGAAAACAGCGTATAGCCCTCCTCCACGCTCGATTTTCCGCGCAGGAGGCGAAATTCGAGAAAACCCGGCACGTCCGATAGGCGGGAATCGCGCCCTCTCCAAACCTCTTCGAATTCGCCCTCCAAACCGATGACGACCTTGAAGCGGTTCATGGCGATGTACATGGCAACCTCGTTCGACGATCAGACCTTCTTGCGACGGGCGACAGTCTTATCCGCGCCGGGCGCAAAGGCAACGACATTTGCGCCATTGCGGCTCGCCGCATCCAGCGGTTGCTCCGGCGCCTCTCCCGGCTGCCGCGTCTTCCAGGCGGGAAATGTCGCGACATTTGCTGCCCGCCGTTGGTCATTGTCGCGGCGCATCAGCAATTCATAGAGTTCGGGCACAAGCCCATCACCATTCTGTGCGGCTAGCCTGTGCAGGCCGATCAGCGCAAACCCGTCGGGGCGATTATCGATCATCTTCAAGTGTCTCGTTCGTTCATGGTCTGTAGCGCCCGCTCGAGGCTGGACTTGCTGCCATTGCGCAAGGGGATAAAGGCCTTGCCAAACTTCTTACAGCCCGTCTTAACCCGCAGGCAGGCATCATGGCTGATGCAATCGATCGGGCAAAAGACGCAGTCGACCGACGGCAGCACGGTGTCGATGCGTGAAACCGCCTCGCGCAGGCCGCCATCGTGATGGATCAGTTCGGCACCAAAATTGCTGGCGATCTGGCGCAGATGCGCCACCTGGCAATCGCGGCCGCCGACATAGAGGAAGCTGCGTCCATCGAGAGTGGATTTCCCGGAAGCCTGCGCCGGTGTCTGCACTTCGCGGCTCTCGCGGCCAGAACCCCTCTTCCCCTTACGCGCCATACATCACCCGTTTGCTGGTTGCTCTTCCACGCTCGATTCCACCGAGCGTGAGGCGACCTTAATAAACATGAGTTTTGTAGTAAAGTATAAAGTTGAGAGTTTTCATCATATTTCAGACGAGAGGAACGGCTATTATCGCCCTCCGACCTGAACCGCCTGCGTGAACGGCCAAGTCGGCTTACCCAATTCGGAAGGCAGCGAGGGGAATGGGGCGGCCTTCCGCACTTGCTCGATCACAGCCTGATCCAAGCCGGAATCTCCGGAACTGCGCGCCACGGAAAGAGACCGAAGTTCGCCGTTCGAACCAATCGTCAAACGCACGACGAGTGTCAGGCCCTTTTCATACTTCGACGGTACGCGTTGCACGTAGCGTTTAATGCGGGCCTGTACTTTGCCGGTATAATTCGCAATTGCCGCATCGCCAGAGCCTGTCTTACGCGCATTCAACTGAGAATTTTGATCGGATTGCGTTGCCTCGGCGCCATCGGCGGACCCCCGCTTGGAATCCTGCTCGCTCTCACCGCGCGATCCAGACTTCACCTTCGCGACCTTTGCAACAGGCTTCTTAACTTCCTTCGGCCGTTCAACCGGCTTCGGCTTCTCCACCGGCGTCACAACCTCAGGCGGAGGCTCTGTCGGCTGAGCTTCGGCAACCTGACTATCGATAGGCTGCACCGGTTCGGCGGGCTGGATGACCGTCGTCTCGGCCGGCACCTGCGTCGCCAAAATCTGCGGCTGCTCAGGCGCGACTGCGGTGGGCTGGGTCTGCTCCACGGGCTCTACGGGCTCGGCCGTTTGCACCTGTTGCGTCTCTACTGTCTGCGGCTGAACGACAACAGGCGGCGGCGGCGACTGTTCGGGCGTGACTTCGGTCGGCTGCGGCTGCACGGCCTCAGCGGTCACTTGCTCCGGCTCCGTCTGCTCGTTCTCCTCGCCCGTAGCCATCTGATCAGCATCGGAATTGCCGATCACGATGACACTGACGGTATCGCCCGCCTCCTCCTGCGCTTCTTCCGGCGTGGCAACGAAGGTAAACAACAGCGCAATAACGATAGCGGCATGAAACAGGCAGGATCCCACGCCGGAGAAAAGCAGCGACGTCCTGCGCCCGGCAACCGATTCTCGCGCCCTTTCAGGCAGCGCGTCCATCGGTAGATGCTCCGCTACCTCAATCGGTGCAGCCTCGCTCGGATGGTCCGGATAGGAGCTGATCTGCGTAAAGCGGCTGTAATGTACCAGAGCCTCGCCGGCCGGCGGTCGCGGCACGCCCTCGAGGCCGGCCAGTTCGTGGCCGGGCAGCACGCTCGGATAGTTGTCATTCATGCCGCCATCCGCGCGGCGTGCGATGGAAACTTTCGCCGAGCGCATTGCCATGGCTTCAGCCCTCGAAAAGAACTGAGGTCTGCGAGCGGGTCGTTAATGCGGCCTTGCACTCACCTGCGGCCGGACCATCGCAGACCGGCGTATCATTGATGATGATGCGGGAGACCGTTTCGCACTTGACACCTGGCATGTCGAATTGCCGCACCCGCTTCTTGCCGAGCGGCAGGTCGCGGAAATCAAGCACGGTAACCCGGTCGACGGCATTCTTGTCGTTGAAGAAGGCAAGCTCGAAAGAGATCTTGTTGATCGGTGTCGCCATATCGTTTTCGGCAACGAAGGTCATCATGCATCCCTTCTGCGAGGGAGCCAATGCATTGAGCTCGACGGTGAGCTTGTGCGCAGCCGATGCGGGTGCCGCGGAATTCGCATCCTGAGCGAAAGCAGAAACAGAAGATGCCGCTGCAAACAGCCCCGAGGCGGCGAGCGCCAAGATCGTTTTCGTCAGCATCGGCATGTCTCCCGTATGTGTTTGACGCCGCTCGCCCGACCAGCGCGGCCTTGGCGTGTATCGGCGAAATTTTAAACTTGACTCTATAGGTATCCTATTGTGTGTTTATGAAACCATGAGTAAGAGAGTCAAGATAAATTTGGCCGCACAACGGTTCGGCCCCAGATGAATTTCAGGCAAAACTAAACAGGATGATTGCTGAGAAGACCCCTACGCCGCCGGTGCAATGCACGGCCGCACCGCAGGTAAGAATTGTCGAGAGCGCGGATATTTTCCGAGGCCAGACCGAAATCATGATCAAGCACGAGGGCGTCATCTACCGCATGAAGATTACGCGCCAAGGCAAACTCATACTCAACAAATAGGCATGACAGATGACTGAGACAACCCGCCCGACCCCCGCCGAAATTCGCGCTTTCCGCGCCGAGAACCCGAAGATGCGCGAGCGCGACATCGCTGCCCGCCTCGAGATTTCCGAAGCGGCGCTGGTCGCGGCCGAAGTCGGCATTTCGGCCACCCGCATCGATGCCAGCGTCGATCGCTTCCTGGAGCGGATCGCCTCGCTCGGCGAGATCATGGCGCTATCGCGCAACGAAAGCGCCGTGCATGAGAAAATCGGCGTCTATGAGAACATGAAATTCGGCGCGCAGGCGGCGATCGTGCTTGGCGAGAATATCGACCTGCGCATCTTTCCGAAGCGCTGGGTTCATGGCTTTGCCGTCACCAAGACCGACGGCGATCAGATGAGGCTCAGCCTGCAGTTCTTCGACAAGGCCGGCGATGCCGTCCACAAGGTGCATCTGCGCCCCGATTCGAATGTCGAAGCCTATCACACCATGGTCGCCGAACTGCGCGTCGAAGACCAGTCGCAGGAATTCGCCGAGGATCGTTCAGGTTACGACAATGGCGCGACGGACGGCGATGTCAGCCGCGACGAGCTGCGCGACCATTGGAGCCGCATGACCGATACGCACGAATTCTTCGGCATGCTGAAAAAGCTGAAGATCGGCCGCCAGAACGCGATCCGCACCGTTGGCGATGATTACGCATGGAAACTGGATGCCGGTGCCGTCGCTGAAATGATGCATGCCTGCGTGCGCGAGGGCCTGCCGATCATGTGCTTCGTCGCCAACGAAGGCACCGTGCAGATTCATTCCGGCCCGATCCACAACGTGCAGACCATGGGTCCCTGGATCAACGTCATGGACCCGACCTTCCATCTGCATTTGCGTCAGGACCACATCGCCGAGGCATGGGTCGTGCGCAAGCCGACCAAGGACGGCCACGTCACCTCGCTCGAGGCCTATAATGCCAAGGGCGAGATGATTATCCAGTTCTTCGGCAAGCGGAAGGAAGGCTTCGATGAGCGCCGTGATTGGCGCGCTATCCTGGAAAACCTGACGAGATCAGGCGCCAGTGTCGCCGCATAAGAGATGGTGCATGATGATGTTTAAGAACCTCAAGCACATTCGGCCATGGGAAATCGCGCTCACCATGGTGGTGATGGTCCTGCCGCTCGTGCCGGCCAATCCGATCGCCGGGCTCGGGAGCTTCGTGCGTCACGCGCACGCCGCCGAAACGGCCAAGACGCCGGATACGTCTCGCCTCGTCTCCATCGGCGGCGATGTCACCGAAATCGTCTATGCGCTCGGCGAAGAGAAGCGGCTCATCGCCCGCGATTCCACCAGCCTTTATCCGAAGGAAGCGACCAAGCTTCCCGATATCGGCTATATGCGCGCGCTATCGCCGGAAGGTATCCTGGCCGTCAATCCCACAGCCATCATCGCGGTGGAAGGTTCCGGCCCGCCGGAAGCCTTGGCCGTGCTGCGCAATGCCAGCCTCCCTTTCGAGACCGTGCCCCAGACCTACGATCGCGACGGCATTCTGAAAAAGATCGAAGTCGTCGGCACGCTGCTTGGCGTGCCGGACAAGGCCAAGACCCTGGAAGACAAGGTCGCCGCCGATCTCGATGCCGCGATCAATGATTCCGACAAGCGCCCGGAGGCCGAGCGCAAGCGCGTCCTCTTCGTGCTCAGCAACCAGAACGGCAAGATCATGGCTTCGGGCACCAATACGGCCGCCGACGGCATCATCAAGCTGACCGGCGCCACCAATGCGATCAGCGGCTTCTCCGGCTACAAGTCGGTGACGGACGAAGCGATCATCGAAGCCAAGCCCGACGTCATCCTGATCATGGATCGCGAGGGACCGCTATCGATGTCGAACGAAGACCTCCTGAAGCAACCCGCCATTTCGCTGACGCCGGCCGCGAGCCACAAGGCAGTCGTGCGCATGGACGGCCTGCATTTGCTCGGTTTCGGACCACGCACGGCCAGCGCCATCCGCGAGCTGAACGCGGCGATCTACGGAGGCTGACGTGGCATTCAACGATGCCGTGGCAGGGCTGAAACAGATGTCGCAAACCACGGCACGCCGACGTGAGGGGGATCGCACCGCGCTTGCGATCCTCGTCATCGCCGGCTTGGTCATGGTTTCGGCCGTTGCCTTTCTCTTTTCGATCACGACAGGCGCGTCGAATGCTTCGGTCATCGACGTGATAACGGGCATGCTGAGCGGCAGCGCGGAAAGCACCCTCAGCATCCGCGACCGCATCGTCATTTTCGATATCCGCCTGCCCCGCGCCGTCCTCGGCTTCCTGATAGGCGGCGGGCTGGCGGTTTCGGGTGCGGTCATGCAGGGCCTCTTCCGCAATCCGCTCGCCGATCCCGGCCTGATCGGCGTATCTGCTGGCTCCAGCCTCGGTGCGGTCGCCATGATCGTCCTCGGTGGCGGCGTGCTCGCCCCTCTCGCGCATCTCTTCGGGATCTTTTCCCTGCCGATCGCCGCCTTCATCGGCGGTCTGGCGACGACGATATTGCTTTATAAGGTTGCGACCCAGTACGGACAGACATCGATCGCAACCATGCTGCTGGCCGGCATCGCGCTCGGTTCGCTTGCGCTGGCGGCAACCGGAATCCTCATTTACATGGCCGACGACCGGCAGTTGCGCGACTTGACCTTCTGGAGCATGGGATCACTGGCGGGCTCGACCTGGAGCAAGGTCGCAGGTGCCGGCCCGATCATCGTCCTTTCGCTTCTGCCCCTTCCCTTCATGGCACGCGGACTGAACGCGCTGACGCTCGGCGAAGCGGCCGCTTTCCACATGGGGATATCAGTACAACGGCTGAAGAATATAGCGGTCGTCAGCGTGGCCGCGGCGGTCGGTGCCTCCGTCGCCGTCAGCGGCGGCATCGGCTTCGTCGGCATTGTCGTGCCTCACATCCTGCGCATGGTGATCGGGCCGGACCATCGCTTTCTGCTTCCGGCTTCAGCCTTACTCGGGGGCTCGCTGCTTGTCATTGCCGATGTCGGTGCCCGCATCCTCGTTTCTCCGGCCGAGCTGCCGATCGGCATTCTGACGGCCGGCGTCGGCGGTCCGTTCTTCCTGTGGATGCTGCTCAGGCAGCGCTCGCGCCTCAGCCTATGAGCCTGCGATGATCGACGTTTCCAATCTGAGCGTCCGGCTTGCCGGCAAACCGGTCGTTGAGGACATATCCTTCACGGCCGAGGCCGGAACGCTGACGGCAATCTGCGGGCCGAACGGTTCCGGCAAGACCACGACCATGAAAGCCATTTCCGGCGAACTCGCCTATCGCGGCAGCGCCCGAATGAACGGCACTGAGATTGCCGGCCTCAAGGCCTGGCAACTTGCCGAAATGCGGGGCGTGCTGCCGCAGGCAAGCTCGATCTCCTTCCCCTTTAGGGTCCGCGAGATTGTCCGCATGGGCCTGACAAGCGGGCGCAACCGTCATCCGGAGCAGGCTGACCGCACCGCGACGGAGGCGCTCGCCGCCGTCGATCTCGACGGCTTCGAAGGGCGCTTCTATCAGGAGCTTTCCGGCGGCGAACAGCAACGCGTGCAGCTCGCCCGGGTGCTATGTCAGATTTCCGAGCCCATCATAGACGGCAGGCCGTGCTGGCTGCTTCTCGATGAGCCGGTCTCCAGCCTCGACATCAGTCATCAGCTCACCATCATGACGCTTGCCCAGCAATTCTGCCGGCGGGGCGGCGGCGTTATCGCCGTCATGCATGACCTCAATCTCACTGCACTTTTTGCCGACCGGATGGTCCTGCTGAAGGGTGGCCGGCTGCAGGCCAGGGGTTCGGTCGAAGATGTGCTGACCGATCGGCATCTTCAGGACGTCTTCGGCTGCAATTTGCGGGTCAATCTGGTTCCCGCCGATGGTGCTCCATTCGTCCTCGCTCATAGCGCGCTCGACGGCTGAGGCCCTCGATCCGGCGGCTTCTGGAACCTTTTGTTGCATCCGCGCGTTGAGAGCGGGTGATCGAAATCAATGTCGCGACCACCAACGGTGTGTCAAATGACCTCCGATCATTGCGAATAACAGGTGCCTTCGGGCGCCGAAGCAAAGCGAAAGGGAGCTGAACATGGCTACATCCATCCTTCATTCGGCGCGCGGCAAGCGTAACGGCAGCAGCCTGCACGATGTCGAGGCAAGCATCGAAGATCAAATCGAGTCGCTGCGCGAAGAAGTTGCAGCCTTTGCCAAGTTGATCGGTGAGAGCGGCACGAGGCATGGTAAGAAATTGCGTGCGACCGCCGAATCCAATTTGGACGATCTGACGGTTCGCGGTGAGGAGCTGCTGCGCGATCTGCAGCGCGGCTATACGAGAGGTTCGCGCGAAGTGCGCAGGACCGTGCGCCAGCATCCCGTCGCCACGATCGGCGCGGCGGCTGCATTGGGCCTTGCCGTCGCTCTGCTTCTGTCTCGCCGCTAGGGTGGCGGGATGATCGCCCCGATTCTCGGCCTGCTCCTGTCAGGCACATTCAACCGTACCGTTGCGCGAACCAAGCGCAACGGTATTTTCATCGTGATCGCGGCTCTCTTCCTGCTGACGGCCTATGCCTTCGCGCTTATAGCGGCAGCCATCTGGCTGGCAACGATCTATGGCGGGGCGGTTTCTGCCCTGCTGATTGCCGCAGGTGCCCTGTTGCTAGGGCTGATCGTCCTCGTCATTATGGCCATCATCAATCAGCAGGAGAAACGGCAGGCCCGAGAACGTTTGCTGGCGATGGAATCGATGGCAGCAGCAGCGCTCGGCCTGGTGCGCAAGCAACCGCTGATGACTGCGGCCATCGCCGCCGCTCTTCTCTTCGGAAATCTGTTCGGCGCGCGCGACGAAGACGATTGATCCGGCATTTCCAAATCGACAAACGCCCGCAAAGCGAAATCGTCGCCTTGCCGACAACTTGGCACGAAGCTTGTGAAGCCATAAGTAAGTTGTAACGATAAAAGGCCCGGTCTATAGCGCCGGGCCTTTTCTTAGAGCATTTTCTTGTTTTTACGCCGTTCCGGACGCAAAACCGCTTCGCACTTTTGCTGGAACTGCTCTAGAAAGCGAATGCCTTTGATGTCAGCGGTGCCGAGGTGGCGTCCGGACCAAAATCTGCCTCGCCGGAAATATCCAGCAATTCTTGCAGGCGCTGGCGCGCGCGATTGACGCGGCTCTTGATGGTGCCGACCGCGCAGCCGCAGATCTCGGCGGCTTCCTCATAGGAAAACCCCGACGCCCCCACAAGGATGATGGCTTCGCGCTGATCCGGCGGCAGCTGGTCCAGGGCCTTGCGGAAGTCCTGCAGGTCGACAGCGCCATATTGCGGCGGATGCGTCGCCATCGATTCCGTGAACACGCCGTCGCTATCCTGCACCTCACGGCCGCTCTTGCGCATCTGGCTGTAAAGCTCGTTGCGCAGGATGGTGAAGAGCCAGGCCTTCATGTTGGTGCCCATTTCGAAATGATCCTGCTTGGCCCACGCCTTCATGATCGTATCCTGGACGAGATCATCCGCCCGGTCGTGACGGCCGGTCAGCGAAATGGCGAAGGCCCGGAGGCTCGGAAGGGCTGCGAGAAGTTCGCGCTTGAAGCTCGTTTGCGTTTCCATGGCGCGCCCTCCTATTCGGAGACCTTTGCCGAGGCCATGCTTTCCGCCCGATCGAGCTTCTCTAAGAGGTCGAGAAAGCGATCGGGAATAGCCTCATCCTGCACGGCGGCATAAAACGAGCGCAATCGGTTGCCGATCTGATTATTGGGATCGAGGATATCCACCGCGCGCAGGTCCGATGTCTTCTTGTCTGCGTCCTCGTGATTCTGGATAGTCATTTAACCCGCTCGCTTTTCACTTTTCTCGCGTTCATGAATAAGACGCCCTTGTCTCCCGTCCGGAAGACCGATCGCCCCCAATCAAAACAATGCCTAACGAATCGTAAAGGTTGAGGTCCACTGATTGTAAGCATTGTAATGCGACTGCCTAAAAAAAGTTCCGACAAAGAGGAACTTTTTTACTCAACTGACGTTCTCTTAGTTGTTGCGGCCTTTGGGCTGTATTTAATTAGAATGTTATAAAAGGCGGGAGCCATTGATGACACTTTCCACACGCATTGCGCCGCATCTTCCTTACTTGCGGCGCTATTCACGTGCCTTGACCGGAACGCAGACGTCAGGGGACGCCTATGTTGCTGCGGTTTTGGAAGCCATCATCGCCGACATATCCATCTTTCCGGACACGGACAGCGACCGTGTCGCACTCTATAAACTGTTCACCAAGCTGTTCGGTTCCGTAACACTTCAGATTACTGAACCGGCATCTCCCTTTGCCTGGGAACAACGCGCCACCGTGAACCTTTCCAAGGTTTCGCCGCTTGCTCGACAGGCATTCCTGCTTGCCTCCGTTGAAAGTTTCCGCCTCGGAGAGATCGCCGATATCCTCGACGTTTCGGAAAGCGACGCGATGCACCTGCTTGACACTGCCTCCCAGGAAATCTCCCGCCAAGTGGCGACTGATATCATGATCATCGAGGACGAACCGCTGATCGCGATGGATATCGAGCAGATGGTGGAAAGCCTCGGCCATCGCGTCACCGGCATCGCCCGTACACACGCGGAAGCGGTCGCGCTCTACAATGCGACGAAACCGAGCATGGTGCTTGCCGATATCCAGCTTGCCGACGGCAGCTCCGGCATCGATGCCGTCAACGACATCCTCAAGACTGCCAGCATCCCGGTGATCTTCATCACTGCCTTCCCGGAGCGGCTGCTGACGGGCGAACGGCCGGAGCCGACCTTCCTTGTGACCAAGCCTTTCAATCCAGACATGGTGAAGGCCCTCATCAGCCAGGCACTCTTCTTTAACGAAACCACAAAGGTGGCTGCCTGATTCAAGTGAAAACCCTGCGGCGGAACAAAGACCATGACCGGGCGTTTGGGTGCGAAACGGCCGGTTTACCGACTGTTATCCGGGACGATTCTATAGGTCGGTTCAAGTTGTTACGAATGGGAACGCCCTATCGGCGGGGTTTCCAAAATGCGTGTGAAAGGCAAGCCGGTGAATACGTCTGAACCATTACCCGGCGCGCCTTTGAGTTTGGAAGGCAAGGCCGCTCTGATGGAGCGGGCGCTCGCGAGCGCCAGTGTGTCCGTTCTGTTTCAGGATGTAAATCTCTCGATCCGTTATGCCGACAATCTGCCGGATCATCTGCAGCCGTCTGTCGTCATAGGCGGGAATGATTCACATCTCTTCGGCGAAAAGGACGGCGAGCATCTTTCCCGATTGAAGCGCGGCGTGCTCGACAGCGGCAGGCCGGCAACCGCCGAGGTCGAAATCGCCAGCGGCGACGGCATACGCATCTATGAGCTGAAAATAGAGCGAGTCGGCGGGCGCAAGCCGCAGGGCGTGCTGTCGGTCATCTCGGAAATCACCGAAAGCCGCCACCGCGAAAAAGTGCTGAAGTCGCTGCTGCGCGAACTGTCGCACCGCTCCAAGAACCTGCTCGCCATCATTCAGGGCATCGCCACGCAGACGGCCCGACACACGCTTTCCGTCGACAATTTCCTCATCAAGTTCCGCGGTCGCCTCCAATCCCTGTCGAATTCGCAGGATCTCATCACCGATTCCAGCTGGCGGGGCGCCTATCTCTTCGAACTGGCGGAAAAGCAGTTCGCACCCTATTGGCCCGATGCCGGCGTGCCCATGCCGATCTATGGCATCAATGCCCATCTGACGCCCAATGCGGCCGTGCATCTGGGCCTTGCTCTGCATGAGCTCATCGTCAATTCCGCATCTCATGGCGCCATCTCGACCGGCGCAACCAGCATCACGCTGAACTGCAGGGAAGCCGAACTCGACGGCAAGAAGGCGATCGAAGTGGCATGGTCGGAACGATTCTACACATCCTCCGATCACGAGTTCGAAGACAACAGCTTCAGCCGAACGGTGCTTGAGCGCGTCGTACCGACATCCATGAACGGCCGCGCTGACTTCGCCATTGACGACGGAAGCATCGGCTATCGAATCACCATTCCCGAAACTGAATATGAAATCCTGAGACGCCGCTAAGGCTGACAACGGCGACAAAATAAAACAGCCAGTGCGAGGGCGGCGCACTGGCTGCTTTGCACTCATCGGGAGGGGACCGTGAGTAGAAGTCCTGAGACGTATTGGGCGTGCATCGGGAGATGCGATCATCGTCAGGACATCGACATAACGATGCTGCATGGCCTTGGTTCCATGCAGACCCAAAAAAATTCATCAGTCTTTCACATTTCGGGCGACCGCAGAGATGATGCTTATCGGCCCATAGGCGGGTGCTCGCCATCCTCATCACACCCCGATCTCTTTGGGGCCTTGCTCTAAGAAAGTAAAAAACCAATTAAATCATATGCTTAAAGCAATGATCGGCCGCCCTCCTGAATTAGTCCTTCCATGGTTGAAGAACGCCCAGCGGCACGCTTTGCCTCCAAAATTTTACCGTTTGATAAATTTTTTAAGCTGAGTTACCGTTCCAGTACTAGCCGTTTACTATAAGAGGGAACTTCAATGGGACGACTGGAAACTGGGATTCATAAAGGCAGGCTCACGCCCGCCGAATATGATGCAAACTTTTCCGATCTTCACCCGCGCCTCACCAAGCATGAGGCGCTGGTCGCATCCGACCGCTGTTATTTCTGCTACGACGCGCCGTGCATGACGGCCTGTCCCACTTCCATCGACATTCCGATGTTCATCCGCCAGATCTCGACGGGTAATCCGATCGGCTCGGCCAAGACGATCTTCGATCAGAACATCCTCGGCGGCATGTGCGCCCGCGTCTGTCCCACCGAACAGCTCTGCGAGCAGGCTTGCGTACGCAACACTGCCGAAGAGCGCCCCGTCGAGATCGGCCGGCTGCAGCGCTACGCGACCGACGCGGCGATGGCTGAGAACAAGCAGTTCTATTCGCGCGCCGCGTCAACCGGCAAGAAGATCGCCGTCATCGGCGCCGGCCCAGCAGGCCTCGCCTGCGCTCACCGCCTCGCGGTCAACGGCCATGACGTCACCATCTTCGACGCCCGCGAAAAGGCCGGCGGCCTGAACGAATACGGCATCGCCACCTACAAGGCAGTCGACGACTTCGCTCAGAAGGAAGTCGATTACGTGCTTGCGATCGGCGGCATCGAGGTCAAGAACGGCCAGGCGCTCGGCCGCGATTTCAGCCTTTCCGACCTCTCCCAGCAATATGACGCCGTCTTCCTGGGCCTCGGCCTTGCCGGCGTCAACGCGCTGCGCGCCGAAGGCGAGGATCTCGATGGTGTCGCCGATGCCGTCGCATATATCGCCGACCTTCGCCAGGCCGGCAACAAAGCCGATATCGCCATCGGCCGCCGCGTCGTCGTTCTCGGCGGTGGCATGACCGCGATCGATGCGGCTGTGCAGGCAAAACTGCTTGGCGCCGAAGAAGTGACGATCTGCTATCGCCGCGGCAAGGAACACATGAACGCCTCGGAATTCGAGCAGGATCTGGCCACCTCCAAGGGCGTCATCATCCGGCATTGGCTCGCCCCAAAGCGCATCCTCGACAAGGACGGCAAGGTCGCTGGAATCGAGGTCGAATATACCGAGCTGCGCGACGGCAAGCTCGTTGGCACCGGCGATGTCGGCGTCATCGCCGCCGACCAGATCTTCAAGGCGATCGGCCAGACGTTCGAGGCATCGGGCCTCGGCGCGCTGCGTATGGAATCCGGCCGCATCGCCATCGATGGCGAGGGCCGGACCTCGATCGAAGGCGTATGGGCCGGCGGCGACTGCGTGCTTGGTGGCGATGACCTGACGGTCTCGGCCGTGGCACAGGGTCGCGACGCGGCCGAATCCATCAACCGTGCGCTCGCTGCCGCCAAGGCGGCCGCTGCAGTCGCCTGAAAGGAGAACCGACATGGCTGATCTCCGCAATAATTTCGTTGGCATCAAGTCTCCGAACCCGTTCTGGCTCGCCTCCGCGCCGCCGACCGACAAGGCCTATAACGTCGAGCGCGCCTTCAAGGCGGGCTGGGGCGGCGTAGTCTGGAAGACGCTCGGTGAAGAAGGCCCGCCTGTCGTCAACGTCAACGGCCCGCGCTACGGCGCGATCTGGGGCGCCGACCGCCGTCTCCTCGGCCTCAATAACATCGAGCTGATCACCGACCGCGACCTCTACACCAACCTGCGGGAAATGAAGCAGGTGAAGAAGAACTGGCCGGATCGCGCGCTGATTGCCTCGATCATGGTGCCTTGCGAGGAGCAGGCTTGGAAGGCGATCCTGCCGTTGGTTGAGGAAACGGAAGCCGACGGCATCGAGCTCAACTTCGGCTGTCCCCACGGCATGTCCGAACGCGGCATGGGCTCCGCGGTCGGACAGGTGCCGGAATATATCGAAATGGTCGTGCGCTGGTGCAAGCAATACACGCGCATGCCGGTCATCACCAAGCTGACGCCGAATATCACCGATATCCGCAAGCCCGCTCGCGCCGCCAAGGCCGGCGGCACGGATGCGGTCTCGCTGATCAACACGATCAACTCGATCGTCTCGGTCGACCTCGATAATTTCGCTCCGAACCCGACTGTCGGCGGCAAGGGCAGCCATGGCGGCTATTGCGGCCCGGCCGTCAAGCCGATCGCGCTCAACATGGTGGCAGAAATCGCTCGCGATCCGGAAACCTACGGCCTGCCGATATCGGGAATCGGCGGCATCACCACCTGGCGCGATGCGGCGGAATTCCTGGTGCTCGGTGCCGGCAACGTGCAGGTGTGCACGGCGGCCATGACCTACGGCTTCAAGATCGTCGAGGAGATGATCACGGGCCTTTCCGATTGGATGGACGAAAAGGGTCACCGCAGCCTGGACGACGTCATCGCCCGCGCCGTGCCGAATGTCTCCGACTGGCAATATCTGAACCTCAACTACATCGCCAAGGCGAAGATCGACCAGGATGCCTGCATCAAGTGCGGCCGCTGTCACATTGCCTGCGAAGACACCTCGCATCAGGCGATCACCAACTTCGTCGATGGCGTCAGGCGCTTCGAGGTGATGGAAGAGGAATGCGTCGGCTGCAATCTCTGCGTCAACGTCTGCCCCGTCGAGAACTGCATCACGATGGAAGAGCTTCCGGCAGGCAGCCTCGACAAGCGCACCGGCAAGGTCGTCGACCCGAACTACGCCAACTGGACGACCCATCCGAACAATCCGATGGCTCGGCAGGCGGCGGAATAACTGCGGCAATATCGGCAAGCATTCTAAAGGCGGTCGCAGCTTGCTGCGGCCGCCTTCTTCGTAACCGAGATCCGCACGATCGAATTAGGGAACTTTAACTCGTTCACCTGCGATATGCAGCGCTATGCTTCCGGGATCGCGCCGCCGCTCAGCTATGGCGAATGCGAAGCCCGTCGACGAAAAGCTGTTCCAGATAGCGGGCGGCATCCTCGAAGCGCCCCTCGCCTGAATGCTCCGGTCCCAAGACCGCACGCACTTGTACATCGAAATCCGCATAGTGCTGCGTGGTCGACCAGATCGAGAAGATCAGGTGATAGGGGTCGCATTTGGCGATCTTGCCGTTCCGGGCCCAGGTGCGGATGACTTCCGCCTTCTCATCGACAAGGGCTTTCAACGGCCCGCGCAGCTCATCCTCCACATGCGGCGCACCCTGCAGCATCTCATTGGCAAACAGACGGCTTTCGCGTGGAAAATCGCGGGCCATTTCGAGCTTGCGGCGGATATAGGACCGGATCTCGCTTTCCGGATCACCGTTGGCATCGAAGGCGCGTAGCGGTTCCAACCAGGTAAACAGCACCCTGTCGATCAAGGCCCGATGCATCGCCTCCTTGGTGCGGAAATAGTAAAGCAGATTGGGCTTCGACATGCCGGCGACTTCGGCGATCTGGTCGATGGTCGAGCCACGAAAGCCGCTGACAGAAAACACGTCCAGCGCGGCTTCCAGTATGATTTCCTCTTTCTCTTCCTGAATTCGGGTGCGGCGCTGCGTCCTGGCGGCTCTGGGGATGGCCATATCTGCTCTGTTTCTCCTTGAAATCCAAGCCTTTCGGCCGTTCCCTCATTCACCCTGTCGATGCATCGGATTTCGGCAATCGCCTGAAATTTTATCGGAAATTTTCGTGCTTTTCGTCTTGAGCCGCGCCACGGAAGTTGTAATGTTTACCAATCGGTCAAATTATCTGTCAGATGTCTCCTAAAGGCAACTGGCGATTTCCGGGCAAGAAAAACAAGACGACGCTCCGGAATTTGAAATAAGACCAACGGGAACAATTTCGGGCATGCGCCTTGCGTGCCCCAGGACAAACAGGTGAGGATTGCATCATGGTGGCAGCGCCAGGAGAAAACATGCGTATCAACGGCGATCGCCTTTGGGATACGCTGATGGACATGGCGAAGATCGGCCCTGGCATTGCCGGCGGCAACAATCGCCAAACGCTGACCGATGCCGATGCCGAAGGACGCAGCCTTTTCAAGACCTGGTGCGACAAGGCCGGCCTGACTGTCGGCGTCGACAAGATGGGTACGATGTTCGCCACTCGCCCCGGCACCGACCCAGCTGCGCTCCCCGTCTATGTCGGTTCGCATCTCGATACCCAGCCGACCGGAGGCAAGTATGACGGCGTCCTCGGTGTGCTCGCAGCGCTCGAAGTCGTCCGCACGATGAACGACCTCGGCATCAAGACCAAGCACCCGATTGTCGTCACCAACTGGGCCAACGAGGAAGGCGCGCGCTTCGCACCCGCGATGCTCGCCTCCGGCGTCTTTGCCGGCGTGCACACACTGGACTATGCCTATGGCCGCAAGGATCCGGACGGCAAGACCTACGGCGAAGAGCTGAAGCGCATCGGCTGGCTTGGCGACGAAGAGGTCGGCGCTCGCAAGATGCATGCCTATTTCGAATATCACATCGAGCAGGGCCCGATCCTCGAAGCCGAGGACAAGACCATCGGCGTCGTCACGCACTGTCAGGGCCTCTGGTGGCTGGAATTCACGCTGACCGGCAAGGAAGCCCATACCGGTTCGACGCCAATGAATCTCCGCGTCAACGCCGGCCTTGCCATGTCGCGTATCATCGAGATGGTGCAGAGCGTCGCGATGGAAAACCAGCCGGGGGCCGTCGGCGGCGTCGGCCAGGTTTTCTTCTCGCCGAATTCGCGCAACGTGTTGCCGGGCAAGGTGGTCTTCACTGTCGACATCCGCACGCCCGACAAGGAAAAGCTCGATCGCATGCGTGCCAAGATCGAAGCCGAAGGCAAGAAGATCGCCGATGCCCTCGGCGTCGGCTGCACGGTCGAAGCCATCGGCCATTTCGAGCCGGTGACTTTCGATCCGAAGCTCGTCACTTCCGTGCGCAACGCGGCCGAGAAACTCGGCTACAGCCACATGAACATCATCTCCGGTGCCGGCCACGATGCCTGCTGGGCTGCCAAGGTCGCCCCCGCCACCATGGTCATGTGCCCCTGCGTCGGCGGCCTCTCCCACAACGAGGCGGAAGAAATCTCCAAGGAATGGGCGACCGCCGGCGCGGATGTGCTGTTCCACGCAGTCGTCGAGACGGCGGAGATCGTGGCGTGACCACGGCTCACGCCCAACCAGCCCCCTCATCCGTCCTTCGGGCACCTTCTCCCCGAGGGGCGAAGCGGGAATTCGCTGCAGCTTTCGATTTCATATTCTCGACATTGGCTATGAGGCTATTGTTTGACCGGCAGGGTACATCAGAAACTCCCTTCTCCCCTCGGGGAGAAGGTGCCCGAAGGGCGGATGAGGGGGTACCACCGATGCCGGACAACAATGACATCACCAAACGCCGCCCCGGTAAAACGCAGCACGCACGCCGTCTTCGCAAGAACGACACCGAAGAAGAATACCGTCTTTGGAGCGATCTGCGCGATCGCCGCCTGAACGGACACAAGTTCACTCGACAGTTTCCCCTTGGTCCCTACGTGGTTGATTTTCTCTGCCGCGATAAGTCGCTAATCGTCGAAATCGACGGCTTCCAGCATTCCGAGTCCCCTTCCGACACCGTTCGTACGCGTTGGCTCAATACGCATGGCTACTCGGTGTTGAGATTCTGGAATCATGAGATCACCCAGGAGCGCCGGGTGGTTTTGGAAACAGTTCTCGCTGCACTCGAGGGACGGATATTCGAAAGAGACGACATTCTGCGCTTCTATCCTGCGATCAAGCTGATGGAGCGTGGCAATAAATGATGTATTTGAACCATACCCCCTCATCCGCCCTTCGGGCACCTTCTCCCCGAGGGGAGAAGGGAATTCCCGCCGCAGCACCATCTTTCTCAACAAACCGCCTTCGCAGTCAGAAATTGAGTTGCGCCAAAGGCTCGCCGCGCCTCCCCTTCTCCCCTCGGGGAGAAGGTAGCCTGAAGGGCCGGATGAGGGGGCGCTGCAAGTGCCAGAGTTTCAAAAACAGGGGACAGACACCATGAGCACAGTTATCAAGGGTGGAACCATCGTCACGGCCGACCTGACCTATAAGGCGGACGTGAAGATCGAAGGCGGCAAGATCGTCGAAATCGGGCAGAATCTCTCGGGCAACGAAGTGCTCGATGCCTCCGGCTGTTACGTCATGCCCGGCGGCATCGATCCGCACACACATCTCGAAATGCCGTTCATGGGAACCTATTCCTCCGACGATTTCGAGAGCGGCACCCGCGCTGCCCTTGCCGGTGGCACGACCATGGTGGTGGATTTTGCACTTCCCTCACCCGGCCAGTCGCTGCTCGAGGCGCTGACCATGTGGGACAACAAGTCCACTCGCGCCACCTGCGACTATTCCTTCCACATGGCGATCACCTGGTGGGGCGAGCAGGTCTTCAACGAGATGGAAGCCATCGTCCGCGACAAGGGCATCAACACCTTCAAGCATTTCATGGCCTATAAGGGCGCGCTGATGGTGGATGACGACGAGATGTTCTCTTCTTTCCAGCGCTGCGCCGAGCTTGGCGCATTGCCGCTCGTCCACGCCGAAAACGGCGATGTGGTCGCACAGATGCAGGCAAAGCTGCTGGCCGAAGGCAATAACGGTCCGGAGGCGCATGCCTACTCCCGCCCGGCCGAGGTCGAAGGCGAGGCAACGAACCGGGCCATCATGATCGCCGACATGGCCGGTTCGCCCGTCTACATCGTCCATACCTCTTGCGAACAGGCGCACGAAGCCATCCGCCGCGCCCGTCAGAAAGGCATGCGCGTTTACGGCGAGCCGCTGATCCAGCACCTGACGCTCGACGAAAGCGAATATGCCAACGCGGATTGGGACCATGCCGCCCGCCGCGTCATGTCGCCGCCCTTCCGTAACAAGCAGCATCAGGACAGCCTCTGGGCCGGTCTTGCCTCCGGCTCGCTGCAGGTGGTCGCGACCGACCACTGCGCCTTTACCACCGAGCAGAAGCGCTTCGGCCTCAACGACTTCACCAAGATCCCGAATGGCACCGGCGGCCTTGAGGATCGCCTGCCGATGCTCTGGACCTACGGCGTCAACACCGGCCGCCTGACGATGAACGAATTCGTCGCCGTCACATCGACCAACATCGCCAAGATCCTCAACGTCTATCCGAAGAAGGGCGCGATCCTTGTCGGCGCCGATGCCGATATCGTCGTCTGGGATCCGAAGCGCTCTAAGACCATCGCCGCCAAGACGCAGCAATCGGCGATCGACTACAATGTCTTCGAGGGCAAGGAAGTCACCGGCCTGCCACGCTATACGCTGACGCGGGGCGTGGTGGCCATCGAGGAAGGCACGGTCAAGACCCGGGAAGGCCACGGCGAGTTCGTCAGGCGTGATCCCTTCACCGCCGTCAACCGCGCGCTTTCGACCTGGAAAGAAGTCACAGCGCCGCGCAAGGTGCAGCGCAGCGGCATCCCCGCCAGCGGGGTATGACGCTTGGGCACGGCGCTTCGGCTCATCGGCCGCCTAGAGCAATTCCAGGAAAAGTGCATAGCGGTTTTCCGTCCGAAATTGCGTAAAAACAAAGAGATAGAGCATTTTCGCGATTCGAAGAAAAGCGAAACAGCTCTAGCGCGGCACATACCGCTCCAGATCCGGCAGCAGGACCACGCTTTCCTGCTCGTTCGGATCTGTGCGGGCGATGACCGCTGTCGCCGGCCGGTCGCTGAGGTTCGCGGGAAGATGCGGAACGCCGGCCGGAATATAGAACATCTCGCCTTCGCGGACGATGACGTGTTCTTCCAGCCGGTCGCCGAACCAGCAATGCGTCTCCCCGGAAATCGCATAGATCGCTGTCTCATGCGAGGCGTGAAGATGCGCCTTGGCGCGGGCGCCGGGCGGGATCGTCAAAAGATGCATGCAGATCCCCGTCGAGCCCACTGTCTCGGCGGCAATCCCTTCAAAATAGCTGAAGCCCTGTTTTCCGGCATAGGCGCTGCCGGGCCGCACGACATGGCAGGTGGGCTTCGATGAGACATTCATGGCATTGCTCCCCTCGGTCCAGCAGCCACAAGGCGCCCTCGCCTCTCCTGACTGCGGCAATGCCAAACAAGATAACATGCAATCCGCCCCAACCATGCGGCGAAAACAGGACTGGTAGGTGTTAATGACGTCATCCGCTTCCTCCGTCGTCTCCGCGCGGAATCTCTGTCTCACCTACGATACGAACGACGGGCCGGTGAATGCGCTGAGCAATGTGGATCTCGATGTTCGCAAGGGCGATTTCGTCTCCTTCATCGGCCCCTCCGGCTGTGGCAAGACCACCTTTCTGCGGGTGATTGCCGATCTTGAGCGAAAGACATCAGGCGACATCTCCGTCAACGGCATGTCGCCGGAAGATGCCCGCAAGGCCCGCGCCTACGGCTACGTCTTTCAGGCCGCAGCCCTCTATCCCTGGCGAACGATCGAAAAGAACATCGCCCTGCCGCTTGAGATCATGGGCTATGACAGGCAAGAGCAGGCCAAGCGCATCGCGCGGACCCTCGACCTCGTCAATCTCAATGGCTTCGAGCACAAGTTCCCCTGGCAGCTTTCAGGCGGCATGCAACAGCGAGCCTCGATCGCCCGCGCGCTGGCCTTCGATGCCGATCTGCTGCTGATGGACGAGCCCTTCGGCGCGCTGGACGAAATCGTCCGCGACCACCTGAACGAACAACTTCTGAAGCTATGGAAGCAGACGAACAAGACCATTTGCTTCGTCACCCACTCCATCCCGGAAGCTGTCTATCTCTCCACCAAGATCGTGGTCATGTCGCCGCGGCCGGGCCGCGTCACCGATGTCATCGAATCGACGCTTCCGACAGAGCGACCGCTCGACATTCGCGAAACGCCGGAATTCCTGGAAATCGCTCACCGCGTCCGGGAAGGACTGAGAGCGGGGCACAGCTATGAGGAATAGGACGATGGATAGCTCCGTCGCGCGACAGCCCTTCGCCCTAGCCCTCCCTCCGTGCACGGGGACGGCATGAGCATGGAAAAGGAACAGTTCTTCAAGCACAAGTTCCTGCCGGTCACGACGATCGTCCTGGCGATCATCCTGCTCTGGTATGTCTTCGCCGTCATCCTCAACGCACCGTTCCAGCGCGATCTCGACCGGCGCGGTAATGTCACCCCGACGACGGTGGAATTCATCGGCAAGACGCTGTCGCAGCCGAAGCCGACTCTGCCTGCGCCGCATCAGGTAGCGCAGAATGTCTTCGAAAACACTTTCCTGCGGGTTCCTACGAGCAATCGCAGCCTCGTCTACAATGCATGGATAACGCTGGCGCCGACGGCGGTCGGCTTCGCATTCGGCACAATCCTCGGCGTCCTCTTTGCAGTTGGCATCGTTCACCTCGTCGCACTCGACCGCAGTCTCATGCCCTGGATCATCGCGTCGCAGACCATCCCGATCCTCGCCATTGCGCCGACGATCATCGTCGTCTTCAGTGCCCTTGGCATAGACGGATTGATCCCGAAAGCGCTGATTTCCACCTATCTATCGTTCTTCCCGGTCACCGTCGGCATGACAAAGGGTCTTCGTTCGCCGGAAATCATGCATCTCGACCTGATGCGCACCTATAATGCCAGCAGCTGGCAGACCTTCTGGAAGTTGCGCGTGCCGGCTTCGGTCCCGTTCCTCTTCACCTCTATGAAGGTTGCGATTGCCGCAAGCCTGGTCGGAACGATCGTCGGCGAGCTGCCGACGGGCGCGGTCGCCGGCATCGGCGCAAAGCTGCTCGCCGGCTCCTACTACAGCCAGACGATCGATATATGGGCAGCTCTCGTCGCAGGCTCCGTCCTCGCGGCGGTCCTCGTCGGTATCGTCAGCATCGCTGCCCGCATTGTCGACCGTTCGATGGGAGGCAGAACGGCATGAGATCCTTTCATTTCTCCTGGCAAGGCATGCTTGCCATTCTTCTCTGTCTGTTGGCGATCCCCGCGTTGCCGATGCTTGCGGCGGATGCCGCGGCACCCGTCAGCAGCGGAACGACCTTCGTCATCTTCATTCTGATTGCCGCAGCGGCCGCCCTCTCCTTCATGCGCCTATCCGCAGATCTGAGCGCGGCGACACTCTTCTTCGGCGCGCATGCGGCGGGATGGCTGCTGCTTGCCGGAATTTCCGGCAATGAAGGCAAGGCGCAAGCGTCCTTCTTCATTCTGATTGCCGCCGCCTGGTTGCTGGCCTGGCGCTGCGTTTCCGTCCTATCGTCGATGCGGTCGCATTCGACCGCCGGCAATTATACGCTGCGGCTGCTGATCCCGGCGATCTTCGGCATATGGATACTGATCATCTGGGAAGCCGTCACTCGCGGCGCCGGCGTTTCTCTGGTCCTTTTGCCGCCGCCGAGTGCCATCGGCGCCAGGATCGTCAATTCGATTCCAACATTATGGATCGATGTCCGCCAGACGATCCTCACCGCTGTCCTGATCGGCTACATCATCGGCTGCGCCAGCGGCTTCATCGTCGCCATTCTCGCGGATCGCTTCGCCTTCCTGCGCCGCGGTCTGCTGCCCATCGGCAATTTCGTCTCGGCCCTGCCGATCATCGGCGTCGCGCCGATTATGGTCATGTGGTTCGGCTTCGATTGGCAATCGAAAGCCGCCGTCGTCGTCATCATGACCTTCTTCCCGATGCTGGTGAATACGGTGACGGGCCTTGCCGCCGCCGGCAATATGGAACGCGACCTGATGCGGACCTACGCGTCGAGCTACTGGCAGACGCTTTTCAAGCTGCGGCTTCCGGCCGCCGCTCCCTTTATTTTCAATGCGCTGAAGATCAACTCGACCCTGGCGATGATTGGTGCCATCGTGGCGGAGTTCTTTGGCACGCCCATGTCGGGCATGGGCTTTCGCATTTCAACCGAAAATGGCCGGTTGAACCTCGATATGGTCTGGGCCGAGATCGCGGTTGCCGCGATCGCCGGCTCGGTCTTTTACGGTATCGTCGCCATCATCGAACGAATGGTGACGTTCTGGCATCCGTCTATCCGTGGTGGGCAGGCGTAATCCAGGATCTCTTCAAAGGGATCGAGGCATAACTTCAGAGGGAAAGGGTGAAGACATGAAAAAAATAATCTTTGCATTGATGGCAAGTGCCATGACGCTTGCCGCCACCCAGAGCGCGATGGCGGCGGATAAATTGACGCTGCAGCTGAAATGGGTGGCCCAGGCTCAGTTCGGCGGCTATTTCGTCGCCAAGGACAAGGGCTTTTACAAGGAAGAAGGTCTCGATGTCGATATCAAGGCTGGCGGCCCTGATATCGCTCCGGAACAGGTGATCGCCGGCGGCGGCGCCGATGTCATCGTCGACTGGATGGGCGGTGCGCTGGTTGCCCGCGAAAAAGGCGTGCCGCTCATCAACATCGCGCAGCCCTTCGAAAAATCCGGTCTGGAGCTGATCTGCCCGAAGGATGGCCCGGTCAAGACGGAGAAGGATTTCAAGGGGCACACCCTCGGCGTCTGGTTCTATGGCAACGAATATCCCTTCTTCGCCTGGATGCACAAACTCGGCCTGAAGACCGACGGCGGCAAGGATGGCGTCAACGTTCTGAAGCAGAGCTTCGATGTGCAGCCGCTCGTCCAGAAGCAGGCCGACTGCATCTCCGTCATGACCTATAACGAGTACTGGCAGGCGATCGATGCCGGCTTCAAGGCCGAGGACCTGACCGTCTTCAACTATACCAAGCTCGGCAACGACCTTCTGGAAGACGGCCTCTACGTCAAGGAAGACAAGCTGAAGGATGCGAAGTTCAAGGCTGATATGGTGAAATTCGTCCGTGCGTCGATGAAGGGCTGGAAGTATGCCGTCGAGCATCCGGACGAAGCCGCCGAAATCGTCATGGACAATGGCGGCCAGGATGAAAACCACCAGAAGCGCATGGCGGGCGAAGTCGCCAAGCTTATCGGCAACGGCAAACTTGATATGAAGACCTATGACCGTACGGCCGAAGCCTTGCTCGACCAGAAGATCATCAACAAGAAGCCATCCGGCGCCTATACGCATGAGATCACGGACGCTGCTCTGAAGTAGGCTGAAGCAATCACAGAGACTAAAACGCGCGAGGTTTGCGGCCTCGCGCGTTTTTTTCATTTTGTAACAGCAGCCACAAAAGGCTGGCTTTCTCGCAGGAATTGCCTGAAAAGCCTTCGCCTATCAATTATTCGAATGCTGACATCACAATGCCGTGATTGCTTCGCATGGTTGTAGACGATAGAAATGCCCGCGAAATCATTTTCTCGTGATCTTGCGAGAATTGAAAACCGCTCCCATCTACAAGGGCGATTTTAGGATGAGGACCTGCAAGGCATGACAGACGGATATTACAGCGCCGCGCGTCAAATATGACGCGCAAAGGTCGCTGTAACACTTTAAATCTGCTGCATAATTTTACCCTTGAATCGATTCGATTTAAGGAATTATGCAGTCATCCGCCGGGGAAGCCGGCTCGCATGCAGTGATCTCCCGTGCTCGCGACGGAAAACCGCGAAATCCCTTTGACCAATGCCGAACTGGAACCGGACGCATGGCCTTCACGCCGTTTAGACTTCTGAGCACGACTGCCATTCTGCTTTCCCTGCTGGCCGCTCCCGCTGCCATGGCAGAGCAGGCTGCCGTCACCACGCCGAAGCAAAATCTGCCCGCAATCGTCATCACCACGGCCGCAATGCGCCACCTGACCGACAAGGTCGTCGCGAACGGCACGGTGAAGGCCGTCGAAGAAGTCTACATCCAGCCGCAGGTGGACGGTCTCTCCATCCGTTCGCTCAATGCAGATGTCGGTGACAAGGTCAGCGCGAACAGCACGCTTGCCACGCTGAACGACGACGCGCTGATCCTGCAGAAGAGCCAGATGCAGGCGACGCGGGCCAAGGGCGAGGCAAGCCTGGCGCAATTGCACGCACAGCTCGCCGAAGCCCGCGCCAATGCCGAAGAGGCCGAATTGCAGCGCGTGCGCGCCGTTGCCATGGGTGCCAAGGGCACCATGTCGACCTCCTCGGTGGAACAGGCCAATGCTTCGGCTGCCGCCAACAAGGCGCGCGTGGTCTCCGCCGAACAGGCGATCGCCGTTGCGGAGGCCGATCTCAAGGTCACGGATAGCCAGATCGCCGATACGGATCTGAAACTTGCCCGCACCGGCATCAAAACCCCGGTGGCAGGCACCGTCGCATCGCGCGATGCCCGTGTCGGGGCTATCGCGAACGGTAACGGCGATCCGCTCTTCACCATCATCCGCGACAGCCAACTCGAGCTGGTGGTCGATGTCTCCGAGACTGATATCACCAAGATCACGATCGGTCAGAAAGCGTCCATCGCGCTCTCCGGCAGCCGCGAGAAGCTTGCCGGAACTGTCCGTCTCGTCGCACCGATCGTTGACCCCGTCACCCGCCTCGGCGCGGTGCATATCACGATCGACGATGGCGAGAAGGCGCGCGCCGGCATGTATGGCAGCGCCGAGATCATCATTCGCCAGGAAGATGGCGTCGCCCTGCCACTGACGGCCGTCAATAGCGAGGAAAACGGCTCGTCCGTCCGCAAGGTCGAGAATGGCGTGGTCAAGTTCGTGACTGTCGAGACAGGCATTCAGGACACCGGCTATGTCGAGATCCTCAAAGGCCTGAAAGCGGGCGATGACGTCGTCGCCAAGGCCGGCGCCTATGTTCGCGATGGCGACCATATCACGCCTGTGCGCGACGCGTCGCAAGCCTCCAACTGAGCGAGAACGGCAAGATGAACTTCTCCGCCTGGTCCATTCGAAATCCAGTCGCCCCGCTCCTGGGCTTCTTCCTGCTGATGGTGATGGGCGCGCACGCCTTCCTCAATCTGCCCATCACCCGCTTCCCGAACATCGACGTGCCGATCGTCAATGTCACCGTGACGCAGAGCGGCGCCTCGCCGGCCGAGCTCGAAATGCAGGTGACGAAGGAGATCGAAGACGCCGTCGCCAGCATCAACGGCATCGACGAAATCCAATCCACCGTCACGGATGGCCAATCGCAGACCGTCGTCGTCTTCCGCCTGGAAGTGCCGACCGAGCAGGCCGTTCAGGATACCAAGGATGCGATCGACCGCATCCGCGGCAATCTGCCGTCGACCATCGACGAGCCGATCGTCTCCAAAGTCGATGTCGTCGGCCAGGCGATCCAGAGCTTTGCCGTGTCCTCGCCGAACATGACGCTCGAGGAGCTGTCCTGGTACGTGGACGATACGGTCAAGCGCGCGCTGCAGGGCAAAGCAGGCATTGGCCGCGTCGACCGCTATGGCGGCGCCGATCGTGAAGTGCGCATCGAGCTCGATCCGAACAAGCTGAACGCCTATGGCATAACAGCGCTTTCGGTGAGCCAGCAGCTTCGCAGCACCAATATCGATCTCGGCTCCGGCCGCGGCCAGGTTGCCGGCAGCGAACAGGCAATCCGCGTGCTCGGCGACGCCCGCAACGTCGCCCAGCTCGCCGATACGACGATCGCTCTGACCAACGGCCGCTTCGTCAAGCTCTCCGATCTCGGCGCCATTAAGGACACCTATCAGGAACCGAAGTCCTTTTCGCGCTTCAACAGCGCCCCTGTCGTCACTTTCGGCGTATTCCGCGCCAAGGGCGCGAGCGAAGTGACGGTCGCCAAGACGGTCGCCGACACGCTCGACAAGGTGCGTGCCGAGAACCCGAACGTCTCGATCGAGATGATCGACGACTCCGTCTACTACACCTATGGCAACTACGAATCGGCGATGCACACGCTGATCGAAGGCGCCATACTGGCCGTCATCGTCGTCTTCCTGTTCCTGCGGAACTGGCGCGCAACGCTGATATCGGCGGTTGCTCTGCCGCTCTCCGCGATCCCGACATTCTGGATCATGAACCAGATCGGCTTCTCGCTGAACCTCGTCAGCTTCCTGGCATTGACGCTGGCGACCGGTATTCTCGTCGATGACGCCATCGTCGAAATCGAGAACATCGCCCGCCACATCAAGATGGGCAAGACGCCTTATCGTGCCGCCATCGATGCCGCAGACGAAATCGGTCTTGCCGTTATCGCGACGACCTTCACCATTATCGCGGTCTTTGTGCCGGTCTCCTTCATGCCGGGCATTCCGGGCCAGTACTTCATTCAGTTCGGTCTGACGGTCGCCTTCTCGGTGTTCTTCTCGCTGCTGGTGGCGCGTCTGATCACGCCGATGATGGCCGCCTATCTGATGCGCGCCGAAGATGGCGTCGACGATCATCACGACAATGACGGCCGCTTCATGCGCGGCTATAGCTGGCTGGTGCGGCTGACGACGAAGAAGTGGTACACGCGTTATCCGACGCTGCTCGCCGCCTTCGCCTTCTCGATCGCATCGGTCTTCGCTCTCATCATGTTCGTTCCCGGCAGCTTCATCCCGCCGGAAGACGCCTCGCGTATCGTTCTGTCAGCGGAACTGCCGCCGAACGCCCGGCTCGATGATACCGAACAGGCGACCAATGAAATTTATCGACGCGTGAAGGGCATCGACGGCGTTGAAAGCGTCTTCGTGCTCGGCGGCGCCTCGCCGAAGGGCGATCTGGAACTGCGCCGCGCCACCGTAACGCTGACGCTCGGCAAGCTCGATCAGTCGCTGGCGAAGAAGCTGGTGAACGACGTCCTGGGCTCGCTCCCTGTCATCGGCCCTCACCTGCCGAAGGTCACCGTCCACGGGCGCGTACGCCCGCAATGGGACATCGAGAAGGAAGTCTTTGCAAAGCTGAGCTCCATTCCCGACGTCCGCATCACCAAGCTGAACGACCGTGGCGATCGCGACCTGACCTATAACTTCCTCTCGCGCAGCGAGAAGGATCTCAACCAGGCCGTCGGCATCCTGGAAGCCAAGCTGCGTACCGATCCGGCGCTCGCCAATGTCAGCGCCGACGGCGCCCTGCCGCGGCCGGAACTGCAGATCTATCCGCGCAAAGACGAGGCCGCGCGCCTCGGCATCACGCCGCAGATGATTTCCGACACGATCCGCGTTGCCACCATCGGCGACATCGACGCTTCGCTCGCGAAGATCTCGCTCGACGACCGCCAGATTCCGATCCGCGTTCAGGCCTCGCTCGGCATGCGCCGAGACCTGGCGGCGATCCGCGCCTTGCGTATTAAGACTGCCACTGGCAACACCGTACCTCTGTCGAGCGTGGCCGACATCGACTATTCCGAAGGCCTGTCGTCCATCAAGCGCAACAATCGCTTCCGCGTGGTCGCCATCGGCGCCGACCTGCCGCAAGGTGTGGCATTGGATACGGCATCCGAGCATTTCCTCGAAATCGTCAACAACGCCAAGATTCCGGCAACCGTGCATCTGGCGGAAAGCGGCGATACCAAGGTCCAGAAGGAAATGCAGCAGAGCTTCGGCAACGCCATGCTGCTCGGCCTCATGCTTGTTCTGACCGTGCTGATCCTGCTGTTCAAGGATGTGATCCAGCCCTTCACCATTCTGCTCTCGCTGCCATTGGCGATCGGCGGCGTGGCACTGGCCTTGATCATGACCGGCAACGCGCTGTCCATGCCCGTCATGATCGGCATTCTGATGCTGATGGGCATTGTGACGAAGAACGCTATTCTGCTGGTCGATTTCGCCATAGAGATGATGCATCAGGGCATGCCGCGGCTGGAAGCGGTGATCGAAGCCGGCCGCAAGCGCGCCCGTCCGATTATCATGACCTCGATCGCCATGTCAGCCGGCATGCTGCCTTCGGCTCTCGGAGTGGGCGAAGGCGGCTCCTTCCGCGCGCCGATGGCGATTGCCGTCATCGGCGGCATCATCGTTTCCACGGTGCTCAGCCTGGTGGTCGTGCCGTCCTTCTTCCTCATCATGGACGACTTGTCCCGTCTGCTAGGCTATCTCTTCGGCAGACTTGTCGGCAGGAAGGATGTGGATGACGAGGTCATCACCAAGGAAGGCTTAGCCGTCGCCGTCAATGAAAACCGCCAGTCGCTTGCCAATCTGGAAGAGCGGCTTGAAACCATCGAGAACAAAGACGGCAGAAGCAGATCCGTGGGTACGAATGTCCTAAAGCTGCCGCCCTTCGCGGCAGAATGAAACAGCCTCGGCGGATATGGAGATAAGGGCGGGGCGGCTCAAAGGCCGCCCTGTTCCTTTAGGAAATCGACGATCTTGCTGACGCCCTCGCCCCGCTTCATGTCGGAAAAGACGAAGGGGCGTGCCTGGCGCATGCGGGTGGCATCGCGATCCATCACCTCGAGATCGACGTCGACGAAGGGCGCCAGATCCTTCTTGTTGATGACCAGAAGGTCGGATTTGGTGATGCCGGGGCCGCCCTTGCGCGGAATCTCCTCTCCCTGACACACCGAGATCACGTAGATGGTGATATCGGCGAGATCGGGCGAAAAGGTTGCCGCCAGATTGTCGCCGCCCGATTCGATGAACACAACATCAAGATCAGGAAGCCGCTCGTTTAGGCCGGCAATGGCCTGCAGATTAATCGTCGCATCCTCGCGGATCGCCGTGTGCGGGCAGCCGCCCGTTTCGACGCCGACGATGCGATCCGAAGGCAGCGCCTGCATCCGCACCAGTGCTTCCGCATCCTCGGTCGTGTAGATGTCGTTGGTAACGACGGCGACGGAATAGTCCTCACGCATCGCCTTGCACAGCTTCTCCGTCAACGCCGTCTTGCCGGAACCGACGGGGCCGCCGATCCCGACGCGCAAGGGTCCATGTCTCGATTTCATACTCGCAACTCCGATAAAGCAAGAGAGCAATTCCGGGAAAAGTGCGTAGCGGTTTTCCCGGAATTGCGTGAAAACAAAGGGATAGCGCGTTTTCGTCCTTCGAAGAAGGGCGGAATGGCGCTAGCATAGCCAAGCGTGCCGCCGTCGCACAGCGGCGAATGACATAGGCGATGTTTCGATTTCAATATTTTCCTGATGACGCCCCTCATGACCGGAAAAGCCGCGTGCTCTGGGTTTCGTGCCGCAGGCTCGCAATATCCGCTTGCACGGTCGCAGCTCCGAGATCGTCAAGGCTGGATTGGGCGGCCCGTCGCGCGACATCCGCAAAGAGACCTTCAAGTCGCGCCAGAATGGCAACGCCGTCTTTCTGGCCGCTGACGCCGAGGCGAATGCCGGCGGATACCATCTGCGAGGCCAGCGCATGCAGGAAGGCGGCAGACGCCTTCTCGGCGGCGATGCCATGCGCACCTGCGACGGCGCCGACAGCAACCGGATAGGCCGTCTTTGCCGGGAGCATGGAAAAGATCGCATGCGGCCAGGCAGCGGCGGCCGAAAGAAAGGCATCTCCCAGCAGCATGGTCTCGTTATGGCGCTCCTTCGAACCGGCCAGTGCCTCGGCAAGCTCCGCAACGGCCGCAAGCCGCGGCCCATCCGCGTCAGCCCGATGCGCCTCGACCAGCAGCACCACATCATTCCACGCGGAACCATGCTCGATGAGTGCAGAAATCCAATGGCTGAGGCCGGAGCTTTCGCGCACCAGGCCGTCATGTACCGCACGCTCCAGGCCGCCGGAATAGGCGAACGATCCTACGGGAAACGCCGGCGACAGCCATGCAATCAGCCGCAGCAGCGCCTGCAGGTCGCCATCGTCTGAAACCGCAGTGTTGGTCATCACGGTTCAATCGTGCGAATGGTGGTGATGATCCTGGCCAGGATGATGGTGGTCGTGGCCATGCGAATGGTTGCCGTGGGAGTGATAGGCGCCGCGTGCCGGCTGGAAAGGCTCGCTGACTTCCGTCACAGTCGCACCCAACCCTTCGAGCATAGCGCGGATCACATGATCGCGCAGGATCAGGATACGCTCTTCCTCGATCTGAGCGGAAAGATGCCGGTTGCCGAGATGCCAGGCAAGTTCGATCAGATGCAGGCGGTCGCGTGGGCGGATTTCGAAAAGCTTTTCGTCTGCGGCGACGATCTCGATCAACTCGCCATCCTCGCGCACGAGCAGATCGCCGCTCGCAAACAGCACCGGCTCCTTGAGGTCGAGCATGACCATCTCGCCATTTTCAAGATGCAGGAGCTTGCGGCGCAGATGCCTGAGATCATGCGTCAGGACGACACGATCGATCGGATTGGAGGAAGGGGTGCCGGCCGGCAGATAGGAAGTGACGCGTAGCATGGCTGTTCCAATTTATACTTTGGCAGACCATGCAAAATTGTCGCCGCCCGCGCAAGCATCAATGACGTGTGGAAGCCTCACATCTGCTGCACATAGCGTTGCAGTTCCCTGACATCCGTCGTTGCCTCCTGCTCCTGCTCGGAGGCGCAACGATTCCAGACCTGCGACAGACGCTCGCGCTCGTGCATGACACGGTTGCGGCCAAGCGTCTTGGCAAGATAAAGCGCCTTATCGGCGGCAGCGTAGACGGCCTCCGTCTTACGATCGCCGCCGATGTCGGCAATCCCAGCGGAAATGGTGATCTTCACCGACCCGCCTTCAATGGCGATCGACTGTTCGGCGATCTGCTCCTTGATCTCCTCAACGCGCGCGATACGCTCGGCCGTATCGCCGCCATGGATGATGACGCCGAACTCCTCACCGCCAAGTCGCGCAATCACGTTTTCTCCAGTGAAGGCATCAGAAAATAGCCGCGACACCGCAACGATCACCGCATCACCGGATGCGTGCCCAAAGCGATCATTGATCGTCTTGAACCGATCGAGATCGAAGATCACCAATGACGCGCCGTCCTTGGCCGTATTCAACACCTCGGTAAAGGCACGGCGATTGAGCAGGCCGGACAGCGTGTCGGTGCGGCTCAACCGCTCGAATTCGGCACGGGAGACCGCGAGCCTGTGAATGGAAAAGCCTACCAGCACCGCAAGCGCGCCGGACACGGTGCCGCCGATGATCCATGCCAACAAAACGCCAAAGCGCATCGCCTCGAAGATCGGCAATGGCAAAAGATCAAGCCATTGCATCACAAAAATCAGCACCAGGATGATGGCAAGCGACATGATGACCGCGACAAAACTCATCTTAAGCGCGAAAATAAAAATCGCACTTCGCTGCTGAAAGTTACCGAGTTCGGCCTGCAGCGAAATCCATTGCTTCATGCGATTCACCTTCCTCAGCCCACTATTTCAATCATGTGAGATAGGGGTGAAGACGCTTTCAGGTCTTTAATGGAATGATTAAAAAGCGGTGTATTTCCCAAGTTGTGAACAGCCGGGAAGCTACATCCAGAAAATCCAGCTTGCCGATAGAAATGCGCAATAGCAGCACAACCACGTCATGTCATTGATATTGCTGCGCCCAGTACGCAGCATATGAAAACCCCGGGAAGCCGGGGCTTTCATATCTGCCAAAGATCGGCGTCCGAAATATCCTCAGAAAAGGAAATAGCGCTGCGCCATCGGCAGCACCGTTGCCGGCTCGCAGGTCAGAAGTTCGCCATCGGCGCGCACTTCATAAGTTTCCGGATCCACCTCGATATGCGGCGTCAGGCTGTTGTGGATCATCGATGCCTTGGAAATGCCACCGCGCGTGTTCCGAACGGGCAGCAGCGTCTTGGCGACACCGAGCTTGGCGGCAAGCCCGGCATCGAACGCTGCTTGGGAAACAAAGGTCACCGACGAATTCGTGCGATTCTTGCCATAAGCGCCGAACATCGGCCGGTAGTGCATCGGCTGCGGCGTCGGAATGGAGGCATTCGGGTCGCCCATGGGTGCTGCGGCGATCGAGCCGCCGATCAACACCATCTCCGGCTTCACGCCGAAGAAAGCCGGGTTCCAGAGTACCAGATCGGCACGCTTGCCGACTTCGATCGAACCGACCTCATGGCTGACGCCATGCGCGATCGCCGGGTTGATCGTATATTTGGCGATGTAGCGCTTCGCGCGGAAATTATCGTTGTCGCCTACCTCCTGTGCCAGGCGGCCGCGCTGGCGCTTCATTTTGTCGGCGGTCTGCCAGGTACGGATCGCCACCTCGCCGACGCGGCCCATAGCCTGGCTGTCGGAGGAGATAATCGAAAAGGCGCCGATGTCGTGCAGAATATCCTCAGCGGCGATGGTCTCCTTGCGGATGCGGCTTTCGGCAAAGGCGATATCCTCCGGGATCGACGGCGACAAGTGATGGCAGACCATCAGCATGTCCAGATGCTCGGCGATCGTATTAACCGTATAGGGCCGCGTCGGGTTGGTCGAGGACGGGATGACGTTCGACTGCCCGCAGATCTTGATGATATCAGGCGCATGGCCGCCGCCCGCGCCTTCCGTGTGGAAGGCGTGAATGGTGCGACCCTTGATGGCACCGATCGTATCCTCCACGAAGCCGCTTTCATTCAATGTATCCGTGTGGATCATCACCTGCACATCATACTCGTCCGCAACGCTGAGGCAGCAATCGATCGCCGCTGGCGTCGTGCCCCAATCCTCATGCAGCTTGAGCGCACAGGCGCCGCCAAGCACCATTTCCTCCAGTGCGGCGGGAACGGAGGCATTGCCCTTGGCGGAGAGACCGATATTCATCGGAAAGGCGTCGAAGGACTCGATCATCCGCGCCAGATGCCACGGTCCCGGCGTGCAGGTCGTTGCCAGCGTTCCATGCGCCGGCCCCGTGCCTCCACCGAGCATGGTGGTGACGCCCGACATCAGGGCTTCCTCGATCTGCTGCGGGCAGATGAAATGAATATGGCTGTCCATGCCGCCGGCGGTGACGATCTTCCCCTCACCGGCAATCGCCTCCGTGCCGGGTCCGACGATGATATTGACATTGGGCTGCATATCCGGATTTCCGGCCTTGCCGATTGCAACAATGCGGCCGTCCTTCAGACCGATATCCGCCTTGACGATTCCCCAATGATCAAGGATGAGCGCATTCGTAATGACTGTATCGACGGCTCCGCCGGCGCGCGTCACCTGGCTCTGTCCCATGCCGTCACGGATGACCTTGCCGCCGCCGAACTTCACCTCCTCGCCATAGGTGGTGAAATCCTTCTCCACTTCGATGAACAATTCGGTGTCTGCCAGACGAACCTTGTCGCCAACAGTCGGTCCGAACATGTTGGCATAGGCGGCACGAGAAATCTTGTAGGGCATGATTCAGTCTCCTTCGGAGGCAGAGATAAGGTTCGTGGCGGCAAGGCGCCTGAGGCGACCGAGGGAAACATAGGCATCCACCAGCTGTTTCTCGGCGGCAAACGGATGTTCCTCCCAGCCTGTGTGGCTGAAACCGGTAATGGCAATATCGTCGTCAGGATGGCGTGACATCACATCGGCGATCACGATCATGCCGCTGCTCGGCACGACGTAGGAGCCGGGATCGTAATCCGCCAACGCCGTATCGACGCCTTCGTGAATGGCTCGGTCGATCACCACATGCTGCTTGCCTGTGGCCTGGCAGAACGCGGTGAACTGATCTGTATAATCATCGCAGAAATCGTCGAGCTCGGGATGCGAGATCGCCAAAGATGCGCGCAGCTCAGAGAATTTGTCTGGATCACGCACGCTCCAGATTTCCGATGCGGCAGCAACAGCAGGGCTCTTGCGCCACTCCGCCGAGCCGAGCATGGCGCGGGCCGGCCGGCCTGTGTTGCAGACAGCGACGACATCGGTTCGCCTGCCACCGGCTCCCATCGATCGGCAATCGTTGAAACGGATCACGAGATCGGCGGCATCGATGACAGCGGCTGCACCGGCCGCAACCTCACCATTGCCGACGATCACCACCTGGTGTCTGGAATTCACTGACCGCCCTCCGGCCCATCAGCGAGATCCTTCAATTCCTTGGTCCGCGTCTTGGTCAGCTCCGCCTTGCAGCCGGAGACGAGCATGGGCTCCATCGAGCCGCCGCGGGCCTCAAACCCTTGTGCCTCACACTGGCCGTCGCGATAATCCACCCAGGCGCGCTGCGCTTTAACCAGTGCCTTTTCAGCGCCCTTCATGTCGTTATCGAGATCCGCATCGATGGCGACCATCGCAGCGCGCGTTTTCTTATATTGCGCATTCAACGCCTTGTCGGCCGTGTCGAACTCGAGAGCCGCGCAAATGTTGAGGTCCGTCTGCGCCTCGGCTTTGGCGCAATCGATCTTCGGCTCGTCCGGATTGTTCTGCGCAAAGGTAGGACCGCAGATCAGGACTGCGGCAAGACCGATAGCGGCGGGCGCAAGCAATTTCATCGACACCCCCGGAAGCTAGAGCTTGCCCATGACCTGCTGACGGAAGCCATAGACTTCGCGTTTGCCCGACAGCGGGATCAGGGTGACCGAGCGTGTCTGCCCCGGCTCGAAGCGCACTGCGGTGCCGGCGGGAATATCGAGCCGCATGCCCCTTGCCTTGTCGCGGTCGAAAGACAGCCCGGCATTGGTCTCGGCGAAATGATAGTGGCTGCCGACCTGAACCGGCCGATCGCCCGTATTGGAAACCTCAAGCGTTGTGGTCGGCGCTCCGACGTTGAGTTCGATGTCGCCGCTTGCGGCAATAATTTCACCTGGAATCATGGTTCTCTCCTCATGCGGCCTGGACGGGCGCACATCCCTCAGCTTTCAGAACACGTTTTGTCGAAGCGGGATATTTGGCGAGCAAGGCCGCCGGGCGGATTGGACGCTGCGCGAAGTCACCGCCGCAGTTCGGGCAGACGCCGCCTAATACGGTATCGACGCACTCAACACAGAAGGTGCACTCGAAGGTGCAGATCATAGCCTCTTGGCTTTCCGGCGGCAGACCCCTGTCGCAGCATTCGCAATTTGGCCTCAGCTCCAGCATGGCAACCTCACCGGATGGGTTCGTGGACCGTGACGAGCTTGGTGCCGTCGGGAAAAGTCGCCTCGACCTGAACGTCATGGATCATCTCGGCAACACCTTCCATCACCTGATCGCGCGTGATGACATGGGCGCCGGTCTCCATCAATTCAGCGACCGGGCGGCCATCGCGTGCGCCTTCGACCACGAAATCGGTAATCAGCGCAATGGCTTCGGGATGATTGAGCTTCACGCCGCGCTCAAGCCGCCGCCTCGCCACCATCGCCGCCATCGAAATCAGCAGCTTGTCTTTTTCTCTCGGAGTGAGGTTCATCGCCTACCTATGTGATTGCTGTTTGCTCAATTTACAGATTCCAGACTTTCGGCACAGGCGCTCCGTCGCGCAAGGCGGAAATGATCGGGATGAGGATTTTTCTGAGCGCGAAGCCATCGGCGGCAACAAGCCGCACGACAAGCTTCTCACCCCAGTGGCTGGCACCCCCCATATGGGTTTCGAGGAGCGGCCTGATCCGGCCGAGATAAGTCGCGGCCAGCGGCCCGACATAAAGCAAGGTCGCAAAGGCGACCTGACCGTCCAGCACAGCCATCTTCGCCGTCAATGCAGCCACATCGCCATCCAAACGCAGCTCCTCGGCATGAACCAGCCATCCGCCGCGGCGGATGCGCCAGCGATCGCGAAACAGTCCCTGCTCCATCGTCTCGCCCATGGCTTTGCGCCCAAGCAGGATCGCCTCCACGGCAAGGAATTCGGCCGCATCGTCAAGCTCGACATTCAACGTCCGCGAAAGCGAGGCGCGGTCGAAGAGGATGGTCTCCTGCGGCAGCCAATCGACCCGGGCGCCACGGCCAACCTTAATGGACGTTTCGACCTCTGCCGTACCGGCCGAAGCCTTGTAGATCTTCTCGCAGGCCTGCGTGGTCACATCGATGCGTGTGCCCGGCGCGGCGAAAATGCTCCAATCCATACGGTCGCCGCCGGTCAGGCCGCCGGCCGTATTGATAATGACGGCCTCCATGGAATGATCGAAAGTTTCCGGCAGCCTGATCTTGGCCGCGCCCTCCTGAAAGAGCTCGGAAAGGCGCGTGCGGCCGCCAAGCGACTTCGCCGCAAGATGGCCGCGACCCCGCGCCCTCTGCGGTCTCGTCCCTGCCACCGTCATTGCCATCAGCCTCTCCACGCATCGCATATGCCAAGTCCGGCCATTGAAGCCCGGCGAGCAATAAACGCAAGCAATTCCTGTGCCTTATTCGACGCCGTGCAATATTGGTCTTATATCAGCCGCATCAGCTGCATTTTTCGTCAAACGCTTAAAAGAAAGGCAAACCTCTGCAACGGATATGTTTGATCCTTGGCGCGGAGACGATGCGCGTCAGTCTGGAGCAGTTCCGGCAAAAGTGCGAAGCGGTTTTGCGTCCGGAACTACATAAAACAAGACGATAGAGCGTTTCCGCGATTCGCAGAAAAGCGAAAATGCTCTAGATCACACGATCCGGTGGCTCGCGCCCGGCAAAGAAGGCGGTGACATTGTCCACCACCTTCATCCCCATGGCGGTGCGCGTTTCTTCCGTGGCGCTGCCGAGATGTGGCAGAAGCACGACGTTGTTCATCGCCCTCAACCGCTCGGGAACATGCGGTTCAGCCTCATAAACGTCGAGGCCCGCGCCGCGGATCGTCCCCCGCTCCAGTGCCGAAATCAGCGCTGCCTCGTCGACGACATCGCCTCTTGCGGTGTTGATCAGGAAGGCCTCTGGTTTCATGACCGCGAAACGGGCCGCATTCATCAGGTGCCGGTTCTCGGCACCGCCTGGACAATGCAGGGAGACGAAATCGGAGACTTCCAGAACATCTTCTACGGTCTGCAACTGGACGGCGCCATAGCGAGCCGCCTCCATGGGATCGATGGCGGAGCGATTGTAGAAGACGACATCCATACCGAAGCCAAAATGGCAGCGCTGCGCGAAGGCACGGCCAATGCGGCCGAAGCCGATAATGCCGACGGTCTTGCCGGTCACTTTGGTGCCGACCAGATGTGTTGGCCGCCATCCGCTCCAGGCGCCGGCCCTGACTTCACGCTCGCCTTCGCCGCCACGGCGCGCAACGGAAAGAAGGAGCAGCATGGCGATATCGGCCGTGCAATCAGTCAGCACGCCGGGCGTGTTGGTGACGACCACGCCCTTCTGTTTTGCCGCGGCAATATCGATATGATTGAAGCCGACGCCGAAATTGCCGAGGATCTTCGTCCTGATCGCCTGACCTTCGAAAAGTGCTGCAGGAAGCTTGTCGGAAACGGTCGGCAGGACTGCATCATAGGCGAGCAGCGCCTCGCGCAGCTGCCCCGCGTCGAGCGCGATGTCATCCTTGTTCAACGTTGCGTCGAAACGCTCGGAAAGCACGGATTCGACCGCGGCCGGCCAGCGTCGGGTCACAAGAATACGGGGTTTGCTCATGCGGTCATCCTCCTGCCGATATCAGGCAGATTTAAAGCAGCCTTGGCTTGAAGAAAATGGCGAACCGATATCGCGAATATGAAAAAGCCCGGCCAGTGGCCGGGCTTCTCAGATCTTGCCTATGCCGGAAAACCGGCTTCACAACGCTTACTTCGAGATTTCGTCGTAGTTGTATTTGCCGTCAGAACCCTTGGACCACTTGTACATGACGTAGTCCGGACGGGTGATGTCGCCCTTGGCGTTGAAGCCCAGATCGCCGATAGCGGTCTTGAACGGACCCTTTGCCTTCAGCGCATCGGCAACAGCCATCGGATCGTTGGACCCAGCAGCCTTAGCGGCGGCAGCGATAACCTGCAGAGCCGAGTAGGAGTAGAGCGTGTAGCCTTCCGGCTCGTAGCCGGCAGCGCGGAACTTGGCGACGAGGTCGGCGGAAGCCGGGTTCTTGCGCGGATCCGGTGCGAAGGTCATCAACGTGCCGTCGACGGCGTCGCCGGCGATCGATGCCAGCTCGTTCGAGACGATACCGTCACCCGACATGAAGTGAGCCTTCACACCCTGGTCGGCCATCTGGCGCATGATGAGGCCAGCTTCCGTGTGCAGACCGCCGTAGTAGACGAAATCGACGCCAGCCTGCTTCATCTTGGCGATCAGGGCCGAGTAGTCCTTGTCGCCGGGAGTGATGCCTTCATAAACAACTTCCGTCACGCCGGCGGCGTTGAGGTTCTTCTTGGTTTCATCGGCCAGACCCTGACCATAAGGGGTCTTGTCGTGAACGACGGCAACCTTGGCGCCCTTGAAGTTGTCGGCGATGTACTTGCCGGCAACTTCACCCTGCTGGTCGTCACGGCCGCAAGTACGGAACGTGTTCCACAGGCCGCGTTCGGTGAACTTCGGGTTCGTCGAAGCGGGAGTGATCTGCAGGATGCCGTTTTCAGCGTAGACTTCCGAAGCCGGAATGGAAACGCCCGAGTTGAAGTGACCGACGACGAACTTCACACCGTCAGCAACAAACTTGTTGGCGACCGAAACGCCCTGCTTGGCGTCGGAGACGTCGTCGCCGAGTTCGATCTTGATCTTTTCCCCGTTGATGCCGCCTGCAGCATTGATGTCGGCTGCCGCCTGTTCCGCACCCTTCTGAAGCTGCGCGCCAAACGCAGCATTCGGGCCCGTCAACGGACCGCCAACGCCAACAATGATATCGGCCTTCGCAGCGCCGCCGAAAGCGATCATCGCCGACAAAGCCACCGCCGACAGAAGATACTTCTTCATATTATTACTCCCAATTTTTAAGCGGGTTCCGTTTAATCTGCCCTGCGCGATACCCACCAATCACCACGCCGGTAACGCTTGCATTTCGAACTCTGGAAGCATGACCCTGCCCGTTCCCGTCTGTTTTTATGGGGCTGGATGACGCTCTTGGTTGTACGCAGACTGTGCCTAGTTTAGGCCCAGTGTCAATTCTTCTTCTTCCAAGAAAAGGCCGAGGTCTTTTCATAAAGCCAGTAGTAGTTATTCACCATCTGATCGGTACGGCGATACCGGTATCCCGCGGTCGCAAATACGAGCAGAAGCACGACGTCGATGATGTAGATGGTGACGTCGAATACCGGGCCGTTGAACAGCGCATGGTGCAGAAACTGCAGCCCAAGGCCGATCAGAAAGCTGTAGACGACGACAATCGGATATGTTTCCCAGCCGGAAGCGACGGCGCGTCCTGCGCGCCACGCGGTCCAAAAACCCAGGATGACGATAACGGCACGAATGACCATGCGGCCGCCGGTATCGCTGTCGAAGAGAAGTCCCTGCATCTCAAATTCTCCGCGAAACGAAACTCAATGATGTCCGCCTTCGAGATAGGCGGCGCGCACTTCCGGATTGGCGAGCAGTTCCTTGCCCGAACCGCTCATTGTCACCCGGCCGTTGACCATCACATAAGCGCGGTCGGAAAGCTTCAGCGCCGCAAAGGCATTTTGCTCGACGAGGAATACGGTGAGCCCCTGGCTCTTGTTCAGAACCTTGATCGCCTCGAAGATGCCCTTCACGATCAGCGGTGCCAAGCCAAGCGACGGCTCGTCCAGGAGCAGCAGCTTTGGGCGCGCCATCAGTGCACGGCCGATCGATAGCATCTGCTGCTCGCCGCCGGAAAGCGTGCCGCCGCGCTGCGACTGACGCTCCTTCAGGCGCGGGAAGAGCGTGAAGATCTTCTCGACGTCCTCGTTGAAGTATTTGAGCTTATCGAGGCTCGCGCCCATCTGCAGGTTTTCGTAGACGGTCATGCGCGGAAAGATGCGCCGCCCCTCCGGCGATTGCGCGATGCGAAGCCGCGCAATCTCGTGCGTCGGCATGCGCGTAATATCCTGGCCGTCGAAAGTGACCGATCCGGTACGAGCTTGAGGGCTGCCGCAGATCGTCATCATCAGCGTCGACTTGCCGGCGCCGTTGGCGCCGATCAGGCTGACGATCTCGCCACTGTTGACTTCGATGTCGACACCGGCAAGGGCGCGGATATTGCCGTAATAGGTTTCCACGCCCGCAACTTTGAGAAGTGGCTGCCCCGTCATCAATGTTCACCTTCCTGGAGGTGTTCGACTTCGGCAATCACCTCTTCCACTTCCTCATCCTCAACGCCCAGATAGGCAGCGATCACGCGAGGATCGTTCTTCACCTCATCCGGCGTACCGTCGGCAATCTTCTGCCCATATTCGAGGACGATGACATGGTCGGAAATTTCCATGACCACCGACATATCGTGCTCGATCAGCAGGATAGACGTGCCGGTATCCTTGCGGATACTGCGCAGGAATTCGTTGAGAACCAGGGATTCGCGAGGGTTGAGACCGGCAGCCGGCTCGTCCAGGCAAAGCAGCTCCGGCCCCGTGCACATTGCGCGAGCGATTTCCAGGCGACGTTGCGCGCCGTAGGGAAGATCGCCGGCCGGATCGTCAGCGCGATCGATGAGATCGGCCTTCTCGAGCCAGAAACGCGCAAGTTCGATCGCATTCTTTGCCTCGGAACGGTACGGACCGATGCCGAGCAGCCCGAGGATCGTATAGCCGGAGGCGCGCATCAGCTTGTTGTGCTGCGCCACCAGCAGGTTTTCCAGCACGGTGAGGCCCGAAAACAGGCGGATATTCTGGAAGGTGCGCGCCACCTTGGCTTCACGCGTGATCCGGAAATCCGGAAGCCGTTCCAGGAGATATTCCTTACCGGTCTTCTGATGCAGGCTGATCATACCCATCGTCGGCTTGTAGAAGCCGGTGATGCAATTGAACACCGTTGTCTTACCGGCGCCGTTCGGGCCGATCAGGGCGGTGATGTCGCCGCGCTTTGCCTCGAAGGAGAAGTCGTTGATCGCCATCAGGCCGCCGAACTTCATCGACAGATGATCGACCTTCAGCAGAACGTCATTGGAGTTTGCGGTCACAGCGTTCATCAGCCGTGGCCCTCCTTGGTAAAGCTGCCGGAGACCGCTTTTCGCTCCTTGAGGAAGGCGGTCGGCTCACGCGTACCGACAAAGCCGCGCGGCTTGAAGATCATGACAACCACCATGGCCAGGCCGAAGATCAGCATGCGGTAGAGTTCCGGGGTGAAATCCGGGCCGAAGCCGGGAATAATTGTCGTGTCGCCCCAAACCAGGCCGGTCTTCAGGAAGCCCATATTACGCAGCGCTTCGGTGCCGCCGATCATGGCGATCGCCGCAATAGCGATGCCCTTCAGGGACCCCATGCCGCCAAGGACCACAATCGCCAGAATGATTGCGGATTCCAGGAAGACGAAGGATTCCGGCGAGACGAAGCCCTGACGCGCCGCGAAGAAAGAGCCGGCAAAGCCGCCGAACATGGCGCCGGTGGCAAAAGCCGTCAACTTCGTCGTCACCGTATTGATTCCGAGCGAGCGGCAGGCGATTTCATCCTCGCGCAACGCTTCCCATGCACGCCCGATCGGCATGCGGCGCAGCCGGATGGTGACATAAGCTGTCAGCATGCAGAGCAGCAGGATCACGTAGAACAGGAAGATCTTGTACCATGCCGACGAGATCGGCAGACCGAAACTACGGACGAAATTGTGCGGATCCTTGGTATCGAAGGTATAAAGACCAAAGAGCGATGCCTTGGTGATATTGGAGATGCCGAAGCTTCCCTGCGTCACATCGGTCCAGTTGGTCAGTACGATGCGGATGATTTCCCCGAAAGCGAGCGTCACGATCGCCAGGTAGTCACCCCTGAGGCGCAGCACCGGAAAGCCCAGGATCATCCCCCAAAGTGCGGCAAGAATGCCCGAAAGCGGCAGCAGCAGCCAGAAGGACAGGCCGAAATGCGTCGACAACAGTGCATAGGAGTAAGCACCGACCGCATAGAAGGCGACATATCCGAGGTCAAGCAAGCCCGCGAGGCCAACGACGATATTCAGGCCCCAGGCAAGCATCACGTAGATGAGGATCTGGATGCCGAAATTGTCGACATAGGTCAGCGATCCCTGTGGACCGAGTATCGCAACGGCCGCCAGCGGATAGATGAGCAGCAGCAGGAGCCCGATCGTGTTGAAATGCCTGGCGGCGAAACTTTGTTCGCCCTCAACCCTCACGATCTTGGCCTTGGCGGCCTTTCTCGCCGCCAGATAAGGCTGGACGAAGACCGTCATGATGAAACGGCCGACGGTAGCGATCGCAACGATGGTCGCAAGAAGACCCCAGCGCTGCACGATGATCAGCTTATTGTCAATATTCTGATCGGTCTTGAGACCGATATAGAGGACGAACATGCCGAAGGATATGACCGCGGTCCAGAGGGCGTCCGTAATCCCCTTCTGGACAAGGCCGGGTGCGGCCTTGCCTGCAACGAAGTTTGAATTTGCCATGGCGTTATACCTTTTCGACTTCCGGCCGGCCGAGAATACCCGTCGGCTTGAAGATCAGCACGTAGGCCAGGATACCGTATGTCGCGACATCCTTATACGCGATGGGAAAATTGCCCGACCAGAACGACTCGATGAAACCGATCATCAGACCGCCGAGAACAGCGCCCGGCAGCGAGCCGATGCCACCCAGAACCGCCGCCGTGAAGGCTTTGACACCCGGCACGAAACCATCCGTGAAGTTCGCAACGCCATAATACATCAGATACATCGTACCGGCGACGGCAGCGAGCGCCGCACCCATGATGAAGGTGATGGAAATGGTCCGGTCGACATTGATGCCGAGCAGCGCCGCCATCTTGCGGTCCTGCTCGGTCGCGCGCTGAGCACGCCCGAGCGCCGTCTTGTTGACGATGTACCAGAATGCGGCGAGCAGCACGACGGTGATGATGAAGATGATGATCTGCTTCAGGGACAGCGAGATCCCGCCGAAATTGTAGACATCGCCCACGAGCGTCGGGATCGGCTTGTTGCGCGGGCCCTGTGCGACCTGGATGAAGTTCGAGAGAACGATCGACATACCGATTGCCGTGATCAGCGGCGCGAGCCGGAACGACCCGCGCAGCGGCCGATAGGCAACGCGCTCGATCACCCAGTTCCAAAGGCTCGTCATCAGCATGGCGACGATCAACATCACCAAAAGCAGGATGGCAACCGGCAGGCCGGCAAAGAGCGAAATCAGAACGAGATAGGTGATAAGAGCGGCGAAGCCGCCAAGCATGAAAACATCACCGTGGGCAAAATTGATCATGCCGATGATGCCGTAGACCATGGTGTAACCAATGGCGATCAGGCCGTAGATCGACCCGAGAGTCAGCCCGTTTAAGAGCTGCTGGATAAAATAATCCATATGTCATTTCCCCTGGATGCGGCGTCATACGATCGCATCTCTTATTACTTTTTTAGGTTCCTTCTGGAGGCCTATGGCCGCGATTCCATACTGGTTTCGAAAGAAATGTGAAGCCAAAAAGGCGAGAAATTGACAAATTCTTTTCAAATCGCGGTGCGCTGATGCGAATTCGACCAAAAATGACACGAAAGCGGCAGTCCATGGCTCAAAATTAGCCAAAGCCGCCTCCTGCCGCTCCCAAATTGAAAAGCTCTCGTCAGCGGCAGGTCGTGCGTGATCTACCGCTGCCTTGTGAAGGCACCCTTCAGGCGCGCATGCGGGCGCCGTCTGCATCGAACAGCGGTTCGACTTGAAGCCTTGCCGGCAGAAGCTCGCCGAGCAATTCAATCGCCCAGCCCTGTGCCTCGTCGGCGATCTCCTTCGGCACATAGCCGATTGCAACGGAAAGGCCAGAAGCGTGCGCGTATCCGCCCGAGGTCACCCAGCCGCAAACCGCGCCCTTGTGATAAATGGGCTCGTCGCCGATGACGTCGGCACCCTTTGCGCTCAGAATGAACGTGCACAGCCGCAAGGTTCCGCCTTCCGCCTTCTCCTTGGCGGCAGCCGCCTTGCCGATAAAATCGGCCTCCTTGGACAGAGCCACGAATCGATTGAGGCCGGCCTCGAACGGCCCGTAGAGCGGTCTGTATTCGCGCGCCCAACTGCCGTAGGATTTGTCGAGACGCAGTGCATTGAGCGCTCTCAACCCAAAGAGCCGGATGTCGAACTCGGCGCCCTCCTGCATCAGTAGGTCGAAAATGTAGCGCTGGTACTCCGGCTTCATCCAGATCTCATAGCCGAGATCGCCCGTATAGGAGACGCGGCCGACGATGGCAGGCGCCATGCCGATATCCATGCGGCGGATCGACATGAAGGGGAAGGCGGCAGTGGAAAGATCCTGATGGGTCAGCTTCTGCAGCAGTTTACGAGCATTCGGGCCGGCGATCGAAAGGCCGAGAAGCGAAAGACCGAGTGCATTAAGTTCGACCGAACCGTCCTTGGGCAGGAGGCTTTCGAACCAGCGCATGTGATAGGCTTCGGCAATGCCGGAGCCGATGAGAAGGAAATCTTCCTCGCCGAGCTTGGCAAGCGTGAAATCGCCGATCAGCTTACCATCATGTTTCAACATCGGCGCCAGTGTCATTCGGCCCACGGCCGGAATGCGGCAGGTCAGCAGCGTGTCGAGGAAAGCTTCCGCTCCCGGCCCCTTGACCGAATATTTGGCAAAACCCGACGTTTCCATCAGGCCGACGCTCTCGCGCACCGCCTTCGCTTCTGCGCCGACGACGTCGAAATCGTTGGAACGCCGCCACGAGAATTGATCCACTTCGCCCTGCGGAGCAAACCACAGCGCCTGCTCAAGGCCATAATAAGCGCCGAAGACGCCCCCGACTTGCTTCAGCTTGTCGTAGATCGGAGTCGTCAGCAGCGGGCGTGCAGCCGGCAGTTCCTCGTTCGGATAGCGGATCGAGAAGCGGCGGGTATAGTTCTCGCGCACCTTGGCATTGGTATAGGCGAGCGTCGCGTAGTCGCCATAGCGGGAAACGTCCATGGCGAAGACGTCGAAGCCCGGATCGCCGTAGATCATCCAATTGGCAAGCGCGAGCCCCACGCCGCCGCCCTGGCTGAAGCCGGCCATGACGGCACAGGCCGACCAATAGTTGCGCAAGCCCCGCACCGGGCCAACCAGCGGATTGCCGTCGGGCGAGAAGGTAAACGGACCGTTGATGATCTTCTTGATGCCGGCATCGTTGAATGCCGGGAAATGGCGGAAGCCGACTTCCAGTTCCGGCGTGATGCGCTCAATATCCTCGGCCAGCAGTTCGTGACCGAAATCCCAAGGTGTCGTTAGCGGCGACCATGGACGGCAGGCCTTTTCATAAGTGCCCATCAGCATGCCCTGCCGCTCCTGGCGCAGATAGATCTCGCCGTCGAAATCCACGCAGTGCATCAGCTCCTTGCCTGTCGACTTATTGAAGTCGATGACCTCGGGCATGTCCTCAGTGATCAGATACATGTGCTCCATGGCGAGCACCGGCAGCTCCAGCCCCACCATACGGCCGACTTCGCGCGCCCAGAGACCGGCGGCGTTGACCACATGCTCGGCGATGATCTCGCCCTGATTGGTGATGACGCGCCACGAGCCGTCTTCGCGCTGCACCAGCTCTTCCACCTTGCTATGCAGGTAGATTTCAGCACCGTTCTTCTTGGCCGAACGAGCATAGGCATGCGTCGTGCCATAGGGATCGAGATGGCCTTCGACGGGATCGTAGAGAGCGCCGACGAACTGATCGGGATCGAGAAGCGGCATCATCTCGTGCGCTTCCTTCGGCGTCAGCAGCGTCGCTTCCAGGCCGTTGTAGCGCCCCTTGGCGAGAATGGATTTCAACCAGTCGAAGCGCTGCGGAGTCGCGGCCAGCATCAGGCCGGAAGTCAGGTGCAGGCCGATGTCCTGGCCCGAATATTCCTCGATCTCCTTATAGAGCTCGACCGTATATTTCTGCAGCTTGGCGACGTTCGGATCGCCATTGATCGTGTGCATGCCGCCGGCGGCATGCCAGGTCGATCCGGATGTCAGCTCGGAACGCTCGAGTAGCACCACATCCGTCCAGCCGAATTTCGTCAGGTGATAGAGCACCGAACATCCGACGACACCGCCACCGATGACGACGACCTTGGCATGGCTTTTCATTGGGGATCCCCTGTTTTCGGCACGAAGCCGCCGGGTGTCTTCCCGTGCGACCGACCTTGTTTGAGAGGAAACCTAGAGACTATCCGATAGGCCAAATAGCCCGAACTGCGAAACCGATATGTCTGTTTGCGCCATCGCAATTGTTCGGATCGCGCCATCCACGATTGGCAGTGCAAGCCGGCTGGCAGGCCATCCGACATCGGGCGATAGAAGGATTTTCAGTCTGCGAAACCGGCCGTGAGCGCGAACTCCCGTCCCATCTCCATGATCTCCTCGAAGACACTGCCGGCATAGGAGCGCGGCACGATGATTTCGAAGCGATCCGGACCGATGCGGGCAACGTTGGCGCTGACATGGCAGCACAGCATGTTGGCAGACTGCCCCTCGGCAAAAACCTGCGGATGCAGGTCAACGGCCACGCATTTGGCGAGGATGCGGCGGACGCTGGGGCCGGAAATGCGCAGCAGTACGCGGCCGTCGCTCTGCTCGAAGAATGAAGCCCGGGCGGGATCGAGGGTGAAAAGATCCCGCGCAACACTGTCGGCGCCGAGCGTGTCGGACACAACGAACCATTCCCTCGGCCCGAGATCGCGAACCGATACATCCTTCAGCGCCGTCAGGCTCGCTAGAACGCCGTCTTGGTCCCCGGCCCTTGCGAGCACGGAGAAGATCGCCGGACGACGCACGACGGCAAGGTGATTCGGATTTGCGGCAGCTTCGAAGCCGGAAATATGATCTTCCAGCACATGCCTGTTCTGAAACGCGACGCTCATCAATCCATCACCCCAAAAGCTTCTTGTTGTCGGGATCGACAAAGACCGGACTGCAGACCTCTACCGCCACTTCTTCACCGCGCAATCCGTCCCAGACGACCACGCGCTCGCCGATGCGTTCCCGACCCGACTTCAGGAAAGCGAGTGCGATGGAATGACCGAGCGTCGGCGAGAAGCACGCCGAGGAGACATGCCCCTGATCGTTCACGGTCGAAGGTCTCGCGCCCTCCCTCAAAATATGTGCGCCGGCCTGAATTTCCTTAGCCGTATCGATCGGCTTCAGGCCGACAAGCTGGCCGCGGTCGGCGGCGGTCAGACCGAAGCGGGTCGACAGACGCTTGCCGATGAAATCCGGCTTCTGCGTCGACATCATGCGGCCAAGCCCGACATCGTCAGGCGTCGTGCGTCCATCGAGCTCGTTATGGGTGACGTGGCCCTTCTCGATACGCAGCACGTTCAGAGCTTCGACGCCATAAGGGCAGATGCCATACGCCTTGCCTGCCTCCATGATGGCATCGGTGACCGCCTCGCCATAACCGGCCGGGACGGCAAGTTCGTAGGCCAGCTCGCCAGAGAAGGAGATGCGGAACAGACGTGCCCTGAGGCCACCCTTCAGCATGACCTCGGCAGCGGCAAGGAACGGAAAGAACGCGTCGGAAATATCGTCTTCCACGATCTGCTCCAGCACCAGCCGCGCCTTGGGGCCGGCAATCGCCATCTGCGCCCATTGATCGGACGAGGACACGAAGCGAACGTCCAGTTGCGGCCAAAGCGTCTGGGCTGCGAATTCCATATGCGTCATCACCTCGCCGGCCATCGCCGTCGTGGTCGTCATGAAGAAATGGTCAGGCGTCAGCCGGCTCGTCGTGCCGTCGTCGAAGACCATGCCGTCTTCGCGCAGCATCAAGCCGTAGCGCGCCTTGCCGATCGGCAGTTTCAGGAAGGCGTTGGAATAGAGGCGATTGAGAAACTCCGCCGCATCCTTGCCGAAAATCTCGATCTTGCCGAGCGTCGACACGTCGCACAGCCCGACATTATTGCGGACGGTCAGAACCTCGCGGTCGACGCTGTCGCGCCAGCCCTTTTCGCCCGGCCGGGCAAACCAGGACGAACGGTACCAAAGACCGGCCTCGACGAAGGTCGCACCGTTCTTCTTCGCCCATCCATGCAGCGGCGATTCCCGAACCGGCTGCGCATGCTTGTCACGCGCGGTTCCCGCCAGTGCACCAAAGGATACCGGCGTATAGAACGGTCTGAATGTCGTCGTGCCGACTGCCGCCGGGCTGACGCCGCGCATACCGGCGATAATGCCCGCGGCGTTGACATTGCCGAGCTTGCCCTGGTCCGTGGCCATGCCGCTCGTCGTGTAGCGCTTGGCATGTTCCACATGGCCGAAGCCTTCGCGCAAAGCGAGACCAAGATCCTTGGCATGAACGTCGTTCTGGAAGTCGACGAATGCCTTGTCCTTCGCGCCCGGCACATGCCAGATCGCCGCGAAAGACGGATCATATTCGCCCTCCACTTCGGGCAGTTCGACCTCATGAGCCTTGCGGCCGAAACCTTCAACGATTTTTCGCGCTTTTTCCGCCCCGTCGGCAAAACAACCGGAAACGCTCTCGATGCCCGCAGCCGAGCCGGCAATCTCCAACTCGCCAGAAACGATGGGCGCCATGAAAGCCTGATTCTCGTCCGACCAGACCGGCTTGGCGCCTCGCTGGCAGGCAAGATGGATGATCGGCGACCAGCCGCCCGACATGGCCAGCGCGTCGCAAGCGATCAACTCATCCAGGCCGCCGCGGTCTGCAATGACACCGCTGATGCGATATTTGCCTTTGGTCGCGTGGACGCTTGCCGCATGAACCACGCGCACGCCCTGAGGAGCCGCATCGGCCGATGCAGCGCGCGTATCGAGGATTGCCGAAATCTCGACGCCTGCCGCGGCGAGATCGGCCGCAGTCCGATAGCCGGAGCCACCATTGGTAAAGACCGCTATCTTCTGTCCGGCAACCACGCCATAGCGGTTGAGATAGCTGCGCATGGCGCCCGCCATCATCACGCCCGGGCGATCATTTCCGCCGAATACCAGCGGCCGCTCTTCGGCGCCGGAGGCGAGGATGGCGCGCTTGGCGGCGATGCGCCACAGACGCTCGGCCGGCAAGTCGACCGATGGCATCGCCACATGTTTCTGCACCTTCTCGACAGCACCGAAGACATTGTCGTCATACCAGCCGAACACGGTGGTACGCGGCATCAAGGTGACGTTCTCTAAACCCTGTAGTTCCTCAAGGGTCGCCTGTACGAAAACGTCGGCAGAAGCACCGCCAATCGTCAGCTTTTCCGACAATAGCGAGCCGCCAAGTCGAAAACCTTCGTCGGCCAATACGACACGCAGGCCTGCGCGGGCAGCGGTCAGAGCCGCCATGAGCCCCGCCGGACCGGAGCCGATCACAAGCAGATCGCAATGAGCCCAGGCCTTTTCATAACGATCCGGATCCGCCTGCATGACCGCCTTACCGAGGCCGGCAGCGCGACGGATGATCGGCTCATAGACCTTCTCCCAGAAAGCAGCCGGCCACATGAAAGTCTTGTAGTAGAAGCCGGCCCCTAGGAAGGGCGAGAGCAAACTGTTGACCGAGCCAAAATCATACTTCAGCGACGGCCAGCGGTTCTGACTCACCGCACTCATGCCCTGATAAAGCTCGGCGACAGTGGCGCGCGTATTCGGCTCTGTACGCCCGTCCTTGCCGATGGTGACGAGCGCGTTCGGCTCGGCCGAGCCTGCCGTGAGAATACCGCGCGGCCGATGGTATTTGAAGCTGCGCCCGACCAGCAGCTGATTGTTGGCAAGCAGGGCGGCAGCGAGTGTGTCGCCCTCCAGACCCTTCATATCCTTGCCGTCGAATTGGAAGGAAAGCGGCCGGCTGCGATTGACGAGGCCGCCGGTCGACAGACGATAGGAGGTCATCGTGCCGCCTCCTTCGCCTTGCCCTCGGCATCGGTAACGGAAAAGACTTCATGGGTGACATTGCTGCGCTCGACGACGAGCCAGCGGCGACATCCGGCGCTATGATGCCAATATTCCTCAATCCGGCCGCGCTCGTTGTCGCGGATGAAGACATAACGATTCCAGTCCTCATCCGGCGCCGTCGGCGCGGGACGGACGACGGAGGCGCCGCGAATGGAGAATTCTTCCTTGGGTCGCACGCCGCAATGCGGGCAGTTGATCAAGCTTGCCATTGGTATTGTGCCCTCAATGCAGGTTCGGCTGCGGACCCTTGCCGCCTTCGTCGATCGCAAAGCCGCGCTCGAAGCGGTCAAGACGCAGAAGGCGGCTGACATCGTGGCTTTCGCCCTTGGCAATCAGATGCGCGAAGCAGAAGCCCGAGGCCGGCGTCGCTTTGAAGCCGCCATAGTTCCAGCCGCAGTTCAGATAAAGATTTTCGATGGGCGTGCGATCGATGATCGGCGAACCGTCCATGCTCATATCCATGACGCCGCCCCAGGTACGCAGCACGCGCACGCGCGACAGGCCGGGAATGAGCGCCACCCCCTCCTCCATCGTATGCTCGACGGTGGCGAGGTTTCCACGCTGAGCGTAGGAGCTGTAATAGTCGATATCGGCGCCGAAGACCAAGCCGCCCTTGTCGGATTGCGAGATATAGAAGTGGCCGGCACCGTAGGTGATGACATTGTCGATGACAGGCTTCAGCCCTTCGGAAACGAAGGCCTGCAGCACATGCGTTTCGATCGGCAATTCCAGATCGGCCATATTGCCGAGGATCGATGTATGGCCGGCAGCCGCAAGCGCCAGCTTGTTGCAGCCGATGAAGCCGCGATTGGTCTCGACGCCGGTGACGATGCCGTTTTCGCGGCGGATGCCGATCACTTCGCACTGCTGGATGAGATCGACGCCGCGGCTGTCGGCGCCGCGTGCATAACCCCAGGCGACCGCATCGTGCCGCGCCGTACCGCCGCGCCGCTGCAGGAGGCCTCCGAGGATCGGGAAGCGCGCATGGTCGAAGTTGAGGTAAGGCATCATCCGGCGGACCTGCTCGCGGTTGAGCAGTTCCGCATCGACGCCGTGCATGCGCATGGCATTGCCGCGCCGGGCATAGGCATCGCGCTGGCCATCGGAATGGAACAGGTTGACGATACCGCGCTGGGACACCATCGCATTGTAATTGAAATCCTGCTCCAGCCCTTCCCAGAGCTTCATCGAAAACTCGTAGAAGGGTTCGTTGCCGGGCAGCAGATAGTTGGAGCGGATGATCGTCGTGTTGCGGCCGACATTGCCGGAGCCGATGTAGCTCTTTTCCAGCACGGCGACATTGGTAATGCCGAATTCCTTGGCGAGGTAATAGGCCGTTGCCAGCCCATGCCCGCCGCCGCCGACGATGATCACGTCATAATGTGGTTTCGGCTCCGGCGTCCGCCACACCGGCTGCCAATGGCGATTGCCTGAAAACGCCTGTTTTAGAAGCTGATAAGCCGAATAACGCATGCATTCATCCCGATACTACCGGCGGCACATTCGCATATGCAATAAAAACGACAAGACCCGAAAGTACGAAAAAGCTTCGCAAACAGAACATGTTCTTTTCCGAATGCGCAGTGATGGACGGTGTCTGCTCTGAGAGAAATGCACTGCCAACCCGCGAAAAAGCCTGCATGTGAAACCCGCCACATGGAGCGCTGTTGCTAAGCCCTCGCGCAAGCGCTAAAGCAAACGAGCCGGCGCATCGGAAATCTAAACTTCGCAATCGCAACTTCCTATATATAATGTCCGGAGAATCCAGGCGCGGATCGCGCGCGGAAGACGAAGAAGCAACATGCTTGCAACATTTGAAAAGGCAGCGCTCGAAGCAGGAAAGGCCATTCTGGAGGTCTATCGTGCCGGCTATGCTGTTGCCTTGAAGCAGGACATGAGCCCCGTCACTCTGGCCGACGAACGCGCCGAAAACATCATCCTCAGGCACCTCGAACACGATTTTCCCCATATCCCCGCCATTGCCGAGGAGCAGGTTGCCGCCGGCAAGATTCCGGACGTACGCGGCCGCGCCTTCTTTCTGGTAGACCCGCTCGACGGCACCAGGGAATTCATCGAACATCGTGACGAGTTCACCGTCAACATCGCCTATGTCGAGGATGGCATCCCCATCATCGGCATCGTCTACGCGCCGGCGCTCGGTGTCGCTTTTACCGGCGAGCCCGGCCGTGCCCGCAAACTGATCGTCGACGAGCAATTTTCCATTGCCGACCGCCTGACCATCGCCGTGCGCGAACCTCCGGCCAAGCTGACCGCGCTCGCCAGCCGCTGCAACAGCAACGCCAAGACCGAAGGCTTCCTCACGGACAATGCGGTTTCCGGCTGCACATCGATCGGTTCGTCGCTGAAATTCTGCCTCCTCGCCGAGGGCAAGGCCGATGTCTATCCGCGCTTCGGCCGGACCATGGAATGGGATACGGCAGCCGGCGATGCCGTGCTGCGGGCGGCGGGCGGCAAGACGGTCACGATCGAAGGCCGCCTTTTGACCTACGGTAAGACTGACCAGAGCGAGGATGCCGATTTCGCCAATCCGCACTTCATCTGCTGGGGCGGACAGAAGCACAGCGTCTCGGCGTAAGTTTATTTTTGCAAGTAAAAACAGTTCTGGGGCCTGCTTCCGAGCCGGAGAACAGTAGAGCGCCTGCCGAGATTTCGGCCTAAAAGCGTAAGTTTTCACTGACAAAAAATCATAGAATAAATACAATTTCCCCTGAAATAACAGGGACTTTTGCCCGTTTTTCTCAGGCGAAACATACGCAAATCAGCACTTCGCCACATTGATTAAAATTATTAGCAAAGTCTTACCATGTGCTTAGGCAATTTTTAAATGTGGCAAGCTAGAGTGCCACACGTGGTCTTGAGTGTGTGTAGAGAGTCCAATGACCGAAATGATACGTCCCCGAGTGAAGTATGTCATCGGCCCCGATGGCAGCCCGCTGACGATAGCAGACCTTCCGCCGCCGAATACGCGCCGCTGGGTCATTCGTCGTAAGGCAGAGGTTGTCGCCGCTGTGCGTGGTGGTCTGCTGAGCTTGGAAGAAGCCTGCGAACGTTATACGTTGACCGTCGAAGAGTTCCTCTCCTGGCAGTCGTCCATCAATACCCATGGCCTCGCTGGCCTCCGGACGACCCGCATACAGCAGTATCGCCACTGACAGCAGCGACAGCACCACCTTTATTTTACTTTGTATTCGGGCCTCTTTTCTGAGAAAGAGGCCCGAATTATTTGTTGAAGTGCCGCCCCTAGCGTCCAGCCGCCTAGCGCTAAGGGCTCACCGGATCCGTATTTCCGACATCGACTTAAACGAAGACGATCCGTTAACAATCTCGAAGGTTGGCAGATGTCGGAGCACATGCAATCCTTATTGCATAAGACGCAACAAGGGAGAAAATCATGGATATCCGCAACGAAAACAACGCATCCGGCGGCCGTTATGTCGCAACCGTCGAAGGCCATGAGGCGGAGATGACGTTTTCCCGCACATCTGCGAAGCTGATCATTATCGACCATACCGGCGTACCGGATGCTCTGCGTGGCAAGGGCGTCGGCCAGGCGCTCGCGCTTCACGCCGTTGAGGAAGCGCGGAGCGGCGGCTGGAAGATCATCCCGCTCTGCCCCTTCTTCAAGGCTCAGGCACAACGCCATGAAGATTGGCGCGACGTCGTCAATCTCTGAGCCACGGGCAATAATCCGTCCAATCGGCCGTATTACTCCTCAAAATGCAAAAGCTGCGCATGGCCGGCCCCGTCACGGCCAGTCATGCGCAGCTTTCAGTACCGCCGCTATACCTTTCACATTCCGAAGATGGACCCTGCACCCCAACACCTTGATGCCTGATCCGAAGGAGCGACGGAATTGCTATCTCAGGCGCGTGCCCGCGCCGGACCCGAACCATCACGCTCTTCGAGCGCTGCGGCCTTGGCATATTCGGCCTGCATTTCCTCGAGCGAATTTTCCAGCGCCTCTTCCTGAACCTGCAGTTCCCGGATCGATACCTGCAGATTGTCCGCACGCTGGCGGGCAGCCTTGGCAAAGGTCGGGTAGGCAAAATGGCTCGGATCGGAAATGCCGGACTTCTTCTCCTCGACGACGATCTGGCTTTCCAGCTCCTTCGTCATACGGTCAAATTCCGCCATCATCATCTGCAGCTGCTGCAGCTGACGGCGTTTTTCGTTCACCTGAAACTCTTTCAGGCGAACAAGGCTCTCACGTGACTTCATACGCATTACTCCCGTGATGCGAGACCCCGGCTCTCGATATTCCCGTCCGCCGAACCGCTTTGAGACGGCTTGGTTAAAAAAATTTCCAGCGATCTTAATAAAAGCCTACCGCTGGTAACCTTTCGTTTACGGGCATCGTTAATGATAGGCGTAATGATTTAAGGCTCGGTAAATGGTGTGGTCGGAATTCGACATGTCGGCATTGGTGAGTCAGATGAATCACTTGGCGTTAGTTGTTAATGCGATACTTTAGGAGTCGATTTTACTGATTGTCGTTGGAAAACAGTGCAATGGAAAAATTATTTAATAAATTCGATACGACTTGCCAGAGTGAATCAGAATTTGTTAACCATTACATGGCAGCTTCCAAATCAAGCAGTGATTTGATCGGTATCGCGTTAAGGGGCTGACGACCTTTCGGCGGCGGTAAAGGGGACAATTATGCGGGTTCTACTCATTGAAGACGATAGCGCGACAGCGCAGAGCATCGAGCTGATGCTCAAATCCGAAAGTTTCAACGTCTATACCACCGATCTCGGTGAGGAAGGCGTGGATCTCGGAAAGCTCTACGACTACGACATCATTCTTCTTGATCTCAATCTTCCCGATATGTCTGGCTACGAAGTGCTGCGCACGCTGCGCCTCTCGAAGGTCAAGACGCCGATCCTCATCCTCTCCGGCATGGCCGGCATCGAGGACAAGGTTCGCGGCCTCGGCTTCGGCGCCGACGACTACATGACCAAGCCATTCCACAAGGATGAACTGGTCGCCCGTATTCACGCCATCGTCCGCCGCTCCAAGGGCCATGCCCAGTCGGTGATCATGACTGGCGAACTCATCGTCAACCTCGACGCCAAGACCGTCGAAGTCGGCGGCCAGCGCGTGCATCTGACCGGCAAGGAATACCAGATGCTGGAGCTGCTCTCGCTGCGCAAGGGCACGACGCTCACCAAGGAAATGTTCCTCAACCACCTTTATGGCGGTATGGACGAGCCGGAACTGAAGATCATCGACGTCTTCATCTGCAAGCTCCGCAAGAAGCTCGCAAACGCCGCCGGCGGCGCCAACTACATCGAAACCGTTTGGGGCCGCGGCTATGTGCTGCGCGAGCCCGACAGTAGCGATTTCGCCGAAAGCGCGTAAGCCGCCTCCCCGCCTTTACTGCCGACACACAGAAATCCCGCCTCTTCAGGCGGGATTTTTATTGGCTTCAATGGAGCGCAAAATAATAGCCGCCTCGAAGGGCGACTATCCTTGTTTCGATGTGTCTCGTTGAAATTAGGCGGCAGCGGCGCGATTGCCGAAGATGGCCGTGAGAATCTTGCGATCGAAGGGCTTCAGCAGAAAATCCGTCGCACCCGCGCGCTTCCCGGCCATCAGCTTGCGAAGATCGGCCTCGATTACGCAGTAATAGATCTTCACATCCTTGCCATCAGGCATGGCGCGGATGCTGGCGATGAGCTCAAGCGCCCCTTCCATGCCGGCATCGACGATCAGATAGTCAGGCATTTCGGCCTGGCAGCGCATCAGCGCTTCGCGCGCGTCTCCGGCTTCGCTCACGAGAAAATCCAGCTCGGACAAAATTCGTTTGCCGACCTTGCGTACGACATCCGACGTGTCCGTTATCATGAACCGTTGCATGTGTGAGCTCCCTGGCACCAGCCGCCATCATCGATGTCGGCTTCAAATTGAAACGATAGGAGCAGCAAGCTAAGGATTCGTTACCGTTACATTATCAATTGCACGAACAACCTCAAGATTGCACAGAATTTTCGATACACGAAATAATAAACCCGCAGCCGATGACCGACTGCGGGCGAAAACGTCGATGGATCGACGCGCTTATTGCGCGGGTTGAGCAGCCATGGTCGCAACGAAGGTCAGTTCCTCCGGCGTCGCATTGTAGGAAAGTTCCATGCCGCTCTCCTCGGCAAGAAGCACCGTGTAGTAGGGCTGGATCGAATGTGCGTCGACCGCCTCCTCCAGCGTGCCGGAGCAAATCTCGGCGAATTTCGGCGGCACGCGCATCAGCCGGCCCTTAACGGCGATCGTGAACTTGGCATCGAACTCGGGATTTTCGAGTGTCACCTCGATATTGCCGCCGCGCGGAATGGCGCCATAGGCAACCAGGAAGAGATTGAGCAGCAGCTTCACGCGGTTCTTGGCGATGATTGCACGCGGGCCGATCCAGGTGACCTCAGTCTTCTTCTCGGCCGCGGCGAAATCCTTGGCGGCCCGTTCCGCTTCGCCGGTGTCGATCGAGGCGCCGACCGAACCGGATGCACCGAAGGCAAGGCGGGCGAATTTGAGGCGGACGGATGCGTTGAGCGCACTGGTCCGGATCAGATCCATCGCATCGGCGTCGGCACCACCCTCGTCGAGCAGCTCCAGGCCATTGTTGATCGCCCCGACCGGCGAGATCACATCATGGCAGACGCGGCTGCAAAGCAGCGCGGCCAGATCCGGTCCGGTCAGAGCGAGATTGGGATTTTTCGACATTCATTGTCTCCTGAATGCTGACAGGGCAAAGCGAATAGGTCCACCTTGCCACGGTAAGGTTGCTCGAGGGTTTCGCAGCCAGTGTACCGCGCGCCATAATGACACCATATTTGGTAAACCGATTGTTAAGACCATCGACGCAAAATGCATTCATCACCATCAGACTTTTTCGCACGCGAATCGTCCGGCGATGGAGGGGTGGAAAGTCTGAGATAAGGGGTGCGCAGTGCTTGGCGCAATTTTTTCGAATGCGTCGTGCTTACCTTGCCCCGACTACCGACCATGATGAACGGAAGACTTCCATGCGCTATGAAATCCTGAAGAGAATGCCAAGCCCCGGCACCAGAACGCTCGGCCTCGGCCTGATTCTGGCTATTGTCGCATTCGTGAGTTTCGCGTTGCCGGTCCGTCAGGCTGCGGCCGCGCCCACCAATCAGTATTCGGCCCAGGAAATCGTCGATGCCGGCCACTCCTTCTTCGGCTCCACCAGCGGCGGCCTTGCAAAGGTGGTCGAGCGGGCCTTCCAGCAATATGGCCTGCCAAACGGCTACATCCTTGGCCAGGAAGGCTCAGGCGCGTTCCTGGCTGGCCTCACCTATGGCGAAGGCCAGTTGAACACGAAAAATGCCGGCGAGCATCCGCTCTACTGGCAGGGACCTTCGCTCGGCTTCGACTATGGCGGCCAGGGCACCCGCGTCATGATGCTGGTCTACGATCTGCCGAGCATCAACAGCGTTTATACGCGCTTCGGCGGCGTCAGCGGCCAGGCCTTCGTGGTTGCCGGCTTTGGCATGACGGTCCTCAAGAACAACAATATCGTGCTCGTTCCGATCCGCACCGGCCTTGGCGCACGCCTCGGCATCAACATGGGTTATCTGAAGGTCACGCCGAACCCGACCTGGAATCCTTTCTGAACCGATCTCTGATACGATCTCCCAAGCAGCGCACGCCTTGGCCCGCTTCAGTTGCGGGCCTTTTCTTTCCGTAAATTCGTCCCCGCGCCGATAAACCATATCCGCGTTAAATGCTTGCCCGCATGGCTAACCCATGATTAATCATTTTATCAAGATCGAACATAACTCCAGGATACTGGCTGCGTCGTGATTCAATTTGCTCTCTTGTTCGGATTGGGCTTTCTGACGGCCGCTTTACTGGTCTTTCTCATAGCGCCGGCAATCCATCGTCGCATCGTCTGGTTCACCGAGAAACGTCTGAAGGCGACCATGCCCTTGAGCCCGCAGGAAGTGCGTGCGCAAAAGGACATGGCACGCGCGCTTTTCGCGGCCGAAAACGCGCGGACAGAACATGCTCTGACGCAGGAACGCGATAAGACCGTTGCGCTGCAGATTCAGAACGGCAAGCTTCAGCAGGAAGCAAGCCGTCTTTCCGCCGCAAGCTCGGAACTACAGACCCGCATCGACGATCTGGAGGTGGAGGCAGGCGAACTGCGCTCGCGCCTGCGCCATGAAGAGAGCTATATCAGTCAGCTGAAATCGAGCATCCACGCCGCCGAACAGGCCAACGCGGAGAAAGAAGCGGATATCGACAGCTTGCGCAAACGGATGACGAAAATGGGTGCCGATGCCGATAATCTCAGGATCGATCTGGCAGCCCGCGAAACCGAAATCGAGAGCCTGAAGCTGCGCATCAACACATTGCGCGACGAGCGCGATACGTTGCGTCAGGATCTGAATGCGGCAAACCTGCGCGCAACGGATGCCGAACAATCGCTGCGTCAGGAAAGTGACAAGAACAAGCGTCTCGAAGAACGGCTCAACCGCGAGATCGCCGGCAATGCCGACAAGGAAACCGCGATCGAGCGCCACGCGCAGGACGTCGTCCGCCTAAGGGAGCGGCTGGAAGCAGCCATCAAGGAATCGAAGGAAGCCGGCAAGGCGCTGCGTTCCGCCGGCCTCACGCCGCCGAGGAAGACGGCAAAAACACCGAAACTCGCTGCCGCATCGATAGTCGAGAGCAAAGCAGATGAACAGCCTGCCATAACCGAGCCGCCGCAGGCAATGGAACCGGAACGAACAGTGGAAGATGAAATCGCTCTGATGACAGAAGAGGTTCGCAACCGAGCCGCCGCCTTGTCGGACCGCCTGCTGAAAGCCCGCACGCCGGCCCATGACGATGCCATGCGCGAGGAAATCGCCAAGATCGCCGCCAACATGGTCGCCCTGACGGCACTCAAGGAAGGAGATGGCTCGCCGATCTTCAATCTGCTGCCCAAGGATCGGGAGCCCGCCGAACCCGGCGCCCGCATCAGCCTCGCCGACCGCGTCGCCGCCATACTGCCGAAGCACCCCTGAGCTCTAAGGAGCAATCTGCTTAGATGCGCCCGTTCTTCGCGGCCATCTCGAAAAGGGCGATACCACTCGCCGTTGCGACATTGAGGCTATCCAATCCCGGCGCCTGCGGAATCCGCACGCTGCCGAAAGCGGAGAGAATGCTTTCGGGCAAGCCATCCCCTTCCGTGCCGACCACGAGCGCCATGCGCTCCGAAGCCGGGACATTGCGAATATCGACCGCACCTCGCGGCGACAGGCTCCAGATCGCAAATCCGCGCTCGGCAAGCCCCGCAAGCAGCTGAACGCTGCCTGATTGCCGCCGATAGGGCACGGTCAGGATCGAGCCGACCGAAACCCGCAAAGCCTTGCGATAGAGCGGATCGCAACAGCTTTCGTCCAGCAGCACGGCAGCGGCGCCGAAGGCTGCGGCATTGCGGAACATCGAGCCCATATTGTCATGATTGGAAATGCCGCAGCCGACGAGCACGAGCGATTGCTTTGGAAGGCGATCGAATAAACCGCTCGTCCCATCTTCCACTGTTCTACGCCCCAGCGCCAGAACACCGCGATGGAGATGGAAGCCGACAATACCGTCGAGCACCTCAGCTTCGGCGACATAGATCGGGACATCCGCTGGGAAGGTGTCGATGATATCGCTCAAGCCAGCTAAGCGGTTTTTGAGCAACAGCACTTTCTCAGCGAGGAAATCTCCGGCCGCCGCATGCGCGCCTGCAAGAAGCCGCAGCACGACAGTCCCTTCCGCTATGAAGCGGTTCTCTCGACCCGTCAGATCGCGTTCGCGGATATTGCGGAATTCGGCGATACGCGGATCGTCGGGATGCCTAATCTCGATCAGCCGCTCACTCGCCATCATGAAGCCGTCAGTTGGATAGCGATATGGTCGCCACGGTGCGGCCGATACCGTAATCGAAGACGATGGCCTGGCGCTGGCCGCTGGCAAGCGTGCCGTAGAACAGCACCTGATTGCCCGACAGCGCCGTGGACTGCACCGTAAAGCCCGCCGGCAATAGAGCCGTCACAGCAAGCGGGGCATCGGACGGGATGCCCGTCGCCGCCTGGCCCGCAGGCTTGGCCGCCGGTTTCATCGTCTTGTAGACAACGGCGCCGAAGACAGCCATAAGGCTCACCACCATGACGGCCGCAGAGACGATCTGCAGGCGGATCATCTTGCGTCGGACTTTCTCCAGGGCCGGATCGAGGGGCTTTTCCTCTTGATCGTCTGGCTCGAGATTCGTCATCGATGCGTCCTTACTTCCAGTAGAGCGCTTTGCGCGCCGGAGAATATGTTTGAGCGACCCCTTTAAAGAAGCCGTGGACAATAGAAAAGTCCTAACCGCCGATGAAAATGCTGAAGGACGGCTCGATTCCTGGCTGACGGCCGAGATCGGCGAGGAATTTTCCCGCAGCCGCGTGCAAGGACTCATCAAGGAGGGCGCCGTTACGCTCAAGGGCGCTGCGGTGACAGATGCCAAACGCAAGGTGCGCCCCGGCGACGTCTACGAGATCACGCTGCCCGAGCCGGAAGATCCGACGCCGCAAGGCGAAGATATCCCGCTCGACGTGCTCTACGAGGATGACGATGTCATCGTCATCTCCAAGCCGGCAGGGTTGGTTGTTCATCCCGGTGCAGGCAATTGGACCGGAACATTGGTCAACGCGCTGATCCATCATTGCGGCAACAGCCTTTCCGGCATCGGCGGCGTCCGCCGCCCGGGCATCGTTCATAGGCTGGACAAGGATACAACCGGTGTCATGGTCGTCGCCAAGAATGACGTGGCTCACCGACATCTCTCTTTACAATTTGCCGATCACGGCCGCACGACTTCGCTCGAGCGTGCCTATCAGGCAATCGTCTGGGGACGCCCTCGCCAGCTCGTCGGCACCATCGATGCACCTCTCGGCCGGTCAAGCAGCGACCGCACGCGCCGCGCCGTCAAGCGCCCGGATTCGCAGGATGCCGACGAGGCGATCACGCATTACGAGGTGCTGGAGCGCTTTCACGAGACACCGGACGCGACCGCGCTTGCCTCACTGATCGAATGCCATCTGGAAACCGGCCGAACGCACCAGATCCGCGTGCATATGGCGCATATCGGCCACCCGCTGCTCGGCGATGCCGTTTACGGCGGTGGCTTCAAGACCAAGGCCAATCTCCTGCCGGAAGCCGCAAAACAGGCCGTCCATCGCTTCACGCGCCAGGCGCTCCATGCCTACATGCTGCAATTCGAGCATCCCCGTACCGGCGAAGTCATGCATTTCGAGGCACCTTTGCCTGAGGATCTGGAAGAACTGGCGGCGGCGCTCAGAGGATAGGCGCCGAACATCACAATGACTGGACGCCCGCCCCCTTCCGCCCTATAATATCGCGTATGAAGGACCGATGTCCGAGCGCCTGTGCTGACCGAAAACGCGACTGCGTTTGGGAGGTCGACATGGTCATGCCGCATGGCGCTGGATTGTTCGGGAGGATAATCCCAAGGGCGATGTTTCGGCGAGACCTGCGGTCACGCCGAGATAACACTTGCGTGACCACATCCTTGAATCACCGTTTTGCCGTACTTATCTTTACATTGGTTAAGTGCGGGGTCCCAGGACCCGTACGCCTTGGTCCGCTTCGCAGAAGGCGCTCAAAATACGCCCCCAGAAGGAACCAAATCTCGAATAGGAGGGTGCAAGATCATGGCCCGTAATACCTTACCGTCCATCGCTGCCGGAGAAGCCGGCCTCAATCGTTATCTCGACGAGATCCGCAAGTTCCCGATGCTGGAGCCGCAGGAAGAGTATATGCTCGCCAAGCGCTACGCGGAACATGCCGACCGTCAGGCTGCACATAAGCTCGTCACCAGCCATCTGCGCCTCGTGGCGAAGATTGCTATGGGCTATCGCGGCTATGGCCTGCCGATTGGCGAAGTCGTGTCTGAAGGCAATGTCGGCCTGATGCAGGCCGTCAAGAAGTTCGACCCGGAACGCGGTTTCCGTTTAGCAACCTATGCCATGTGGTGGATCAAGGCCTCCATCCAGGAGTATATCCTGCGCTCGTGGTCGCTGGTGAAGATGGGCACGACGGCCAACCAGAAGCGCCTGTTCTTCAACCTGCGCCGCCTGAAGGGCCGCATCCAGGCCATCGATGACGGCGATTTGAAGCCGGAGCATGTCACCGAGATCGCCACGAAGCTGAACGTCTCGGAGGAAGAGGTCGTTTCGATGAACCGCCGCCTGTCCGGCGACGCTTCGCTGAACGCACCGATCAAGGCTTCAGAAGGTGATTCCGGCCAGTGGCAGGATTGGCTCGTCGATGATCACGACAGCCAGGAAGACGTGCTGATCGAACAGGACGAGCTCGATACCCGCCGCCGCATGCTGGCGCGCGCCATGGGCGTGCTGAACGACCGTGAACGCCGGATCTTCGAGGCACGCCGCCTCGCCGAGGAACCGGTAACGCTGGAGGACCTGTCGTCCGAGTTCGACATTAGCCGCGAACGCGTGCGCCAGATCGAGGTTCGCGCCTTCGAAAAGGTGCAGGAAGCCGTCCAGAAGGATGCGCTAGAACGTGCCAAGGCCCTGCGCGTTGTCGAAGCAACAGCGTAACGTTTCCTTCACAGAAGATTTTGACCGATAAAAGAAAGGCGGGCCAAAAGCCCGCCTTTTCCATATCCATAGATGTCCGCTGGCTTACTGGCCGCTCGAGGCGACGCCGCCAAGCGCCTGCCACTCCGAAATCGCCTTGTTGAAGGCATCCGTTCCGGTCGGGCCTTTTTCCATGGTCAACAGCGCGCGGCGACCGTTACGATAGACCACTGGAATATCGATCCAGTTGCGGCTCTTCAACAGATCGAGATTGGTCTTGCGCGCATCCGGGAAATCGTTGAGCGCCACCATATAGACATCGTCGGTAACCTTGGCCGGAACCGCGATCAACGCATCGCCGCGATCCTGCTCGGTCGCCTTCAGTGCAACGCGCTGAACGTTGTCGATCGCGCCGCCTTCGAAATTCGGCGGCACCTGGAAGGCAAGCTCGATCAGATGGCTCGCCGGCAGCGAGGAATCCGAGTTCCGCGAAACTGTGATCGTCGCGGTCAAGCCGCGATCCGGAACGGTAATGAGACCCTGCACCGAAGGCTCCGGTCGGCCATCGGCCCCCTTGCCTTCCTGCAGCGACCAGCTGACCGTGCCCTGGAAGGCCGTGGGCGACGTCTGGCCGAGGCGCTCCTCATAGAGGAAAACCTTCTGTCCGTCGGTTGCCGGAGCCGTCTGCTGAGTCACGGGCGGCGGCTGGTTGGCGGCCGCCTGTTGCTGCTGGTTGGCGGCAGGTGCCTGCTGATCCGTAGAGGCAGATGGCGTATTCGACGTGGCGATTGCGGGCGCCTGGGTCTGTGGAGCAGCCGCGCCGGCATTGTTGGCGGCCGGCGGCGTTGCCGTGGCGGCAGGTGCCGCAGAGGCAACATTCTGTTCAGCGACGGACTTGCCTTCAACGAGGCCGGGCTGCCCGGTTGGAGCGGGACCTTTATCCTCTTCGGTACCATTCGCCAGGAGACGCTGCGTGAACTTCGTATTGACCGTATTCGGATCGCTGGCCAATGCTGCGGCACCCGGCTGCTGAGCGGCCGTATTGGTCTGCTGGGGCGCGGTCGTCGGCTGGGCGGGGGCTGCAGCATTGCCGTTGTTCGGCGTATTACTGCTGGCCGTATCCGACGTCGAGGGTACCGTCGCGTTCTTCGGTGCGGAACTGACGAGCTTCGTCGCCATATTGTTGAGTGCGTCGCGGTTCAGCCAAGCTGCGTAGCCACCGCCTCCAACGACGGCAAGACCGACGAGCGTGACGATGATACCGGTAACATTGATCCGGCGACGCTTCGGTTCCATGCGGAAGCTGCGGCCCTGCAGCTTCGCCGCCATCGCCTGATCGAGATCGGGCGGAACGGCGGAGCCATCGCCACGGTCGTCTTCAGCGCGTTTGTCGAAGCCGGCAAGCTCCTTGAGTTCGCGCCAGCCGTCATTGTTTGCATCGGCTTCGGACGCCGCTTTCCTGGACGGATGCACATCCGCAAAGAGATCAACATCATCGAAGGCATTTTCGGGCATTTGCCGAGCTGGCTGCTGCGCGGGCTTGGAAACCGCCGATGCCGGCTGCATTTCCTCGAAAACATCCGCGTCCCAGGTAAAGCCCGTGTTGACGGCGGGTGCCTTGGAATTGACCGGCCCTTCGACCGGTTGGCCAAAGGGCGCTTCCGTAAAAGCTGCGGCCGGCATGACCGGGTCGGTATGACGGGCCGTCTCCGGTTCGGGCGCGGTGTGGGAGGCAGGCGCATCCACTTCCGCCCAGATCTGCTCGACCTGGCTTATGACATCGTCAACCTGCCTTGGCGGCACATGCTGCGCGGTTGCTGCAGCGACTGCCGGCGCTTCTTCCACATGGTGCAGCTCCGCATGCTGTTGCGGCTCTTCCCAATGTCTCTGCGGCTCCTCATGGTAAACCGGCTCAGGGGCCGGCTCCTCGCGAGCCTCGGCATGATGTTCAGCGCCGACATGCTCGGCAGCCGGAGCAAAAGGCTCGCCTGACGGCTGCGGCTCGCTCCATTCCTCGATGGACTCGTGTTCCTGCGCATGCCGCTCTTCGACGTGCGCGGCCGGCGCCTCATAAGCCGGCTCTTCCTCGATCGGAGCAACAGCGTCCGGCTCCTCATGGGCATGAACCTCGGCCGGTGCCGGCGCAGGCTCTTCCTCATGCGGCTCGGCATGGGCTTCCCCAGGCTCATGATGGTCGTGAGCGGGCTCGGAAGCGACCTCTTCATGCGGCGCGGGCGCTTCCGCAACCGGCGGCTCCTCGCTACCCGGCAAAGCCTCGGCATGTTCGGCCTCGACCTCGACGATGGCTGCCTCAAGCTTGTCGAGCTGGCGACGCAGCATTTCCTCGGGCGGGCGCGGCTTCATGCTCTCGAGCTGCCGTTGCACGGCACCACGAGCTCGATCGTAAACCTTGACCCGCATTTCGGGAGTATTGTCCGTCAGGCCGTCAACGGCCCGTCGAATAACTGCTACAAAATCCGCCATCAGTACTTTCTCATGATGCCCGGTGTGCAGCCGGGCCGGGATTCGTCATAGATGCGCAACTCTAGCCCTCAAAGGGGTCGGTCACAAGTATGGTGTCCTCGCGCTCCGGACTGGTCGAAAGCAGCGCCACAGGCGCGCCGATCAGCTCTTCCACCTGACGCACATATTTGATCGCCTGCGCCGGCAGATCGGCCCACTTGCGGGCGCCGACAGTCGATTCCTTCCAGCCCTCGAGCGTGATGTAGACCGGCTCGACGCGGGCCTGCGCTGCCTGGCTTGCCGGCAGATAATCGATTTCCTTGCCGTCCAGCTTGTAACCGACGCAGATCTTCAGCTCGTCCAGACCGTCGAGCACGTCGAGTTTGGTAAGCGCAATGCCGGTAATACCGGAAGTCTTGACGGTCTGGCGCACCAGTACGGCATCGAACCAACCGCAGCGGCGCGGACGGCCGGTATTGACGCCCACTTCGCGGCCGACGGTCGACAGATGGTTGCCGATCTCGTCATGCAATTCGCAAGGGAAAGGCCCCTCGCCGACGCGGGTCGTATAGGCTTTGGTGATACCAAGCACATAGCCGAGCGCCGTCGGGCCGAGGCCCGAGCCGGCAGCGGCCTGACCGGCGACCGTGTTGGACGAGGTCACGAACGGATAGGTGCCGTGATCATTGTCCAGGAGAGCGCCCTGCGCTCCTTCGAAAAGGATGCGGGCACCAGCCTTGCGCTGCTCGTCGAGCAAGCGCCAGACCTGATCGATATAGGGAAGAATATGCTCCGTTACGGAGCTCAGTTCCTCGTGCAGGGCGTCAAAGGAGATTTCGTCGACGCCCATGCCGCGGCGCAGCGCATTGTGATGCGTCAGCAGCCGGTCGATCTTGGCAGGCAGCGTTTCCGGTTCGGCAAGGTCGATGACGCGAATGGCGCGGCGGCCGACCTTGTCCTCATAGGCCGGGCCAATGCCGCGGCGCGTCGTGCCGATCTTCGTACCGCTATTGGAAGCAGCGTCTTCGCGCATGGCATCGAGATCGCGGTGTAGCGACAGGATCAGCGGCGCGTTCTCGGCGATACGCAGCACGTCGGGGGTAACGGCAACGCCCTGGGCGCGCAGCTTTTCGACCTCCGCGACGAAATGATGGGGATCGACGACCACGCCGTTGCCGATGACGCTGAGCTTGCCGCGCACGAGCCCGGAGGGCAGCAACGCAAGCTTGTAGCTGACACCATCGACAACAAGCGTATGACCGGCATTATGACCGCCCTGAAAGCGTACAATCACATCGGCGCGTTCCGAAAGCCAGTCGACAATCTTGCCCTTGCCTTCGTCACCCCATTGCGAGCCGATCACTACAACATTCGTCATTTATCCAATCCCGCTTCCTGCGCGCGGCGGCGCGCCTTGCTCAAACCCGCGCATCTATAAAGCTTTGTTTTTGGGAAAGCGACCCTGTTGTCTCAGGAGATTCGGCTTTTTGCATGACGAATCAGCGCCTCCAACAGGATTTTTCCCCTGTCGCAGTTCCGATGGCCTTTCAACGGCCCTCTCCGAAGGCGATCCCTGCTCATCAAAACTCGGCTTGACCGCTAGGGCAACGCCATCGTTAAGGCCTCGCACGGCGCTGGATCAAGAGCAGCTAACCAAGCTCAAGCGTGGTGACGCCGAAGACGCGATCGAGCGGGATTTCCGGTGCTTTGCCGCGATACATGCGCGCCGTCTCAAATACCGGAGACAGACCGCAATCTTCCGCAAGCCTGATCGCCTGCACATTATCGACCGGCACATCAAGAGAGACCGACTGCCCATTGGTCTTGGTAAGCAGTTTGCTCATCAATGCAAGCGCGACCTCCGGCTTGTTGGCAAACAGCGGACCGATCTTGTAACCCTCGAAACAGCGGCGGATCGTGCCGTAACCGCGAACCCTGCTACCACCACCGACGATGAATGATGCCCGCCTTTGGGGAGCGCCGCACCAGGCCCGGATGAAGGAGTGACGCAAGCCGGGGAAAATTTCAGCATCATAGTGCACCAGCGCCTCGAGCTTGCCGTCCGCGACAGGCATCACCTGCCTTGCCTGCGCTTCATCCACCTCAGGTACTTTGGGGATACCGCCATAGCGCAGCGTCCGATAAGCCATCTCGAAACCGTGCCGCCGGTAATTTTCCTGTTGTGCGACGACCCCATCCAGCCCGACGACGCGATTGCCGGCAAGCGTCATGCCCTTGTTCCAGAGCTGCTTGCCATATCCCCGCCCGCGAAACTCGGGATGAAGCATATAAAGACCGAGGAAAGCGAAAGCCTCGCCATAGCGGACGACGGATATGCAACCGACGGGAACCTCGCCGATGGCGCCGATCAGAAAGCCGGCCGGGTCCGCCTCCCAGAAGGCCTGTGCATCGTCAATGCCGGGATTCCAGCCTTCTTGCCGAGCCCATTCCAGAGCAAGCTCCAGCTCGCCAGCCCGCATTGTCCGCACGGCAAAAGTCGATTTCATGCAAAAGTCCCGAACCGCCCATATATCGCCGCCGCCCTGCCGCACGACCGCACCCAATTCATCATGTGGCAACATGCTGCCAATCACAAGCAATAGGCTATCATAGATTTAAAGTGCAAAGGCTTCGTTTCACTTGAAAAACAAGATGATCGCGCATGCCTGAGGTCGACGAAGCTTCCGTGATACTTCTGTTGCAATCCTCTTAAAGCCGGCATCGCATATAGGCGCCGCTCGCGATCCTGTGTATATACGCAGATGATCGCCCATGCCGCCGTTGCATTTCAACGCGACGCCCGGCGCCAGCAAAAGGATTGAAGTTTCATGCGCATCACGATGATCGGCTCAGGTTATGTGGGGCTTGTATCGGGTGTCTGCTTTGCCGATTTTGGACACGATGTCATTTGCGTCGACAAGGACGCCAACAAGATCGACGCGCTGCAACGCGGCGAAATACCGATCTTCGAGCCGGGCCTCGAACAGCTCGTTGCCGACAATGTGCGAGCCGGCCGCCTCTCCTTCACTACTGATGTAGAGACGAGCGTTGCCGCAAGCGATGTCGTCTTCATTGCGGTCGGCACCCCTTCCCGGCGCGGCGACGGCCATGCCGACCTCTCCTACGTCTATGCCGCTGCTCGCGAAATTGCCGAGCATGTGAAGGACTTCACCGTCATCGTCACCAAGTCGACCGTACCGGTCGGCACCGGCGACGAAGTCGAGCGCATCGTGCGCGAAACCAATCCCAGCGCCGATGTCGCCGTTGTCTCCAATCCGGAATTCCTGCGCGAAGGTGCGGCCATCGAGGATTTCAAGCGTCCCGACCGCATCGTCATCGGCCTCAACGACGAACGCGCCCGCGGCGTCATGACCGAAGTCTACCGGCCGCTATACCTCAACCAGGCGCCGCTGCTCTTTACCTCTCGCCGCACGTCGGAGCTGATCAAATACGCCGCCAACGCCTTCCTTGCCATGAAGATCACCTTCATCAACGAGATGGCCGATCTCTGCGAGAAGGTCGGCGCCAATGTGCAGGAAGTCTCGCGCGGCATCGGCCTAGACGGCCGCATCGGCTCGAAATTCCTGCATGCAGGCCCGGGCTACGGCGGCTCCTGCTTCCCGAAAGATACGCTGGCGCTCGCCAAGACGGCGCAGGATTACGACAGCCCCGTGCGCCTGATCGAAACGACCGTGTCGATCAACGACAACCGCAAGCGCGCCATGGGCCGCAAGGTGATCGCGGCCATGGGCGGCGACATCAGGGGCAAGGCGATAGCGGTCCTCGGTCTGACGTTCAAGCCGAATACCGACGACATGCGTGACAGCCCGGCCATCTCGATCATCCAGACGCTGCAGGATGCCGGCGCCACGGTGACCGGCTACGATCCCGAAGGCATGGAGAATGCCCGCCAGGTGATCGACAACATCGCCTATGCTGAGGATGCCTATAGCGCCGCACGCGGCGCCGATGCGCTCGTCATCGTGACGGAATGGAACCAGTTCCGCGCGCTGGATTTTGCCCGGCTCAAATCCATCATGAAGGCTCCGGTCCTCGTCGACCTCAGAAACATCTATCGCCGTGACGAGGTCGCAAAGCACGGCTTTGCCTATACAAGCGTCGGCAGACCCTCGAGCGACGACACACTTTAGAGTGTCTGCGCATTCCGAACGGAAAACCCCTACGCACCTTTCCTCGAAATGCTTTAAGCAAAGGCCGATCAATGCGTTATCTCATCACCGGCACCGCCGGCTTTATCGGATTCCACCTTGCCAGGCGCCTGCTTGACGAGGGACATTTTGTCGTCGGTTTCGACGGCATGACGCCCTACTATGACGTCAAGCTCAAAGAAAAGCGTACAGCCATTCTCGCCCGCTCCAACGGCTTCAAGGCCGTCACTGGCATGCTGGAAGACAAGGCAGCGCTGGATCGCGCCGCCGAACTCGCCGAACCTGATGTGATCGTCCATCTCGCCGCACAGGCCGGCGTCCGCTATAGCCTCGAAAATCCGCGTTCCTACGTCGATTCCAATCTTGTCGGTTCGTTCAACATCCTGGAATTGGCGAGAAACCTGCAGCCGAAGCACCTGCTGCTTGCCTCCACCTCGTCGGTCTATGGCGCCAACGAAAAGATCCCCTTTGCCGAAAGCGACAAGGCCGACGAGCAGATGACGATCTATGCAGCGACCAAGAAGAGCATGGAGCTGATGGCGCACAGCTACGCCCATCTCTTCAACATACCAACGACCGCTTTCCGTTTCTTCACGGTCTATGGCCCCTGGGGCCGTCCGGACATGGCGCTGTTCAAATTCGTCGATGCCATCAAGAACGACAGGCCGATCGAGATCTACGGCGAAGGCAAGATGAGCCGCGATTTCACCTATATCGATGATCTCGTCGAAGGCATCGTGCGCCTCATCGGCGTCGTGCCGTCGGAGGAAAACCGGATCGTGTCGGAGACGATCATCGACACTCTCTCGAAGAATGCCCCTTTCCGGGTGGTCAATATCGGCGGCGGCCAGCCCGTCGGGCTGATGAGCTTCGTCGAAACCATCGAGACGATGCTCGGCAAGAAGGCGATCCGCAAGATGCTGCCCATGCAGCCTGGCGACGTACACAATACCTATGCCGTCCCGGATCTGCTGGTGGCGCTGACTGGCTTCAGGCCGCAGATCGAAGTCGATGAAGGCGTGAAGCGCTTCGTCGAGTGGTATCAGGACAACTATTGAGCGAAATGGCAGGCATCGTCGAAATGGAACACTGGATCGAGAGCCCCGGCGGGCGCCTCTATGCCAAATCATGGACACCGCATGCCGAGACCTTCCTGCCGCCGATCATCCTGTTTCATGATTCCCTCGGATGCATCGCGCTCTGGAGGGATTTTCCACAACAGCTCGCTCTTTCCCTCAACCGTCAGGTGATCGCCTATGATCGCTTAGGCTTCGGTCGCTCCGATGCTCGCATCGACGTTCTGCAGCAGAATTTCGTGGCCCTGGAGGCCGAGCAGGCCGTTCCGTTGCTATGCGAGCAGTTTTCCGTTCAAGAGTTCGTTGCCTGCGGGCATAGCGTCGGCGGCGGCATGGCGGTGGAAGCAGGAGCACGTTTTAGCGACCGCTGCCAGGCCGTTATCACCATCGCAGCGCAGGCTTTCGTGGAAGAGAGAACCCTGCAAGGCATCAGGATCGCACAGCAGGATTTCAGATCGGCTGAGACCTTCGCCCGGCTTGAGAGATATCACGGCAGCAAGACCAAGTGGGTGCTGCATGCCTGGATCGATACGTGGCTTACTCCCGAACGTGCCGGCTGGTCGCTCGATCCGGCCCTCGAAAAACTCCGTTGCCCGGTGCTTGCCATTCACGGCGAGCGTGACGAGTATGGCTCCGAGGCTCATCCCCACCGGATCGCGGCCGGACGCGGATCGGCTTATATCCTGCCGAATACCGGACATTCGCCGCATCGCGAACACCCCGCCCAGGTCCTACAGGCGATCGAAAACTTTCTGGCGTGAAACGACAAGAAAACCGGCTTACTCGGCTCGACCCGCAGAATGATAGCTCCGGTCGAAGTAGATAAGCCCCTGCCCCTCATCACGTTGACGGATAGCATCGACTTCACAGAGCAGGATATCATGCGTTCCGCCGTCGGCCTGGCGGACGATGCGGCAATCGAAGGAGACAAGAGCATCCTCAAGCACCGGCGCGCCTGTCGATAGTTCCGACCAGGAGGCACCGGCGAAGCGTTCGGCAACCGGGGTCTTGCCGCCGAAAAGCCGCGACAGGTCCTGATGCGCTTCCGACAGCACATTGACGCAGAGCACACCGTTTTGCGTGACGGCGGGATGAACGGACGCGCCACGATTGAGGCAAACGAGCAGGGTCGGCGGGTTATCGGTAACGCTGCAGACGGCGGTCGCCGCAAAGCCGGCGATGCCCGCGGGGCCATTGGTCGTGACGATGTTCACTGCCGCCGCCATCCGCGCCATGGCATTGCGAAACTCGGTACGCGCAATGTCGGGATCGGCGACAGGCACCGCCTTCTCGATTGCCACGGAAGTTTTCATGTTCATCGCACTCTTCCTTAACTCTCGCAGACAACCTCACATTATCGATGGGGAGCATGCGCCTCAAGAAACGACATTTTGCGGAAGTAGCCCTTCGCGAGCAATTAATTTTCTATAAAATCTATCAACAAAAAGAAAAACAGACCGCCTCGGGCTTCTACGCTGCGACGGCATGCTGGGGATGCCTCAGGTCCGAGTGGAAATCAGGAGAAACATCGGCCGCTCGCGCTCGATTGCCCATTCCGGATGGGCTGCAAGATCCTCATCGCTCGGCGACCATTCTTCGACATGGGCAATGATGAAGCCGGACACGATCAACAGGTTGAGCGTCGTACCCATGGTGCGATGCTGCTTGACGACGCCCTCGGCGAGCCAGTTCGTCACGCGTGGCCCCTCGATTTGATAGGCACTGAGCGGCCAGATTTTGCCGCCGTCGGCGTCATCGAGCCATTCCGGCCGTCGGGGCGCCATATAGATCGGATGCTCGATTGAAAAGATCAGCCGACCGCCCGGCTTCAGCGCCTGACGGATCGTCGTCAGCAGTCCGGCAAAGCCTTCGATATAATGGAAGGCGAGTGAACTGTAGACGAGATCGAAGCTCGCTTTCGGAAGCTGAAGTTGCTCCAGATCAACGCGATCGTAGCGAACCCGCGCATCCTCCGTTTCCGCCCGCGCACGTTCCAGCATTTTTTCCGAGACATCGAACCCCAATACACTGGCCGCCCCCTGCTCGGCCGCCCAACGGCAGAACCAGCCGAAACCGCAGCCGAGATCCACGACATCGAGACCCTTCATGTCCGGCATCAAGGCACGGATGGCCGGCCATTCAGCCGCACCCGCCAGCCCGTCGATGGATCGCTGTAGGCGACTATAGCCTTCGAAAAAGCCCGGATTGTCGTAGATATTCTGCGTCATGTTGGTCTTCCACGCTTCTGCGCGCCCTGGAACTGGCAGTATCGCAGGTATAGCTCGTATCCTCTTCGCTTAGACCATAAGCAAGCCGACGAAAAGCCAGTTAAAGGGAGGTCCCGCCTGTACCGGTCAAGCCGCCGGCTTTGGCCGCGATAGCCACTGTGAATAGGGCTTTACGCCGAAATCCGGATCGGCCGCCTCTTCAAGCACGTGGATGAATTCGATCGAATGCCCGTCGGGGTCCGAAAAATATTGCGAGACGGCCGGCATCCAACCGACAACGACCGGCTCATCGAGCGGCTCGCCATTGAAACCCTTCGGCTGAACACCATGAGCCTTCAATGCGGCGGCGGAGCCGATTACATCGGCGAGAGACGTTCTGAACGCGATATGGAGACGCATCTTGAGAGGGGAGCTGCCCGTTTCCCAAAGGCCGAGCATGCCCATCCGTTTATCGTCGATCCAGAGGAAAGCAACATTTCTGCTCTCGATGACCGTCCCGACTTCGAGCTTCAGGACATCGCGATAGAAGGCGATCGAGCGCTGGAGATCGGCAACCGTCAGATGCGTCTCGTAAAGCCCCTGAATGCGCGGTATCGACGGATCGGCCGGACGCTCAGGATGACCGGCCGTCATCACATCACCTTCGCCGCCGTAACCTCGACCTCGACCAGAAACTCGGACCGTGTAAACCCGCCGACGATCAGCAACGTGGAGACCGGTGCGGGATTTTGGACATAGCGATCGCGCACGGCCATGTAGGCGGGAAAATCCTCGCGCGTAGTCACGAAACCGCCGATGCGGATGACGTCGGCAAAACCCATGCCAGCCTCCTCAAGGATAGCCCCGATCGCCTTGAAACATAGTTCGGCCTGGCCGGTAACGTCAGCCGGAATGCGATCGTCGATACCGATGCCGAGCTGGCCGGAGGTGACCAGCATGCTGGCGCCGGACGGCACCAGCAGGCCGTGATTGTAATTGCCGAAAGGGCGGCGGACAGATGCGGGATTGAAGACCTTTTTCATCGATTCCGACTCCTGATGACCGTGCCGATACCAGCATTTTATGATGAAAGGGGCAAGTCGGTCAGTGGGCCTGAGCCGATGTCACCGCTCGATTCCGCCGCACTTCCAACAGGATATGTCCGAAAAGCGCTGCAAGCACGATCGGCCCGCCGATGAGCGTCGCCGTCGAAGGGCGCTCGGCAAAAATCATCCAGACCCAGAGGGGCGTCAGCGGCACTTCGAGCGCTGTCAGCAGGGCGGCATCCGACGCCGGAACCAGCCGCGAGCCGAAGGTATAGAGGCTGAGGCCCATGGCGTTCTGGATAATGCCGAAGGCGATGATCAGTCCGAGATCCTGTCCGGAGATCGAAAGCGGCGAGGCGAACCAGAAGGTGATGGAGGAACACAACCAGGCGGAAAGCGCCATGGCAGGCAGCATCGGCACATTGCGATGCTGGCGCATGACGACGGCAAGACAGGCGACGGTCAGCGTCATGACGGCGGCAAGCCCCTTGCCGAGCCAGCTGCCGCCATCACTTGCATGGCCGGAAAGCATGACGAGCACGCCGATGAAGGCAACGCCACTGGCAATCAGCGTCCTCATGTTGGGACGTTCGCGGATGAAGAGAAAAGCGACCCCCGCGGTGACAAAGGGCACAGTCGCATAGATGACCATGGCATCGGCGACCGACGTATAATAGATCGAGCCGATGCCGCTGATCATCGACGCGGTGGAAAAGATCGTCGCCGCCAGCGAAGGACCACCCATGGAGCGCAGGATGCGAAAGGCGTTGCGGCGCTCGATATAGAAGAACAGCGCGAAAACGCCGAGGCCGGAGACGATGCCGCGGCAGAACAGAATGGTCATGAGATCGGCATGGATCGCCCGAACGAAAAGGCCCGATGTCGACCAGGCGAGCGCCGAAAGGGCCACATAAATCACACCGAGCCTGTATTGTTGCTGTTCCGCCAGCGTCACGATGGAATCCCCCCGCCCTATAGTGGCAGAGCATTAGCGGGCGGGCATGATACCCACAAGCAAAGCTTGCGCCGCTGGAGCTCGCGGATGCCGGAAGATGGAAAGGGTTGCAGGAAGGTCACGCCACACGTTGCCGCGGGTGGTCGAGGGAGCGCCTTCTCCCCGTTGCTGTTGGCAAGATCACATTGATCTTGCACATATTTGCGATCGCTCTACGGTTTCGGCGGCTTTGTCGAAGGAGAATCAATTGCGCCTGCTGTCAGCCACCTTGTTTGCGTGCGGCTGCGTCAGCCTGGTCGACGGACCGCTCTGGCCGCCGGCGCAAACCTATGTCGACCAGACGGTGCAATGCAGTCAGAGCAGCAATCCGGCTCGCTGCGAACATACAAGGGATAGCTGGAAGGATGATTACGAGGAAGCCATCGCGGGCGGGTATCGGGCGCAGAAACACGTCGCTTTATGCCTGAGCACAGGCTGCGATCAGGCAATCCAGCCTGACAAAATGCTTGGCTGCGCTTGGCGCATGGTCATTGCTGAAACAAGGCATGCGCTGCCTGACAGTATGGATTTCGCCAATCTCAACCGCTTCTGCGGAACAGGCTATCTCGACGAGAACGGAAAACTCGCAGCCGCCTCGCAAGCGAAGGCGATGGTGCGCCTCATCGGCAAATAGCAGGCCACGCGGCAGGAGCTGTCTGCCGCGTGGCCTGGTCATTTTTGGAGCTTACGCGTAGGCCACAAGGAATTTGCCGATAGCCTCGATCTCGTTGGGGCGAATATCATGACCGCCCGGATGCCATTCGAGCGTAACCTCCGCATCCTGTCGCGCAAAATAATCGGCGAGCGCCTTGGTGACCGGCGCCGGCGCGATCGGATCGCGTTCACCCGCGGTGATCAGCACGCGCTTGCCAGCCAACCTGGCATTGCCCTTCGGCTGGAAGGGGATCAGCGGATGCATCAACACGGCCGCATCGAACAGATCGCCATGCTCGATAAGCACGTTGGCAAGGATGTTGGCGCCGTTGGAAAAGCCGAGGCCCAGCACCTGCGATGCGCCATATTCGGCCGCCAGTTCCGAGACATACTTCGCCATCTTTTCCGTCGCCCTGGCAAGATCGGCCATGTCATAGACACCCTCACCCGTCCGACGGAAGAAACGCGCTGCGCCATATTCCGAGACATCGCCGCGCGGCGAGATGATGGTGGCGTCCGGCAACAGGCGGGTGGCGAAATCGAAGAACTGGTTCTCGTCGCCGCCGGTGCCATGGAAGGTAAAGAAAACAGGCTTTCCGGATGCACCGGCCCTCAGCCGGTGCACATAAGTGGTATCCATCATGATCTTTCTCCTGGATTAGCCTTCCAGCGGTTCGAGATGCTGCTCGATCAGGCCACGCAGATGCGCATGCTGTTCCGGCAGTTTCAGCGCCTCGCCGAGATGGGCCGTATCCTCGTCGCGGTCGAAGCCGGGCTCGTTGGTGGCGACTTCGAACAACACGCCGCCAGGCGTGCGGAAGTAGATCGCCCAGAAGTAATCGCGGTCGATGACCGGGGTGACCTGATAGCCGGTATCCATCAGCGCCTTGCGCACTTCGAGCTGCTTTGCACGATTCTCGACGGCAAAGGCGACATGGTGGACGGAGCCCGCACCCGGAAGCGCGCGATTGATGTTTGGCATCGCCTCAAGGTCGACATAATCGGCACCGTTGCCGCCGGGAATGGCAAGCCGCTTGATGCCATCATGCGTATCGACCACCTCGTAGCCCATGTACTTCAAAAGCTCGGCAGTAGCGCCTTCGTCCCTGAGCCGCATAGCAACGGAATGGAAGCCCCTGATGGCATGCTCGGCATCGACCCCGTTATGCGTCCAGGGCTGACGCTTGTCATCCTTGACCTCGACGAGCGCGAAACCGTCGCCATCCGGACCGGCAAAATGCAGGCGCTTCTGGCCAAAGGATTCGTCGGCCTTCAAGCCCTCGACACCATGCTGGCCGAGCCGCTCGGTCCAGTAGCCGATGGCGCCTTCCGGAACGGAATAGACCGTATTGCCGACTTCGCCGCTCCCCGGGCGGCCGCGCGCCATCTTCGGGAACGGGAAGTAGGTCATGATCGTGCCGGGCGTGCCGACCTCGTCACCATAGTAGAGGTGATAGACATCGGGAGCGTCGAAATTCACCGTCTTCTTGACGCGGCGCAGGCCGAGCGTATCGGTGAAGAACTTATTGTTGGTCCGGGCGTCTTCGGCCATCGAGGTGACGTGGTGAAGACCTTTGATCTGGTTGAGCATCTTAAACCCCTTGTTTCGCCTGCACCGGCAGGCGTTTCTCATGGGCAGAAGATGGTCTTGTCGGCCGCCTTTCGATAGCCCTCAAGTGCCAAACGGATTGTCTTCAAAGAGTGAACGATAAATTCCAATCGTTCACTGATGTAAAGCGCAATCCAGAAGACCGCGCCTCACTGAGCCTCCGGATTGCTCGGCAGCGCCCAGTCAATCGGCTCCCTTCCATGCTCGGCCAGATAGGCATTGGCCTTGGAAAAATGCCGGCAGCCGAGGAAGCCGTTATGGGCTGACAGCGGCGAAGGATGCGCTGCCTTGAGCACCAGATGGCGCTCGGTATCGACGAAGGCGGCCTTCTTCTGCGCGTAGGAGCCCCAGAGCATGAAGACGACGCCATCGCATTCGTCGTTGACCCTGCGGATCACCGCATCGGTAAAGCGCTCCCAACCCTTGCCCTGATGCGACGCGGCCTGGGATTCCTCCACCGTCAGCACGCTGTTAAGCAGCAACACGCCCTGCTTCGCCCAGCTTTCCAGAAAGCCGTGGCGCGCCGGCGGAATGCCGAGATCGGTTTCCAGTTCCTTGTAGATATTGACCAGAGATGGCGGAATGCGCACGCCGGGGCGTACGCTGAAGCAGAGCCCATGCGCCTGGCCGAAGCCGTGATAGGGATCCTGTCCAAGGATGACCACCTGCACTTCATCAAGCGGCGTCAGATCCAGAGCCCGGAAATACTCGCTGCCACGGGGAAATATCACCTTGCCGCGCTGCTTTTCCTCGACGAGAAAAGCCTTGAGCTGCTGCATGTAGGGGCTTTCGAACTCCGGAGACAGCGCCTCTTTCCAGCTCTCCTCCAGCTTGATATTCGCCTCAGCCATCGTTTCCGGCCTCCGTCAGTTGTCAGCCTGTCGATTGAGGATGAAAGCGCCGGCGTGTCAAGAAAATGGCGGCGGCGGCGGCGGGGAGATCACAGTTTTTGAAGGGGTGTGGCTTGGTTTCAATCTTCACGTAAATGGCGCAATGATGAAAATACGACACGCAAGCGTTGACAAGGTGGTTCGCTTCGGCCATTGGAAACCATCCCAATTTTTCGACCGGTGCCCCATGCTTCCCTTGCATTCCCTTGGCGAGCGCATTGTCGTGCTCGGCCCTTCCAATGCCGGTAAGTCAACCCTGGCGGTTGCACTTTCCAAAAAACTTGGCTTTCCAACAATCCATCTCGATCAGCTTCATCATCTGCCCCATACCGATTGGCAACAGCGACCAGAAGCAGAATTCGCCGCGCTTCACGATGCGGCCATTCTTCGCGACCAGTGGATCATGGAAGGCAATTATACGCGCCTGATGCCGCAACGTTTGGCTCGCGCTACCGGCGCCATCCTCATCACCTCCAATCATTGGCTGCGCTTTTCCCGCTATCTCAAGCGGACCCTGATCAACCGCTCAGATCGAGCGGGCCATCTCGAAGGCGCCAAGGACAGCATCAAATGGGAGATGATTCACTGGATCCTCGTGAAGACCCGCAAAAGCGGCGTCAAATACGCGAAAATTCTTCAGGACTCCGAGTTGCCGATGGTGGAGTGCCGCACAGCGAAGGCCCTCAACAACCTTTATCAGGCGTGGGACCTGCCGAGGAGCCGATAGGCTTCATATCGAAATGGTCTTTGAGTTGATATACGCGGCTCCCGATCACCCCTTAATCCGCACCATCTGCGGATCATAGAGCGGCTTCAGCGACACCTGGCATGGCACGCGGCTCTGCGCGACATCGAGCTCATAGCGCCCCGAAAGTACGAAAGCCTCCGTCACGCCATCGGGATTGCGGACATAGCCGTAGCCGATGGCCTTGCCGATCGTGTAGCCGTAACCGCCGCTCGACAGCCAGCCGACGCGCTGCCCGTCGCGATAGATCGTCTCGCGGCCCAGAAGCACGGTTTCGGGATCGTCGGGCACGAAGCAGGCGAGCACCTTCTTCACACCGGAAGCTAGCTGCCGCTCGATCGCCTCCCTGCCGCGGAACGCGACATCCTTCCTCGTCTTCACCGCCCAGGCAAGCCCTGCCTCGACCGGCGTATGATCCGGCCCGATATCGGAGCCCCAGGCGCGATAGCCCTTTTCCAGCCGGCAGCTCTCGATGGCGCGATAGCCGGCATTGATGAGGCCGTGCTCGCGCCCGGCCGCCATCAGCACGTCATAGACGGTAGCGGCATATTCCACCGGCACATGCAGCTCATAGCCGAGTTCGCCGACATAGGTGATGCGTAGCGCCCGTACAGGGCAACCGGCGATGCCGACGGTCCTCACCTTGCCGAAGGGGAATGCGGCGTTCGAAACGTCGGCCGAGGTCACAGCCTGCAATATCTCGCGCGACTTCGGCCCCATCAGCGACAGCACGGAATAGGCCGAGGTGACATCCACCAGCTCCGCATGCATTTCGGGCGGAATGTTGCGGGCAATCCAGTCGAAATCATGTGTGGCGAAACCGGTGCCCGTGGTGATGTAGAACTCGTTCTCGGTGATGCGGGCAACGGTGACATCGCATTCGATGCCGCCGCGGTCGTTCAGCATCTGGGTATAGGTCAAAGAACCGACAGGCTTGGCGACGTCGTTGGCAGCGATCCAGGAGATCGCCGCCTCCGCGTCCCTGCCTTTCAGCACGAATTTGGCAAAGGAGGTCTGGTCGAAGATGACGGCCGCTTCGCGCACAGCCTTATGCTCCCGGCCGACGGCGTCGAACCAGTTCTGCCGCCCATAAGTGTACTCGTCCTTCGGCTCCTCGCCGGCAAAGAGATCGGCAAACCAGTTCGGCCGCTCCCACCCGAGCTTTTCACCGAAGCAGGCACCCTGCGCCTTCAGCCGATCATAGAGTGGCGACTTGCGGCAGGGCCGGCCACTGGAATGCTCCTCGAACGGCCAGGCCATGGTGTAGTGCTTGCCATAGGCTTCCAGCGTGCGGGTGCGCACCCAGTCGGTGTCGAAATGCGGACGGCCGAAGCGCCTGATATCGACCGGCCAGAGATCGTAAGGCGGCTCGCCCTTGGCGACCCATTCGGCAAGCGCCATGCCCGCCCCGCCGGCCGACGCGATGCCGAAGGCGTTGAAGCCGGCGCCGACGAAGAAATTCCGCAGTTCCGGCGCTTCGCCGAGAATGAAATTGCCGTCCGGCGTGAAACTCTCCGGGCCGCACAGCAGCTGCTTGACACCGGCCGTTTGCAACGCCGGCACGCGCACCAGCGCCTGTTCCATGATCTGCTCGAAATGATCGAAATTACTGTCGAGCAGCGTGTAGTGGAAATCCCTAGGGATGCCGTCGAGCGCCCAGGGGATAGGATTGGGCTCATAGCCGCCCATGACAAGCCCGCCGACCTCCTCCTTGTAATAGGTCAGCCGGTCGGGATCGCGCAGCGTCGGCAGATTGGACGGCACGCCAAAGGATTCGGTGATGAGATATTGATGCTCGACGGAGACGAGCGGCACGTTGACACCGAAGCGGCCGGCAAAGTTCCGCGTCCACTGCCCCGCGCAGACGACGACGCGCTCGCATTCGATGCGCCCCTTCTCGGTGATGACGGCGCGGATTCGCCCCTTGTCGATCTCCAGATCGAGAACTTCCGTATTCTCGAAGATCGACACACCGCTCATGCGGGCGCCCTTTGCCAGCGCCTGGGTGATATCGGAAGGATTGGCCTGGCCATCGGTCGGTAAGAAGGCGGCGCCGACGAGGTCGTCGATATCCATCAGCGGCCAGAGATCGAAAGCCTCCTTGGGCGTCAGCAGATGCATCTGCAAGCCAAAGGACTGTGCCGTCGTCGCCTGGCGCTTCACCTCCGTCCAGCGCTCCTCATTGCAGGCGAGACGCAAACCGCCATTCATCTTCCAGCCGGTAGCAAGCCCCGTCTCCGCCTCGAGCTTCTTGTAGAGATCGACGGAATAGCCGAGCATCTGCGTGATGTTGGCGCTGGTGCGCAGCTGGCCGACGAGGCCGGCGGCATGAAACGTCGTGCCCGAGGTCAGCTTCTTGCGTTCGAGCAGCACGGTGTCGGTGAAGCCGAGCTTGCCGAGATGGTAGGCCGTCGAGCAACCGATGATGCCGCCGCCGATGACGACGGTCTTTGCGGTAGCAGGCAGTTCCTTCATCGTGTCACCTCAAGAATTGCGAAAATCCTGCCATGCGCTTTCGAACCGCCGCAGATTTTCAGCTGTATAGGAAGAATAATCGAAATCGATGTCGGAATGGATTTCCGAAACCATGCTCCACATCGTCTCGCGCAGGAGGGAAGCACATTTCATCGCCTGATAGCGCCGGCGCAGATCGTCGCTGATGGAAGCTTCGAAATAGGCCTCCAGCATCGCCTCTTCCTGCGTCTCGGAGAATTCATTGTTGGAGGCAAGGCCGCCGAGATCGAAGAGCGGCGTGTTGAACCCAGCATAATCCCAATCGATCAGCCAGAGCCGCTTGCCGTCGTCGAGGAAATTCGCCGCCAGCAGATCGTTGTGACCGAAGGCGATTTCGAAAGGACCGGCTTCGCGTTCGAGCCGTTCGGCAATTTCCAGGAAGGAAATCAGCCGCGACTTGTGCCGGCTACCACCAGCCTCGAGAACGGCCGCATAATCCCTGACCACATGGAAGACCCAGAAGATGGCTGCCGGTCCGCGAAAATGCCGGGCGACGTCCCGATGACAGGACCGGACGAGCGGCACGACGCGGCTCATCATTGCCGGCTTTCTTATATCATCGGCCGATAGCGGTTTTGCATCGATATAGTCGAGCACCAATATGCCGGGCTCGTGATGTATGACGGCAGGCGAAAGACCGGCGGCATGTGCAGCCCTGCTCGCAGCCACCTCGTTTGCGCGGCTGATGTGATGAACGGGAATGTCCGATCCAAGCCGCACGACGAAGCGGCGACCATCATTGCCGACCAGATAGTTGCGATTGGTAATGCCGCCGACAAGCGGTTCGATGTCGATCGGCCCGCGCCAGATGCCGAGAGAATGTATCCTGTCTTCCGCTGTCGCAGTCATGCCCCCTCCGGTCCTGCTGCTGAGCATCCTTCGGATGTGAAAGGTTCCCCACAAACGTTAAGCTGTCAAGAAGCAGCCCACAAAATGAAACGAATATTTGGTTTTTTGTTGGAATCGAACGGCCGTCTCCAATCGGATGAGCTATGGATATCCTAAAGACTGCGCTTCACCGTAGGTGAGATTTGTCTTAAAAACTCAGGCGCGAAGCAACCGGATAGATGCTGCGCGCATTATGGCCCCAGCGGCGGTAGGACAGCCAGTTGGAGCCACAGAAGTTTGGGATCAATACCCACAACAGGATCAGGAACCATGCCGGGCACATCCCAGCCACCGCAGCACTCCAACCATCGCGAACGCGAGATTCTCGAGGAATTGCGGTTAGCCGGCGGCGCCAGCCGCATCCAGTTCCTGGCCGAACGGCTCGGCGTTTCCGAAGAAACCATCCGCCGCAACATCCGCAGCCTTGAGGCCAATGGGCTTGTGACCAAGGTGCATGGCGGCGTCCACATCAAGGACTCGATGATCGAGCCGCCGCTTCATCTGCGCATGAACGAGAATGCCGAAGCCAAGCGCATGATCGCCGCCTCGGTCGCGGCCATGATCGAGGATGGCGATGCGCTGTTTCTCGACGTCGGCTCGACCACTGCCTTCATCGCCGTCGCGCTGCAGAAGCATCAGAACCTCTTCGTCGTCACCAACGCAGTCGCGGTTGCCCATGCGCTTGCCACCCGCAACGGCAATCGCGTCTTCTTTGCCGGCGGCGAATTGCGCGGCCATGATGGCGGCACTTTCGGCATGGAAGCCGCCAATTTCCTGCGTCGTTTCAATGTGCGCCACGCGATCCTCTCGGTCGGCGCCATCAACGCCGCGTCGGGCTTCATGCTGCACGATCTCGAAGAAGCGGAATATTCGCGGGAAGCGGCCAGCCGCGCCGAAAACTGCATCATCGTTGCCGACAGTGCCAAGTTCGGCCGCAGCGCGCCGATCGTTTTGAACGAGCCGGAAAACTTCAACGTTCTGGTCACGGACGAACAACCGCCGGCAGACATTCGCGCCATGCTGGAGCGCAACGAGATCGAGCTCATCATCGCCAACCGGCAGCGGGACGAACGGCGATAGCGGGTTCGCCGATACTCAGCCGTTGCACATCGTCTCAAGCGTCTGCGCGGCCTTGCTGGCATGGCGCTCCTTGTGGCGAAGCAGCCGGAAGCTGCGGGCGGGCAGATCGAAGTTTGCCTGAACCAGCAGACCCTGCCCGAGATAGGCTTTGGCCGCAGCACTCGAAATGGCCGCAGCACTTTGCCCCGCGCAGACTGCGGAGAGCACTGCCTCATTCGAGGGAAGGACCAGCGTCACGTCGAGGTCCCGCGGTGAAGCACCAAGCCTTGCGACGGCATTTTCGAATTCGGAACGCGTACCCGACCCCTCTTCTCGCATTACCCAGGATGTCCTGCTTATGAGGTCGGCGGCGGTGAGCTGTCGCCCGTCCGCCCAGGGATGGTGTGGCGGCACGACGATGACAAGCGCATCCTCCGCAACGATCTTTATCGACAATGCCGGCGCATCCACCTCGCCCTCGATGAAACCCAGCTCGGCCGCACCGTCGATAACTGCCTCGGTGACGGTTCTGGTGTTGCCGATCGTAAGGTCCAGCTCGATGCCGGGATATTCGCGACGAAACCGCATCAGCAAGGGCGGTAGCCAGTAGCTGGCGATGGTCTGGCTGGCATAGAGGCCAAGGCGGCCGCGCTGCAGCCCGCCCAATTCCGAAAGCATGAGTTCCGCCGCACGTACGCGTGCGAGGGTCGCCCTGGCTTCTCCGAGGAAGGATCGTCCCGTCTCCGTCAGCTCGATCCGCCGGCCGACGCGATGAAACAGCTCCACGCCATAATAGGCTTCCAGGTTCTTGATCGCCGAGCTGACGGCGGAAGGCGTCAGATTGATGGCTTCAGCGGCATTGGTCAGATGCTCTCGCTCGGCGACGGCGACGAAGATTGCGAGCTGTTCGAAAGTCATGGGAAATCATTCTAATTTATCGAACGAAACATAGGATAATATTCGATGGATGTCGACATCGACAGATGAGACTTTCCAGCCGTCAGCAATCATCAGAAACGAATGACGGCACGCAATGTCTCCCGCTCAACACGCAAACAAAATTCTGCCCGGCCTCGCGCTTAGCTCGGCCGTTGCTCTTCTGGCCTTTGTTGCAGAGCATGTGGAAACCGGTCTTCTCGGTGGGCGGTGGATCGAAAGCCTGGTGCTTGCCATCGCCCTCGGCATTGCGGTTTGCACGATCAAGCCGCTAAAACCGGCCATGAAGCCGGGCATCGATTTCAGCGCCAAGTTCCTTCTGGAAATCGCTATCGTCCTTCTCGGCGCCTCCATCAGCCTTTCGGCCATCCGCGGCGCCGGCGTCTGGCTGATCGCCGGCATTGCCATTGTCGTCGTGCTGTCGATCGCCGCCACCTATCTCATCGGCCGGGCACTCGGCCTGCCGCCGAAGCTCGCGACCTTGATCGCCTGCGGTAACTCGATCTGTGGCAATTCCGCCATCGTCGCCGTTGCGCCGGTGATCGAGGCAGACTCGCAGGAGATCGCCGCCGCACTGGCCTTCACCGCCGTGCTTGGCATTGCCGCCGTATTTCTCCTGCCGCTTTTCTATTTCCACTTCGGCATGAGCGTACCGCAATATGGGACCCTCGCCGGACTGACGGTCTATGCCGTACCGCAGGTGCTGGCGGCGACAGCCCCTGTCGGGATGCTCGCCGTCCAGACCGGCACGCTCGTCAAACTCGTCCGCGTTCTGATGCTAGGCCCGGTCATCTTTCTGCTCGGCATCCTCACCAAGACCGAGACCACAGCGCCGGATGGACGCAGCGGCCACCATTCGCTGGTTCCCTGGTTCATCTGCGGCTTTCTCGGGCTGATGGCACTTCGCTCCTTCGGACTCATTCCCGATGCGCTGGTGGCCCCGATGCAAACGGCTTCCGGCATTCTCACTGTCGTCGCGATGGCGGCTCTAGGCCTGTCGGTGAACATTCGCTCGGTCGCCCATGCCGGCGGCAAGGTGATCGCTGCGGCGACGCTATCGCTTTTAGCTCTCGGCGCCATCAGTTATGGTCTGATCGTCGCCCTGCAGATCCAGTAGCATAGGACGCATTACTGGCAGAGGATCAGCTCGGGCTCAATGCTTCGGCTGATTTCAGCAAAGTAGCGGTCTCGCTTTCGCAAGAAGGATAGCCGATGGCATAGCCCTGAAGTTCATCGCATCCGACCTCGGCCAGAACGCGGGCGTGGTCCTCGGTCTCGACCCCCTCGGCAACCACCTCGACATTCAATGCGCGTGCAATTTCAACGATGGAGCCGACAAGACGCCGCTGCTCTTCGGATACCGTTACGGCGGTCACCAGTTGCCGGTCTATCTTCAACCGCTTCGGCTTCAGCTTGACGAGCCCGATCAACGACGCGTGACCCGAGCCGAAGTCGTCGATCTCGATATCGATCCCCATCGCCTTGATACCAGCGATATTGGCAAGCACAACCTCGTCCGGCTCATCCAGGAAGATGGTCTCCACCAGCTCGAAGGCTATGGCGCCGCGCGGTATTCTGAGTGCACGCAATCCATCGATCAGATCGGGATCGGCAAGGCGACGGCCGGAGATATTGACGGCAATGCGTGGCGGCGAAAGCCCGCGCGAAACCCAAGCTGCCCGATCCGCCAGCGCCCGTTTCAACACGGCCGCATCGATTTCTGCTGTAATCCCATATTCGTCTGCGACCTTGAGGAAGGCGACGGGACTGAGCAATCCCCTCACCGGGTGGCGCCAGCGTGCCAGCGCCTCCAGTCCGACGATGTGCCGGGTCTGCGCATTCACTTGGATCTGATAGAAAGGTTCGATCTGCCGCAGCATCGGCGCCAATCGCAGCTCGTCGGCCAGACGGCGTTCCGCATGCAGATCGGACTGGAGCTGCGGTGTGAAAAACTCTACCCGGTTGCGGCCGAGTTTCTTGGCCTGGAAAAGAGCGACATCGGATTCTGCCAAAAGATTGCCGGTGCCGCTCGTCTTGCCGAGCGCCACGCCGATGGATGCACGGATTCGCAGCATCTCGTTGCCGAAACGCACTTCCCGGCGTAAGCGCGATAAAATATCGTCAGCGATCACCTGAATCCGTTCGATACTGCCGATATTGACCAGCACGGCGACGAACTCGTCGCCCCCGATGCGGGCAACGACATCGTTGGCGGTGATCGCTCCGGAAATGCGAGCGGCGGCGCTTTGCAGCGTAGCATCACCGGCCGCATGTCCCCATTTGTCGTTGATCTCCTTGAATCCATCGAGATCGATATGGAGTATCGCCAAAGTTTCGATAGAGGCGTCTTTGCGCAGCTCGGCCAGGCGCCGGTCGAAATAGCGGCGGTTCGGAAGACCCGTAAGATAATCGTGATCGGCGGCATGCTCTATTCGCGCACGGCTGTGCTCCAAGGCGACGGCGCGCGCTTCGGCGATAGCCTTTTGGCCGGACAATTCGCGATTGAGCAGGACGTCGGCAGTGACGTCCCATTCCGCGCCGATGAAGGAAGGCGCCCCCTCGGCGTCCTCATAGTAATGCGCGCGCGAACGCAGATGGCGCACCTCGCCTCCTGGCAGAATGATGCGGAATTGGGAGTTATAGAAACCCTTCGTGGCCAGCGCGGCATCGAAGTCTTGGATGGCCCTTTCGACATCCTCCGGATGCAACGCATTCATCCAGACGTCGGAGGAAACCTTGCGCTCTTGGAGCCCGGTTTCGTAGAGCTTATGCATCTGCTGGTCCCAGAGCAGTTGCTGCTCATTGACGTTATGCTGCCACACGCCGATTTGGGACGCCTCCAGCGCCAGCTCCAGCCTCCTCAAAAGGTCCTGGAACTCTTCTTCGCTTCGCCCTGATATCGTCTCTGCCAAAGAGCTCCACCCCCTTCGGAAATAGAAGAGACTAGCTAACCGCAGCCAATGATAGTTGCACTACTCCCTTTCGCGAACTTTAATGGCTGCGCAAGCTACCCAAATTAACAGCAACGCCGCAATCCCTGCCGCCGGCCATGCCCCGTCAATGATTATGCCGCGGCGGATTGGCGGCGATGTCGCGGAAATCGGCGGCCCCATCGAGCACCGCTCCATCGGAAAGCTGCGTAACTGAACGACGATAGATGCGCTGCCACGGCGTCGCATCCGGCGGCACCGGCGGAATTCCATCGCCCTTGCGACGCACAATCTCCGCCTCTTCCACCAGCATGTCGCACCGCCCTTGATTGAAATCGATGCGGATGATGTCGCCGGTCCTGAGCCAGGCAAGGCCGCCACCGGCCGCACTTTCCGGCGAGGCGTTGAGGATCGACGGGCTGTCGGCCGTGCCCGATTGACGTCCGTCGCCGATCGTCGGCAGGCTGCGGATGCCGCGCTTCAGAAGCGCATCGGGCGGCTGCATGTTGACGACTTCCGCCGATCCCGGCCAGCCGATCGGCCCGGCGCCACGAATGACGAGAATGGTCTTTTCGTCGATATCGAGATCGGGATCGTTGATGCGCTTGTGATAATCCTCAGAGCCATCGAAGACGACCGCCCTGCCCTCGAACACGCCCTCGTGCCCCGGCTCCTGCAGGTAGCGGCCGCGGAACTCTTCCGAGACGACGCTCATCTTCATGATGGCGAAGTCGAAGAGATTACCCTTAAGAACCAGGAAACCGGCGCGCTCCTTCAGCGGCTCGGCGAAGGGACGGATGACCTCGCGATCCGTCGCCTCCCGGCCCTTCAGGTTCTCCGCCATCGTCCGACCCGTAACCGTCGGACAACTGCCAGCGAGCTTGCCGGCCTGCAGCAGCTCCCACATGATAGCCGGAACGCCGCCGGCGCGATGGAAACGCTCGCCAAGATAGGCGCCTGCCGGCTGCACATTGGCGAGCAGCGGAATGTCGAAGCCGTGCACCTGCCAGTCGTCGGGATAAAGTTCGACGCCGGCATGCTTGGCCATGGCTGCAAGATGCGGCTGTGCATTGGTCGAGCCGCCGATGGCGGAATTGACCCTGATGGCATTGAGGAAGGCCTCGCGCGTCAGCACATCCGAAGGCTTGATATCCTCCAGCACCAGTTCCACGGCCCGCCGTCCGGTGCGGTAGGCCATCTGGCCGCGCTCACGATAGGCGCCGGGAATGGCGGCACAGCCGGTGAGCGACATGCCGAGCGCCTCGGCCATGGCGTTCATGGTCGAGGCTGTTCCCATCGTGTTGCAATGGCCGATGGAGGGCGCAGAGGCAAGCGAAGCCTCCATGAACTCTTCCTCATCGATCTCGCCTGCCGCCAGCTTACGGCGTGAACGCCAGATCACCGTGCCGGAACCGGCAAGCTCGCCCTCATGCCAGCCATCGAGCATCGGGCCGCCGGACAGAACGATCGCCGGAATATTGACGGTCGAAGCCGCCATCAGCGCCGAGGGCGTAGTCTTGTCGCAGCCGGTCGTCAGCACGACGCCATCGAGCGGATAGCCATAGAGCACTTCCACCAGGCCGAGATAGGCGAGATTGCGGTCGAGCGCCGCCGTCGGTCGCTTGCAGTTCTCAAAGATCGGATGGGTTGGAAATTCAATCGGAATGCCGCCCGCATCGCGGATGCCGTCACGCACGCGCTTGGCGAGATCGAGGTGATGGCGGTTACAGGGCGTAAGATCGCTACCGCTCTGGGCAATGCCGATGATCGGCTTGCCCGACCGCAGCTCCTCCGGCGTGATCCCGTAATTCATGAAGCGTTCGAGATAAAGCGCCGTCATATCGATATGATCGGGATTGTCGAACCAGTCCTGCGAACGCAGACGACGCTTGGATGCACCCTTATCGCTCATCTCTTCCTCAAGCCTTTCCTCGGGCATTCTTGTCTTCCAGATGCTGCAGCAAACCGCTGTGATCCTGCTCGCCGCCGCCATTCTCGACGAATTCGGCAAACTCGGCACGGACGGCTTCGGTCAGCGGCAGATGAAGCGACAGGTTCTGCGCCGCCGCCAGGACCGTATCGAGATCTTTCAATTGGTTGCGAGCGGTGCCGCCCGGCTCGAAGTTGCGCTCGATCATGCGCTGGCCATGGAGCTCCAGAATCCGGCTTTCCGCAAAGCCGCCGCGAATGGCATCCCGAAACGCCTCACGCGAACCGCCGCCGGCCTCGACCAGCAGCATCGCTTCCGCAACGGCCCCGATGGTTACTGCAACGATCTGCTGATTGCCGAGCTTTGCGAGCTGGCCTGTTCCGCTCGGACCAACGCGGGTTATACGCCCGAGGGGCGCCATTATATCGCGGACGCTGTCGATGACCGCAGCATCGCCGCCGGCCATGATCGCAAGCGTCCCGGCAGCCGCCCCGACCACACCGCCGGAGACCGGCGCATCGATGTGCCTGACGCCGCGCTCGGCGAGTTTGAAGGCGTGTTCGCGGGCAACGGTCGGCGATATCGAGCTATGGTCGATTACGATCGTCCCGGCCTCCAGCACATCGGCGACACCGCTGCCGAACAGGACTTCACCAACGGCGCCGCCGTTGGTCAGCATGGTGAAAAGAACGGACGCTCCTCGAGCAGCCTCTACGGCAGTATCGGCGACCGTCGCACCATCGGCAGCCAGAGGCTCGGCCTTGCTCCGGTCGCGATTCCAGACCGTCACCGCAAAACCAGCAGCGAGCAGCCGCCGCGCCATCGGTGCGCCCATCAATCCCGTTCCGAGAAAAGCGATCTTCCTGCCGTGCATAAACTATCCTCCGAATGGAACGCATCGGACACCGAAACAGAATAACGGGAGCCTTTTCGCCGTGCGAATGCGGCGACGGTCTTCCGGCTGCGGTGGCCTCAACTCCCAAATTCCACGGGCGCCTCCACGCCCGATGTACGTCAATCAACTCTTCCCAAAGCTTGATAAACCTCTGGTGCCATCATGCAAAGGAAATCAGCGACCACCAGCAAATTCTTCGAAATAAGGGTAAATTAGCTAAAACGAAAATATGAACATAGAAAAGGCGGGACCTTTCGGCCCCGCCCTGGCATGTCGAGTATTGGAGTTAAGTCTCGGCACGGCCCCTATTCGGCGGCGATCGGGAGTACCTCCGCCGAATGTTCGTTGTCGTTGTGGTGATGCTGCTTGAGCGGACGGTTGCCTGTCAGTCTGCGAATCAGCACGTAGAAGACCGGCGTCATGAAGATGCCGAAGAAGGTGACGCCAATCATGCCCGAGAACACCGCAACACCCATGGCGGCACGCATTTCGGAACCGGCACCGGTCGAGGTGACCAGCGGCACGACACCCATGATGAAGGCCATGGAGGTCATCAGGATCGGGCGCAGACGCAGGCGGCTGGCTTCGATCGCAGCCTGAACCGGCGTGCGACCCTCGAATTCCAGCTCGCGGGCGAATTCCACGATCAGGATCGCGTTCTTGGCTGATAGACCGACGAGCACCACCAGGCCGATCTGAGTGAAGATGTTGTTGTCTCCACCCGTGAGCCAGACGCCGGTCAGCGCCGCCAAGACGCCCATCGGCACGATCATGACAATGGCGAGCGGCAAGGTCAGGCTCTCATATTGGGCGGCCAGCACGAGGAAGACCAGGAGCAGCGCCAGCGGGAAGACGACGACGCTGGAATTGCCGGCCAAGATCTGCTGGTAGGTCAAATCAGTCCATTCGAAGTCTATACCGGGGGGCAACGTCTCATGCAGAATCTTCTCGATCGCCGCCTGTGCCTGGCCGGACGAGAAACCGGGCGCCGGGCCGCCATTGATGTCAGCCGCCAGGAAGCCGTTATAGCGGTTCGTGCGTTCCGGACCGGTCGTGGCATCCACCTTCAGCAGGGCTGAAAGCGGGATCATCTGACCCGATGCCGAACGAACCTTCAACTGGCCGATATCTTCCGGCTGAGCGCGGAACTTGGCATCGGCCTGCACGCGGACGCTGTAGGTGCGGCCGAAGGCGTTGAAGTCGTTCACATAGAGCGAACCGAGATAGATCTGCAGCGTCTGGAAGACGTCGGTGACGGAGACTCCGAGCTGCTCGGCCTTGGCGCGGTCGAGATCAGCAAAGAGCTGCGGCACGTTGATCTGGAAGCTCGAGAAGATGCCGGTGAGTTCCGGTGTCTGGTAGGCCTTGCCAATCACCGCCTTGGCCGCCTGGTCGAGCGCATGGTTGCCGAGGCCGGCGCGATCCTCGATCTGCAGCTTGAAGCCGCCTGTCGTACCGAGACCGTTGACCGGCGGCGGCGGGAACATGGCGATGAAGGCATCCTGGATGGCGCCGAACTTCTGGTTCAGTGCCATGGCGATCGCCCCACCCGAAAGGTCGGGCGTCTTGCGTTCTTCGAAGTCCTTCAGCGTCACGAAAACGATGCCGGCATTCGAGGAATTGGTGAAGCCGTTGATCGATAGGCCCGGAAAGGCGATCGCATTGGCGACGCCTGGCTGCTTCAGCGCAATGTCCGTCATGCGCTTAATCACGTCTTCCGTACGGTCGAGGCTTGCGGCATCCGGCAACTGTGCGAAGCCGATCAGATACTGCTTGTCCTGCGACGGCACGAAACCGCCTGGAACCGTTGTGAACAGGCTATAGGTCGCTCCTACCAGCGCGAGATAGACCACCATGACGATGCTCTTGCGCGACAGCAGGCCGCCGACGCCCTTGCCGTAGTATTTCGAACCGGCTCCGAACGCCCGGTTGAAGCCGCGGAAGAACCAGCCGAAGACCGCGTCCATGATCCGCGTCAACCGATCCTTCGGCGCATGATGACCCTTCAGGAGCAGGGATGCCAGTGCCGGAGACAGGGTGAGCGAGTTGAAGGCCGAGATGACGGTCGAGATGGCGATCGTCAGCGCGAACTGGCGGTAGAACTGGCCGGACAGGCCGGAGATGAAGGCGAGCGGCACAAATACCGCGACGAGGACCAGCGCGATCGCGATGATCGGACCGGAGACTTCCTTCATGGCCTTGTAGGTGGCGTCTCGCGGACTGAGCCCGTTCTCGATATTGCGTTCGACGTTCTCGACCACCACGATCGCGTCGTCCACGACGATGCCGATCGCCAGCACCAGGCCGAACAGACTAAGCGCGTTGATCGAGAAGCCGAAGACATACATCACCGCAAAGGTGCCGATGATCGACACCGGAACGGCGATCAGCGGGATGATCGAGGCACGCCATGTCTGCAGGAACAGGATGACGACGAGGACGACAAGCGCGATGGCTTCGAGCAGTGTGTCGATCACCTTCTCGATCGAGGCGCGGACGAATTTCGTCGTGTCGTAGACGATCTCGTACTTGACGCCCGCAGGCATGGCCTGCTGCAGCATGTCCATGGTCGAGCGCACATTGTTCGCGATCTCGATCGCGTTCGAACCAGGCGCCTGGAGAACGGCGACGGCGACGGCCGGCTTGCCGTCGAGCAGCGAACGCAGCGTATAGTCTTCCGCGCCGAGCTCGACGCGGGCAACGTCGCGAAGGCGGGTGATTTCGCCATTGGCGCCCGTCTTGACGATGATGTTGCCGAACTCCTCGGGCGTGCGCAGGCGGCCCTGGGCATTGACGTTGAGCTGCAGATCCACGCCCGGCCGGCTGGGTGAGGCACCGATGATGCCGGCCGCGGCCTGGACGTTCTGGGAGCTGATCGCATTGCTGATGTCACTGGCCGCAAGATTATGCTCGGCGGCCTTCTGCGGATCGATCCACACGCGCATGGAATAGTCGCCGGCGCCGAAGACCTGCACCTGCCCGACGCCTTCGATCCGGGCGAGTCGATCCTTGATGTTCAGGGTCGCATAGTTTCGCAGATAGGTGATGTCGTGGTCGGCTCCGTCCGAGACGAGGTTGACGACCACGATGAAGTTGGGCGAGCTCTTGATGGTCGTAATGCCGAGGGCACGGACTTCCGCGGGCAGGCGCGGCTCGGCCTGCGAAACGCGGTTCTGCACGAGCTGCTGCGCCTTGTCCGGATCGGTGCCGAGCTTGAAGGTGACCGTCACGTTGAGAGCGCCGTCCGATGTCGCCTGGCTGGACATGTAAAGCATGCCCTCGACGCCGTTGATCTGCTCTTCGAGCGGCGTCGCCACCGTTTCGGCGATGACGGTCGGGTTGGCGCCGGGATAGGTGGCGTGCACGACAATCGAGGGAGGCACGACCTCTGGATATTCGGAGATCGGCAGCGCTCTGAGGCCGATCAGGCCGGCGACCACGATGAGGACCGAAAGAACACCGGCAAAGACCGGACGGTCGACAAAGAATCTGGAGATGTTCATATCAAAGCCCCCTCTGGGGTGAGAACGGATGCAAAATTCCTGTCCGACGGTTTGAGAGCCGCCGGCGGATCATGTGATTTCGGAATGTCGGCCTTCTGCCCACGGGCAGAAGGCGAAGCCTTACTGCGCGGTCGCAACCTTCTCGGCCAACTGCGGCGCGACGACTGCACCGGGGCGGATGCGCTGCAACCCGTTGACGACGATCTTTTCGCCGGCTTTCAGGCCGTTCTCGATCACCCTCTGGCCGTCGACCAGCGATCCGAGCTGGACCTGCCGGTAATTGACCTTGTTCTCGCCATCCACGACGAAGACGAACTTCTTGTCCTGGTCGGTGCCGACTGCACGATCATCGATGACGATCTTATTCTCGGCCTTCGGCTGCCCCATACGGACCCGCACGAACTGACCGGGGATAAGACGGCCGCCCGGATTATCAAAGACGGCGCGAACGCTGACGGTGCCGCTCGCCGCATCGACCTCGTTGTCGATCAACTGCAATTTGCCCTTGATCGGCGTGCCATTGTCGCTTGCAGTACCGATCTGAACCGGGATCTGCTCGACCGGTGGAAAAGCGCCTCCGGTTGTCGGCAGTTCGGCCAGAGCCTGGGTGACGGTCTGCTCGTTGGCGCTGAAGCTCGCATAGATCGGATCGACCGAAACCAGCGTCGTCAATGCCGGCGAGGTCGAGCCGGCCGCCACGAGATTGCCGACAGTGACGGCGATCTTGCCGACCCGGCCGGCGATCGGGGCACGGACCTGCGTATAGTCGAGGTTCAGCTGCGCAGTCTGAAGGGCCGCTTGCGCTGCCTTCAGATTGGCTTCTGCCTCGGCAGAGTTGCTGGTGCGGGTATCCATGTCGCTCTGCGAAATCGTCTTGTTGTCGAAGAGCTTCCGGCCGCGATCGATTTCCACTTTGGCGAGATCGAGCTTGGCTTTTGCCGCCCCGACCTGCGCCTGAGCTTGGGCAACCACCGCCTCATAGGGCGCCGGATCGATCGTCACAAGCAGATCGCCTTGCTTGACCAGCGCGCCTTCGCGGAAATGCACTGATTGAATCGCCCCGGCGACACGCGGACGGATCTCGACACGGTCGATAGCCTCCAGACGGCCGGAAAATTCCTGCCAGGAGGTTACGTCGCGCTGCTCGACAGCGGCAACCGTAACGGGGATCGCCGGCTTCGCAGCCTGGCTTGCCGCCTCGGTCGCCTGGGCGCCGCGCGGCAGATCCAGATAGAAGGCCGCACCTGCAACAGCCGCAGCAACACCCATGCCAGCACCCCACAGGGCCCAGCGCTTATCGTTGGACTTCATGTCAGTCTCTCCTTTGGCCCCGTCTTGGGATACGGGACCGCAAATTCCTATCGTCTCAATAAAATCAGGGGCCGAAGCACCGCGCATCCGCGTGACCATCGCTCCGGTCTCATGCCTTCGACATAGATCTAGTCCGCGCTCATCCCTCGCGAACGGGATCTCCTAGTCGATCAAGCCTGCACGTCTTCGACAAAACCCTTGAAACAACAGCAGATATCCTGCTGCCACGAAGGCTTGTCCTTCGACTGCCCGCCATAGAGGGTGGGCCAGCCTGTCCCGGCGGGAAGGACTTGCTGGCGAACACGGACGCCAGCCGCTTTCAGCCGACTGCCGTATTCCATGCTCTCGTCGCGGAGCGGGTCGTCCTCGGCCGTGAGCACCAATGCCGGCGCGAGGCCCGAAAGCCGCGAACAGTATCGAGGCGCTGCATAGGGGTGACAGACACCGCCCAGGAAACCCAGGTAACGGTTCCAACCCTCCGTCCAGCGCTCGCGCATGCCGCTTTCCTCCGCCTGGAGGAAAGATTTCGATCCCATGAAGGGATCAAGCAAAGGCGATATCAAAACCTGTCCGTCCAACGAACCGGGCATCTGATCGCGCGCCTTTAAAGCGACGCCCGCTGCGACATTGCCACCCGATTCCTCTCCGGCGACAAACAGCAGCGATTTTTTCGCCCCGCCCAACGCAAGCATGTTCCGCTTGTTGCTGAGGTAGGCGAGAAGTCCGTAAGCGCATTCCAGCACCTTCGGAAAAGCATTCTGATTGCAGCTCGTATAATCCGCTGCTACCACGATGGCGCCTGCCTCAGCGAGGCTTGCCGCCACCGGTCTGTTGGTCGCGTGGTCGGTATCGAGAAAGGCTCCCCCGTGCAGGTAAAGCACCAGCGGCGCCGCCTTCTTCAAACCATCACCGTTGTAGATCCGAGCTGCCACCGGGCCCGTAGGCACGTTTTCCAGCACAACATCTTTCCACGGCGCACTCATCAACCCAAATCCCTGTCTGCTCGAGCGAATATGTCCCAATCCAAAAAGCGGTTTACCACGCTTTGTGACCATATTCTCGAAATGCGGTCTTTGGCGCCCCCATGCCGCATTGCAACAACTTACGAAGCAACATATTGTTATTCCGCTCTGAGAATAAGTAGCCTACATTCGATCAGACTATTCAGAATAACAAACAATCGGCCTCTTCATTTTCGGCCGAGGGGCATCACGGAATGGACCAGTTGTCAGCAATGCGGGCATTCGCGCGTGTGGTGGAGACGGGTAACTTTACCCGCGCCGCGGCAGCCCTTTCCATGCCGAAAGCGACGGTGACGACGCTCATCCAGTCGCTTGAGGCGCATCTGCACGCCAAGCTTCTCAATCGTACCACACGGCGCGTCATGGTGACGACCGATGGCGCGCTCTATTACGAGCGCGCCATTCAGATCCTCTCGGAGATCGAGGAGCTGGACGGCAGCATCAGCAATTCGCAGAGCCTGCCAAGCGGCCGCCTGCGCGTGGAAATGGCCGGCGCCTTTGCCGAAAAAATCGTCATGCCAGCGCTTTGCGATTTCCATCAGCGCTATCCCGACATCCATATCGATCTCGGTGTCGGCGACCGGCTTGTCGATTATCTCGCCGAAAATGTCGATTGTGCGCTGCGCGCCGGCATGCCGAGCGACCAGTCGCTGATCGCCCGCCGCGTCGGCGAGATCCACCTCATCACCTGCGCAGCCCCTCTTTATATTGAGAAGCATGGGACGCCGGAACGGCCGGAAGATCTTGAGACCAACCACTATGCGGTCAGCTATTTCCGCGCGCAAACCGGCCGTACGATTCCGTTTCTGTTCGAACACGGCAACGAGGCATTGGAAATCAGCCCGCGCTATATTCTTTCGGTAAATGACAGCCGCAGCTATCTCCAGGCGGCCTTAATGGGGCTCGGCATCGCGCAAGTTCCGAGCTTCATGGCTCGCGATGCGCTTGCACGCGGCGAACTCGTCCCCATTCTTTCCGGCTGGACCCGGCCATCGCTGCCCTTGCATATCGTCTATCCGCCCAACCGGCACCTGAGCAACAAGGTGCGTGTCTTCGTGGACTGGATGGCCAAATTGCTGGTGACCTCGCGAGTGGGCGAGGCTTGAAAATGCGGACCACCGTCTTCTGACCATGCAGTGGGAAGACGGTGGCGCTCATTGCGGACGATCAGTTCCAGGATGCGCCTGCCTGCTGCCGGACCGTGGCGTTCAGCCGGTTCCAGACATTGTCGATCGCGATCGAAACGATCAGGGCCGACAGAGCCTTTTCGTCGAAATGCTTTGCTGCTTCGTTCCAGATCTCGTCGCTGACGGCATCGGACCGGTCGGCAAGCCGGGTGGCCGCTTCCCCGAGAGCCAGAGCCGCGCGCTCGGCATCCGAAAAATAGGGCATTTCGCGCCACGCCGAGACGCCGACGATTCGTTCCATCGTCTCGCCGGCCTTCTGGAGCTTGCGAAAGCCCATATCCGTGCAGACGCTGCAGCCGTTGATCTGGCTGATGCGAAGATGCACGAGGTCCATGATATTTTCCGAGAGACCCTGATCCTTGATCGAATTGCTGACGGCCAGAAGCGCTTGCAGCGTTTCAGGCAGAACAAGGACTGGGTTCTTCATACGAGCTTGCATGTTTCTTTCCTCCATTTATCAGAGCCTGTTGCGGCTCATTTCCCGACGATGCACTTTCCTGCCGATCCGATGTCACACCGGCCGGATTTCGTTCGTCATGGGTTTGACGGATGAGGATGAGGAGATGTGACCGATGGACGAAAAAAAGTGGCAGGCAGAGAAATTCGAGGCGAACCGGCCGCATCTGCGCGCCGTCGCCTACCGCATGCTCGGCTCGCGCGCTGAGGCCGAAGATGCGGTGCAGGAGACATGGCTGCGCCTGATAAGGAGCGATACGTCCGGCGTCGAAAATCTAAGCGGCTGGCTGACGACTGTCACGGCGCGCATCTGTCTTGATCTGCTGCGATCACGCAAATCGCGTCGCGAGGAGCCGCTGACCATCCATGTTCCAGAGCCGATCGTGGTGCATGAGGCTGGCAACGGCACCGACCCGGAGCAGGATGCCTTGCTCGCGGACTCCGTCGGCCTCGCCCTTCTGGTCGTGTTGGAAAAGCTGAACCCGGCCGAACGGCTGGCCTTCGTCCTGCACGATATGTTCGACGTCCCTTTCGATGACATTGCCCCGATTCTAGGGCGCACGGCGGTCGCGACACGCCAGCTTGCGAGCCGCGCCCGCCGCCGCGTACAGGACACGCCATCAACGACGGAGGCCGATCTTACCCGCCAGCGCCACGTCGTCGACGCCTTCTTCACCGCCTCGCGTGACGGCGATCTGCAGGCGCTGCTCGCCGTCCTCGATCCCGAAGCCGTTTTCCGTCCGGATGCGGTTGCCGCCCGCATGGGGGCGGCAGGCGAAATCCGCGGGCGCATGGATGTCGCCAAGACCTTCCAGGGCCGTGCGCGGGGAGCCCGGCTGGCGGTCATCAACGGCGCGGTCGGTGCCATCGTCGTCATCGACGGACAGCTACGCATCGCCCTTCGTTGCACCCTCAATGCAGATGGCATGATTGCCGTCATCGACGCGATGGCCGATCCGGAAGAACTGCACAAGCTGGAGATCGTTTTGATTGAAACCTGAGATTAGCGCATCTGCGTCGGGCTCGTGCCTGTGAGCCGGCGGAACATAGCAATGAAGGCCGACGCGTTGCTGTAACCCAGCTGCGTTGCAATCCGGTACACGGGCTCTCCGGCCTCGATCATCGACAGTGCAGCAACAAGCTTCAGTCGCAGCCGCCACTCATTGAAGGAAAGGCCGAGATCATCCTGGCACCGGCGCGACAGCGTGCGCTCGGTCGTCCCCATCCGGCGCGCCCATTCCGCAAGGGAGTGCCGGTCGCCGGGATCGGCTTGCAAGGCGCTCAGTAACGGGCCGAGCAACGGATCGTCGGAAAGCGGCAAGTAGCTCTCGCACCGCGGCGCCAGGCGAATCTGATCGACCAGAACCTGTGCGAGCCGCAAATCTTCGGCTGTTTCAGGTATGGTGACATCACGCGCAGCAAAATCCGCCAGGATTGCCTTAAGCAGCGGACTGATGCTGAGCGTCGATGGCTTGTCAGGCAAGTTCGCGCAAAGAGCGCGTTCGACATAGACGGTCGCATAGCGCAGATCGTGCTGGATGGCGGCGCCGTGCATCGTCTGCGGCGGCAGCCAGATGGCATAATGTGGCGGCGAGAGATAGCGCATGCCTTCGATATCGAACTCACAGATGCCGGTAATCGCATAATTAAGCTCGCCCCACGGCTGGCTCTTTTTGGGGAAAACCGTACCCGCTCTGTAATTTTCGGTTCGGAAGGAAACCGGGTTGGGCGGATCACCCTCGATGCGTGGAGGCCTGCCGGACATGTCCTGATTTCGCTACGGGCTGTCTTATTCTCGCTATATACCAGAATTCGGACAGGCAGTACAAAGTCTTTGGGATGGCGAACCCAATCCGCCGTCCTTCGTTTCGCCCCAAGCCACAAGACGACGAGAGACCATTCACATGAGCACCGAGCAGAATGCTTCCGCATCCATCGTCAGCACGGCCGGCCTTGCGCCCTTGCTGACGGTGCTGATCTGGTCCGGCAACACGGTCGTCACCAAGGCATCGGCGGGCTTGATTTCGCCAGGCTCGATTTCCTTCTATCGCTGGCTGCTGGCCTTTCTCGTGCTCATGCCCTTTGTCGGCCGCGCGGCATGGCGCAATCGTTCCCTGCTACGGCAGCACTGGCTGAAGCTCGCCACCCTCGGTGCCCTCGGCATGGTGATCTATCAGAGCCTCGCCTACGAGGCGGCCAAGACGACATCAGCTGTCAATATGGGTGTGACGATCGCTCTAATGCCGCTTCTTTCGACGGTGCTAGCCGGCCTGCTGGCGGGCGAAAAGCTCACCGTGGCGAGCCTAGCAGGCGGCACCATCTCGCTGATAGGGCTTATCTATTTGACATCGCAGGGTGATCCGATGCGCCTTGTGAATGGCGGCTTCCACATTGGCGACGGCCTGATGATCATCGCCGTTCTCTCAAATGCGCTCTATGGGGTTATGCTGAGACGCTGGGCGATGCCGCTTCCCATGTGGCAGCAGCTTTTCTGGCAGATCGGCTTTTCAACCTTGCTGCTGATCCCGATTTTCCTGATGGGCGATATCTCGCCAATCACTACCACCAACCTACCGCTGATCCTTTATGCTGCAATCCCGACCTCCCTCCTCGCGCCGCTTTGCTGGATGATCGGTATCCAGAGGCTCGGCGCGAGCCGCACCTCGCTGTTGATCAATCTCCTGCCAATCGTCGTTGCAGCGCTGGCCTGGGCGCTGCTTGGAGAACAGCTGCATTCCTATCATGCGATCGGCGGTGCGCTTGCCCTCATCGGCGTTGGGCTCGGCTTACACAAGCCTCGGGCGAAGAATGATCCGGCCGATGACGAAAGCTGGGAAACCGAGGAAGCCTGACCGCCACTCCGAGAGGCCTCTTTCCTTTCGCTCGCCCTTCGTTCTACCATGAACGAGTCCCGAGAAGCGGAGAGGAAGCAAGCGTGCGCATAGCCCTGGAACCGGTGTCCTCCAGAACGACGATCCAGGAGAGCGTTTATCAGCAGCTGCGGAACGCGCTCATGGTAGGCAATTTCGATCCCGGTCAGACGCTGACCATCGCCTCGCTTGCTGAAACCTTTGGAACCAGCAATATGCCGGTGCGCGAGGCTCTGCGCCGTCTTGCGGCTGAAAATGCTTTGGAGGTCGCAGCCAACGGCTCGGCCCGCATCCCGATCGTTACTCTTGCCCGGCTGAACGATCTTTGCCGCGCCCGCATCGCCGTCGAAGGTCTGGCCGCAGAGCTCGGTTTTCCGAACCTCACTGTCGGCGACATAGCGACGCTCGATCGCATCGCCGGGGAGCAGCATGTGATCGGTCGAGGCGCTAATGTCTATGATCTCATGGCCAGGAACCAGCAGTTCCACTTCACCATCTATCGCGCCTCAGGCTCCGAGGTGCTGCTCCAATTGATCGAGACCCTGTGGCTGCGCTTCGGCCCCTATATGCGCATGCTCTCCGCCTCTGCAGAACCTTTGATGCGCAGCGGCGAACTCGATCCCGCCGGCGAGCACGTTGCCATCGTCGATGCTTTGAAGGCCGGAGACTTCGCCGCCGCCCGCGACGGTATTGTCGCCGATATCAGCCGCACCCACGAAATCCTGCAGGATTACTGCCCGGCCACGCAGGACGAGCCCCGCAAGGGCTCAAGCTCCGGTCGCCGCCAGGCCTAAACAAGAGACCAAGGAATTTGGTTGAACCTTAAAGTATTTTGTGATCAAATGATCAAAATCAGATTTCAATCCCAATATTCAGAGCGAGATCCCATGAGCTCCGCCCCTTCCGCATCGCAATTCGCCGGCCACAACAGCTTCCCGGTCGACGAGATCCGCGCCATGTTCCCCGCCATCCGGAAGGCTGGCGATTTCGTCTTTCTCGATAATGCGGGCGGTGCACAGGTGCCGCAGGCGGTCGTCGATGCGGTTGCCAATCACCTCATCGATTTCAACGTCCAGCGCATGGCGAAATACCAGCACAGCCAGGGCGTCGACCGCAATCTGGAAGAAGCGCGCGAAAGCGTCGCCATGCTGGTCAACGCCTATCGCCCGGAAGAAATCTCCTTCGGCCAGAACGCCACCTCCTTCATTCGGCTTGTCAGCCTCGGCATTGCCAAGCTGCTGGGCGAGCGCAACGAGATCGTCGTCACCGACATGGATCACGATGCCAACATCGCCACCTGGATGGCGCTGGAAGCTGATGGCGCCAGGATCGTCTGGTGGCGCATGCGCGACGACGGCACGCTGCATGTGGAAGACCTGAAGCCGCTGCTTAACGACAAGACCCGCCTTGTCGCCTGCACCGTCACCGCGCATTCCATTGGCACGATCGTCGATGTCGCTCGTGTCTGCAAACTGGCACAAGCTGCCGGCGCCGAAACCTTTCTCGATTGCGTCCATTACGGCCCGCATGGCCTGATCGACGTGCAGGCCTGGGGCTGCGACTATCTTGTCTGCTCCGGCTACAAGAATTTCTCGCCGCATATGGGCTTCCTCTGGGGCCGCTATGACGCGCTGGTCAAGCTTCCCACCTTCAAGGAAGACTTCATTCCGGACGTGCCGCCCTACAAGATCGAAGTCGGCACCTTCACCTATGAGAACGTCGCCGGAATGAACGCGGCGGTCAAATATCTGGAAGGTCTCGGCCGCCGTTTCCTGCCTACCGGTAACCATAGTCGCCGTGAGGCGCTTGCCGCCGCCATGGGCGCGATCCGTCAGTACGAACTTATGCTCTCGCGTGAGATGATTGCCGTTTTGAAGCACCACGGCGCCACCATATACGGCATCTCCGACGAAAACCGCCTGGAACAGCGTGTGCCCACAATCTGCTTCAACATGCCTGATATCACGCCGCAGGAATTTGCCGATGAGATGGGCAAGCAGCGCATCGGCCTGCGCGACGGCCACATGTTCGCACCGCGCCTGATGAAACGCCTTGGCCTTTCCATGGAAACGGGTGCCATCCGCGTGTCGCTGGTGCATTATAACAAGGTCGAGGAGATCGCCCGGTTTGACGCGGTCCTGACCGAGATCATGGCGCGGCGCAAGTAAACCGTGCCTGTGAGCGGTGGCGGCGCCCGAACAACTCCGCCACCGCAATGCCCCCGTGCCGGTGCCGGATCGGTACGGAAAACTGTTCTGAGTACGGAGCAAATAGCCGTTTCGCAGTTGTATCTTTCGACGTACCCCTCGTTGAGAGACCGCTAAAATGAGGATGACGATGAGCGATTTTCGCCGGAACTGTATCGAGCAGAAGCTGCTCATCGGTACATTTGCGGCCATTCCGCATCCCGTCGCCATCGAAGTCACGGCAGCCTCAGGCGTCGATTTCCTCTGCATCGACTGGGAGCATTCGCAGATCAGCCGCGAGCGCATCGAGGATCTGATCCGCGCCGCCGATGTCCATCGCGTTCCGGCCATGGTCCGCGTGCCCGGACATGCGGCGGAGGATATTGCAGCCGTTCTGGATGCAGGTGCGGCAGGCGTTCTCGTGCCCCGTGTTTCGACGGCGGAGCAGGCGCGCTCAGTCGTCAAGGCCACCCGCTATCCCCCGCTCGGCGCCCGTGGCGTCGGTCCGGGTCGTGCGGCCGCCTATGGCTATCGTATTCCGGATTACCTCGCCAAGGCCAATGCCGAACTCGTGCTTGCAATCCAGGTCGAAACAGCCGAAGGGCTTGCCAATATCGCCGAGATCGCCGCCGTCGATGGCGTCGACCTCATCTTCATCGGTCCTGGCGATCTCTCCGTTTCGATCGACGCCATGGGTCCTACTGGCAAGGACAGGCTCGATGCGGCGATCAGAACCATCACGCAAGCCGCACTGTCCGCCGGTCGCGCGGTCGGCATCTTTCGACCTTCGGCAGACGATGTCGGCGCGTGGTCGGAAGCCGGCATCAGCTTCTTCATACTGGCAAGCGATACGATGTTTCTGGGCGCCAGCCTGGCTGCCGGCGTCGATGCCGCAAAACAAGGCAAGCATGTGCCATGGAACAAGGAAAGCTAATTTCTATCAGTGCGTTACCATTTCAAAGGGCAAAGCGAAATTGAGCAGGAAGGTAGACTTTTTAAGCTTAAAATTTGTCCTTGAAATGCCGTTGTTTTTGGATAACCATTCGAAATTGAGGGGTTGCAAAAGCGAAAGTTGCCGCAGCCGTTTGAACCCTCCAATGCAGAATTCCCAGGGGAAATTTCTTGTCTCTTCTATCGCAGCATAACCTGCCGAACGTGATGACGGGCCGCGATGCTCTCGAAGGCATTCGCGCCCAGATCCGCGACATGCGCACCGACAATATCGCCGTGCTTGCCAAGCGCGCCCGCGAACTCGGCGGCGTCATTCCGCTCTGGTTCGGCGAAGGGGATATCGTGACCCCGGAGTTCATCCGGGATGCCGCGAAAAAGGCGCTCGACGATGGGGTAACCTTCTACGTCCCGAATATGCGCGGATTGGCGACGCTGAACGAAGCGCTGTCCGACTATCAGACACACTGGCATGGCCGCCCCATCCCGATCGAGCGCACGACAGTCGCCCCCGGCGGCATGCAGGCGCTCTATATGGCGCTTGAACTGCTCGTCGATGTCGGCACCAATGTTGTCTATGTCGCGCCGCAATGGCCGAATATCCATAACGCCATCCACCTCATCGGCGGCGAGCCGCGCGCCGTGTCACTCGATTTCGATACCGACTGGCGCCTCGACCTCGACAAGCTCTTCGCCCGCTGCGATGCCCGCACCCGAGCCATCTTCCTGTCGACGCCCTCCAATCCCACGGGCTGGACCGCCTCGCGCGAAGAGATGCGGGCGCTACTCGATTTCAGCCGTCGCACCGGCATCTGGATCATCTCCGACGAGGTCTATGCCCGCCTCTATTTCGATGGCGACATCGCCCCTTCGATCCTGCAGGTGGCCGAAGACGGCGATCGCGTGATCGCGATCAACAGCTTCTCCAAGGCCTGGGCGATGACCGGCTGGCGCGTCGGCTGGCTGACGCACCCATCGGCAGCGGCCGACCAGCTCGGCGCGATGACGCAATATATCAATAGCGGCACCTCGGCCATGGTTCAGGCGGGTGCCGCTGCCGCTCTGCGCGAAGGCGAGCCGCTGGTTTCAGAAATCCGCGAACGCATCAAGGCCGGCCTCGATCTTGCCTATGAGAAGCTACCGAAGATACCGGGCATCATCCTGCCCGAAAAGCCGCGCGGCGGCATGTATGCCTTCTTCGCGCTGCAGGGCGAGCCCGATGCGACGGCGCTTTGCGAGCGCATTCTCGAAACGGCCCGCGTCGGCCTGGCGCCCGGATACCATTTCGGCGAGGCATCCCGCGCATTCCTGCGTATGTGCACCTTCCGCGAAACCGAACAGATGCGCATCGCGCTCGATCGTATGGTCAACGCGATGACATGATACGGCCGCCGGTCGGGCGGACGGGAACACCGCGGGTGAGAGGAAAAGCCCGCGGCCATAACCAGAGGGAGACTAAAAAATGTCCATTACTCGTCGCGGTCTGCTTATCCTGGCGACCGCCGTCGGCCTCGCCGGCGGAAGCCATTTTGCCTATGCCGCCGATGTCTTGAACGTCGGCTCTTATCCAAACAACCCGCCCTTCGAATATAAGACCGCGAATGGCGGCTTCGAAGGCTTCGAGGTCGATATCGTCAACGAAGCGGCCAAGCGCGCCGGCATGACCACCAACATCGCCGACTACGGCTTTCAGGCCCTGTTTGCGGCAACCAGTTCCAAGCGCATCGACGTGGCGATCTCGTCCATCACGATTACGCCGGAACGCCTGAAGTCGCAGTCTTTCACCCAGCCCTATTACGACTCCGATATGGGCGTCGCCGCCAAGGACGGCAGCTCGATCAAGGCGCTTGCCGATCTCAAGGGCAAAACCATCGGCGTGCTTTCGGGCTCGACGGGTGAAAAATGGGTCAATGACAACAAGGCCGCCCAGGGCTTTGCCGACGTCAAGGGCTACAATTCGCAGCAGGATATGTTCCTCGATCTCGGCGCCGGTCGCATCGATGCCGTCGTCAGCGATATTCCCGGCATGCAGTATCTCTTCGTCAAGACCAAGGGCTTCGCCATCAAGGATCGCATCAAGACCGGCGAACAATACGGCCTGATGATGACCAAGGATTCGCCACTCGTCGCCAAGATCAACGATGCGATCACCGCGATGAAGAAGGATGGCACGCTGGAAAAGATCCACGAGAAGTGGTTCGGCGGCAAGGCGCCGGCAGGCTCCTCGACCGTTACTGAATTGCCCATCCCTAAAGCGTGATCAAAAGATCATTATTGAAATGAAACTACGCCGGTCGCAACGACCGGCGTGGATGTAGGAAACCTCGTCTTCGTTTCGCACGCGGGAGTGCCAATGTCTTTCGTCGACACCTTCCTTAACTCCGACGTCATGATCTCGGCCTTTCCACAGCTGCTGCGCGGGCTTTGGATGACCATTGCGCTCGGCGTCGTCAGTATCCTGATCGGCGTGACCGGCGGCCTCGTCATCAGCCTGATCCGCCTCTATGCTCCCAAACCTTTGCAGCTCCTGACGATCGCCTATATCGACATCATGCGCGCCATGCCCATGCTGGTCGTGCTGATCCTGATCTATTACGCGCTACCCTTCGTCGGCATCAGCTTTTCCGCGTGGTGGTCGGCGATCCTCGGCTTCTCGATCGTGCTTGCCGCCTATTCGGCCGAAGTCTTTCGCTCAGGGATCGAAAGTGTGCCGCGCGGGCAATTCGAGGCGGCCGCAGCCCTCGGCATCCCCTTCCTGATCACCCTCTATAAGGTTGTGCTGCCGCAGGCGGTGCGTATCGTCATCCCGCCGACGACGAGCAACTGCGTGTCGATGTTCAAGGATACGTCGCTCGCTTCGACTGTGGCCCTTCCCGAATTGCTCAAGGAAGGACAGAACGCTCAAGGCTTCTACGCCAACCCCTCCCCGCTCATCATGGCCGCGTTGATCTACATCATCCTGCTCTGGCCAATGGTCCGCCTCGTCAGCGTGCTCGAAAAGAAGTTCAAGGACGAGCGGGCGAGATAGTCCCTCGTTGACGCATGTCGTTACCGCAAAACCGCTACACACTTTTGCGTGACATGCTTTACCATCAATCGAAGTCGGCGCCGGAAAGATGGTTGCTGACCGATGACTTCACCGCGCCGATATCCCGCCACAGCTCGCTGACGATCGCGGGCTCCACATCCGCCATCATGTCGCGCAGCCAGCCTTCATGGGCGGCGGCCATGGCGCTGAACTGGGTCTCGCCCTTTTCCGTCAGCTTCGCGACCGTGACGCGCCGGTCGCCATCGGGTGTCACACGCAGCACGAGGCCATCCGCCTCCAGCCTCTCGACAAGACCGGTGACGTTGCCGTTGGTGACCATGGTGCGCTTCGACAACTCTCCAAGACGCAAGCCCTCTCGCTCACGATAGAGCTGCGCCATCAGGTCGAACTGCGGCAAAGTCGCTCCGAACTCATTGCGCAGCCGGCGGCGGATTTCCTGCGAAATCAGCTTGGTCGTCGACAACATCCGCAGCCAGAGCCGCAGTTCGAGCTTCTTGCCTTCCTGCGCGCCCTGAACGATGATCTCCAGATCAACGCTTGCACTCTCGGACTCTGTCATAACGTCGCCTCGGCCTATCGTTCCGCATCGCTAATCCCAGCGATCTAGGGGACGATATTTGAAATGTCAAAGGTTTGAACGTCAAGTCATATGGCGCTCACTTGGCCAGCATTTTCCCCAGCATGAAACCGGAACCTGCACCCGTTCCTGCGCCAGGCCATGTCGAGGCCCCGCACATGTAGAGCGATGCCACGGGCGTCTTGTATCGCGAATAGCCAGCAACGGGGCGGAACAGGAAATTCTGGTCGAGATGATGACTGCCAGAGAGGTTGTCGCCGCCGATGAGATTCGGGTTCTCGCGCTCCAGGTCGATGGGCGAAAAGACCGAGCGCCCCAATATCTTGCCGCGCAAGCCGGGCGCATAACGTTCGACGATATCGAAAACGCGCTCGGCATAGATATCCTTGATCTCATCCCAACCCGCGCCGCTGACTTGACCGGCGGCATCGCCATGGAATTCCGCCGGCAGGACGCGCACCTGTATCCAAAGCACATGTTGCCCATCGGGCGCGCGCGACGGGTCGATGGCTGTCGGTTGGCCTACCACCAGGGCAGGTTCAGCCGGCAGCAGCCCGCCCATCGCCTCGGCATAGACACGCGACATCATTTCGAGATCCGGCGCGATATGCACATAGGCAAAATTCTGGAGCGCCTTGCCCGCCGTCCAATCCGGAAGGCCCGACAGCGCCAGATGGATCATCATCGTACCTGGTCCGGCGCGGAAGCGCTTGATCTTGCCGTCAAACTCCTGGCGCGCCGGATCCTGATCCAGAAGCTTGCCGAACAGGATCTGCGGATGGACATTGGCGATGACCGCACGCTTCGCTTCGTAACGTCGTCCATCGGCCAGCACAACGCCCGTCGCTTTGCCGCCCGAGGTCGTGATCTTGTCCACGCGCGTGCCGAGTATCAGCTCGCCGCCCTTGCCCTTCAGCACGGCCGCCATCGCCTTGATGATCGTATCGGCTCCGCCCTTGCCGATCACCATGCCGAATGCCTGATTAGCCATGGATTCGAGATAGGGAAACAGCGCGCCGCCGGCGACGTCGGGTGTGAAGTCGAGATGCAGCCCCCAGGCGGCCATCATCGTCTTTAGCTTCGTATTCTGGAAACGGGCATCGAGAAAATCGCGTGGAGATGCAAAGAGCATGCGCGCGGTCTCATAAATCCAGCCCATTCCCTTTTCGCGCCATGCCTTCCACACGACCCTGGCGGCGGCCATCGAAGGCATGGGCGAGCCGAGCAGGCCGAAAATATGCGGCGCATCCGCACCGAATGTAGAGAGCATATTGCGCCAGGCGGCAGCATCCTGCGGTGAAATCTCGGCGATGGCGCCCGCGGTCTTTTCCAGATCGGTGCTGACGCCGAGATAGGTGTTGTCGCGAAAGACGCTGGCGAAGCAATCCGCGGCGGGCACGAAGCCCAGCCCTTCGGCCAGAAGCTCGTTCTTATACTGCGCAAAGAAGGCCGAGCCGGCGAACATCGAGAGGTTCATGGCGCACAGATCGTGCCGAAAACCGGGCAGCGTCACCTCACGCGTCTTGACTGCACCGCCAGCCTCCGCATTACGCTCGATCACGGCGACTTTCCAGCCCTTGGCGGCCAAATGCACCGCCGCCGCCAGGCCATTGTGACCGGCCCCGACTATGATCGCATCATAGCTCATCGTCTGCCCCTTTTGTTTGTGATTATTATTATCACATGCATACATTTTGAGTTTTAAGCTTCAAGTATCTGTTGGCGCGAATCACAGGGGACTCAGGCAACCACTGATAGCATTTCACCGAATTACGCCGAGGAATGCCATTTTACTTCAGTAACTTACAAACTCATAATGGCCGCCGATTTTATGTCAAAATTGGCGGCGCGAACCCCAGCCGAATGCTTGCAATATCATATATTGTGACATAGGCTCCCCTTCATTCCGCCGCCACGCGGACCCGGTGCCAGGAGGAAAGGCACCCGCGTCTGTCGATTTCATGCCCGATCCTGAACAAAAGACCTGCAAAAAGGCTCTTCGCACGGGATTCTGCAACAACAAGGGGAACGCAAAAAAATGACCGCTACCACACTCGCCAGCCTCGCCTCGGCCCTGCTTTCGCGCTCCGTCAAGGTCGTCGATCTCACCGCACCGCTCGGTCCGGATACTCCAGTGCTCTACCTGCCGCCACAGTTCGGCAAGAACACGCCGAACGTCAAGGTCCATACGATCTCGGAATACAACCAGGACGGCCCGTTCTGGGCCTGGAACTGGCTGGAGCTCGGCGAGCACACCGGCACACATTTCGATGCGCCCTGCCACTGGATTACCGGCAAGGATAATCCGAACAACACGACCGACACCATCCCGCCGCAGAACTTCGTGGCGCCGGTCAATGTCATCGACCGCTCCAAGGAAGCCGCCGCCAATCCTGATTATCTGCTGACGGTCGAAAGCATCAAGGAATGGGAAGCTGAGAACGGCGCGATCGAGCCCGGCAGCTGGGTGCTGCTGCGCACAGACTGGTACAAGCGGAACGGTTCGACCGAAACCTTCCTGAACGCTGATGAAAACGGCCCGCATTCTCCCGGCCCGACGGCAGAAGCGATCGAATATCTGCTCACCAAGGGTATCATCGGCTGGGGTTCGGAAACGATCGGCACCGATGCCGGTTCTGCTGGTGGCATGAACCCGCCCTTCCCGGCGCACAACCTTATGCACAAGGCCAATCGCTATGGCCTCGCCAGCCTCTCCAACCTCGACCAGCTTCCGGCCAAGGGCGCAGTGCTGATCGCCGCACCGCTGAAGTTCGTCAAGGGCACGGGCTCGCCGGTTCGCGCACTGGCATTGATCGCGTGATAGGCTGGAGAGGCGGGAGCCTGGGGCAGGCTCCTCCTTTCTGTTCATCTTGCCAATGAGGGGCGGCAGCAATGGGCGATCATGACTACATCATCGTCGGCAGCGGCATAAATGCGCTCGTCGCAGCCGCCATGCTCGGCAAAAAGGGCCACAAGGTGCTCGTCCTCGAGCGCAACGACCGCATCGGCGGTTGCCTGCGCACCGAGGAGATCACCCAGCCCGGCTTCATCCACGACGTCATGGCAACGACCATGGTGCTGTTCCTCACCTCGCCGGCCTATGGCGCCGTCGGCAAGGATCTCGAGGCGCGAGGCCTGGAATTCGCCCATGCCGAGCTCCCCACGGGCGTGCTCCGTCCTGACGGTTCGCATGTGATCTTTTCCAAGAACAGACAGCCAAATATCGCCACTTTCGACAAATTGTCGCCCGGCGACGGGCAGACCTTTTCCCGTGAGATGGAAGCACTTGCGGCCGACGCGCCATTCCTGTTTTCCCTGCTTGGCGGTGCGCTGTGGTCAGGATCGACCCTGAAGACTGTTGCAAAACAAGGCTGGAGCCGCGGGTTGCGCAAGCTCGCCGCCTGGTTTGGCGATGCTTTGACGCCGGCACGCGGCTATCTCGAAACCAGCTACAGGTCCGAGGATATCCATGCGCTCTGGGCGCCGTGGGTGCTTCATTGCGGCCTCGGGCCTGAAAGCGCCTATTCCGCCGAAATGCTGAAGGTGATCGGCTTTGCATTGGAATTGGGTGGCGCGCCGATCGTCAAGGGCGGTGCCGAGAAGCTGCTGAAGGCCTTCGAACGATTGATTGCCGATCATGGCGGTGAAATTCGTGTGAGTGCCGATGTCGCGGCCATCATTCCGGACCACAATCGCAGCGCCGATGGCGTGCGTCTTGCGAATGGCGAAACGTTGAAAGCGAAAGCCGGCGTGATCTGCTCGGTAACGCCGAACCAGCTCTACGAGCGGCTGATGAAGGATTGGCCGGATCCGCTGCCGCCGGAAGTTAAATCGGGCGTTGCCAGCTACCGCTACGGCAAGGGCGATATGCAGATCCACTACGCGCTTTCCGAGCCGCCGCGCTGGAAGGCCAATGCCGAACTCGGCAAGGTGGCGCTGCTGCACCTGACCCCTGGCCTCGACGGCGTCTCGCGCGCCGCCAATGAATGCGAGCGCGGGCTTCTGCCGGCCGAACCTACAGTCTGCGTCGGGCAGCCTGTCGCGCTAGATCCCAGCCGCGCACCGGAAGGAAAGTCGATCCTCTGGCTGCAGCTTCCCGAAGCACCACGCCGCATCAAGGGCGATGCCGCGGGCGAAATCGAAACGCCTGAAGACGGCCGCTGGACGGAAGAGGTGCGCGAGCGCTACGCCGACCGCATCGAAGCTCTGCTTGCGAGCCATATCGAGGATTTTGCAAACATCAAGCTCGCGCGCTGCGCCTATTCTCCGGCGGATCTGGAAGCGATGAACATGAACCTCGTCGGTGGCGACCCCTACGGGGGCTATTGCGGCCTCGACCAGTTTTTCATCTGGCGTCCCTTCAAGTCATCTGTTAACCACCGCACCCACATATCAGGCCTTTACCACATCGGCGCTTCGGCGCATCCCGGTGCGGGCCTTGGTGGGGGCTCCGGCTTCCTGCTCGCATCATCGCTGAAGTAACACGTTTCCGAAGGAGGAGTTTCGTCGATGGAGGAACGGTTTTCAGGCACCGTTTTGAGGCGCACGCGGGATGAGAACGCGAAGCGCCCGACCATGGGCGAAATCGGCCTCAATCACTTCGCGCCCTATCTCATGAACCGGCTGATGGCGCGTTGGAACGCCAATCTTTCGGAAGAGCTGCGCGAATACGATATGACGACCGCCAAGATGCGTGCGCTTGCCGTCCTCAGCGTCTCCTCCAGCGTCACCATCAACGAGCTCTCCGTCTTCGCCGTGACCGAGCAATCGACGATGAGCCGCACTTTGGACTCGCTCGAACAACAGGGTTACATCCGCCGCCAGCCCCGCGCCGAAGACATGCGCATCCGCGATGTCTCCATCACCGAGGAAGGCCGCGCCGCCTTCGAGAAGGTGTGGCCGACCATGTACGACCTCTTCCTGCAAATGTTCGACGGCGTCGACGAGGCCGAATACCGCACCTTCATCTCGACACTGCACAAGGTGCTGCACAATATCAGGAAGCATGAAATCTGAGCGGCTTATGCCCCCAAGGGCGAAATAAGCCACCGTGCTCTCAGCAACCTCACAGCGTCTCCACAGTCTTCATAGCGCCATCGAGCGCCGTGCCCTTCTCGTCCAGCAATGCAGCCTGCCGCAGCCGCCGCATCCAGGCGGCTCCATCCTCGCGGTCGCGCAGGAGCGGCAGCGCCGACATGACCCGATCGAACTTGGAAAGCCCGCGCGCATGCGTATCGGAATAGCCCTTCACGAGGCGGCGGTTGCCGAGCACCTCGACGGCGAGATCGTAATTCGCGGCCAGCAGGTTGGAGGCCGCCGCAAGCCAGGCCTCGCGATGCTCCACCTCGCGTGCGTGCCGCAGCGTGCCGCGACGGATACGGCGCAGCGCCGAGACCATGTAAAGGCCGAGGAACCAGAACAGCGTGCCCGTCTGAACGCGCCGCCCCTTGTTGACGAAGCGGTCCAGCCGGGCAAACAGCCGCGGCCGGTTTTCAATCCATAGGCCCATCGCCTTCGGCATCGTGCCGCAGACCTCCTCCATGCGCGGATGCATGTATTCGGTCATGTAGACGATCTGGTCGTCCTTGGCGCCGACCTCCTTGCGAACGCGCTCGAAGCGCGAGCCACGCACCTTCAGATCGGCAACGCGGATGACATCATCGTAAGCCATGGCGACCGCGACATATTTCGCCGCCTGTACGGTGAAAGCGAAATCCTTATTCGCCCCGCCAACCTTTCGATCCAGCGCCTGGAGTGCCGCAACACGGCTCAGATATTCGTCAGCATAGACCGGGTCTTGATAGTCGGTCAGCTTCTTGACGCCGGCAAACAGCAGCGGCCAGGCAACTTCGGGAAATTCGGAGCGGATGCGATTGACCAACCGGTCCAGCGCCGGATGACCGGCCGTCTCAGGCAGCGCATCGAAATGCTTGGGCGGCGTCGCGTAAACCGCATCGCGCGGCTTTTCCTTGACCCTGTCGAAGGCGGCATTGAACGCCTTCAGGCTGGGCTCGATACCCTTGCCTCCGGCGCGGATCATCGCCTCGAAAGCCTGCTTGCCGAACGGCAGTGCACCCGAGCCGGCCAAAGCGCCAAACATGGAGGCCGAAATCACGCTGCCATTCCTGACGGCCATCGTTTCCATGTCGAAAGCGATGGTGCGCTTGGCGGCAAAATCCGTAGCATCGACCACCACTTCGGCATTGCCGATGCCATCGCCCGGCTTTTCCTTTTCTGCAACCGCAAAGGAGCGGTGCGTCGAGGCGATCAGCAGCGTTTTGTCCGGCGTGACGAGGCCGCGCAGCACGGAACGGCCGGCTTCCATCAGCTCCGCCGCCATGACGACATCGACATCGCCCGGTGTCGGCATCAGCGAAAAGACCGGCGCGTGGCCGTCGCGTGCCGGCAGCATCTCGATATAATAGATCGTCGCGCCCGTGCGCTGGGCAACGCCCGGCACAGACGTCGTCTGCGCCATCCAGCCTTCGGCTTCGGCAAGGCCGACGATCCAGTCGGCCAGGACGCCGCCGCCCTGCCCGCCCATGGCGAGAATGGCAAGCGACAGCGGCTTGTCCGTCGAAAGCCTGCTGGTCCCAAGATCACTCATGCTCACATGCTCGTTCATCTCGCCCTCTCAATCCGAAAAGACGATGCGACCGGCACGGCGACGCGCCTGCAGCCAGCCGATAATGCCCGAGCGCATGCGGGCGACGAAGCGATCCCAACCAGTCGGATTGTGGATGATATCGGCACGATAAAAGGAGGGACAAAGCACCGCAGCCTCGGAAACCTCGCCGCAATTGCCGCAGCCGACGCAATTATTGTCGATCGCCGCCACCGGATCGTCCTTCAGCGGGTCGTCGGTATGCTTGACGGAGAGCGAGGGACAGCCGGAAAGGCGGATGCAGGCGTGATCGCCAGTGCAGACGTCCTCGTCCACGCCGAAGCGCTCCTTGACCATGCGCTTGCCGTCCTTCACCGCCTTGGCGAATTGCGGCTTCACGCGACGCTGCTTGTTGAGCATGCACTCCGAGGAAGCCACGATGATCTTCGGCCCCGGCTCCTTCGAGGTCAGAGCCTCACGCAGCGTATCGCGCATCTTGGCGACATCATAGGTCCGGTCGATCTGGCGCACCCAGGTCGCGCCGATGCCCTTGACGGCATTGACGATGGAATTGTTGGTCTTGCGGCGCGGGTTGAGCGCACGCGACGACGGTATGTCCTGCCCGCCGGTCGCTGCCGAATAATAGTTATCGACGACGAGGATAACACCGTCCTGCTTGTTGAAGACGGCATTTCCGACAGAGGTCGCCAGGCCATTGTGCCAGAAGCCGCCATCGCCCATGACGGAGATCACGCGCTTATCGGCCGCGACATTGAAGGCCGAGGCAGCTGCCGGCCCGAGCCCGTAGCCCATGGTCGTGCTGCCGATATTGAAGGGCGGCAGGATCGAGAAGAGGTGACAGCCGATATCGCCTGATATGTGATGCTGGCCGAGCTCGCTCTCCACTATCTTCATGGCGGCAAAGATTGGCCGCTCGGGACAGCCGATGCAGAAGCCGGGCGGCCGCGGCGGCACGACTTCGGCGAGCGCCTTGATCTTCGGATCGTTGAGGATCGGCATTGGATCCGGCAGCGGCGGCTGGTTGCCGAGCAATACGCGCTGGTGGATTTCCAGGAAATTCTTGATGCCCTTCATCAGCACCGGCGCGGTATATTCGCCGCCCATCGGCAGCACGTCCTTGCCCGCGACCTTTGTCTGGATATCGCGGCGGCGCAGGATCGTATTTAGGGACTGCTCGATATATTCGGGCGCCCCCTCCTCGACCATCAGCACCGCCTTCTTGCTGGCGCAGAATTCGGCGATCTGATCATCAACAAGCGGATAGGCGACGTTGAGGACGTAAAGCGGTACGGCGGAATTACCGTAGACATCGGCAAGCCCGAGCTGCTGCAGTGCGCGCAGCACGCCGTTATACATGCCGCCAAGCAGGATGATGCCGACATCGCCCTCGGAGGGTCCGAAATACTCGTTGAGCTGGCGTTTCCTGATGAAATCGACCGCGGCAGGCCAACGCTTCTCCAGCTTCTCCTTCTCATGCAGGAAGGAGGCCGGCGGCAGCACGATGCGGCTGACGTCGCGAACCGGATTTTCCAGCGCCTGCTTAAGCGTATAGGCCGGTCGCTTGTTATCCTTGGCGACGAACTGGCCATGCACATGGCAGCTGCGGATACCGACCTGTAGCATGACCGGCGTGTTCGACACTTCCGAAAGCTCAAAACCCTCTTCCACCGCCTGCACGATCGACGGCAGGTTCGGGCGCGGATTGAGCAGCCACATCTGCGATTTCATCGCATAGGCGTGACTGCGCTCCTGCATGATCGAGGAGCCCTCGCCGTAGTCCTCGCCGATAATGATGAGTGCGCCGCCCGTGACCCCGCCCGAAGATAGGTTGGAAAGCGCATCGGAGGCGACATTGGTACCGGCCGTCGATTTCCAGGTGACGGCGCCGCGCACCGAATACATGACGGAGGCGGACAGCATGGCAGCAGCTGCCGCTTCCGATGCCGATGTCTCGAAATGGACGCCCAGATCCTGCATCACGTCCTTGGCGTCGGCCAGCACGTCCATGAGATGCGAGATCGGCGAGCCCTGATAGCCGCCGACATAGGAAACACCGGATTGCAGAAGTGCCTTGGTGATCGCGAGAATACCCTCGCCGCGGAAGATGTCGCCTTCCCCGAGCTTCAGATCCTCGACCTCGCGCGCAAACGATCGCTCGGCCATGACGTTACCCCTTTGCCCTTGTGGGCTTGTTTTAAATCATTTGCAAAATCATATTTTGAACTTCATTGAACTGTCAACGAACAAATATGAAATCCAGCTCTATGGAGTAAGTTCGAATGGGAAAGCCATTGCCTTCCTTCTTCCACATCGGAATCTTCGCTCCTTGGGTTGCAGCGAAGATATATGCGTACGCATTTAATATGGATGCCAAAAAAGCATCAGATTCCTTACAAGCACCAGAGAAAGCGCTTGCCGCTCCAAAATATGTATTTTAAGATTAAAACATTCCGACAATAAATCGCCAGCGACAGTTGAGTGCCATGCTTTTCTGCCGCTTAACAGGGGAACGGGGTGACCATGAATAAGCTTACTCGGCGCGAGGCACTCAGCCTCGGCGCGGCCGCATTCATAACTGGGATTTTAGCCGGCAGGACGCCTGTGGAAGCAGCGGAAGCCGGCACGCTGACCATCGCCTTCAACGTCAATTTGCCCTCTTTCGATCCGACGACAGGCCCATCCGCCGTCAACCCGACGATCCAGGCGATCTATCGCTCGATCTTCGACCAGTATATCGGCCAGGGACCGGACCTGAAATTCCAGCCGGGCCTGTTGACGGCCTGGGGCTGGAACGACGACAAGACAAAGGTCTGGATGGATGTCCGCGAAGGGGTGACCTGGCATGACGGCTCCAAGTTTACGCCCGACGACGTCGTCTGGTCGCTGGAGCGCGCCGCCAAGCAGGACACCGGCAATCCGATCCAGTTCATCTGGTCGACAGCCAACAATTACAAGGTAGAAGGCAACCGCATCACCGGCGATGTCGTTCGCTTCGAGCCGACCTTCTTCAAGTGGATGGCGTTCCTGACAGGCTATATTCTGCCGAAGGACTATTACAACAAGGTGGGCGCGCAGGGCTTCGAAAAGAAGCCGATCGGCACCGGCCCCTATATGGTCGACGCCTATGAGGGCAATTCCTATCTGCGCCTGAAGGCAAACCCGAACTATTTCGGCGGCAAGCCGGCCTTCGATACCGTCATCTTCAAATTCGTGCCGGATACGACGAGCCGCGTCGCCGAAATCGAATCCGGCTCTTCCGACGTGACGCTGGAAATCCCCTACGAGGATTTTGACAGGCTGAAGAAGAAGTCGGGGCTATCAGGCGTCGCCACCCCCATCTCCGATATCGGCATGATCTTCATCAGCAATGTCGACCCGATGCTCGATAAGAACGTCCGTCTTGCTGCCAATATGGCGATCGACAAGGAAGCGATCATCAAGCGGCTGCTGCGCGGCTACGGCAAGCCGCTATCGACGCTGGAAGCGCCGGAATATGAGGCCTACGACGCCTCCGTCAAAATCCCTTACGATCCGGAGCAGGCCAAGAAGCTCCTGGCCGCCAGCGGCTATTCGCCGGAAAAGCCGGTGAAATTCACCATCAAGACGACCCGCGGCTTCAAGCCGAAGGATTACGAGATGATCCAGGCGATCGTCGGCATGTGGCGTAAGGTCGGCATTGAGGCTGACATCGAAGTCTACGAAATCGCCAAGCACTACGAACTGCGTGCCGCCCACCAGCTCGGACCGGCCGCCTTTTACAACTGGGGCAACGCCATCGGCGATCCGACGACATCGACCGGCTTCGCCATGTTCGGACCCTCGCCGCACTCTGCCTGGAAGACCAAGGATGTCGACGACATGCTGGGACCGCTCTGGGTGGAAAAGGACGAAACGAAGCGCATTGCCGGCTGGAAGGCGGCGATCAAATATATTGCCGAGCAGGGTTATGTGATCCCGCTGCTGCAATATGCCCAGCCGATCGTCTACAAGTCGAGCCTCAAGGTCACGCCTAACGTCTCCGGCGCCCTGCAGCCGACGCTCGTGTCGAAGGCTTGATGCATCAGGCTTTGAGTATGTGGCTGCCCATCACCCTAGCCCACTCCCCGTTCTGACGGGGAGAGGGGACGACCTCTGTACCCTCGTCTGGAAAAACGGTCGGAAGGAAGGCTCCGGGTGCTTCTATCCCCTTCTCCCCGTCAAAACGGGGAGAAGGTGGCCGATAGGCCGGATGAGGGGCCTGTACTCTCCATGTTACAGTCAGCACATGCGATCGGAACTCATAACGCATGATAGCAGTCTCCATTCTCAACCGGCTGATCATGGCCGCGATCACCCTCTTCGGAGTGGCGGTGATCGTCTTCGTCCTGCTGCGCGTCGTACCCGGGGATCCGATCGCGATGATGATCTCGCCGGGCGCAAGCCCTACCGATATCGCCGCACTGCGCGCCCATTACGGTCTCGATGCAAGCCTCACGACCCAATTCTGGCTCTGGCTGAAATCGGTTCTGACAGGCGATTTTGGGATATCGATTTCCCTGAAGCGCGATGTACTCTCTTTGCTCGGAGAGCGTCTCCCCGCAACGCTGGAACTGGCCTTCGCTGCATTGGCGCTGGCAGTTCTTCTCGGCGGTGCGATCGCCATTGTCGGCACACTTGCCCGCCGCACGATTTTCGAACCGGTCATCGACAGCCTGAACGGCCTTTTCCTGGCAGTGCCGGATTTCGTCTGGGCTCTCGCACTGGTCCTCGTTCTAGGCGTGTTGTTTCCGCTCTTCCCGCTCTCGGGCCGCATCGATCCGAGCACGGACGTGCAGTTCGCCACTCCCTTCTATCTCCTCGAAAGCCTGCTGACGTTCCGTTTCCGGATCTTCGCCGATATATCAGCCCATATGGTCATGCCAGTGCTGGCGCTCGGCCTGCCGCTCGCCGCCATCATCGCCCGCGTGCTGAAAGCCGCACTCTCCGAGGCCATGGTGCAGGACTATATCCTGCTTGCCAAGTTGAAGGGCATGTCCGAGCTGCGTCTCGTGCTGCAGGAAGCGCTGCGCAATGCCGTCGGCCCGACCATCGCGCTGACCGGCGTGCAGTTCACCTTCCTGATCGGGGGCACCGTCATCGTCGAGCGCATCTTCGCCTATCCCGGCATCGGCAACATGGCGATCGACGCGGTCATCAACCGCGACCTGCCGCTGATCCAGGGGCTTGTCCTTGTCTTCGGCGCCCTCTTCATTCTCGTCAATCTGGCGGTCGATCTTCTGGTCGCGGCCTTCAATCCGAGGCTCGCCCATGGCTGACATCACCTCGCCCGCCATGCCGAGCTCGCCCTCCAGAATGGCGAAACGCCTTCGGACATTGCTCTCCGAACCGAAGGTGATCTTCGGCGGCGGCTTCATTCTCATCCTGCTCATCCTCGCAATCTTCGCACCCTTTATCGCACCGAAGGATCCACTGGAGCAGGACCTCATGTCCGGTACCCTGCCGCCGGCATGGATCGCGGGTTCCGATCCCGGCTTCCTGCTGGGGACGGACGATCTCGGCCGCGACGTGCTGTCCCGCGCCATTTTCGGCACGCGCATCGCCCTCACAGTCGCCTTCGTCGCGGCCGGCCTCGCGGCGTTTATCGGCACGCTCCTCGGTCTTCTCGCCGGCTGGTATGGCGGCTGGATCGACAAGGTGATCTCCCGCCTCGTCGATATCTGGATGGCCTTTCCGCCCGTGCTGCTGTCGATCCTGCTGGTCGCCGTTTTCGGTTCGGGCGTACACTCTGTCATCGCCGCCATCGTCATCATCGACTGGACCCGCTTCTGTCGCGTCGTGCGCTCCGAAACCCAGGCACAGGCGCATATGGACTATGTGACGGCCGCCCATACAATCGGCTTTTCGCGGGCTAGAATCCTCTTCAGCGAAATCCTGCCCAATGTCATGCCGGTGCTGATCGCGCTTGTCAGCCTGGAGATGGGGATTGCCGTCATCGTCGAGGCCATCCTGTCCTTCGTCGGCCTCTCCGTCTCCTCGGACACGCCGACCTGGGGCGGCATGATCGCCGAGGGGCGTCAGATGATCTATCAAGGCTGGTGGGTGCTGGTAGTACCGCTGATCGCGCTCTTTGCGGCGGTGCTTGCCTTCAATCAACTCGGCGATGGCCTGCGCCGCGCCCTCGATCCGGTAATGCGCCGATGACATCTCCACTCCTCTCCATTACCGGCCTCAACGCCGTATCCGACCGCGAGGGCGGCACACCGATCCTGCGTGATGTTTCCCTGACCCTGGAACGCGGCGAAGTGCGCGGGCTGGTCGGCGAAAGCGGTGCTGGAAAATCGACGATTGCCAAGGCCCTGCTCGGCATCCTGCCGCGCAGCGTCCGCGTCACGAATGGCTCGATCCTGTTCGAAAACCGCGATCTACTCACGCTTTCCGCCAAGGAATTGCGAGACATCATGGGCAGCGAGATCTCGCTGATCCCGCAGGACCCGCAGACGGCACTCAATCCCGGCCGCCGCATCGAGGCTCAGTTGACCGACGGACTACGGTTTAAGCGGGGCCTGTCATCAAGTGATGCCCACCGTCGCGCGCTGAAGCTGCTGGAAGAAGTGCATATTCGCGATCCCGAGCGTGTATTGCGCGCCTATCCCCACGAATTGTCGGGCGGCATGCGTCAACGCATCTTGATCGCCGCCGCCTTCGCGCTGGAGCCGAAGCTGGTCGTCGCCGACGAGCCGACCACGGCGCTCGACGTCACGGTGCAAAAGCAGATCCTGCGGCTGATCCGCGGCCTGCAGGAAGCGCACGGCACCGCAGTTATCTTCGTCACGCATGATCTCGGCGTCGTCGCCCAGATCTGCGACAGTGTGACCCTGCTTTACGCCGGCAAGGTGATCGAAGAGGGGCACACGAGCGACGTGCTGGCGCATCCTCAGCACATCTATACAAAATCCTTGATATCGGCCGGGCCGCGCTACGACCGACCGGATGCCGGGCTGACGCCGGTGCCGCAAGCCGTTTTCGAACAATTGCGCCGCGAGATCGGCATCCCGGAGGGAAGCCGATGAGCGTTTCCGATACTCTCCTTTCGGCCAGAGGCATCGAGGTTACGTATGGCGCCAGGCCGCATCTTTTCGGCCCATCTGGCCTGGGCATCAAGGTGCTGCACGGTGTCGACATCGATATCCGTCGTGGTGAAACGATTGGCATTGTCGGTGAAAGCGGCTCGGGCAAGACGACGCTCGGCCGCGCCCTGCTGCGGCTGATCGATGTGACAGCAGGCAGCATTCATTTCGACGGCCGAGACATCACGCATCTGCCCGATTCAGAGATGCGGCCGCTGCGCCGCCGCATGCAGATGATCTTTCAGGATCCGATGGCCTCGCTTAATCCGCGCCACACGATCCGCCGCATCCTCGTCGAGCCACTGCTGCTGCACAGGCTGGCTTCGGACAGAAAAGAGGCAGAGCGCCATGTCGCCAAAATCCTCGAACGCGTGACACTGCCGCAGGCCTGCCTCGACCGCAATCCGCATGAGCTCTCGGGCGGCCAGCGCCAGCGCATCGGCATCGCGCGCGCGGCTCTGCTGAAGCCGGATTTCGTGCTCGCCGACGAGATCGTCTCCGGCCTCGATGTGTCGACGCAGGCACAGGTTCTCAATCTGCTGAAGGAACTTTCGCGCGATCTTGGCCTCTCGATGGCCTTCATCAGCCATGATCTTTCCGTCATTCGCGCCGTCTGCGACCGCGTCTATGTCATGCGCCATGGTCGCGTCGAAGAAGAAGGCGATTGCGAGCGCGTCTTCACCGCACCCGCCTCCGCCTATACCCGCATGCTGCTCGACGCCATTCCCCTGCCGGAAGTCGACCCGCACTGGCTTGGTCGCGAAAACCTGATGGAAGAAGCGCCCGTTGCGTAAAGGTTATTAATTGTGCTGCAGGTGTTAGCGAGACTGCAACAACATCGGCATATGGAAAGGAAAGACCCTATGACGGATCCTGTTTCAGCAGCAACAAAAACCACGGGCTTGCCCGGTCTTCGTGGCCACGACCATACAGGACTGACGGTGCCGGATATGAAGCAGGCGGTCGACTTCTTCGAAAACGTGCTCGGCTGCGAGGTCGTTATGTCGTTCGGCCCGTTTGCCGATGATACGGGCACATTCATGACCGATTTGCTTGGTGTCGATCCCAAGGCTGAAATCAAGCAGATAACCCAGGTGCGATGCGGTTTCGGATCGAACATCGAACTGTTCGAATATTCGGCGCCCGATCAGCGGGACCTCAAGCAGAAGAACAGCGATATCGGCGCGTTTCACATCTCGCTTTATGTCGACGATATCGACGCCGCAAAAGCTTATCTAGACAGCAGAAACGTTGCGACGCGCTTAGGGCCATTGCACATTACAGACGGTCCAGCAGCTGGCCACTCGATCCTCTATTTCCAGGCACCCTGGGGCCTGCAGTTCGAGGCTATCAGCTACCCCAAGGGCATGGCTTACGAAAAGGACGCCGAAACCGTGCTGTGGAGCCCGAAAGATCCGGGCAAATAAATCAACGCGTCATGACGTTCGCCTTGCGGCATTCCTAGTTCCGCAGGCGGAAGCGCTGTATCTTGCCGGATTCCGTCTTCGGCAAAGCGTCGACGAAGACGATGGAACGAGGATATTTATAAGGCGCAATAACGGCCTTGACGTGATCCTGCAGCGCCTTAGCCAGTAGATCCGACCCTGTGACCCCAGGCACCAGCACGACATGCGCCTGCACGATATAACCCCGTTCCTCGTCCGGTTTGCCGATCACAGCGCATTCGAGCACGTCGGCATGCGAAAGAAGGGCTGCCTCGACTTCCGGCCCGGCAATATTGTAACCGGCCGAAAGAATGATGTCGTCGGAACGGGCGGCGAAATGGAAATAGCCGTCCTCATCCTGAATGAAGCTGTCGCCCGTCAGGTTCCAGCCATCTCGCACGTAATCGGCCTGCCTGTGGTCGGCGAGATAGCGGCAGCCGATCGGCCCGCGAACGACGAGTTTGCCGATGGTCCCGCGCGGAACCTCGTTCATCCCGTCATCGACGACACGGGCCTCATAGCCCTTCAGCGGCTTGCCCGTGCAATTCGGCTTGGCGTCGGAGAGATGATTGGAGATGAAGATATGCAGCATCTCGGTCGAGCCGATGCCGTCGAGGATCGGCTTGCCGGTCTTGCGCGTCCATTCCTCGAAAATCGGCCCCGGCAGCGTCTCACCGGCGGAAACGGCAATGCGAAGCGAAGACAGATCCGCCCCCTCCTCCATCGCCGCCAGCATGGCACGATAGGCCGTCGGTGCGGTGAAGCTGACGGTCGCTCCATATTCCTGGATGATCTCGACCATGTTCTTCGGCGAAGCGTTTTCCAGCAGCGCCGTCGATGCGCCGAAGCGCAAGGGGAAGATGACCAGACCTCCGAGTCCGAACGTGAAGGCAATCGGTGGCGAGCCGATGAAGACGTCATCCGGCGTCACCTGCAGCACTTCCTTGGCATAGGCATCGGCGATAATCAGGATATCGCGATGGAAATGCATGGTCGCCTTGGGCACGCCCGTCGATCCGGAGGTGAAACCGAGCAGCGCCACATCATCCCGCCCGGTCTTCACCGGCTCGAAGCGAACGGGCTTGTTGAGCGCAATGCGGTCGAGTTCCGCATCGTGGTTGGCGGTGCCGTCGAAGCCGACAACCTGTTTCAAAAACTGGCTGTCCTTGGCCGCCGCGACAAGCTCTTCCAGCAGTCTTGTATCGCACAGCGCGAATGAGATTTCCGCCTTGTCGATGATCTTCGAAAGCTCGCCTGCCCGCAGCATCGGCATGGTATTGACGGCAACAGCGCCGACCTTCGTCACCGCCAGCCAGCAGGCGATCATGGCGGGATTGTTGCCGGAGCGGATGAGAACGCGATTGCCGGGCTTGACGCCGAAATTCTCGATGAGCGCGTGCGCGATGCGGTTGGTCCAGTCCGCCAGCTCCTTGTAGGTGCGGCGGCGGCCGTTGCCGATTAGGGCAACGTGATCGGCGAAACCCTTCTCCACCATCCGGTCGCTGAGTTCGAAGCCGGCATTCAGCCATTCCGGATAGTCGAAACCCTCCATTCGCAGTTCGGGCCATTCGTCGAAAGGCGGCAGATTGTCTCGCGTGAATGTATCGGTATGACCAGTCGGTCCCAGCATCGCCTTGCTCCCGCATTCTTATCGATCAATCGCCACGACAGCCGTTTCCCCGCGGCGCATGTGGCGTTGCTAAAAAAGATCGCACTGAAGCCCGCAATGTTCAAGCAAGAAATTTTAAGCATAAACTATTTTTAAATTCCCATTGATTTAAAAAGAAAATTCTCAATTTTCACGATGTTGTGACCATCAGCCCTCCGCAAATCCGAACAGAAAAAGCCTTGACGAATGGCATCGACAAGATATTTTAAGTTTAAATGATTTTGAGGTCGGCTTCGGTCTGACGAGGAGGGAAAAGCGATGCGCATCGTCTGTATCGGCGGCGGCCCCGCAGGGCTCTACTTCGCGCTTCTGATGAAGAAGCTCCATCCCGAGCACTCCATCCGCGTCGTCGAGCGCAACCGCCCCTATGATACTTTCGGCTGGGGTGTTGTCTTTTCCGATGCGACCATGGTTTCGATGCGGGAATGGGACCCGGAAAGTGCCGCCGAAATCGAGGACGCCTTCAACCATTGGGACGATATCGAGGTCCTGTTCAAGGGGACGCGCCAACGCACCTCGGGCCACGGCTTCGTCGGTATCGGCCGCAAGAAGCTTTTGAACATCCTGCAGCGCCGCTGCGAGGCGCTCGGCGTGGAGCTTATCTTCGAAACGGACGTCAATTCCGATCTCGACTATCCGGATGCCGATCTGGTCGTCGGCTCGGACGGCCTCAATTCGCGCATTCGCAACCACTATCCGGAGGTCTTCCAGCCGGATATGATCACCCGGCCGAACCGCTATATCTGGCTCGGCACCAACAAGCTTTTCGACGCCTTCACCTTCGATTTCCGCCGCACCGATCACGGCTGGTTCCAGGCGCATATCTACAAGTTCGACGACAAGACCTCGACCTTCATCGTCGAGACGACGGAAGAAGCCTATCTCGCCCACGGCCTTGACAAGATGGATCAGGACGGCTCCATCGCCTTCTGCGAAAACCTGTTTTCCGAAGTGCTCGAAGGCGCTTCGCTGATGACCAATGCCCGCCATATCCGCGGTTCGGCCTGGCTGAATTTCAACCGCCTGATCTGCGGCAAATGGAGCCATTTCAACGGCAACTCCCATGTCGTGCTGATGGGTGATGCCGCCCATACGGCGCATTTCGCGATCGGCTCCGGCACCAAGCTTGCCATTGACGATGCCATCGAGCTCACCCGTCAGTTCCAGATCCACGGGCACGAGAAGGACAAAATCCCGGCAGTCCTCGAGACCTATGAAGAAATCCGCCGCGTCGACGTCGCCCGCATCCAGAACGCCGCCCGCAATGCGATGGAATGGTTCGAAGTCGTCGGCCGCCGCTATGCCGATACGCTCGAGCCGCCGCAATTCATGTATTCGATGTTGACGCGCTCCCAGCGCATCAGCCACGAAAATCTTCGATTGCGCGACAAGACCTGGCTTGAAGGCTATGAGCGCTGGTTTGCCGAAAAATCCGGCCTTGAGGTCGGTAACGACCGCTGCCTGCCGCCGATGTTCACGCCCTATCGTCTGCGCGAGGTCCAGCTCGTCAACCGTATCGTGGTCTCGCCGATGGCCATGTACTCGGCTGAAGACGGCGTGATGAACGATTTCCATATCGTCCATCTCGGCTCTCGCGCCCTTGGCGGCGCAGGGCTGATCTTCGCGGAAATGACCTGCGTCACGCCCGATGCCCGCATCACCCCCGGATGCCTCGGCCTCTGGAATGAGGAGCAGGTCGCGCAGTGGAAGCGGCTCATCGATTTCGTTCACATGAACAGCGCCGCCAAGGTCGGCATCCAGCTCGGCCATGCCGGTCGCAAGGGTGCGACGAAACTTGCCTGGGAAGGCATCGATCAGCCGCTTGCCGAAGGCGGGTGGCCGCTGATTTCGGCGTCCTCAATCCCTTATCTCAAGAACAGTCAGGTGCCGAAGGCCATGGATCGCGCCGATATGGATCGCGTCAAGGCGGACTTCATCCGCTCGACCGAACTGGCGATTGAGACCGGCGCCGACTGGCTGGAATTGCATTGCGCCCACGGCTATCTGCTGTCGAGTTTCCTGTCGCCGCTCACAAATCTGCGCGACGACGAGTATGGCGGCAGCCATGAAAACCGCGCCCGCTATCCCCTGGAGATATTCAATGCAATGCGCGCGATCTGGCCAGCGGGCAAGCCGATCTCGATCCGCCTCTCCTGCCATGACTGGACTGACGGCGGTAACACACCGGAAGATGCGGCGATCTTCGCGCGCATGTTCAAGGAAGCCGGCGCCGACCTGATCGACTGCTCCTCAGGCCAGGTATCGAAACAGGAAAAGCCGGTTTACGGCCGCCTGTTCCAGACGCCCTTCTCCGACAAGATCCGCAATGAGATCGGCATCCCGACGATCGCCGTCGGTGCAATCTCCGAGGCCGATCACGCCAATTCGATCATTGCGGCGGGCCGCGCCGATCTTTGCGCCATTGCCCGCCCGCATCTGGCCGATCCGGCCTGGTCACTGCACGAAGCCTCCAAGATCGGCCTGACTTCCATTCCCTGGCCGAAGCAATATCTTTCCGGCAAGAGCCAGTATGAAATCAACCTCGCCCGCGCAGCCACGGCAGCACCGGCTAAGTGAGGAAGATATGACGACTTCGGGCAAACTCAGCGGCCGTCACGCTCTCGTCACCGGGGCCGGCAGCGGCATAGGTGCCGCGATCGCCAAGGCGCTTGCCGCCGAGGGTGCGCGCGTCAGTCTCGCCGGTCGCCGCCGCGAGCCGCTGGAAGCGGTTGCCGCCGAGGTTGGCGTGCACGCTTTTGTCGTCGATGGCTTCGATGTCACCAGCCCCGACGCCGTTGCCCAGGGCCTTGCCAAGGTGCGTGAAAAGTTCGGCCCGGTCGATATCCTCGTCAACAATGCCGGGGAAGCGCCGAGCGCGCCTTTCGAGAAAACGAGCCTCGAGGCATGGAACCATGTCCTGTCGGTCGACCTCACGGGCTTTTTCGTGGTGACGCAGGCTGCCCTTCCCGACCTAAAGGCTCGTGGCCACGGCGCACGCATCATCAACATCGCCTCGACGGCCGGCCTGAAGGGTTACGCTTACGTCTCGGCTTACGTGGCCGCCAAGCATGGCGTCGTCGGCCTCACCCGCTCGCTGGCGCTGGAACTGGCGAAAACCGGTATCACCGTCAACGCCGTCTGCCCCGGCTTCACCGATACGCCGATCATCCAGCGCTCGATAGAGACGATCGTCGCCAAGACCGGGCGCACGGCCGAACAGGCGCTTGCCGAATTCACGAAATCCAATCCGCAGGGGCGCCTCGTCAAGCCGGAAGAGGTCGCCGATACCGTGCTATGGCTGGCCTCGCCGGCCGCGGCATCGATCAATGGACAGGCAATTGCGGTTGCCGGTGGGGAGATTTGAGGGATGAACGATCGGGACATGACGATGAAGGGGCATTTGAAGCCCTTCAAGGATTACAAGCCTGAGCACTTCCTCTGGGATGTCAGTGAAGATGGCCGCGTCGCCACCATCCGCCTCAACCGCCCGGAACGTAAGAATCCGCTGACCTTCGACAGCTATGCCGAGCTGCGCGATCTCTTCCGCGATCTCGCCTATGCATCGGATATCCGCGCCATCGTGCTGACCGGCGCCGGCGGCAATTTCTCCTCCGGCGGTGATGTCTTCGAGATCATCGAGCCGCTGACGCGCATGGCAATGCCCGAGCTTCTGGCCTTTACGCGCATGACGGGCGATCTCGTCAAGGCAATGCGCAAGTGCCCGCAGCCGATCATCTCGGCAGTCGATGGCATCTGCGCCGGCGCTGGCGCCATCCTCGCCATGGCTTCCGATCTGAGGCTCGCAACGCCCGAAGCCAAGACGGCCTTCCTCTTCACCCGCGTCGGCCTGGCCGGCGCCGATATGGGCGCTTGCGGCATCCTGCCCCGCATCATCGGCCAGGGCCGTGCCGCCGAGCTTCTCCTTACCGGCCGCTCGATGACGGCAGCGGAAGGACAGGCCTGGGGCTTCTATAACGGACTGCACGCGAGCGCCGACCTCGAGAGCGAAGCGGTTAAGCTCGCCCGTTCGCTCGCCGACGGGCCCTGGTTCGCTCATGGCATGACCAAGACCATGCTGAACCAGGAATGGGCGATGGGCATCGACGAAATGATCGAATCCGAGGCGCAGGCGCAGGCGATCTGCATGGCGACGCAGGATTTCCGCCGCGCCTTCGAGGCTTTCGCCGCTAAGCGCCGGCCGGAATTTCAGGGGGATTAAGAGGATGTCCACGGCAAGCAGCCTCCCCGGCCCGACACGCGATCATCTGGATTGGCCCTTCTTCGAAGATCGCCACCACCGGTTTGCCGCCGAGGTCGATGCCTTCGCAAAGTCCAGCGTCATGGCTTCCATCGATCACGCCGATGTCGATGGCGCATGCCGCAAGTTGGTCAAGGCGCTGGGCGCAGCCGGGCTCCTGACTGCCGCAACCGGTTCGTCCGATAGCGAACCGCTGATCGATTCCCGCATGGTCTGCCTCGCCCGCGAAACGCTGGCCTGGCATGACGGCCTTGCCGATTTCGCCTTTGCCATGCAGGGGCTCGGCACCGGCGCCATCGGCCTCTCTGGCTCGCCCGAATTGCGGGCCGCCGTGTTGCCCAAGGTGCGCTCGGGTGACTGGCTCGCCGCCTTCGCGCTATCGGAAAAGGGCGCCGGCTCCGATGTGGCCGCCATGAGCTGCGCTGCCCGTTCCGATGGTGACCACTATGTTCTCGACGGCGAGAAGACCTGGATTTCCAATGGCGGCATAGCCGACGTCTACACCGTCTTCGCGCGCACCGGCGAAGCGCCTGGAACACGCGGCATCTCGGCCTTCATCGTCTTTGCCGACGATCCCGGCTTCTCGATTGCCGAACGCATCGAGGTGATCGCGCCGCATCCGCTGGCGTCGATCCGTTTCGACAATTGCCGCATTCCTGCTTCGCGCCGCCTCGGCGCACCGGGCGAAGGCTTCAAGATCGCCATGCGCACGCTCGATATTTTCCGCGCCTCGGTGGCGGCTGCCGGCCTCGGCTTTGCCCGCCGCGCGCTCGATGAATCGCTTGCCCACGCGCGGTCGCGCCCGATGTTCGGTGCCACTCTTGCCGACCTTCAGTTGACGCAGGCCGCCCTCGGCGATATGGCGACCGGCATCGACGCTGCGGCATTGCTCACCTATCGGGCGGCTTGGCGCCGCGACGTGCAGCGGTTGCCGACGACGCGCGAGGCGGCCATGGCGAAGATGACGGCGACGGAAACCGCGCAGAGCGTCATCGACCGCGCCGTTCAGCTCTTTGGCGGGCGCGGCGTGAAATCGGGCGAGATAACGGAAAAACTCTATCGGGAGATCCGCGCGCTTCGCATCTATGAAGGTGCGACGGAAGTTCAGAAACTCATCGTCGCGCGCGAACTTTTGAAGGCATAGAGCAATTCCAGGAAAAGTGTGAAACGGTTTTCCGTCCGGAATTGCGTAGAACAAACAAATTGAGCGGTTCAGTCGCTCTGTAAAACTGAACCGCTCCAATGGGAGATATGCACATGAGCCGCGAGATTTTCGACTGGGCCGACCCGTTCCGGCTGACGGAGCAGCTGAGCGACGACGAACGCATGGTGTTGGATACCGCGCATTCCTACGCGCAGGAAAAGCTCGCGCCCCGCGTGCTGGAAGCCTTCCGCCACGAAAAAACCGATCCGGCGATCTTCCGCGAAATGGGTGAGCTCGGCCTGCTCGGCTCGACAATCTCGCCGGAATATGGCGGCGCTGGCCTGAGCTACGTTGCCTATGGTCTCATCGCCCGCGAAGTCGAGCGTGTCGATAGCGGCTATCGCTCGATGATGAGTGTTCAGTCTTCCTTGGTCATGGTGCCGATCGAAACCTTCGGGTCGGAAGCGCAGAAGCAGAAATATCTGCCGAAGCTTGCAACCGGCGAATGGATCGGCTGCTTTGGCCTCACCGAACCGAACCACGGCTCCGATCCCGGCTCGATGGTCACACGTGCAAAGAAGGTCGATGGCGGCTACAGCCTCACCGGCGCCAAGACCTGGATTTCGAACGCGCCGATCGCCGATGTCTTCGTCGTCTGGGCCAAGACCGAGGATGGCCTCATCCGCGGCTTCATCCTCGAAAAGGGCTGGAAGGGCCTGTCGGCGCCGGCCATCCACGGCAAGGTTGGCCTGCGCGCGTCCATAACGGGCGAAGTGGTCATGGAGAATGTTTTCGTGCCGGAAGAAAACCTGCTGCCGAACGTTTCCGGCTTGAAGGGTCCGTTTACCTGCCTCAACTCCGCTCGCTTCGGCATTGCCTGGGGTGCGCTCGGTGCTGCCGAGGATTGCTATGCCAAGGCGCGGCAATATGTGCTCGACCGCAAGCAGTTCGGCCGTCCGCTTGCCGCCAACCAGCTGATCCAGAAGAAGCTTGCCGACATGGTGACCGAGATCACGCTCGGCCTGCAGGGCTGCCTGCGCCTCGGCCGCATGAAGGAAGAAGGCCATCCGCCGGTCGAACTCACCTCCATCCTCAAGCGCAATAGCTGCGGCAAGGCGCTTGATATCGCCCGCGCCGCCCGCGACATGCTCGGCGGCAACGGTATCTCGGACGAATTCGGCATCGCCCGCCATCTCGTCAACCTCGAAGTGGTCAACACCTATGAGGGCACGCACGACATCCACGCCCTCATCCTCGGCCGCGCCATCACCGGCATCGCCGCCTTTTCGAACTGAGGCCGGCCGTGGCATTTGGAACCACCAGACCCCTGCGCTTCGGAGATTGCGATCCCTCCGGGATCGCCTATTTCCCCTCGTACCTGAACATCCTCGTCGGGGTGCTGGAGGACTATTTCGCCTCGATCGGCTTTTCCTGGCGAAAGCTGATCGACGACCGCCGCATCGGTGTTCCCACCGTGCGCCTCGATCTGACCTTCATCAAGCCGGGCCTGCAGGGTGACGATCTCGAATTCGTCCTTGCCGTCCATGGTGTCGGCCGCTCCTCGCTCGATCTCGAACATCAGGTCTCGGCGAACGGCCATGTGCTGTGGACGGCCAGGCACCGCGTCGTCGCCACCTCGCTCGATACGCATAGATCCATTGAATGGCCGGATGATCTCCGCGCCGCACTGACCTCTCATCTGGAGACGACCGATGCACACCATCCTGCAACCTGAGGGCTGGGCCAAGCCGATCGGCTATGCCAATGGCATGGCGGCGACGGGCCGCATGGTGTTCGTCGGCGGCCAGGTCGGCTGGAATGCCGCCTGCGAATTCGAAAGCGACGATTTCGTCGAGCAGGTGCGCCAGACGCTGAAGAATGTCGTCGCCATCCTTGCCGAGGGTGGCGCCGAGCCGAAGCACATCACATCGATGACCTGGTATTTCACCGACAAGCAGGAATATCTCGGCAATCTGAAGGGTCTCGGCCAGGCTTACCGCGAAATCATCGGCCGGCACTTCCCGGCCATGGCCGCCGTGCAGGTCGTCGCCCTCGTCGAAGATCGTGCGAAAATCGAGATCCAGGCAACGGCCGTCATCCCGGAATAGTAGAGGCGATTAAGATTATGTCGGCATTGCGCTTTTCGGACACCATCTCGGCTGCGCTAGCCGACGGGATCCTCGTCGTCACCATCGACAATGCACCGGTCAACGCATTATCAGCTGATGTCCGGGCCGGCCTGATGGCCGCTTTGGATCGTGCCGAGAAAGATGACACAGTCGCCGGCGTCGTACTGACCGGAGCGGGCAACAATTTCATCGGCGGCGCCGACATCAAGGAATTCGGCAAACCGCCGGTCGAGCCGCATCTACCTGATGTCATCTCCCGCATCGAATCCTCTCCGAAACCCGTTGTCGCCGCGATCAACGGTGTTGCGCTGGGCGGCGGGCTGGAAGTGGCGCTCGCCTGCCATCGTCGCCTTGCCGCCCTGACCGCGAAGCTCGGCCTTCCCGAAGTTAAACTCGGCATCGTACCCGGCGCCGGCGGCACGCAGCGCCTGCCGCGTCTGACAGGCATCGCCGCCGCCATCGATATGATCGCCAATGGCCGTGTGGTCTCCGCCGCAGAAGCGTTGAAGCTCGGCATCATCGATGGCGTGACCAAGGGCGAACTGATCGCCGAAGCTATGGCCGACGCCAAGATGACCAACGCCGCATCGTTGCGCCGCACGGGATCGCTGACAGTTCCTCCAGAAGCTGCAGATGCGATCGACAAGGCGGCATCGGACGCATTGCGCAAGGCGCGCGGCCAGTGTGCGCCTTCCGAGGCCGTCCGGCTTTTGCGCCTGACGGAGACCGTCTCTTTATCAGAAGGACTGGCCGAGGAACGCCGCACATTTATTGCCCTCCGCGACAGCGAAGAGGCCGCAGCCCTGCGTCATGTCTTCTTCGCCGAGCGAGCCGCCGGCAAAGTCGAGGGGCTGGAGACAGTCGCTCCGCGCAAGATCGAAACCATCGGCATCATCGGCACTGGCCTGATGGGATCGGGCATTGCCGTCTCCGCCCTCAATGGCGGCTACCGGGTCATCGGCGTCGAGCAGAGTGCCGAGGTCGCGGAAAAGGGACGCGAGCGCATCACCGGCCTCCTCGACAAGGCCGTGCAGTCCGGCCGCCTCGATGCTGCGGGGCGAGAAGATAGCCTGGGCCGGCTGACCGTCACCGCCGACATGCAGCAGCTGGTGCAGGCCGATCTCGTCATCGAAGCTGTCTTCGACGATCTCACAGTCAAGACCGAGCTGTTCCAGCGCCTCGATACGATCGTTCGCGCCGACGCGATTCTTGCCACCAATACGAGCTATCTCGACCCCGACGTGATCGCTGCCGCAACACAACGGCCAGAGCGGATTGTCGGACTACACTTCTTCTCGCCCGCCAATATCATGCGGCTCCTGGAGGTGGTGAATTGCAAGCAGACGGCGCCGGATGTGCTGGCGACAGCCATTGCCCTGGCAAAACGGCTCAGCAAGTTGCCTGTGGTGTCGGGCGTCACCGAAGGCTTCATCGGCAACCGCATCTTTTCCGCCTATCGCCGCGAAGCAGAATACATGGTCGAGGATGGCGCTTCGCCGCAGGAAATCGACGCAGCACTGGAGGCCTACGGCTTTCCGATGGGGCCTTTTGCCGTGTTCGACATGGCGGGTTTGGAAATCGCCTGGGCGCGCCGCAAGCGGCAGGCCGCGACACGCGATCCCTTAGAGCGCTACGTCGTCATCGCCGACCGGCTCTGCGAAGCGGGACGCTTCGGCCAGAAGACGGGCCGCGGCTGGTATGCCTACCGCGATGGCAAACGGACTGTTGATCCTGAGGTAACGGCCATGATCGAAGCCGCGCGCACCGAAAAAGCCATTGTGCCGAAGAGCTTCACCCCAGAAGAGATCGTCAGCCGCCTGCTGAAAGCCATGGTTGACGAAGGCGAGGCGTTGCTTTTGGAAGGCGTTGCCGCGCGCGCCAGCGATATCGATCTCGTCATGATCAATGGCTATGGCTTTCCGGCCAGCAAGGGCGGCCCGATGTTTGCGGCCGGCCGTCGCTGAAAGCAGTCACCGCAGACGGGTCAGGCCGCCGAAGAGAGCAGCGTGAACAATTCCTGCGGCCGGTTGACGCCACGCAGCGCATAGCGGCCGACGGAAACGAGATCGTTGCTCTGCTGGCCTGACAGCGCCTCGACGAAATTCGACGACATCAGGACATTGCGGTCGGCCGATCGGCACATCGAAGCGATGCGACTGACCTCGTTGACGGCCGGCCCGATCACCGTGAAATCCAGCCGGTCCATGCTGCCGATATTCCCGTAGAAGACATCGCCGATATGCAGGCCGAGATAGACGTCCGTCACCGGCCGGCCCTCGATCTGCCGCTGCGAGTTGAGGTCGCGCAGCCGCTGGCGCAGCAGCGATTCCGCCATCAGGGCGGCGGCGCAGGCATCGGCGGAATTACGAGCCTTGAAGATCGCCAGCGTGCCATCGCCGATCAGCTTCAGCACATTGCCGCCCGCCTCATGGATCGAGGAGATGACCGCGTCGGCATAGGCATTCAGCATCGGGATGATTTCATCCGGCTCGGCCGTATCGGAAATGCGCGTGTAGTTGGCGAGATCGGAAAACCAGAGTGCCGCCGAAATCCGCTCGGTCTTGCCGCGGGTAATCTTGCCCTCAAGCACATGCCGGGCGGCATCCTCGCCGAGATAGACTTCGGCAATGGTGCGGGCGATTCGGCTCATGCCGGTACATTTGATCGCCAAAGCCAGCGCGGGCGTCAGCTTGCGAAGCACGCGCAAATCTTCCTCCGGAAAGCCGACCTCATGCGCGGTGGCAAAGTTGGAATAGAAGCAATCCATCTCACCGATCGTGCCGCCCTCTTCGAAACGGTGGATCATGGCGATATAGTCGGTGTGGCCGTCGGCCAGTAGCGTATCGAGCCCGTAGAAATCGGTCGGGTCGCCGAAGCCGATGCGCCGGCGCACCTCGTCTCCGCCCGTCGTCAGCATGTGATAGAAGGCGGAACGCTGCCAGTTTTCAGAGGCGATCCCCTGTTGCGTCGGGCCATATTCGAACTCGCGCTCGATGATCTGATTGCCGTCCCAGCGGAAGGCGCGCCCTTCATAGACCGGATGCAGAGTATCCATTAGCGCCATGGCCCGATCGATGTTGAGACCATGCTGACGGCACTGCTCGCAGAAACCCGAGAGGATATCGACTTCCGTCATTCCCTTGAGGCCGGCCTGCATGAGCCAGCTGGCAATTTCGCCAATGTCCTTCGCGTCCATGGATATCTCCCGACCCTCTGAAGGATTCGCTTTAGTACGAAACTCTAAGGCTTGGAATGCCGTCCTGCACAAAATAGTTTCGATGCACGTCAGTCATCGCCGCTCCTGTGGCACAGAAGCGGCGATTTGACGCTGGGATGGCAATGCGGTCTCAGCTCTTGACGACAGGCCTCAGCAAATCCTCCAAGCCGATGCGCCGGAAGAGTTCTGCCCTCACCCGATCGGCAACGCCATTGACGATTTCCGCACCATCTTCCGAGGGGTCTATATGGGTGCGGAACGGGCGTGTTCCAAACGGCATGTCGATCACATCGACGACCGCGGTCGCAACCGAGGCTGCATCTGCGTCGGCCGGCTCCAGCGAGGCGAGCCCCTTTAGTGCCTGATCGGGAACACCTGCATAGGGACCATTGTCGTATTCGGCGGCACGAGCCTTGTCGGCCGGCGAGCCGGAATGGGCAAAATGGTTGGTGCCTTTCGTAAAGGCACCCGGCACGATGATGGCGGTCTCGATGCCCCAGCGTGTCAGCTCCGACGCATAGGAAACGGCAAGCGAATCCATGGCCGCCTTCGCTGCGAAATAAGGCGAGAGGTACGGCGGCGTGCCGCCCCGCGTGCTCGACGAGGAAACCCAAACGACCAGCCCCTTCCCTTCTTTGCGCATGTGAGGCAGCACGGCCCGATTGACGCGCTGGGTGCTAAGCACGTTGATGTCGTAGAGTTCGGCGAACTGTTCGGGCGTGAAGGCTTCTGCCGGACCGAAGGACATATGGCCGGCATTGTGGATGATGGTGTCGATGCGGCCCTGCTCGGCGATGACGGCGGCAATGCCGGCTTCCACCGACGCGTCCGATGCGACATCGAGTTCGACGGTTCTAAGATCGACGCCGTTCTCCTTGGCGAAAGCCGCTGCTGCCTCGACCTGCGCCGCATTGCGCCCCTTGGTTTCGCGGATGCCGGCATAGACCGTATGGCCTGCCTTGGCGAGAGCGCGTGCCGTCAGAGCCCCGAAGCCGCTCGATGCGCCAGTGATTACGATGACTTGCTTGCTCATGATCCTGTTCCTTCAGAGGATTGGCTGTTGTTGACGATGAATTGGAGAGCGGCAGGAATTGCCCTGCCGCCAAGTTGGCTCAGATCATGCCGCCATTGGCGCGTAGCGTCTGGCCGTTGATCCAGCCGCCGTCCGGGCCGACGAGGAAGGAAACGGCGGCGGCGATATCCTGCGGCGTGCCCAAGCGCTCCAGCGGGTTCATCTTGGCCATGCGGTCGATGAGCTCGTCGCTCTTGCCGTTCAAAAAGAGATCGGTGGCCGTCGGGCCGGGTGCGACGGCATTGACCGTTATCGAGCGCCCGCGCAGCTCCTTCGCCATGATGCCGGTCAGAAGCTCGACCGCCGCCTTCGTCGCGGCATAGACGCCGTAGGTTTCCAGCTTGAGGCCGACGATGCTGGTCGAGAAATTGACGATACGCCCGCCGTCACGCAGGCGCCTGCCGGCTTCGCGCAGCGAATTGAACGTGCCCTTGAGGTTGATGGCGATATGGCGGTCGAAATGCGCGTCGTCGGCATCGGCGATCTTGGCCAGTTGCATGATGCCGGCATTGTTGACGAGGACATCGACACCGCCGAAGGCAGTTTCCGCCGCATCGAACATGCGGCGCACAGCCTCGGCATCAGAAACATCGGCTTTGGCGGTCAGCGCCTTGCCGCCCTTTTCCTCGATCTTGCGAGCGAGTTCTTCGGCGGCTGCTTCGCTGCCGGAATAGTTGATGACAACAGTGAGGCCGTCTTCGGCCAAACGCTCCGCAATCGCGGCACCGATGCCGCGCGATGCGCCGGTGACGATTGCTACCTTTTTGGAATTGCTGCTCATTTTCCTCATCCTTCGTTGCTTTGCGCCGTAGCGCGTTTCGATGAGGAGAAGATGCCTCTTTTCATGAGGCGGATAATCGACCATTAATCGGCATCACTATCCGAAATCAGCGAACAAATAATATGGACAGATTCGATGCCATGCGGGTGTTTTGCCGGGTCGTGGAACGGCGCAGCTTCACGCTGGCTGCCGAAGACACCGGCCTGCCCCGCTCGACGGTGACGGACGCGATCAAACAGGTCGAGGCGCGTCTCGGCGTGCGCCTGCTGCAGCGCACGACGCGCCATGTCAGCCCGACGCTCGACGGCGAAGCCTATTATCAGCGCTGCCTGCGTATCCTCTCCGATATCGAGGATGCCGAAGGCGCTTTTGCCGGCGCCAAGCCAAAGGGCGTCCTGCGCGTCGACGTGCACGGAACGCTGGCGCGGCATTTCGTCCTGCCGAACTTGCCTTCCTTCCTCGAAACCTATCCCGATATCGAACTGCAGATCACCGAGGGCGACCGGTTCGTCGATCTCATCCGCGAGGGGATCGACTGCGTGCTGCGCGTCGGCGCGCTGCAGGATAGCGACATGATCGGCCGCCGCGTCGCGATGCTGGAAGAGGTGACGCTTGCAGCGCCCGCCTATGTCGAACGGTTCGGCATGCCCGCCCATCCGGAGAAGCTCGACGGGCATCGGATGATCGGCTTCCGCTCTTCCGCAACAGGCGGATTGCTACCACTGGAATTCCAGATCGATGGCGCCGTGCGCGAAATTACCCTGCCGGCCACAATCTCGGTCAATGCGGCCGAGAGTTACTACGCGGCGGCCAAGCTCGGTCTCGGCCTGATCCAGGTCCCGCGCTACCACGCAGAGGAAGCCTTACGATCGGGCGAGCTGCTGCATGTCCTTGAGGACTATCCACCGACTCGAACGCCCGTCTCGATGCTCTATCCGCGCAGCCGCCAGCTTTCGCCGCGGATCCGCGTCTTCATAGATTGGCTTGTGAAGGTTTTTGCCGGACAGAACGTGGCTGAAAGCCCGGCCGGATGAATATTCCGCGAAAGCGATCAAATAAATGAAATCGGCTCTTTGAATGCGCGGCCGGCACGCCTACGTCGTAGTGCATTACTCTACGGGCAATGCCGTCGCTACTTCATGATAGCCCGACGATTTTCGAGAGAGAGCCGATGACCGAACAGAAGCAATTGAAGCTCGGGGCCTTCATGCGTCCCGTCAGCTTGCATACCGGTGCCTGGCGTTATCCCGGCGCCTATCCGGACGCCAACTTCAATTTCCAGCATATCAAGAGCTTCGCGCAGGAACTGGAAAAGGCGAAGTTCGATGCCTTCTTCATGGCCGATCACCTCGCGGTCCTCAACATGCCGATCGAGGCCCTGAAGCGCAGCCAGACTGTCACCTCCTTCGAGCCCTTCACCCTGCTTTCGGCGCTGGCCGCCGTCACCGACCGGATCGGCCTCGTCGCCACGGCGTCGACCACCTTCGACCTGCCCTATCACATCGCCCGCCGCTTCGCGTCGCTCGATCACATCAGCGGCGGCCGCGCCGGCTGGAATATCGTCACCACGTCCAATCCCGATGCCGCGCTTAATTTCGGCCTCGAAGAGCATATGGAACATGGCGAGCGCTATCATCGCGCCCGCGAATTCTATGATGTCGTCACCGGCCTCTGGGACAGCTTCGCCGACGATGCTTTCCTTCACGACGCCGAAAGCGGCATCTTCTTCGATCCAGACCGAATGCACGTGCTCGGGCACAAGGGCGCGGAACTGAGCGTTCGTGGCCCCCTCAACATCGCCCGACCGCCGCAGGGCTGGCCCGTCATCGTCCAAGCCGGGCAATCGGATGCCGGCCGCCAGCTTGCCGCAGAAACGGCCGAGGCGGTCTTCGCCGCGCCGCGCAACCTGGCGGACGGCAAGGCGATCTTCGCCGATATCAAAGGGCGGATGAAGGCGATCGGCCGCAATCCGGATCATCTGAAGATCCTGCCCGCCGCCTTCATCGTTGTGGGCGACACGATCGAGGAAGCAAAGGCCAAGCGGGCTAAGCTCGATAGCCTCGTCCATTACGATAGCGCCATCGCATCCCTGTCGATCGCGTTGGGGCATGACGCTTCCAAGTTTGATCCCGATGGCCCGCTACCGGAGATTCCGGAGACCAATGCCAGCAAGAGCGGCCGCGAGCGCGTCATCGCGCTTGCCGAAGCCGAAAAGCTCACCGTGCGCCAGCTTGCCCAGCGCCTCGGCGGCTATGCCGGCCTCGCCTTTGTCGGCACACCTCAGAGCATCGCTGACGAGATGGAGCAGTGGCTGCACGAAGAAGGCTCTGACGGCTTCAACGTCGTCTTCCCCTTCCTGCCGCAAGGCCTGCTTGACGTGACGACCCGCGTCGTTCCAGAGCTGCAGCGCCGCGGCATCTTCCGCCGCGATTACGAAGGCACGACCTTGCGCGAACACCTCGGCCTGCCGCGCCCGGAAAACCGCTTCTTCACGAAACCGGCTGCGGCAGCGCAGTAACAGAGCCGCGACAAGAGACTGACATGAGCCATATCACGCCGATAGACTATGAGACCGCTTCCGAGGCCGTGCGCACCGAGCATGACCGCGAAGTGCAACTGCGCGGCCGCATGACCAACATGAAGCGGACATTGCTCCACTCGCCGGTCGCGCATCGCATCTATGCGGAATGGTTTCCCCTGCGCGAAGAACTGCGCCCGGCGCTTGACGATCGCGCCGTCTGGCTGCTTTGCCACGCCATCGCGATCGAATGCCGCTCGATCATCCCGGTCGGTTTCTTCCGGCGCGCGCTGATGAATGTCGGCCTGACGCCGGAAACGATCGTGCCGACAGACGACGAGGCGCTGCTGATCGAATTCGGCAGGGCGATCGTCAGGGATTCCAACGCGATTCCTGAAGACGTCTGGGCGCGGCTAAAAGCCCGCTATGACGAGCCGACGCTTGCTAACCTGGTCGCCTTCGCCGGCATCACGATTGCAACAGCGATATACAACAATGCCGTGAAGGTGGATATCGATCCGGAGCTTGGACCTTATCTTGAAGGATTTGAGTTTCCCTCGAAGTAGTGAAGTGCCCCTCACCCTAGCCCTCTCCCCGCGAGCGGGGAGAGGGGACGACCTCTGTATCCTCGCCTAAGCAAATCGTTAGGGATGGGCAGCCGGTGCCGGTTTCCCCTTCTGCCCGTCAAAACTGGGAGAAGGTGCCCGACAGGGCGGATTAGGGGCTTGCATCCTACCCCGAAATCGTTGTCGAAAACTGCGGATTGCCGCGGATCGTGTTGCTCACGGTGCAGATTTCATCTTCGGCCGCATGCGCGATCGCATTACGCACCTCATCACTGAAATCGCCCTTGATGGTGAAGGCGATGTTGAATTTCTCGACGCGAGAAAGGCCCTCCGCCGCCTTTTCCCCTGTCACGACAGCAGTCACTTCCGTGAGCTTGTCGAGCACGCCGAGGCTGCTGGCTGCCATGCGGGCGCTCAAGACTAGGCAGGCCGAGAGCGACGAATAGAGCAGGTCGAGCGGATTGAAACCCGGCTGCGATGGTGAAGTGACGATGTCGATTTCGCCCCCCGTCACGGACGTCACATGCGGAAAGCCGGTGCGGCCGACCGTAGCGGTCGCGCCCGTCTGCCTCGTCTTCACTTTCAGTTCGGCCATGTCGAAAATCCTTGAAACAAAAGCGGGAAACCCTTTCCCTCTACATAGGGATTCATCGCGCAGGACACAATTGCAGTTCGTGGCCCTTGCGTCTTCCAGCCAGTTAAGCCACCAAATGGTTACACGCTCTGAGAAGCAATTTCAGGAAAAATGCGTAGTGGTTTTCCGTCCGGAATTGCGTACAAACGCTCTAGAAAACAGGCAGTTCGATATGACCGTTACCGATCCCCGCGCCTTCCTGACCTCGCTGTTCGATGCCGCGGTTCGTGCAGCAGATCCGTTGACCGGCATTCGCACGCATCTGCCGGCCAAACCGAAGGGCCGCACGATCGTTATCGGCGCCGGTAAAGGATCTGCCCAAATGGCGGCCGCGCTGGAGCAATGCTGGGATGGCCCACTGCAAGGCCTTGTCGTGACGCGATACGGTTTTTCCGCCCCCTGCCGCCGGATCGAGATCATCGAAGCCGCCCATCCCGTGCCGGACGAAGCAGGCCTCGTCGCTTCCCGTCGGCTTCTGAAACTTGTCGAGGGCCTGACGGAGGACGATCTGGTGATCGCACTGATATCAGGCGGCGGCTCGGCGCTGCTTCCCTCGCCAGCGGACGGCCTGGGCCTTGCGGACGAAATCGCGGTCAACAAGGCGCTGCTCGCCTCCGGCGCGCCGATCTCGGCGATGAATGTCATTCGCAAGCATCTGTCGACCGTCAAGGGTGGCCGGCTGGCTGCCGCAGCCCATCCCGCCAAGGTCGTCTCGCTCGTCGTCTCGGACATTCCCGGCGACGATCCAGCTCTCGTGGCCTCCGGCCCGACCGTACCCGGCCTCGGCACGCGCGCCGAAGCGCTCGATCTCATCCGCCTCTACCGCATCGTACTGCCGCCGGCCGTTCTCGCCCATATGGAGAAAATTGAAGCGGATGCGCCCCGCCCGGACGATCCTCGTTTTGCCGGCAATGAAGTGCATGTCATCGCCTCTGCCGGTGTCTCGCTGGAAGCTGCTGCTGAGGTGGCGCGTTCCGCCGGCATCGAAGCGGCCATCCTCTCCGACGCCGTCGAGGGCGAGGCCCGCGAAGCTGCGCGTGTCCACGCCGCGATTGCCCGCGAGGTGCTTCATCGCAACCGGCCCTTCGCCAAGCCGATCGTGCTACTGTCAGGCGGCGAAACCACGGTGACCTTGAAAGGCAAGGGCAAGGGCGGGCGAAACTCGGAGTTCCTGCTGTCGCTGGCCATCGATCTCGACGGCCATGCCGGCATTCACGCCATGGCCGCCGACACGGATGGCATCGACGGCAGCGAGGACAATGCCGGTGCTTTTGCCGATGCGGGTACGGTGGCGCGTTTGCGCAAGGTTGGAATGGTGCCGGCCGAGATGCTGGCAAACAATGATGCCTGGACGGCCTTCAACGCGCTCGGCGATCTCTTCGTCCCCGGCCCTACGGGAACGAACGTCAACGACTTCCGCGCCATCCTGATCGCGTAACCCCCGGAACGGGTAAGCTTAAATAATTGCGGTGCAATCGTCACAGCGCCAGTAGGCGGCTGCCGTCGATGCCCATCGAAGAAAACGTCGGCTGCAATGGTCGCATTCGATTTCCACGACATGCGTCCTTTCGCCAACGATGAATGGCCTGGTCTTGATCCTGCGCTCGCTCTTCCATTGCTCGAGCTTCGTCACGGCCATGATTACCCTCCACGCAATACTCGCCTCGACAAGCAACAATCTAAAATAGATTCAACTAATAAAAGAAATATTGCAAGTGCGAAGCGATTTTCCGCGCGGCAGGAGGACCGAAATTATCCATAGTAGTGCATGGAAGACATAGTGCGCCGGCTTCCGGCCGCGATGGGATCGCTCCATTAAAAAATTGTGACAGCGGATATCGCCATTTTCGCGCGCGACGCCATGTCATTCGTTGGCGATTTTCCATCAAGATAACAATGGGAGGCATATTCATCATGCGCCACTTCCGCCAGCGGGCGATTTCGTCGGTAACCCTGGTCACATTTGCTCTCTTTTCCGTCACCGCCAGAGCTGCCGCGCCGCCACCGGTCGAGGCGGAGCATGGCATGGTGGTCACGGCTCAACATCTCGCCACCGATGTCGGCGTCGAAGTGCTGAAGAATGGCGGCAATGCCGTCGATGCCGCCGTTGCGGTCGGCTATGCGCTGGCCGTCGTTTACCCCACAGCCGGTAATATCGGCGGCGGCGGCTTCATGACCATCCGCATGCGCGACGGCAAGACGACCTTCCTCGACTTCCGCGAGCGCGCGCCCCTGGCGGCGACCAAAGGCATGTATCTCGACGACAAGGGCAATATCGTCAAAGGCGCCAGCACGGACGGCTATCTCGCCGTCGGCGTTCCGGGCTCAGTCATGGGCTTCGAGACGGCCCGCGAGAAATACGGCACCAAGTCCCGCCAGGATCTGATCGCGCCGGCCATTCGTTATGCCAAGGAAGGCTTCACGCTGAACCAGGCCGATGCTGCCGAACTGAACGGGGGCAAGGCATGGCTTTCGCGCGATCCGGCCACCGCGGCGATCTTCACCAAGGCGGATGGAAAACCCTTCGCGACAGGCGACAAGCTGATGCAGCCGGATCTCGCCAATGCCCTATCCGGCATTTCCGATCAGGGACCGGATGGCTTCTACAAGGGGCCGGTCGCCAACGCCATCGTCAAGGCAAGCCAGGACAAGGGCGGCATTCTCGCAAACCAGGATTTCGAACAATACAAAGTCCGCGAGCTCGAGCCCGTGAAGTGCAATTACCGCGGCTATGAGATCATCTCCTCGCCGCCGCCCTCCTCCGGCGGCGTCATCATCTGCGAAATCCTCAACGTGCTGGAAGGCTATCCGCTCTCCTATACCGGCTACGCCTCGGCCGACACGGTCCACTACATGGTCGAAGCCATGCGCTACGCCTATGTCGACCGCAATTCGGCGCTCGGCGATCCCGACTTCGTCGACAACCCCGTCAGCAAGCTGCTCGATAAGGCCTATGCCCAGAAGATCCGCGACGGCATCTCGCCCTATAAGGCTGGCATCTCCAAGGATCTGATGCCCAAGGGCCTCGGCGAAAGCCACGAAACAACGCATTATTCGATCATCGACAATGACGGCAATGCCGTCGCCGTCACCTACACGCTGAACGGCTCCTTCGGTGCCGGCGTCGTTGCACCCGGCACTGGCATCCTCTTGAACAACGAGATGGATGATTTCACCTCCAAGCCCGGCGTGCCCAACCTTTACGGCCTCGTGCAGGGCGAGGCCAATGCCATTCAGCCAAAGAAGACGCCGCTCTCCTCCATGAGCCCGACGATCGTCACCAAGGACGGCAAGCCCTTCATGGTGATCGGCAGCCCCGGCGGCTCGCGCATCATCACCATCACGCTGGAAGCGATCATCAACGTCATCGATTTCGGCATGAACATTCAGGAGGCGATCGATGCTCCGCGCATCCATCACCAATGGCTGCCGGATAAGGTCTACATCGAGCCGCGTGCGCTTTCGCCCGATACGGTCAAGCTTCTGACCGGCATGGGCTACACGGTTCAGGTGGACAATAGCTGGCCGATCTGGGGCCAGGCAGCCGGCATCCTTGTCGGCGGCAAGAGCCTTAGCGACATCGCCAAGGGCGGTGGTGCCCGCTACAACGGCGCCGTGGACAGCCGCGCCGGCTCAGGGCTTGCCGAAGGCTACTGATCACCTCGGCGCCTGCCGAAAACGACGACTCGGACCGGTGCCACCACCAATTGGCACCGGTCTTTTTGCCTATGGCATCCGACCAAACGAGCACATTATCTTACGCGAAAAAACCAAGCGTGAGCATTTCGGCGCGATATCGCGCCTATTCATTCACCTCACGTTCATTTGATGCCGTTTGCCCCTGCATGTGCGTCATTTTTTTCATCCCATGAATGGGATTTGCGATTTCTGATATAGCAATCGCGTGCAAGCAGGAGTATACAAACCGCCGTTCAAATAGGCCTTCGCGCCATGACCAGACTTGCGGTTCTGTCTTACGACCCCACCGCACCATCGAGAGCGATCCCCGACAATGTCGGATCAGATATTTCAGGCCGCCCCCACCCGGCGGGCCGCACCGAATTTTCGTGTAGTAGCGCTTATAGTAGCAAGCGCGATGTTCATGGAACAGCTCGACGCGACCGTGCTCGCAACAGCTCTTCCGACCATGGCGAGAGACTTCGGCGTCAGCGCGCCGGCTATGAGTATCTCGCTGACATCCTATCTCCTCAGCCTGGCGATCTTCATTCCCGCCAGCGGCGCCATCGCCGATCGCTTCGGATCGCGCACAGTCTTCCGCTCCGCTATCGCGGTTTTCGTTGTTGGCTCGCTTCTCTGCGCGCAAGCGCCGAACCTGTTCTTCCTCGTGATCGCGCGCCTCCTTCAGGGTCTCGGCGGCGCGATGATGCTGCCCGTCGGTCGCCTCGTGCTGATGCGCAGCGTCGCCCGCAAGGATATGGTCAACGCCATGTCCTGGCTGCTGATCCCGGCGCTCGTCGGCCCCATTCTCGGCCCGCCGGTCGGCGGCTTGTTCGTGACCTATCTCGACTGGCGCTGGATCTTCTACATCAACGTGCCGATCGGCATTATCGGCTTCATCCTGGTGACGATGTTCATAGAGGAGGTGAAAGGCCCGCGCACCGGCCGTTTCGATCTCTCGGGCTTCATCCTCTCGGGCATTTCGCTGGGATCGCTGCTTTTCGGCTTCGAAATGTCGAGCCGCGAGGGCGAAGGCTATCTCGCGGTCTTCCTCATCTCTATCGGCCTGCTCTTCGGCATCGCCTATCTGCGCCATGCCCGCAAGCATCCCTCGCCGATCATGGATTTCTCCTTGATGAAGGTGCCGACATTCCGCACCTCGGTCATCGCCGGTTCGCTGACGCGCATCAGCCAGGGCGCCCATCCCTTCCTGATCCCGCTGATGCTGCAGCTCGGCTTTGGTCTTTCGGCCGCCGCTGCCGGCCAGATCGCCATTGCGACCGCTCTCGGCTCCATGGCGATGAAGCCTTTTCAGGTTCGCATCCTGCGCACGCTCGGCTTCCGCACCGCCCTTATCATCTTCGGCCTCATCGGCACGCTCGGCTATGGCATGTGCGCCATCTTCAAGCCGGATTGGCCACTGCCTGTCATCTTCGTGATCCTGTTCTTCTGCGGCTTCTTCATGTCGTTCCAGTTCACGGCCTACAACACGATTGCCTATGACGAGATCGAGCGCGACCGCATGAGCATTGCGACGAGTTTCTACTCGACCTTCCAGCAACTGATGCTGTCTCTCGGCATCTGCGTCGCCGCCTTGGCGCTGCATGGCTCGACACAGTTCCTTGGTCACGCCAAGCCGGAGATGGTCGACTTCTCCGTCGCCTTCATCGTCGTCACGGCCATTGCGCTTCTCGCTGTCATCTGGAACGCCAGCTTCTCGCGCACAGCCGGTTCGGAAATCAGCGGCCACCGCCGCAAATCACCGGAAGACAGCCTCGCCGAGCACTGATGCTCGCCTCTCGCCAACTGCGGCAATAGCGTCTTTTGTGAACAGTGCCTCCACGGGCGGTGCATTGCATTGAACAGTGGCGGCGACCTAAATAGCGACCAGAACGAATAACAATCTGGAGCATCCCATGGTCGCCGGCATCCATCACATCACGCTGATCACCCGCAAGGTCCAGGCGAATGTCGATTTCTACGTCGGCTTCCTCGGCCTGCGCCTAGTCAAGCGCACCGGCGGCTTTGAAGACGCCACCCAGCTTCATCTCCTCTATGGCGACGCCAAGGGCTCGCCCGGCTCGCTGATTACTTTCCTTGTCTGGGAGGATGGTTCGCCCGGCCGCGCCGGCGTCGGGCAGATCGGCGAAATCTCTCTCGCCATCGATCCCGCCAGCATCGGTTTCTGGCTGACGCGTGCCCTGAGTGCCGGCCTCAAACCGGAAGGCCCATCGGAGGAATTCGGTGAGCCGGTCCTGAGGTTGAAGGACCCGGATGGCGTCATCGTCAAACTAGTGGGAACAAACACGCTACAGGCGGCGGCTCCATGGGCAATCGACACCATTCCGCAGGAGCACGCGATCCGCCGTATCCGCGGCGCGACGCTATTCAGCGAAACGCCCGAGGAGACGCAGGCCATTTTGGTCGACCATTTCGACTACCGGCCGCTTACTACCAGCGGGGCGATCAGCCGACTCGTCTCGGAGCCTGGCGATATCCTCGACATCCGCGATGCTCGCGGCTTCTGGGCGAGCGCCCCGGGTACGGGTACGGTCGATCATGTCGCCTTTCGCGCCGCCGACGATGCGGAATTGCAGTCGGTCCACACCGCCCTGCAGGCGATCGATTCCGGGCCGACGACGATGCATGACCGCAAATATTTCCGCTCGCTCTATGTCCGCGAACCTGGCCAGATCCTGTTCGAACTCGCCACGGATGCGCCTGGCATGTTGATCGACGAGGACGAAACGACGCTTGGCACGCGCCTCTTCGCTCCCGGCGACAGTCCCAAGCTTTTGGCCGAGCTGAACGTGATCCTGCCGCAGTTCTCCATGCCCGGAGAGCCGCGCGTCATCTATCGCGACCTGCCCTTCATCCATCGTTTCTTCACGCCCGATGAGCCGAACGGCAATGTCCTGATTCTGCTGCACGGTTCCGGCGCCAACGAAACGACGATGCTGCCGCTTGGTCACGAGATCGATCCCAATGCGACCTTGCTCAGCGTGCGTGGCCGTGCGCTGGAAGAAGGAGCGCCGCGCTGGTTTCGCCGCAATGGGCCGATGTCCTTCGATCAGGCGGATATCGTCAGCGAGGCCGAAGTCTTTGCTGCCTTCATCGACGGCGCGATCCATGCCTATGGCCTCGATCCAGATCGCATCGTCTATATCGGCTATTCGAACGGCGCCAACCTGCTGAACACCATGCTGTCGCTGCACCCGCATCTCATCCGCCGCGCCGTGCTGCTGCGCTCGATGGCCGTGCTCGAAAATCCGCCGGTGGCTGATATGTCGGATGCCAATGTGCTGGTGGTCGCGGGGGAGAAGGATCTTTATGGCCCATACGCTCAGCCATTGGCCGAACGCCTGCGCGATGGCGGCGCAAAGGTCGAACTTGCAACGGTTCCCGCCGGTCATGAGTTTGACGATGCCGATGTGCCGGTCATTCAAGAGTGGCTCAACAAGTCCGCCTGAAACCGACCTCTTGAGCAGAAAGACAAAAGCCCGCGATCTGGCGGGCTTTTGCGTTGACGAATACAGTTGGGGCTCAACCCTTGAACGTATATTCCGCGATCGATTCCGGTTTCATCTCGATCGAGAAGCCAGGAAGGCTCGGCGGCATATAGGCTGCGTCGCGGATGATGCAGGGGTCGATGAAATGCTCGTGCAGGTGATCGACATATTCGATGACGCGGCCATCCTTTGTGCCGGATACGGCGATATAGTCGATCATCGACAGATGCTGCACATATTCGCAAAGACCGACGCCGCCGGCATGCGGCCAGACCGGCAACCCATACTTGGCGGCGATCAGCAGCACCGCCAGCACTTCGTTGAGGCCACCCATGCGGCAGGAATCGATCTGCACGATGTCGATCGCGCCCTCGGCGATGAACTGCTTGAACATGATCCGGTTCTGGCACATCTCGCCGGTCGCGACCTTCACCGGGCCGATGGCCTGACGGATCTTGCGGTGTCCGGCAACGTCGTCCGGGCTTGTGGGTTCTTCGATGAAGAAGGGCTTGGCGAAGGCGAGCTTCTTCACCCAGTCGATCGCCTGATTAACTTCCCAGACCTGGTTGGCGTCGATCATGAGGTAACGATCGGGGCCGATCACCTCGCGGGCAATGGTGAGACGGCGAATATCGTCTTCGAGATCACGGCCGACCTTCATCTTCACATGGTTGAAGCCGGCATCGATCGCCTCCTGGCACAGGCGGCGCAGCTTGGCATCGTCGTAACCGAGCCAGCCGGCTGATGTCGTGTAGCAGGCGTAGCCCTCGCGCTCGAGCGTGGCGATTCGGGCGGCCTTGCCGGCTTCCGCCTTCTTCAGGATGGCAACGGCCTCGTCGCGGGTCAGCACATCGGTCAGGTAACGATAGTCGACGATATCGGCGATCTGTTCGGCATTCATCTCCGAAACCAGCCGCCAGACCGGCTTGCCGGCCTCCTTCGCGAGCAGATCCCAGACGGCATTGACGACAGCGCCGGTTGCCAGATGCATCGCCCCCTTCTCCGGGCCGATCCAGCGCAGCTGGCTGTCGCTGGTCAGATGCCGCCAGTATTTGCCGGGGTTTTCCAGAACCGTCGCAAGTTCGGTGCCGACGACCAGATGCCGCATCGCCTCGATTGCCATGCAGCAGATGTCATTGCCGCGGCCGATGGTGAAGGTCAGGCCGTGGCCGGCAAGGCCCGGCTTGTCGGTGTCGAGGATGACATAAGCTGCCGAATAATCCGGATCCGGATTCATCGCGTCCGAACCATCGAGGCTCTGCGATGTCGGGAAGCGCAAATCGAAAACGCGAAGATTGGTGATGCGCGTCATTGGAAAACTCCTTCTAAATCCATCGCGACCTCTCAACCTCTAACCCGAGGTCGAACTCCTCCCAGAGGGCCACATTATGCGAGCTGCATATTCGAATTTCAGCAATCACCTCTCGATGCGGATAGGCGGATGTGTCCTCAAAGCGCCTCTCCTCCTAACCCTGCCGTCGTTTCTGCAGAGAGCCCTTATTTTCTTATGTGAATAGTTTTTTCACATATGCATGATTTTTGCAATCGAAAAGACAGCATGAATTCGGGCTCTATGCTGCCGCCAGCGCCACAAAATGCGCTATTGTCCGACCCAAATGGATTTGCTGAAGGAGATGCAGGGAATGGCAACGGTTAAATTGCTCGATGATGCGGAGGCAGAGGCGATCCCGGCCGTGAAGGCGGTGTTCGACGATATTCGCGCAGTGAGAAAATCCGATTTCGTCAATAATTTCTGGCGCGGCCTGGCGAACGACCCGGCACTGCTGAAGCGCACCTGGGAAGGGCTGAAAGCTGTCATGATGACGGAAGGCGCGCTCGATCCGCTGGTGCGCGAGATGATCTACATTGCCGTCTCCACTGCCAATGGCTGCAGCTATTGCATCCATTCCCATACGGCTGCCGCGAAGGCGAAAGGGATGACCGATGCCCAGCATGCGGAGCTGCTGGCGGTGATCGGCCTTGCCGGACAAACGAACCATCTGGTCACGGCGATGCAGATCCCTGTCGATCCGGAATTCGATGTCCGCAAACGCTGAAAATGCAGAAGGCCCGCGGGCGTGCCGGCGGGCCTTCCTTAAATGGTCTTTCGCTTTTCAGCGATCGGATTTTTCCGTCGTCTGAGCGTCTGCAGCAAGGGCGGCAACGTTGAGCCCGTTATTCACGGCGAGCAGCCTTTTGCGAACGAGAACGCCCATCACGCGGGCAGCCGTCGAAAAGGTCATCGTGTCAAGCGGGCCTTCGCCCTCCCAGGGCTTGGTTAGCCGCTCGGTTACGGCCGAGACAATGTTGTTGGGCACAATGTCTGTGCATTCGCGCATCGCTTCGAACACAACGCTGATGGGATGGATGCGTCCTTCGAACGTCACGATCGGTTCGGTTACTTCGCTGTCCCATTCCTCGAAGGCATAGAGCGCTTCGCGGAAGAGCTGCTGCAGGGTGATGGGTGCATGACCCTCATGAAGGGGCGGCAAGGCATTCGACATGTCTGTCTCCTTTCAATTGGAAGTCCGGCGCATGTATGAAATTGGATGGTCTCTCCTCCGAGACCCAAGCGCTGCTTCGTCAGCTTGGCGCGCCGGAAGAACGGGGCGTGGCGCGGCAAACCATCTCGTGACCGGCGCAACGCGGGACACACACGAAATGTTCCCACCGGTCATTTAACTTGATCAAGTCTATAGATTAATCTCGACTTGAAAAGCCTCTTTAAGAATTTTCTGTAATTCTCTTTATTTTTGAATGACTTCGCGTAGTATGAAATTACCGGGTGCCGAGGAAAGGCGCGCGAATCTCTCTCCCAAGAGCAAAGGGAACGCCATGTGCGGCGATCATGAACATCAGCATCACGACGGGCACGATCACGACCCTCAGCCCATCGATTGGCGCAAACACGGCATCAAGATCATTCCCGGCAACGCGCTGGATCCGAATACCGCACAAACCCCCGGCATGAACCGCGCGACCGCGATCAATCATGCGCGCGCGGGCGCTGAAAAGATCTGGGCGGGAACCGTGACGATCCACGCCAATGCCAAGACCGGCGCTCACCATCACGGCGACCTCGAAAGCATCATCTACGTCGTCAAGGGCAAGGCCCGGATGCGCTGGGGTGACAACCTCGAATTCGTCGCCGAAGCCGGCCCCGGCGATTTCATCTTCGTGCCGCCCTACGTGCCGCATCAGGAGATCAATGCCAGCCGCGATGAAACGCTGGAATGTGTTCTCGTTCGCTCCGGGCAGGAACCGGTCGTTGTCAATCTGGATATCGAACCGGTGGAAAAACCGGAAGAAGTCCTCTGGAAGGACCCGATCCATCGTTAATCTGCACATTTTTCAGGCAAAATCTTATTTGCCGCATAAATAATCTACAATATTTATAGAAAATTAGTTTGCGCTTTGCACCGCACTGAAAAGAGTTTTTCAGAAGTGCGGCGCACAACGCATGATCCTGCTTGGCAGCGCGAACACGCGTCTGAGATGATTAAGCCGTCACGAGATATTGATCTCGATCATCAGGAACAGGATTTCCCATGACTGAAAAGCTTTCTAGAGGTTTCGACGCGCTGCGCCTTTCCCGCCGCGCCGGCCTTGCTGCCATCCTCGCCTCTGCTGTCGCCGTTTTCGGCTGGACGGCGACTTCTACGCCATCTTTCGCGGCAGACAAGACAATCAAGGTCGGCATCATCAGCGGTGAAGACGAAGATGTCTGGCGTGTCGTGACTGCTGAAGCCGCCAAGAAAGGATTGAAGATCGAGACGGTCGTCTTCAACGACTACACCCAGCCGAACGAAGCCCTCGAGCGCGGCGAAATCGATGCCAACGCTTTCCAGCACAAGCCTTACCTCGACAATCAGATCAAGCAGCACGGCTACCACATCGTCAGCGTCGGCTATACTGGCGTCTGGCCGATCGGCCTCTACACCAAGAAACACAAGACCGTGGCAGAGCTTCCGAAGGGTGCGGTCATCGGCGTACCGAACGATCCGTCCAACGAGGGCCGTGCACTGCGCGTGCTGCAGAACGAAGGCGTGATCAAGCTCAAGGATGGCACCGGCATTCTCGCCACGACCGCCGACATCGTTGAAAACCCCAAGAACGTCGAGATCAAGGAACTGGACGCCGGCATCGTCGGCCGCTCGATCGACGACCTGGACGCAGCCGTCGTCAACACCGACTGGGCGCTGAAGAGCGGCCTGACCCCGAAGGATCGCATTGCGCAGGAGCCGATCGACGGCAACCCCTACCGCAACTTTATCGCCGTCAAGCAGGGCAGCGAGAACGAGGCCTGGGTTAAGACGCTGGTTGCGGCTTACCAGAATGACGCCGTCAAGGCAGAGTTCGACAAGGTTTACAAGGGAACGGGCATCAGCGCCTATTGATGTCAGGGCGGCGCGGGGACCGCGCTGAGCGGCGAGGCGGCCGGGGTATCTTGCCCGGGCCGCCTTTGATGTTTAAAGCCACGCTCAACCCGCGCCGAACGCAAAAAGAAGATTGGGAAGCAGACATGAATTCCTTCATCCCGGCCACATCAATCGACGGACAGGCGCCGCCCGAACGAGCGGTGGGCGACGAAATCGTCCGCCTGGTCGATGTCCGCCGCCGGTTCGGCACGACGCCTGCGCTTGATGGAATTTCACTGACCGCGCGCCGTGGCGAGATCGTCGGCATCATCGGCCGCAGTGGCGCCGGTAAATCGACGCTGATCCGTTGCCTGAACGGGCTGGAGCGCGCCGATAGCGGCGAGATCCATATCGAAGGCCGCGACATCGCACGCCTCTCGGAAAAGGAACTGCAGCCGCTGCGTCGCCGCATCGGCATGGTCTTCCAGCATTTCAATCTGTTGTCCGCAAAGACCGTCGAGGAAAACATCGCCCTACCGCTGAAGATCGAGGGGGTGGCCAAGGCCGAACGGCTGCAACGGGCGCGCGAGCTGCTTGATCTTGTCGGCCTCGTCGATAAGGCAAAAGCCTATCCCACCGCCCTCTCCGGCGGCCAGAAACAGCGTGTCGGTATTGCCCGCGCACTAGCTGCCCGCCCGGCGCTTCTGCTGTCGGACGAAGCAACGTCGGCGCTCGATCCGGAAACGACGCGGTCGATCCTCGCACTGCTGAAGGATATCAATCGCAAGCTCGGCCTGACGATCCTACTCATCACCCACGAGATGGAAGTGGTGCGCTCGATCGCAGACCGCGTCGCGGTCATCGATGCCGGACGGATCGTCGAGGAAGGCTCCGTATGGACGGTCTTCGCCAACCCCGAAACGGAGATCACGGCAAGCCTGCTCGGCGGCATCCGCCCGCAGCTTCCCGAGCACATCGCCGCCCGTCTGTCGCCGACATCAGGCGTCGAAGCGATCCTAAGCGTCGATCTTGCCGGTCCGGCCGCGCAAGGGGCACTGTTTGCAGAACTCTCGGCTGCCCTGCCGCGCTCTTTTCGCCTGGTTCACGGTGGCATCGACCACATCCAGAACCAACCCGTTGCCCGCTTCTTCGTCGCCGTCCCGACGCGCGATCCGGATCTGCCGGCGCAGGTCAGCGATTTTCTGAAAACCCGCTCCGCCCGGGTGGAGGTTTTAGGCTATGACAACTGATGTGATCCTCGGCCTGCTTTGGCGCTCCTTCTGGGAGACGATTTGGATGACGGCTGCGTCCGGCCTCCTCTCCCTGGTCATCGGCCTGCCGCTCGGCCTCGCCATCGTCGTCACCGGTCGCGGCGGCATTGCCGAGCAGCCTGCGATCAACAGCGTCCTTGCCGCGCTCGTCAACGGCTTCCGCGCCGTGCCTTTCGTCATCCTGCTGATTGCCCTCATCCCGCTGACAAGGCTGATCGTCGGCACGGCGCTCGGCACAACGGCGGCGATCGTGCCGCTGACCATCGCCGCGATCCCTTATTATGCCCGTATCGCCGAGGTCTCCCTACGTGAAGTCGATCGCGGCTTGATCGATGCGGTGCGCGCCATGGGCGGCAATCGCTGGACGATTATCCGCGAAGTGCTGGTGCCAGAGGCCATGCCCGGCATCGTCGCCGGCTTCACGGTGACGCTGGTGACTCTGATCGGGGCTTCCGCAATGGCGGGTACCATCGGCGGCGGCGGCCTCGGCGACCTTGCGATCCGCTACGGCTATCAGCGCTTCGAAACCGGCGTCATGATCGCCGTCGTCATCGTGCTGATCATTCTGGTCTGCGGCATGCAATGGCTGGGCGATCGCTTAGCCAACCGGCTCGACCGCCGCTAGCTCGGCTCCCTGATCACGCGCAATCGATGCTATTCATGCTCCGCCGACGTGGCGGGGCTCTGGCGCTGATCGAGATTAAGCATCGGCACCGAAGCGTTCGGCAGCATGGTGGTTGGCAATTGACCATTCCACTTTTCCGCCTGAGTGAGGAAAATCAGGTTCGGATTGTCGCGCAATGCATCGCCCCGGGCCTTGATTGCCTTCGCTTCGGCGTCGCCGCGGAGCTGGATCGCTTCAGCCTCGGCTTCCGCCTGCAGCTTCACGGCGTCGGCCTGGGCCTGCGCATCGGCGCGACGTGCGTCCGCTGCGGCCTGAGCCTGCGTTACGGTGATCTGCGCCTGCACCTTCTCGCGCTCCGCATTCTGCCGCAGCTTCTGTACTTCGACTTCCGCCAGCATGCGCTGCTCGATGCTGTTCTCATAGGCATCCGAAAAATCGATATTCTCGACTTGCACGCTGTCGATCTGTACCGGACCCTGAATGCCTGCCTCGATCGCCGCCTGGACGTCGGTGTTGAACTGCGCCCGGTTCTGGATGACGGAGGCGGCGGTGAATTTGCCGAACACCGTCTTTACATCCTGAGGAGCTCGCCGTGCGATCAGCCGTGATTCCAGATTGCCGAGCGAACCGAACTCCGAATAGACATGTTCCACGGCATCCGCCGGCACATGCCAGGAGATGGTGACGCGCATATCCGCCGGCTGCTGATCCTGCGAATAGGCCTGCATCTGTTGATGCTCGTTGGCCTGACAGTTCGAGCCGTTCTGGCAGGTCCAATAGGTGACCTGCTGGGTCACCGGGATTTTGACGACGGTCTCGATCCAGGGCAACTTGAAATGCAAGCCCGGTTCCGCCGTGCCGACCATGGCACCGGTGCGCAGGATGACGCCGCGCTCGCCCTGATCAATCGTGTACCACGAACTGAAGACGAGCATCAGCACGGCTATCACGGCGATGATGCCGATGAATGCCGTAATGCGACCCTTGTTCGCCACGGATGCTATGTCGATTTCCCGGTTTGCCATCGATATCCCCATCTGCACGCTATGGGGGAGAGATAGATGAGTCGACTCGGAAATGCACCTGCCGTTTCATGCCTCGTGCGACCACCGTCAGTTGCGCGTCACCGGCTTTGAACGCATGCGCGACACCGTTTCCCGTTCGGCCCGCTTGCAGCGCATCGGCGGCAGGCCGCGATCCATCAGATCCATATCCTCCAGCACCATGTCGCCCATTTTCTTGAAGGCGCTGTCGAGCGCGCCGGCACGATGGGCCGAGCGGAGAAAGCCCTTGAGCTTGCGCACGGGGTGATCGAGGCCGAGCGGCTCCTCAGGATAGACGTCGCTCGCCGCCACGATATGGCCGGATGCGACCGCCGCCATCAGCGCATCGAAATCGACGACATCGGCCCGGCTGAGCAGGATGAAGGCTGCACCCTTGCGCATCCTCGCGAAAGCCTCAGCGCCGAGAAAACCCTTGTTCTCGCTGGTGACGGAGGCAACAACGAAGACGAAATCGCTGGCGGACAGCACCTCGTCCAGCCCGGCGGGCTGCACGCCATGCTCTCTCAGGATCGATGGCGGCATCCAGGGATCGAACACGCTGATATTGGCACGGAAGCCGGAGAGAACCCGGTTCAGCGCCTTACCGAGATCGCCGAAACCGACGATACCGATATCGCTGCCCGAAAGCAGCCGGGCGCTGGCATTGCCATCGCCGCCCCAAAGCTCCCTGCCCTCGCGGAAATCAAGATCGGCATCGGCGATGCCGCGCGCCAGGCTTAGCGCAAACCCAAGGCCGATTTCGGCAACCGGTTCGGCAAAGACGAGACCTGTGGTGACGACATGGATGCCGCGTTCAAAGAGCACTTCATAGGGCATATTGTTGATGAGGTTGCTCTCGACATTCAGAATGCAACGCAGCTGCGTCATGCGGTCGAGCGTCTCCTTCGACAAGGGCGGCTGGCCAATGATATAGCGCGCCTCGCCGAGCACATCATCCCCTAATCCCGCGACATCGTCAGGATCCGTTTCGACGATGCGGTATTTCGAGCGAAGGAGCGCCAGTGCTTCCTTGGTGAAGATAAGCTCAAGCGAGCGCGGCTCCGGCGCGCTGATGGCCAAGGGTCTGCTGTCGGTCGTCATTCTGCTCCTCCTGTATCCCGAGGCGATCCAATATCATTCGATGGATGAGATCAATCAGGCCTCGTCCTCCTCCCCTGGCATTCCGACAGAGAAGGCGCAAATGCGCGAGAGATGGGTGAGCGGCAGGCCCGTCTCCGCGTGCCAGGCATTGAACTGATCCTGAATCAGCCGCAGATCCTTCTTGGTGGGCTTGCTTTCCGAAACGGGCACCCCCGCAAGCCGCAGGCAGACGAGAACGTCATGGCTCATGACGAAGCTGTCGCGGCCGATTGCGCGCAGCAGATATTGTCCGGTCATACCGCCGAGCCGGCTGCCCTGCTTGTCCAGAAGAGCCAGCAGGCCGATCTGGTCGTCCATCGGCCAATCGGCGAAGAAGCGGCCGGCGCTGCCATGCTCGTCGGCAAGCCGGCGGACGAACTGCGCATTGGCCCTGACCGACATGATTTTGGCGCCATTGCGGATGACCCGGACATCGGAGGTCAGATCATGCCAGTAATCGTCCGGTGCGAGGTTGAGGAAGGCGGGATCGAAGCCGGAGAAAGCGGCTTCGAAGCCCGTCCATTTCGAATCGATGACGTTGCGCACGAAACCCGCATAGAAGATGTAGCGCGTCATTTCCGACAATATCCGATCGTCGGGCAGCGTACGCAGCGCGTCATGGTTCGGCATTCTGGGCATCAACGCCCTCAGTCCATCGGTGCCGCCCTTGCGCTTCTCGGCGCGCTCCCTGATCTCCGCAAAGCTTCCCATCATCCTCTCCCGGTCATGCCGCGCGACAAGTCTTTTATGACCTCATTGCCCCGCGCATGTAATCTCCGTGCGATGATTTTCTGTGAAAAACATCCTATCGAAAGTTACGGTTCGAAAGTTGATCACGCCGGCGCTCGAATTGATTTCCCGACGATTGAAACAATTCCGGACTGCTCCAGATATGGTCTTGAAATTAACTTGAGATTTCACGCACCGTAGCGTTAATTGCGGCCGCGTCGGATCGGAGCCCCGTGCCATGAATAATAAAGACTGGAATAATCCCATCATGGTCATCTGCAAGCGTACCGGAAAAGTCTATACGGTCGCAAACACGAAAGAAGCACTGAACATGCTGCTGAACGCATGGCCCGTTGCGGAGGGCAAGGCGTTCATGATGGCACTGCAAATCTGTGCCGACGTCGAAAGAGGTCAGGGACAATCACTGGAGGCCCGCAACAGCTTTGTCGCCGCGGCATCCGAGGCTGGCGTCCCTCTGGAAATGCCGGTAATTCAGTAAAAACGATCGCCCTCTTTCATCCATTCGGGGACGGGACATGCCGCATGTCTCGTTATGGAATGGTTCAGCGAACCAGCCAGTGCGACTGGGCTCACCAATCGCGGCACTGTCGCGGATGACCGTCCTCCCGGTGATTGCCGTATGATCGGACCGCTTTCCCGCGCAGAATGACTAATTTTCCGGATATTGCGAAACTTTTTGCCCCGGCAGGAGTTGGGGGAGGCAATTTCGGAGCATCATCGAAATGACCAGTATTTTTAGTGCCGGCGATGGCCGCTGGCACGAGCCAGTCTATTTGCGCATCGGCTATGGAATGCCCGAGGCCGTCCGAAGCCCTAGGGAAGCCCACAATCACCTTCTTTTCCGTTGGCCGGCCATCAGAGGCGAAAAATATGATTCCGCCCGAAGCCTCTGCCTCCAAGCCGATATCGATCCCCTGCTGAGTGATAAAGCCAGGAAGATGTTCATCGCGGCCTGCGTGGAAGCGAACGTATTGGATTAGAGCTCTCGCGAGGTTCAATCCATTCTCAAACCGCTGTCAGATCCTCGCGGTTTTCGCGGGGCTTTGATGGCGCCTAAATGCGAAGGCATCGGGCAAGACCTACGGTCCGGAACGCTTCTTGCAGTCTTACCGAAGCATGAATGTTTCGGAGGTAATACGTTTTGAAACGAAACACTTTACGCCCATTTCCGGCTATCACGCTTGTCATGGGAGAGAACGGCGGAACCCGCCGTATCAATTCAGTGCATCAGGCGGCGGAGTTGCTGCTGGAATATTGGCCGGTGGAAAATGGCGAGGAATATGTCGCGGCAGTGCGGATCTGCCTCGAAGCGATGCTTGGAGCCGTCCCCGCCGAAGCCGTAAGGGAGGCCTTGATCAAGGCTGCACGGGAGGCTGGCATATCCGTCATGCAATGAAATCATCCCGCGCTTCCCGCGGCATGCGGGATCTCTCTGACATTATTCACTTTTTGTGAACAAGTGCCGGCGATCTTGCCAACAGAGGCAGGCGATTCGCCCTGCCAATGACGGAGAGAATATGTCGCTTCTACCATTCCCGGCCGACAGGCGTACCAGTGATGTCAGGCGGTGTGCCGCAGCCCTTCAACAGCTAAATGGCGAAGCGGCAAACCGCTTCTGGCGTTCGGAAATGGCAATCTTTGCCAACGCCTTGCGCGAACAGGGAGTGGAAGACGGCGAAATCTCGCGGCAAGCAGGCCTCTTCATGCATGCGGTGCAGATGGAACTGCAGCTTACCTATGCCGAAGAGGAACTGAACGCCTCGGCCTGACGACGTTAGAGCCCCTCCGCTTTTTATTGAATCGCGAGAACACTCTATCTCTTTGTTTTTTCGCGGTTCCGGACGGAAAACCTTTAATCAGTTTTCCTAGAGTTGCTCTATTTCGGCAATCTGCAAAATGCGATGGATTTGTCGCCGCTGGTGGGTGACTTGATCTGCACGGTCCATTCTCCTCCAGGGAAATGGAGCCCCTTTGACGAAACCACGCCGGTAATCTGCGCGCAGGCCTTTCTGGCGTCGGCGCTCGGCAGATCTATTGTCGCCATGACGGCGTACCTGCGGCTGGACACCTGGCACGGCGCTGTAAACAAGCCCGTATTGTCGATCATCTTGCAGACCCGGAACGCATTGTTCACGGCATCGTCTGCCGCCATCGCGGAACTGGCGCCCACCAGCATGGTGGCCGCCGCCAAAAACAGTTTCATTGAAAATCCCGATCCCCTATGGCAGCACGGTGCCAGAGCAGGTTTCGTCTTGCAAGGTATGTCGCGTGGATTTCCATGGGCCATTTGAAAATACAACGCAAATGACGGCGGGTTGTTCGCCGGCGACGTCGTCCATCCGGCTCTGCCGAGATATTTTCAACGGAAAGCGTGCCGAAGGATGGCCTCTCGGGAATGGGGAAGTGCCAATGCATTCCGGCTGCGCCAAGCTCCGACCGACGGGCATTCACCCAACACTTGGACTAGCCTCCCGACCACCCTAGTAAGTGGAAAGTGCTCAATTTGCGGGTTCTCTTTAATCTCTTGGATATTAGAACATGCCATATTAGCAAAAACAAAAGTCAAGGAGCCAATCCCATGACGGCATTCTCACCCGAAGGCCGGGTAGCGACCCGAAAGCGAACGCTTCTCGGCGCAAAAATTATCTTCAACGATGGACATTCGGTCTTCGATTGCCTCGTGCGAAACCTGTCCGATACCGGCGCCCTGATCCAAATCGAAAATCCTCTCGCAGCACCCAACACCTTCGACCTGCAACTTTCGGACGAGAGATTGATGGCATGTGCAGTACGCTGGCGCAAAATCAACAGCATGGGCGTCGAGTTTGTGTGAGGGCACTCTCGCCCACAACTCCTATGGGCGTCCAGATGAATATCCGAAATAGCTCCCCGTCAAAGTTGGGCGGTATACCGGTTACAGTTACCGCGCGTCGATAAGGTTCGCCCGGAACAAATAAGCCGCACCATGCATTGGCATATGCACCCCTGCCGAATTGACCTGTGAAGGAGACGGCTATGAACCAGGAAACCATCGATCGGCTCGATACAATCGGCCAACAACTGCATGATCGCGCTCTTGCTCTGTCCCAATCGCAATCCCAAGAAGGCCAAGACCATGCCCTCATGATGTCGGCACTCGCGACCCTGGCAACAGCGGTGCGAACCTTGGATGACAACGTAACCCGGCTCGACGGGCCCAAAGGGATTCGAGCAGCTGGCTCCTGAATCAGGTCCTCTCAAGTGTCGAAGTGGTTTAGCTTCCGAGCCCATAGGAACAAGCACGCCATGCAGGTCGCTAAGAGCTTGCGATCACGAGAGCTTTCAACACTTTGGAAGTTCTGGTAGCGGAGGACCGTCTCAAGCAATCTCCCCAAATTTCGTTGGGCCGGGTAAACGTCCGTTAGCGACCAAAGCTGGTTAAACCGCTCTCACCAGAGGTTTGATTCCGCTAGTTTTTCTCTTCGCTGCTCGACTCTGTTATTCAGGTCTCTCATCGATTCCAATAATTCTTCATGGCCGTCGGCCGCAGAATATGGGAGGAGTCTGAGATTGAAGTTTCGCTCTAGCAAGCTGGCGAATTCCGGAGTCCTCTTTCCGCTTACGGCGAAATAGTGCGGCGGAGCCGCGCCAAAAGAGCGAGCATACTGTTCAAGGACAAGCGATAGGTCCGGGTCGTTCATCCCGCATCCGATAAACAGAAAAGTGTGGGTCAGAATGAGAGCATCCATTGCCCGATAAAAATTCGCATGGCGATTGCGAATGTCTGCGTAGTCTTCCCTAGTGAAAACAAGTTTGTCAGGCGTATCAATGCAGCCGTGAATTTTAAGAATTAAGCGATTTCTTTCCCCGCCACGGAGCACGCGCGGTAGGTCGTCGTCAAAATACTTCTTTATCTTTAGCAAGTTACCTGTGGTGGCTGTCGCGTAGTTATCAAATATTTTATCGAAGTTTGGCGTCGCGACTATTGACGCGTCTAGCCTTAGGATTTCCTCATGCATTGGGGCATGAGAGAATTGGGGAGCGAGAAAGCACTCTTCTAAATATGGTACCCAATCGTGTCCCATTTTATGTTTAATAATTTGGCAGCAGGTAAGCAAATCTCCTGATCTCAACAACCTTTTCATTTCAGTTTGAGAGCCTGCGCATTTGGCAATGCCATCTTCCAGAAACCTGCTCCAGTTCGGGGGCGAATTACCATGCTGATCTTTGGAATTCATCGATATGCCGGCGCCAATAAATATCACGGCACGTCTCCGTGCTATGGCGGAAACGAGATCTTCCGGCCAGGCAATCATGGGAGCGCCTCAATGTTATTTAGAAACCGTGCCGCAATGGAATGGAATATATCACTTGCCTCAGCCACCTTCACAAAATGGGCGCCAACTATCCCATCGCTCCCTTTCAGCGCGAATATGGGCTTCCGGCTAGTTTGCGACATTGGAACGAGGCTGTGGAGGTTCGGGACTGCACCGAGTGAGTAGTCAAAATGCTCCGGGCTCGGTTGATGCTCGTCAATGATGCTCCGCTGTATCGCATCAGGGATCTCCCGCATGATTTTTTCGTAGGCTTTAACAGCACGACGCTCGCCGCGAGGGTCCCTTTTTGCGGTGTACTGTTGATTGACGTACCCCAACAATCGAAGCCGAAATTCCAAATCGGGAACTTCAATTTCAGAATGATCGCTTATAGAACTAAGCTGTAAGGTTAATCGACGTTTCCATTCTGTGAGCCAAGAAGAAATATTCTCCGTCGCTCTTATACTAAAGAGATCGATAGAAAGGGGCAGCACAAAATAATCACAGCCGATCAATACGGATCGATTTATAGAGCCCAACGACGGTCCCATATCGAAAAAGACGAAATCATAATCTCCGCAATTGAGCAGGAAGTTTCTGAACATATAAGTCGTGCGTAGACCACGGACGTTACCGCTATTCCAGTCAGCGGCCAACGTGTCCTCAATCAGTGCTAGTCGCGGGTCGCCAAGTAAGACATCAACGAAAAAGGAATGAGAGCGCCTGAAGACGTTATCAGTCGAAAACCCCTTTCCCTGGGAAAGAGGTCTTGCCATCGAATAGACTGTATAAGCTGACTTTTTTTCATAGATTTCATCCAAGACGCTGTCTTGGAACATATATTGCGTGGCGTTCGTTTGAGGGTCAGCATCGACAACGAGGATCTTTTTGTTGTATGCCGCCAGTGCCGCAGCAAGATTGCATACAAGGGTAGTTTTTCCTACCCCGCCTTTATTCGTAAAGAAGGCCACGGACTTCATCGTTAATCCCCAATTTTACGATCTTTGAGTAGCTGCTCGCAAATTCAATTGCAACTAGGGTTGATCGATGGCGCCGATGGCCACAGCAAAGCCTCGCATCGCTGTCAAAGATGATGTGTGAATAGTTGCAGCGCGCCGGAGCCGAACGGGAATAATGAGCACGTTCGATGAATTGACTCTGCTATTAATTACATCATAGGGCGCCAGGTTTGCAGAAAGAGCGTCAGCTTGGGAAGCTCGAACTAATGCCTACGGTTCAAGCGCTTAGCTGTAAAACTCAGCCGTTCGCGCGAGAAAAAGCCATTTGGTATCAATAGGGGTGTAAAACGGCGTGGGTTGCATAGGCGAGCAAATGACCTTGATTTTCCGCTGATCACGTCCATCCTGTGGAGATGGTTCTTATATCGCCACCAACCTTGCCGCCTGGAGATCCTGACCGGCACCTGAAATGCCAGGACGCCGTTCACGTCGCCTTCAGCGATCTTGCGCAGGCGGCCGTTGAAGCTGGATGGGATGAGCAGGAGGTCGCAACCGCCCTCGTCGAGGTTGCCGATGCCCATGTTCTCACAGTGATCGAAAACGCAGGCTTGGACGATGCGCTGAGCCGGTTCAAAAAGCGCTTCCGGCCGGAATAGGCGCGGCTACTCGAAAGCTCTCGACACCTTCAATCGGCTATCCCAATTTGTCATGAACTGACGCGCGATCTCTCGGCTCTCGGTAAAGGTCACGTTCTCCGCATTCCGCTTCTGCGCCGCGGCGGTGTAATTGTAAGACCCGCCGATCGTCAGGCGTCCGTCGATCACGATGATCTTGTTATGCGCGATCGCCGGCTCGAAATCGATCCAGACTGGAACGCCGACGGCTTCAAGCAGCGTCGCGCCCGAATATTTCCGCTCATTGGTCTTATCGAGGATCGCGAGCACTTCAACGCCCCTGCCCGCGGCTCGTTGCAGCGCATGGATGATCGGGAGCGAGGAAAAGCCATAAGCCTGGACGCGGATTGATGACCGAGCTCGGTCGATCGCATCGATGATCTTGCTCTCGCATTGTTCGCCTGGCGTGAAGCAGACGGAAACTTTCGCCTCGATTGGCTGGCCGGAGTAAACCGGGCTTGCAAATATAAGAGCGACAATCGTGGCGGCGGCGAATCTCATGCGATCTCCATAGCATACCGAGGGCGCCCAGCTCACATCCAGCGCGCCTAAGTAAGAAAGAAGAGATATTGGGAGACTCTTCGCTCCGCATCCCGCCTATCAGGCAGAGCGCTCCTCCATCACCGTCGCGCATACCGCTACGCGTTACATGGTACGGTCGAACTTCTTCGTGTTCGCTTACAGAAATAGTATAAGCATAGAAATACCAAGAACAGTCAGGCCGCCAAAGATCGGCAGCAGTATCTTCATAATCAGATGAGCAAGTTTCTCTCGCTCTTCTCGTGTCAAGTTAGTCCAGCGCGATTTTGCCAATTGAATAAATACCTATCCCCGAGAGGATCATCACATTTGAAACTGAATTGGCGCTTAATACAGCTTGATGTAATATTATGAATTACATTTTTCTAATGTTCTTTTCTGAAGCCTTGACTCTTCTCCAAAATGAGAACATTTTGAGAACAAATTAAGGAAGACGCCATGAGCACCGCCGAGAAATTCATTGTCCTGCCCTATCGGAAGAACCGCGGCAACCTGGTGCCGGGTGAGATGCGCCAGGCTTCAAATGCGGTCAGCGCCGAACGGATTGCCGAGGCAATGGCTTCCCGCTTCGTCGGCGTCGCGGCTTATGCTGTCATGGTCGATGAGGAGAGCGGCGATATGTCGTCACCTCGCCTTCTGGCGAAGCATGGCGAGATCGCCGATCTAAACGCCGCCTGAGATAGACCGATATTTTCAATACTGAACCGCCCCTCCGGGCGGAACGGAGACGTGCGCCATGCAACCGAACCATTACACAATCACGCGCCAAGACGCAGAGGTGCTCAAGCAACTTGTCGCATTCGTCAGCCAGGATGTTTTTGATGAGCGGCGGCACGACGGCGGCATTGGCAAATCCGCAGCGTTCCTCGCGATCATCAATGATGCGCGCGGCGCGCTCGAGCAAATCGGCGCTTATGACTATGATCACGAGAATGACGACGACCTCCCGCCATATACCTTCTGGTGGGAAGGCCCATTCGATCTTCCGAGCAACGAAATCGAACATGCGCTCGCCGTTGAGACCGAAGGCAGGCCTGGCCTCGTTTTCAAGCGGGTGCAAGTGAATACTGCCTTGCCATCGGGATACTTCGCAGATTTGCAGTTTGTGATCGATGAAGCCGAAGGCAAGATCTGCACGCTCATCAGCATCCAGATCGATCGAACCGAACTCAATCTCGGGCCGAACTGGTACGATATTGGCGAAAACCTTGAGGCGACCATTGGGCTCATTGTCGATGGGATCGAAACCCATCCCACCTGGGTGCAATATTTCCAAGCACAAGCATGACCGATGCCCGAGAAGGCCCCGAGCCGAATGGACGTGCTTTCGGCGCCTACGCTATCCAGCTATGCGCAAGGGTCGCACTTTGTCAAAATCACCTGTGAGCTCTGCCGGGTGAAACGCTTTTATGAGCCGGTGGATATCATGCAGCTGTGCGGAAACATTTCCGTTCGACAAATCGCAAAGCAATTCCGCTGCGAGAAGTGCGAGCGAAAGGATTACTTGGACGTCGACTTAGTAAGCCCGTCAGCGGCTGAACGCGTCGGCATGAGCGTACGTCGGCTTACCGAGATCAGAATTATCCGCAGACCGGTGTGGAAAGATATAAAGCTTTGAGGTGGATCGATGGATCGGAGAATGAGGCTGACGAGAGCCCAACTGGACAGGGGATGGCCGCATAGGCTTATGATCCTGGTCGAGGGCATGACCTATCGCGAATCCGGACCGCTTCACGAGGCAGTCAGGCAAATCGACCCTACGTACAAGACAAAGCACGCCCAGTATTGCGGTGCCTCATATCAGGTGCTTTGTTTCAAAGAAGAGGCGACAATGCGCAATGTTCAACGGCTGATCGGCGGCCGGATCGTGCTGCCAAGTGATTTTTCCAAGTCCGGCGAATGGAACGGCAGAGGATCAAATGTGCAATCTTTACAACGTTACGACCAATCAGGAAGCGATACGGCATTTTACCCGAGCGATGATCGACAGCATCGGAAACCTGGAGCCGGAACTGGACATTTATCCTGATAAGATGGGGCCGATCGTGCGGAACACGCCCGCCGGCCGAGAGTTGGCAAAGGTTCGCTGGGGGCTGCCCTCTTCCGCAGATGCAATATTTGAGAATGCAAAGAAGCGCGCCGATAAGTTGCGCGCCAAGGGCAAAGAGTTCGACTTCAACGAATTGCTGAGATTGGAGCCTGACGGAGGCACGACCAACGTCCGAAACATCAATAGCAAACACTGGAAACGTTGGTTTGGCGTAGAAAATCGCTGCGTCGTGCCGTTCACCCGTTTTGCCGAGCCGGACCCAGCAAGCAAGGTCGAAGGAGGAAGGACACCGAATGCCTGGTTTGCGGGCAGCGAGGACGAACCGCTGATGTTCTTTGCGGGCTTATGGGTGCCGCAATGGACTTCCGTGCGCAAGATTAAGGAGGGAGAAGTCACAGTCGATCTCTATGGCTTCCTGACTTGCAAGCCGAATGCCGTCGTCGAGCCGGTTCACTACAAGGCAATGCCCGCCATTCTTCGCGATCAAGATGAAGTCGAGACTTGGCTAACGGCCCCATGGGAAGAAGCGAAGTCGCTTCAGCGGCCGTTGCCAGATGACGAACTGGTGCTTCTATCGAAAGAGAAGTTGAACTGAGATGAGCGAGGAGCCGGACCGCCCGACGAAATTCCTGCCGACATCGACGAGGCTCATGGTCTACAGGCTATTCCTGGTAGCGATCTGTGCCTTCTCACTGATGATTTGGACGGAGACGATTGCAGTCCTAGCATTGATTTTTTTCGCGTGCCTTCCCGGATTTTTTATGACCAGCTCCAGGCCCAGGTCGGCGACAAGTTTTTTATTCCCTACCGATTTATCGCTCCCTACCAACTTTTCGTTTTCATTTGGAACGGCTTCAGATCGAAAAATGGTTAGGGCTTCCAATGGCTAGTGAATCATCTCGGGCGAAACACCCCGGGCGATGGCTTGCCGGTCATCATATCGACCTTAGACCCGACAACCTCAACCTTCGTCGAGATCGCGGACATATCCTTGCGAAGAAGATCAAAGCCGGTTTGCATCGTCTGCCGCATCGCGTCCTGACCGTTAATCATCAGATCGGCAAGCCGGTCCATGCGGGCGTTAGCAACCTCCTGCCCCTTTTTCAGCTCAACGATATCCTTCGGGGCGCTGGCGACATCGGCAAGCGCCTTCTTCGTTTCGGCCTGAAAGGTATCGGAGATCTGCATTCGGGCAAGGCCGCGCTGGTCGATGACCTGAACCTTCGCTTCCAGGGCGGCGTAACGATCCCACCCCGCCAGCGCCAGCGCGAGCAGTGGGAGAAGAGTACCAAGATTGAAGTCGAAGATGATGCGAGGCTTATTCATTGCCGTATCCTCTTTACCAGTGCCCATTTATCCCGCCCTGCCCTTTGAAATGCTAAATGGAATGCCACGCCAGCAGCAGGAGAGCCGCCAGCGTGGTTGATGTGATGAAGAAGCCCAAGATCTGCCCCGCTGCCGCCAACGTCATTTCCGGCACAGCGGATCTTTCCCGCACTGGATGTTGTGGGCGGCGACTTCACGCGTGAACGGCTCATCATTCGCGAAGATGAAAACTCGAGTCTTTGCGTTGGGGTGTAGTGCCGCATAGCCGGCGCCGTCACTGGCACCCGTCGTCGCGCCACACCCCGCCAATAGCCAGACAGACATCAGGGCGAGACATATTCTTGACCTTGGCATCAGTATCGTTCCTTTCCGTGATTTGGTTGGCGACGGCGGTCTTCGCTTCATGTTCGGCCGAAGCGGAGCCATCCGAACGGCCTTTCATGTAAATGGCTCCAACGCCCAGCAGGATGCCGCCGACCAAAGCCAGCGAAATCCAATTCTTGCTGAAAAACGCGCCGACGAGCCCGATCATGCCGCCACCGCATCAAGGGTCTGCGCGCCTGCCGCCTGTGCAATCGTGGGGAGATCGAGGACATCTGCCCGTCTGTTCTGAACCCGCTTCGCATACCAGCGGTAGGCAGCGCCTGCGCCGACGAGCGCGATCGAGCCGACCGTCATCCACATAAGCGCATGATCGATGAAGGTGCTCGACCCAGCGAACTGCGATAGCTGATCCTTGGCCGATGCAATGTAGCCGGTCACCGCGCCGCTGGCGAAGCCAGAGCCGGTCGTACCGTCCGCGATGGCAAGAACCGGAGCGGCCTTGGCATCCGAGATGAAGGCTTTCGCCTGGCCGCCTTCAACAAAAGCAAAGGCCGGGTCGGGACCGACGGAGCCGGAGGCCCACACCTGGCCGGTCTTGAGGACAGCGGCACACCGAGCCGACCATCCCTTGCCGAAATACTTCCATGTCTTCAGAGCTTTCAGGAAGGCGAGACGGCGCTCCATGATGATCCTGATCAGCCCATCATCATCATTTACGCCGCCGGCCGCCAGGATGGTTCCCTGACCGCAAAGTCCGTCGATAGCGCCCTGGTAAAGGCCGAGCTGTTTCAAAGCACGCTGCAGCCACTTCACGGCCTGCGAGACGCCGGAATTAACCGTGCCGTCAAACAGGACGTAGGACACGCCGGAGCGAAGCTTGCCGCAGCTCGCCATGTCCCAATAGCGGGAACGGTAGATGTCAGAGACCTCGCCATCGCTGATCAGCTTGACCGACTGTGTCGGAAGACCTTTCGCTGTCCTATACTCATTATAGACGCGCTGGGTGATGCCCTTGTTCGTGGCGCCGCCCGGATCGTTTGGATTGTTGGTGAAACCGCCCTCGCTGATAAGAACCTTGGCGAGAGAGCGTGCGAAATCGTCCATAGGGTTGCTCCATGGATAGGGTTGAACGGGATTTTGAGATGCGCCGACGCAACCCATCCCGCGTTCGGGACGAGTTTCGGTTTCATGGGATTTCCTGAAAGGATCACTCGGAAGTGAAGGCCTGCGCCTCTATGGTTGCAAACACTTCACAAGAAATACATTCAATGCTAGCACTACATTGCGAGCCAGCAGCCCTACCTGCTAACCCCACTCGCAAATATGAGCGTTCCCCTGTGCTATGGCCCTGCTTGCCCCACCGGCAGGGCCGATTTTTTTGCGACGGTTTAGCGAGAGGGTCTTATCAATCGGCCCGCATTCGGGACGAGTTTCATATTTCACCGATTTTTGGGTTAGTGTGATGGCAGATTGATGGGGAGCTAATGTCCTGATAAGAATGACAATATAGATAGGGAAGATGGCATCATGGATGTTGCTAGCAGAGTCAAACCCGAGAGCCTTTAAATCGCGCTTCAGGGACGGGTTTTGGTTTCATTCTTGCACCAAATTGTTTGGAGGATTTCTCTGCCGAAACGGCAAGACCCGCCGGGTGCGCACCACCGCGACGGTTCTTAGTAAATCCGCAAAACTCCGCGGCTATTTAGTCAATGCGCTCGCAGAATAGATAGTGATGACGACCAGCCCATGTTGTTTCTTCTGCTATGATCTTAAGGCCGGCAGTTTCAGCCATACGGCGAAGTGTAGCGGGGGAGTATAGCCACCACCACGGGCCGTAGCTTGGTTCTCCATTGCGGACCCAATTCCAGCCTTCGGTGTTGATGTGATGGATTTTCATGCCGAACGCGTCGTAATGCGCGCCCATGACACGCCGTTCATAATCGCCCAGCGCAGGGACGAATAAGAGCCTCCCGCCCGAAAAATCCAGCGCCCCTTGTTCATTTTCGACCCTATCAGGTACCACCATTGAGCCGAGAAGGAAGTATTTTCGGGTCAGCTTGCGATACTGTTGAAGCGTGAAAACAGGCGACGGAACGTGGTAAAGAATGCCGGCGCTATAAACGAAATCGTATGTCCCAATCTTTTCGGTGATCTGCGGGTCATCGATGCTGACAGAATGCTCTTTCACATCGCTGATATTGAGCTCTGCCAGGCGGGATCTAAGCGCGGCCCACGAAGGAGCGTCTAGCGGGTCTATATCCGCTGCCGTCAGGGACTTGGGCCCGTACTTGGCCGCGACGCTCAGCGTCTCGTTGACCGTGCCGTATAGAGGGCCGACGTCAAGGTAATCCGCATTCGGCACATATTTCTCAAAAACATCCAGCATGAATTTATCGCGCATAATTCGACCCTGTGTTGAAAAATTCCGGCCGGATATGCGCACACAGCGGCGACGGGTGTCAATCTGGGATGGAGATTATTTGCCTGATTAACACGTCACGCGGGCGTAATTGTGGTTCCGTCTCGTAGCGAAACCCACGCTGCCGTTGCCGATGCCCCGAGCGCGCGATAAACATGGGTGTTGGTCGTGTTGTAGACGAGCATGCCCTTGCGCTTGTTGGTAGTATTGACCGCATTCGTGGCCGAGCCGAGCGTGGCAGAGGTGTATTCGAGATCTACGTCACCGATGGAACGCCATGCACTTGATGAAGACGCGTCCATTGTGATCCAAAGGGCGCCATTTGCAGTATCTGCGACGAGACTGCCCTTTGCTTCCGTTCGGAAGGTGTTAGGGTTCCCAAATACCGCCTGAAGGCTTAGGCCGCCAGCAAAGAGGAAGCGGTTATAGTTGTTGAAGTTTGAGTAGCCGAAGGACAGAGCACCGGCACTGTTATGAACCTGCATGCCATCGGAAGCCCATGTCACATAGCCAGCAGCAACACCATTGATGTAGACGGTGCCCGATTGGGCTACGCCAGCATCGCCATAAAGCAAGGTGTCGGTGAGCGCCTGATTAGCATTCGCCATCCCTGCTATTTCGATAGTGTTAGTTTCAAATTCGAAGGCTATGCGGCCAGCGGATCGGTTGACGCGATTTGCATCGGCCGCCAACTTCGGCATGCCTTTGAAGATGACCGTCGTGTGGACAGTCGCCCCATTGGCATAATTTAGGCTGGTCTGCGCCCCGGTATTCGGATTTGTGCCGAGCAGATATGTCTTGCCAGGGAACGCTGCGCCGCTGCTGATACCGTCGATATTCGCAGTAAAATTGAGCTCCACATCGCAGCTCACGCCATCCCATATAATGGAGTTGGCATAGGTGCGGGCGTCAACAACGTTATAGATGCCGTGGTTGCCGTGGCCGCTAACCCCGAAGCTTCCGTTCGTCGTTAGCCAGACATTCAGAGTACGCTCGGAATGCGTGTTGTCGATGACAGCACCAGCGCCGTTCTCGAGCTTTATCGCGTCGAAACATTCGTCGATCGCGTTAGCATCCATCGACAGGCCATTAAAGTAACCAGCAAACACACCAAGCGGCTTGTCGCCAGCCAGCACGCGGCCGGCTGCGTGTATCCAGTTGTCTCGAATGCCAAAGCTGTGAAGATTGCCGAATTGCCCGTAGATGCCGTAGTCGCCGAAATCGTAAATTGCGGACTTTTGAATGTTGCTTTCCCAGCAGCTTTCGACAAATACGCCGCGCCTTACGTTGCGAATACCCACCTTTGATAGGTTTGATTTCGTCGCTGCAGTCCAGCGGATACCAGCAAAAATCTCATTGATGGGCCATATCGTTAGGTCAGATACATCAGCACCCTCACAGTAGCTGATCTTTTGGTTGTCGATGTCGGGGCCATTGATCGCAGTGGCAGAGAGCGATTTGAATTGCGTGCCGACCGTTTGGCCTGCCAGGCCGGCCGATCCGCCTGTGAGGTTGAGAACCCAAGGCGCGACATGCAGGCCAACGCCGAGAGCGCGGTCCGCGAGAACGAAATCCGGCCGCAAGATAGTAGCGTTCGGGAAAGAATACTGGCCGTAGGTCGATGCATCCATAGGCGACTGCGGGAACATCGCCATGCCGTCGCCGTAGATACGGACGAACGGCCCAGAATAAAGCGTCTTCGTGAAGCGCCATACACCTGCGGGGATCCTAACACGGCCGCCGCCCGACATGGCAGAGGGGCGATCCGTAATGGTTCCGGTTGGGAGCCACTTTACAGGTGACCAATAGTCAAGCAGTTTCTGCAACGGTTGCCAATCGTCCGCCACGCCATCGCCGAAACCACCGAACATGTAGGCGTCAGGGAACGCTTCCGCCAATCCCCAACGTTTCGTTCCACCATTTGATGTCTGCTCGCCAGGCCGAGCAACTTCGGGCGCCATCACCTGCCGATAGAGGGCGGCACCCTTGCCGTTGGCTGAATAATAGCCGTTGGTGCGAATGAACGTTATGCCGTTAGGTATGGCAAGCCCGGCCAAACCGACGGCTGTGGCGTATATGGGAACATTACCCTGGCTGACAGCATCGGAAGCATAGCCGGCAGCGATGTCACGCGCTTCTTCAGCGGCATGCTGCGCATCTTCCGCGCGGCTCTGAGCGAGTTGCGCCGCATCGCGAGCAGCATAGGCAGCATCACGCGCTGCATAGATGAGACTTGCGACGGCGACATCAGACAAAAGATAGAAAATCGAACCAAGGCGAACACCCAGAAGATAGCCAGGCGTCAAATCGCCAGCGCCAATATCGAGCCCACTGCGCGTTTTTATTGTAAGAGGCAATTGGTTATTGAAAGCGATCGTCACCGGTGTCCCGGTATTCGTCACGGTAACGTTGACCGAAACGAGCATGCCATTTGTTACTGGAACAGTTGACGTCGCCTTGATGGCATTCTGGGTACCTGTTCCGCTATTGCTTGCTGCGATGTACGTGTAGGGGAGCGGCAGCGCGAAAGACCACGATCCAGAGCCGCTTCCCCCATTTTTGCGGTATATGCCGTTGTTCGTCACATTGCCGTCAGCATAGACCCATGCCATCGTGTCGGCCGAATGCGCCAGATCGCCGTTCAATTGCGCAAGTGTCTGCTTTGCGATCGTGCCTGCACCCGCAGCGATAGCATCCGTTGCCGCTTCGAGCTGTAGAAGATAGGCGCGAATTTCTGGTTTCGACGGCTGCAATGGAGTTGCGGTTGGACCGTCCGCATAGACAGAAGCCGCATTCGGACTGAAAGGCATAGCATTCTCCACATGTTATCGAGCCGGCCGATGGCCGGGAGAACGGGACCAATTGTGTTTTGAGAGATCAGGTGACTGTGAATGCGCCGGTGGCAACTTCGGTGGCTGGGATGCCGGATCGATTGATTGCGACAACCCATCCATATCTTGTGCCGGCACTGATTCCTGTCACGATGCGGCTGTCCGCACTGCTTGGCGCGCCATACTCTGGCGGGCTGGCGGCGGTTGCGGTCGAGTAATTGTTCGCCGTATTCCAATAAAGGCGAGCGCCTGCATAGTTTGAACTATTTGGGGCGGTCCAGTTGAATGTAGCCTGCCCGACACCACCCGTTGCTGTGGCACTTGTCACCGGACCCGGCGGCGTCGGATCGGCTGTCGAATGCACCTCTTCCGTCGAGGAGCGTGGCCCATAGGAGCCGTTCGAACCGATGAAACCGGCTTGGACGTCGAGATCGACATCGACAGGAACGGCTCCCGTATTCAGTTCGACGAAGCCCCCTGAGGCTGTCCAGTCCGGGAACCGCTGCTCGATCCACGCTCCTGGCATGCCGCTGCCGGCATCCGTCGGGCGATAGAAGACGACTGGTGTCCAGCTATCGGAACCAGGATCGACAAGAACAACGCGTAAATAAACAGATCCGCCATTTGCCTTGGCCTCAACAGTATTGATGACGCCTGGCGAGATTTCCGCCGTACCTAGCGTATTTGGAACCGGAGGCTGCTTTCCCTCATCCGTCGCCGGGTTCCAAACTTCGATCGTGTCCGCAGGATATTGGGCAATATCCATGGTGAAAACGCCAATCAGGATCGACAGATCCGCGTTCTTATTCTCGACGACTTTGCCGTTCAGCTCCGGCAGCATGATTGGCGTATCGAGACGGACCCATCGGCTATAGGCTGCATTGACGCCAGAAAATCGGCAATCGATCTGTCCGCGCGGCTTTTCCTGCAGGCAAAGCCATTCCCGCTTTCCAAGCCTCCTCGCCTGGCGCCACTGATGGCACCAGAGGTACTCACCATCCTTCGATAGCACGCGGCCGGACGACATCTGCGCCGCAGTGTCCTCGAAATAATCAGTGTCGCAAGTCGAGTATCCGGTGTCTGGATAAGTGAATTTCGGGACAAGCCGGTTTGTTTCATCCTCAAATAGGACATCAAACTGTATGCGGTGCCCGATAAGGTCGTCATCGGTAATGGTTTCGACGCGGCTTTCGCGAAACTTGCCGACAGTGAGCAGCAAGGCGCCATCAGGGCGTTCCATTGTCCATCCGTCACAGGTCGCAAGAATGGCCTTGCTTCCGACCTTTGGGCCATTTTCCGTCGTATCCCAACCGTTGCACTCGTAGCGCTTCTCAGTGCCGCCCAATGCGCGGGGCACGTCCTCGTCGCAAATGTTCGCCTCCTCGATCCACATATCGAGCAAGGGTAGGATGGCAATGCGGTAATCGCGAAGATTGCCGAACTCATTGAAGCATTCGTGCCAGCAAAGGATAAGAACGCTATTTTGTGTCCACACCCAAGCGGCTGGATTTTCCGGGTTCGCATCGATCCGGTAATCCCAGCACAAGGCCCAATCACCCTCGACGGAGGCCTGCGGTGCTCCGTATGGAAATCGCTTGTTTTGGTTTTTTGCTGCGCTCGACTCCGCGATCATGGCAAGAGAGGTCTGCCCGTCGCCGCGATGATTGTTCGTCCAGACACCTGATGCGGCAAGCTTGTCAACCAACGGTGCGTAAGGTGTCTCAGTCGAAAGACCGAGCCTGGTAAGGAGCCTGACATTGTTGCCGTAACGGCCATTATCGTCATTGGTCGTATAGCCGTTCGCATCAATGAACACTTCGTCATTGTGCAACCAGTATCGGTTGATCGATTTTGAGCGATGAGCGACCAAGGCTTGCACGGCATAGAGATAGTCTCCGCTTGCCTCCCACATCGTATAGGCGCCGGCAAGCCGCGTCCTTCCGACCGCCCATACCCTGAAGGGAACGCTCTGCGTCTTTGGAACGCGGCCGCTTTCCGGATCAGGAACCTTGGGAGCCATCAAGGCTTGGACACCAATTGCAAGCGCAGTCGTCGCAATAGCACTCGATGCGGTCACCGCCACGGAGAGCGCCGTTCCCGACAAGCCAAGCCCCCCGCTGAATATGGCTGTGAAGAGCGGCGTGAATATGGGATCGAACAGGACCTGGCTGTAAAGGGATGTGCTATAGGATAGCCCATAGCACACCAGCATCCGCTGCTGATGGTTCATCATGCCACGATGCTCCATGCAGCGATAAACTCGGCCCTGCACCCGATGACCCCCTGATATCCCAGACAGGCCCATTGATGACCGAACTTGATGGCGCCGATCTCCTTGATCTGCAGATCGCTCGCCGACCTTGCCGAGATCAATGCGATATCGCCATTCTGCGGGGCATTGGTGTGCGTAATCCCACCTTTGCGAGCAAGACGATCCACAAGGGCGAGCATCCCGCCAGCCTTCTTGATCACGGCAACTGCCTGCTCTTCGGATGCATAGGTGCCTCTATATTCAGCGGCTGGATCGAAACCGCGGACATACTCCACCCATGAGGCGCAAAACATTAAGCAGTCGTCTCCACCGACGCCGCCCCAGCAGAAGCGGTGCGGCAACTCAAGCCACTCTCTCAGGATCATGGTTGTCTCTGATATCTAGTAGTTCGGCCAAACGGGCGCGATGCCATAGGCTAGGCGCTGCACCTGTTTGCAAAAGTCGTCAGTTGGCGAGATCGCCTTCTGCTGCGCGTCGGACCATAAGGTCCGCGTTGCCCGCGAGCGCGTCAGCGTGCCGGCGACGACGGAGAGCGACAGGGTGATCGATGGCTGATTGAGGCCAAAGACGGCTTGCCGCGATTTCGACACATGCGACGCCGTTCCCCGCCAAACGGGCACGATCGGTCCCATGGGCTGATAGTAATCGTCCAACGTCATCATGCCGACCTGAACAGCCGCGCCGCGAACCGGCGGGATCGAGGCGAGCGTCTCGCTCGCCGTCGCCGGATCAATGCCCGATAGGGTGATATCAACGCTATCGGCCGTTCCGCCGATCAAGTTTTGGAGCACCGGCAGTCCAATGAGACGGCCGCCGCCCATATAGACGGTGCCGTCCGGATCGACGCTCTCGAAGCGAGCCGGAATATCAGTCACGCCAAAGTAGATATGAAGCGCTGGATCGGTGGCGATGCGTAAGAAGATCCCAAGCATGTGGCTCGTGCGCATCCTGGCGATCACATTGTCAGGAAACCAGCCCATCAGAACGCCTCAACGAATTGAATCGTCTGCTGCGTGACGAAAAACGCTTCTATGACGCTCGGCAGCGTGAAATCGGTCTTGAACTTGCCGACAAAACGCGGGCGGGAGAACTCGATACGCGTGTCTGATGTTGCCGCCTCGCGCAATGGCGGCGCGATAGCGAGTAGATAATCCGCGTAGTTGACGGTCACTCCACTAACCACTTCCGTTCCCGCTGCCAGCTTCTGGCTTTCCCAATAGCGATAGGCGCGCCAACCCTTGTTCGGATGGGCAATCGAAAACCAATCCGACATGCGCAGGTCGCGAGATGCGCCATAGACGCGCATCGTGATCTGTCCGGCATGAAGTGCGGCGTTGCTGAGCAACTTTCCCCATACGGTCGCTTGGCTATATCCAGACCTATCGGAAAACAGCGCACCATCGGAATGCGGAATTCCGGAAATGATTGGCGTCGGCAGCTTACCGATGATCGGGAACGGTCCAAACCAATCGGTCGGGATCGGCACAACAATATTGCGAAAGCCGCCGTTCAGGCGTGCCCCGAGCATGTTGATATACTCGTATTGCTCCGGATCCTTGATCTTGCAGTCCTCGAAGGCGGCGGTAATGATGCCGCCGCCATTCAGCTCGATCGTCTGGGTTTCGCCGACGCTGTTGCGACCGCCATCGATCGCATTGCCCACGACATCAATGGTGGCCTTGGGGCAGTTCAGGAAATCGAGAAACAGCATCGGCTGGTTGATCAGGCTCCCCACGAAATCAACCCTTCTGACTTGTATAGCGAGCCTGGACAGCGCCAAATCCGCTCCGCTCCTGCTGCTTGCTATAGGTTTGCAAGCCCTCGCCAACCCCCTGACGGACAAGCATGCGAACATGATCGTCGCCGCTGGCCCCGGAGATTTGGACCTGCAGGATACCGGGTTGACGATTGTCGTTCCCGGCCGCCGCCAGACGCGGCGCAAGCGTCGGCGCGATGGGCGTGCTGACCATGCGCGGAGCTACAAGACCACCGTCCGCAAAGCGGGCGATGGACCCATTGTTGATCGCTTCAAGCATGGTCCGATGTTTGCGCGTTGCCTGCGCGTTGACGACGAATTCGCCGTTCGAAAGCCATGCCGGAACACTGTCGCTGCGGCTGGTTCCCGGTCCGGCGACATGACCTCCATCTGCGAAACCAAATATCTTCGGTATCCAAGAGAATAGCGACCCGAACAGGCTTCCTGCCGACCGCTGCTGCGCGTCGGGCATACCTATCACCGCGCCCAGGGTGGTGTTCGGAGTGAAGTTCGGAGACGACAACATTGACAGAAGTGAGCCGCCGCCAGCGCCGTTTCCGGTTATATTGGTGGCAATTTTACCTATACCGGCGCTGAGGCTACCGATTCCATCCGTTGCTTTCGAAGCCGTGGTGCCGAACTTCGACAGGGCATCATTCGCCGCATTAAGCCTGCCTGAGAAGTTGTGTGCATCCTCTGGGTTCGCCCATGAGAAGCCCCTTGGGCGCTCGAAGCCGGCAAAAGCCGCAGTCGCACTGCGAACGTCCGTCGACTTCAAGAGCGCCTGGAATGCGCGGTTCTCGGGTCCCTGCAGTTCCGACCACGCATAGTTCAGCTGACTGTTTACGTCGCCAAGATTTTGCCGGCCGCCAATCGCCGAGAGCATCTTTGGCGCGCGGTCGTTCCACTGAAAAAGCCCGAGCGCCTTCCCGCCATCACCCTTTGCGAGTGGATTGAACCCGCTCTCGGCATTGATGTTGCCAAGAATGCCGGCAACCTGATGCGGCTGTAGGCCTTTGCCGGCGAAGAAATTCCATGCCTGCGCTGCAATGCCTGTTTGAGCCGTCTGCGATGCCGCAGCGCCAGTGACCGATGGCGACGATAGCAGTTTTCCCGCAACCTGAGCGCCCGCACCTATAATCCCGCCGCCATCACTGGCGCCTCCACCCGCCTTGGTACCCAAGACCAGGTTAGCGACCTGATTGAACAGTTTATCCCAAAGCTTGTCAGCCTGCTTCATGAGCGCATTCTGCAGCGCGCTACCGAAGGCTTTGCCGATGCCGTCGCCATTCTTAACGATGCCATCCTTAAACTCGGTCAGGAACGACGTGATCGTCTCTCGATTATCGTTGGCCACGAGTTGCTGGCGGATCTGCTTCGCCTGCGGGCTGTTCAGATCCTTGTCATCCAAACCGTACTGACGCAGGGTTGTTACAATCTGCTGATCCTGTTTGGACAGGGTGGACAGGCGCGCCTGATCGGCGAGATCCTGATTGAGTTTCACCTTCGCCAGCATATCGGAAAGCTCGCCATATTGCGCCGACAGCGCCTTGATGCTGGCGATTTCCTTGCCGTAAACTTCATCGAACCGGCCCTCTGCCTCGATACCGTTGGCGATTGCCTCCTGACGGATCTGCGATGTCAGTTCATACTGTTTGCGCAGCGCTGCCTGCTCGGCGCTCGACTTGCCAACCAGCGCAATTTCCTGCTGCTGATCGTCAATGGAAGACTGAAGTCCTCGCGAACGGCTGAGCGCAGCATCACGCAACTCGCGCGCCTGCCTGTTTCGCTCGGCTTCCACCGCGCGTGCTGCGCGAGCGTCTGCGCCACCGCCCTCGTCGGCCTGCTGTGGTCGATCCGCGCGCGAGACACGATCGGCCGCAGCAAGGCGCTCCGCAAATGTGCGGGCATTCTGTTGTTGCTGATCGGCCGCAAACTGCTCGTTGAGCTGCCGAAGGGATGCAGCCCTCTTGGCAACATAGGCCGGCAAGGTGTCGCGATCCCGGAGTCCCGGCCGGGTATCCTCTCTATCGATCGCCTGCAGAGCCCGACGGAGTGTTTCCGCTTCCTGCGCAAGCTTGACGATGTCTCCACCCTTCGAAATCAGTTCATCGGCAAGCTTCGAGATCCCTTTCTCTTCGCCAATACGATGAACCTGATCAGCGAATTTCGCCAGGCCGTCAATTCCCTGGACCTTGAGGATGTTAATGGCATCCTGAAAGGGTTTGAACTTGCCCGAGACGGAAAATGCGGCATCAGCGAGCGCCTTCACCGCGTCCGCTGAATTTCTCAGGGTTTGAACATCGTCTGTGTTCCTCGATAGCGTCGTGTAGAGATCTTCGATCTGTGAGTTGAAGCCATCGAGGTCAGTTCGGCCGTCCTTGACGCCATCGAGGAGAGCCCTGACGGGACCGGAAAACTTGGCGAGTTCGCCGGGAAGGTTCTGCAAGGTCTTTACATTCTCAAGGCTATTCGCGCTGGCAACATAGCTTGTGAGCGACGTATCATTTGTGGCGCCGAGATAGCCGCCAAGCTGGTTACGCAACGTCGCCTGGATAGCAATCTGCTTTGTCCTGGCGTCCGACAGGACGAACGAATTGCCGGCAACGCTCGTAAGGCTTGTCGGCACCTTCGACAATTCACCGTACTTGTCGTGGATGCGATCGAGCGCTTCCGCATTTGCCTTAAGCGCATCGTCTAGCGAAAGGGCGCCATCCTTCGCCTTGGCGAAAAATTGGATACCGGCGGCGGTCAAGCCGGTAAATGCGATCGAGGCGAGCGCAATCGGATTGAGCAGGTTCGTGACCGCACCGGCCAGAACAGCGCCCGTCTCCTTCAGCGTCAGGCCCTGTACAGCGCCGGCAATCTGCGTGCCCTGCTGAAGAGCAATCATCTTCGGGCTCATGCCGCCAACGGCTGTCGTGATGATGTCCTGTCCCTGAAATGCAATATCCCGTGCGAGAAAGCGCCGGTTGCCTTCTGACAAGCTGTTGTCATTGGCATGGCTGCCAGACGAAGGAGGCGCTACGGCAGCAATCGCCTGGTTGCGGCCTTTGATGGCGGCGGTCGCAGCAAGTGCTGCCTGCCTCTCCTTGCTCATCGCAGCCTGATACTCGGTGCTGGAAATGGCACCAAGTGCGTGCGCCCGCCGGATCTCGCCAACCGCCGTCTTGTAATTGCTGATGACGGAGAAGATCGGGCTGTACTTGGCGCGCAGCCGATCAAGCTCCTTGCCCTGATCGGCGAGAGCGCCGGTCCATTCCTTGGCGGCCTTCGTGCCAATGCCCGTCATGGCATTGATGCGCTGCTGCACCGTCGAGGAAACGGAGCTGTCGATGGAGCGGCCCACGGAGGCGAACTTACGGGCAACGCTCCCCGACAGGCCGTCAAACGACTGCTCGATGCGCTGGATACTGCGGCGAAGCGCAGACTTATCCTCGCTGATGCTGAAAATCAGATCGTCAGCATTATCATTCATGGAGATGAAACCTATCCATAGCGCTTGAGCAGATCTTCAATTTCGCGGTCGGTTGGCGTCTCGGCATTCTGCTTGCCGCCGTTCGCCTCGTTACGGCCGCGTATCGCCTCGAAGAATTCGGTGATGGTGACGCCCCAGAAGTCGGCGGGGCGCCACCCAAGGCCGCCAATCCCCAGGCGCATCCATCTGCGCCAAGGGAAGGGATCATCTAAGCCGTCTCGTCGACGGCTTCCCCGTTTCCCTCGTCACCATCAAAATGATGCATGAGGATAGTCATGAATGCAGCGCCGCAAGCGGAGAAGTGCTCCAACTTCAGGGTGGCGAGTGCTGCCCGCCAATCACCGCGAACGGTCAACAGCTCAATGCCGGCCCAAGTCGCAGCGGCTTCGACGCCGCTCAGACGAGCATAGAGATCGTTCAAGGATTTGCATTGGAGACGGCTGGAGACGGCGACAAGTCGCTCCATTTCCGCAGCCAAAACGAGCGGCACTTTGCCGATCCACAGCGGGGCTTCGCCGCGCGCTTCATTGACCTTGAGCGGAAAGGGCTTTTCGACGGCCGCGCTTTCCGGCGTCTTTGCAGGCTTTTTTATCGGCTTTTTCATCCGTCAGATCCTTACGGGGCTTCTTCTTCGAACGAATAGACCGTCGTCGTGTTGAAGGTCGCGCTGAACTCCATGGTGTTCGTCTCGTCACCGGAGAGTTCGAAATTCGTGACCACCCACTGCGCGGTATAGGTGCCGTCGCCGGGGACGATGACTTTCGCGTTGAAGGGAGTGTTCTCGCGAACATATTGCCGAAACTTCTTAGTATCGGCACCCACGATGGCCTTGCCGGCGCCCGTAAAGGCGACGCTCTGGACGCCGGGGCGAGAGGTTTGAACGACGGGACCGCCTGGATTGGTGCAGCTCGGAACGGTCGTGTCGATGCGATCGGCCGAGAGTGTGAAACTGCGGGTCTTAAGGCCGCATAGGTTTTTGAAGACCTCAGGGCTGGCGCCATCGCCGATCTGGATCAATAGGGTACGGCCAAAGACCTGGCCGTCTTCGTATTCGTCAGCCATGTGACTATCCTTCGTAAGGTTCGAAGTTGCTCCGGTCAGGCCGGAATTGCCTCGACGCGAGCAATAAACTGGTTGACCGCGTGAGATGTGACGCCATCGGGATCGCGAAACGCCCGGCTCTGGCTATGGGTGATCAGGGCAACCCTGAAATTCTGCATGGGCAGCGGCGCGAGATGCAGCGCATCCTCGATCGCGTCGGCGATCTGTTTAACTTCCGTAAAGCCGACTTTCTGCGACCAGCTATGTAAGGTGAGATAGGCATCCCAGGCACGGATGCAGCTCATGTCGGTATTCAGGAACTGCGTTTCGCCGAGAGTGACGTAAGGGTATTTCGCCTTGTCCGGCACGGCGTCGAATACGCGATCGGCGACAAGTGCTGACAAGCCAGCAAAACCCTTCAGGCGCGCGACAATCGCACCCTGCAGCTGAAGTTCCTTGCTTGCCATCTTACTTCTTCATCGCCTCGCGGACGCCGCGATTGATCGCCGTCAGCAGTTTACGCCTGGCTTCCTGCCGATAGGCCCGCCAGACAGGGAAGATATGTGGCATGGCGCGAGTACCGGGATGCAATCGGCCCTCGCCCCCCTTCAGCTTTGCCTTGCCGAGCGCCGTGCCTCCGCCCTTCTCCACATTGTGCGGCGCTGTCCCGAATTCGAGAAAGCGCCAAATGAACATGGCGAACAGGCCAGCCGCGCTCGAGTCCTTCGTCGGGTTCGTTCCCGGCAGCACATGTGCACCTGTACGGTTTCGGAGGAAATCACCGTCGATCGTTTCGGCATATACCTGCGTCGCGCCTCGCGGCGCTGCCTGTCTAATGCGCTCTGCGGCCTCCTGCATGATCTCGTATTTTGCCGCCTCGGTGTACTTCTCGACATTCGGCGCAAGCTTGTTCAGCTTCTGGCGCAGCGCCTCGCGACCGAGGAATTCTGCTTTGATAACCATCAAGTAGCCTCCCCTTCGACTACGAGCATTTCCAGATATTGCCGCCGCTCATCAGGATCGACGATCGTCCTGATGGAAAACACGCGCTTCGGCTCGCCGTCGCCATCAAGACCGGTGCGTGCATCGTAGGCGCGCCAGTTCGTGGTGATATCGAGCGCCGCCGCACAGCGACGAATAATCAGATTGTAGGGCTGCTGCGATTGCAGCCGAGAATGCATCACGGTCTCGACATCAAGACGGCTCGTGAATAGCGGCTGCAAACGCGCCGAAAGCGTCAATCGATCCTGCCATGGCCCCGGCTGCTGATTACCGTAGCCGTCGTCATTCGTTTGTCGGGACTGAAACGTAACACGCTGGTCGAGAGATCCGGCCCCACTACGCTGCACCATGTCGTCTTCCCTTCCCGGCCTTGCGATTCGCAGGCCGCTTGACGATGAGGCCGCGACCTGAGGCAACGACAGCATCTGCGCACCGACGATGGACGAACTCCGTCGTGCTTGCGCGATAGGAAATTGTCACGGCAGGCGTTAGGCGGAAATCATGCGGAGCTTTGAAGTGGACCCAGGGCATCAGACACGTAGCCATCTGTAGGGATCAATGAGAAGCATTGCGGGCCTGGGAAGGCCGTCGGATGCGCCACGCTTCTCGTAAAAATCCTCGACCGCCATCATGGCCGCAATCTTGAATGTCGCCTGCTTCCCTTCAGGGACAAGCGACAGATTGCAGTATTGCAGAACGGCATTCTCCGCGGCATCCATGAAGGATTGGATGAGGGTATCGTCGTCAGCAAAGTCGACGTTCAAAAACTGCTTCACCTCCTCAAGGGAGTAAAGCGGTCCCGTTTCAGTGATGACGACGTTTCCCATTTCCAAGCCCTCAACCGACTGGCGTCACTCCGCCTTCGGATCTTCCTTGTGATAGCCGAGCGCGCGTTCGCTTGCTTCCTGACCGGACATATGCGGGTCATTCAGATCGATGCGGTTACGGGGATCATCGTCGGCCACTTCCGCTTCCGGCTTCGCGGCCTCATTCTTCTTGTCTGCCATTATGGTTACTCCGGTTTGATGAAGGTTGCCGGCCCTTCGACAGGGCCGGCCAGTTCACGCCGCCTTAGGCGCCGATCTTGAGCGCGCGCATCGGCTCCGGATTGGTGACGCCGCCACCAACGCGCTTGCGGGTGTAGAAACCGACAAACGGCTTGTTGGTGTAGGGATCGCGCAGGACGATGATGCCGATGCGATCCACCACGAGATAGGTCAATTCCATGTTGCCGTAGAGAGCGGCGATGTTGTCAGCGGCAACGCCGGGCATATCCGGAACCTCGACGATGGCCTCACCCGCGAGCGTGGCGGGCTGCCCTGCGGCATAAGACGGCTGCCAGAGGTAATTATTCTGGCCGTCCTTCAGCTTGCGAACGGAGGATTGCGTCAAGCGGTTCATGTAGAACTTGGCGCCGATGCGATAGCTGGCCGGAAGATCATAGATAAGATCGATGATGCTATCCGACTTGATCAGATTGGCGTCGCCGCTGGTGACGACCTTGATGGCACCCCAAGGATGCTTGGCTGCGTTGGCGGCACCTTCGACGTAGGTCAAGATGCCGAACGGCTTGTTCACGCCATCCCCGGAGACGAAGGCAATTCCCTCCTGGCGCGCAAACTCCACATTCACTTCGCCGGCCAACCACTGCTCAAGATTGACTTCGGAGTCTTCGAGCAGGTTCTGCGAGGCGAAGGGATTGGCGTAGATTTCGCCCGGAACGAAATCCAGAATGCCGAGCTGAGGCGTACCGGTGGCCGGGCGGGCAGCAGTTTCGCCGACCCAGCCGGAAACGACGGCACGGTCATTATAAACCTTGCGGATGCCGGCGCCGCTGATCGACTGCACGTGTGCATTCTGCCGAATCGGAGAGATTTCTTTCAGCTTGCTCGTGATGGTGCGATCCCACTCGATCGGAGCGAGGTAGCCGCCATCCGTATTGACGCCGACCGTCATGGCTGCGCGAGGGCCAACATTGTGCTTCGAGCGGATGCCGGATTCGTCGTCGCCATGGCGGAAGAACTTAGCCCATGCTTCGGTGTATTCCGGATCGGAAGGCGTCAAGCCACTACCGCCGGCGCCGCCGCCGAAAGCCGCCGCGGCGATCTTGGCGTTGATGTCGTCGATAGCCTTCTGGAAATTGCCGATCGAGGCGTCGATGCGCTCAACCTTTTCGTCGAGGACAACGTCAGCCTTGCCTTTCAGCTTTTCGTCATTTGCCTTCTTGAACTCCTCGAAGGCCGCCTGGATCACGCTGATCATGGCTTTCGGATCGGTGTTGTCTGCGCGAACGCTCTGGCTGAGAATGGCACGCGGACGCGGAGTGGAGATCGCCGCCGCGATAGCGAGGGCGCTGGGAGAAACGTGCTTCATCGGAAGCTCCTGTTAGGTTGCGGATATAGTTGCAAGCAATCCGGTAAGACCGGACCAGTCTTCGCCAGCGCCCGGCGTGGCTTCAAGGGCAGCGCCTGGCGTGCCTTTGATCTTGTTGATGCGTGCGCGGGCGTCCGTCCGGTTCATGCCGGCATTGACGAGCGAAAGCTCCAGCGCACGCAGTTCGTTGATGTCGAGATCCCGCGCCTTGGCAGCATCGTCGACCTTCATGCTGTCGGCTGACAAAAGAGCATCGGCGAAGCCGCGCTCGATCGCCTGCGATCCGGACATGTAAGTGCCGTTGCCGCCGTTGGCATTCATCCACTTCGTGACCTTATCTACGGGCTGGCCGGATCGTTGTGCGTAGAGATCCGCCATCGCCTGATCGAAGGGGGCGAGATAGTCCGCCGTCTCGCGCAGATCGAACTGATTTCCCATCGCCAGGACCCAGCAATTATGGATCATGAGGAAGGAGGCGGCTCCGATCTCGACACGATCCCCAGCCATGGCAATGATGGAGGCCGCCGACGCCGCCATAGCCATGATCTTGACGGTGACCTCCTGCGAATGCTCGCGAAGGACATTGTAAATGGCGATACCCTCGAACATGTCGCCACCGGGGCTGTTGATCTGCACCTCGACGGGGCGATCACCAATGGCGCGCAGCTGAGCTGTCACGGATTTGGCGGTAATGCCGCCACCAGACCAATAATCCTGGCCGATAACATCGAACATGCTGATGATGTTATCGCCTGTCTCCACCGCGCGAACGCCGGCCGCTTCGTCGGCCCAACGATCGAAGACATTGGACTTGGTGAAGGCGCAAACGTCATGATTGGCCGGGACCGGAAGCGCGCCAAGGCGAGCCATTGCGAACACACGAGGATTATGCAGCTTTCGCATTCTTGTCTCCACTGTCGAGAGGAGGGCCGCCATTGTGGCCCATCATCGGGTTTGGCGGATCTTCCCGCTTCGGAAGATCCATCACATCGCGAACTTCGTCGACGTGCATCCACGGCTGCGAACCGCCGGAGCCAAGCGCCTTGGCAAGGAAATCGGCCTGATCTTTCAGCGAGCCGCGCAGCAGGGCCGCAGCATTGAACTTTGCGGCGTACCGATCCTTATCCGCCCCAAAGAGCAGGCAGCGCTCGATTGCCTGCTGCCAAGCCTCAAACCATGGGTTAAGCGCGTAGGCGACAAAGAACTGGCCCAACGCCTCGATGCCAGTGCCCCACGAGGTTTCGTCCACCATGAGGAGCGGGCGCGGGACGCCGGTCACTCTGGCGATCTCCTCGACCTGCATGCGACGGATCTCAATAAGCTGAGAATCCCGCGCCGACGAGCTAATCGCCTTATATTCCATCCCCTCTTCGAGGATGAGGTTCTTGCCGGCGTTTTCCGGGCCTTCCTTTTCCGCGAGCGAAGCCTTCAGCCGCTCATAGGCAGGATCGGAGAGCTTTCCCTTATGTGAGAGAGCGCCGCCGGCAAAGGTGCCGTTCTTGAACATGCGGCCCGATGCCCGCTCGGTCGCCAGGGCGAGCCCGATAGCATCCCGCGCCTGCCTGATCAGCGATAGACCGCATATGCCATCAAGGGACGGCCCGCGCAGGTGAAATACCTGGCTACTACTGAGTGTCTGCTGCACGCCTTTCTTTGGCGTATAGACATACGAAACCGAAAAGTCGGCATTTTGCACCGGTCGCATGGTGCTGCTATCCACCGGTATCAGTCGCGAGATCTTTTTCCCGCCGCGCCTGATATCGGTCGACTCGACGATCAGCGCATACCCATCCCCTGTCGCCAGTGCCTGCATTTGCAGGTATGCCTTGAAGTCATAGGCGCTTTGCCAGTTATTCGGCTCGCGATGCAGCAGGCGATAGAGCGGATGGTCGGTCGCCTTCTGCTTCGTATTCTCCTCGATGAGCTGCAGCGGCAACATGCCAATGGCGTTCGAAATCAGCATGAACGCGCGGAAGAGCGCGGGATTTCGCATCGCAGTCGCGACCGTGACAGGCTCGCCGGCCGCCGACTGGCTGCCATAGAAGAGGTAATCGATCACACGCGGATCGGTGAGATCGTACGCTTCTGATTTTGGCGACGTGTCGCGGCGCGAAAAGATGCGATTGAACAGTTTCACGTCAAGCCATCCTAATGCCACGGGTTTCGTAGACCGACACTCCAGAGGCTTCGGGGTTCTGGAACATCAGCATAGCGGCGTTGAACAACGCCATCAGCATGTCGATCTTGGCGGCGCCGGAAACTTCCTTTGTCACGACGTAGTTGCTGCCCTTGAGCGTTTGCTTGGCATTACCTACCGACCACGACATGATCGATTGGTCGCCATGGACAAATCGGCGATCTTCTAGTTTTAGTGGCACAGATGAAATCGCCGTCTGCAACTTCCACCCCTGCATGACGGCCGTCACAAGCGGCTGCGCCAGCCCCTTCGCTTCCAGGGCATCGACAAGAAGCGCCACACCAGCGGAATCGAGGCCGATGCCTGCTTGCTCAGGCAGCAGTCCGGCATCGAAAACCTTCTGGCAGATTTCGGCCGCCATCGTGGCTTGCTCCTCGCCGGATTTAGCAATCACCAGATCCTGATCATGCTCGAACTGCTTCAGGCGCGGTGCGATGCTCTTGCGCTGTTCGAAAACAGTGGATCTCGCCCAAGCCCTTCCCCAGCCAAGCCACCGCTTCGACCCGATTTCCCGGCCCAAGACATACAAGGCGGCCAGGTCGTCTGCGCCGCCCCAATCAACACCGATCGTGCAGACTTCCGACCTCCGGAGCAGCGCATCGAGGCCGGTCAGCTTCTCGTCAATACAGTCCGCCCAATGGAGGGCACCGGACCAGCCGTCACCGCCAAGACCGATACCGATCTCGATGTTCAGGTGCTGGCTCGTCCAGACCTGTTCGGTCTCCTTGCTGACCTTGCCGTTGTTCTCGTAGTCGTCGACCAGCGCCTGCGGATCGATGGACAGATTGAGGTTCGGCAGAACGCAATGCCAATTGCGCTTGTCGCTCCAATAATCCTTGTTGCGCTGCAGCTCGACGGGGAACTCATATAGTACCGGCAGCATGATCGGCGAGGAACCACCCTTTCCGTCGCGAATGGCCCGCGCCTTGTCTAGCTCAGTTCTCCAGATCCCCGCTGGCGGCTCATCGGACTGGGTTGTGATCATCAGAACCTGGCCGCGCTGCTTGGTGATGCCGCCGCCCCTGATCTGCTGCATGACACGAACCGCCTTCGAAACCTTGCCCAGCTCGTGCAGCTCGTCGACAATGGTGAGAACCGGAATTTCCCCGGTGACGATCGATGTATCGAAGGTCTTTACGTCCAGCTGCGTGCCGGTCTTGTGGCGTGTGATCGATTTTAGATGCTCCTGCACCTTGAAGATCTCGACCAACTTCGGGTCGTTCTCGATCATCAACTGCGCCTGGCTGAAGCACCTTTCCGAGATGTTTTGGCTCGGCGCGACGATAAGCATCTGGCGGTTCGGCGCCTCTTCCATATAAAGCGCGGTCAAACCGAGAGCGGCGACATAGGTGGTCTTGGAGTTCTTCTTCGGGACCATGCACAGCAGCTCCCAAACAAGCCGCTGTTTGGTCTCCGGATCTTCGCTGGCGAGGAACGCGCAGAGGATTTCCTTGAACCACTCCCCGCACGCGTCCGCCAGGGCTGGCTTTCCCGGCACATCGGGAAGCCGCAAACGGTTGAAGAATGCTAACGCCTTCGCCGCCTTCGTCTTGTTGAGCGGAACGTCAGCAATCGGCGTTTGACCGGCCTGCAGCTTGCTCCACCAGTCTGGACAGGCAAAGCGAGGCAGATCACCATCAATGGCGAGCATGCTGCGAAGCTTCTCGTTCAAGTTCGGCCGTTAGCTCGGCGTCGGCATCTAGCGCACGGCGTTCGTTCATCAGCTTCTTTCCGAGACGTTCGGCCGCAGGCTGCTTTTCGGGCGGCGGCGATGAAGACAATTCCCGTTCGATCTCCATGCGATCGTTGCGCTCCAGTAACCGACCGAATTCCTTGAATGCGCCGACATTGCCCTTTTCGGCAAGTTCCCAAGCCAGCTCCAACCGGCGCGCTTCGAGCTGATCTCGCGAGGCGTCGCGCCCTTTCAGCTCGTGAAAATAATTCTTCCGCAAAGTCGGCAACGAGACTGCCAGAGCGTTGGCAATTCTGGGGTTAGCCCAACCAAGCGCGACTAACATCTTGACTCTATTGCGGTTTTTATCCGTCACCTCATGAGCAGGCCGACCACGCTTGCGATCAAGCGGCTCGAATGGGTTGCCAAAGAGGTCGAAATTCTGCGTCACGAGAAAAAATCTCCAAATGAGGGGGGCGCGGGTCTAGGCCGGAAGGCCTTCTGAACTTTTGACCCACCCCCCCCTGTCGGGTCAGGCCGTGGGTGTCTCGCCGACCTCGACCATGACCGGCGGGTGCGCGGTGCCGAGGAGGCGAAGGTGGACAGATGCGCCAGCATTGAGGCGCGCAAGCTCGTCAGGCGTTGGCCGCCATGCTGTCACCATGCAAGGAGTGCCTTCGCCACCCACGGTGCAGTGGATGGCCTCGTCCCTTATCGGCAAGCCGAGATAGCCTTGGCTCTTTCCGATGATGCGGGTCGCGCCTTCGATCATTGCAATCTGCATGTCACCAACTCCGAAACGATTGCCGTTCCTGCTTCTGCTTCAGGCTGTCGTGGCAGGTCTTGCAAAGGCAATGCAGGTTGTTCTCATCCCAGAACAATACCTCGTCGCCATGGTGCGGTGTCTTGTGGTCAGCCACGAGCTTCGAGGTATCGGCCTCGATGCGACCGCATCCCTTCATCTGGCAGGTGAAGAGATCACGCACCAGAACAGACATGCGCAGCTTCTGCCAGCGTGACGTCTTGTACCAGGCGCGCCATGGCTGCGTGCGGTCACGCTGGCGATGACGCTCGGCTTCGGTTTCCTGCCTGTCCGATGGCGCAGCGATGCGCGAGCCCAACGCCTTCAGCCGTGGTTTGATAGACGAGAGCCTGCCCATAACTCTTAAATGAAAAAGGCGACCCATTGGCCGCCCATCTGTAAGTCATAGCTTGCGCACTGGCCCTGAATCGATGTCTCCGTTGAGACGTTCAAGGCGGGGTCCGACCGGTGTACCGACCCCGGAACTTCGTTCCCGCCTGCTACGGCGTTTTCAGGGGCTCACTTCAGGATCATCGGATCATCCGTAGGGCAATTTGTAGTCATACCTTTTCGAGGATTGCAAGAGGCATGAGGGTTGGCGTCGTCCTGCCGAAAATGTCGATCTCCACAACGGCATCACCACGGCCATCGTTCCGGCAAGAGACGATCTTGCCGCTGAAGGATGCAAACGGACCGGAGCTAACCCGCACCGTCTCGCCGGCCTTGAAGACTGTTGTTTCAAGCTCCCAGTCGAGCAAGCCCTCATCAGCCGATGCCTTGAATCTACTGACCTCCGAGTTCGGCACTCGGCGTGGATTATCGCAGCCACCGAGCACGCCTATGACGTGTTCGATCCCCTGAATTCCCAAGAAAGCCTCGTCGCTAGGCATGAAGCGGACAAGCACATAGCTGGTCATTGCAGGGATCATTTTCGACGGAATAACGCGACCTCTACGTCGATATTCTGGCCCCTTCCGCATAGGAACAACTGCCTCTATCCCGGCGTCGTCGAGTGTGTTTTTCACAGCTATTTCGCGTCCAGACATCACCCTGACGGCGAACCATGGCGAATCATCATGCGCACGAAGCGTTGCAGCGTGCAGCAGATCAGCCCTGATTCGGCGCATACGATCCTCGAACCGCTCCCCAAAGCTTGCTGCGATTAGCGTTCCGTCGAACTTGTCATGCTGCATCATCATGGCCCCTACTCTCGTTCAATCGCTTCTGAAATTCGTTCATGGCATCCTCTGGCCGCCCGTCCGGCACCTGCAGGCGGTTGAAGCCAGATGTCGGCCACGGCCAGCCCATGCGCTCGGCCAGCGCCTGCCAATCGGCCGCAAGATCCGATTTCGGATCGATGCCGGTAAACTGCTCGGAAATGCCGACTAGCAGCGCGGGAACAGGCAATGGCTTCTGCTCGGAAACCATGCGAGAGGCCTTCGGCCATCCGTATTTCGTCCGGCGCTCCATATCGACGGCGCGAGCCGCTTGCGGGCTGCTTGCCGCCTGTTGCCGCTGGAACGCTGTCATGGCAGGCCACGCGGTCGCCATCGGCTTCGACACTTCGGCAAGCAGCAGCGCCATCCATGGCTGGCTGAAAGGCGCATGGGTGGTGGGTGGCCCGATCTCGTCTTTCGGGTCGTCCATGCGTTTCCATGCCCGTTCGTTCAGATAAACGGCGGCATAGGTGAATTTCGGGTGCCGCGTCGCCTTCACCGCTGCAATGAAGGCCGGAGTCTTGTCTATGCACTCGGCGCGCTCTTCCGCCGTCATGGCGATGAAAGCGTCTCTCGCAGCCTTCTCGCTGCTGTTAAGGCAGGTCGGCCACTTCAGAAACCATGCTTTGAACTTCCGCTCGATCCTCTTCGGATCTTCATCCGGGGTCGCGCTCGCGCTCCCTCTCTCAGATGATGGTTCTAATGGTGGTTCTATTACGGTTCGGGTGTCACCGTGACACCCGTCTCCGTCTCCGGTGTCACCCGTGTCCTGCTGGATTGTCACCCCTTGGCCATCTTCAACGGGTGACACACTGTCACCCGTCTCTCCGGGCTTATAGGCGAAGAGGCGCCCCAGATCGTAGTCATAGGCATTCGCCACGCCCGGCCTTCCGGTCGCTTCCTTGACGACGACGAGCAGGCCTTCCTTGACAAATTCGGCAAGGATGCGCTGAACCGTTCGCTCCGAAAGCTCCGTTTCCGCAGCGAGCCGCGCCACGCTCGGATAGATGCCGCGCCCGTCATCGTCGGCGAAGTCCGCCAGACGCACCGCCAGAAGCTTTCGATTGCAGCCGCCGAGATTCATCTTGAACAGGCGGCTCATGATCATGATGCTCATGCCGCCATCCTCTCAATGCGGCAACATCCCATGTTTGCGGTGGCGTACAGGGCGGCCGATGTTTTGAATGGAGGTGGAACATGATTGAATGGCTCAAGCGATACTGTGGTCCAGTATCTATCCTGATCCTTCCGGGGACTGTGCTCTTGAGCTGGGTCAGCCCTTGGGAACACGCAGCATGGTTCTGCAAGACCAACGAACCTTGTGTGCAAGGCTGGTTCTCGGCGCTCAGCGGTTGGGCCGCTGCGTTGGCCGCCTACTTCACCATCCGAACCATGAACCACCAACGCGCGGAGGCAACTCGATATCAACGCGAGAACGTTGAATTGGAAATTATGGGGAGGCTCGCTCTTGCGCGCAAAATGCTCACTATCTTGCTTCCATGCAAGGCAGGGTGCGCATTGATGATGGTCCGCCTTAGTAGTGAAGACGCTGATCTGTATGAGATATTCAGCGAACTCCCCAAGTTCACGAAAGAGACGCGTGAGGCGATGGAGAGTCCAATCATTGCAGAATATGCGGAAAAAATCGGACTGAACCGATCTTTGATGCAAATAGCTCCAACCGAACAGATTCCTGGTATTTTGGGGGCGGCAGAGAGGTTTAGACGCAGCATGAACCTGTATCCGGTGATGAATGCCGCAACCCTGATCGAAGACGGACGCTCTCTCGCAAAACAGGTCGTCGGCTGGAACGCAAAATGTGTCTCCTTCCTTGATTTGCTTATAGACGATGCCATGCGATTTAGCACGAGATGGGCAAGCAAGATTGAACCTTCGGAGGAAGATGATTAGAGCGCGATCATCAGTGTGTATTGAGCTGCCACGACGCGACATTCAGGCCCCCAGGTTGCGCGGCGGCAGGCCGCTTGCGATTCTGTCCATGCGGCCGCGTGCGACTTCGATCCCGCAGTAGTCGACGGGACTGCCATCATCGCGGCGTGGATTGCGAAGAAAGGAAAGCTCGGCTTCGAGATAGGCGATGCCGGCATGGAATTGCGCGAGCTGCAGGCGACGGCGGATATGGCTCTCGTCGCGCAGAAGTTTCGCCAGCGACGCGCGGATCAGCCAGCTGGCGCGCTGCTGATCGGTCTCGGCATCTTCGAGATTGTCGACGTCAGGAAGAAAGGCGGTCATTCGGCCGCCTCCTGATCATCGTCAGGATATTTAAACTTCATCCAGCGCTGGATATCGGCAAGCAGGCCGCAAGGGTCTTGCGGGTCGTACCCGTCGCCACAAATGTCCGTGCCTGGCGGCCAATAGACGATTGCATTGCGTGGCAAGTGCTGGATGAAGACGAGATTATGTTTCCGCCAATAGCTCGAATGCCAATGCGTCGGATACATCGGTCCGCCGCTCATGGACGGCTCGCTCTTGCCTACGCGAATAAAATGGTGGGCCGGATACCTATGATACTTGATGAGGATATCGCGCGCACGTTTCGTCCACAGAACATACTGCCGCGAGCTGTTGAACTGCTGCGGCATATCGAAATCCGGGATAACTGGGTCTGCGTCGAACCACCTTCTCACGCGGCCTCGCCTTCCGGCGTGCCCGCCTGGTTGCCCCAGAAGTCCCATTTGCCGTTGAGCCGGATATCGCCCGGCTGCAGGCTCTCCTTGCGCTGGAAAAGCTCAAGCTTGCGCATGTCGGGATAAAGCCGCTCGATCTCCTCGGCGAACCAGACAGGCTTGCGGCTGTGCTCTGTCTTCGCCTCGCGGTAGAGGCTTTCCGGCTTCGGCGTGTACAGGTCGATGCCGGGGAAGTTGCCGCGCTTGCAGATGATCAGGTGCTCGGTGCGGTCGCGCACCCAGCGGCCCATGCCGATATTCACTTTGTCCCATGTGATCATGCTGACATAGGTGAAGCCCCACGCGCCTATGATGCGCAGCGCATCGGCAAGCCTGTTCGTGGTGGTCCAGAAGTAGAGAATGGCATCCTGCGTGAACGGGCTACGGTCGCCAGCGCAGAGCGACATCAGCTCGTCGACCGTCATGGATGGATATGACAGACCCTTGTCCTGCCCGGTCTCGTCGCTCCACGCCTCCTGCTGCCACGGCACATCGCAATAACCGACTGCGAATGCCGCGCGCGGCATCTCGCCCGCTACCCGCTTGCCCTGTTCGGCAATGTGGTTGATGACCGCCGCGCGGATCATGCGGGAATGCTGAAGCCGCTTGGTGCGGTTCTCCTTGGCGTCGGCAGCTTTGCGCTTCTCGTCGGCAAGCGCGGCTTCGACATAGAGAAGCTGCTTGTCCTGTGGAACCTGCTTAAGGCGATCGAGGAAGGAACCGTTGTCGAGACGCGAGCCGCGCAACCGGTGCAACGCCATATCGACGATCTTCTCGCCGCGCGATGCGTCACGCTGAACGGTTCTCTTGTCTTGCCCTGTCGCCTGCGCGGTGGATTCAGCAAACGACAACTTGTCGCTTGCTGTGCTTTGCCTCGCGCGGCCACCTGAAACATGCTGAGCCGTTTCCGGATGCTTTTCGAGATAGATTTCCTTGCGCCGCGCGACGAATAGCGCGCGGTCTGCCGGCGTCAGTTCGGCACGGCAAAGGTTCTCGTCGATCTCCCATAGCTCGCGGTCGAGATCGTCGAAGGCCTCGTGAAAGCACAACACCTTTTCCCAACCGAGTTGCTTTGCCGTTTCCAGCCTGTGCAGCCCTGCCGAGAGAATGACGCGCTCGTCGCCTTCCCGGCCCTGAACGGTAATCGGGGTTTTCTGCCCGATTTCGAGGAAGGACGGCTTCAGTCCGTCGACCTTGGACTGATCGGCAAGCCGCAAGCGCGTGCCGATCTCGATGCTGGCGATATCGCGCCAGACCGCCAAGCGGCCGCCCGCGGGATCTTCCGCAGGTTCAGCCACGGTCGCGGCGGGGCGATACTTCTTGGTGCCCGCCTCAGTCGGATACCAAAGGTCCGCATCCTTGCTGTCGCGGCGCAGCATACCTTTGACGTTGAGCTTGATGCATGTTCTGCGCTCGTTGTGGTCGGCGCTCCGCACTTGACCGTCGCGAACGGCAACGCCCATGATCGCGGAAACACGTTCATGCGCCGTCTTGACCGTATTCATCGCGCCGTCCTCCGCTCGAAACGGAGAATTCCGCGCAGGATCGTCTCTGGCTTGCGGCCTCGCGCAATGCGCGCTGCGGTCTCCTTGGGATCATAGACAAATGCCGCTCCGGCGATGGCTTGCCGGAGCGGCTTTGGCAGGGAATCGAATGCCCGCATGGCTTCGACCAGTGACGACCTGGTGCGCTTCATCATTCGCACCTCATCAAACGGTCGAGATAGTCTTCGCCCTTGGGCGTAAGTGTCACGAAATTGACGGCTACGGGCGTGCGCCGCAGATAACCGCCTCGCGCAGCGTTTCTCGCGCCGCATTGGTCATTCTCGCATTGCAGCAGGTATGATCGTCCGTGCCGCTGCTGATGAATGCGGACGCGGTAGAGGAGCGTCCGCCCCTTTCGGCTCACGCCGGGTTCGGTGACGGCGCTCATTCGTCATCTCCGTTTTCGATTTTGATGAGGACCTGCTCGATGGCGCGAATGGCTTCGCGCGCCTCCTTGGCGATCCGCTTGCGTTCCAGCGCATCGACATGCTTGTTCAGCAGCGCATCGAGGATGGCGCGGGAAACGTCCATGCTTTCCCGCAGAACATCGTGGGCATCCTGCTCGGTCACAGGTCCGCGTGCGGTGTCGGGTTCATCTGGCACGAGCCGATAGCCGAGAAGCCGCGCCATGCCGGCGGCGATGACCGGGCTTTTCGCCTGTCGATCCGCCTCGACAGCGACATCGATCGGAATGAGGCTGTTCGTGTTCTCGTCGTTGAACGACGAGTATTTTGAGAGCGTCGATGCATTGACGCGCGTCAGCAGCTCGAAGCAGCGGATGCCGCCGCCAAGGGTATAGCTGGCCTCTGTTACCCCCTTCAGGGAGCGGATCTCTTCCTCAGAAATTATGCGCAAGACAAAACCCCTCGAAAAATCAAGGAAACAAAACTCGGAAATGATTCGGTGCTCGCCGCGAGATTGCGGGCTATGCGTAGGTCAGCAGATCAACGGAGGCCCGCATGACCACGGCGCAAGAAAGCGGAAAAAGCCGCCAGAGCCCGGCCAACCGCTCTGGCGGCAGGAAGTGCCGGAAAGGAAACGGCACTCAGGGAACTGGCCGTGCCAGCCCGGTGGAGCTGGCGCGGTTGATCGGCGACCCATAGAGCGGCCCAGATCGCCGGATGGAAAAATGTTCATCATTCGGCGGCCTCCGGCATTTCGCCGAAGACATCGGGCCGAAGCTTATGGCGGGAAACGCCTGTTGCTTTCTCGACAGCGAGCACGCGATCAGCAGGCACGATCTCCCATTGCGCGACCGCCTGTGGCGAGATGCCGAGCGGGCGAGCGATATTGGTCCAGCCGCCGGCGGCGTCTCTGGCGAGTCTCAATGCTTCGATTGCTTGTTCCCGGTACGTCATGAGCGCGGATACAAGCATAACTTAAATTCTTTTTCAAGGTACTCTTAAATGGATAGCTTTAAAGAACCGCTTACAAATGCAAGCATGGCTAAGAAGGTAAAAAGCGAGAAGGCAATCCTAGTGGGCGCGGCAATCCGCGCCGCACGCAAGCAAAGACGCTTGGTAATGCAAGACATTGCAACGCACCTTAACGTTGATGTCGCTGCCGTGGGGAATTGGGAAACAGGCAACAATCTGCCCTCGACCGAAAACCTGTTGAAAACGGCAGAATTTCTCGGCGTCGATTACGCTGCCCTCGATCGCGGAGAGGTCTCTTTCAAAGATAAGGAAGCCTCACTCAACGAGGCAGAAATCGTCACGGAAGCCGAGCCGCCTCGCTTGGGGCCCATGGACATCAAGGTTCTTGGCAGTGGCGTTGGCGGCGACGATGGCGACTTTTTCCTCAACGGCGAAGTGGCGGGTTATGCTCGTCGTCCGCCCGGCCTAGCGCATATCGCCAATGTCTTTGCCATTCATATCCTATCGGACAGCATGGTCCCAAGGTATGACCCCGGCGAGCTTTTGTATTGCGGCGGCCGCGCACCGGTACCGGGGGATCACGTTCTCATTGAAATGCTGCCGGAAGACGGCGAGCGCAACGGGAAGGCCTACGTCAAAAAACTGGTTCGCAGGACAAAGGGCGAGATCATCTGCGAACAGTACAATCCCGCGACTACGATCACATTCGACGCGTACGCGTTGAAGAACATGTGGCGAATCATCCCGCTGCGCGAGTTGCTGGGCTTTTAGAAGCTACATAGGCGTCAGCCAGTCTCCTTCCCTCCGCCGTGAGGAAGGCTGCCTGCACAACAACGTTCTTTCCAGGTAAACCATCGGCTTTGCAGCTTGAGCAGGAAAGGCGCATAGCAACCGCCTCTAGGCGGTCCGTTGGCCTGATCCCAAATCGGTAAAGATCGGCAGGGCGCCGCCAGCGCGAGTGCCCGCATACCGCGCATTCAATCGAGATGGAGACGACATCGCAGATCGCCGGCCCTGTCTTGACATCCATTTTTTCACCCTGATGTTCTTTTTCTGTTCTCATAATTGATTCCTTTCTCCGGCGAGTCGAGTCGAATCTTAATTTCAAGCATTTTCAAGTTACGCTTGAATTATGATTTAAGTTATGCTTCTCATTAGCTCGTCCGGTGATCTCCTCCTCCCTAGCCGGATACCAAAGACCGCCGTCGCTCATCCTCCTCCCGAGCGACGGCGGCATGGTCCCAGGAGGCTTTTGAGAGGAAAGAACCATGCAGACAGCCGCATACAATCCCGTCCGAGTCCGCAACATCGCGCAGGAAATGGCCGACCTCGCCCGCGAGCGTGGCGAAGGCCTGACGAAGTCGGAATTTCTCCGGCTCGGTTTCACCGAAGAGCAGATCACTCGCTACGCGCACGATGCGTCGGTGCTCTACGCGCAGTCGCTCAATCGCGCGGCGGCTTGACCCGATCCGCTTTGGCGACCGCCACGTCTCACCCCTGGCGTCGGCGGTTTCCCAATCGGAAGCAGGTCAAGGAGATCGACCATGAAACAGACTTTAGTGCAGACTACGCGCGAGACGGATATCGCCATCGGCGCGACCATCAAAATCCTGCGAAAGCAGGCCGGACTTAGCCAGGAGCGACTGGCGGCGGCGATCGGCGTCACGTTCCAGCAGGTCCAGAAATACGAGAAAGGCACCAATCGTGTCGCCGTCTCCACGCTGATTGCCATCTGCCATGCGCTGGGCGCCGAACCGATGGCCGTCATTGGCCCGGTCTTGGGCAAGGCGCCAGCGGGCCAATCCCTTGCGGTTCTCCACCTTCACAACCGGCTTGCCGACGCAGAGGAGCGGCTGGAGGCGATCAAAGCCATTGCGAGCGGCAAGCTTCCTGTCGTGAGCGGCGCCGACATCGCCGCTGCTGCCGATCTCAATGGTTACTTCGTTACGCAGTGATCATCCGCTTAGGTTTCCGGCCTGCGGGCCGGTTTCCCAATCGGATGCGAGAGGCAACCATGAATTATTTCACTCCGGCAATCGGCAAGGTGCAGAAAGCGAAGCGCAACGGCTTCGCCGGCATCTTCCTGATCATCATCGTCAACGATCTGCTGGCAGCTGTTGCCGCCTTCTACGTGTTTGGAGGTTGACGGTGGATAAGGCGGATGTTTTGACCATCAGTAACGATCGCGGGCAGAGGCGGGATGTCTCTTGGTCTGAGTTCTGCTTCATATTTGTGGGCAGCAAGAACCGGGACGAGATCAATCGAATCGCCGCCGAATTGACTGCGAACGGCCGGTCTCACTGGATCGCTCCGGCAGATGGTGTTCGCGTCGATATTGAGCTGCAGAGGGCATGATGGACATCATCGGCCTTCACACAATCTACGGCGACGAAGACGGCCAGCGCACGCCATATATGACGCGCGCATGGATCGGCCGTCTTCGGCTGCATATATTCCATCGCGGCGACGCCGATCCGGATTGCCACGACCATCCGTGGGATTTCTGGACCTTTCCGCTGACGAGCTACGTCGAGGAAGTCGTCGACCGCGATATCGCCGCGCTGGCACAGACCGGTAGCTTCACCCCGGCGATCAAGCCGGATGCGCCCATCGTCGCACGCAATGTGGTTCCCGCCTTCCGCTGGACATACCGGCCGGCGACCCACTGCCATCGCGTGCTAGGCCGCTACAGCGGCGTCTATTTCACCTCAGGCGGCGTTGCTGCCGGGGAGATGGCGAGCGCCGCCGCGGAATGGCGCATTCCGCTGACGGACCGGCGGCGCATCGTCACCATTGTCTGGCGCGGCCGCAGCGGCCGGCGCTGGGGTTTTCTCAAATTTCGCGACGGCCGTTTCTGCTGGGTCCACTGGAAGGAATACGTCTTCCGTGGCGGCAAAACCGCGCCATGCGACAACGGCCAGGAGGGCGTTTAATGAGCTTTTGCCGATGCGAACTGATTGTTCATGACGGAAGAGTAGCCGAGATCGAGCGGCTATACCGTGCGGTCGCCGATGGCGAGCCCCGTCGCGAGGTCCTTCAGCTGATCTACGACATGTTCGGCTGCTCTTGTCAGCTTCGCCCCCCCCGTCGACGAGATGCGCCTTGCCGACCGCTGCCAGCCGGAGCGCAGCGCCCATGGCTAAGCAGCAATCCCTTTTCCGCGTCCATCGCAGCCAGCTCCTGCCCGCGCTCGACGCCGCTTTCGAGGCCGTCGACAAGCGCGCCAAGATCCCGCAGCTCGGGAATATCCTTCTCAACCCCGAAGGCGATACACTTACCCTTCGCGCCACGGATCTCGACATCGAGATCGAGGCCGGATGCGAGCTGCTTGATATTGCCGACGAGGCAGAAGCCATCACCATCAAGGGAACGGATCTGCGCGACATCGTGCGCAACCTTCCGGAATCAGCGGAAATCGAATTCCTGCCCGGCACCTACAACGGCCAGGTCCGCATCCGCTCCGGAAAATCCAGCTTCTCGATTTTCACGCTGCCCGCCAGCGACTTCCCTTCTATGTCCTCAAACCTCAAGGGCAAGACTTTCGAGATCGCCATGCCAGAGGTAACGGCCGCATTCGGCAAGGTCGCCCACGCCGTCCAGACCAAGGATATCGGCCGTCCGTGGATGACGGGCATTCACATGCATCCGATGCAGGATGAACGGATCGGCTTTGCTGCGCTCGATGGCATCGGCCTCGCCGCCGTGCAGATCCGCACGGAACGCCTGCTCGACTTTCCCGGCATCATCATTCCGCTCAAGTCCGCACAGGCGATCCGCAAGCTCTTCGACGAGGTGAAAGAGCCGGCGCAGATTGAGGTTGCCGATAATCTGATCCGCATCAAGTGCAACGGCGTTTCCCTTCTGTCGAAGCTGATCGAAGGCAAGTTTCCGGAACACTACCTGACTGCTGCGCCAGAAGACTACGAGCGCGAAATCTTCGTGACTGTCGCCGCCTTGAAGGCTGCCGTTGCTCGAGTCTGCCTTGTCGCCACGGAAGCGGATAAGGATGGCATCAAGCTCACCCTTGAGCGCGATACCATGCGGGTCGAGCTGACCAGCAAGGAAGGTGAGTCGGCGGTCGATTACGTGCCGATCCAGTACGAGGGTGACACCGGCTTTTCCATCGGCCTCAACAACGAGGCCCTGCGCGGCATCCTCAGCACCATCGAAACGCAGGACGTCATCATCCGTTTCGGCGGCTCGCTGCCCAACGCCGTGTTTCGTCCATCGGTCGGCGTCGATGAACTTTACGTGATCTCTCCGATGATGGCGCGAGGTGGCGAATGATGGGTAGCACGACGTTCCCATTTTCAAATGCGATGAATAAATCGGCAGTGATTTCCGACTGTGGCCTCTATCGCTATGAACTGTGCCGGCATTGGGACGCGTACCTTTATGCATTGCCCGTCTGCATGCTCAATCCATCCACAGCCGATGATCAGAAGGATGATCCGACCATCCGCGAGCTGATCCATTTCGCCAAGCTGTGGGGATATGGCGGACTATACATCGTCAATCTGTGTGCGTTTCGGGCGTCACATCCGTCAGACATGCAGGCCGCTTTAGATCCGGTCGGCCCACAGAACAATCAGTTCCTGCGCGATGCGCTGGACTATGCGCGAGATCACAATACACCGATGTTGGCCGCATGGGGCGATGGCGGCGCATTCAATGCGCGCGGAACTTGGATGTGTTCGAAAGCGGCTCACCACCTGGTTGACCTTGTGTGTCTCGGCAGAACCTTGGGCGATCATCCGAAGCATCCGATGTCGAGAGGCAAGAACCGCATTCCACGTGATCAACAGCCAATCATGTGGCGCAAGGTTCGTGACGGGAGCATGGGGTGGGTCGATTGATGAACCTCGACCAAGCCCGCACCTACCTGCCTGAAGCTCGCGACCTCGCTGGCCTCGCCAGCGAGCAGTTCGTCGAGTCCTATGACACCAAGACAAGCAGGGCGGAAATCTGCGTCGTCAATCGCATGACGGGCGAGATCGAGCCGATCGCGTACTTCACGCCCGATTGCTCCTATGACGACCGCCGGCTGCTGCTCAAGGCGCCCGAGCTCGTGCGCGCGCTGCTGGTGATAATGGAAACCGCGTTCGACAAGATCCGCAGCCTTGAGCCCCGGCCACCGCGCCAGCACGGCGGCAACGATAAGCCGAAGGACTACGCGGCCGAATGCGCCATGAAGTGCAACGACCGCCAGTTCCGCCGATTCCTCATGGACCGCCATAACGTGCCCGACGTAGCCGACGCCGAGCGCATCGCCGTGTCCGTCCGCAACATTTTGCGGATCAAGTCACGCGGCGAGCTGAACACGGACCCGGCCGCCGCGCAGCGCTGGATCGAATTTCGAGGGTCATTCGAGGCTTGGAAACGCCATGGATGATCATTGGACCGTCGAGTTTTCACTCGGGAAACACATAGATCTGGCTCTCGGTCAGGGCGTCCAGAAAGGCCTTTCGAGCCGTCGTTGGTTTTGTTTTACCTTCGAGCGCGCCAAGCAACACCGCCTGCGCTCGGGCGAAGGCTTTGCCTCGAATGCTGGAGGGCCATTCCTGCAGCATGAACTCAGCCGCTCGCTCCGGATTCGTGATCACGAGCCGCTGGCCGATCTTGTTCGTCTCAACGATCACCGGCTTTCCCCAACCAGACATGTCGAGATCCTCCCGCCTCTCAACGTTGCGGATGGGATGAAGTTCCTCGCAGGGAGTAGCCATGACCCGGCGTGACAAGATCCGCGCCCGCATCATGGAGCGCGTCTCCATCGATCCTGAAACAGGCTGCTGGATATGGACCGGCCCGACTTCGGGATCGAACGGGCGCGGCCATGGCTATCCGCGCATGTCGCTCAACGATCGCACCGTCGCCGTTCACATCGTCATGTGGACGAACGAACACGGCTATATTCCCGGCAACAAGGAGCTTGATCACGCCTGCCGCAATCGTCTGTGTGTGCGGCCGGATGAAGGTCACCTTGAGCTAGTCAGCCACAGCGTCAACATCAAGCGCCAGTGGAAGGCGCGCAAAGAAGCGTCGATGATCGGCCATAACGGCGGGCCACCGCTGGTCTGCGAGGAGGCTTGATGTCGCTGCTGCCTCCCAATCCGCTCCTGCTTGATTTTGTGCGCGCTTTGGCGAAAGCTGATGCGCGCCGCGATCGACTGGCGGCTGCGCAGCAAATGGAGAAGACATGTCATCACAGCGAGCAGCAATCTACGCCCGCTTCTCAACCGACCTTCAAAGCGAAAGATCGGTCGATGACCAAATTGCCATCTGTCGAGAATTCGCAGTCCGAAATGGCTACGTCGTCAGCAAAGCCTACTTCGACAAAGCGCGGTCGGGGGCGTCCATCCTTGGAAGAGATGGACTACTCAGTCTTATGGACGATGCCAGGGCTGGAAACTTCAACGTCATCATCGTCGAAGCGCTAGACCGCCTTTCCCGCGATCAGGAAGATCTGCCGCATCTTTATAAGCGTCTTACGCACCATGGCGTAGAGATAATTGCCGTGCACGACGGCAGGGCCGATCCGATACAGGTTGGGATCCGTGGTCTGGTTTCAACCCTATTTCTCGCTGATCTCAAGAATAAGATACGTCGCGGCATGACGGGCGTCGTGCGCGATGGCCGTCATGCTGGAGGTCGCGCCTATGGCTACCGGCCAACGCCCGGGCAACCTGGCGTGCTGCAGATTTACGAACCAGAGGCGGCCGTCGTTCGTCGCATCTTCGCTGAGATCTTGGCCGGCAGGCTCCCACGCGAGATCGCCAATGGCTTGAACCGGGACGGCATACAGCCGCCGCGAGGCGTGTCATGGAACGCCAGCACGATCAACGGTTCTGCCCAGCGCGGTAATGGCATCATCCGCAATCCGCTCTATGCAGGGAAGATTGTCTGGAACCGCGTCCGAATGGTGCGCGATCCTGAAACCGGGAAACGCATCAGCCGGATCAATGGCGCGGATGAACATCGCGAAGCGGATGCGCCTCACCTTGCTCTGATCGAAAGCCATGTGTTTGAGGCGGCTATAGAAATTGTCGAGGGCCGCGCGCGCAGGGCGAAAGGCGGTGAATATGTTCGGCGGCCTAAACGGCTACTGTCCGGCTTGCTTCGATGCAGTTATTGCGGCGGCGGCATGTCGATGCATGATCGACAGGGCGATGCAATTCGCATTCGATGCTCAAGGTCGATTGAGAGCGGCACATGCGAGAACAAGCGGCGCTATCGCCTGGACAAGATCGAAGCCGCCGTCGTCGCCGGACTGCGCACACAGATGCTTCATCCGGACCTGCTGACGGAATACGTCAGGGTATATCGAGAGGAAAGGCGCGACGAAGCAGCGAAAGCCGCGCGCGAGCGCTCGTCGCTAGAAAGACGGCTCTCCGATGTCAGCAGCCAAATGGATCGCCTGCTCCAGGCAATGGCTCGCGGTATCCTGCCGATTGAGGCAGTGGAAGCGCAATTCAAGCCTCTTGAGGCAGAGAAGGCGCAACTGGCCGCCGAGCTTGCAGTCGTTCCGCAATCGACAGCGGTCGAGCTGCACCCGCATGCGGTGACGCAGTATCGTAAGGCGGTCGAAGATCTTTCGGGCCGGCTTAGTGATCTGGATCAGCACGCCGATGCAGAAGCTCTCGCTTCCTTCCGTGCCCTCGTCGACCGTGTTGTTATCCACGACACGCCGACAGGTGGCGTAGAGGCCGAAGTAATCAGCCGCCTCTCGGCACTGATTGGCAATCACGCTGATATGTTGGGGGGACGAGTGGTAGCGGAGGAGGGATTTGAACCCCCGACACAAGGATTATGATTCCTCTGCTCTGACCTACTGAGCTACTCCGCCACGCCACATTTGATGTTGAACATCAAATGCAAAGGTCAAACGAACCGCCGCTCGAAAGCGCTAGCTCGTCGGTTGAGCGGCTTATAAGGTGCGGTTCGGCATGGTGTCAAGCGGATGATTTGGAAAAATCAGTGCTTTCTCTTGATGCCGACGCCGCCTGCTCTCAGGCGGCGACAGGACCTGTCAGCAGCGCCTTCAACGACGCCTCCGCAATGGGCTCGCGTTCCGAACGCTCGATGAAGCCGCCGCCATAGACGCGGGCGTCATCACCGGGTGCCGAATAGAGCGCGCAGGCCTGGCCGGGAGCCACGCCTGCCTCACCGACGGTGAGGTCGACATAGATGCCGCTGGCATCGGCATGCAGTACAGCCGGCGACGGCGCGCGGGTGGAGCGGACCTTGGCGAAACAGGCAAAGCCCGCGCCGAAAGCGGCCTGCGCCAGCGGTTCGTCGCCAAGCCAGTTGACATCACGCAGATAGACGCGGTGCGTTTCCAGCGCTTCCTTCGGGCCGACGATGACGCGGCGCGAGCGGGCGTCGAGATAGACGACGTAAAGCGGCTCGCCTGTGGCAACACCGATACCCCGGCGCTGGCCGATCGTGTAATGCAGGATGCCCTCGTGCTGGCCGAGCACGCGGCCGTCGAGGTGCACGATCTCGCCGGCAAGTGCCGCATTCGGCTTCAGCTTGGCGATGACATCGGAATATTTGCCCTGCGGCACGAAACAGATGTCCTGGCTGTCGGCTTTCTTGGCGACGACGAGGCCCATCTCTTCGGCAAGCGCGCGCGTCTCGGCCTTGGGCATGCCGCCGAGCGGAAAGCGCAGATAATCAATCTGCTCCTGCGTTGTCGCAAAGAGAAAATAGCTCTGGTCGCGATCGGCATCGGCCGGGCGATAGAGGGCGCGGCGATTTGGGTGCTCCACAGATGGATTCGGGCGCGAGCGGATATAATGGCCGGTCGCCAGCGCATCGGCGCCGAGTTCCTTGGCGGTCAGCAGAAGATCGGCGAACTTGACCGTCTGGTTGCAGGCAACACAGGGGATCGGCGTTTCGCCAGCGACATAACTCTCGGCGAAGGGATTGATCACCGTCTCGCGGAAGCGCTTTTCATAGTCGAGTACATAGTGCGGGATGCCGAGCGTTTCGCAGACACGGCGTGCATCGTCGATATCCTGACCGGCGCAGCAGGAGCCGGCGCGATGCACGGCCGCGCCATGGTCGTAGAGCTGCAGCGTGATGCCGAGCACATCATAGCCCTGCCGCTTCAAAATGCCGGCGACGACGGAGCTGTCGACACCGCCCGACATGGCGACGACGACGCGAGTATCTTCCGGCCTCTTGTCAAAATCCAGTGTATTCACGGTCGTTGCCGCCAGTCTTGAACGATCTTCGATGCTGCCGAGCGGGAGACGCTTCTCCGAAACGTTGTCACCCTCTCACGATTTCATTGCGCATGATCTGATCCAAAAACCGCTGCACACTTTTCAGGATCATGCTTGCTGCCGCCGGATGCCATGCAAAAGCGGCAAATTTTCATTACACAGGGCCTTTAGCCGCTCTTTGCAGCCAGCCTCAATTGTGGACGGATATAGAAAGGATTGCCAACCCATGCAAGGGGTGGGCGAAATCGCGAATCATCCCTTTGCCTTCAAATGCCGGATCAGATTGCGGCTACGTCTCAATACCGTGACCGCCGAGCCGATGGCGACGATCCAGAGCGCGATCGTCAAAATCCAGCTGCCGCCGCTCCATAACGCCTCGATAATCGAAAGCAAAGCCGCAGCGGTGGCGACCGCCATGCGATGCTGCTTGGCCATAGGACCGCCGAAATCGCTGGGATTGCCTGTGGCACGGCCAAGCTCGCGGACATAGGCGGTCAGTACAGCAAAGGCGGCGGCGGCCCAACCGAGGCCCGGCATCGCAATGCCATAGCCGATACCCGCAAAGATGAGGATATCAGCAATGCGATCCGGAAATTCGTTCCAGAACGGTCCATCGGCCTCACCTTTCCCGCCCTCGACCGCCACCATACCGTCAAGCAGATTGCAGAGCAGACGCAGCTGGCAGAACAAGGCGGCGAGGATCAGCAAGATCACTCGCGCCCCCTCACCGCCAGCGACGCCGGAGAACCAGAATGATGCTCCCGCCAAAGCTGCCATGAGCATACTCGCGTGAGATATCTGATTTGGCGTCACCGAAAGCCCGGTCATGCGCCGCGCCAGTGCCTGTGCCCACCGCGTGTTGCGGCTCGCCAGCGGCCGCCTGTCGCCTGTTCCCTCGCCGGTCATACGCCCTCACCCCTCATGACTTCGCGGCCTTCCGCCCGATATCGAATAATTGTAGATCGCCGCATAGCTGGAAGAGACCAGCAGCGGTACAGCAATGGTCTTCAGGATCTCCGGCGTGCCGCTCAGCGCATGGATGACGATCAGGATCATTGCCGAGCCGAGGCAGGCGATCAGCGGCGGCGCCCAAAGGCGCGTAGAGCCGCCGAACCGCCGCGACAAAGCTTCGACCACGGATTTCAGGAACAGCGTCAGGCAGCCCGAAAGCACACCTTGCACGAAGCCCGCGATCAGTGGCCTCGGCATCGGGTGCATACGGTTGGCGAAGAAAGCCCAGCCGCCCATGGCGAGGAAGGCGAAAAGCACATGCACGATGCTGCTGCCGGCAAGCGCTTTCAGCTTTCCTGTCATGACAGCGACCACCAGTAGCGCACGAGATGGAAGAAGATCGGCGCGGAAAAGACGACCGAGTCCAGACGGTCGATCAGCCCGCCATGCCCCTCGATCAGGTGACCCCAATCCTTGACGCCACGATCCCGCTTGATCGCCGACATCACGAGCCCGCCGAAGAAACCCATGAGCGTGATGACGAAGGCGAGAAGTCCTGCCTGCAGCGGCGTGAACGGCGTCACCCACCAGAGCGCCGCCCCGATCAGCGAAGCGCTGATGACGCCGCCGACGAAACCCTCCACCGTCTTCGATGGCGACAGGCGCGGCGCGATCTTCGTTTTCCCGAACAACTTGCCCCAGACATATTGCAGGACGTCGCTGAGCTGCACGACGATCACCAGAAAAGCGATCAGCAGCACATTGCGGCCTTCATAGCCCGGAATGTGCAGCGTCAGCAGCGCCGGCACATGCGAGGCGCAGAAGACGCAGATCATCAGCGCCCATTGCACCTCGGCGATCCGCACCAGAAACCGCTCCGTGTCGCCGCGCAGCACCGCGATGATCGGCATGAAGAGGAAGGCGTAAACGGGGATAAAGATCGAATAGATGCCATATTGCTCGGCCCAGAGCAGATAATATTGCAGCGGCAAGGCCACAAAGAAGGCCGCGGCAAGTGCCCAGTGATCCGCCCGCTTCGTGTTGATCAGCGTCATGAATTCGCGCAGCGCCGCAAAGGAGCAGAAGGCGAAGAGCAGGATGACGCCGGCGCGCCCTGCAATGAAGGCGATGCCGATCAGCACTACCATCACCCACCAGGCCTTGATGCGCGCATTCAGATTTTCGATCGCAGCATTCGATCCGTCAGGCGACAGCCGCCGCTCCAGCACGTAGCCGATGACGGAGGCGACAATCAGAACGCCGAAAATGCCAAGAACGAGGTGGATCAGATCCGCACTTGCCGCGCCCATGCTCAGTCTCCCGCCCGCTTGGGCGCCAGCGCCAGCAGCGCCGCTTCGGCTCGCGCCAGAAACTCCGCCTTCTCTTCGGTCTCGCCGATATGCAGCGCCTCGCCGAAGGTGACCGTGCAGATCAGCGGAATGGGTACGAACTCGCCCTTGGGCATGACGCGATTGAGATTGTCGATCCAGACGGGCACGAGATCGATATCAGGGCGAGCCTGCGCAAGATGGAAAAGCCCGCTCTTGAAGGGTTGCAACGGCTGCTCGGTGAGATTGCGGGTGCCCTCTGGAAACAGGATGAGCGAGGAGCCGGCATCGAGCGCCTGCGTCATCTGCGTGACCGGATCTTCCTTGCGCGCTTCACGATCCCGTTCGATCAGCACGGCGTTGAAGACGTCCCGGCCGATGAAGCTGTTCAGCGGCGATTTCAGCCAATAATCGGCGCCCGCCACCGGGCGTACGCGGCGGCGCAATCGTGGCGGCAGGACAGTCCAGATCAGGATGAAATCGCCATGGCTGGAGTGATTGGCGAAATAGACGCAGCGGCGGGTTTGCATGCCACTTTCGGGCCAGATCGCCCGAACGGCGGTAATTGCTCGCGCAAAGAGCACGATCGCCACGGAAACGGGTTTCGCCAGCCATTCGATCGGCGTGCCCATTCCTTCCCCGAGGATGTTCTTCCGCAAAGCCTCCATGACATAGAGATAGGCGCGTTTCATCGCCCCCGATAGCCTGTGCACCGGGCTTATCCACAACCCTCACAACCATGAAGAAAGCCCGGCGCAACTTATGTCGCGTCGGGCTTTCGGATTGGCTCTTGGGAGGAGCGAATTCTATAGCTGCCGCCCTTCTTAAGGGCGGGCAGGCTCAATCGACGTTGAATACCAGCGGCTTTGCCTGACGGATCGCCTGATGCGCCGTCAGCTTGCCGAGCACCTCATCACTGATCGGACCGTCGACATAGAGAAGCGCGATGGCATCGCCACCCTGCTTGTCGCGGCCGAGCTGGAAGTTGGCGATGTTGACGCCGGCGGAACCGAGCGTCGTGCCGATGAAGCCGATCATGCCGGGAACGTCGGTATTGGCGAGGTAGACCATGTGGTTGCCGACATCGGCGTCAAGGTTGATGCCCTTGATCTGGATGAAGCGCGGCTTGCCGTCCGAGAAGACGGTACCGGCAACGGAGCGGCTCATGCTGTCGGTGGTAACAGTCAGCTTGATGTAGCCGTCATAGACGCCGGTCTTGTCGCGCTTGACTTCGGCAAGAACGATACCCTTTTCCTTGATCATGATCGGCGCCGAAACCATGTTGACGTCGGCAACCTGATTGCGGATCAGGCCGGCAAGCAACGCGCTCGTCAGCGCCTTGGTGTTCATGTTGGCGGTGACGCCGTCATAGAGGATCTCGATTTCCTTGATCGGATCGTCCGTGACCTGGCCGACGAAGGCGCCGAGAACGTCGGCGAGCTTGATGAACGGCTTCAGGATCGGGGCTTCTTCAGCGGTAATCGAGGGCATGTTGATGGCGTTCGAGACCGCGCCCTTGACGAGGTAATCCGCCATCTGCTCGGCGACCTGCAGGGCGACGTTTTCCTGAGCTTCGGTCGTCGAGGCGCCGAGATGCGGCGTGCAGACGACGTTCGGCAGGCCGAAGAGCGGGCTTTCCTTGGCCGGCTCGACTTCGAAGACGTCGAAGGCGGCGCCGGCGACATGGCCTGATTTGATGGCGGCAGCAAGGGCTGCCTCGTCAACCAGGCCGCCGCGGGCGCAGTTGATGATGCGCACGCCTTGCTTCATCTTGGCGATCGCAGAGGCGTCGATGATGTTGCGGGTCTTGTCGGTCAGCGGCACGTGCAGCGTGATGAAGTCGGCACCGGCGAAGAGCTCGTCGAGCTCGACCTTGGTCACGCCCATTTCCTCGGCGCGCTCCTTGGACAGGAACGGGTCATAGGCCAGAACATGCATCTTCAGGCCGAGGGCGCGGGCAATGACGATGGAGCCGATGTTGCCGGCACCGATGATGCCGAGCGTCTTGCCGGTGATTTCGACACCCATGAACTTCGACTTTTCCCACTTGCCGGCCTGCGTCGAGGCATCGGCGGCCGGAAGCTGGCGGGCAACGGCAAACATCAGTGCGATGGCGTGTTCGGCCGTCGTAATCGAATTGCCGAACGGCGTGTTCATGACGATGATACCGCGGCGCGAGGCGGCGGGGATATCGACATTGTCGACCCCGATACCTGCGCGGCCGACAACCTTGAGGTTCTTGGCCGCTTCGATGATCTTCTCCGTCACCTTGGTGGCGGAACGGATGGCAAGACCATCGTAATTGCCGATGATTTCGAACAGCCTGTCCTTGTCCTTGCCAAGCTGCGGCTGGAAATCGACTTCGACGCCGCGGTCACGGAATATCTGGACGGCGGTTTCCGACAATTCGTCGGATACGAGAACGCGAGGTGCCATGGAGGCCTCCTGAAAAAGATCAGCTAAGACGCGCAATCCGGGAAAGGTATGAAAACGGCTTTCCGTAGGGAATTGCATGAAAACAACGAGAATTTCGGGATTCGGGGCTCCGCCTGTCCTGGCGGAGCCATAAACGCTTCAAGCCTCAGGCAGCAGCCTGGGAGAGCGTCGCCTTCTGCGTTTCGAAAGCCCAGGCGAGCCAGGGCATCAGCTTCTGCATGTCGGAAGCTTCGATCGTGGCACCTGCCCAGATGCGCAGGCCCGACGGCGCGTCGCGGTAATGGCCGACGTCATAGGCGACGCCTTCCTTCTCAAGGAGCGCAACCAGGCCCTTGGCGAAATTCGCCTGGCCATCGGCATCAAGCGCGACGACATCCTTGTCGACGATCTTCAAGCATACGGAGGTGTTGGACGCCGTCTCCGCCTTGACGGCGAGATTGGCGATCCAGTCTTTGGCGGCGACGAAGTCATGAATGACCTTGGCATTGGCATCAGCACGGCCGATCAGCGCCTTCAGGCCACCGAGATCCTTCGCCCAGAGGAGCGCGTCGATATAGTCTTCGACGCAGAGCATCGAAGGCGTATTGATCGTCTCACCGGTAAAGATGCCTTCGATCAACTTGCCGCCACTGGTCATGCGGAAGATCTTCGGCAGCGGCCAGGCCGGCACATAGGTTGTCAGGCGTTCGACGGCGCGCGGCGACAGGATGATAACACCATGGGCGCCCTCGCCGCCGAGAACCTTCTGCCAGGAGAAGGTGACGACATCGAGCTTGGCAAAATCGAGGTTCTGAGCGAATGCGGCCGAAGTAGCGTCGCAGATCGTCAACCCCTTGCGGTCGTCCGGAATGAAATCGCCGTTCGGAACGCGCACGCCGGAGGTAGTGCCGTTCCAGGTGAAGACCACGTCGCGGTCGAAATCGACAGCGGAAAGATCGGGCAGCTCGCCGTAGCCGGCTTCAAGCTTGCGGACGTCCTTGAGCTTCAGTTGCTTCACGACGTCGGTAACCCAGCCCGCGCCGAAGCTTTCCCAGGCGAGCATGTCGACGCCGCGCTCGCCGAGCAGCGACCAGAGCGCCATTTCGACGGCACCGGTGTCGGAAGCCGGAACGATGCCAATGCGATAATCGGCCGGCACTTCTAGAATTTCGCGGGTAAGATCAATGGCCTGCTTCAGCTTCGCCTTGCCAACTTTCGCGCGGTGCGAACGGCCAAGAGCCGCGTCGGAAAGAGCGTTAAGCGTCCAACCGGGGCGCTTCGAGCATGGACCAGAAGAGAAATGGGTATTATTCGGACGGATGTCCGGCTTGGCGAGCTTAGTCATGATGCTATCCTCTCAGATAGAAAGCTCCTCGTTGGGGAGGAGTGTCCCGCCGCCGGATATATTGGAAGCAGCCCGTTAGCGCAACAATAAAAATTGCGCATGGCGCTCCCTCACGATTTCGTGCGAGATTTTGATGCCAGGCAAGTCACGCGCAATGGAAATAAGCCAAATTTAACGCCACAAAAGCTGGTTTCTATGCTGATGCACAATCATATATGGCTAGGCGCTCGCCGTTTTGCGCCGATGGAAATTATCAAGTGTGCTCGATGTCCCTAACTGCGCTCGCCGAAACTTCTTTTACACCGTCACAAACCATGCCGGTCTATCTTATCAATATCGACCGGGCAGCCGAACGACTGACGGAGATTCAGCGGCAGAGCGATGAGTTCGGTTTTCGATTCGAGCGTATTCACGGCGTCGACGGTGCCCTCATCCCGCGTGACGAATGGATCGATGTAGATCACGATCGCTTCCAGCGCCGGCATGGCCGCACCATCCTACCCGGTGAGTATGGCTGCTACCGGAGTCACCTGCTGGCGCTGCAACAGTTTTTGGCGAGCGACGACCAAATGGCCGTGGTCATCGAAGATGATGTTGCGCTGGATATCGATTTCCTCGCACGCGCCGTGGCCGCGAAGAATGCTGCGCCCAATGCCGACCTGATCAAGCTCGTCAATCACCGCTGGAACGGCTTTCGTGCCATGGGCCGGAGCAGCAAGGGAGATATCGTCGGACGCTGCCTCTTTGGTCCACAAGGCTCGACGGCCTGCTATCTCGTCACGCGCAAAGGCGCCGAAAAGATCGTGAAATCGCTGGCCATCATGTCGCTGCCCTGGGATGTGGCCGTGGAGCGTGGCTGGGACATGAATGTATCTATCGTGAGTACGCGCGCGAATATTGCCGGTTTTAGCCGGCTGCAGCGAACGACGATGATCGGCTGGCGTCGCGACTACCGCGCGGCCAAGGCACCGGCTTGGCGGCGCATACCCGCACACATCTTCCGAACCGTGGATTTCTTTCGGCGTATCGCCTACGTACTGACGACGCCGTAAGCCTCGGGTTTTACCAAGTAGTGATCCGCAAGCCCACGCGAATCTCATGGCGCGACAACGCGCCGTCCCGGCCTGCCGTGCCGCCGGCGCCTGCAGCCGAATCTGCGGCGGAATAGCCGAACATGTCACCACCCGCGATATGGGAGAAGCGGTAGCCAAGATCGACCTTGATATTCGGCGCAACCTCATAAGCCACACCCGCCATCAAAGCGTAGGTCAGGCGCCAGTCACTGTCACCAGGATAGCGTGCGCTGACTGGGGCAGCGCCGCCGCAGCCCGACGTGCCATTGACACAGGAGCCGATGGCGTCGACGTTGCTCCAGGAAACCCGCGTGGCGCCGAGGCCGGCACCGACATAGGGCGTGAAGCCGGCGAGCGTCCCGAGATCGACATAGCCATTGACCATCAGGCTGCCGGCCCTGAAGGAAGAACGAGCTCTCGTGGAGCATCCCGTGCCGCCAGCCCCGCCGGAACAAGGCGAATCGCTCGAAATGCGGCCATTGAAATCACCGCTGAAGAAATCGCCCGTCACATCCGCGCGGAACAGATCGTTGAACTGATAGCCGACACCGAGACCGCCGGAAAAATCCCCGCCGAACCGGGTCGAATCAAAGCTGCTCGAACTGTAGTCGCCACCCGCAGGATCATAGGCGCGAAATTTCGTGTCGGTGCGGCTGGCATTGACGGCATAGCCGACATCGCCGCGCACATACCATCCCTTGGCATCCTTGACGCTCACCTCCGACATCTTGATTTCCGGCGGTGTCGCATCGGCCGCAAACGCAACACCAGCCGATGCGCCTGCCATCGCCGCGGCCAGCGCCAAAGCGTCAAAACGGATCATTACCCCTCGCCTTCCATCCTCGGGCTCGCGCCCGAATGTCGAACCGGCTAGCTCCCCTTGATATCTCATATGTCTGGGTCTGAGCGGGAAGGCTGCCATTCTCATTTCATTAACCATAAGGAATTCATGGTTAATGAAGCTTTAAGGCGACGGAGAATTGCTTAACGGGATAGAGGAAAAACAAAAGCCGCCCGGCGAGAAACCGGACGGCTTTTCAATAACTTGAATGGATATTGCTTACTTGTAAACCGGTGCCTGGACCGGGATATCAGCCGGCGGCATGTAGCTTGCCGTCTGGCAGCCTCCGAACGTATAGCGGGCACCGATGCGGGCTTCGTGCAGGTTCAGGCCCTTGTCGTAACCGGGACCGCCATTCTCGTTGTAACCGAACATGTCGCCGCCCTGAACGTGGCGATAACGATAACCGACATCCGCCTTGAGGTTGCAGGTCAGATCGATGGAGGTACCGGCCATCAGCGCATAGGTAAAGCGCCAGCTGCCGCGGCCGTTATGCGAGACCGTTCCGTCGCAGGAATCCGGGTTGGCGTCGGAGCAGGACGTGTTCTTCAGATTGCTCCACTTGACGTAAGTGCCGCCGAGACCGCCGCCGACATAGGGAGTGAAGATGCCGTAGGTGCCGAGATCGACATAAGCGTTGGCAAGCAAGCTATAGGCCGTCAGGGAGGCAAGATCGCGCGAGGTTGCCGCAGTCGGAGTAAAGCCCGGGCCGCAGGCGCCGCAATCGCCCTTCGTGGAGCCCTTGAAATCGGACTTGAAGAGATAGTCGAGCGTCAAGTCCGTGCGAAGGTAGTTGTTGATCTGGTAACCGACACCGCCACCGAGCGTGACATTGCCATCCAGCTTGGCGCGATCGAAATCGACTAGGCTGGCATTGGAGCCCTGGAAGTAGTTCGCGCCGCGCAGGTTCGTGAAGGCATAGCCGACATCGCCGCGCAGATACCAGCCGCTGGATTGAGCGACCGTCACTTCCGGCGCCGGCTGTACCGGTTCGGGCGTATAAAGATCAGCAGAAAAGGCCGACGTGCCGACAAGCAAAGTGGCAAGTGCCCCAATCAGGGTTTTCATCATGGCTTTGGCTCCAAATTTCTTGCCCTTGGCACAGCAAAAGCTTGCCAATTGAAATGACATGACGGGAATAATGATGAAAAGGAGTTAAAACCTGATTAACTACGAATATTTACCGTGTTTATTTAGGAATTATACTTTGTTTCATATATTAGAGAAAATTGATACTTGAATGAAGAGAACGAGATAAGAAGCGGCGCCCACCTCCTTTTTTAACTCAGGCACCGGATCTGCGGATGAACCCAGAGGCGGCAGTTCCTAAACCGTTTGGCAAGAATCGAACCATTACAGTGTTGTCGCCGGAGAGATAACTCAGGAGGGAGTCATTGACTTACCATCGCATAATATCGGCCGGCCTGGGCCTTGCTCTGATCTTTCTGAGCTCCGTGGCCCTGGCAGGCGCGATGCCGGTAAAGCCGGTAGCCGCCACAGCCACCGCATGGAACAAGGGGCGTGAAACCGGCTTGCCAATCCCACGCTATGTTTCCCTCCGCGCCCAAAAGGCGCGCATGCGCGTCGGCCCGTCGACGATCTATGCCACGAAATGGATCTATATGAAGCCGGGTCTTCCCCTGGAGATCATCGACGAATACGGCCATTGGCGGCAGGTTCGTGACGATACGGGCGTTACCGGCTGGATGCACAGCGCCCTGCTTTCGGGAGCGCGTACGGCCCTGATCGCTCCCTGGCTGGCGAAGAATGCCACATTGCGCGCCGATTCGAATCCCGCCGCCACGACGATCGCTGAGCTGCAGCCCCGCGTGCTGGTTTCACTGCAATCCTGCACCGGAACGTGGTGCCGCATCTCCGTCCGCGACCACTCCATCAGGGGTTATATCCGGCAGGACAAGCTCTGGGGCGCTTATCCCGGAGAAATGTTCCGGTAGAACTGCCGTCATTCCGAAACCGAAAACATAATGGCCGCCCGATAGGACGGCCATGCTATTTTATCCGCAATTACGTCTTTTGCCTGCTCAGGCAGCCGAGCGCACGCTCGAGATCACGTCGATCAATCCGCCGACGATGCGCTCGATCTGGCCGCGATCGTCCCCCTCCGCCATGACGCGGATCAAAGGTTCCGTGCCGGAGGGGCGGATCACCAGCCGGCCGTTGCGGGACAGCTCGCTTTCTGCATCGGCGATCGCCTGGCGCACATGAATATCCTCCAGCGGCTTGCCGCCGGAAATACGGACATTGCGCAGCAGCTGCGGCACCGGCTCGAAACGGCGACAGACTTCGCTGACCGGCTTGCCCGTGCGCTTCACTGCGGCAAGGATCTGCAGTGCAGCCACCAGACCGTCGCCCGTGGTGCCGTAGTCGGAAAGCACGATATGGCCCGACTGTTCGCCGCCGACATTGTAATCGTGCTGGCGCATATGCTCGACGACATAGCGGTCGCCGACAGCCGTGCGCGCAAGCGACATGCCGCGATCATCAAGGAACCGTTCCAGTCCGAGATTGGACATGACGGTTGCGACAATGCCATTGCCGCGCAACGTCTGACTCTCGGCCCAGCTTTCAGCAATGACGGCCATCAGCTGGTCGCCATCGATGATCGTGCCGGTTTCATCGACAATGATGACGCGATCGGCATCGCCATCCAGCGCAATGCCGATATCGGCACGCACTTCGTCCACCTTCTTCTGCAGGGCGACCGGGCTGGTGGAGCCGCAATTCAGATTGATATTCGTGCCATTCGGCTCATTGCCGATGGTCACGACATCGGCGCCAAGCTCCCAAAGGGCGGCCGGGGCAACCTTGTATGCGGCACCATTGGCGCAATCGATTGCGATCCGCAGCCCCTGCAGCGTCACATCGCGCGGCAGCGTACGCTTGGCATGCTCGATGTAGCGATCGTGGACACCGTCGATACGCTTGGCGCGGCCAATATTCTCCGATTTGGCCAGATGCTCCGACATGTCCTTGTCGAGCATGTCCTCGATCTTCATTTCGAGATCGTCGGAGAGCTTATAGCCATCAGGGCCGAAAAGCTTGATGCCATTATCCTGATAGGGATTGTGCGAAGCCGAGATCATGACGCCGATATCGGCGCGCAGCGAGCGCGTCAACATCGCGACTGCCGGCGTCGGGATAGGTCCGAGAACGAAGGCATCGACGCCGGCTGCGGTAAAGCCTGCCACTATGGCATTTTCCAGCATATAGCCGGAAAGGCGCGTATCCTTGCCGATGACGACCCGATGGCGATGGCTGCCTCGATGGAAGATCGTGCCGGCAGCGATACCCACGCGCATGGCAAGATCTGGCGTCATCGGATAGATGTTGGATTGACCGCGAATTCCGTCAGTTCCGAAATAACGGCGTTTCATATGCACTCCTGTCGTTGCCGCGTCCTCGCGAGGAATACGGCGGCATCGATATCGCCGCTTGGAAACCCGCGGCACTGCAAACATCGATGCTTCTGGCTCATGCCATAGATTGTAAAATTCGGCACTTAAATTACCGAGAACGCCTATTACACCGCGTTACCATTAATAAGCACTAAAAAACTGCATCGGATCGTGACGGACATAGTCCGATCCACAGCCTGCCGCGTCTCCGTTACTTCAGACTGATACGGCACTATGCAAAGGGTCAGCAGCTCGGCCCATCGCCTCTCCCTCGACCTTTCAGCAAAAAGGCCAGCCGCATTTTCATGGGCTGGCCTTTCAATTTCGAGGTTTGAACCTCTCACGCCTTAACGCGGCTGCGGTTCGAAACCGCCTTCAGGCTCGTCACCCTTGGCACCGAGCGAGCCGTCCTTTTTCGCGCCGGTCTTCGGCACGGCCGAGCCACGGCTCGGCGGCGTATCGTCACCGAGATCGCGCGCCGGCTTTTCGCCGCGAAGCAGAGCTTTGATTTCGTCGCCACTCAGCGTCTCATATTCGAGCAAGCCCTCGGCGATCGCCACGAAGCCATCGTGATGCTCCGTCAGGATATCCTTGGCCTGCTGATAAGCCTGATCGATCAGGCGGCGGACCTCATTATCGATCGTCTGCGCGGTCGCCTCGGACACGTTCTTCGACTGCGAAACCGAGTGGCCGAGGAATACTTCCTGCTGGTTCTCGCCATAGGCAACCTGACCGAGCTGATCGGAGAAACCCCATTGTGTGACCATTGCACGGGCAAGCTTGGTCGCCTGCTCGATATCCGAGGATGCACCAGAGGTGATGTTTTCCTTGCCGAAAGTCAGTTCTTCAGCAACGCGGCCACCCATCATGATGCAGAGCCGCGACACCATCCACGTATAGCTCATGGAGTAGCGGTCGCCTTCCGGCAACTGCATGACCATGCCGAGCGCACGGCCGCGTGGGATGATCGTCGCCTTGTGCAACGGATCGGCGACGGCAACCTTGAGTGCCGTGATGGCGTGACCGGCTTCGTGATAGGCGGTGAGCTTCTTTTCCGCCTCGGTCATGGCCGAAGAGCGGCGCTCGGCGCCCATCATGATCTTGTCCTTGGCGTCTTCGAATTCCTGCATGGTGACCAGGCGCTTGTTGCGGCGGGCGGCCATGAGGGCAGCTTCGTTGACGAGGTTCATGAGATCGGCACCGGAGAAGCCGGGCGTGCCGCGAGCGAGCGTCTTCAGATCGACGTTCGGCGCCAGCGGCACGTTGCGGGCATGAACCTTGAGGATGCGTTCACGTCCGACGATATCCGGGTTCGGCACCACGACCTGACGATCGAAGCGGCCCGGACGCAGCAGCGCAGGATCGAGAACGTCGGGACGGTTGGTCGCGGCGATCAGGATGATGCCTTCATTGGCCTCGAAGCCGTCCATCTCGACCAGCAGCTGGTTGAGCGTCTGCTCCCGCTCGTCGTTACCGCCGCCAAGACCGGCGCCACGATGGCGGCCGACGGCGTCGATTTCGTCGATGAAGATAATGCAAGGTGCATTCTTCTTGGCCTGCTCGAACATGTCGCGGACACGGCTTGCGCCGACGCCGACGAACATTTCGACGAAGTCGGAACCGGAGATGGTGAAGAACGGCACATTGGCTTCGCCGGCAATGGCGCGCGCCAGAAGCGTCTTACCGGTACCGGGAGGGCCGACAAGCAGAACGCCACGCGGGATACGGCCGCCGAGACGCTGGAATTTCTGCGGATCGCGCAGGAATTCAACGATTTCTTCCAGATCCTGCTTGGCTTCATCGACACCAGCGACGTCATCGAAAGTGACGCGACCATGCGCCTCCGTCAAAAGCTTTGCCTTCGATTTGCCGAAGCCCATGGCACCGCGCGAGCCGCCCTGCATCTGACGCATGAAGAACAGCCAAACGCCGAGGATCAGGAGCATCGGCAACAGCGTGCCGAGATAGCTCAGGAAGCTCGAGGAGCCATCCGATTCCGGACGGCCGACGATGTTGACGTTCTTGCTTTGCAGGCGCTCAAGCAGGCTGTCATCCACGACCGGAGCATAGGTCTGGAAGGGCGTGCCGTTTTCGACATAGCTGCCGACGACGCGGTTGCCGGTGACGGTAACGTCACGAACGCGGCCGGAATCAACTTCCCGAAGGAACTGCGAATACGGTATTTCCCTGGAGCCTGTTTGTGCCGGCGCGTTCTGAAACATGCTGAACAGGGCAATCAACAGCAAGGCTATGATTGCCCACAGAGCGAAATTACGAAAATTAGGGTTCATCGAACTCCCCAGCACTGAAACTCCCGCCGTCAAGCGGCGGTATTACTTGATCCCTAACATAGGGTTGCGCCAAGCCCTTGCCAAGGCAAACCGCATCGCCGCATGTTTTTTCCGTCTATAGGGCCGAAATCGGCAGCCGCCTATAGGCTTCACGCCCGAAAGCGACCGAGAGGCTATTGGCAAATGTGAGATCAAATCGTGTCAAAAAGCGGTCGAAGGGCGCGAGACGGGGTAGAAGCGCGACGCTCGCCGCCTTGTCCCCTCCTTCCGGCACGATCGACGGCATCGCCGCCTGAGCGCCTTTCACCACGCCTCCCGGCAGATTTGCCGGAAAAATCGTCGCATTTCCCGCCCCCGGAGCGCTGACGCGGACTGCCGTCTGGCCGAAATTCTCGATTTCAAAGCGGCCATCCCAGTTGACTTTTTCACCAGGCAGGACCGAAACCGGAGCGATATTGCGGCTCTCCCGCATAAGATAAAGCGCATCGCGCCGCAGATCGAAGATCACGCCTCCCGCCGTACGCCGTCCGAGGTTCGCACCGTTCACAAATTCGAGAACACGCTCCATTTGCGTACGTCCCGGCGGATAGGAACTGCCACCGAAGATGGCGGCAAGATAAGACAGGGTATAGGCAACGACCGCTGCATCAGCGGACAGACCGGGCCGCGCGACGGCGCAGAGCGCACCCGCATGGATTGCGACATGCTCGTCCAGCCACACTGCAGCCCGCTCGGAAAGCGCGGCGCGATCGGCGCCACCATCAGCCGGCATTTCGGCCACCGGCTCCCTTGCAAGCTCCATGCGGGTGCGTACGCGCTCGTACCGCACATCCTCGTTGCTGGGGTCGTCGAGCCAGGATACATCGCGCGTCACGAGATAGGTCCTGATTTCAGCCCGCCGGCAGGAGAGAAACGGCCTGACAATCCAGATACGCCGATCGAACAGAACCGCATCGGCGATGCCCGTGCCATAACCGCCCTGCCCCCGCCGCGCGCCGCGCATGGCAATCGTCTCGCGCTGATCGTCCCACGTATGGGCGGTTACGATCGCATCGGCCGAAATCTCGGAGGCGAGCTCCGCAAGCAGCGCATAACGCGCTTCACGTGCTGCGGCCATGATGCCGGTTCCGGGCTTTTCCCCCTCCCAGCGACGGATAAAATGGGAAATACCGCGCGAGGCGCAGAGGGCCGCGACTTCTCGCGCTTCGTCCGCTGATGCGGCACGCAAGCCATGGTCGATCGTTGCTGCGGTAAGGGTAATATCGTCGTGAGGATGGGATTTCAGCCGCTCGGCAAGGGCAATCAGAAGCCCGGTGGAATCGCTGCCGCCCGAAACGGCGACGAGAATATGAGCAGGCTTCGAGAGAGAATGCAGAAATTCGCTGGTTGCGGCTTCAGGCGTAATGGCTGTGGCATCGCTGGTCACAGCGTCAATGGACATGGCGGTCAGCAGGCAAGCCGCTTCTGTTCGCTGGCAACCTTGCTGGTCACAGCCTTGGAGGCCTTCGGATAACGCTTGGTGACCTCGCGAAGCGTGGCGCAGGCGGTATCCTTGTTGTCGAGAGCGGCCAGGGACATGCCGAGCTTCAGGAGCATTTCGGGCGCCTTTTCCGAAGTGCTATATTTCTGATGAGCATTCAGGAAAGTCTTGGCAGCATCATTGTACTTGCCCTGCGAATAAAGCGCTTCGCCGAGCCAGAAATTCGCATCCGCGGCCCGCGAGCTGCTGGGATAACTGTCGAGATATTGGCGGAATTCCTGTTCGGCGACGCTATAGTCGCCGGACAGGACGTGGCCGTAGGCAGCCTTGTATTGATCGTTCTCGCTGCCGAGCGATGCGGTCTGCGAGCTGGAGCCTGCACTTGGCGGCGCACCCGAACCGTTGTTGGCCCCTGTAATCGAGGAGCCGATCTGGTCACCGCCCTGGTCGAACTGGATAGAGCCAAGCTCGCTTGGCGGCTTGCCAGAGCCGGCGCCGCGTGCACCTGCGGTGCTGCCATTCTGCGAGTTGCTGATAACGCCGGCAATATCGTCCTGATTGCCGCCGCTCTGCGCGGGGACATCGGCCTCGCTCTTCTTCATGGTGCCGCCCGACGCAGGCGCGCTGCCGCCGCGCTTTTCCAGCTGCTGGAAGCGGAATTCGTTGTCCTCCTGTGCCTTGCGGATCTGCTCCTGCATCTGGAGAAGCTGGTAGCTCATCTCCTCGACGCGGCCGTTCAGCTGGCGCATCTGGTCTTCAAGCTGCTGAAGGCGCATTTCGGCATCGCTGTTTTGAACGTTGATGACAGGTGCCTGGCCGTATTGCGCTTGTCTTTGATTTGCGTTGCCGGGAGCTGCCTGCGCGGAGGCATCGCGGCCTCCGAGATGCATTCCAAACAACGACAAGGCAGAAGCATCGCGCTCGCTACCCACGATGGCAGCGAGACAAAGCATGCTCGCCACGACAAGTTTTCTCATATGGATCGTCCTGTCCTATTGATTCTTCGGGCCGGAGGGCTCGAACAGGAGATTTTTACAATTGCTCTCAAAAAGCAACGGAGTTCGGCCAAAGTGTGGTCAAAAAAGTAAAGGCGGCACGAGGCCGCCTTTTGCATTTCGATTGGTCTTTGACGATCAGGAGCCGGCGCCGTTGAGCACGGTGACCGCGCGACGGTTCTGCGACCAGCAGGACTCGTTGTCGCAGGTAGCGACCGGGCGCTCCTTGCCATACGAAATCGTCTTCATGCGGTTCGCCGGAACACCACGCGAAGCGAGATAGCTTTTCGCGGCGGCAGCGCGGCGCGCGCCGAGAGCAAGGTTGTACTCGCGGGTGCCGGTCTCGTCGGCATGGCCTTCGACCGTGATGGAATAGTTCGGATAGCGGGCGAGCCACTGAGCCTGACGATCGAGCGTCTGTGCTGCTTCGGAGCTGATGGAGGAGCTGTCGACAACGAAGAAGATGCGGTCGCCGACATTGACCGTGAAGTCCTGCGGCGAGCCCGGGGTGGCATTGCCGGCACCGTTCAGGCCAAGACCGTTGGCATCGTTCGGCAGACCCTTCTTGGAAGCGCAGCCGGCCAGAGAAAGGCCAACGAAAAGCGCGATCATGATCGGGTTGCGGGCAAGGTTCTGCATATGGCCAACGGCCTGGGTTGCGGTGCGGCTCATGGCCGGTCTCTCCTTAAGTCTCTATCAGGGTTGCCAGACTGTAACCGGGTTCGGTTAATCGGATTCCAACAAGTATGGTTAATGATGTCCTAAAATTGTCGCCAAACGGTCCACTCACAGGACTTTGCGGCGATAACGTGGCAGCCCTTCCCGCTACTCGAGCAACGGCGACCATGCCGGGTCGGAAGCGAAGCCAGGGGTCGGGATCTTCTGCTCGTTATAACCGGTCAGATCGATCGAATAAATTTGCGGTCCGCTCGCACCCGACGGCGCGCGGAAGAACATGATGACGCGGCCGTTCGGCGCCCAGGTCGGTCCTTCGCTGTAGGAGCCGGAGGTCAGGATTCGCTCGCCGGAACCGTCCGGCTTCATGACGCCGATGGAAAAATTGCCGCCGGCCCGTTTGGTGAAGGCGATCAGATCGCCGCGCGGCGACCAGACCGGCGTGGAGTAGGAGCCATTACCGAAGGAGATGCGGCGCTGGTTGGAGCCGTCGGCATTCATGACATAGATCTGCGGCTGTCCACCACGGTCGCTTTCGAAGGCAACCTGCGTGCCATCGGGTGAATAGGATGGCGAGGTATCGATCGCGGCCGTAGACGTCAGACGGGTCGTGGTGCGCGAGCGCAGATCCATCGTGTAGATATTGGCATTGCCTTCCTGCTGAAGGCTCATGATGACGCGCTGCCCGTCCGGCGAGAAGCGCGGCGAGAAGGTCATGCCCGGAAAGTTGCCGACCAGTTCGCGCTGGCCCGTCTGCAGCTGCAGCAGATAGACGCGCGGCTGTTGGTTGGCGAAGGACATGTAGGTAACTTCCTGGCGATTAGGCGAGAAGCGCGGCGTCAATACCAGGTCGCTGCCGTCGGTCAGCATGCGCGCGTTGGCGCCGTCCTGGTCCATAATGCCGAGCTGAGTCTTGCGGGCCGTTTTCGGGCCACTTTCGGCGACGAACACGACGCGGGTATCGAAATAGCCCTTTTCGCCAGTGATCTTCTGATAGATCGCATCGGCGATGATGTGCGCGACACGGCGCCAGTTATCCGGCTGGGCAAAGAACTGCTGACCGATCATCTGGCTGTTGCCGAACGTATCCCAGAGGCGGAATTCGGCACGAAGGCGGCCGCCTTCCTGCGTCACGCGGCCGGTCACCAGGGCCTGCGCATTGATCGAGGTCCAGTCCTGGAAGCGCGGGGTCGAATCCGGATTGGTGATCTTCTCGATGAAGGCCTGCTTGTTGATCGGAGCGAAGAGTCCGGAGCGCTGCAGATCGGCGGCGATGACGCTCGAGATCTGCGGGCCGAGCGTATCATTCGACAGAAGGTCGGTGATAGCGATCGGCATGGGCTGGACGTTGCCCTTATTGATATTGAGCTCGACCACGGCATAGGCCGGAGTGGATGCCACAGCCATCAGGCCTGCTAGCACCACCAGGAGGCGGACGAAGGATTTTCTGATCATATGTGCCAAGCCTTTCAGCATTAATTCGTCACAGAGCCGGTGCGAAGTTAAGGCTAACTTCTTTCCAGGTGTCATATTGATCTATTGGCAGGTTCTTGAACGGGGCAGCCCGAAGCACAGCTCGCATTGCGGCTGCCGCCATGGCTTGCTGCGTCGCCTTGGGGCCACCGGTAACGGTAACCTTCGGCTCGCCCACGATTTCTCCGCTTCGGCTGATCCTGAGATGCACCCGGACGCGGACATCTCTCGCTCCCTCAAGCCCCGGAGGAAAGTTCCAATACTTCGCGACGTTCTCGCGGATGTGGTCCCCAGTCGAATTTCCAGGCTGCTGCTTAACGCTTGCAGCCTGCACCGACACGGCACCAGCCAACATCACGCCCAAGGCCACAAGCAAGCTCATGCCGAGACGGAGACAGTGGTTCGTCAAAAGCCGCGCTCTCCGCATCACATCCCCAGATCCGCTGCACTGAAATTGACGACGACTTCCTGCCAGTCCTCATATTTGTCCACGGGAAGAATCGACATGAACTCCGATTGCGCGCGAAGGACCGCGCGTACAGCGGCGGACTGCATGGCACCTTGTGTCGAAGCCGGTCCCCCGTTGGTCGTCGCTTCCGGCTGACCGACGATCTGCCCGGATTTGTCGAGCTTGAAGTGCACCTTGATTCGCACATCGCCGGCGCCTTCAAGACCAGGCGGGAGGTTCCAGTATTTCTGGATCAGATCACGCAGGCCATCCTGCTGGCTCTGGCTGAGCTTGCCGGCACCAAGCGACTTCTTGCCGCCAAGCGAAGCGACTGGCGTATCGGCACCCGCGGAAGCCTGCTGCGACGAGCGCTTCGCGCCGCCTTTCGACGAGGTGTTGTTGAGAAGATTGTTGATCTGATCGGCAAGACCATCGTCGAGGCCCTTGCTGGAGGCCTTTGGGGTCTGACGCTTCTTGTCAGCGTCCTTCTTTCCGTCGTCGGCCGAGGTATTCTTGCTCGTGCTTTGCGTCGTCGTTTTGTCCGTCGGCTTTGCGTCGGCGACCTTCACGTCCGGCTTGGGCGTCGGCTTGACCTCCGGCTTCTGCTCGGCGGTCTTCGGCGGCGTCGGCTGCGGCTTGATATCCGGCACAGGAACATTGTTCGGCAGCTGGATTTCAGCCTGCTCGGTCGGCTGCGGCGTCGGCGGGGTCGGCGTTGCATCGGCCTTCGGGGTCGGCGGCGTGGGATCCGGCTTCGGGGTCGGCGTCACGTCCGGCTTCTGCTGCGGAATGGCGGCCACTTCCTTGGGAGCGGCCTCCGTTTCCTTCTGCTCGATCGTCTTGACGTCGTTCGGCCTCGGATCGTCCTGCGGTACAGGGGTATCCACCTTCTTCGGCGCTTGAGCCGCAGTCTCGCTCTCCGGCCGTTGCGTCGGCACGACCGGGTTCTTGATATCCACCTTGTTCTCGCCGGTATTCTGGGCGTTGGCGACCTGGTCCTGCTTGGTCGTCGGCTTGCGCGCGGCGTGATCTGTGACCGGCGCCTTCTTCTCGCCCTGCTGCAGCTGATCCGCCGTCACGATATCGACATCCATCGCTGTGCTTTCCGGCGTCTCCAACGGCGCCGGCGCACTAAGCGACACCATGGCGCCGATCAGCACCAGGATGTGAATGACAGCAGATGTAGCAAGACTGCGCTTCATGTCGGTTCGTCAGTGATCCGTTGTCTGCTGCTGCGTAACCAGGCCGATGTTCTTGTAACCGGCTTCCTGAATGCGGGACATGACGTCGGCGATGACGCCGTAAGGCGCCTTGCCGTCACCACGCACGAAAATGCGCTCGTTATAGCCCGTCGTCGCGATCGCCTTCAACTTGTCGGCGATCTCGGTCACGTTAATCTGCGTCTCCTGCAGGAAGACCTGGCCATCGGCCTTGATCGAGATCGTGATCGGTTGAGTCTGGGCGTTCAGTGCGCCGGCCTGCGTCTGCGGCAGGTCGATTGGCACGCCCGACGTCATCATCGGCGCCGCCACCATGAAGATGATCAGCAGCACGAGCATGACGTCGACCAGCGGCGTCACGTTAATCTCGGAAATCGGGCCGCCACGGCCTCCGCCACGACGACTGCCACGGCGGCCACCGCCGCCACCATTACCTCCAACAGACATTCCCATGTGAATACTCCGGTTCTGTCCGCGACTTACTGCGCAGCCTGGCGCGGCTGCAGCTTTTCATCGATCTGGCGCGAAAGGATGGCGGAGAATTCATCCGCGAAGCCTTCCATGCGGCCCGAAAGCTTGCCGGCATCGGCCGAGAACTTGTTGTAGGCGATAACGGCCGGAATAGCGGCTACGAGACCGATCGCGGTTGCCAGAAGCGCTTCGGCGATACCCGGTGCGACGACCGCAAGGTTGGTCGACTTCGAACCGGCGATCGCCTGAAACGAGGTCATGATGCCGACGACCGTGCCGAAGAGACCGATGAACGGACCGGCGGAGCCGATGGTCGCGAGCGATCCGAGGCGGGCGGTCAGATGTTCCGATTCACGCGCCAGCGTCACGTCCATCGCGCGGTCGATACGCATCTGCAGACCGATCGGCGAGCGAGCGCCTCGCTCGAAGGATTTCTTCCATTCGCGCATCGCTGCAACGAAGATGGCGCCGAGGCCCGTATTGTTACGCTCCGAAAGCGTGCGGTAGAGCTCTTCAAGCGACTGGCCCGACCAGAAAACCTGCTCGAAGTGATCGAACTGCCGCCGCGCTCGCGCGTAGCTCAGATATTTGTCGATGACGATCGCCCAGGTCCATACGGACGCTGCCAGCAGGCCGATCATGACGAGCTTGACCACCAGGCCTGCCTGCATGAAGAGCGACCAGAGGGTGATGTCCGGTGTGGTGGCCGCTGCCAATGCTACTTGTTCCATTGATCCAAAATCCCCGAATCCAAACGCCCGGTGCTAGACCGGGCGGCTAAAAGTGATCTCACAAGAATTGTTTGGCAGCCGCCGCTGAACGCCCTGGTCAAGCCTTCCAAGCTTACAACTGCCTTCTTGCCGTCAAATTTGGTCAAAGGAAGGCGTGCACCGCACAAACTCCGACATAATCAGTAAGACACTATTATGGTTAAAAGAATGTTAGCGTCGAAACACGAAGGATTTAACGGCGGCGAAGGTTATTCTCGCTCCAGGGAAGAACTGACCGGACGAAACCGGCGACAAACGCAGACAAAGCTTGCGCGGCGAATTCCTTCACATAAAACTCAAGTTATTGCAAGCCGCCTCTTGTCGATCATGCTATCCTTATGCAAGGCAGCCCTGATGCGATGAGCATTCCAAGTTACTGATTACCCAGCACTTTCCGACGCCGTGAGCATTTGTGCGGCAAGCTTCTCCGGCAGGCGGCGCGGACGCCCCTTTGCATTGATCACGGCAATGATGACCTTCGCGGCAATCAGCAAGGTCTCGTCGCGCCGGATTTCCTGAGACAGCACCATCTTGGCGCCACCGGCCTTTTCGGTGACTGTGCGGATCGTCAGCAGGTCATCCATGCGAGCCGGTCCCTTGAAATCGATCTCCATGCGATGGACAACGAAAACCAGCCCCTCTTCATCGGCATTCAGAAGTTCGCGCTGTTCCACTCCGAGACAACGCAGATAGTCGGTGCGTCCCCGCTCGAGGAAATGCAGATAGCGCGCGTGATAGACGAGCCCGGAAAAATCCGTATCCTCATAGTAGACTCGCTGCACCAGCCGGTGGCTTCCGGCTTCCAGTTCCCCAGCTATCAGAAAGGGGCTGTTCATCGTTGCCGCATCTCCTTGAATGTCCGGCATCTCTTTGGCCGAAGTTCTGCCATCAAGCAAGCTTTGAACAATTGTCATAGAGTCCGACTATCCGGAATGGTGCCGGCTAGCGGATCGGCGCAGAAGGAAATATCTCATGAAAATAGCGGTTATGGGCGGCGACGGATTCATTGGCTGGCCCACCTCGCTCCATCTCTCCGACGCCGGTCATGAGGTGCATATCCTCGATAATCTCTCCCGCCGATGGATCGATACGGAACTGGGCGTCCAGTCGTTGACGCCGATGGATTCGATCCAGGAACGCACCCGCATATGGCACGCCGAAACCGGCCGCCGCATCCATTTCCACCTGATCGATCTCGCCAGGGACTATGAGCTTCTGAAAAAATGGCTGTCCGAGCATCGCCCCGATGCCATCGTCCATTTCGCCGAGCAGCGCGCCGCCCCCTATTCGATGAAGAGCGACCGCCACAAGAACTACACGGTCAACAACAACGTCAACGCCACGCACAACCTCCTGAACGCGCTGGTAGACCTCAATCTCGACGCCCATCTCGTGCATCTCGGCACGATGGGCGTCTATGGCTATTCGACGATCGGCGCTGCCATCCCCGAGGGCTATCTGCCCGTCGGCATCGAGACGACCGATGGTCGCACGGCGAGCCAGGAGATTCTTTACCCCGCCAATCCCGGCTCGATCTATCACATGACGAAGTGCCTCGATCAGCTGCTCTTTCAATTCTATGCCAAGAATGACGGGCTGAGGATCACCGACCTGCATCAGGGCATCGTCTGGGGCACGCATACCGAGCAGACGCACCGGCATGAGCAACTGATCAACCGGTTCGATTATGACGGCGACTATGGCACGGTGCTCAATCGCTTCCTCATCCAGGCGGCGATCGGCTATCCCCTGACCGTCCACGGCACCGGCGGCCAGACCCGTGCCTTCATCCATATCCAGGATTCCGTACGCTGCATCGAACTCGCTCTGAAGAACCCGCCGGCTCGCGGCGCCCGCGTCGAAATCTTCAACCAGATGACCGAAACGCATCGAGTGCGCGATCTTGCCGACATGATAGCTAAGATGAGCGGCGCGGAAGTCGTGCGCCTGCCCAATCCGCGCAAGGAAGCTCCGGAGAACGACCTGATTGTCAAAAACGACAAGTTCCTCGATCTCGGCCTGGCACCGATCACGCTGGAAGCGGGCCTCCTCGGTGAAATCGTCGATGTCGCTAAAAAATATGCCTATCGCGTCGATCGGTCGCGCGTTCCGGCCATCTCTGCCTGGACCAAGGATCTCGCCGCGACAGTCAACCATGATCCCGAGGGCAAGAGGCTGAAGTCCGTGTCATGATGCCGGGAAGCGAAATGCTGCAGGGTCTGCGTGCACAAACGCGACCGCGTGCCGGGCAGGCATTCGTGACGCTCGTCACGAATGCTGATTACGCGATGGGCGCACTGGCGCTGGCGCGTTCGATCGTCCGTAGCGGCACGAAAGCCGATATCGTCGTGCTGCATACGGAAGGGGTTGGCGAAAGCGACCTTGCCCCATTGGCAGCGCTCGACTGCCGGCTGGTGGAAGTTGAGCATCTTCCGCTTTCGGATGCCTTCAATGAGCGGCATGCCCGCGGCAATCTTCATACAGCGGCTCCCTTCACCAAGGGCCGCAAGCCCTCCTTCCACACGCCGCTCGACAACTTCTGCAAGCTCAGGCTCTGGCAGCTGATCGAATACGACACCTGCGTCTTCATCGATGCGGATGCGCTCGTGTTGAGAAACGTCGACCGGCTCTTCGATTACCCGGAGTTTTCCGCCGCACCGAACGTCTACGAGAGCCTTGCCGATTTCCAGCGGCTGAATTCCGGCGTCTTCGTCGCCAAGCCGTCGCTTGCGACCTTTCGGCACATGCTGGAGCACCTCGATCGCCCCGACGTCTTCTGGAGGCGCACCGACCAGACCTTTCTCGAGGCCTTTTTCCCGGATTGGCATGGGCTGCCCGTCTTTATGAACATGCTGCAATATGTCTGGTTCAGCATGCCCGAGCTCTGGAACTGGAACAGCGTCTCGATCCTGCATTACCAGTATGAGAAGCCCTGGGAGGAAAATCACCCAAAGGCTGAGCAGCTGAAGCCATTGATCGAGCTATGGCATAGCTTCCATTCCGGTCGGAACATGCCCGATATCGCCACGCTCGCAAATCCGAAAGCGGCGGCATGAAAGTCCTGATTTCAGGCGGAGCGGGTCTCGTCGGCCGATACATCGCCGAAGAGCTGCTGTCGGCCGGTTACAAGGTTGCAATCGGCGCACGGAGCCCCCCGTCATCTGGCGTCTTTTCCCATCTGGTCTCCTTCGCTCCCATGAGCCTCGATCCGGCGGAAAATCAAAGCCGCGCTTTCGACGACGCCTATCTCTTCGTGCACGCGGCCTTCAACCATGTTGCTGGCAAATATCGCGGCGGTGAAGGCGATGATCCGGAAAGCTTTCGCCGTCTCAATCTCGACGGTACGGTAAAGCTGTTCGAGACCGCCAGAAAGGCTGGCATCCGCCGCTGCATCTTCCTCTCGTCACGCGCGGTCTATGGCGATGGGATTGCCAAGGAGCCGTTGACCGAGGCGACCAAACCAGTACCGAGCACGCTCTATGGCGAGGTGAAGCGCGACGCGGAGCACGCCCTGTTTTCCCTGTCGGCACCCGGTTTCACAACCGCGAGCCTGAGGGCGACAGGCGTTTATGGCGAACTGCAGCCGAACAAGTGGGACGAGCTGTTTGACGATTACCTGAACGGCAAGCCGGTTCCTTCCCGCGCCGGAACCGAAGTTCACGGCCGCGACCTCGGCCGTGCGGTTCGTCTTCTGCTGGAAACCGAAGCCAGTCGCATAGACGGTCAAGCCTTCAACCTGTCGGATATTCTGACCGACACGCACGAGATCCTCAGCCATCTCCAGAGCGCGACAGGCTGTCCGCACCCGCTGCCGCAACCTGCGGAGCTCGGCGCGGTCTCTGTCATGGATACGGCGAAAATCCGTGCGCTTGGCTGGCAAGCTGGCGGAAAACCCCTGCTCAAGCAAACGATAGAGACACTGGCTAAATCGGGATACCCAAAGGCGGGTATCAGCGCATCAGCTTCGTTTCGTCCCAATCGAGCGCCATCAATTCCGCATCCCTGAAGCGCGCATCGTCGGAAACGACGAATTCGTCGAGCTGCGGCGGCGCGACGCTGCTTCCGGCCAGCATGGCATGCACCTGCCCGCGATGATGCGTCTGATGCTGGAACAGATGGTTCAGCACATCATCCGCCCTTTCTCGCTGGATGCGGCCGTCGCGTTGGATATCGATGATCCGCATGGCGGTCTCCGGCGTCAGCCCCTCACAAAAGGCGACCAGCCTGCGATCGACATCGGCCTGCTCCTGGCTCAACCTGTCCAGCCGGTCATAGGGCTCCTCGATGTCAAAAGCTTTGAGGCCCAGAGTACCGCCTTCCAGCGCGTCGACGTAGAACCAATCGACCGTAAGGATATGATTGAGGGTTGCCTTGATCGACGGAAAAAAGCTGACACGCTTGGCCTCGAATTCGCCGGGCAGCAGAGCCGCACAAGCCCGATGGAGCCGGACATTCGCCAAGGCATTGTTATAGGCGAGCTTGCGAAAGCTGCGAACCGGATCGAAAGCGGACATAAGCCCCCCTAAGCCTTGTCGAGATCACCATCCCGCCAAACGAGATGGCGAGACGTCAGCGGCAGGTTTTCGATTTCCTCGGCGATGAAATAGGGCGGGATATCGAGCGCAACCAGCGCCTCGCGCGTCGCTCGCACCCATTTGAACTCCAGATCGTTGTCGCCATCCTGGATTCGATGCACGATCTTCGCAGGATCGAAGGGAAAGTCGGCAGGAATATCCATCAGATAGTAGAGGCCGAGCTCGTGCCAGTCGAGCTGCTCGTAATGGAAGAAATTCTCGACCGACCACAGCAGGCGCCCGACCGTAACGTTAACGCCGATCTCCTCCATCATCTCCCGCCGCAATGTCTCTTCCGAGGTCTCGCCGATCTCCGCGCGACCGCCGGGAAAAGTCCAGAAAGGCTCGTGCACGGCGCGATGCACCAGGACATGGCCGTCGCGAAAGCCAAGGCCTGCGACGCGCATCTGGAAGCGTGTTCGGCCGGCATTCAATCTGATGAGTTTGCGCTTCGGCATGATCCTCTATCCCAGGTCGATCACCAGAATCTCCGGCGGCACGCCGAAGCGTACTGGCGCGATAGAACACCCGAGGCCGCCCGACACAATGATATGGCGCGCCTCCTCAATGATATGACCGTAGACATACCGGTCACCGTAGCGCGAAGGTGAATAGGGCGACCAGCCGAAAATCCTCACCTGTCCGCCATGCGTATGCCCCGACAAAGTGAGCGACACGCGCTGGGGAACCGCAGGAAAGATATCGGGCTCATGGGCCATGAGGATGACTGGTGCGTCGTCACCGATCTGCGCCAGCGTGCCGCCGAGATCGTCGAGCCCCTTGGTAAGAGGCCTCTTCCAGCGCATGCTGCGGCGCAGGGCCAGCTGATCCTCGACGCCGGCAAGCCAGAAGCCTTGTCCATTCTTCTCTAGGCGCGCCGCGCGGTTGGAATAGACTTCGATGCCGACAGCTTCCAATGCCCGATGGCTGAACGTCGGGCCGCGACCGGTTCTCTGGGCCGTCGCGTCATGCCACCAGTCGTGATTGCCGATAATGGCGTGGACGCCAAGCGGCGCCTTCAGCTTTGCCAATTCCGCCGCCCAGATGCGATGATCGACACGGTTGGTAATGAGATCGGTTCCGGACGTGTAATCGCCGAGCAGCACGATGATGTCGCCACCAAGCTCATTGGCATGGGCACAGATCGATGCGATGCGCTCGGCATTCATCCACGGCTCACAGGCATGGAAATCGGCAAGCGCGACGACCCTGAGCTTCAGCCCAGGCGTCCATCCTGGTGGGGTCAGCGCATAGCGGGTAACATTCAGCCGAACGACCGGCTCGTAGCCGAGAGCATATCCCCCGAGTGCCATCAATCCGAATATGCTGCCGCCGAAAAGCTTCAGGAAGGCACGACGGCCAAGCATTCAATCGTCCTCCCGGAACAACCCGAACTGCGCGGCCTCCAGATCCTTGGGCGGCTGCATGCCGAGATGTTTCCAGGCAATCGCGGTCAAGACCCGACCGCGCGGTGTACGCTGAATGAAGCCCTGCTGTATCATATAGGGCTCGATAATATCCTCGATCGCATCGCGCGGCTCGGAAAGGCCAGCGGCGATAGTCTCGATACCGACAGGCCCGCCGCCGAAATTGACCGCGATCATGTTCAGATAGCGCTTGTCGAGCTGATCGAAGCCGACATTATCAACGAGAAGCCGTGTCAGTGCCTCGTCGGCAATCTCGCGCGTCACCGCTTCAACCTTGGCGACCTCGGCAAAATCGCGCACGCGCCGCAGCAGGCGGCCGGCAATGCGCGGCGTGCCGCGAGCCCGACGCGCGATCTCGCGCGCGCCCTCATCCGTCATGCCAAGACCCATCAACCTGGCACCACGCCGGACGATCAGCTCCAGCTCCTCGACCGTATAGAAGCTCAACCGTACAGGAATGCCGAAACGGTCGCGCAGCGGCGTGGTCAGGAGGCCGAGGCGGGTCGTAGCCGCAACCAGCGTGAACTTGGCGAGATCGATCTTCACCGAACGCGCCGCCGGGCCTTCGCCGATGATGAGATCAAGCTGGAAATCCTCCATCGCCGGATAGAGAATTTCCTCGACAGCCGGATTGAGACGATGGATTTCGTCGATGAAGAGCACGTCCCGCTCTTCGAGATTGGTGAGCAGCGCCGCAAGATCGCCCGCCTTGGCGATGACCGGGCCAGACGTCGAGCGAAAGTTGACGCCGAGTTCCTTGGCCATGATCTGCGCCAGCGTGGTCTTGCCGAGGCCGGGCGGGCCGACGAACAGCACATGATCCAGTGCCTCGCCACGACCCTTGGCCGCCTCGATGAAGACCTTCAGATTGGCGCGCGCATCCGCCTGGCCGGTAAATTCGTCCAGGGATTGCGGCCTGAGCGTCGCATCGATGTCTTCGCCCCGCTTTTCCGGCGATATCAGACGTGCGGCTTCACTCATGTCAGAGGTTCCATTCCCGGTATGCGTTTTGCGGCTTCTGCGCCGAAGGCGTTATCACATCCAGCGCCTCAAAAATACTCTGTGACTAAGGAGTGCCGAGGCCCGATCTCTCGACTTTGCGACAATAGTCAGGATTGCGGATGGTGCAAAGCCTCACCGCGCGAGTTCCTTGAGACCGAGCCGGATCAGCTTGGCGCTATCCGCACCTTCGCCGGCCGCCTTTATAGCCGCCGCAACGGCGTTGGCTGCTTGATCGCGGGAGTAGCCGAGATTGGTCAGCGCCGAAACGGCATCGGCCACGGGTGCTGCGGCAACGCCTTCGCCCAGCTCCTGCTTGAGCGAGATATTGGCCGCGTCGCCGGCAAAAGCCGGCGCCTTGTTCTTCAGTTCCGTCACGATGCGCATGGCGACCTTGGGGCCGACACCCGGCGCTCGCGAGACGGCGGCGCGATCCTGCAAGGCGATCGCATTGGCAAGCTCGGCCGGCGTCAACGTCGATAGCAGCGCCAGCGCCACTTTCGCACCGACGCCCTGAACCGTCTGCACGATGTTGAACCACTCGCGTTCCAGCGCCGTCATGAAGCCGAAAAGCCGGATCTGATCTTCGCGCACATAGGTCTCGATGAAGAGAATGCAGGCCTCGCCGACCGACCCGAGCTTCGACAGCGTCCGAGCCGAACAATAGGCGACGTAGCAGACGCCGTGCACATCCACGAGCACATAGTCTTCGCCGATCTCTTCGATTGTGCCTTTCAGCTTGCCGATCATGGATGATGTCCGTCAGGGATGGGTTTCTGGGGTGATGAGGTCGAGCGAGGGAAAGTAGGAGCGATAGCCCTTGGGATCTCGTGTTAATATGGAATAGCCACGCACCGCAGCGTGTGCGCCGATCATAAAATCAGGAAGAATGCGTTCTCTCCCACCGCCAGCCTGACGATAAATCCTGAAAGCCGCCGCTGCGGCAAATGCCGCTGACCACGGCAGGCTTTCACGGCGGAATTCGCTTTGCGGCAGCAGTTCGTCCACTTGATCCATACTGCTGTATCGCACCGAGAATTCCGCATAGATGATGGGGTTGATAATGACTGCTCCTCGCTTGAAAGCGGAAAGAACCTGCGCGCTGGACCAACCATGCCAAACTGAACCAGGGATGGCCAAATCAACCAACACATTCGTATCGACGATAGTGACCATGATTACCGGTCACGAGTCATCGACATCAGTGCTTCGGCATCGATCTCCTGATCGCCGGTGCCTTCCAACCGCTTGAGGGTAGCCATAAACCGATCGAGCCGCTGCCGATCCTCGATGTCCCGCTTACCGTTCTTGGGCGAAACAACCAGCTTTCCATCCTCGACGGAAAATATGACTTCGCTATTGAGCTCTATGCCAGCCAACTCGCGCAAGTCGCGGGGGATGGTCACCTGCCCTTTGGATGTCACACGCATTCTTACTCTCCAAACTTAAAGTAAGAATTATCATTACCATAAGAACAAGTCAAGAACAAACTATCCGGCCAGCGCTGCCTGCCGCAGCCGGCTGGCGCCGCGGTTATGGGCGTGACAGACGGCGATAGCGAGCGCATCGGCCGCGTCATTGCCCTTGAACTCGACCTTGGGCATCAGGATCTTCAGCATCATGTGAATCTGCTGCTTCTCGCCGTGGCCGACGCCGATGACGGCCTTCTTGACCGCATTCGGCGCATATTCCGAGACAGGCAGGCCAGCGCGCGCCGGAACCAGCATGACGACGCCGCGCGCCTGACCGAGCTTCAAGGTTGCCACCGCATCCTTGTTGACGAAGGTCTGTTCGACGGCGGCCTCATTGGGCTGATAGCTGTGAACAACCTCGGCAAGTCCGTCATGCAGCTGGCAAAGGCGGGATGCGAGATCCATGTCGCCGTCCGAGGTCACGGTCCCCGACGCCACGAAGCGCAGGGAATTGCCAAGCGTATCGATGATACCCCAGCCGGTGCGGCGCAGGCCCGGATCGATGCCGATGATGCGAATCGTATTCTGCATAAGCCAACCTATCTTTCAGGCTCGACATGTGCCAGCAAAATGTGAACAAAACAAAAACAAGCGTCTGATTGGATCGCCAAAGCCGCGCTGAAAACATCGTGACGAAATTGCGGCGATGGGTTTGGAATAGGCGGACAGCGCTCCTACATGTGCAAGCGACCCTCCCTTCCACCACGCAGGTTTCTTGCCATGGTCCCCTTTTCCATCCTCGATCTTTCGCCCGTTGCCGAAGGCAGCACCATCAGCCAATCCTTCGACGGCTCGAAGCGCATGGCGCAGAAGGCGGAAGAGCTGGGCTATAACCGATTCTGGCTTGCCGAGCATCACGGCATGCCGGGTGTTGCCAGCGCCGCGACATCGGTCGTCATCGGCCATGTCGGCGCGGCAACCTCGCGCATCCGCATCGGTTCGGGCGGCGTCATGCTGCCGAACCATTCACCGCTCGTGATTGCCGAACAGTTCGGCACGCTGGAAGCGCTGTTTCCCGGCCGCGTCGATCTCGGCCTCGGCCGCGCCCCGGGCACCGACATGCGCACGGCGCAGGCCCTGCGGCGAAATATAGATGCCGGCGCGCAGAGCTTTCCTCAGGATATCGTCGAACTGCAGCACCTCTTCAGCCCCGCGGACGACAATCAGATCATCCTCGCCGTTCCCGGCCATGGCGCCAATATACCTATCTGGCTGCTCGGCTCCAGCCTCTACAGCGCCCACCTCGCAGCTATGCTGGGCTTGCCCTATGCTTTCGCTTCGCATTTCGCCCCGGAAGCCTTGATGGATGCCATCGCCATCTATCGCGAGCGCTTCACGCCTTCGGCCACGCTCGACAAGCCCTATGTCATGGTCGGCGCCATGGGAGCGGTGGCGGAGACGGATGAGGAAGCGCAGTATCACTTCACCTCCGCGCAGCAGCAATTCGTCAATCTCCGCCGCAACGTGCGCGGCCCCTTCCCGCGCCCGCGCCGTGACATGGATGAGTTCTGGACGCCAATGGAAAAACTGAACGTGGAAAATACGCTGCGCTATGCCGTGGTCGGCTCGCCGGCAACGGCGGAGGCGAAGCTTTCGCAATTCATCAAGGATACGGAAGCCGATGAAGTCATCATATCGATGCCGATTCACGATATCGAGGCACGCCTGAAGTCGGTGGAACTCTTCGCGACGCTTCCAAGCTTCAAGAAGGTCTCCTGACCTTCGAAAGCGAACGGTCTAATCCGGTGAGCCGATCCAGCATATACGGCTCACCGGGCGATCGGCGGGCTCAAGCCACGAGCCTCGTCTTCCAATGACGCCGGATGAGCATGTCGAGCGACAGCTTGCCGGCGCCGGCGACGATCAGCGCGAACATACCGCCCGCGATCGCCAGATCCTTTTCGAAATGCAGCAACTCATTATGGCTGGCGAAGTTGGTGTGAAAAAGTAGCGCCGTCAGCACACAGAATAGGCCAAGGCCAAATGCCGCAAGGCGCGTCATAAGCCCGAGTGCGATGGCGAGGCCGGCGCCAAGCTGCAGCACGATGGTGGCAATGGCGATAGGGGCAGTGACGCCAAGCCTCGCCATGGCCTCCAATGCGGTGTCGAGATTGCTGGCAAGTTCGATGCCTTCTTCCAGAAAGAGCAGCGATAGCAGCAGGCGGCCGAACAGCAATGCCATGTCGGCCATATTCACAAGAACGGCACTCTCCTCTTCGAATTCCATGGCCTTTCTCCTTCCTGTCGATATTCGTGCGGCTTCCGGTCCTGTCCGGCGGCATCCCCTCGACATGACCGAGTGAAATGCCGCCGGAACGATGGAGATCGGGCTCAGTTGCTGGCCTTGGCGGCGATTGCCTTGGTCAGGTCCTCAAGCTCCTCGCATCCCGCCGGGCAGAGCTTGGTGAGTACTGCCAGCTGTTCGCGGGCCTTGGGCATATCGTCGGTTTCGACATAGAGCTCGCCGAGATATTCGTGCGCGCCCTTGTGATCCGGCTGCAGTTCCAGGGCCTTGGTGTAGTAAGTGAGCGACGTCTTGAAGTCGCCGGTCTTGCGCAGGGTGAAGCCCATCAGATTGTAGACATCGGCCTGCTGGTGCTCCTCGGCGATATCGCGAAGCTCGGTGAGTGCGCCGGCATAGTCCTTCGCATCGATCTTGGTACGCACGGAGGTCAGGTCCGGCGCATCGGTCGATTCCATATTGTCGACGGCAAAGGCAATGCCTGCCGTTGCGGCCGGAAGGATGGCGACGACGCAGAGGCCTGCAATCCCGAAAATGACATGTCTGAACATGGTAATTGCTCCTGTTTTTGGCCGCTCAGGCCTGGATGGTGGGGGTGAATCCGTAGGCATTGCCGTCCTTGACGAAGGTGCCGGAGCCCGGGAACGGGAAATGCGAGCCGCAAATCCTGATCTTGTCGGCAATGACGCGATCGATCAGCCTGCGGCGGGTGGCGACGGCCATCGGGCCATCCTGGTCGTAGGCACCTTCCCATTCGGGATGAGGCGCCAGCAGTGCCGGCACATACATGATGTCGGCCGAGACCATCAGCTGCTCGCTGCCGCCATCGATGAGGAAGACCGAGTGGCCCGGCGTATGACCGTATGCGGCAAGCATGTGCACGCCGGGCGCTACTTCGGCATTGTCCTCGACCAGCTTCCAGTTCTTCCACGTCGGGAAGACGGAGGCGATGCGCCGGCCGGCTTCCTTGCGGCCCTGCGCCAGCTTGTCGACGCGGCCGGGATCGGTCCACCAGTTGTATTCGGCGGCGTTGACGATCAGCTCGGCATTAGGAAAGACCGCCGCGTTCGTTCCCTTTTCCATCAGGCCCCAGACGTGGTCGGGATGGAAATGCGAGATCATGATCGTATCGATCTTCTTGTAGTCGATGCCGGCGGCAGCCATGTTGGCCGGCAGATGCGTGGCATTGGTCTGCCATTGCCCGACACCGGAGCCGGCATCCATCATGATCTTGCGCCCGCCGATATCGAGAACGACGACGGTCAGCGGAATGGGCATGAAGTCTGTGGTAAGGCCGGCCTTGGAGAGCGCTTCCTTGGTGTCTTCGACGGAAGCATTCTTGATAAAGGCCGGATCATGCGGTTTGCGCCAGATGCCGTCATAGATGGCCGTGACCTCGATCGAGCCGACCTTGTATTTGTAGAAGCCGACCGTCGGCTCAAGCGGGGTGGCGGCAAAGGCTTGCGGGATGAATTCGAGCTTCGACGACAGCCCGAAGGCTGCCGCAGCTGCGGCTGTGCCGAGCACGGCGCGGCGGGTCATATCAAACATCGCAATATCTCCTCAGGGTTATGGCTTTTCGGGCCAGGTGGAGCTCGCAAGCAATCGCGGCCGTCCACTGAGGAAGAAGATCGATAGCAATGAGCGCTTATTCCCAATCGCGCGAAAAATTCTCACAAACCGTTGAAATGTATGAGGTTATTTTTCATGAGACTGGATTGGAGCGGCAGAATGGCGGGCCTCCGCATTCGGCATCTGCGATTTTTTGCTTTCGATCGGGAATAAAACCCGCGCGGGCGCGATCTAGTATCGCAGGCAACATTGCAAGCACCGTATCCGAGGCTTACAGTCGGTATCGGCGTTTTGCGGGGATCATGATGACAGACGCCCAATTTATGACTTCGATGACGCTCGGCGAGTTCCCGATATGGAGCTTGCGCCCATCGCAAGATGCCGCGGTTGGCAGGTCGGGTTGGTTTCCAAACTGCCTGCGCGCTTTCCTTGCGGCACTGAAGCCGAGCGGGCACATTGTCCTCACGACTACGGCAGACTCATCGTCGCATGAAATGCCTGCACAGCGTGCGACCGCCTCCCCCGACGAGGCTATGCGCCGCTTTCAGCGCACCATCATCCCGCATCTGGACGCCGCCTATAATTTCGCGCGGTTCCTGAGTCGGGATGCCGATGCCGCGCAGGATATCGTGCAGGAGGCATATCTTCGCGCCTATCGTGGCTTCGGCGGCTTTCGCGATGGCGACGCCCGCGCCTGGACCTTCACCATCGTCCGCAATTGCTACCATGCCTGGCTGCGGGAGGGCCGGCGCAAGACGCGTTACGAGCAGCCGATGACGGACGAAAGGGATTCGGAGGAAAGCTCGCCCTCCCTCGACCCCACCTCAGAGGAGGATACGCCCGAGGCGGCCTTCATCCGCAAGTCGGAAACGCAGCGCGTGCGCGAGGTCATCAACAGGCTGCCCGATGCCATGCGCGAGGTCCTGGTCCTGCGCGAACTCGAGGATCTCTCCTACAGGGAAATCGCCGAGATCATCGATGCGCCGATCGGCACCGTCATGTCGCGCCTTGCCCGCGCCCGCCGTGATTTTGGCGAAGTCTGGCGCAGCCTCGAAGGAAAAGGGACGGCACGATGAGCGGCGGGAGACACGATGGTCACGGTGAATGGAACGACCTGCTGCACGGCTTCATCGACGGCGAACTGGACGCAACCAACGCGGCGCGTTTCGAGGCGCATCTGGCGACTTGCCGGGACTGCGCCGACGAGATGGAGAATGCTCTGATGGTCAAGCGTCTTTCCGCACGCGAGGGCGTCAAATGGCAGGCGCCTGATACCGTCCATGCCCGCGTGCAGGCGGCACTGACGCTGGAGCAATCCGTGATGAGGCGCGCAACCACGGCCGCGAGCCAAACGGAGAGCCCGTGGCAGCACGTGTGGCGATTGGTCCGCGAATGGAGTTTCGTGCCGTCGCTTGCCGTCCTTGCGGCAAGCCTCATGCTGGTACTGAACGTGCCGCAGCAGAGCCAGACGATCGAGGATCAGCTTCTCGCAAGCCATGTGCGCTCGATGCTCGCCGACCATCTGACCGACGTGCTGACATCAGACCAGCACACGGTCAAACCATGGTTCAACGGCAAGATTGATTTCTCCCCGCCCGTAGTCGATCTGGCAGCACAGGGCTTCCCTCTCGTCGGCGGCAGGGTGGATTATCTCGATGGTCGGGTGGTGGCGGCGCTGATCTATCGCCGGCATGGTCATGTCATCAATCTCTTCATCTGGCCGGGCGCTGCGGGAGCCAAAACCAATGCCGAGAAGGAGGGCTATAATTTCGTCGAATGGCATGCCGACGGGCTGGTCTTTTGGGCTGTCTCCGATGTCGCCGCACCGGATCTCACCACCTTCCGCGATGATTTTATCCGCGCGACAGCCCCATAACGCAAAAAGCCGGCCGCATCGCTGCAGCCGGCTTTTCTGAATGATCAGAAGGGATCAGGCCGAGAGCTTGGCCATAACTTCGTCCGAAACTTCGAAGTTCGAATAGACGTTCTGAACGTCGTCATCGTCTTCAAGGTTTTCGATGAGCTTCATCAGCGACTGGGCCTTTTCTTCGTCGACCGGCACGTTGTTCTGCGCGCGCCAGATCGCCTTCACGGTTTCGGCTTCGCCGAGCGTCGCTTCGAGCGCCTTGGCGACTTCGCCGAGGGATTCGAAGGCGCAGATGATGACATGGCCCTCTTCATCGCTTTCGACATCATCGGCGCCTGCCTCGATCGCCGCTTCCATGACCTTGTCGGCATCGCCGGCGGTCGGCTTGTAGGTGATTTCGCCGACGTGATCGAAGGAGAAGGACACCGAACCGGTTTCGCCAAGCGCACCGCCGGCCTTCGTGAAGATCGAGCGAACGTTGGATGCTGTGCGGTTGCGGTTGTCGGTCAGCGCTTCGACGATGATCGCCGTACCGCCCGGACCGTAGCCCTCGTAACGGATCGCGTCGTAATTCTCGGTATCGGCACCGGAAGCCTTCTTGATGGCACGGTCGATATTGTCCTTCGGCATCGACTGGGCCTTGGCGTTCTGGATCGCCAGACGCAGGCTCGCGTTCATGGTCGGGTCGGGCAGGCCCGATTTGGCAGCGACCGTAATTTCGCGCGCCAGCTTCGAGAACATTTTCGAGCGCACAGAGTCCTGACGACCCTTGCGGTGCATGATGTTTTTAAACTGTGAATGGCCAGCCATGGCACCCCTGTTCACGTCTTTTGTTGGGAATGGGCTGCCTTATAAGAGCGAAGCGGCCCTCATTCAAGTAAAAAGCCGGATAATGGGGATGAAGAGCGGTCGCGATCGAGAAGGTCTCAAAGGTGATCGCGATGGTCACAGCCCCTTGAGCACATAGATCAGCGGCTTGCGCGGCAAGGTCTTCACCGACACCGTGACGCTCGGCGTCGGTGCATAGGCAATATCGAAGTCGGGGCCGAACAGGGCGAGAAACTGATCGACCGGCGGACCCCAGCGATGCATGGGCAGGATCAGCGATGAGCGCAGCCTTTTCACCACGCGGCTCATGCTGTCGGCCCCCATGGTCAGACCGCCGTCGACCGGCACCATCACGACATCGAGACGGCCGATCTCGGCATATTGCTGGTCGGTGAGCTCGAAATGCAAATGGCCCAGATGTCCAATGCAAAGGCCCGCCACCTCGAAGATGAAGATCGAATTGCCGTTGGCTTCGATGCCGCCGCCCCAGGAGCGAATATCGGTGACGACATTGCGGATCAACGTATCACCGACGGTCATGCGGATCTTTGCCGGCTCTCCAGGCACATCGCTCCATCCATGCAGCACATATTTGATCGCCGGGTCCGGCGTCAGCGTGTAGTGGCTCGGATGCGCCTTGTTCATCGTGACGACCTCGGGCGTATAGGGCGGCGGATAGGCACCGCTATAATCCGTGGCGATCGAAACGCCGCCCGGCGTTTCGATGAAAAGCGTGGCGTGGCCGAGGAAGGTAATCTTCACGTCGCCATTGATTGGGTCATCGGCAAGCGTCGGACGGGGAGGAGAAAAGCTGGCGAAAGTTGCTTTCGGAAGAGATTGCGCGATCGCCTGGCATTGGCTGGGTTGCGGACGAGAGGGCTTTTGCTGGGCGTCAGCCGCGGTCCACCAAAAAATCATCGCCAGGAAAAACGCAGCAAGGACAGGAAATCGCTGTAACATGCCATCCCCTCAAGCCAGATAGTGGCCGAAGGATGCGGCATGACCGGAAACGGGTCCAGCGGCAATAAGACAGGATTGCTCACAATCGCGTCATCTTATGGTGATGCTGAATTACCAGGCAGCGATCAGCGCCAGAAGTCAGGAATGGTCTCCGCAAGCCGCGGTCCAAGCCGGAGCGGTGCGATCTTCTCAGCCAATCCCGTCGCGTCGGAAATCTCGACGCCAACGCCGCAGATGGTGGCTGGCCCCGAAGCCGCCTCGAAACGCCCCTTCGGCATCTTCGAGATGAAGCGGTTGAGCGGCTCTTCCTTTTCCATGCCGAGCGAGGAATCGTAATCGCCGCACATGCCAGCATCCGACATATAGGCGGTGCCACCATTCAGGATCTGTGCATCCGCAGTCGGCACATGCGTATGCGTGCCAATGACGAAGCTCGCGCGGCCATCGACGAAGTGACCGAAACACTGCTTTTCGCTCGTCGCCTCCGCGTGGAAGTCGAAGACGATGGCATCCGCCTGCTCTTTCAGCGGGCATGCATCGAGGATGGCTTCCGCCGACTTGAAGGGATCGTCGAGCTCCGGATGCATGAAGACGCGGCCCATGATGTTGGCAACGAGCACGCGGGCGCCGTTGCGGGCATAGTAGAGGCCGGAACCGCGGCCGGGCGTGCCGGCCGGATAGTTGGCAGGGCGCAGAAACTGGTCGTGACGCTCGCAGAAAACGACGGCTTCCTTCTGGTCCCAGACATGGTTGCCCGTCGTCACGACGTCAGCGCCGGCATCGATCGTCTCAAGGAAGATGTCCTCGGTGATGCCGAAGCCGCCGGCAGCATTCTCGCCATTGACGATGACGAAATCGAGCTTCAGGTCGGATACGAGGCCCGGCAGGCGGTCCCACACCGCGGTCCGTCCTGTCTTGCCGACCATATCTCCCAGAAAAAGCAGCCGCATTCGCTATCCAATCACTTCCGAAACGAAATTGAGTCCGCTCTCGGTCAAAATCGCGTCAAGACGGACATCATGCGGCTCTGCGGGTACTGATGGCACTTCTTGGCAATCGAATGCAATGCCGATCAGCCGCGGATCCAACCCTTTTTGATGCAGGCGTTCGATCGCACGGTCGTAATGACCGGCGCCATAGCCGATGCGATGGCCGCTTCTGTCGAAGGCCGAAAGCGGCACGAGCATGATATCCGGGTCCAGCACCGCCGCTTCAGGTCCCGGACCGGAAGTCCCGAATCCAACCGGAACCAATGGCACCCCGGCGACAAGCTCCCGGAAGACGATCGTGCTGCGATCAAGAATAACAGGCACACAGAGCCGCGCCCCCCGCTCCCGCAGACGCGCCATCAATGGCCTTATATCCACTTCCGAACGGATCGGCAGGAAGCCGGAGACGATATCTCCCGGCCTGATATCGATGGCGTCGCCACCATGCACCACCATGGCCAGGCCCTTTTCAATACGGTCCTCAGCCGGAATGGCGTCCCGTGCCGCCAGGCGCTCGTTGCGATATCGGGCTTTCAGCTCTTTGGGAGTCATTGGATCTTCGCGAAAGTTTATATTATCGCAAAAACATAATGAGCCGGCAGCCCATTGCAAAGCGCGAAAGCGACATGCCGTGGTCGCAGAAAGGAGTGGGCTGCATCAGCCTTTGCGGATGATCGACAATTTTCCGTTGCCATCCACATGGGCGCGAACATTTTCATAATTCTGCAGCGTCGTATGATTGGTCTCGATCGGATGCGAGTGCGTCGCCGTGATGACCACCACATCCGCACCAGCCGCCTCGCCCGCCTTGACACCGGCCAAGACGTCTTCAAACACCAGGCATTCCGACGGGCTGAGGCCGAGGCGTTGCGCCCCGAGGATGTAACCTTGCGGATCGGGCTTACCGACCTTCACGTCTTCGGCGGTGACCATGAAGCGCGGAACCGGGATCCCGGCGGCATCCAGCCGCGCCAGCGCCAGCCGATAGGGCGACGAGGTGACGATCGCCCAGCGCTCCGGCGGCAGCGATGCAAGGAAATCGACGGCGCCCGGCAGCGCGATCACACCCTCGACATCGGCAATCTCGGCCTCGGTGATCTTCAGCGCCTCCGCGACCGGATCGACGCCAGGCAGCTTCAACTGACCGATCGTATCGACACCGCGCTTGCCATGCATGGTTGGCATGAACTTCTCGACATCAAGACCCTGGGCGCGTGCCCAATTGCCCCAGACGCGTTCTGCAGCAGCAATCGAATTAATGATCGTGCCGTCCATATCGAATAGGAAGCCGGAATAGGTCTTTGCGAAGGCGGAATTCGATGCGGCGGACAAGGGCGGACCTTTCTGGATAAGACGGTGAGCGGCTGCGGCAAACGCAGCGCTCATGATATGCCCTTCCCGACTAACGGCAGCCGTCGAAAGAAGCAAATAAATGCTGCGCCGAACGCGCAGGAAAAGTCGGCAGGAGACCGTGGAGAAAGGCGAGAAAGGGCGCGCGACAGCAAGACGTGCCGCGCGCCATGACCATTATTCGCCGAGGCGGCTCTTCAGACCGTTGATGATGTGGTTCGCCAGGGCTTCGTAATCGTCATCGAAATGATGGCCGCCATCCATGGCGATGACTTCCGCACCCGTGCCCTTCAGCAGCGGGCAGGCGACATCCTCGTCATCGTCCTTGCCGTAGACGCATTGCACCATCTTTGGATTGATCGATTTGAGGTCGTTGACGGGATCGCCGCCCTTGCCCGCGCTCGAAGCCCCGAGCCAGCCCATGACCGAAATCACATAATCGACCTTCTGCGACAGGGATAGCAGCGACATCTGGACGATTTTGTCCTTTTCGGCCTGAGGCAGGCGATTATAGCTCGCCGGCAGCACATCGGCGCCAAAGGAATAACCGACCAGCACCACATGCTTGACCTTGAAGCGCTTGGTGTAGAAGTCGATGATCCGGCCGAGATCGTTGGCCGTCTGCTGTGGATCCTTCTCGGTCCAGAAATAATGCAGTGTATCGACGCCCACGACCGGGATTCCCTGGTCCTGCAGGTAGCTGCCGACTTCCTTGTCGATGTCGCGCCAGCCACCATCACCCGAATAGACGATTGCGAGCGTGTCCTCCGTCGGCGTCGTCTCCATGATGTCAAGGGGCAATCCAAGCGGCGACTTCGAGCTGTCGATCGTCTTCATCAGATCGGCGAGCGAAGCCTCCAGCGTCGCATAGGTATCGGCATTGTCGGAATCCGTAGTCTGGACTTCGGGGTGGTCCTTCTGGATGTCTGCAACGTGGTCGCGGCCATCCTTCGGCGCATTCGCCGTGAAGGTCACGAGAATAGGATTGGGCAGCGCGCCTTCCTGCAGACCGAAGGACACCATATCGCCGTCAGTCTTCTTCTCGGCCGGCGTGCAGAGTTCCTGCTTCAGGCCGATACCGGCAGTCGGGTCGACCGCCAGCGTACCGGCAACGGTCGCATCCGGGGTCTGGGCCGCGATCGTCAGCGCCATGGCGCCACCGGCGCCGACACCGGCGATAACAGGCAATTGATAGGTGCTGTCGGCAAAGGAGCGCTGCACCTGCTGGCTGAGCGATTCCAGATCCGAGACGATATAGATGCAGCCGTCATTCTTGCTGACGTCATAATTGTTGAGCGCGGCCAGAAAGGACGGATAGTCGATGCCGATGACGAGCGAGCCATTGGCGACGAGCTTGTCGGCAACAGCCTTCTCCTTGTCGCCCCAGCCGGCGAGATCGGAAATTAGGACAACTTCGTTCGAAACCTTGCCGTGCGGTCGCATGATATGCGGCGCCGGGATCATGCCCAGATCATATTTTGTATCGTCGGCTTCAGCCCGTGCTTGGCCCGACATCAGCAGGCCCGTCGACAGCACGCATGCGAAAGCCAATGACATTGCGTATTTCAAGATCATTTCCTCACGACCCCCTTAAGTCCGCCCCCGATGAGGAATGTGGCATCCATCAACGCGATCATTGGACTAACCCCTCCCGAAACAGCCAGGTAGCGCGGCTGCCATTCGGGATGGAATTTTGATTTGAAGGCACGAAGCCCTTTGAAATTGTAGAAGCGCTCGCCGTGCTCGAAGACAGTTCCCCCGACCCTGTCCCAAACCGGCGCCGATTCCCGTCTCGACATGCCCGACAGCGGCGCCATGCCAAGGTTGAAACGCTGAAATCCCTCACCCTTGAGGTATTCGAGGATCTGCACGAACAGAAAATCCATCGAACCCTTCGGGGCATCAGGGGAAAAACGCATCAGGTCGACGGATCCCTCCTCCTTGGTCTCCGTCATCAGAATATTCGCAAAAGCGACGATCTTACCATCCTTTTTCAACACGCCGACCGGCTGCGAGCAGACATAATCCGGATCGAACGCGCCGAGCGAGAAACTCTTTTCCTTGGCATTGTGATCGGCAAGCCATGTATCGGAGACATGCGCGAGCTGATCCAGCACATCGGGTATATCTTGAGGTTCGATAACGGCAAATTCTAGTCCATCGCGCACCGCGCGGCTCGCCGTCTGCCTGAGATTGGCCCATTTGCCGCCCTTGAGCTCGAAATTGGCAAGATTGACCACGGCAAGCTCGCCGAGCTTGAATGCCCGCAGGCCTGCATCGGCGCAGTAGGAGAGAAGCGCCGGCGAGATCTGGTAGAAGACCGAGCGGCAACCGGCAGCGCGCGCCGTCTCGACGAAGCGCCAAATCAGATCGGGCAGCGCCTGGCGCGGGCCGACCGGATCGAACAGGGCGATCCATGAGCGACCCTGCTTGCCATACATGATGAAGGCATCGCCTTTTTCCGAGAACATGATGCTCTTGTCGCCCATGCGTACCAGATTGGCATCGGCAACGCCCTGCTTGCGCACGATTTCCACGGCGCGCGCCACCGCATCGTCGCTGACAGGCTCCGGCCGCTTCGTTGCCGGACGCAACAGGCTGAAGATCGCGATCGCCGAGGACACGATGGAAATGCCGAGCGCCGCACGAAGCCCGCGCGGCGCCTCATCGGCAAATTCGAACTGCCACCAAAGCTCGTTGCTGTATCCGACATCGCGATAGACGAAGAACAGCACGACGATGGCGCCGATGCAGACGACCGCGATGGCCGTGAGCCAACCGGCCGTCAGCGTCTGGTTAAGCAGCGAGGCCGGTCGCTTGAACAGGCGACGGCTGACGACAAGGCTAAAGACGAAGAAGGCCAGCAGACCGGCTTCGACGATGGCGATGGCCTTCAGCAGCGAGAAGAACAGGGCGAACAGCGCGGAGAAGGTCGAAACCCACCAGGCCCCGTCGAGACGCTGGCTCAAGCCGCGCGCGGCCACGATGATCGCCAGCCCCAGAAGGCTTGAGAGGAAATGGGCGCTTTCGACCAAGGACAGCGGCAGATAGTCCGATAGCACGATCAGGTTATGATCCGGCGTCGGCGTCACGCTCGAAAAGACCAGCATCATGCCAAGCAGCAGCGCAAAAGCCGACAATAGCTGCGGCATCAGGCGTGCGCCGATGCGGCGCATGCTCGAAGCCACCGGATGATCGACGAAACGGCGCAGCTCCGCGACCGAGATCGCGGCAATGGCGATGACGAGCGGAATGACATTGTAGATGACGCGATAGAGGACCAGAGAGCTCAGAACGGCATCTTCATTCACGGAACTGCCGAGCCAGGCGATGATGATCGTCTCGAACACGCCGAAGCCGGCCGGAACGTGGCTGAGCACGCCAAGCCCGACGGCGATCGCGTAAATCGCGAAGAAGCCCGGCCATCCGATGGAGGTTTCCGGCAACAGCACATAGAGCACGGAGGCCGAGGCTGCGATATCGAATGCAGTGACCAGAAACTGCCGCGACCAGGTGCGCGAATCCGGCAGACGCACGGCAACCGGGCCGATACGCACTTCGCGGCCATTGCGGCCGGCATAGACTACGAAAGCAAGCGCCGCGAGAATGGCGATAGCGATCAGCCGCAGCCACAAGCCATCGACGCTGATCAGCGGACCGATCTCGTCGGCGATGACCAGAAGTGCCATGGCGCCGACAGACGCCAGACCCAGACCGAAGGCGAGCGTAACGAAAGCGATGACGCGGGTGATGTCGTCAGGCGACAGCCCGAGCCGGGTATATGCGCGGTAACGGATCGCGCCGGCGCTGAGCGCACCGAAGCCGGCGGTATTGCCGACCGCATAGGCGCTGAAGGAGGTCAGCGCGACATGCGGAAACGGCAGCCGCTTGCCGATATATTCCAGCGCATTCTGGTCATAGAAGATCAGGGAGGCGAAGCTTAGACCGGTAAACAGCAGTGCCAGCAGCACCGAGGAGATCTTCGTCGTCGTCAGGGCGTGGACGACGTCGTCATAGCGCACCTCGGTCGTCAGGTCGTAGATCGCATAGGCGGCGATGCAGAAGACGGCGACTGTGAGAACGGCGACAATCAGCGCGCGATAGCGGTTCAACAGACCGACGATGCCGCCACGCTCTTCCAATTCCTCATCGGCATTTTCCAGATCGATTGGGCTCGACATGCTCTACCTGTTTATAGTGATCTTCGCCGGTTCCGACTGTCCGGATATTCAATAACATCGACGACGCGTCTTCGAGTTGCCGTATACACTTCTTTCGACAAGCCCATTGTGACGCGCGCTCCATCGTTCTGAATTTAGGCAATTTTGGCGCAGGCCCCGTCCCGCCAGCAATGAATCTCTTATTATTTAAAGGATTTTGTCATTCACCCGGCTTTTGGGCTTATCCACACACAAAAGTGATATTCCCATCCCATCCTGAGCGCCCCCACCGCCAATACCGCCCTTCTTCCGATTGTCCGAAGCCTACTACAACGTGAGATGGATATCCATCGCACGGCATCAACCGCTCTCCCCGGTAGCAGAATCCGGAAACAGATAGGCCCGGCGTCGAAATCGGCACCGGGCCACTGACCGACAGCCAGGAAAGGGATCGAGACGATAGTGACCGGCGATACGGGTTTGCCGGAGCTCAGCGATCCGGCGCCTCCGCCGGCTCGCCGCGCATCTCGCTGAGAAAGAACCCTTCGCGCAGATTGATCCCGTATTCGACGAAGGCTTTCATGCAGCAAAGCATCTGCGTCCAGCCCTCGCAGTTCAGATAGGTGCCGCGACGGCCGGCCTCGTCCTCGCGCCAGCCGCTTTCTTCGATGATGACAAGCGTGCCGCCATCCTCGCCGATGCCGCCGTCCCAGTGAAAGACGATGCGCTTGTTGGCCTCCACCTCATTGACCTCGACGGGGGCGTTCTTCCACCAGATGGCGGTCCCGCCACCAGGGGCGCGCTCGCGCCGCTCCATCCTCGATCAGCTGAAGAACGATCTAGAGAGCTAAAATAGACGGTTGGGTTCGGAGAAAGCCGGATTACGCTGCGCTGGCGCGGCCCAACAGACGTTTCAGCCTGTCGCTCGTCCCGTCCTCTTCGAGCGGTGTATAAACGACCAGCTTCATGTCGGCACGGTCCATGACGGCAAGCGCGGTATATTCGAATGTCATCACGCCGCCTTCCGGATGGCGCAGACGCTTGTGACCCGTCAGCGGCCGCAGCACATCCTGCCTCGGCCACCAGGCGCGAAATTCGGGGCTCGCCTGCATCAAGGCAGCGATCAGCCGTTCGAAATCAGGATCGCCGGCGTAACGGGCACTGTCGACGCGAAACATCGCCAGCGAATTCGCCGCCACGATCTCCCAATCGACAAGAAGCTGCCGGTGGGAGGGGTCCGTAAACACCCGATGGACGCTGTTGCGCGCGTCCCCCTGCAGCAGGGCATAATCACCGAAAACTGCAACAGCCGCGGCATTCCAGGCCAGCACATCCCAGCGGCGGCCGAGAACATAGGCCGGCTGACCGGCAAGGCTTGCAAGCATGCGCATTAGCGCATCCGGCACTTCCTCAGGCCCGCGCGACGGGGTGTCAACAGATGGCCGATCACTCAGTGTAAAGAGATGCCGCCGCTCGACCGGATCGAGCCGCAGCGCGTCGGCCAGCGCCGATAGAACCTCTGCGGAGGGACGAACGTCCCGCCCCTGTTCCAGCCAAGTGTACCAGGTGGTGCCGACACCGGCGAGCAGCGCCACTTCCTCGCGCCTGAGCCCCGGCGTGCGCCGCCGGAACCCTTCCGGAAGCCCGACGCTGCCGGGCGTCAGCTTTTCCCGGCGGGAGCGCAGAAAGGCGCCGAACTCGCGACGTCTGGCTTCGAGAATGGTCTGGCTCTGGTTGATGGTCATGCCCTATCATAGCAGGATCAATACTAGGATAAAGTCAGAACTGTTTGCCGCGTCTGTAAGCTGCCACATATCATCATGCAGACAACGAGAAGGCGGTTGCTATGAATATGAGCGGCAAGACAGTTCTGATTACAGGCTCGACGGATGGTGTCGGGCGCAGGGTTGCGGAACGACTGGCAGCGGCAGGTGCTAGGCTGATCGTTCACGGCCGTGACAAGACCCGCGCGGAAGAACTGGTCTCCCGCATTCAGGACAAGGGCGGCAAAGCGACCTATTACCTCGCCGACCTTTCCTCACTGGAAGAGGTCCGCACTCTGGCCGACGCCATCCAGCGCGACTACGATCGCCTCGATGTTCTGATCAACAATGCCGGCATCGGCACCAGTGGCGGCGGCACAGGGCGCCAGGTAAGCCGAGACGGATACGAGCTGCGCTTCGCGGTGAATTATCTTGCCGGCTTCCTGCTGACGCGCCGGCTCCTGCCTCTGTTGAAGGCAAGCACTCCCGCCCGCATCGTCAATGTATCTTCCGTCGGCCAGCAGGCCATCGACTTCTCCGATGTCATGTTGACGCACGGCTATAGCGGCGTGCGCGCCTATTGCCAGAGCAAACTGGCGCAGATCATGTTCACCTTCGATCTCGCCGAAGAGCTTGCCGACTCCGGCGTCACCGCCAACTGCCTGCACCCGGCGACCTATATGGACACGACCATGGTGCGCCAGGCAGGCGTTGCGCCGCTAAGCACGGTCGAGCAAGGGGCCGATGCCATCCTCAATCTGGCCGCCGGCACCGCTCTGGAAGGACACACCGGCCTCTATTACGACGGACTGCGCCCATCGCGCGCCTCTGCCCAAGCCTATGACGCAACTGCGCGCAGCAACCTGCGAACACTCAGCCAAAGCCTTACCGGCCTGGTCTGAGACCTTATTCCTTGCCTCTCCCCAGCCTCTAGAAAGGAGACATCCATGTGGTCTCAACACGTCGCTATTGTCGGCGGCTCCTCCGGTATCGGTCTTGCGACTGCCGCCCATCTTCTCGAAAAAGGCTATCGCGTCACGATCACTGGCCGCGATAAGGCGAAACTCCAGGACGCCGCACAAAGCCTGAACGGCGATTTCACTGCCGTCGCCATTGACGCCGCCGACCTTGCGGGCCTTGCGGAAGCCTTTGAGGCAATCGGCCCTCTCGATCATCTCGTCCTGGCATTGGGCGGCGGCAATGGCGCCGGACCTTTCGCCACGGTCGATCTTGCCGACGTCAGGAAAGGTTTCGAGCAGAAGACGATGGCGCATTTCGCCTGTGCCCAGGCCTGCCTACCCTATCTGTCGAAGCAAGGCAGCATCACCTTCGTCTCGGCCGTATCGGCACAGGCGGCGATGCCCGGAACCGCAGGGCTCGGAGCCATCAATGCCGCCATTGCCGCCTTGGCGCCGATTCTCGCCGTCGAGCTCAAGCCGATCCGGGTGAACTGCGTTTCACCGGGAGTTGTCGACACCCCCTGGTGGGACTTCCTGAGCGCAGATCAGAAAGAGCCGACATTTGCCGGCTTCGCAGCGCGCACACCCGTCGGTCGTGTCGGCCAGCCCAAAGAAATAGCCGAAGCCATCGCCTTCCTGATCGGCAACGGCTTTACGAGCGGCCACACGCTGATTTGTGACGGCGGCATCCGCCTCGGTCAATAATCTCCAGCCATCGCCAGCCGGCAGCGGCGATGGCGTCCTCAGCTGTTTTGAACGCCCGCCCGCAAATGCGTGAGGATTTCGATCAGCTTGAGCGCCATATCGCGGATTTCGACCAGATGGATCAAACTGAGCCGCTGAAGAACCTTCGAAGCGGGGCGCGGCTGAAGGGCGGTCGCGCGCCTGGTGGACTTGATTGCCCGCTAAGATCTGCCGCGGCTGGGCAGCGCGAGCAGTCGCACCGAACTTGAACGCGGTGTCTATCTGCGGACGAAAGTTGCCAGCGCGGCGATGGAACTGCGCGGCGCTTTCCTTGGCAATCGTCCGGAAAATTGAAGAGCGATCCACGACGACCGATGGATGTTTACGATCCTGGGTGCCTACAAACGTAGGTGGGCACCGTGTGTCCAGGCCCACGGGCCTGGTCAGGGACAGCTCCCTTTGGATCGAGTATGGCCCCAGGGATTGTGGTTCCTGTCGGGAAGCGCAGACCGCCTGAACTATATAGAGCGAATTGTGCCGCTGCACCAGAGGGCCGCATCGGGCATCCGCAGAAATAACTCAAAGCATATCGCGCAAAAGTGAGCAGCGGTTTTGCGCGACATGCGTAAAATCGAATCTAAAGCGAGAGAAGCGAGGCTGAAAGCTCGCGATGCGCTTTAGACCTGCTCGATGCCCGGCCGCTCCAGGAGCTTCTCGGTGATGCCGTGGATGCGTGTCGTCACCTCGTCGATCACACTGGCGAGCGTTTCCTCCGCGCGGGCATTGGCAGCGAGCGTCGTATCACGATTGCTGGTCAGGGACTCCAGTTCGGCTTCCAGCGCGGAGACCCGTCGCGTCAATTCCGATACCTCGTCCATGATCATGATCCCGGCCATGACAGTCAGCCTGAGATCGCCGATTTCACCGAACTGGCTCTTCAAATGCAGGACATAGCGGTCGAAGCGATTGGCAAGATCCGTCAGATGGTCTTCCTGCCCCTCTTCGCAGGCCATCCGGTAGGCTTTGCCGTCGATCGTTACCGTTACTTGCGCCATTCGACTTTCCGATCACTGCCGCTCCGGCACGGCTGCCTCCCGAGGGATCAGCGGTCCAGCACGGCTCTTATGGTTTCCATCGCCGTAACCAGCCGGCGCGACACTTCACGATTGACTTCTTCGAGCCGGTTCGCCCGGAACTCGGCCTGATCCAATTCCTGGGCAAGGCGCGACCGGTCGGCGTGAACCCTGCGGACCTCGCCTTCTATATCGCTCTGCGCCCGTTCCCGCTCGAACCGTCCGTCGACGGCACTCTCCAAAGTCGAAAGCGCCTGGCGTAACTGGGCGAGCGCCGCGTCCACCGTTTTGCCTGAAGGTGTCATACCCTTCGCTTCTCCGCGCAAGGCCCGAATCAAAACATCCGGCCACTTGTCTGATTTCGCAACAATATTCAACTCGGCAACAGCACGTCAATAAAGGCTGTCATGTGGCAGGGCCCCTATTCTGTGGATGAATGCCGCCTTTGCCGTCTGCACAGGCCTTGTCGCATGATTGTCGTCTTTTGTAAAAGTGAACGGGCAAATGTTAAAAAATTGCCGCAAGGGAGTCGGATTGAGCCCTCGATTTGTTGACTTGCTCGCCCTAACTGCTATGTCTCGACCGCCTGAGGCGACGTTGGAAATGGCGTTCGGAAGAGCGCCTCACTTCACCCGCCTTTAACCGATGGCCTCCCTCCCAAGCGTGCGGCCATCCCCCGAACCCGGAACACTGCGGAAAAACCCATGAACTCTCGCGAACAACACGACCGGATGGCAAATGCGATCCGTTTCCTTGCCATGGATGCTGTCGAGAAGGCCAATTCCGGTCACCCCGGTTTGCCGATGGGGATGGCTGATGTCGCCACCGTTCTCTTTAGCAAATATCTGCGCTTCGACCCGAAGAACCCGCTTTGGCCGGATCGTGACCGTTTCGTTCTGTCGGCTGGCCACGGCTCGATGCTGCTTTATTCGGTTCTCTACCTCACCGGCTATCCGGACATGACGGTCGATGAGCTCACACGCTTCCGCCAGCTCGGCTCCAAGACCGCCGGCCATCCGGAATATGGTCACGCCACCGGCATCGAAACCACCACCGGCCCGCTCGGCCAGGGCATTGCCAACGCTGTCGGCATGGCGATCGCCGAGCGCAAGCTGCGCGAAGAGTTCGGCGCCGAGCTTCAGGATCACTACACCTACGCCATGTGCGGCGACGGCTGCCTGATGGAAGGTATCAGCCATGAAGCGATCGCGCTGGCCGGCCACCTCAAGCTCAACAAGCTGATCCTGTTCTGGGACAACAACTCCATCACCATCGACGGCGCCGTCTCGCTTTCGGACTCGACCGACCAGATCATGCGCTTTAAGGCCGTTCACTGGAATACGATCGAAGTCGACGGCCACGACCAGGCCGCCATCAGCGCCGCCATCGAAGCCGCACACAAGTCCGACCGCCCGACGCTGATCGCCTGCAAGACGATCATCGGCTTCGGCGCTCCGAACAAGCAGGGCACCCACAAGGTCCACGGCTCGCCGCTCGGCGCCGAGGAAATCGCCGCGACCCGCGTTGCGCTCAACTGGCCTTATGAGCCCTTCGTCATTCCGAACGACATCCTCGGCGAATGGCGCGCTGCCGGCGAACGCTCCGTCGGCACCCGTGAAGCCTGGGAAGGCCGCCTCGCTGCCGCCGACCCGGCCAAGAAGGCAGAGTTCACCCGCCGCTTCGATCACAAGCTGCCTGCCGGCTTCGACGCCGCCATCAGCGACTACAAGAAGAAGCTCGCGGAAACCAAGCCGACACTCGCAACCCGCAAGGCATCGGAAGATGCGCTGGAAATCATCAACGGCTTCATTCCGGAAACGCTCGGCGGCTCCGCCGACCTGACGCCGTCGAACAATACCAAGACCAGCCAGATGAAGTCGATCACCCCGACCGATTTCTCCGGCCGCTACATGCACTGGGGCATCCGCGAACACGGCATGGCTGCTGCCATGAACGGCATCGCGCTCCACGGCGGTCTCATCCCCTATAGCGGCGGCTTCCTGATCTTCTCGGATTATTGCCGTCCGCCGCTGCGCCTCGCCGCTCTGATGGGCATCCGCGCCATCCACGTCCTGACGCATGATTCCATCGGCGTCGGCGAAGACGGCCCGACCCACCAGCCGGTCGAGCAGGTCGCCAGCCTGCGCGCTATCCCGAACTTCCAGCTCTTCCGCCCGGCAGACGCAACGGAAACGGCCGAATGCTGGCAAATCGCCATCAAGACGACCAACCGTCCGTCCGGCCTTGCTCTGACCCGTCAGAACCTGCTGGCCGCCCGTACCGAGTACAGCGAAAAGAACCTCTGCGAACTCGGCGCCTACACCTTGGCCGGCAATGCCGATGCCAAGGTGACGATCTTCGCTTCGGGCTCCGAAGTTGAGCTCGCCGTTGCTGCCCGCGCGGTCCTGGAAGGCAAGGGCGTTTCCACGCGCGTCGTTTCCGTTCCCTGCACCGAACTCTTCTTCGAGCAGCCGGACGCCTACCGCAAGGAAGTCATCGGCAATTCGCCGGTCAAGGTTGCCGTCGAAGCCGGCGTTCGCGAAGGCTGGGATGCCTTCATCGGGCCGGAAGGCGCCTTTATCGGCATGAAGAGCTTTGGCGCTTCGGCTCCGTACAAGGACGTCTACAAGCACTTCGGCATCACCACCGAGGCTGTTGTCGCCGCCGCTGAGGCAAAGCTTTCCTGAGGGCGCTGACAAGCGCTCTCAAATCCAATAGATAAACACCCTGAATGAAAGGGAGTGACATTCATGACTGTAAAAGTAGCCATCAACGGCTTTGGCCGCATCGGCCGTAACGTCCTGCGTGCAATCGTCGAATCCGGCCGTACCGACATCGAGGTCGTTGCCATCAACGACCTCGGCCCGGTCGAGACCAATGCTCACCTGCTGCGTTACGATTCCATCCACGGCAGATTCCCCGCCGAAGTGAAGGTCGAAGGCGACTCGATCATCGTGGGCGGCGGCAAGCCGATCAAGGTCACGGCGATCAAGGACCCGGCAACCCTGCCGCACCGCGATCTCGGCGTCGACATCGCCATGGAATGCACGGGCATCTTCACCGCTCGTGACAAGGCTGCCGCTCACCTGACGGCCGGTGCCAAGCGCGTCATCGTTTCGGCTCCTGCCGACGGTGCCGACCTGACAGTCGTTTTCGGCGTCAACCATGACCAGCTCACCAAGGAGCACCTGGTCATCTCCAACGCATCCTGCACCACGAACTGCCTGGTGCCGGTGGTCAAGGTTCTCGACGACGCCGTCGGCATCGACCATGGCTTCATGACGACGATCCACTCCTACACCGGTGACCAGCCGACGCTCGACACCATGCACAAGGACCTGTACCGCGCCCGCGCCGCAGCCCTGTCCATGATCCCGACCTCGACGGGCGCCGCAAAGGCTGTCGGTCTCGTTCTGCCGCACCTCAAGGGCAAGCTCGACGGCACGTCGATCCGCGTTCCCACGCCGAACGTCTCGGTCGTCGACTTCAAGTTCGTGGCCAAGAAGGCAACGACGGTCGGCGAAATCAACGAAGCCATCAAGGCTGCATCGAACGGCAAGCTGAAGGGCATCCTCGGCTACACCGACGAGCCGCTGGTTTCCCGCGACTTCAACCATGACAGCCACTCGTCGATCTTCGCGACCGACCAGACCAAGGTCATGGAAGGGAACTTCGTGCGCGTCCTGTCCTGGTACGACAACGAGTGGGGCTTCTCCAGCCGCATGTCTGACACGGCCGTTGCCTTCGCAAAGCTGATCTGACCATGGCCTTCCGCCCGCTCCTTCCGACGACAGTCCGCTGGCGTCCCATGGAAGGAGACGGGCTGGAGCACCTCACGATCGCTCCTATCGACAATGCCGGCGCTGCGGTTATCCGCGCCGCCGGCATTATTATTGGTGGCCGCGGCGGCACGCCCTACGGCGTCTCCTACCGTATCGATTGCTCCGCCGGCTGGGCCGTTCTTTCCTTCTCGGTCGAAACCACCGACGGATGCCGTCTCGCGCTGATCTCTGACGGCAAGGGACATTGGCGTACCGAGGATGGCGTGGCCCTGCCGCAGTTCGACGGCTGCATCGATATCGATCTCCACGGCTCGCCCTTCACCAACAGCCTGCCGATCCGCCGGCTGGAGATGACACCGCAAGACGGAACCGCCAAGCTCTCCATGCTCTATATCCCGTTCGACACCTTCGAGCCGGTGCGCGACGGCCAACATTACACCTGCATCGTGCCAGGGAAACTTTATCGCTATGCCGCCGAAGACAGGGATTTCACCGTCGATCTTCCGGTCGACGAAGATGGGCTGGTAATCGATTATCCGATCTATTTCAGGCGCGTCACCGTCTGAGCGCCTGCTAATGTGCGCTCGTGCATCCTCTTAAAAACATTTCGATTTTTCATCCCCCTGCCCTGCTATGGTCCAGATTTACCAGTAAATTTTGAATCAGGACGTCTTCCAGGCTATTTCACGCCGCTTTGCCGTTCTGGCAAGGCGCATCACACTATGACGATATGGTCGTCGGAAAGAGTTTCATTGTCTGAACTCTGCTCCGAACGATTTCCGTGTTTGCCAATTTGCCAGGCGCGGCGGCATGATGGACACTGGGGGTTTCCGGCATTCGGGGCTTTGGCCCTAGCAGCGGCGCACGGAAAGGGGAAAAGGTGGAGGCATTTTACATCATCGTGCTCATCAGCACGGTTCTCATACTCATTGCAGCCTTCTCCAGCCTCCTCGCCTTCCGTTTCGGCGCGCCTTTGCTGCTGCTCTTCCTGATGATCGGCCTTGCCGCCGGGACGGACGGGCTCGGCATCGAATTCTCCAACAATTATCTCGCCTATATCCTCGGCTCCCTGGCGCTTGCGATCATTCTTTTCGATTCCGGCTATGGCACGCCGATCCAGGCCTTCAAGCTTGCTGCGGCACCCGCGCTAACAATCGCTTCCGTCGGCGTCATCGTGACGGCCGCATTGTTTGGCCTCGCGGCCACCTGGCTGCTCGGCTTCACCTGGCTGCAGGGTCTTCTGCTCGGCTCCATCGTCGCCTCGACGGATGCGGCGGCAGTCTTCTTCCTGCTGCGCATCGGCGGCATCAATATCCGTGACAAGGTGCGCTCGACGCTGGAGGTCGAATCCGGCACCAACGATCCGATGGCAATCTTCCTGACACTTGCCTTGGTCGAGCTCCTGGCAAGCGGCGAAGGCTATGCCGGCATCAACCTCGCCATGCTTGCCACCTTCGTCCAGCAGATGGGGCTGGGTGTCATACTCGGCCTGCTCGGCGGCATGATGATCGTCCTCATCGTGAGCCGGCTGGAGACGGATCGCGGCCTGACGCCCATCTTCGTGCTGGCCCTGGCGCTCCTCGTCTTCTCGTTTACCGGCGCCGTCGGCGGCAGTGGCTTCCTGGCCGTCTATGTCGCAGGCATCTATGCCGGCAATCGCAAGCTGCCAGCCTCCGCCTCGATCAAGCGTTTCCAGGATGGCATGACCTGGCTGGCGCAGATCATCATGTTCCTCGTGCTCGGCCTGCTCGCCACCCCATCGGAATTTCCGGCAATCGCCATCCCTGCCGTGGCGCTGGCGCTGTTCCTGATCTTCGTTGCCCGGCCGATCGCCGTGTGGCTCTGCGTGCTGCCCTTCGACTATACGCAGCGGGAAACCGGCTTCGTTGCCTGGGTCGGTCTGCGCGGCGCCGTCTCCATTCTTCTCGCGATCATGCCGATCCTCGGCGGCCTCCAGGCGGGGCAAACCTATTTCAACGTTGCCTTCATCGTCGTGCTGGTGTCGCTGCTCGTACAGGGCTGGACCATCAAACCCATGGCGCGCCGCCTCGGCCTCATCGTTCCCCCGCGCATGGGCGCGATCGACAAGGTCGAAGTCGACCTGCCGGGCACGGTCAACCACGAACTCCTCTCCTATCGCGTCGTGAAGGACAGCCCGGTCCTGCGCGGCGAACGCATTCCGCGTTGGGCGACACCGTCGCTCATCGTTCGCGACGGCAAGTCCATGCGCTATCAATACGCCGGCCGCCTGCGCGAAAACGATATCGTCTATCTTTTCGTCTCGCCCAATTATTCGCGCCTTCTCGACCGCATCTTCGCCAGCCGCGCGCCGGTCGATCCCGAGGATGCCGAATTCTTCGGTGCCTTCTCGATATCGCCGCTGCGCCCCGCCGCCGATCTCGACGCCGCCTATGGACCAGGATTGCTGAGCGAACAAGAGAAGGGGCTGACCATAGCGGAGCTCATGCGCCATCGCCTCGGTGGCAAGGCCGACTATGCGGATCGCGTACGCCTCGGCGAGATTATCCTCATCGTCCGCGATCTCGACGAGAACGATCACATCCAATCCGTCGGAATGTCGCTCGAGGCGGTGGAACCGCCCGTCATCATGCCGATCTTCATCAATCTCCATGATATTTTGAAGAGCATCCGGGCTTATCTGCAGAAGCGCCGCGAGCGCGTGAATGAAGCTATTTCCGACGAATCGACACCGGGTAAAAACGACGCCTGAGTGCCTTGAGCAGTTCCCGGAAAAATGCATGACGGCTTTCCGTCCGGAATTGCCGAAAACCAGGAAAATAGAACCGTTCGGCGATCCCATGAAACGCCGAACGGTTCTTGCGTCTCCGATCATCCGTAGTATGGTCGGCGCGCTTTTCGCCACCAACAATATCGGATCCTTCCCATGGCAGCCTTCAAAACTCTCGACGATCTCACCGACATCTCCGGCAAGCGCGTACTGGTGCGCGTCGACCTCAACGTGCCGGTCAAGGATGGCAAGGTCACCGATGCGACCCGCGTCGAGCGTGTCGCCCCGACGATTCTCGAACTGTCCGAAAAGGGCGCCAAGGTCATTCTGCTTGCCCACTTCGGCCGCCCGAAGGATGGCCCCTCCCCGGACCTTTCGCTCGGTCTTATCGTCCCGACGGTCGAAGAAGTTCTGGATCATGCCGTTCTCTTTGCCTCCGACTGCATCGGCACCCCAGCTGCCGACGCCGTTGCCAAGATGAACAATGGCGACATCCTGCTGCTGGAAAACACCCGCTTCCACAAGGAAGAGGAAAAGAACGACGCAGCCTTCACCAAGGCGCTCGCCGTCAATGGCGATATCTACGTCAACGACGCTTTCTCGGCTGCCCATCGCGCCCACTCTTCCACGGAAGGCCTCGCTCACCTGCTGCCGGCCTATGCGGGCCGCACGATGCAGGCAGAGCTTGAAGCCCTGGAAAAAGGCCTTGGCAATCCGGTCCGCCCGGTCGTCGCCATCGTCGGCGGCGCCAAGGTTTCCACCAAGATCGACCTTCTGATGAACCTGGTGAAGAAGGTTGATGCGCTTGTCATCGGCGGCGGCATGGCCAACACCTTCCTCGCTGCGCGCGGCACCAATGTCGGCAAATCGCTCTGCGAACACGATCTCGCCGATACCGCGAAGCAGATCATGATCGAAGCCGCAACGGCCGGCTGCGCGATCGTGCTGCCGGAAGACGGCGTCATCGCTCGCGAATTCAAGGCCGGCGCAGAAAACGAAGTCGTCGCGATCGAAGCGATCCCCGCCGATGCCATGGTACTCGATGTCGGCCCGAAATCGGTCGAAGCGATCAACAACTGGATCGGCCGCGCCACCACGCTCGTCTGGAACGGCCCGCTCGGCGCCTTCGAAATCACGCCTTTCGATGCAGCAACGGTCGCGGCAGCCAAATATGCCGCCGAATGCACCAAGACCGGCAAGCTGACCTCGGTCGCCGGCGGCGGTGACACGGTTTCGGCGCTGAACCACGCCGGCGTTGCCGACGACTTCACCTATGTCTCGACGGCGGGCGGCGCGTTCCTCGAATGGATGGAAGGCAAGGTCCTTCCCGGCGTCGCCGTTTTGCAGGCCGGCAAGTAAATCAGCCGGCAATTCGAACGAATGAAAAGCCCCGGTCGTGATGCGGCCGGGGCTTTTTGCTTTATGGCAATAACGTCCGACGTTCAGAACAGGGCAAGTTACATATGCCACAATGACAAGATCAGCTTTGCTGTGATATCGGAAAGCAAACCGTGTCAAACGGATGTTACAAAAGCGCGGCACTAGGTCCGATTATAATGAAGGGCCGAATAGAGGGGTTGCCATATGCTGGCCTGGCGCAGTTTTATCGCCGTTCTTGCTGCAGTCCTGGTCGCTCAAACAGATATTGCTCAAGCCCAACAGGTGCGTGCAGCTGTTCCTGTGTTTTCTCCGACCGGACCGGATGCGGAAGCTTACGGTGAGAAACTCGGCTATCCCGTCGGTCTGCCGCTCAGCGAACAACGCAATATGATCGGCAACTTCACCCATGCCGATCAGCTTGCGCCAACGCACACGATCGCCCCCGCCGAGCATCCGTTACAGCTCTTACGCGCCCCGTCCGAGATTTCGGTGAAGTTCACATTCGGCGCTGAGACCGCCTCCCTGTCGAAATATCTCGATACCAATCCCACCACGGGATTGCTGATTGCTCGCAACGACACGATCCTGTTCGAACATTATCAATACGGCCGCACCGATCACGACCACTTCGTCTCGCAATCACTGGCAAAGACATTGACCGGCATGATGATCGGAATTGCGATTTCCGAAGGTGCCATCCGTTCGATCAACGATACGGTTGAGACCTATGTGCCGGAGCTGAAAGGTACGGAGATGGGCGTTACGCCGATCCGCGCATTGCTGCACATGGCCTCCGGCATTGCCTTCACCGAAAACTTCGGCAACCCCGACGACAACGTTCACCTCAGCAATTCCCTGCTTGGCCCCGAAAAGCTCGACCCCATCACAGCCATATCCCGCTTCAACAAGCGGGTGGCGCCTCCCGATACGGTCTGGCACTACAGCAATCTCGATACCGAAGGATTGAGCCTCATCCTGACCCACGCCACCCATATGAGCATGGCGGACTATCTTCAGACCCGGATATGGCAGCCGATGGGCGCCGAAGCCAGCGCGAACTGGCAGGTCGACAAAACAGGTCAGGAAGTCGGCTACTGCTGCTTCAGCGCGACGCTTCGCGACTATGCCCGCTTCGGCATGCTGCTCGCCCATGACGGAGCCTTGAACGGGCGGCAGATCATCCCGCGTCAATGGCTATTGGATGCGACGGAACCGGTAAAGCAGGGCTCGTTCCTCGCTGTCAATCACGAGACGAACCCCTGGGGCTACGGCTATCAGACCTGGCTGATGCCCGGTCCGCGCCGAACGTTCTTTCTGGACGGACGAGCCGGCCAGCGCATTCTCGTCGATCCGGCAACACATCTGGTCCTGGTGCACACTGCGGTCCGTGCCAAGCCCGGCGATGCAGGTAGTGCGGAGCTTGTCGAGCTCTGGTCCAGCGTGCTTAAGCAGTTTCAGAACAATTGACGCGATCGTCATTGCATGACGCGACTTTCCGGCTAATGCACTGCTGGTGAAGTTGTCACCGGCACAAGTTCCCGCTTCCAGCATCCGCCGAGCAACGGCTAAATCCTCGCAGATCTGCAAAAGCTCTGGGGGCCTCCATGAACACCATCGCCTATGTCACCGTCGATGTCTTCACGTCCGAACGCTTTGTCGGCAATCCACTGGCGGTCATCCCCGATGCGCGTGGCCTCAGCAGCGACGCCATGCAGAAGGTAGCGGCCGAGTTCGGTTATTCGGAAACGACCTTCGTGCTGCCGCCCGAAAACGCCGAGCACACCGCGCGCGTTCGCATCTTCACGCCGACATCAGAAATTCCCTTTGCTGGCCACCCGAATGTCGGCACCGCCTTCGTTCTCGGCCAGCAGCCGGCGATCTTCGGAAGGCCTACGGGCGACACGCTGATTTTCGAAGAGGATGCCGGCCTTGTGGAAGTGACGTTGTTGCGCAACGACGGCGTGGTCTCGGGCGCAAGCATTCGCGCGCCGGGCCGACTTTCGGTCGGCGAGACGATTGCCGACGAACTCATTGCACGCTGCGTACAGATCGACCCGCAATCGATCCGCCATACGACCCATACTCCGACCTTCGCATCCGTCGGCCTGCCTTTCGCCTTTGCCGAGCTGGACAGCCTGGAAACGCTTGGCAAAGCATGGCCGAATGCCGCCGTTTTTGCCGAAGCAGCTGTGCGGCACAAAGAGGACAAGACCGGTTTCTCGCTCTTTCTCTACGTACGCTCCGCCGAAAATCCATGGGCTATCCGCGCCCGCATGTTTGCGCCGCTCGACAATGTCACGGAAGACGCGGCGACCGGCAGCGCCTCCGCCGCAATTGGCGCCTATCTCACGTCCCTGCTGCCTACACAGGATGCAGAGGTAAAAATCACCATTGAACAGGGCGTGGAAATGGGAAGACGCAGCGTCATCGGCGTCGACGTCAAAAAATCTGCCGGTACGGTAAATGAAGTCTTGCTGTCCGGCAGCAGCGTCTTCGTCATGCGCGGAGAGATCCGGCTATAGGAAGCGACGCACGCCGGAGCTGAAGCCCCGAAACCGATCTGAAATGCCCTAAAACACCTCGTTGATAACGAGCGCCACCGTCCAGATGGCAAAGGCGAAGAGGGCGATCTTCCAGAAATCAGCCCTGCGCCTCAGGCCCGGCAGCCCCAAAGGCTTGATGATGTGCACCGCCATGGCGAGCAGGAGCAGCACCGCTATGGCTTTTGTCACGCTATTTTTCCCCATTTATGCAAGAGTGAGAGCAGCCGCGACCAAAAACCGCTGCACGCCTTTCGCGATCATGCTCTAATCGTCATACGACGGACATTTTTCCGCGCCAACAGACTGTTTCTACACGCCGATAGCGGCAATCCGGGACACAATCAATAGCGAATACAGGCAGGGCGCGATCCTGTCTTTCGGCTCCCAAACGGAGCCGCGTGAAGGTGGGGAGCATGAAAAGAAACATATTGCCGGTACTCGCTCTGCTGTTCGGCACGCTGTTCCTGTTTACCGGCAACGGCCTGCACAGCCTGCTGCTGCCTGTGCGTGGTACGGCCGAAGGCTATGCGACGACGACGCTCGGCCTGCTGGGCACGACGTGGGCGACGGGCTTCGTGCTCGGTTGCCTGACGGCGCCGAAACTGGTCCGACGTATCGGCCATGTGCGCGCCTTTTCGGGCTTCATCTCCGTCATCGCCATTATCGCGCTTCTGACCGGCATCATCGTCGACCCAATCTGGTGGGTGGCGCTGCGTGCCGTGACCGGCTTCTGCACGGCCGGCACCTCTATGATCATCGAGAGCTGGCTCAACGAACGCGCCACCAATGAAAGCCGTGGCGCGATCTTCTCGCTCTATATCGGCATCACCCTCATCGGCGCCGTCGCCGGCCAGATGATGGTGCCCTTTGCCGATGTCCATACGCCCATCCTCTTCATGGTGTGTGGCATCTGCTATTGTATCGCCATGCTGCCGACCACGCTGTCGACCGCCGCCTCGCCGCAGCCGCTGAAGGCCGTCAGCCTCGATCTGAAGGCACTCTACCGCAATTCGCCGGTTGCCTCGATCGGCATCCTACTTGTCGGCATCGCCAATGGCGCATACGGCACGCTCGGCGCCGTCTTCGGCGCTAAGGCCGGCCTTTCCCAAAGCGATATCGCGCTGATGATGAGTTCGACCATCTTTGCCGGCGCCGTCATGCAGCTGCCGGCCGGCCGCCTGTCCGATCGCATCGACCGCCGCTATGTGCTCGCAGGCATGGCTGCGATCGCAGCCCTCGACGGCCTGCTGCTCTTTCTGTTGAAGCCGGGCAGCCCGGCTTTCCTCATCAGCATGGTCGTCATCTATGGCGCCGTCGCCAACACGCTCTATCCGATCGCCGTCGCCCATGCCAACGACTTCGCCGCGCCGGAGGATTTCGTCAAGGTTTCGGGCGGCCTGCTGCTGCTCTACGGCATCGGCACGATCATCGGCCCGACGTTGAGCGGCCCGGTCATGTCCTCCATCGGCCCCTATTCATTGTTCTTCGTCACGGCCATCGCCCACGTGCTGATTACCTCCTATTCGATCTTCCGCAGCCGCATGCGCGCCGCAAAGCCGGCAGGCGATCGCGATGCCTATACGACCATGCCGTCGGCCAACGCGCAGATGATCACGCCGGAGAGTATGTCGCTCGCGCGGAGCGAGACTTCAAAAAAGGACGATATAACTGTAAATTACGGCACTTGATCCCTCTTGAAGGGAAGGAGGAGCCGAAATGAGCGTATTCGATGATGATCGTCCCAAGCAGCCGTCCGCCCACGAGATCGGCAGCGACCTGTCGTTACTATCGGTCGATGAGCTGAAAAGCCGCGTTGCATTGCTTCAGGGCGAGATCGCCCGGCTGGAAGAGGAAATCGCCACCAAGACCTCCGGCCGCAAGGCGGCGGATAGCCTTTTCCGCTTCTGAGACATCGTTCCAAGGTGCATCGCCGCAGCACAAAATTTGGGCGGCGCAGTCCTGGATCAAGACATGGTCAACTGAATATTAAGCTTTACGACATATTACTAGGACCATCCAGATTCGCTCTGGACTCAGACAGTTCCTCCACTTGGCGAATTGGTCTGATTTTTCTCCCTGTTTTACCTTGAGAGCCGCTTTTGCGGCTCTTCTTTTTTGTCCTGTATCACGGACCTTGCCGAAACTGTGGAGATTAACCCTTTCTTAAGAATCGCCTTGCGAATTTCAGTTAAAACAACCATCTTAAAGTCATAAAAGCGGATGCCGAAAGCTCTTAGGGACTTGACCGGCCTTTCCTGAACAAAAGTGTTGCGTGAAGCAGGGATTTATTCAATGTCGGAACTTGGATTGAACACGATCAGCTTTGCTGGCCACGCCGCATCGTCGGCGCAGTTCAGGGCGCTCTATTCTGAAGGCATGTCGCTGGTCGAAGAAACTGCCGGCTATCTCGACGGCCAGGGCCGCGCCGCTTCCAAGGTTCTGCCGCGCATGGCCTCCGTACTCTATGCCGCCGAATCTATGCGGCTGACGACCCGTCTCATGCAGATGGCCTCCTGGCTGCTGCTCCAGCGCGCCGTCAACAATGGCGAAATGTCGCGCGATCAGGTGCTGGCCGAAAAGAACAAGGTTCGCCTCGACGGCTTCAACGTCGACCGCACGGCACCCGGCTGGAATGACCTGCCGGAATCCTTCCGCGATCTCGTCGAGCGTTCGCTGCGCCTGCAGAACCGCGTCGCCATCCTCGATCGCGAGATCTATCGTCCTACGGAAGCGGCCATCGTTCCGGACAACCAGAATAGCGTCAAGGCACAACTGACCCTGCTGCAGACCGCATTCGGCGGCAACTAAGCCCTACCATCGACTATGAATTCGAACCGGTCGCGCACTGCGCGGCCGGTTTTGTTTTGAGCAGTTATTCATCTTTCCGAAAAGCCGTGCGCGGGGAGCTAAACCGCAAGTGGCAAGCGGGCAAAGCTTGACGATCTCAGCGAAACCTTTGTAAAAAGAGAGTGCCTGCCTCTCTCAAGGGGTGGGCGAGCCGATATCGAATGTGCGTGGAGGACCCAATGCGCCGACTCACTTCTCACGAAATTCAAATCCGAAATTCTGAGAAGATGATGAACCATGCGCACATTGAATCTGGGCATCCTCGCCCATGTAGACGCGGGCAAGACTAGCCTCACGGAGCGACTCCTTTTTGATACCGGCATAATCGACAAGCTCGGCAGCGTCGACGCCGGCAGCACGCAGACAGATAGCCTCGAACTCGAAAGACAGCGCGGTATCACCATTGCCGCCGCGGTGGTCTCGTTCACCGTCGGTGACGTCACGGTGAACCTCATCGACACGCCGGGACATCCGGACTTCATTGCCGAGATCGAACGGGTGCTGCAGCTGCTCGATGCGGCCGTGGTCGTCGTATCGGCTGTCGAGGGCGTGCAATCGCAGACCCGCGTGCTCGTCAGGGCATTGCGCCGCCTCAGCATCCCTTTCATCTTCTTCATCAACAAGGTCGACCGCCTCGGCGCCCGCTATGATGAGGTGCTTCAGGATATTGCGAGCCAGCTGGCGGTTCGCCCCATTGCGATGTCGATCGTCCATGATGCCGGTAGCAGGCTCGCCACGGTGGAAACCGCCGATCTCGGAAGCGATCCGCATTTCTCGCGCGTCTGCGAAGCCCTTTCGGTCAACGACGAGCTCTTCCTGGAGGATTATGTTCTAGCTCCCGAGCGCCTGACACGGCAGAGGCTGGAGCAAGCCCTTGTCGATCAGGTGAGGAAGTCTCTGATTCATCCGGCGTTCGCCGGCGCGGCGACACGGGGCCTCGGCATCCCTACCCTGATTTCGGCGGTCCAGGCTTTGCTGCCCAGCCGTCAGCCGAACCATGACGGTCCGGTTTCCGGGACGATCTTCAAGATCGAACGCGGATGGGGTGGCGAGAAGCTCGCCTATCTCTATCTGGCGTCTGGCACGATCGGCCTTCGCGACGATATCGAAACCACGAACGGCCCGGCAAAGATCAGCAGCCTCCAGCTCTTCCGGGATGGCAAGGCGGAAAAGGTCGCGCAGATCAGCGCCGGACAGATCGCCAAGGTCGGCGGTCTTCCGAACGCCCGTATCGGCGATTGGATCGGCATCGAAAGCCGGCCAGGCACGCTTTGCCACTTCGCGCCGCCCACTTTGGAAACCCGCATCCGCCCGATGCGCCCTTCGGAAAATGCAGCGCTCTGGCTGGCTCTGGCGCAACTTGCAGAACAGGATCCGCTCATCAACCTGCGCTCCAACGAGGAAACCGGCGAGATATACGTCTCACTCTATGGCGAAGTGCAGAAGGAGGTCATCCAGGCAACGCTCTCCACGGAATTCGGCTTGGATATAGCTTTCGAGGAAAGCACCGTCGTCTATGTCGAAAGGCTGGCGGGAACGGGAAGCGCGGTTGAGCACATATTCAAGGAGCCCAATCCGTTTCTCGCAACAGTCGGCTTGCGCGTCGAGCCGCGACCGGAAGGCGCCGGCAACAGCTTTGCCCTGGAAGTAGATGTCGGCCAGATGCCCGCAAGCTTCTACCGGGCAGTCGAGGAAGCCACGTTCGAAACACTCAAGGAAGGTCTTTTCGGCTGGCAGATCATCGACTGCCATGTCGCCATGACGGCGGCTCGACAGACCTCGCCGGCGAGCACTGCGGTGGATTTCCGCAAACTGACGCCATTGGTGCTTGCATCAGCGCTTTCATCGGCACAAACGATCCTCTGCGAACCCATCGAGCATTTTCACGTCGAGATACCGGCAACGGCTTTGGCTGGTGTGCACAGCCTGCTCGCAAAATCCGGCGCATCGATGAGAAAATCGCTGATCGACGAGGGACTGGCCCGGCTGGAAGGCACGGTGGCATCATCGATGATCCAGACAATCCAAAGACAATTGCCGGGATTATCGGGCGGAGCCGGCGTCCTGGAGCACGCCTTCGATCACTATGCACCACTATCGGGTCCGCACCGTGTACGGGAGCGCGCAGCCGTAAATCCGTTCGACCGTGCGGATTACCTGCGGCGCGTGCGATGAGGAACGAGGCTCCGTATCAACGCAAAAAAGCCCGGCAAAACCGGGCTCTTTTCAAGCGGCAAATCGCAATGCGATTAGATGCCGAGACCGCCGAAGCGCTTGTTGAACTTCGAAACACGGCCGGCACGGTCCATCAGCTGCTGGTTGCCGCCGGTCCAAGCCGGATGGGACTTGGAATCGATTTCGAGGTTCATGACAGCGCCTTCAGAACCCCAGGTCGAGCGGGTTTCATATTCGGTACCGTCGGTCATGACTACCTTGATGGTGTGATAGTCGGGATGAATGTTGGCCTTCATAACAATCTTCCTGTCATGCCAGGGTCCATTTGTCGCAAGGCATTGCGGCAACCGAACCGATTGAATAAATGAAGCCGCAGTCCGTTAAAGGCCACGGCTTCCAATTAAGATGGCGTGCCTATACATGAAGGCAGCGGCGATAACAAGGGGCGAAACGCCGAGTCCCTTGCTGATATGGGGATTGGAGACGACTTGTCAGAAACTGGCCAGGCTGAGGAAAAGAAAACCCGTTCAATCCGTCCTCTCGGACGACTGACGCCATACCTCAGGCGATATCGAGGCATGGTGGCCGGGGCAATCATATCGCTCGTCATCGCTGCCGTTACCTCGCTTGCTTTGCCAGTCGCCGTCCGCCGCATGATCGATCACGGCTTCGATCAAGCCGACCGCGCTCTGATCGACAGTTATTTCGTAGCGATCATGATCATGGCGCTGCTGCTCGCGGCTGCGAGCGCGCTGCGCTATTATTTCGTCATCTCCATCGGCGAGCGCATCGTCTCCGACATGCGCCGCGAGGTCTTCGATCACGTGACGCGGCTGTCGCCCTCCTTCTTCGATGTCAATCAATCGGGCGAGATCGTCTCGCGGCTGACGGCAGATACCACGCAGATCAAGTCCGCGGTCGGCGCCACGGCCTCGGTCGCGCTGCGCAACCTGATCCTCTGTCTTGGCGCCGTGATCATGATGATCGTCACCAGCCCGAAACTCTCCAGCATCGTCCTGATCGCGATCCCGATCATCGTCCTGCCGCTGGTCAGTTTCGGCCGTTCCGTACGCAAGCGCTCGCGGGCCGCGCAGGAGACGCTGGCGCAGGCGTCGGCCTATGCCAACGAGACCATCGCGGCCAACCGCACCATCCAGGCCTATAATGGCGAGAACGCCGCCGCTCAGCGCTATGGCAGCGCCGTCGAGGATGCCTATCAGGCGGCGCGCGCGGCGATCAAATCCCGTTCGCTGCTGACGGGCTTCGCCATCGCCATGGTTTTCGGCAGCATCGTCGCGGTTCTCTGGGTCGGTGCGCAGAATGTTCTCGCCGGCACGATGTCGGCCGGCACGCTCGGCCAGTTCCTGCTCTATTCCGTCATCGCCGGCTCCTCGCTCGGCTCGCTGTCGGAAGTCTGGGGCGAGCTCTCCCAGGCCGCAGGTGCTGCCGATCGCCTGGGCGAGCTCCTTGCAGAAGTCTCACCCATTGCCGCCCCGGCCAATTCCCTGCCCTTGCCACAGCCGCCGCAGGGCCGAGTGGAATTTTCCGACGTCCATTTCTTTTACCCGTCACGACCGAACAGATCGGCACTGCATGGGCTCTCCTTCTCCGTGAAGCCGGGGGAGACGGTCGCAATCGTCGGCGCATCGGGTGCAGGCAAGAGCACCATCTTTTCGCTGCTGCTGCGCTTCTACGATCCGCAGAAGGGCCGCGTTGCCCTGGATGGTGTCGATGCACGCGACGTACTGCCGGATGCGCTGCGCGAACGCATCGCCATCGTCCCTCAGGATACGACGATCTTCGCCGCCTCCATCCATGACAATATCGCCTTCGGCCGCCCGGGCGCCTCGCGCGATGAAGTGCGAGCCGCCGCGATTGCCGCGCAGGCCGACGAGTTCATTTCGCGCCTCGAAATGGGCTATGATACGCAGGTCGGCGAGCGCGGCGTCACCCTTTCCGGCGGCCAGCGCCAACGTGTCGCCATCGCCCGCGCCATCTTGAAGAACGCGCCTATCCTGCTGCTCGATGAAGCGACCTCTGCGCTCGATGCCGAAAGCGAGACCCTTGTTCAGAAGGCGCTGGAGGGCTTGATGGAGGCGCGCACGACCCTCGTCATCGCCCATCGCCTGGCGACCGTGCTCAAGGCCGACCGCATTCTGGTGCTGGATCAGGGCCGCATCGTCGAGGAAGGTACGCACCAGAGCCTGATCCGTCACGGCGGCATCTACGCCAAGCTTGCGCGCCTGCAATTCGATGCCGGCATCGAGGACCACATGCTCGTCGCGAAATAGCGGGCAAGTCGTCTCAAATACAACCTTGTGGAAATAGTTTCAAAGTTGAGCTAGATTTTCGGCGTTATCCCGCGCTGACGCGATTCTAGGAGACGTGCACCATGTATAAATTTGAAGTCTACAAGGACAAGGCCGGCGAGTTTCGCTTCCGCTTCAAGGCCTCGAACGGCGAAACCATGTTCGGTTCGGAAGGCTATAAGGCGAAGGCCTCGGCCCTGCATGCTATCGAATCGATCAAGGCTCACGTTGGCGGCGCCGTCATCGACGACCAGACCACCGCCACCGCATAATTTTCGCGTCACGCACTTGCTGCAAAGCCATTAACAGCCGGCTGCCCTTTGGGCATGCCGGTCGTTTTGATTTTTCTGCGGCGAATTTCAAGAAATCTTTTCGCGAGTGTCGAATTCACTCAGGCCTGCGGCTCATTATGTCGAAGCGGCAGGAAGCCGTTTTGCCAGCGGTGTTGTATATTCCGGCATTCAGCTTTCGGGGTACGCCGTCCGGCCATCGTCAAAACTGCAAATGGGAGACCCATCTCATGCAATATGCTTTGATCATCCGTGAATCAGCCGAGGATTTTGGGCGTCGCGCCGATCCGACCTATAAGAACGGCTGGATCGCCTACACCCAGGCGCTTGTCCAGGCCGGCATCATGACGGGAGGCGCGGGATTGACGGCGCCGGAGACGGCAACGGTTGTCCGTCGCCAGGGCGAGGACCATGAAGTAAAGGACGGTCCCTTCCCTGAAGGTAAGGAGCAGCTTGGCGGCTTCTACCTGATCGATGTGCCGGATCTCGATGCCGCGCTGGAATGGGCGCTGCGCGTACCGATCTCCCAGCAAGGTTCGGTCGAGATACGACCGCGATTGCAGATGTAGCCATCATGGAGTTGGATGCCGGACGCGCCGCCGAGCAAACGGCGCGTCAATCCTATGGCAAGCTGATCGCCTTTCTCGCCGCGCGCTTCCGCGACGTGCCGGCGGCCGAGGATGCTTTGTCGGATGCGATCGCGGCAGCGTTGAGCACCTGGCCGGAACGCGGCATTCCCGACAATCCGGAGGCCTGGCTGCTGGTTGCAGCCAAGCGTAACCTCCTTCGCCGTGTCAGGCACGAGAACGTCAGGGCCGGAGCGCGCGACAGGATCATAATGGCCTTCGAAGAAGCGGAAGAACGCATGAATGCCGACAATTCCACCTTTCCGGATGAGCGCCTGAAGCTCCTTTTCGTCTGCGCCCATCCGGCTCTGGATCGCTCGGCTCACACCCCGCTGATGCTGCAATCCGTGCTCGCCGTCGATGCAGCAACCATAGCCAAGGCCTTCCTCGTTTCGCCGCAAGCCATGAGCCAGCGGCTGGTACGGGCAAAAATCAAGATCCGCGACGCACATATTCCCTTCATCGCTCCGGAGCGGTCCGCACTGCCGGACCGATTGGAAAGCGTGCTCTCGGCGATATATGCCGCCTATGGCCTCGGCTGGGACGGTGTCGACGGAGAGATCGGCAAGCAAAGATCTTTAGCGGATGAAGCCATCTGGCTCGGCCGCACGCTGCTTGCGACCCTGCCCGAGGAACCGGAGGCGGCAGGCTTGTTGTCGCTGATGCTCTACAGCCAATCCCGTCGTGAAGCGCGACGCAACGCGAATGGACGATATGTCCCTCTCGACCAGCAGGACATGGCCCTTTGGGACGTCGAAATGATCGCGGAAGCCGACAATCTGTTACAAAAGGCGGGTGCATTCGGGCGCTTCGGCCCCTTCCAGTGTCAGGCTGCGATCCAGTCCGTGCATGCCGACCGGCGACGTTCGGGCATCACTGACTGGGCAGCTCTGGCCAAGCTTTATCAGGCGCTCGTTATGATGAAACCGACCGTCGGCGCCCGCGTCAGCTATGCCGCGGTGACGGGCAAAGTGGAAGGTCCCGCTGCGGGGTTGGCTCTCCTTGACCGGATAGCCGAACGCGAAATCGTCAACTATCAGCCCTATTGGGCCGTGCGCGCCCATCTCCTGGCCGAAGCCGGAGATACGGAAAGCGCCTCCAATGCCTATCGGATCGCGATCGGCCTCAGTGACAGCGAAGCCCTGCGGCAATTCCTGCAGGCACGCCTCGATGGCATCGCATCGCCGGAGCGATGATCGATTACTTCTCCGTCAGTTTCAGTTCGATGCGGCGGTTGGTGGCGCGAGCATCCGGCGTATCGCCCGGTGCAATCGGCTGGAATTCGCCGAAGCCGGCAGCGACGAGCCTGTCGGCGGGCACACCCTGCGAGATCAGAAACTTGACGACTGCGATAGCGCGCGCCGATGACAGCGCCCAGTTGTCCGGATAGCGGCCATTGCCCGAAAGCGGCACATTATCGGTGTGGCCATCGACGCGCAGTACCCAATTGATCTCGGGCGGAATTTCCTTGGAAAGGTCGATGAGAGCTGTGGCAAGCTTGGTCATCTCCGCCTGGCCCGCCGGATTGAGATCGGCAGCGCCGGACGGGAAAAGCACCTCGGACTGGAACACGAAGCGGTCGCCGACGATGCGGATATTATCCCGATCCGAAAGGATTTCGCGCAAGCGGCCGAAGAAGTCGGAACGATACCGGTTCAGTTCCTGTACGCGCTGTGCCAGCGCCACGTTCAGCCGCCGGCCGAGATCGGCAATCTTCACCTGCGATGACTGATCCTTGGCTTCTGATGCCTGAAGGGCAGCTTCGATAGCGGCGATCTGGTTGCGCAGGGCGGCAATCTGCTGATTGAGGAGATCGACCTGGCTCATCGCCCGTGCGCTCACCTGCTTCTGATCGTCAAGCTCCTGCGAAAGCGATCCAGCCCGCTTTTCCGCAGCCTGGCTGCTGCCGGAGCCTGCTGCGAGAAGGTCTTGCAGCCGCGAGCGCTCAGTCTCCGCCGAGGATAGCGATGCCTGAAGATTGGCGACAGCATCCTCCAGATCCTGTTTGCCGCTTTTTTCCAGTGCCAGCTGCTGCACCAGATCGTTGATGCGGCTGTTGAGGCGATTGAGCACTTCGTCGCGCCCGGAAATTTCGCGGCTGAGGATGAATTGGCCAACGACGAATACCGTCAGCAGGAACATGATCGCCATGAGCAGCGTGGACAGCGCATCGACGAAGCCGGGCCAATAGTCGACGCTTCTCTGGTGGCGTCGGTTGCGGGCGAGCGCCATGGCTTACTTGCTCCCGGTCTTCTCGGTATGGCTGATCCGGTCGGCGAGGCGGTCGAGCGTGCGGCGCATCGATTTCGCCTCTTCCTGCTGGGCCTCGATCCAGTCGCGCAGCATCTGCTGCTCGTTACGCATGTTCTTGACTAGGCCCTGAATGCCTTCGGCGAGGTTCGCCATCGCGGTCACCGAGCGTTGACCACCGCCCTCCTCGGCGATCTTGCGCAGATAGTCGGAAAGCGCACGCACATCCTCCGAGGAGGCGCCGGCGGCATTTTCGATGACCGGCGTGATATCGGAACCGACATCCGTGACCGAGGAAAGCCAGTTCTCGAGCTCGGTGTAGAAACGGTTCTGAGCACGGCCAGCCTGGAGATCGAGGAAGCCGAGGATCAGCGAGCCGGAAAGGCCGAGCAGCGAGGAGGAGAAGGCTGTGCCCATACCCACAAGCGGGCCGGAAAGACCCGATTTCAAGGCGCTCAGAATGTCACCTGAGTCGCCGGTGCCCGCGTCGAGGCCCTGGATGACGTCATTGATCGAGCCGATCGTGCCGATCAGACCCCAGAATGTGCCGAGCAGACCGAGAAAGACAAGGAGGCCGATAAGATAGCGTGAGGTGTCCCGCGATTCGTCGAGGCGTGTGGCGATCGAGTCGAGGATCGAGCGCAGCGTCGCCGTGGAAAGCTGCATCGCGCGGCGATTGCCGAGCAGCGCCCGCATCGGCGCCAGCAGCCGCGGATTGCGACCGACCTTGTCCGCATTGCCGACTGCGCGGAAGTGATTGAACCAGCGAACCTCGGGTCTCAGCATCAGCACATGGTTGAATACCAGCAGAATGCCGACGACCAGCACACCGACGATCAGGCCATTGAGGCCGGGATTGTGCAGGAACGCAACCTGGGCCTGACGGAAAAGGATAGCCACGATAAAGCCGACGATGACGAGGAAAAGCACCATCGTCCAGAAAAAGGCCATCGGGCTCGAGAGCTTATAGGCGTAGCTGCCCGACACATTGTCGGTCGATCCCAGATCCGCCAATTTCACATTTTCCATTGCACGCTCCGCCACCGCATTTTCCGCAGGCGAGACTAGAGCAACATTGTGCCGAATTGAAGAGACGGAAAGCACAAAACAGCCCGTTGGCAACAGACCGTTTTATCCCTCGAAAAGGCGAATGGGGGAATGACTTATTTCGTCGGGACCGGCCGCTTGACAACTTCGGCGAGCGCCTTCTGTATATGCTCGTTGCCGCAAATGATCGATTTCGTTGCGAACATCTCGGTACCGCCATGGAAATCCGATACGAAGCCGCCGGCTTCGCGGATCAGCAGAATGCCGGCTGCGATATCCCAGGAAGACAGGCCGGTTTCCCAGAAGCCGTCGAAGCGACCCGCGGCCACATAGGCAAGATCGAGCGATGCGGAACCGAGACGGCGAACACCGGCGACCTCGCCCATGACATGGCGCAGCTCGACGAGGAACTTGCCGTGATTGCCGCGGCCAAGATGCGGAACGCCGCAGCCGATGACGCTGTCCGACAGTACGCGGCGCGAAGCCACGCGCAGGCGGCGGTCATTGAGGAATGCGCCACCACCGCGCTCGGTCGTATAGAGTTCGTCGGTGGCCGGATTGAAGATGACGCCGGCAACGATCTCGTCGTTGCGCTCAAGCGCGATCGAGACCGCAAACAGCGGAATGCCGTGCAGGAAATTGGTGGTACCGTCGAGCGGATCGACGATCCAGCGATGGGCGCCATCCGTGCCCTTGACCTCTTCGCCTTCCTCGCCGAGGAAACCGTAGGTCGGGCGGGCCTTCAACAGCTCGTCGCGGATGATCTTCTGCGCCTTCAGGTCCGCCTGGCTGACGAAATCGCCCGGTCCCTTCACCGACACCTGCAGGTTCTGCACTTCGCCGAAATCGCGGCTGAGCGACTTGCCTGCCTTGAGGGCAGCCTGAACCATGACATTGAGAAGAGCAGAACGGGCCATCGGGGTTCCTTGGATAATGCAGAAAGCGCTGACCGGGCCCGAAAGCAGGCACCGACGGAGCAGGAGCGTCAGCGGAAATAAAGATTGGCGGCCTCAAGACCATAAAATCGCGGGAATTTCAAGTGGTGAGGCTGTGGCAGACGCAAACTGACCTCAGATCAGCTCCGCCAAGGCTCAATCCGACACCTTTATTATCGCGCGCGCCGATACTTGTTGGCTGCGTCGATGGCCGCCTTCTGCTGGTAGTCCTCGATCCCTTGATAGAAATCCTCAAGCTCGGGGTCTTTCAGGCCGGCACGACGCGAAATGACATACCAGGTGGCTGCAGCCACCGGATCCTGCTTCGTGCCGATGGCGTTGATATAAAGATGCGCCAATTTGTTTTGCGCGACGACGTTGCCGCGATAGGCTGCGACCCGCATCCAGTTAAAGCCGTTTTCGAGGTCCTGCGCGCCGCCGGTGCCGTTGATCAGCCAGATGCCCATGTCGAGCTGTGCAGTATCGAAGCCTGCATTGGCTGCACGCGACAGCCACTCTCGTGCGCGCGCCTTCTTTTCCGGCGGCAGATCGGGAAGGTTCAGATAGAGCTGCGAAACGGCATACTGCGCGTCGGCAATGCCCTGCTGCGCAGACTTTTCATAATAGGGAAGCGCCATCTGCAGACCCTTCGGGCCTGGATTTTCGGCCGTCAGCATCTGGGCGACATTGAATTCCGCCGAAGGCTGACCCGCATCGGCCGCCTTCTTCATCCATTCATCGGCCTTCTTCTGATCGCGGGGCACTTCGCGGCCCTCCATCAGGATCAGCGCGTATTTGAACATCGCCGTGGGATCACCGCCCTCGGCCGCCTTGCTGTACCAGAAGGCGGCGTCCTTCGTATCGCGCTTCACGCCCAGGCCCTGTGCCATCAGCTCCGCGATCAAGGTCTGTGCGGCCGGATCGCCGAGCTGCGCCCGCGGCAATGCTTTCTGAAAAGCGGTCAGGTAATAGCCGCGTTGGAAGGCACCATAGGCATCATCCACCTTGCCGGTGAAAGGCTTTTCCGGCGGCAGGTCCGGCAAATTTGCCCCCATGCGCTCGAAAACGCCAACGCCCTGGGATGGCTTGATGTCGCTATCGGCTTTCGGCTCTGCGCCCGGCTGAATCTTTTCAGTCTTGAAAGTGCCGGCATCGGCGCCCAGGGGCCGGGTCATGACATTATCGTTGTGCTGCGGTGCATCCGGCACGGTTGTGTCGTCATCGGATTGCGCATTGTCTTCCGGTCGCGCGCCCTTCTCCGCCGGCTGCGAAACACCCGGCAGGGACGTATTGTCATTGCCGGATTGCGCCGCGGCCAGCAACGGGAATGCTGCAAGCCCGGCTGCCAGCACGGCAAGGAAGGATCGATGGCGGAATCGAGGCGCTGACGACATGAATCGCTATCAATCCTCAAACCGTGGCGCTTTTTCGTCCAGAAGCGCATTCACTTCCGCAACGATGGACGGGGCGGCGGCGGGATCGGCAAAGACCGCCTTGTGCAGCGCCACGAACTCGGCGCCGGTGAGCGCCACCTCCAGCGCCGACTTCGGATCGGTGCCGCCCATGACGATACAGGGGATTTCGATCATCGAAGCCCACCATTCGCCGAGCGCCAGATTTTTTGGATGCGCCTCGGGCTTGATGTCGCCATCGAGCTTGCCGAAGAAGATATAGTCCGGCCTGAGTTCGCCGACCTCCAGTGCGCTGTGCCTATCGGCTGCGCTGCCGCCACCGACGATCAGCTTCGGCACGAATTTTTCGACGGCTTCCGTAAGCTCGGTAATATTGCCGGCAATGTGCAGCCCGTCGGCCTTGGCACGCCCTGCCACGCGGCTGTCACCGGCGACGAGCGCTGCCGCACCTGCGGCCTGAATGACCGGCACGAGCTTTTCGGCATGTTTCTGGAAGGTACCGTCATCAAGACCATATTGAGGAATGATCACCGAAGCGACGTCCCCACCCCTCAGGGCATCGGCCACTGCCGTCGCCCGCTGCTCGATATCGGCAATGTCGGGAACGATGAGTACGAGGCGGCAACGATCTTCGGGCACGGTCATGCGAGCTTCCATGGTTTCGGCCTCCATCGTCAGCGATGGCGCACCGGTTCGATAATCGTGAGTAAATCCGTTAGCTCTCTCTGACAAGGGGCAGCTGCCGAAACGGGCACTTCGCGATGAAGGACATCGGGCACGCCACCTCCGCGAGCGGCCATTCGCACAATATATCATGCAGCGCACAATTAACTTGCCGCCCTTTGGTGTTTGACGTAGCTTTCCGCCATGTCGACCATGGACCCTTTCGCAGCCATCGCGGACCCGAACCGGCGTCATCTGCTGGAGGAATTGCGCCGCGCACCCAAGACGGTCAACGAACTGGCGCAGGGCCTGCCAATCAGCCGCCCAGCCGTCTCGCAGCATCTCAAGGCGCTGCTCGACAGCAACCTCGTTTCCGTCACCAATGAAGGCACGAAGCGCATTTATGCGGTCAACAGCCGCGGTTTCGACAAGCTGAATCTATGGCTGGATCAATTCTGGTCCTGAAACGGCTTTTCCGCTTTCATCATACTTGGAAATTTGCGGAATTTGGCAGCTGATAGCGTCCGCTATGACGACGCGCAAAGCGGCTCTTCGAGTTGAGTCCGCGATCGAAACGACATGACCTCCGGATGAGCGAGTGCCGCGACCACAACGAGCCGAGAGTCGCCAACGACGGCATTTGTTGCATAAGATGGGGAAATTGCGCCAACCCCTACCTTCGACACTACGAAGCTGGCGCATCCGTTTTTGACGGAAATGCTCATCGATCCTGACTGGGAATTTGCCTCAAGACCTTTCGATCTGCCTCTTTTGCCCCAAGATCGATGGCTTTTTTGAACTTTGGAACGTTGCCTCAGTGAACGGAGGAACGCAGACGCTGGATTTCGTCCTTGACGCGCAGTTTCCTGCGTTTGATGTCGGCTATTTCCGTATCATTGCTAGAGGGAGATGAGATTGCCGCATGCAGCGCCTCCTCGAGCGCGACATGTTTCTTTTCGAGCGATTCAAGATGTGCTTGAACAGTCATATGACCCTTCCTTCCTCTGAAGAGCCCTGACCATCCATTCGCCAAGGCTCTAGGTGTCAACCCTCTCACTGTGCCATAAGATGGAGCCTTTGTCGAAGGCGAAAACGTGGCCTATAGGCGGCAAATTCGTGAAGAAGGATAACTTCCCGTTATCGCCATTTGGTGATAGGAGCTTGCGGAATTCAGGAGGCGGAACGAATGCGATTCCGCGATATGCTGGGGAAATGAACATGGCCGATCAGGAACAGGCGGAAATCAGGCTGATCGTGGCGCGGCTGCGCCAGGAACACGAGGATTATGATGCCGCAATCAATGCCATGATCGAGACGGGCTGCGATGCCCTTCGTATCCAGCGCATGAAAAAGAAGAAGCTCGTCATCAAGGACAAGCTGACTAAGCTGGAAGACCAGATCATCCCCGACATCATCGCCTGAGGAGCACAACGCAACGATGCTGACCGAAAGACCGCCTGTCGCCATCATCATGGGAAGCCAGTCTGACTGGGAGACCATGAAGAATGCTGCGGACACCCTGGAAGCGCTTGAGATTACCTATGATGCGCGCATCATTTCCGCGCATCGTACGCCGGACAGGCTGGTGAGCTTCGCCAAGGGCGCGAGGGATGAGGGTTTCAAGGTCATTATCGCGGGCGCCGGCGGCGCGGCGCATCTGCCGGGCATGGCGGCTTCTATGACGCCTCTTCCGGTCTTCGGCGTGCCGGTTCAGTCACGCGCGCTCTCCGGTCAGGACAGCCTTCTTTCGATCGTGCAGATGCCGGCCGGCATTCCCGTCGGCACGCTCGCGATCGGAAAGGCCGGCGCGGTCAATGCCGCCCTTCTTGCTGCCGCCGTCCTGGCGCTCGGCGACGAAGAGATTGCCGACCGGCTCGACGAATGGCGCGCGCGCCAGAGCGCAGCCGTTGCCGAATATCCGATGGACGACCTATGAACGCGAAGACGATTGGTATCATCGGCGGCGGCCAGCTCGGCCGCATGCTGGCCATGGCGGCTGCGCGCCTGAATTTTCGCACCGTCATCCTCGAGCCCCAGGCCGATTGTCCGGCGGCCCATGTTGCCAACGAACAGATCACAGCCGCCTATGACGATGCGGCCGCCCTTGCCGAGCTGGCGAAGCGCTGCGATGTCGTGACCTATGAGTTCGAAAACGTGCCCGTAACCGCCGCCGAGGATCTTGCCTTGCAGGTAACGGTCTATCCGCCGCCCAAGGCGCTTGAAATGGCGCAGGACCGGCTGACCGAAAAGAGCTTCATCAACGGCTGCGGCATTCCGACGGCCCGCTTCCATGCCGTCGACAGCCAGGACGACCTCGAAAAGGCGCTAGCGGATTTCGGCGGTCAGGGCGTGCTGAAGACGCGCCGCCTCGGCTATGACGGCAAAGGCCAGCGCGTCTATCGCTCCGCCGCCGACAGCCCCGAAGGCGGCTATGCGGCCTTGGGCAGCGTTCCGTTGATTCTGGAGAGCTTCGTATCCTTCGAGCGCGAGGTTTCCATCATCGCCGCCCGCGGCAGCGACGGAAAAGTCGCCTGCTACGATCCGGCAGAGAACGTCCATCGCAACGGCATTCTCCACACCTCCACGCTGCCGGCGAGCATTTCGCAAGAGACGGCGAATGCCGCTCGCGATGCTGCGGAGAAGATATTGACGGCGCTCGGCTATGTCGGCGTCATCGGCATCGAGTTCTTCGTGCTTGCCGATGGCAGTCTGATCGCCAATGAAATGGCGCCGCGCGTCCACAATTCCGGTCATTGGACGGAGGCCGCCTGCGTCATATCGCAATTCGAGCAGCATATCCGCGCCGTCGCCGGCCTGCCGCTCGGAAATCCTCAGCGCCACTCGGACTGCGTCATGACGAATCTGATCGGCGACGACATCCTGGCACTGCCGGAATGGCTGCGCCTTGACGACACGCTAGTGCATCTCTATGGCAAGACCGAAGCCCGGCCGGGCCGCAAGATGGGGCACGTTACACAGCTTCTGCGCTGAGATCAGCGGGAAAAAGCCCTGACATGGTTGACAGCGCACGGCCGACAGGGTATTTGCTCCCCACCCTAAAGAGCGCGCCCTGAGCGCGCTTTTGATTGTTAAAGACCCGGGCGAATGTGACATTCCCCCTCAGAGATCGCGGATCAGAAAAATGAAGATCAAGAATTCGCTCAAGTCGCTCAAGGCGCGCCACCGTGACAACCGTCTCGTCCGCCGCAAGGGCCGTATCTACATCATCAACAAGCTGAACCCACGCTACAAGGCTCGTCAGGGCTGATACAGCGCGCGGCTCCGATCCCACGGATCGGGCCTCAGTTTTAGTTGATCGCATCAAATTTGTTTTGATCTTCGACATTGGCGGGCTACTATGCCCGCCATGCGCGTTTTTGCTTTGTCATATCTAGCCCTGCCGATTCTGTTTGCTCTGACTGCCTCTGCATCCCATGCGGCGCAGGCTGATGAACCAAACCCTGTGGAAAAGCAGAATCAGGGCAATTCCTCCGGCACCCTGTCGCCTAAGCAGCAGCTCGACAATCTGTTCACGACGCTGAAGCGGCAGCGCGATCCCGACCAGGCAAGCTTGATTGCGGACCAGATCAATGCCCAGTTCGCCGATTCCGGCAGCGCCACTATCAATCTCCTGATGCAATGGGCCGACAAGGCCATTCAGGACAAGCGCAATGCCGCCGCGATGGATTATCTCGATCAGGTGATCTCGCTGAAGCCCGACTATGTCGAAGGCTGGAACCGCCGCGCCACGCTCAATTTCGCGATCGGCGACTATCGCAAGTCGATGGAAGACATCAATCAGGTGCTGCGCATCGAGCCGCGCCATTTCGGAGCGCTGGCCGGTATGGCGGCGATGCTGACCGAACGCGGCAACGATGCTCTCGCCCTCAAGGCCTGGCAGCGCTTTCTCGAAGTCTATCCTGCGAATCGATCAGCCCAGGAGGAAGCGGACAAGCTCTCGGAAAAGATCGCCGGCAGCCGCACCTGATTTTCCGCCGCGGTTTCCCGGCGGAAATCGCATTTGGAGGGATGAAAAGCCGCCATATCACGCTAGATTAGCGTCTCAAGATATTTGATCCGTGCCGCAATGATCGATTCTTTCCTCGTCGCCATTGTCTTGCTTCTTATCGCCGCCGCGGGCTTTTCCGCCTACAAGACCCGCGCCATCGAGCAGGCCTATCCCAATATTGGCGAACTTACCGATATTGGCGGCTACCGCCTCAACGCGGTCCATTTGCCGCGCCCGTCAACGGCTGATCTGCCGGCTCTGGTCTTTATCCATGGGGCCAGCGGCAATCTGCGCGACCAGTTCGAGGCCTTTGCGGCACCTTTATCTGGCCGCGCCGAAATGCTGTTCGTCGACCGCCCCGGTCACGGCTATTCCGAACGCGGGCCGGCCGAAAACGCGGTGCCCTCGGGCCAAGCCGATGCGATCGCGAAGCTGATGGACAAGCGCGGCATCAAGAGTGCCATCATCGTCGGTCACTCCTTCGGTGGTGCGATCGCAGCCGCCTTCGGCATGCGGCACCCCGAAAAGACGGAGGGGCTGCTCTTTCTCGCGCCGGCGACTCACCCCTGGCCTGGTGGCGTCGACTGGTATTATACACTTGCCGCCACGCCCGTTTTCGGCTGGCTCTTCACTCAGCTTTTCGTCATTCCGATCGGCTTGCGCCGAGTCGAAAATGGCACGCTCAGCATCTTTCGCCCTAACGAACGGCCGGCGGATTATATAATCAAGACGGCGCCGGAACTGGTGCTACGGCCGCAGACCTTCCGCAACAATGCGATCGATGTGGTCAATCTCTTTGCCTATGTCTCTGCCCATTCCCCGCGCTATAGCGAGATCAAAGCACCCACGGTCATCATCACCGGCGACAGCGACGATATCGTGCTCGAAGAATTGCATTCGCGTGGACTTGCCCGGGATATCGCGGGCGCCGAACTCGTCACCATCCGCAATCTCGGCCACAAGCCAGATTATGTCACGACGGATGTCGCAATCGCCGCCATGGAACGGCTGGCAGGCCAGCCGCGTGACCTGTATGAGCTGGCTGCACAGGCGGAAATCCGCATCAGCGACCTCGGCAGCGAACTTTCCACGCGACAGCCCTCTTCTCAGGCCATGACGACATCCTGACCAGACGCATCCTCGAATATGCGGCTCTGCGGCACCGCCTCGATGGTCTGCCGCACCGCCTGCAGCATGATCGATGCCAAGCGCTCCGTCGCCGGGCTCCCCTCCGCCTCGGCACGATGGAGCACGAGATCGAGCGTCGGCAAAGCCGGCAAGCCCACCTCTCCCGGCGTCAATTGCCGTACCTTTGGCGGCAGCCCGAGCGGCGTGCGCAGTGTCAGGCCAAGACCTGCCGCCGTTGCTGCCCAAAGGCCCCCGAGACTCGGGCTGACGAAAGATATCCGCCAGCCGACGCCGGCGCGATCGAGCGTCTTTGTGGCGATGTTGCGCAGCAAACAAGGCGCCTCAAGCGAGGCGAGCGGCATGGCTTCGCCGCCATCGGCGTGCCACTGCATGTCGCCACTGGCCGGGCCGACCCAGCAGAGCGGGACTTCAGCTATACGGTCCGTATAAGCCGTGCGGAAACCGTCGCTCCAGGCAAGCGCCAGATCGAGCTTGCCTGACGTCACCCGCTCCACAAGTTCCGCGTTGCGCACGACACGCGCCTCGATACGCACCTTGGGATGTGCACGGGCGAAGCGGCCCAATACGTCCGGCAGCAGCGTCTCGCCGAAATCCTCTTGCAGCCCCAGGCGCACCCAGCCTTCAAGCTCGGTCCCATGTAGTGCCGTGGCCGCCTCGTCGTTCAGATCCAGCAGCCGCCGTGCATAGCCAAGCATCGTCTCGCCAGCCTCCGTCAGCGCCAGTCCCCGGCCCGCCTTGCGGAAGATCGGCGTGCCCGCCTGCTCCTCCAGCTTTTTCAGCTGGGCACTGATCGCCGAGGTGGAACGCCCGAGCCGGTCTGCCGCCTTGGCATAGCTGCCGAGATCCATACCAGTGACGAAGCTGCGCAGCACATCGAGATCGAAGATGATCTTTCGCACGGATAATCATCCATATTTTTGGGACTATATATCCAGAATTATCTGATTTTCAGGATGATTATCGACTGACATTCTATGCTCGTCAAGTGACACGGAAACAGGAGCAATCCCATGCCATTCACCCGCATCACCCTTCTGCGCGGCAAGTCGCCGGAATATCTCAAGGCACTTTCGGATAATTTCCACCGCGCTCTGGTCGAAGCCTTCGAGGTGCCGCCGACCGATCGCTTCCAGTCTATTCATCAGCTGGAGCCGCATGAGCTCATCTTCGATCGCACCTATTTTGCCAGCACTCCGCGTTCGGACAATTACGTCTTCTTCGACGTCACCATCGGCAAGCCGCGCAGCACCGAGGTCAAGCAAGCCTTCTATCGCCGTGTCGCCGAGCTGCTTGCCGATGCACCAGGCATTCGCCCCGAGGACATCATGATCACCATCACGACTGCGACGCGCGAGGATTGGTCCTTCTCCGATGGTCGCGCGCAAATGATCGAACAGGTCTGAGAGCCATGCCGCAGACCACATCGACCCAATCCCCGACCATACATCGCGCCGGCACGAATATGCGCGCATCGCCCGAGGGCATCGCCACGGCCTCCTTCCTGGTGGAGTCGCTCGTGGAGAATGCCGAAAACGGCGGTCTCACCGCCATGCGCTGCGCACTCGAACCCGGCGTCATGACGCGCTGGCATACGCATCCGCATGGACAGATCCTCTATGTTCTGTCCGGCGTCGGACTTGCCGAACGCTTTGGCGGCACGGCCGAGGAACTGCGCGCCGGCGACTGCATCAGCTTCGCGCCGAACGAACGCCATCGGCACGGTGCAGCGCCGGAAAATGCCTTCTCCTATATCAGCATCCAGGCGGCGCAAGATGGAAGCGCTGTAACCTGGCTGGAGGAATGACCGATGATCGCCATGCAATATAACTTCCCCCTACCCGCGGATTACGACATGGCGATCATCGATCGCCGTATCCGTGAAAAAGGTCCCCTGCTCGACAATCTCCCGGGCCTGAAGTTCAAGGCCTACCTGACGGCGAGAAAGGGCGATGCCGTCACAGGGAGCCGACAGAACTTCTACTCGCCCTTCTATGTCTGGCAGCAGGAAGAAGGACTGAGCGACTTCGTCTCTGGCCCAGGCTTCTCAGCCCTGACCGAGAACTTCGGCCGCCCTCAGGTCGATACCTGGATCGCATGGCACACCGAGACATCTGCGGATATTCGCAGCGCCAAGTTCGCAACGCGCGAGGTGGTCGCGATTGACGCCGAAACATCGCTTGCCGAACTCCGCGCAAACGAGACTGAGGCTGCGGCGCAGGCCCTATCGAACGGCGAAGCACTCGCCTCGCTCGTCGCCTTCGAACCGACGCACTGGACATTGGTGCGCTTCCGTCTGCTGGCCGAGCCGCCGAAAGACCCGGGTCTATCCGGGGTCCAAGCCTACAATGTCGGACATCTTTCGCTGCCCGGCGTCGCCTGAAGTGTCATGGAGACAATCTCCTTGTTTTAAAGGAAAGGCCGGAGCTTTATGGAGGGAAAGTCTTTCTGAATCCGAAGAGTGATCCCTCCATGGTCGATATCGCAATGATCGAAGCCGCCCGCACTCGCCTCGGCGGTCGGGCGCGCCGCACTCCGCTGCTCTCCTCGCCCTTTCTCGATGAGATCGCCGGCCGACGCCTGTTCGTGAAGGCCGAATGCCTGCAGCATTCCGGTTCCTTCAAGTTCCGCGGCGGCTGGTCGGCTGTTTCGGCGCTGGAGCCGACCGTGCGCGCCAGAGGCGTCATCGCGTTTTCCTCTGGCAACCACGCGCAGGGTGTGGCGCTGGCCGCAAAGCTGCACGGCATCCCCTCGGTCATCATCATGCCGACGGACGCGCCGAAGCTGAAGATCGACAACACCCGCGCCTTCGGCGCGGAGGTCGTGCTCTATGACCGCATCAAGGAAGATCGCGACGAGATCAGTGCCCGTATTTCCAAGGAGCGAGGCCTGACGCTCATCAAGCCCTTCGATGAGCCGCAAGTCATCGCCGGCCAGGGAACGACGGGGCTGGAGATCGCAGAGCAGGCTGCCGAAGAAGGCATCGAAACTGCCGATGTGCTGGTCCCCTGCGGTGGCGGTGGCCTGACCTCGGGAATCGCACTGGCGCTCGAATCCCGCGCTCCGGGCCTGAAGGCGCGCCCATGCGAGCCCGAAAATTTCGATGATACCACCCGTTCACTCGCCTCGGGCAAGATCGAGCGCAACGCCGCGCTGCAAGGCTCGATCTGCGACGCCATCATCACGCCGCAGCCGGGCAACATCACCTTCCCGATCCTGAAGCGCCTTTGCGGCCCCGGCCTCGTCGTGACGGATGAAGAGGCGCAAAAGGCCATGGCCCTCGCCTTCACCCGCCTGAAGATCGTCGTGGAACCAGGCGGCGCCGTCGCGCTTGCAGCAGCGCTTTTCCACGGCAAGGGCATCGACGGTGATACGGTGATCGCCGTCACTTCAGGCGGCAATGTCGACCAGGACGTCTTCGAGGCGGCGCTGAGCCGCCACTAAACCCTAGTTCACGGTGCGGCGATAGAGCGCCAGCGAACCGGCAAGAGCCAAAAGCGCGCCGCCACAGGCGCGCTCGAGCCATTTCGCCCCTTCCGACTTCAGGACGCGGACGGCATGAGAGCCGAACACCGCATAGCCGAGCATGATCATGAAATCGAGCGCGGCGAAGATCGCGCCGAGCACGATATATTGCTGCATCTGCGGCGCCGAAGGGTCGATGAACTGCGGCAGGAACGCCGAGAAGAAGAGATAGCCCTTCGGATTGGTCACGGCGACCAGGAAGCTCTTCAGCCCAATGGAGAAAGCGGTTCCCTTCGATTGGCTCGCGCTCGCCTGCAATGCGCCGTCGATGCTCCCCTTCGAGCGCAGCATCATGATACCGAGAAAGGCGAGATAGGCCGCACCCACCCATTTCAGAGCCGAAAACCAGAATTCGGAGGCAGCCAGCAAGGCGCCGAGGCCGATGGCGACGGCGCTGATTAGCACCGCGTCGGAAAGAACGGCTCCCACCATGCCGGGCAAGGCGCGCCTGATGCCGAAGCGCGAACCATTGGTCAGCGCCAGAAGCACAGTCGGCCCCGGCGTCGCGATACCGATGAAGGAAACAGTGGCGAAGGCGAGCAGCGTGGTCAGATGCATGGGAGTCTCTCCTCTGGAAGAGGGGAAAGTTGCATGTGGTGCCGTGCTTAGCAAGAGGGCGTAAGAGAGGCTTCGGTATGCCGAACCTCGGGCGGCCCCCTTCTGTCCCTATCGGGACATCTCCCCCACAAGGGGGAAGATTGGTAACTCGTGGTCCCGGCGCACCTCAAGCGAATATTGGAGGTGCAGAAACCACAGTTCACCGGTTTGAAAGGAACGGGCGACAACTCCCAACGATCTCCCCCTTGTGGGGGAGATGTCATGGAAGTGACAGAGGGGGCACGCACCCACCACAAACTCGATCAGCTGTGGGTAAATCTTCCAACCCTCGAACTACCCCACCAAACCCGCATCTTTCGCCGCCAGCGCGCCAATCGCCGACCAGTCCAGTTCCTCTCCGCCATGCGCCAGCAGGTTGAGGAACCGATCACGCAGCAGGCTCGCCAGCGGCAGCGGCACGTTCAGCGCCTCACCGGCAGCCAAAGCCAGCCGAATATCCTTTTGACCGAGCGGCGCGGTGAAACCGGCCGGCTTGAACTTGCGGTCCGCAATTAGCCCGCCATACGTCTTGTAGACAGGCGCGTTGAACAGCGTCGAGGTCAAGAGATCGAGATAGGCGTGCCTGTCGACACCGCCCTTTTCGACCAACGCCATAGCCTCGCCCAGCGACTCGATGACCGAAGCGATGAGGAAATTGCCGCTGAGCTTGACGAGATTGGCCGCCTTCGGCTCCTCGCCGAGGACGAAGGTGCGCTGACCGATGGCGTCGAAAAGCGGCGTGACCGTTTGAATCGCATCAGGCGCACCCGCAGCGGCAACGAAGAGCTTTGCCGCAGCCGCCGCTTCCGGGCGGCCGAAGACGGGCGCTGCCACGAAGTGCTGACCTGCCGCGACATGTTCCCTCGTCAGCCTTTCCGACATGGCGACGCTGATCGTGCTGGCGGAAATATGAACTGCACCCTTGCCAAGACTTGCCAGAGCGCCGCCATCGCCATGGACGACCGCCGACAGCGCATCGTCATGCGCAAGCATGGTGAAGACAGCCTCGCCGCCGCACGCTTCCGCCACGGTCGCCGCAACCTTGGCGCCCTCGCCGGCCAGAGCCTCGGCCTTGTCGCGTGAGCGATTGTAGACGGTCACTTCATGCCCGGCCTTGATGAGATTGATGGCCATGGCGCTGCCCATCTGGCCCAATCCGATAAATCCGACTTTCATTGACATATCTCCTTCTTCATCCGCCTGCCTGGGATTGCAGGCGCTTCGGCTTCAAGAAAAAACCCGCCGTCTTTCGACAGCGGGTTTCGGATGTTTGAGGTGCTGCCGCAATCGGATGTCGGCAATCACACGCCCGACTGGCCGTCCGAACCGATATAGGCAATGCGCAACATGTTAGTGGCGCCCGGCGTGCCGAGCGGCACACCGGCCGAAATGATGATGCGGTCGCCCGGCTTGCCGAAGCCTTCCTCGGCGACGATACGGCAGGCATTGTTGACCATGTCGTCGAGGTCGGTCGCATCGTGCGTGACGACACAATGCATACCCCAGACGACGGACAGGCGGCGTGCCGTCTGGATGATCGGCGACAGCGCCAGGATCGGAACCTGCGGACGCTCGCGCGAGGCGCGCAGGCCGGTGGTGCCGGAGGACGTGTAGCAGACGATGGCGGCAAGCTTCAGCGTCTCGGCGATCTGGCGGGCAGCGAGCGAGATCGCGTCGGCGCCAGTTGCTTCGGGTAGAGCGCGCTGAGCATAGATGATGCCCGGATAATGTGGCTCGCGCTCGATGGTGCCGGCAATCGACGCCATCATGGAAACGGCTTCGACCGGATAGTCGCCGGACGCGGATTCTGCAGAGAGCATAACGGCATCGGCGCCTTCGAAGACGGCGGTCGCGACGTCGGAAACTTCGGCGCGGGTTGGGACCGGCGCGGAGATCATCGATTCCAGCATCTGCGTGGCGACGACCACCGGCTTGCCGGAGCGGCGGCAGGCGCGGATCAGCTGCTTCTGGATACCCGGAACGGCTTCCAGCGGCATTTCAACGCCGAGGTCGCCACGAGCCACCATCAGTGCGTCGGAAAGCTCGATGATTTCCTCGATGCGCTCGACAGCCTGCGGCTTCTCGATCTTCGACATCAGCCCAACGCGGCCGTGCGAGATCTTGCGAACTTCCGTCAGGTCTTCCGGGCGCTGGATGAAGGAGAGCGCGACCCAGTCGACTTCATTGGTGGCGAGAACGGCGTCGAGATCGGCGCGGTCCTTGTCGGTCAGCGCGCCGACGCCGAGCAGCGTATCGGGCAGGCTGACGCCCTTGCGGTCGGAAATCTTGGTGCCCGAAATGACAGTCGTGACGATGCTCTTGCCGTCGCACTTTTCGGCACGCAGTGCCAGCTTGCCATCATCGATCAGTAGGCGGTGGCCGGGCTGAACCGATTCCAGGATTTCCGGATGCGGCAGGTAGACACGCGTGTTGTCGCCTGGGATATCCTGATTGTCGAGCGTGAAAGTTTGACCCGGCTTGAGATCGACCTTGGTGTCCGCAAACTTGCCAACGCGCAGCTTGGGACCCTGCAAGTCAGCGAGAATGCCGATCGGCCGACCACAGCGAGCTTCGACGGCGCGAATGCGCTGGATCAGCGTGCGCATCACATCATGGCTGGCGTGGCTCATGTTGATGCGGAACAGGTCCGCGCCGGCCTCGTGAAGCTTCTGGATCATTTCCTCCGAAGAGGAGGCCGGACCGAGCGTTGCGAGGATTTTGACTTTTCGGTTTCGTCTCATCAATTCTGGCTTTCTTGGCTGCCCGAGGGCTCGGAAAGCTGAACCATCCAGCTCGCCTGGCGCCCGGTGTCGTATTCCTTGAATCCCATCTTCTGATAGCCACGCGCGTAGCAATCCTTGACGCCTGGGATTTTGAATTCATTTTCCGCCACGCACATTTCGACGTCACCCGTCCAGCGGCCGCCGCGGGCCGCATCTTCTGCGTAGAGATAATAATAGCGGGATTGAAGCGGCCCCTCGATCAAAGTCGCGCAGGTATTGGCCGGAATTTGCCACCAACCCTCCGTCACCCACCCGTCCTTGGCGCGATAGCCGATCGCAACGCCGACAAGGTTCTGCGTACCGTTGCACGTTCGGAAATCGGCATAAGCCGCATTCGGCATGAAGAAGAACGGCGCTGCCGCAGCGAGAATGAGAAAGGCGATTCGGGCGAGCGGGCCTGACCGCTTAACGAAACGTGGCGCGACTTGGCTGGACACGGCTTCCAATTGGCTCCCGGTTATTCGTTGTTGCGTCTTCTTGCGCCGCCATCCCATGAATGTCAACGCAACTCTAATCGATTATATTTTCTTCACGGGATGGTGGCGGCACCATCCACCGCCCCTCATCCGACCGAAGCTGCAAACCTTGCACCTTCCATCCGCACATGCAATCAAACAAAGAGTTGAAAATTTCAATAATCGACAATCCGCATGACTGATTTCAGACCGTTTGAATTTATACCCGGCAATCGTGACAAAGGCATGGTCATTCTCGGCGACCACGCCATGCGGCGCCTGCCCGAGCGTTATGGCAGCCTCGGCCTGCCGGAGACCGCCTTCTCCCGCCACATCGCCTACGACATCGGCATCGAAGGCCTCTGCCGTCATCTCTGCGCGCGGCTGGACGTGCCGGGCGTGCTTGGCGGCTTTTCCCGTCTGCTGATCGATCCGAACCGCGGCGAAGACGACCCGACGCTCATCATGAAAATATCGGATGGCGCGATCATCCCGGGCAATCATCCAATCACGGATGAAGAATGGAACTACCGTATAGAAGCCTTCCATCGGCCCTATCATGAAGCGGTCGACGAAACGATCTCCGCCGTGGCCGCGGCAACGGGCAAGGCACCCCTGGTTTTCTCGATGCACTCCTTCACGCCGGCTTGGAAAGGTGTGCCGCGTCCCTGGCATGCAAGCGTACTCTGGGACAGCGACGATCGTGCCGTCGTGCCGCTCCTTGCAAAGCTCGGCGCCGATACCGATCTCGTTATCGGAGACAATGAACCGTATGACGGTGCGCTGCGCAACGACACCATGTTCCGCCATTGCATGATGAAAGGCATTGGGCATGCGCTGCTGGAAGTCCGGCAGGATCTGATCGGCGACGAGGCCGGTATTATCGAATGGGCCGATCGCCTGGCACCGATCTTTGCGGAGATCAATGCCGATCCGTCGCTCCATGAATATAGGCGATACCCTTCGCGCACCGGCCCCTATGAGGCGTGAACCGGCAAGCGAATTGAGGAGAAAGAGATGACCACGCTCACCAAGGAACAAGAGACCGAGCTTGAGGCCGCTGCCTTCCGCCGCCTCGTTGCGCATTTGCGCGAACGCAGCGACGTTCAGAACATCGACCTGATGAATCTTGCCGGCTTCTGCCGCAACTGCCTCTCGAACTGGTATCGCGAAGCGGCCGAAGAGGCGGGGCTGCCCGTCAGCAAGGATAAGTCCCGGGAAGTGATCTATGGCATGCCCTACGAGGATTGGAAGAACCTGCACCAGAAAGAAGCCTCGCCTGTGCAAAAAGCCGCTTTCGAGCAAAACAAGCCGAAAGATTAACGCTCCCTTCACCAATTCGGCTTGACCTTGCGCGCCATTCGCGGCACGTCAACTGCCCGATCGAATTCGAAATCCCGCGCAAGCCCTGAAGCGATGTGCCCCTATCGGTGACCGACCGATCTCATCTGCGACGGGCTGCAAGCGACCCTTTGAGACCCTTTAGGAGAAGTGCATGGAAGAGAACAGCGTCGAGAACGTGGCTGCGGCGGAACTGCGTCAATTCATCGAGCGCATCGAGCGCCTCGAAGAAGAAAAGGCCGCGATTGGGTCCGACATCAAGGATGTCATGGGTGAAGCCAAGGGCCGCGGCTACGACACCAAGGCGATCCGCACCATCATTCGCCTTCGCAAGAAGGACGCGAACGAACGCCTGGAAGAAGAATCCATCCTGCAGACCTACATGGCCGCACTCGGCATGGAATAATCGGGGCTCCCCTCAGCCTTGTGAGATGATCAGGAGCCGGCAAGCCGGCTCCTTTCTTTTTGAGCGCATCACTCTGCGAAAAGACGGCCGATCAATTCGGCGGCACTCCCCTGCCACAGCTCGCCCTTGCCGGTTCCCGACCAGAGAGACAGGAAATCCGGCGATCCCTTCGCCGTCGACGCAGCGCGGATGTCCCGCGTAAACTTGTTTTGCGCCGGAAAGGGAAGAATGGCATCAGGCTTTCCATCCATCTCATCCATGAAGCGGTTCTCGATCCCTCGCGCAAAGCGGCCCGAAAAGGCGCGCGTCGTTCGCGTCCGGCGCTCCGGCGTTTCCAGCAGCTTCCTGCGATAGGGTGCCGAGGTTCCGGCTTCCACGCAGGTGAGGAAGGCCGTGCCCATCTGCACGGCCCGCGCTCCCGCCTTCAGCGCCGCCCGGATATCGCTGGGGGTCATGATGCCGCCGGCTGCGATCAACGGCAAACGAATGGTGCCGACGCATTGCACCAGAAGATCGCGCATCCCGATTTCCGGGTCTGCTGCCTTGGCATCGAAAATGCCGCGATGACCGCCCGCTTCGAAACCCTGCAGCACGACCGCATCGACGCCGCTCTCTTCCAACGCCCTCGCCTCGTCGAGTGTCGTCGCCGTGCCGATCAGCGGAATACCAGCCTTCTTCGCTTCCCGTACATAGCTGGCCGGCAACAAGCCGAAGACGAAACTGAAACAAGCCGGCTTGATACGCAAAACCGCTTCAAACTGCGCATCGAAATCCTCTTCATAGGGAGGCACAAGCTGCGGTGAAGGCAGCTCCAACTCCCGGCGATATCGTGCGGTCGCCGCAGCCGCGCGCTCGACCCGATCAGTGGCAACTTCCGGGATTGAGTGCGGAATGAAGAGATTGATCGAAAACGGCCTGTCGGTCCGTTGACGCACCTGAGCTGCAAAGGCTTCGATCGCCGCGGCGTTTAGATAGGCGCCGCCCATGGCGCCGAGCGAGCCTGCGGCAGAAGCCGCCGCCACCAGCTCCACCGACGAAGGACCGCCCGCCATCGGCGCGACGATCAATGGATGCTTCAAACCAAGTTGTTGAAAAAGATTGCTGTCCATAGGGGCAGACATGTCCGGCGTCCTTTCAGAAATGTCTGTTCAGGTCTCCATGCAACATAGGTGCCGCAAGACGGCTTCCCAAGCGTGAGCTTGACGAAATTTAGGTCCATCAGCCCCGCCTGAGCGCTTCGGTGCGAGCCTCGATGGCCGCAACCACCGACACCATGTCGAGCCGGCCGTTGCCGAGTTCGACGCTCTCGCCATAAAGAGTACGGCAGACATCAAGGACCGGCGATGCCATGCCGACGGCACGAGCCGCCTCGGCAATCAGTTTCGTGCTGTTGAACGCATCGGCTGTCGCCGCTTGCACTGAAAAATCCCGCGCAACAAGCTTCGGAATTTTTACGCGCGTCAGATCGCTGGCCATCGGGCCGGAATCGATCGCAGCCTGAAAAGTTTCGAGATCGAGGCCGTTCCGCTCGGCGAAATGCGAGGCTTCGGCGAGACCCGCCAGCATCGTGCAAAGGTAGAGGTTGACGGTCAGCTTCATCAGCAGCGCATTGCCGACCGGACCGCACAGGATCGTTTCGCGGCACATAGGCGCAAGCAGCGGCCGCACCTCAGCAACCGTGTCCGCATCGCCGCCGAGCAGCGCGACCAGCTGCGCTGTCTCGGCAGGCTTCCGCGAGCCCGAAACCGGGGCTTCGACATAGCGCCCACCGGCTGCGAGAATATCGGCGGCTAGCCCGCGCGAATAGTCGGGCGGATTGGAGCCCATCGACACGACGATATGGCCGGCTACCAGCTTGGCGAAGTCCGGTGTCCCGCGCCGCAGCACCTCGTCCAGCACAGTTTCGTTGACCAGCATCAGGATGACGATGCGCGTGCGTTCGAACACCTCTTCTACACTTACGGCGACCGTCGCACCTGCCTCGCGCAACGGATCGGCCGCTGCCGGCGATCTGTTCCAAACGACAAGCCTCGCGCCTGCCTTTGCGAGATTGAGGGCCATCGGCTGGCCCATGACGCCGAGACCGACAAAGCCGATCTCCTCGCCCGGCTCGACGCCGGGACGCTCGCTGACGTTGGTTATCATAACAACTCCGATGTTTCGGGTGGCTATGCGAACTTTAGAGCAATTCCAGGAAAAGTGCGCAGCGGTTTTCCGTCCGGAATTGCGTGAAACAAAGAGATCGAGCGGTTCAGATATTTCACGAAAAGCTGAACCGCTCTTGAGTCAGAAGCCGGCGGGAGAGCTCACATGCCTTTTCCCGCCGAATATCGGTTCATTCTTCGCTTAGAACAGGCGGTCCAGCCACTCGTTCTTGTCGGGCGCGCGGCCGAACTGAATGTCGGTCAGCGCCGCCTTCAGACGCTGCGTCGTAGTGCCGGCATTGCCGTCGCCGATGGCGAAGCCGTGCTTGCGGCCCTTCACCTTGCCAATCGGAGTCACGACAGCCGCCGTGCCGCAGGCGAAGGATTCGCGCAGGCGCCCGCTCTCGGCATCCGCCTGCCACTGCTCGATCGAATAGGGCTCCTCGCGCACTGTCAGGCCCATGTCGCGCCCAAGCTTGATCAGCGAATCGCGGGTAATGCCCGGCAAGATCGTGCCGGTGAGCGGCGGCGTCTGCAGCGATCCGTCATCGAAGACGAAGAACACGTTCATGCCGCCAAGCTCCTCGATCCAGCGCTTTTCGACGGCATCGAGAAAGACGACCTGATCGCAGCCTTCGCGCTGGCCCTCAGCCAATGCGGCAAGACTTGCGGCGTAGTTGCCGCCACACTTGGCCGCACCCGTGCCGCCCGGCGCGGCGCGGGTGAAATTCTCGGAGACCCAGAGCGTGACGGCCGATCCGCCGCCCTTGAAAAAGGAGGCGACGGGGGAGGCAATAACGCAATAGATATATTCTGCCGACGGCTTTGTGCCGAGAGCGACTTCGGTGCCGATCAGGAACGGCCGGAGATAGAGCGATGCCCCCTCCGCGGTCGGGATCCATTCGCGCTCGATCTTGACCAGCTCGCGTACGGACTCGACAAAAAGCTCTTCCGGCAAGCGCGGCATCGCCAGCCGTTCGGCCGAATTCTGGAAACGGCGCGCATTGGCGCTCGGGCGGAAAAGGGCGGCCCCGCCATCCGGCAGGTGATAGGCCTTCATGCCTTCGAAGATTTCCTGGGCGTAATGAAGCACCACGGTTGCCGGATCGAGAGCAAGCGCCTTGCGCGGCTCGATCTTGGCGCTGTGCCAACCACGATCCTGCGAGTAGCGGATCGTTACCATGTGATCGGTGAAGATGCGGCCGAAGCCCGGGTTCTGCAACAGCGCTTCCCGCTCGCTCGCCGTCGCGGGATTGGGGTTTTTCTGGATGTCGAAGGTTAATGTTTCGCCGGTGCTCATGGCTCCTCCAATGCTTCTTTTGCTGCGGCTTTCGCCGCCCATCTCCCGAAGGATGGTGTAAATCAAATCGGGTGGTATTTGATTGCGTTTACGCCTGTTCTCACGCAAGTTTAAGAGCGATTTGCATAAAATTACGAGGCGAATCGCTATTTCTCGCCTGGAAGCTGGCTATCGATCTCATGAGGCTTCCATTAGAGCGTTTTCGCAACGGCTTCGGCGGCGGCAACGCCGGTTTCATAAGCGCCGTGCGCGGTAGAATAACGCGTCTTCGAGCAGGCTTCTCCGGCGAAGAACAAACGCTCGTTGTGAGGAGCGGCAAGGACGCTGCGTAGATCGGAAGCACCCGGCGTCGCATAGGAATAAGAACCACCGAAGAAAGGCTCTCCCGCCCAGGCCGATGCGGCCAGCGGCGACAGCGTCTTGCCGACATCGGCACCGAAGACACGCTTCAACTGTTCCACCGAAAAACCAAACATCGCATCGACGCCCTGTCGCTCCAGATCGAGCGCGAGGTCGGCAGCGAAATAGGCCTCGATGACCGGCGCACCGAATGGCTTCAGCTGATAGGCACCCGTCCGGCGGCTATGCTGCGATCCCGTCACATGCGTATCCTTCGGAAACATCGCCGGCTCGGCAACACGAATGAAAAGCTTGTTTGCCAGGCCGAGCGGCAGGCGGGACGCCGCCTCGATCTTTTCCGGCAAAGGCGGCCAGAAGGCGATGCGTTCGGCCGCAAGCACATTGGTTGAAACTGTGACGATGACGGCCTTCGCCCGCAGCTCACCCTTGCCTGTCGAAAGCACGATATGGCCGGCGCCGCTGTGGTCGATGCGGCGGACCTCGGCGCCGACAACGGTCGGCACCGGCAGACCGTAGGTGGCGATCAAGGTGCCGTAGCCCTGTCGCACGCGCCAGTCAGGACCGGGGCCGGGATCGTAGCGGCCAAGATCGATCACCGAAGACTTGTCGAGCTCTCCCCCGGTCATGAAGGCGGCGACGGCGTAAATCCTTTCATTCCACGGATCATCAGGCGACAACATGATCGAGAGATCGGCGTCTGCATCGCCCTCATACTCATAGACCCGCCCGAAGAAGTCGTTGACGGCGGCGGCCGCGGCTTTTGCATCGGGATCGTTCCGTTCCAAGCGATGGCCGCCATCGCTCCAGGGCGCAGGCGTGCGATCGACGGTCAGGCCTACTTCCTCGGCAATATCAGTCCAGGCATTGGTGCGCGCGCCATGCAGCCAGCCGCAGCCAAGATCGAGCGCGGCGGCGTCGGTGCCGAACGGATGGATCGAGCGGGCGCGGCCGCCGACGCGATCGGAGGCTTCGAGCAAGACGATCGAGAGATCCGGCCGAAGCAATTGCAGCTGCCGGGCTGCAGCTACGCCGGCTGCGCCGGCGCCGATCACGGCAACGTCGACCTCGCCGCCTCTCCAGGATTCGATGGGCATTCCAATTCCCCTTCGCGCAAGCACCGGAGCGTGACCGAGCCTCGCGACTTGGTGATGTCAGGCTCGCCTATCCGCCGGCACGAGCCCTGTCGATCATCTGTAGCCGACCTCGGCGCGGCCTGTAAACGGTCACAATGGTGGGCATACCAAATTGCCGCATTGAGCCCAAATGACGAATGTCGTACGTGCTTCATCAAGGCAGATAATGAGGAAGATCGTGCGGAAACCGACCTTCACAACAACACTTTCGACCGCGACGCGTAATATTGGAGGCGCTTGTGCCAACACAGCTCAATAAGACGGCAGCCGGACGTCGGGCTTCTTTCAAGTCGCGTCAGGAAACACCGATGTTCACGAAGGAGTGGTCCATCCCCGCGATCCTCACCGTCTTCCTGCTCGGCATCTGCGGTCTGATCGCCTATTTCACCTGGACCCTCCTGCCGCCAGCGGCGACAGCACAGAACCATGTCGGTGGAGCTGCCATACTCAGCGACAGCAGTGCTCATCCGACGGCCTATTCCGCGCCCCAAAAACAGAAGTAGCAGGCGCAGCGGCCGATAAGGCAGAAATGAAGACTAAGATGCGTGGGCGCCGTACTTTCTGCCGCCGGCCATAAGACCGACGGCAGTTACAGCTTTACAGTAGCACCCTGATTACAGGTACTCGTTATCCGAGGGCACATTTCTTGACGAAATGCAGCCAGCTGTCGTTGCGCCGGATAGTGGCGCGCGGCAAGCCGAAGGGATCGTCGCTTGATCGCGCCCGACCGCGGCGTGTCGTCGTTGCGGCGCTGTAACCGGCTTCATAGGCAAGCACGCGGTCGAGCGGCGTTTCGTCGCCATAGGGAAAACAGAAGGACGAAATCCCCTCATCCAGTAAATCTTCGAGCAGCTCGCGCGACTGCGTGATCTGACGGCGTGCCTCTTCCATGGGCAATTGCGGCAGGCGAACATGATCGAGCGTATGCGATCCCACCTCATGCCCCAGACTGTGCCAGCGCTTCAGCTGCTCGACAGACATGCAAGGCGCCTGCGCCACGCCAAGGGGAGCATCCCAGACATTGCTGCCGCCGATCTGGTTTGCCACGACGAAATTCGTGGCGGTGAAGCCGAACTCCTCCAGCACGGGCAAGGCATTCTCATAAACATTGGCATAGCTGTCATCGAAGGTGATGGCGGCGACTTTGCCGGTCTTCTCGCCGCGGATGTAAGGCATTGCCTCGCGCAGCGATACACCCTGAATTCCAAGCCTTTTCAGCCATTCCATCTGACGATGGAAAGCCTCTGGGTGGACGACCATGCTTCTAAACGGCGCCTTGCGCGACGGCGGCACCGCAATCTGATGATATGCGAGGATCGGAACGGCCACGATGGATGATCTCAGATGATGCGGCGCGAGCGAAGCGCGATCTTTGCACGATAGAGTGGCCGCAACACCTCTCTGGAGAGCGTTTCCGTCAATGTCTTGCGGCTTTTGATCGTGCTGCCGCCGAGCTCGGGAGAGATTTCACGCACACCACCGGGCAAGACCGAAAGCGGCGACACGCGGGTAAACCAGCTCATCTGCACGGTGGTATCGACGGGCCTGTCGAAGACGGCGGTCGCCTCCAGCAGGCGGATGGCAGCATCGCGACTGACAAGCTGTGCCACCATGCCAAGCCCAATCCGCGTCGGCTGAATGACATTGGTCGCTCCCTGGGACAGAACACATTTGCCATGCTCCTTGCCCATGCGAAACGGGAAGCGAATAAACGAACCTGGCTTCAGGCAGGCCTTGGCGGCGGCAAAAGCGGCATGGAACGCATCGTCGATCTCGACGTCGTCTTCGAAGACAAGGCCGGCATCGATGCCCTGCTCGACGATGGCGGCCCAAGCCTTACGGTGCGACAGAAAGCAGGCGATCTCGCCCGTGCTCATGGCAAACGGATAATACGGCTTTTGCAGCCGGGGACGATAAACGCTGTCGATCTCGGCGAAACTCAGAGCGCGGCCATCGACTGCCTCGATGACCTCACTCTGCACCGGAAGCTTTGCAACAAGCCTTTCAACCTGGGGCATGCGATCGCGAGCGCGAGCGAGATGGATGATGAAGCCACGAATGACAGGTTGGCCGGGCGTGTCCAGAACGGTACCGACCGAATTGGACGCAGGAGCGAACTCGAATCCCGTGTGAGATCTTTCGAGCGGCATCGCCGAAGACGGGTTGAATTCGTGGGCTTGCATGAATGAATACCTCGAGGTCATATTTCGCGAGGCTCTAGCAACCCTGAATGAAAGCGAGCTTAGGCAAACCTGAGGCCAAACTGAAAATGGTTGTTTTCAACTGGTCTGAACAACTGAAGGAAGGCTAAACGAGCATGCTGATGCGGCCGCTCGCCATTTTGTCTTCAACCCAGCGGCGCTCGTCCAGCCAGGCATGGCGTTTCCACCCTTCCCAGCTGAAACCGCACAGCTTCACCTCCCACTCGTCGGCAGGCAATCGTGACAGCACATATCGGATGCCGAAGAAGCCGGTGCTCGGAAAGAGCTGGTGCATGCGGCATTGGCTCACGCCGAGTTCCTCGCAGCCCTCGATGTAAAATTGCGGCGGCATGATGCGGATTTCCTTGCCGGCCGCGCCGACCAATTCGATCGTCCGCATCGTCCAATCGCTTCTCCTGCCTTTGAGGCGCGAGAGAAGATTGGGCTTGGGGTGATATTTGCGGATGATATCGGGATGATAGGCCAGCACGACCTCTTTGGCCGCCGTGAAAGTCGGGCTTGTCAGAAAGGCCGGGTCCGTCAATCGCCGCTGCATCGGCTTGCTGGAAGCTGCAAGCATGAGAATATCCGTGCGTGAGCCGCTCATCCCGATCGAGGCTTTCGGCTCGTTGAAGCGCATTGCGAATTCAGCATTGTCCACGACCTCGGAAAGGTCGCGATGCAGCTTGCCATTGCCGATGATGATTGCCGTCTTTCGGGTCAAATATGAGTATCCATCAGGTCTGAAATCGTCGACCTAACGAAGCCAAATGAAGCCAAACTGAAGACGGATGAGGGGAAGGATGCATAAAAGCTGACACGAACCTGAAAGCCGTCGCGATGTCACCCGCAAGCAACAGCAGCGCCCGAGGACCACGCGTCAGCTCAGATTTGTGTGGGGCTTGAGAGTGCAAGAAACCGATTGTGAACGCAAAGAGGTGACATCTTGCCGAATCAAAAAGGAGCCCAAACGGGCTCCCGAAACAATGACGGTTTGTCTGGTCTATTCGACCGAATTAAATTTCTTAACCTGAAGGAAATTCACTGCACTTCCGCTGAAGCGTTCGGGATCGATCGACGCGGTCTGTACCTTGAAGCCATCCGTGTAAACGGCAGTCGGCTGGGCACGAAGCGTCGGGCTCACGAAGCGCGGAGCCTTGACCGGGCGGTTCACGATCTCAACCCGAGCCTTTGCGATCGCCCATTGCGAGATCATTTTATCCGTCAGCGTCGGCGCAGTTGTCACAGTTGCACGGCCCGAATCGGCCACGACGGCATCCTGCTTGTTCGGCCGGCCGCCCTTGGTCGCAATGCCAGCGGCAATTGGGCGCTCCTGCGGCGTTGTCGGCTCGAACCCGTCGTTGAAGCGACGGCTGCTGGCCTTAACCTCATTGCGAACCGGCGCGAGTGCGGCCACCTGCATCGGCATTTGCTGGGTCGGTCTCTGCTGCGGCAGGACGGAGGCAATTGCCTGCGCTGCATCATTACCGGCAGCCAGACCATTGTCTGCCGCGGGCAGCTGATCCTTAGACGCGACGTTGTTCGACGGCTGGGTCATCGCAACCGCATTGTTGGCATCCGATCGATCCGGACGGCTCTGCTCCAGAGCGGCAATGACCGAAGGCGAAAGTGCGCCTGCATCGGCTTGGTCGTCGGCAGCCTCCTGATCCGCATCGGCTGATGCCAGCAGGCTTTCGGCCAATTCCGGACGCTGCGCCGGCACCGGAACGGCAGCCAACTGGCCTTTCATGCCAGCCTCGGCCGATGCCACTTCGGCATCGCCGGGTGAGCGGCGGTCAAGCAAGGACGGCACCGGCACATGATAGGAGCGAAGATCGGCATATTGCGGCTGATCTCCCGTATCCGGCATGGCGGCGGCAAGCGCATCCTGAGCAGCGTTGCGAGACGGCGAAACGAGAGCGGAAGCAACATCGCTGCCGGCGGGCTGACTACCGAATGCCGGGCGAACCTGCGGAACGGGCGCGTTTACGCTGGCGACCTGAACCTGGGCAGGAGCCAGAGCAGCGCCATCGTCACCATCATCGCTGGCGGCTGGAGCGGGCTGGCCTTTGCGAACAGCCGAAGCGACAGCCACCGGTGCTGCCGCCGTGCCGGTATCCGCATTATCCTCTTCCTCATCCGCACCACCGCCCCCGAACAGACGGGCAAAGAAGCCGCGGCGCGACGAAGAGGAGCTGGCGATCTGGATATCGTCGGACGACATGCGGCGCTTGTAATCGGCGACTGCCTGCTGGTAACCCGGCAGCGGCCGGCCATCGGCCGGAATATGCATCGTCTTGCCATCCGGGAAGAGGCGGACGAGATCCTGGCGATCCATGCGCGGCCATGCACGCACGCCGCCGACGTCCATATGGACGAAAGGCGAACCCGAAGTCGGATAATAGCCGACACCGCCCACCTGTAGCTTCATGCCGATTTCGCGCAGCTTGGAAAGCTTGACGTCCGGAAGATAGAAGTCCATCGCGTTGCCAAGCATGTGCTGGCTCTTCTTGGCAACGCCGGTGTGGGCCGAACGCGTGCGCAGCATCTCGTTGGTGCCAGGCGAACGGAACCCGCAAATCACATAGATGAATTCGTGCGAACCGCTTTCGCGGTAGGCCTCCCAGATCAGATCGAACAGGCGCGGGTTCATCTTGGTCGGCTGATTCTTGCGCCAATCGCGCAGGATGCGGTTCAGCTTTTCCAGGCCGTCCGGATCGAACTTGCCGTTGCGTTTGTAGGTAATGACGGCCTTTTCGCCGGTGTGGACATAATAGATCTTCAGGCTGCGGGTTTCACCACCAGCCTGCGAGGGAGTACCGACGAAAACAGGAGTAGAAACGGCCAAAGCAAGGAGGCCAACGGCTGCTACCTTGGCCACCTTGCTAAATAGGTTAGAGCACGCAGAATGCCAGCTCAAGCTATTAGGCTTGGTATTTGCACTCAAATTCGGCAATTCGATCCCCGTCCGACAGACAATGTCGCATCGTGTTCCAAATGGCTGTCAATTGCGGTGACACGATGGCAAAAATGCCACACATGGTCGCCCCCTTCATACATGGTGAACGATGCACTAACAAGTGCTTTACGACGGGTAACAAAATATGCTTGCCTAAACGTTAAGCTTTTTCTCATGCCGCGCTTTTTTGCGGATCATCCGGGTCGATGCCATAGTCTTTCAACTTACGGTAGAGAGTTGAGCGCCCGATACCGAGCTTCCTCGCCACCTGACTCATCTGCCCGCGATAGAATTTAAGGGCGAATCGGATCAATTCTTCCTCTACATCCGCCAGTTTTCTTACGTCGCCCAAGGTGTTCGTGCTGACGATGACGTTGTCGGAAGCACCGGCCGAGGCATCGGCGGAAGCAAGCGGAGGAGTTGCAGGCGATGCCTGCGCAACCCCGTAAGGGATCCGCTCGCTTCTTTCAGCCGCCAGAAGTCCAGCCGACGAGGCATGCGAATTATCCACAACCAAAGTCGGATGCTCGACGGCGAAATAACCCGGCAGCTGCGCGGCGATCTGCGGAAAATCCGTATCGAGCAATTCCGGTCCTTCGGACAGAACGACTGCGCGGAAGATCGCGTTTTCGAGCTGGCGGATATTGCCCGGCCAGTCATAGGCCGTCAGCAAGGCTAGAGCATCATTGCTGATACCAAGCGGGCGATCGAGCTTCTGCTCCAGCGCAAACCGGTCGGCGAAAGCGCGCGCCAGATGCGGGATGTCCTCCTTGCGGCGGCGCAGGGCCGGCATCGTAATCGGGAAGACATTGAGGCGATAGTAGAGATCCTCGCGGAATCGCCCTGCCTTGACCTCTTCGATCAGATCCTTGTTGGTGGCCGAGATCAGCCGGACATTGACCTTCTGCGCGACACGTGCGCCGACGGTCTCGATTTCGCCCTGCTGCACGGCGCGCAAAAGCTTGACCTGGACTTCCAGCGGCAGATCGCCGATTTCGTCGAGGAACAGCGTGCCACCATCGGCTTCCATGAATTTGCCGACATGGCGTTCGGTCGCACCCGTGAATGCGCCCTTCTCGTGTCCGAAAAGGATGCTTTCGACGAGATTGTGCGGGATCGCACCGCAATTGACGATCACGAACGGCTTGCCGGCACGATCGCTGGCGGCCTGAATGGCGCGAGCCACCAGTTCCTTGCCGACGCCCGATTCGCCTTCCAGCACCACCGGAATGCTCGATTGCGCCGCCCGATGGGCGAGATCGATCACGCGCATCATCGCCGGACTTGCCGAGACGATGTCGTCGAAGGAGATGCTGCTCGAGCGCGACTTGCGCCCGGCGCGGGCCTTCGCCTCGCGCTGGTCGAGCTTCAGGGCGTTGGCGATCGACGCAGCGATACGCTCCGGCGACACAGGCTTGACAACGAAATCGAAGGCGCCGGCGCGCATGGCCTGCACCACGGTATCGATGCCGCCCTGCCCGGTCTGCACGATGACGGGCAGGTCGATGCCCATATCGTTCAGAGCGCCCAGGAACTCGATGCCGTTCATTTCCGGCATCATGAGATCGAGCACGATCACATTAATCTGATCGTGGCCACGCTTCAGGAACTCCAGGCCGAGACGGCCATTTTCTGCCAAATGGGCAACGTGTCCGTGCCGCTCGATGGCATTCTTCAGCAGACGGCGTTGAATCGGATCATCCTCAACAACGAGAATCTGCGCGCCTCCCTTGGCGCTATTGTAAACGGTCATTGGTGCCTCACTTCATGCGAAACCTGACGCGGACATTCGCAGAAAGGCTTGAACATGAAGTTTTGCCAAACCATCGCATTTTAATCATTATGACGAATATAAAATCGCTTATGAATCAACGGCCGGCGCTGGAAAATCAGGCCTTGCGGTGGCCTTTCCAGCCCACTAGACACGAATGGATCGGACGATCCGAAAGATAAAAGCAGAGGAAATTTCGCCCATGAGCCCGACCTCGCTCCGCCACTCTCTTAACTTCTCCGCAAGCTCGGCCGCCGGCGAGGCGCTTGGCGAGCTGCCCGCCTGGAAGCTCAGCGATCTCTATCCGTCCGCGACCTCGCCGGAATTTCTTGGAGACATCGAAAAGGCCCGCAAGCTGGCCATTGCCTTCGAGGAAAAGTGGAAAGGCAAGCTGACCGAAGCCGCCGCCAAATCGGGGGATGCCGGCATCGGCGCCGCCATCAAGGAGTATGAGGCGCTTGACGATATCATGGGCCGCCTCGGCTCCTATGCCGGGCTCACCTATTTCACGAACACCATCGATCCGGCCAACGGCAAGCTCTATGGCGACGTCCAGGCAAAGCTGACGGACTACGCCGCGCACCTGCTGTTCTTTCCGCTGGAATTGAACCGCATCGACGACGCAGTCATGGATGCCTGCATGGCGAACGACGCCACCGCCGGTCACTACCGCCCGTGGATCGTCGATCTGCGCAAGGACAAGCCGCATCAGCTCGACGACAAGCTCGAACAGTTGTTCCTGGAAAAGTCGATGACGAGCGCTGCCGCCTTCAACCGACTGTTCGACGAGACGATGGCAGAACTGCGCTTCGAGATCGACGGCGAGAAGCAGCCGCTGGAAGTGGCCTTGAACATGCTGCAGGAGCAGGACCCCGAAGTGCGTCGCAAGGCGGCCATGGCGCTTGCCGAAACCTTCAAGGCGAACCTGCGCACCTTCACGCTGATCACCAATACCCTCGCCAAGGATAAGGAAATTTCCGACCGTTGGCGCGGTTTCGAGGATATTGCCGATAGCAGGCATCTCGCCAACCGCGTCGAGCGCGAGGTCGTCGATGCCTTGGCAGCCGCCGTGCGCGACGCCTATCCGCGCCTGTCGCATCGTTATTACAAGATGAAAGCCAAATGGCTCGGCATGGAGCAGATGAATTTCTGGGATCGTAACGCGCCGCTGCCGGAAACACCAAATGCACTGATCCCCTGGACCGATGCGAAGGACACGGTTCTTTCGGCCTACGGCAATTTCGCGCCTGAAATGGCTGCGATCGCCAAGCGCTTTTTCGATGAGGAATGGATCGACGCGCCGGTACGTCCCGGCAAAGCGCCCGGTGCGTTCGCGCATCCGACCGTCCCGTCAGCCCATCCCTATGTCCTCGTCAATTACATGGGCAAGCCGCGCGATGTCATGACGCTGGCGCATGAGCTCGGCCACGGCGTGCATCAGGTGCTGGCCGGCGGCCAGGGGGCGCTGATGTGCCAGACGCCGCTGACATTGGCGGAAACCGCATCCGTCTTCGGCGAGATGCTGACCTTCCGCGCGCTCCTCGACAAGACTACCGACAAGCGCGAACGCAAGGCCATGCTCGCCCAGAAGGTCGAGGACATGATCAATACGGTCGTGCGCCAGATCGCCTTCTACGAATTCGAGCGCAAGGTGCATACCGCCCGCAAGAATGGCGAACTGACATCGGACAATATCGGCGAGCTGTGGCTCTCCGTGCAGGAAGAGAGCCTAGGCCCGGCGATCAAGATCTCCGAGGGCTATGAGACCTATTGGGCCTATATCCCCCATTTCATCCACTCGCCCTTCTACGTCTATGCCTATGCCTTTGGCGATTGCCTGGTAAACTCGCTCTATGCGGTCTACCAGAACGCCGAAAAGGGCTTCCAGGACAAGTATTTCGAGCTCCTGAAGGCCGGCGGCACCAAGCACCACTCTGAGCTTCTGAAGCCTTTTGGCCTCGACGCGACCGATCCGTCGTTCTGGAGCAAGGGCCTGTCGATGATCGAAGGGCTGATCGATGAGTTGGAAGCGTTAGATAAGAACTGAAATCCCGTCTGCTCGTAGGAGCAGGTCAGGCATGTCTGCCATTGCCGCAACCTCGCGCATGGCCCCTCACCCCAACCCTCGCCCCGCCTATGCGGGGAGAGGGAGCCGCGGCTCAGCCTTCGCATCATTTGGGCACGAATGGCGCGGCAATGTCGGATCGGTCCCCTCTCCCCGCCTGCGGGGAGAGGGTTGGGGTGAGGGGCCATACGCCTGGTTGCGGTAGGCACAACTAAAGCCTGACAATCGATATAACGAGAACCTGATCGAAATCCGCGCATGGTCGATGCCATACCCTACGTCCTCTTCAGGGACGACAGCACAGGACAGATGATGATCTTCGCCGAACCGGCCGAGATCATTATCGCCCATACGCGCGCGCAATTTTTCGATGCCCTCAATCGGATGGAGGAGGCCAAGCGGCAAGGACAATGGCTTGCCGGCTATATCGCCTATGAGGCCGGCCATCTCTTCGAGGAAAAACTCGCCCCTTTCGCCGAGGAGAATAGGGAAACGCCCCTGCTCTGCTTCGGCGTTTTCGACGGCCCTGCTGCGGGCGACCACCCGCTCTGCCAACCAGCCAAGCGCATGGAAAACCAGGAATTACTGACAGAGCCGAAAGCGGCCTGGAATTTCGAGACCTATCAGGAGCGCTTCGACAGGCTGCATCTGCATTTGCGCCTTGGCGACTGCTATCAAGCAAACCTTACCATGCCGATCCATGCGCGATGGAACGGTGATCCCCGCGCCGCCTTCTGGTCGCTGATCGAACGGCAGCCGGTGAAATACGGCGCGCTCGTCGATCTCGGCGGTCCGATCATCCTGTCGCGCTCGCCGGAGCTTTTCTTCCGCACGGACGAGAACGGCTGGATCGAGACGCATCCGATGAAAGGCACGGCCAAGCGCGGTGCGAATGCCGCCGAGGACGAGCGCATCGTCGCCGCCATGCTTGCCGACGAAAAGACGCAGGCCGAAAACCGTATGATCGTCGACCTCCTGCGCAACGATATCTCGCGCATCACCGAGGTCGGCACACTCGACGTGCCAAAGCTCTTCGAGATCGAGACCTATCCGACGCTCCATCAGATGGTCAGCCATGTCCAGGCGAAGCTGCGTCCGGGCATATCGATCCGCGACATTCTCGCAGCGCTTTTTCCCTGCGGCTCGATCACCGGTGCACCCAAAATGCGGGCGATGGAAATCCTTCATGAACTGGAAGACGGCCCGCGTGACGCCTATTGCGGCGCGATCGGCATGATCTCGCCCACGGGCGCCATGCGTTTTTCGGTGGCGATCCGCACGATCACGCTTTTCGAAGACGGCCGCGCGGTGTTCAATGTCGGTGGGGGCATCGTCTTCGATTCGACGGCGGAAGCGGAATATGAGGAATGCCTCCTCAAGGCGCGCTTTGCCGTGGGGGATAGATGGATCGAGCGGTAGAGAATTTTTCCCTCATCGAGACGCTGCGCTACGAGCCGGGTAACGGCTTCGTCCGCCTGCGCCTGCATCTTGCCCGGCTGCAGCGTTCCGCCCGCCGTTTAGGCTTTGCAGCCCCGAAGAACGTGCTTGGAAAACTGGAAGAGGCGGTTGCCGGCGCTGCCGCACCCTTGCGAGTGCGGCTGACGCTGGACCACGAAGGGCAAACGGAAGTGACGACGGCGCCGTTTGTCCCGCTTTTGCCTGACACAGTCTGGCGCTTGCGCATCGCTGCGACCCGGCTCGATTCCTCCGACAAGCTGCTGCGTTTTAAAACCACCCGACGTGGCATCTATGAAGCAGCCCGCGCGGAATGCCGGCCAGACGAGGCAGATGAAGTCCTGCTCCTGAATGAGAAGGACGAGGTGTGCGAGGGAACGATCACCTCGATCTTCCTTGAGGACAGCGCGGACCTGCTCAGAACCCCGCCCATATCAGCCGGTCTGCTTGCCGGTGTCCTGCGCACCGAGCTCATCTGCCAGCGCAAGGCTCGCGTCGGCCGCATCCGGCTCGATGAGCTGAAAGACCGTCCCCTTTATGTCGGAAACTCCCTGCGCGGCCTGATCCGCGCACAACTCCTATGGAATTGATTGCATGTTCATTCTCTCGCTCACCTACCTCAAGGGCAATGACGAAGCCGACAAGCACATGCAGCCGCATATGGCCTGGGTGCAGGAGGGCTATGCTAGGGGCTGGTTCCTCGCTTCCGGCCGCAAGGTACCGCGCACAGGCGGCGTCATCTTCGCACGTGGCGAGCGGGCGGAACTTGAAGCCTATGTCGCGGCCGACCCCTTCACGATCCACGGTGTCGCCATTTACGAAGTCCAGGAAATCGCCCTCACCACCGTCGTCGACGGGCTGGAAGGCCTGAAGGCCTAGGCGACGGAAGGCGCTTGCCTGCCGCCCATTCCGTTTATGTCAGCGAAAACCAACCTTGAGGGCAACAAACTCGTCGCATATGGCGTGTATGTTGCCCTCCACTTGACTTTGCCCGGCTAACCCTCAACAGCTCTTTATTGTGACATCAAATTATGATTAGAGCCGCTCACCTCGCGTTTTCGCGCAAACTCTGCCAGCGCTTTCGCGCAAACTCTAATTGAATTTCGTGAACCGAACGGCGTCCCGCCTTTCGAAGGAGAAAAGAATGACGAAACACAACTATCCGGTATATGCCGAAATTACCGGTCCGATCGTGATGATCGGCTTTGGCTCCATTGGCCGTGGCACCCTGCCCCTGATCGAGCGCCATTTCAAATTCGACAAGAGCCGGATGGTCGTCATCGACCCGCAGATGGACGCCGAGCACCTGGCGATCCTGGAAAAGCATGGCGTCCGTCATATCCAGGAATATGTCACCAAGGACAATTACAAGGACCTCCTGAAGCCCCTCCTGACGGAAGGCGACGGCCAGGGCTTCTGCGTCAACCTCTCGGTTGATACCGGCTCGCTCGACCTGGTCAAGCTGTGCCGCAAGCTCGATGTGCTCTATATCGACACCGTCGTCGAGCCCTGGCTTGGCTTCTACTTCGACAAGGGCCTGAAGAACGCCGACCGCACCAACTATGCGCTGCGCGAAACCATGCGCAAGGAGAAGGAAAAGAACCCGGGCGGCGCGACGGCCGTTTCCACCTGCGGCGCCAATCCGGGCATGGTCTCCTGGTTCGTCAAGCAGGCGCTCGTCAATCTCGCCAAGGATATCGGCCTGAAGTTCGAAGAGCCGGATCAGCATGATCGCGAAGGCTGGGCAAAGCTGATGAAGAAGGTCGGCGTCAAGGGCGTTCACATCGCCGAGCGCGACACGCAGCGCACCAAGCATCCGAAGCCGCTTAACGTCTTCTGGAACACCTGGTCCGTAGAAGGCTTCATTTCCGAAGGTCTGCAGCCGGCCGAACTCGGCTGGGGCACCCATGAAGAATGGATGCCGAAGAACGCCAAGAAGCACAAGAAGGGCTGCAAGGCCGCCATCTATCTGGAGCAGCCGGGCGCCAATACCCGTGTGCGCACGTGGTGCCCTACCCCCGGCCCGCAATACGGCTTCCTCGTCACCCATAACGAGTCGATCTCGATCGCCGACTATTTCACCGTCCGCGACAAGGACGGCGAAGTCACTTTCCGCCCGACCTGCCATTACGCCTATCATCCGGCCAATGACGCCGTGCTCTCGCTGCATGAGATGTTCGGCAATGGCGGCACGCCGCAGCCGGTCCATCACGTTCTCGACGAGGACGAGCTGGAAGACGGCATCGACGAACTCGGCGTGCTGCTTTACGGCCATGCCAAGAATGCCTACTGGTACGGCTCGCGCCTGTCTCTCGAAGAGACCCGCCGCATCGCTCCCTACCAGAACGCCACCGGTCTGCAGGTGACATCAGCCGTGCTCGCCGGCATGGTCTGGGCGTTGGAAAACCCGAAGGCCGGCATCGTGGAAGCCGACGAAATCGATTACAAGCGCTGCCTCGAAGTACAGCTGCCCTATCTCGGCCCGGTCGAAGGTCACTACACCGACTGGACCCCGCTCGACGGCCGTCCGGGCCTCTTCCCGGAAGACATCGACACCAAAGACCCCTGGCAGTTCCGGAACATTCTGGTTCGCTGAGGGTATCGTGTCAGCTTGATGCCAGACCCGAATGCCCGCACAAGTCGTGCGGGCATTTTTGTTACGCAAGCCAGATAAATCAAGCAGATCGCTTGGAGCGTCTTGCTTTAGCCCGATGGTCGCGGCATCTTCCTTGCAACCGATACGCCTTTAGACCGCCTTCATTCGCGGGAGATATTTATGAAGATGAGAACCGTTCTTGCCCTCGTTGCCGCCGCCGCGGCCCTCTCTGCCTGCGTCGATTTCGGCGGCTCCAGACCGCCGCCGATGGGGATGAACCCGGGTGGCTCCCAGCCGCGCATGAATTCGGTGGAAGGAAGCTGGGCTGATTCGAACGGCCTGAGTTCGACCTTCAACGGCGGCCGATTCGAAACGCATACCACTGATGGCACGAACCAGCAGATGGCCTCGGGAACCTATACGACCGATCCATCCGGCGTGATCCAGATCAATCTCTATTCGAACATCAAGCGCACATCATCGAAGGTGAATTGCTTCCTGGCCAATCCCAGCCAGCTCAATTGCACCTCCGAAACCGGTGGGCACTTCTCGCTCAATCGCCAGGGCTGATAGAGACCCGATGGACGGATAAGGCATCATGCGCGGCATGCTGATCCTCTATCTGGCACTTGTCGCGGCATTGCCCGTCGCCATTATGGCGACGGTCCTCCCTGTAAACAGCTATCGGGCTCAGGGCATCGACGCCCTTGATTGCGACGGCCCAGCGAGCGTCCTCCTCTTCGCCATACCGGCTTTGCTCGTCTACGGTGCCGGCGCTATCCTGCTTTACCGGAGGCGGAATCGGCGCCTGCATCTTGTCGCCTTCCTCTGTTGTGCGCTCGTCTTCTGCTCCGTCGGCTGGAATGCCGCTGCGGCGCTGCGCGAATCCTATGGTGCAGCCTCAGTCGAAGCCTGCGCCTGATCCGGCGGGCCATTTCGCTTCTTTGTAAAATCCGAATGAGGCCAACAGCTTTTACTTGCGCTCGCTCCGCGGGGATGGAAACATCGGCATGGGGGACCGCCTCGGGCATTGGCGGGCCGGATTGCAATGACCAACAGGAGAGACAGATGAAGCAGCCCTTCGGAGTGGGTCTTTTGGCCGCCACGCTGCTGGCGCTGAGCACCAGCGCCGCCTTCGCGGACTATCAGCTCAACATCCTGCACTTCAACGATTTCCATTCGCGCGTGGAGTCGATCAACAAGTTCGACGCGACGTGCTCCGCAGAAGAAGAAGCCAAGAACGAGTGCTTCGGCGGCGCAGCCCGGCTGAAGACCATCATCGACCAGCGCCGCGCCGCGCTTGCCGGCCAGAACGTCCTCGTCCTCGATGCCGGCGACAACTTCCAGGGCTCCCTATTCTACACGACCTACAAGGGCGCTGCCGAAGTCGAATTCCTCAATGACATGAAGATCGATGCCATGACGGTCGGCAATCATGAGTTCGACGATGGCGAAGGCCCGCTTGCCGCTTTCCTCGACAAGGCGCAGTTCCCCGTCGTGACGGCCAATCTGGTGGTCGACGACCAGTCGAAGCTGGGGGAACGCATCAAGAAGTCGATCGTGCTCGATATCGGCGGCCAGAAGATCGGTATCGTCGGTGCGGTGACGACCGAAACACCGGAACTTGCCTCTCCCGGCCCGCATGTGAAGATCACTGACGATGCTGCCGCCATCAGTGCCGAAGTCGATGCCCTGAAATCGCAAGGCGTCAACAAGATCATCGCGCTCACTCATGTCGGCTATCCGCGCGATGTCGAGAAGATCGCCAAGATCGCCGGCGTCAGCGTCGTGGTCGGCGGCCACTCGCATACGCTCCTGTCGAATACCGATCCGAAGGCAGCCGGCCCCTACCCGACCATGGTCGACAATCCGGCCGGCTATAAAGTGCCCGTCGTCCAGGCCGCGTCCTACAGCAAATATCTCGGCGACATCGTCGTCACCTTCGACGACAATGGCGCCGTCAAGGACGCCAAGGGCGATCCGATCCTGCTCGATTCCTCCATCAAGCCCGATCCAACGATCCTTGCACGCGTGCAGGAGATGGCGAAACCGATCCAGGAACTGCGCAAGAAGATCATCGGCAATTCGCAGGAGCCGATCGAAGGCGCGCGTGAAGTCTGCCGCGTTCGGGAATGCTCGATGGGCAATCTCGTCGCCGATGCGATGCTCGACCGCACCAAGGCGCAAGGAATCTCCATTGCCATCCAGAACGGCGGCGGCTTGCGCGCCTCAATCGGCGCCGGCGATGTCAGCATGGGCGACGTGCTAACCGTGCTGCCTTTCCAGAACACGGTTGCAACCTTCCAGCTGACTGGCGCGGACGTGAAAGCGGCGCTCGAAAACGGCCTCAGCCAGATCGACGACGGCGCGGGCCGCTTCCCGCAGGTTGCCGGCCTCAAATACAGCTTCGACAAATCGAAGCCGGCAGGCAGCCGTCTCGTCTCCGTCGAGGTGCAGGAAGGCACCGAGTTCAAGCCGATCGACCCGGAGAAGACCTATGGTGTCGTCAGCAACAACTATATGCGCGCAGGCGGCGACGGCTATACGGTCTTCGCCAAGGACGGCAAGAACGCCTATGACTTCGGCCCCAATCTGGAATCGGTGGTCGCCGACTATCTCGGCGCGCATAATCCCTACAAGCCCTACACGGACGGCCGCATAACCCAGATAGCCGCGGCAGCGCCAGCTGCGCAGCCGGAACCCGCAAAGCCCGCCGATACCACGCAGACAGCACCGGAGCAGAAGCCGGCAGCAGCTGCTACAGGTGGCGGCGCCTCATCCACGACCACCCCTCCGGCCTCCTCACCTCCCACGGTGACAACGCCAACTACCACCATGCTGGCAAACCCGACTGCGACACCGTCCGCTCCGGCAAAATCGGATCCGGCAGCCTCGACACCGGCCACCTCAGCTCCAGCGGCGGAAACCCCGACGACCCCCGCACCCACGGCCACAGCTGCGCCGGAGGCAAAGGGCAACGAACCGCCAAAGACACCCACAACCCACGTCGTCGTCGCCGGCGACACGCTCTGGGATCTCGCCAAGACCTATTATGGCAGCGCCAGCCAGTGGCACAAACTCGTGGTGGCCAACCGCAACATCAAGCCGCATCACCTGTCGGTCGGCGAAAAGTTGAAGATTCCGGCCAAGTAAGACGATTTGTCTCGCTTACTCCAGCCGGTCCGGGCTTTCCCGGACCGGCTTTTATTCTTATGTGAAGTGCTTCGTATCTTGAGAGGAATTCAATCGATGACAGCAGACCTGACCACGCTTTCACCCGGTCACCCCAGCGTGAAATACGGCAAGGTCGGCGTGCTGCTCATCAATCTCGGAACGCCAGACGGCACCGATTATTCCTCGATGCGCCGCTACCTGCGCGAATTCCTGACCGACCGCCGCGTCATCGAGTGGTCGCGCTGGAAATGGTACCCGATCCTGTTCGGCATCGTGCTCAACACCCGGCCGCAGAAGGTCGGCAAGGCCTATGAGACGATCTGGAACAAGGACAAGAACGAGAGCTATCTGCGCACCTACACCCGCAACCAGTCAGACCTGATGGCCGAGCGCCTGCGCGACCTGCCCAACGTCAGGGTCGATTGGGCCATGCGCTATGGTCAGCCTTCGATCGCCGATCGCATTCAGGCGCTGAAGGACGATGGCTGCGAGCGCATCGTGCTCTTCCCGCTCTATCCGCAATATGCGGCTGCAACGACGGCAACCGTCAACGACAAGGCCTTCGAGAAGCTCCAAAAGATGCGCTGGCAGCCGGCAATCCGCACCGTGCCGCAATATCACGACGACGAGACCTATATCGAGGCGCTCGCCAATTCCGTGAACCGGCACCTCTCGACGCTGGACTGGCAGCCCGAAAAGATCATCGCGTCCTTCCACGGCATACCAATGTCCTACTTCAAGCTCGGCGATCCCTATTACTGTTTCTGTCAGAAAACCGGCAGGCTGCTGCGCGAGAAGCTCGGCCTATCCAAAGACCAGTTCATGGTTACGTTCCAGTCCCGCTTCGGACCTGAGGAATGGTTGCAGCCATATACCGACAAGACCGTGGAAGAGCTCGCAAGAAACGGCACCAAGCGAATTGCCGTCCTCAATCCAGGCTTCGTCTCCGACTGCCTGGAGACGCTGGAAGAGATCGCCGAGCAGGCGGCTGAATCCTTCCACCACAATGGCGGCGATAAATTCACCCATATCCCCTGTCTCAACGACAGTGAAGACGGCATGAACGTGCTGGAGAAGGTGGTGCGGCGGGAGCTGCTCGGCTGGGCTTGAACGAAGCGCCGGGATTGATCCCGGCGACACTCGTCTACTGAAGCTGCGGCTTTTTGAGAAAGCTGCCGCGGTCGGCGGATTTGACGCGCAGCCAGGCCTCTCTGCCATCGCGCAATATACGCATGGGGATCTCGGAACCCGCCGGGCCGCTTTCCCAGATCTTGCGATAGAAATCGGCGAGCCCGTCGACCTCGCCATCGCGGATTTCGGAAATGACGTCGCCGCGACGCAAGCCCGCCTTGGCCGCCGGGCCGCCCTCCGCGACGCTCATGACGACGACTTCGCCATTGCTTTCGGCGGAGAAGGCGCCGAGCCAGGGCCGCGGAGGCTTGTTGACCCGACCGCGCTTGATCAGATCGTCCAGGATCGGCATCAGCAGATTGATCGGCACGATCATGTTGATATCCGCGCTATCGCCCTTCTCCGTCGCCATCTGCAAGTGCAGCGAGCCGATACCGAGAAGCTTGCCGTCCTCGTCAACAAGAGCCGCGCCGCCCCAGGAGGGATGGGCGGGCGCCGTGAAGATTGCCTCATCAAGCAGATACTCCCAATAGCCGGCAAATTCCTGCTTTGCGACGATCTTCGCCTCGACGAACTGACCGATCCCGTCAGCAACAACGACTTCATCACCGATCTCGGCCTTGTCGGCGTCGCCGAATTCGAGGGCGGGCACATCGAGAGGCCCGAGCGCTTGCACAAGACCGAATCCCGTTTCCTGATCGTAAGCGAGCGCATGGCCAGGCACGACACGGCCACTATTGGTCGTGAGCCAGACCTCTTCCGCTTCGGTAATCAGATAGCCGATCGTCAATACCAGGCCGTTACCGCGGATGACAACGCCACTGCCTTCCCTGCGGATGCCGAGCGTTGCCGCCGTAAAGGCGTCTTCCGGAATTGAGGCGTGCACGGCCACAACCGACCGCAAGGTCCTATCTAAGTTCATAGCTTCACCCTGATGATGCGCGATGGCTTGGCCCGAAAAGGCTGCGAGGCAGCGGAGCCGGAAATTCCATATAAGGTATGAATATCAATCGCCGGGCGCAAGACCCGAAGGACGATTGCTTGATCGGCTCGCAGCAAAACGTCCGCTGTAGCCCCATTCCTCACTTGCTGAGAACATGCTAACCCACCACATCTGATTGAGCTGCCGCCTCATGAGCTCGACCGAGCATAGGGAGGCCAAATCGCAGCGGTTTAGGCGACGCGAACCTGTTGAGGCGGGTGCGTCCATGGAGGAGTTCGATGGTAGTCGGTGGTTTCAGCATCGTTGTGATCGCCTTGGTGATCTTCGTCATTCTGGTGCTGTTCGCAGGCATCAAGACCGTACCACAAGGCTATCGGTACACAGTTCAACGCTTCGGACGCTATATCCGAACGCTGGAACCGGGGCTCAATCTGATCGTACCCTTCATCGAAACAATCGGGGTGCGAATGAACGTGATGGAACAGGTGTTGGCCGTGCCGACCCAGGAAGTCATCACGAAGGACAATGCGAGCGTTTCCGCCGATGCGGTCGCATTCTTCCAGGTGTTGAATGCGGCGCAGGCGGCCTATCAGATCACCAATCTCGAAAGCGCGATCCTCAACCTCACCAAGACGAATATCCGCTCCGTCATGGGCTCCATGGATCTCGATGAGCTCTTGTCTAATCGCGATGCCATCAACGAACGGCTGCTGCGCGTGGTCGATGAGGCGGTGGAGCCCTGGGGCATCAAGGTAACGCGCGTCGAAATCAAGGACATCCAACCGCCGAAAGACCTGGTTGACGCTATGGGCCGGCAGATGAAGGCGGAACGCGAAAAGCGCGCTCAGGTTCTGGAGGCGGAAGGTCTGCGCAACGCGCAAATTCTCCGCGCCGAGGGCGCGAAGCAGGCGGCCGTTTTGCAAGCCGAAGGTCAGCGCGAAGCAGCATTTCGCAATGCCGAAGCGCGCGAACGACTGGCCGAGGCCGAAGCCAAGGCGACCCGCATGGTGTCCGAAGCGATTGCAGAAGGTAATGTGCAGGCAATCAACTACTTCATCGCCCAGAAATATACCGAAGCCCTGACTGCAATCGGCTCCGCGGGCAATTCCAAGATCGTGCTGATGCCGATGGAGGCGAGCTCCATTATCGGTTCTCTTGGTGGCATCGGCGCTATCGCCCGCGAAGTCTTCGGCGATAACGGCGATGGCAGCGGCACGCCGCAGCCACCCCGCCCGCGTTCCGGCCCTACCCGCACGACGCCTTCGATTAATCCGCTGACGCCGAAGGAGAGCTGACATGTTCGACAATCTCATAGTCGAACTCGGGCCCTGGAGCTGGTGGCTCGTGGGTTTGGTGCTGCTTGCCGCCGAACTGATCCTGCCCGGCTTCTTTCTCGTCTGGATCGGGCTCGCCGCGATCATCGTCGGCGCCTTGTCGCTTCTGTTTTGGGAAAGCAGCTTCTGGGCCTGGCAGGTACAAGGACTGGTCTTCGCCGCCACAGCGGTGATCGTCACTCTCATCGGCCGCCGCTATCTCTATAACAACAACCAGGTGACCGACGAGCCGTTCCTGAACCAGCGCGGCGCGAGCCTGGTTGGCCGCACGGCAACACTCGACCAGCCGATCGCCGAGGGCCGCGGGCGCATTCGCCTGAACGATACCTATTGGACCGTCAGCGGACCGGACCTGCCTGTCGGCACCCGCGTCAAGGTGGTCGCCAGCAACGGCCGCGAGCTCACAGTCGAACCGGTCTGATCAGGCGACGCCGATCCGCAGCAGATCGTGGAAATGCACGACGCCGATCGGCCGGCGCGCTTCATCGATGACCATCAAAGCCGAGATATTGTGGCGGTTGAGCACGGCCATGGCGCTCGTCGCCAGCGTCGTTTCCTTCACCGTTTTCGGATTGGGGGTCATCACCTCGTCCACCAGCTTCTCCGCGAGGCTGGTGCCGAGATTGCGGGCGATATCGCCATCGGTGACGATACCGCACAGGCAACCATCATCATCGATCACGCCCACGCAGCCAAACCGCATCTTCGATAGCGTCATCGCCGCTTCCGGCATGCCGGTTCCAAGCTTGACGAGCGGCACACTGTCGCCTTTATGCATAATGTCGGCCACATGCGAGAGGCTGGCACCGAGCTTGCCGCCCGGATGGAAGGTACGGAAATCTTCGGCCGTAAAACCGCGCGCCTCCAGCAAGGCGACGGTCAGCGCATCGCCGATGGCAAGCTGCAGCAGCGTCGATGTCGTCGGCGCCAGCCCATGCGGGCAGGCCTCCTGCTCCTTGGGCAGCAGCAGCACCACATCCGATTCGCGCGCGAGTGTAGAAGTCTCGCCGGCAGTGATCGCGATCATGGGGATCGAGAAACGGCGTGAATAGCTGATGATGCCACGCAGCTCAGCGCTCTCGCCGCCCCACGATATGGCGATGATGACATCATGCTGCGTGATCATGCCGAGATCGCCGTGATTGGCTTCGACCGGGTGCACGAAGAATGCCGGCGTACCCGTGGACGCCAGGCTTGCGGCGAGTTTGTTGCCGATATGGCCGCTCTTGCCGACGCCGGTGATCACCACACGGCCGGAAATATCGCCTATGATCTCCACCGCGCGGCTGAAAGGCTCGGCCAGACCGTTGGTCAGTGCGCGTTCCAGCGCTTCCATGCCCCGTCTCTCGGTCTCGATCGTTCGCATCGCGGATTCGATCGCACCATTCTCGATGAGTCTTACAGCTCTCTTGTTCATGAGCGAGGCCTAACGCTTTTCGGCAAATCTGTCCACCAAAGATCGACTTATAGCGATGCGACAGCCTGCAACATCTTCCCGACAAATATTATCGAACCCGTTCTTGTTGCCATCGCTTGGCAACCAACCGTTAACCACGCGCCTTTACACTTGGGTAAGAATTTAGGTCATTTCCAGCAGGGTCAGATATAAACAACATGGGCATCGGCAAGGACAAGGCGGGTCATGGTGCCCTCCGGCTGACGGCATGGGCGAGTTCCGCCCTGCTCGGCTGGGGTATCGCATTTGCCCTTCCACTGCCGATCCATGCGCAATCATTGCCGCCAGATCAGAACCTCGACGATACCTTGCCTGCCCCGACATCGGCTTCCTCGACGGATCCGAGCGCCGCACCCACCCCAGACAGCCAGGCAACCGCACCGGCAAACCAGACAACGACCTCCAGCGACGCGCCATTGAACGCGCCGCTGCGCCTCACCGGTATCGACCCCACGACCACCGGCTCGACGCTGGATAACGACCTGCGCCGCGTGAACCAGCGGGAATCTGCCGTCGACGGTCTGAAGGCTCGCCAATATCCGGATCGCGCAGACGCCCAGGGTATACCGCTCGGCACCTTTACCCTGCGCCCCTCGATCAATCAGTCGGTCAATATCGAGCGGGATCGCACCGGCGACGTCAAGAACAACCGCACTTTCCTGCAGACCGACCTGCGCAGCACCCTGACATCGGATTGGGATCGCCACGCGCTGACCATCACCGGCGAAGGCGTCTGGCAGAGGAACGTCGGCGGCACGGGCGAAGAGAAACCGACAGTCAATCTTAATGCCGACCTGCGCCTGGATCTTCCCGCCGACACGACGGCACATGTCACCGCCGGCTATCAATTCTACCGCGAGGACACGAGCGATCCGAATGCGATCGCCGGCGCCTCGAAACAATCCGCCGTCAACCAATATACGGCCGGTCTCTCACTGGAACGCGATTTCGGCCTGCTGCGCGGCACGACGGCCGTGGCGCTGACACGCAGTGTCTATTCCAACGCCGTGCTTTCGGATGGGACGACGGTTACCCTCAGCGACCGCAACCAGACGGCCGGAAGCTGGCGCGGCCGCATCGGGTACGAGCTATCGCCCGCCATCATTCCCTTCGTGGAAGTGGATCTCGGACGCGCCGTCTACGACCAGACGCGCGACAGCAACGGTTATGCCCGCTCGAACCAGAGCTATGGCGGCAAGGGCGGCGTCGAAGTCGACCTCGGTGAAAAATTCAAGGGCGAGCTCGGCTTCGGCTACCAACACACGGAGTTCGACGATTCGCGCCTGAGTTCGGTCGACTCGCCGACGATCGACGGCAGCCTCGCCTGGTCGCCACAGCGCGGCACCGATATCAGTGTCGGCCTTTCGACGACGGTCCAGCCTTCAACCACGGCCGGTCTCAGCGGCTACACCGCTTACCAACTGACGAGCACCGTGGCCCATCAGCTGCGCGACGATCTCACCGCCAAGCTGACGGGCGGAACGATCTGGCGCGACTACCCCTCCAATGGCAGCGCCGCCGATGAGACCGAATATGATGCCGCCTTCGGCCTGACCTGGGGAATCAACCGTTACCTCGATCTCACCGGCAATGTCGGCTATCAGCTGACGACCAGAGACGTTGGCGACAGCACCCGTCAGCTTCAGGCCGGCATCGGTTTGACCGCGAAGCGTTGACGACCGCCCTCGCATTTTGATGATTCTTCCGTTCAAACGAATTGAGGCCCGGCATACGACGGGCCCCAACATATTCGGAAGTTCGATCACTTATTTCAGAGCAGCAACGAGCGCCTTGAACTCATCCTCGATAGTCGGGCGGATGTCGTCACGCGCCAAGGCAAAGGCGACGTTCGCGAGGATGAAGCCATCCTTTGCACCGCAGTCGAACGTCTGCCCCCGGAAGTGATAGCCGGCGAAATCCTGCGTCTTGGCAAGCTTCAGCATGCCGTCCGTCAGCTGGATCTCGTTGCCGGCACCGCGCTCCTGGCTTTCCAGGATACGGAAGATTTCCGGCTGCAGGATGTAGCGGCCGTTGATGAAGAAGTTGGAAGGCGCCGTGCCCTTGGCCGGCTTCTCAACCATTTCCGTGATGCGGAAGCCGCTGCCGATCGTCTCGCCGACGCCGACGATGCCATATTTATGAGCCTGATCGGGCGCGCATTCCTCGACGGCGATGACATTGCCGCCGCTCTGCTCGTAAAGCTCGATCATGCCCTTCATGCAGCCCTTTTCGGCGCGCATGACCATGTCGGGCAGTAGCAGCGCAAAGGGTTCGTCGCCGACGATCTCGCGGGCGCACCAGACGGCGTGGCCGAGACCGAGCGGCTCCTGCTGGCGCGTGAAGCTTGCCGTACCGGCCTTCGGCAGCAGGCCGCTCAGAAGCGACAGTTCGGCATTCTTGTTACGCTGACGCAGCGTCTGCTCGAGCTCGAACTGGATGTCGAAATAATCCTCGATGACGTGCTTGCTGCGGCCGGTCACGAATACGAAATGCTCGATGCCTGCTTCCATCGCCTCGTCGACGACATACTGGATCACCGGCTTATCAACGACGGTCAGCATTTCCTTCGGCACCGCCTTGGTCGCCGGCAAGAACCGCGTCCCTAGTCCGGCGACCGGAAATACTGCCTTACGAACCTTCTTATGCTGTCCCACGCATACCTCCTGGGCATTAAATCAGTTGGCACAAAGCCATTCTAAAGGTCAGTAGATTAGATTTGCTACCGTTTTGCAAATAATGACTGACGCAAGCTTCCATGGTAAAGAATTTGTTGACTTCGTTCGTTTAGCGTCACGCATGGGCCGATGCTACGTGCATCGCCGCACCGAAATCCAACGATTGATGGACAAGGCTGTAGATGACCGTAAACCGCAAACACTCCCTTCGTGGTCTCGCTCTGGCGCTCGCGCTCGGCGCCTTTGCGGGATTCCTTCCCGTTAACGCCAGCGCTGACCCTGGGTTCCAGAAATGGATCGCGGGCTTCTACGCTACCGCGGCAAAGAGCGGCATCACGCAATCCACGTATCGCAATGCATTTGCCGGCGTAACCGACCCGGACCCCACGGTGCTTGAAAAGGCGCAGTACCAGCCGGAATTCAAGTCCCAAATCTGGGATTACCTCGACTCCCGTGTCAATCCCTATACGGTCGATATTGGCCGCAAGATGGCGGTTAAGTACGGATCCACACTGCGCACGCTCGAACAGCATTTCGGCGTCGATCGCAATATCATACTGGCCATCTGGTCGATGGAGTCGAATTACGGCGAGGTTCTCGCCAAGAACGATCGGCTGCATTATGTGCCCCGCGCGCTGGCGACCCTTGCCTATGCCGATCCGAAGCGCGCGAGTTATGCCAAGAAGCAGCTCATCGCCGCCCTGAAAATCCTGCAGAAGGGCGACATCTCGCGCAAGGACCTGAACGGATCCTGGGCCGGCGCCATGGGCCATACGCAGTTCATCCCGACAAGCTATCTGCTCTATGCAGTCGATGCCGACGGCAGCGGCCATGCCGATATCTGGAATTCCATTCCGGACGCATTGGCGACAACCGCCAACCTCCTCGCCAAGAACGGCTGGGATACCGGCCGTACATGGGGTTATGAAGTCGTCGTACCACCCGGCGGCAGCGCCCAGGCCGGCAAGACGCACACGATTGGACAATGGGCGGCTCTCGGCTTCGTGCGTCCCAACGGCAAGGGTTTCCGTAGCACCTCCGACCGCGCGCAGCTGAAGATGCCCGGCGGACCGAACGGCCCCGGCTTCCTGATGACCGGTAACTTCTTCACCATCAAGCGCTACAACGCCTCCGATAGCTACGCCTTGGCAGTCGGGCTGCTCGCGGATCAGATCGCCGGCTATGGCGGCATGCAGCAATCCTGGCCCCGTCCGAGCGGCACGCTCGACGTCAAGCAGAAATTCGAGCTGCAGACGCGTCTGAAGGAACTCGGCTACTATGACGGCGTGGTCGACGGCAATTTCGGCTCGGGCTCGAAGGCCGCCATATCAGCCGTCCAGCAGCGCATGGGCATGGATGCGGACGGCGAGCCGTCAATGAACCTGCTGAAAGCATTGCGTAAGTAGGCCGCCTCAAGCGAATCCGGGACCACCGGACGATGAAATCGTCCTTGTGCGGCCCGGACTCGTCAGCGGAAAAGAAGCGATGATGAAACACCCTGCGCGCGCGACCAAGGCAAGTCTAAGGATTGTTCTGACGGCATTCCTCGCCGCCGTCATCACGCTTGGCTGTTTGCCGAACATGGCCGAAGCGCAGGAGCGGCCGCGGCGGAACCTGTTCGACATGCTGTTCGGCACCCGCGAGCCCGATTATCCGGACCAGCCCATGGAGCAGCCGCCGCCACGGCGCAAGGTGCAGCCGAAAAAACGGCCGACCCCGCCGCCGCGCCAGCCGGTCGCGCAGCCGGAAACGCCGCCGCCCGCCGAAAAGCTTTCTGACGCCAAAACCATCCTCGTCGTCGGCGATTTTCTGGCGAGCGGCCTGGCAACCGGGCTGGAAGATGCCTTCTCTACCTCCCCCGGCGTCGTTGTCCAGTCCCGCGGCAACGTCGCCTCCGGTCTCGTGCGGCAGGATTATTACAATTGGCCGCAACAATTACCCGGAATGATCGACCAGCTGAAACCGGCCATGGTCGTCGTCATGATCGGCGCCAATGACCGCCAGCAGATGATCGGCGATGGGCTCAACGAGAAATACGGCACCGATCCATGGTTCCTCGCCTATGAAGAACGCGTACAGCAATTCGCCAAACTGGTAACGAGCCGTCATATTCCGCTGCTCTGGGTCGGGCTGCCCTCCTTCGGCTCAGATCAGCTGACCGCCAGCGCGGTCAAGCTCAACCAGATCTACCAAAGCCAGATCATCAGCGTCGGCGGCGAGTTCATCGACATATGGGATGGCTTTACCGACCAGAATGGCGAATTCATCGTCACCGGTTCCGATATCAACGGCCAGCAGGTTCGACTGAGAACGGCCGACGGCGTCAATCTGACGGCGGCCGGCAAGCGCAAGGTCGCCTTCTATCTGGAGAAATCCGCACGCCGGATCCTGGGGGATCAGGCAAGCCCCGACATCACGCGCCTCGACACCAACAATCCGCTGCCGGCGCAACAGGCCAATCTTCCGGGCACAGAGCCGGAAAAGATCACCCGCACCCAGCCGATGAGCCTCTCCGATCCCGATCTTGACGGCGGCTCGCAGCTTCTCGGCAGCAGCCCTGCCCCCGCCATAACCACTTCATCACCCCGCGATCTTCTGGTCGAGAAGGGTCTGATGGACCCGGCGCCTGTCGGCCGTGTGGACGACTACAGATTGCCCGGATCAGTCGCGCGGTAGGTGTTGCGGAGGCGGTTTGACAACGCAGCGCCCCGCCAATAGAAGAACTGCATGAGCACCAAGAGCGCAGATCAGATCGATCGTTACCGCACCTGCCCGCAGGCTGCGGTTTTGCGCGCCTTCTCCGGCCGAGGTCTCCGCGTCCAGTCGTGACGGCCGGAGCGATTGGCGTGTCCGGCGGCTGCTGGACGTAAAGCCCTCCACCTCAAGACATCAACGTTGCCCATGGAGAAAGGCACGTGCTCAATATCTATAACGTCAATTCGCTCGTTCATTGGGAAGAGCGGGGCATTAGACTGCGCGACGATTTTGTCCGCTTCTTTTCCGATGAAGTGGCAAGCTTCCTGCGATCCACAAACCCCGCTTGGGATATACGAAGGGTCGAGGCTCCAACCCTGATGCCGCGAAATCTCGTCTCGGATGCCTATTCCAACTCGGACATATGGGTGCAGAAGCGAATGTCGAACACCGAAGCCGAACTTGTGCTCCGGCCCGAAACGACGCCGTCAACATACGCCTACATGCAGCATCTTCTCGGAAATCATTCGAGAACGAGGCTGCCGCTATGCGTTTGGCAGGCGGGCAAATCCTACCGCCGGGAACAGGACAGTCGAGCAAACATGTAAGGCTCAAGGAATTCTGGCAGCTCGAATTCCAATGCGCCTTCACCGCCGATAGCGGCAACGATTATCACGCCGCAACATTGGAACCCGTCCGCAGGATGATCGCCTCGGTCATCCATCTGCCGACACGGATCGTGCCGTCCGATCGCCTTCCGGCCTATTCCGAGGTCACCATGGATATCGAGGTCGACAATGGCGACAAATGGATGGAGGTCTGCTCGATTTCGAGACGAACGGACTTTCCGCAGCGCTACCGCAGCCACCCGAAGAAGGGGCCGGCGATAGACCATGACGTCGCGGTGCTCGAAATCGCTATCGGCCTCGACCGCTGCCTCTACAACTGGAACATCGCCGCAAGTCGGTAACGACAAAGGCCGGGTTTGTAACGAACGCGGCCTTCAACAACTTTGCGCGAGAGGACAGCGAAACTTAGGCCGGCAGGACCGTCGAACCCATCAAGGCCTCGTCGATCGCGCGCGCGGCCTGACGGCCCTCGCGGATCGCCCAGACGACCAGCGACTGGCCGCGCCGAATGTCCCCGGCCGTCCAGAGCTTGTCGACCGAGGTCTTATAGTCCTTGTCGTTGGCAACGACGTTGGTCGAGCCGCGGCGGTCGGTATTCAACGTTAGCTTGCCGTCCATTTCCTTGAGAACGCCGTCGGTGAACGGGCCGCGGAAGCCGATGGCAATGAAGGCGAGATCGGCGCGGATGACAAACTCTGTCCCGGCAATCGGCTTGCGGCGATCGTCGACTTCGCAGCACTTCACGCCCGTCAGCACGCCGTCTTCGCCGATGAACTCGAGCGTTGCCACCTGGAATTCGCGAACCGCACCTTCGGCCTGCGAGGAAGAGGTGCGCATCTTCGTTGCCCAGAAGGGCCATACGGCGAGCTTGTCTTCCTTCTCCGGCGGCTGCGGACGAATGTCGAGCTGGGTCACCTTCACCGCACCCTGACGGAATGCCGTGCCGACGCAGTCGGATGCCGTATCGCCACCACCGACGACGACGATGTGCTTGCCGCCCGCCAGGATCGGATCGGCGGGCCAGCCGACGCTGTCGATGTTTTCGCGACCGACGCGGCGGTTCTGCTGCACCAGATAGGGCATGGCGTCATGGACGCCGGCGAGCGTCGTGCCGGGAATGCCAGCTTCGCGCGGGGTTTCCGAGCCGCCGCAATAGAGCACGGCATCATGGTCGGCCAGAAGCTGTTCGACCTTGACATCGACGCCAACATTGACGCCGCAATGGAAGGTGACGCCTTCGCCCTTCATCTGCTCGACGCGGCGATCGATGAAGTTCTTCTCCATCTTGAAGTCCGGGATACCATAGCGCAGCAGGCCGCCCGGCTTGCTTTCGCGCTCGTAGACGTGGACGTCGTGACCTGCGCGGCCAAGCTGCTGAGCGGCAGCCATGCCGGCAGGGCCGGAGCCGATGATTGCGACCTTCTTGCCGGTGTGAACCGTTGCCGGCTGCGGCCGGATGAAGCCGAGCTCATAGGCCTTGTCGGCAATCGCCTGCTCGACGGTCTTGATCGCGACCGGGGCATCTTCCAGGTTCAGCGTGCAGGCTTCCTCGCAGGGTGCGGGGCAGACGCGGCCGGTGAATTCCGGGAAGTTGTTGGTCGAATGCAGGTTGTGGATCGCCTGTTCCCAATTGTTGTTGTAGACGAGGTCGTTCCAATCGGGAATCTGGTTGTGCACCGGGCAGCCGGTCGGGCCGTGGCAATAGGGAATGCCACAGTCCATGCAGCGGGCTGCCTGTTTCTGCACTTCCTGGTCCGACATGGGGATCGTGAATTCACGGAAATGCCGGATGCGATCCGACGCCGGCTGATACTTCGCCACCTGCCGGTCGATTTCCAAGAAGCCTGTTACCTTGCCCATGCTTTCGTTTCCTCACTCAAAAAGAGGAGCTCACGGCTCCCGTGCCTGGGGGTCATCTCAGTTTCCCTGTCCGGCACTTTAATTCAAATCCGATTCCGCTATTCGACAGTCGCGACCGCCATGACGGCGATCGCAATGCGAGGCGAAACCCTCGACTGGTTTCAGAACCGGGGCGGATTACTCCGCCGCCACGCTCATCCGGCTGCGCTCCATTTCCTCAAGGGCGCGGCGGTATTCGACCGGCATGACCTTGCGGAATTTCGGGCGGTAATCGGCCCAGTGATCGAGGATCTCCTTGGCTCGCGTCGAGCCCGTATAGTGGAAGTGGTTCGAAATCAGCTGGAAGAGACGCTCTTCGTCGTGGCGCGTCATGTCATCTGAGACGTCGACGCGTCCCTTGTGCATGATGTCGCCACCATGATGATGCAGCTTCTCCAGCAGCTCGTCTTCCTCGGGAACCGGCTCCAGCTCGACCATCGCCATGTTGCAGCGGCGCGCGAAATCGCCCTTTTCGTCGAGCACATAGGCCACGCCGCCCGACATTCCGGCCGCAAAGTTGCGTCCGGTTTCGCCGAGCACCACGACGACGCCGCCGGTCATGTATTCGCAGCCGTGATCGCCTACGCCTTCGACGACGGCGATCGCGCCCGAGTTTCTGACCGCGAAGCGCTCGCCCGCGACACCGCGGAAGTAGCACTCGCCCTCGGTCGCACCGTAGAGCACGGTGTTGCCGACGATGATCGAGTTCTCAGCGACGATCTTCGAGTTCTCCGGCGGACGGATAATGATGCGGCCACCCGAAAGGCCCTTGCCGACATAGTCATTGCCGTCACCGATCAGATTGAAGGTGACGCCCCGGGCTAGGAAGGCCGCGAAGGATTGGCCCGCCGTCCCCTTCAGGGTGACATTGATTGTGTCATCCTTCAGGCCACGATGACCATAGCGCTTGGCAACCGCGCCCGACAGCATGGCGCCGGCCGAACGGTCGACGTTCCTGATGTCAACCTCGAAGGCGACAGGCGTCTTCGAAGAAAGCGCCGGCTCCGCCTTCTCGATCAGCTTGCGGTCGAGAATGTCGTCGATCGGGTGCTTCTGCACTGTCGTCCAGTAGGTCTCTTCCTTCGGCGCATCGACCTTGTGGAAGATGCGGCTGAAGTCTAGGCCCCTCGCCTTCCAGTGAGCGAGCATGTCGTCCTTTTCCAGAAGCTCGGAAGCGCCGATGATCTCGTCCAGCTTGGCAACGCCAAGCGAGGCGAGGATCTCGCGTACTTCTTCGGCCACGAAGAAGAAGTAGTTGATGACATGCTCCGGCGCGCCCTTGAAGCGCTTGCGCAGAACCGGGTCCTGAGTAGCGACGCCAACCGGACAGGTGTTGAGATGGCACTTGCGCATCATGATGCAGCCGGCCGCAATCAGCGGCGCGGTGGCGAAGCCGAATTCGTCGGCACCGAGCAGCGCGCCGATGATGACGTCGCGACCGGTCTTCAGGCCGCCGTCGACCTGCAGGGCGATGCGCGAGCGCAGCCCGTTCAGCACCAGCGTCTGCTGGGTCTCGGCAAGGCCGATTTCCCAGGGCGAACCGGCATGCTTCAGCGAGGTCAGCGGCGAAGCGCCGGTGCCGCCATCATAGCCCGAGACGGTGATGTGATCGGCGCGCGCCTTGGCAACGCCGGCGGCAACCGTGCCGACGCCGACTTCCGAAACAAGCTTGACCGACACATCCGAGGTCGGGTTGACGTTCTTCAGGTCATAGATCAGCTGCGCCAGATCTTCGATCGAATAGATGTCGTGGTGCGGCGGCGGCGAGATCAGGCCGACGCCCGGCGTCGAGTGCCGGGTCTTGGCAACCGTAGCATCAACCTTGTGGCCGGGCAGCTGGCCGCCTTCGCCGGGCTTGGCGCCCTGCGCCACCTTGATCTGCAGCACATCAGCATTAACCAGATATTCGGTCGTCACGCCAAAACGGCCGGAGGCGATCTGCTTGATGGCGGAACGTTCCGGGTTCGGCGAGCCGTCGAAGAGCGGCATGTAGCGATCGGCTTCCTCGCCGCCTTCGCCGGTGTTCGACTTGCCGCCGATGCGGTTCATGGCAATCGCCAGCGTCGTATGCGCCTCGCGGCTGATGGAGCCGAAGGACATGGCGCCTGTCGAGAAGCGCTTGACGATATCGGCAGCCGGCTCGACCTCGTCGATCGAGATCGGCTTGCGGCCGAGCGCTTCCGCACCCTTGATCTTGAAGAGGCCACGGATGGTGTTCATCCGGAGCGCCGACTCGTTGACCATTTCGGAGAATTCGCGATAGCGATCCTCGGCATTCCCGCGCACGGCATGCTGCAGGGCAGCCACAGCATCGGGCGTCCAGGCGTGGCTTTCGCCACGCATGCGGTAGGCATATTCGCCACCGATGTCGAGCGTGCTTGCGAGCAGCGGATCGCGGCCGAAAGCAGCCTTGTGACGGGCAACGGTTTCCTCGGCGATCGTTTCGAGGCCGATGCCTTCGATCATGGTTGCGGTGCCAAAGAAGTACTTGTCGACCAGCTCCTGCTGCAAGCCCACGGCATCGAAGATCTGCGCGCCGCAATAGGACTGATAGGTCGAGATGCCCATCTTCGACATGACCTTGAGGATGCCCTTGCCGACCGCCTTGATGTAGCGGTAGACGACTTCGGTCGCATCCACTTCCTTCGGGAATTCGCCGCGCTGATGCATATCAAGCAGCGTGTCGAACGCCATATACGGGTTGATCGCCTCGGCGCCGTAACCGGCGAGCAGGCAGAAGTGATGCACTTCACGCGGCTCGCCGGTTTCGACAACGATACCGACCGAGGTGCGCAGGCCCTTGCGGATCAGGTGATGGTGCACGGCTGCCGTCGCCAGCAGCGCCGGGATCGCGATGCGGTCCGGTCCGATCTGACGGTCGGAAAGCACGATAATGTTGTAGCCGCCGCGAACGGCCGCTTCCGCCCGCTCGCAGAGACGGTCGAGCATCTCGGGCATGCCTTCGGCGCCACGTTCGACATCATAGGTGAAGTCGAGCGTTTTGGTGTCGAAGCGATCTTCGGTGTGACCGATCGAGCGGATCTTTTCGAGATCGCCGTTGGTCAGGATCGGCTGGCGCACTTCCAGACGCTTGGCGTTGGCCATGCCGGTATGATCGAGCAGGTTCGGGCGCGGGCCGATGAACGACACGAGGCTCATAACGAGCTCCTCGCGGATCGGATCGATCGGCGGGTTCGTCACCTGCGCGAAGTTCTGCTTGAAGTAGGTGTAGAGCAGCTTCGGCTTGTCGGACATGGCCGAGATCGGCGTATCCGTGCCCATGGAGCCGACGGCTTCCTGACCCGTCGTCGCCATCGGCGACATCAGGAGCTTGGTATCTTCGGTCGTGTAGCCAAAGGCCTGCTGACGGTCGAGCAAGGACACGTCGCGGCGCAGCGCGCGCGGCTCCACCGGCTTCAGGTCTTCCAGGATCAGCTGCGTGCGGTTCAGCCAGCTGCGATAGGGATGCTTGCTGGCAAGTTCCGACTTCACCTCGTCGTCGGAGATGATGCGGCCCTTTTCCATGTCGATCAGCAGCATCTTGCCCGGTTGCAGGCGCCACTTCTGGATGATCTTCTCTTCCTCGACAGGCAGAACGCCGGCTTCGGACGCCATGATAATGCGGTCGTCGTTGGTGACGAGATAGCGGGCCGGACGCAGGCCGTTACGGTCGAGCGTCGCGCCGATCTGCTTGCCATCGGTGAAAGCGACGGCGGCCGGGCCATCCCATGGCTCCATCAGGGCGGCGTGATATTCGTAGAATGCCTTGCGTTCCGGCGCCATCAGCTGGTTGCCGGCCCATGCCTCGGGGATGAGCATCATCATGGCGTGCGCAAGGGAGTATCCACCGCGCACGAGGAATTCGAGCGCGTTGTCGAAACAGGCCGTGTCCGACTGTCCCTCATAGGAGATCGGCCAGAGCTTGGAGATATCGTCGCCGAACAGCGGCGAGGATACCGATGCCTGGCGCGCTGCCATCCAGTTGACGTTGCCGCGCAGCGTGTTGATTTCGCCGTTATGCGCAACCATACGGTAGGGATGCGCAAGCTTCCACGACGGGAAGGTGTTCGTCGAGAAACGCTGGTGCACGAGAGCAACCGCCGTCTCGAAACGCGGGTCGGAGAGGTCCTTATAATAGGCGCCCACCTGATAGGCGAGGAACATGCCCTTGTAGACGATGGTCGAGCTCGACAGCGAGACGGGGTAGAAGCTGCTCTCCTCGCCCTCGTATTCCGCATAGATGCGGTTGGAGATCACCTTGCGCAGGGTAAAGAGACGACGCTCGAACTCCTCGTTCGTGCCGGCATCGCGGCCGGCGCCGATGAAGACCTGAACATGGTGCGGCTCGGTGGCGGCAATGTCAGGCGCCTTCGACAGCGAAGAGTTATCGACAGGCACATCGCGGAAGCCGAGCAGCACTTGGCCTTCCTCGGCGACAACCTGCTTGATCGCAGTCTTGAAGTGCTCGATCAGCGCCTCGTCGCGCGGCAGGAAGAAATGGCCGACGCCATACTCGCCGGCCTTCGGCAGGACGACGCCCTGCTTGGCCATCTCCTCGCGGAAGAAGCGATCGGGAATCTGTACGAGAATGCCGGCCCCATCGCCCATCAGCGGATCGGCGCCGACAGCACCGCGATGCGTCAGGTTTTCGAGAATGAACAAGCCGTCGCGCACGATCTGGTGCGACTTCTGACCCTTCATATGCGCAACGAAGCCGACGCCGCAGGCGTCATGCTCGTTGCGGGGATCATAAAGGCCCTGTTTCGGCGGGAAGCCGACAGCGCGTTTCGACGTCTTGGCCGTCACGGCAGCATTCACTGCAGCGGTCTGGTCAAAACTCGTCAACGTCGTCCTGTTCGTCATGGTCTTCCCTCCGATAAGGCCCGCATCGCGGGCGCTCCTTCGTCCCGCGCGGTCCGTTTCCGGGGCCGACGCGCGACTGCGCTGTTGCATTGTGAAGATCCGGCCGCGAACCGCGGCTCCTTGTATGGAGCCCGTCGTCAGCGTTTCGCGTCCTGCTATTCCACCGCCGCATTGCCCACCGCCCGAAAGGCTGAAAGGGACATGCTCCCGGTAACTATAGCTCGAAATCCCGACATCGTCAGGACCCTTAGCGCATCTTCGGCCTTGGCGGCCAAAATAGGACAGCAACCCTGTCCTAATTCATCAGCTCTATGCCAGAAAGCTTCTGCCTTCGCAAGAGCAAAACGGTAAAATTTCGTCAACCGAAGACGTAAGATTGCCTTTGTTGCATAAATCAAGCAATAAAGTTTCGCTGCAGCGCATCATTTTATTTGTTGATTGCGTAGATCAATTTCTGTGATGCATTCTTCAAACTCATGCGCTTGATAGGTTTTTGCATTGGCGTAATGTCCGCCCCGCACTATTTATCTCTCCCGCAATTCACTCCTTATAATCGGTGTACCTTCATGTTTTTTGCCTCCGATAATTGGGCCGGCGCCCATTCCAAGATCGCTGAACGTCTTCTCGCAGAGGCGGGAGGCTTTGCGACAGCATATGGCTTGAGCGAACTGGATCAGAAGGTCGAGGCAAAGTTTTCAGAGATATTCGAGCGCGAAGTCTCCGTATTCTTCGTCGCCACGGGCTCCGCCGCCAACTCCCTGTCGCTCGCCAGCGTCCAGAAGCCGGGTGGCATCACCTTTTGCCACAGCGAGGCGCATGTAGCCGAGGACGAATGCGGTTCACCGGACTTCTTCAGCAGCGCGCGTCTGGCAACGGTCAAGGGCGAGGCCGGCAAGATCGATCCAAAGGCCCTTGCTGCGAAAATTGCCCGCTTCCCGCAGGATGCCGTGCATCACGGCCGCGCCGCCGCCGTGACGATCACGCAAGCGACGGAAATCGGCACGGTCTATTCGCTGGATGAGATCGACGCCATCGCTGCCATCGCCAAGGCGAACGGCCTGCCGCTGCATATGGATGGCGCGCGCTTCGCCAACGCCCTCGTCGCGCTCGGCACGACGCCGGCCGAGATGACATGGAAGCGCGGCGTCGATATCCTCTCCTTCGGCGGCACCAAAAACGGCTGCTGGTGCGCCGAGGCGATCGTGGTCTTCGATCCTGAGAAGGCGAAGGAGATGCATTTCATCCGCAAGCGCGCCGCCCAGCTCTTCTCCAAATCGCGCTTCATCGCCGCCCAGTTCGACGGCTATTTCCAGGACGACCTCTGGCTCGATCTCGCCCGCCACTCCAATGAGATGGCCGATCGGCTGCGCGCTGGCCTCGAAAAGGTTCACGGCGCCCGTCTCGCGTGGCCGACTGCCTCGAACGAGGTTTTTGCGATCATCCCAAAATCCGCAGCCAAGGCGGCCGAAGACAAGGGAGCGAAGTTCTACGAATGGCCGATCCCGGAATCGCAGCCGGATCTCGTCGGCGGCGATGAAACGCTGATCCGCCTCGTGACCAGCTTTGCCACCACCGAGGCCGATGTGGGAAATTTCCTTGCTTGCCTGGGTTGACCGCATGAAAAGAGCGCCGGAGCCGACTTCACGGCCGGACGGCGCTCACAATGCCAGAAAGGGTCAGTTTTGATTCCGATGGGCGATCATTGCGAAGTTCGATAGATCGTCGCGATCGGATGCCGGTGCGTTGTGTATAGTCATCGTCATTGCCACAACGCAGGCGACAAGCCCGGAAATGAAGATGGCACCGTATATCATCGGACGGCTATTCCTCCGCAACTCCCCCATCACCACCTGAGATAGCAGAGGAAGCTGACTTCCGCCTGAAAACGGGCACAGAATAAATCAGCCGGCAAAATAAATCCGGATCCCTTCTGCATGATGGGAAACGACTTTCTATGATCGCTGATAGGCGACTTCGTCGTTAGTTTGATCGGGGACCCCGGACCTTGGAGAGGATGTCGTCAGAGAGCGCGTTAACCAGAAGTTGGTCCGCACCCTTGCGCGGCACGAGGACGAATTCGACATCTTCGAGGACGGGCAGCCAGCCCGGCGCGATCTCCATCAATCCCGCCGGCGCCATGCTTTTCGGCTGCACGAGAACACCCATGCCCGCGCGCGCCGCCGCTGTCAGGCCGCTCAGGCTGCCGCAGGTGCAGACAATGCGCCAGGGCATCTGCTGCCGGCGTAGTGCCTCCAGCGCGACCGCGCGCGTAACGCTCGGTGTGGGAAAGGCGATCAGCGGCAACGGTCCCGCAAGCTTGCGGATGCGATCCGGGTCGCGCGCCAGCCAGACCAGCGGCTCGCGGTAGACGAGCTTGCCCCTCGCATCACCGAGCCGGCGCTTGGCGAGCACCAGATCGAGATCGCCATTATCCTGCATTTCATAGAGCACGCCACTGAGCGCGACCGTCAGCTCGAGATCGACGGAGGGATGCGAACGCACGAACTCCTCCAATACGTCCGGGAGCTGGCTGGTGACGAAATCCTCGGAAACCCCGAACCGGAGACTGCCGCGCAGGCTGTTGCCGGCAAAAAGCTGCTGCACCTCCGCTTCGATCGACAGCATCTGGCGCGCATGGCCGAGTAGCGCCTCGCCATCACCAGTCAGGACGACACGATGCGTATCGCGCGCCAAAAGCTTTCGCCCGAGCTCTGCTTCCAGCCGCTGTATATGCTGGCTGACGGTCGATTGCCCGAGCCCCAACCGCTCCGCGGCAAGCGTGAAGCTGCCCATCTGCTCGACGGCGACGAAGCTGCGTAGCTGTGTGAGATCAAGCATGGCTTATCCTGTATTACGATAACTGTTATTCCTTGCATCGTGTATCGCAATAGGTCTATCTGCAAGGAGTAATCCTAAAAACTGCAATGCGATCGGGGTAGGCACGATGCGCCGCTTTCTTCCAGACACCTTCACCATGCTGCTGGTGCTCACCGTCCTGACGGCATCCTTCTTTCCGGTGCAGGGGACCAGCGCTCATTATTTCGGCATTGCCACCAACGTCGCCATTGGCCTTTTGTTCTTCCTGCATGGCGCGCGCCTGTCGCGCGATGTCGTCATCGCCGGCATGCTGCACTGGCGGCTGCATCTCGTCATCCTTTTGACGACCTTCGGCATCTTTCCGCTGCTGGTGCTGGCCATGGGTCAAATCGTTCCGAACAGCATCCTGCCCGTATCGCTCTATACCGGCATGCTGTTTTTGAGCGTGCTACCGTCTACCGTGCAGTCCTCGATCGCCTTCACGTCCATCGCCGGCGGCAATGTGCCGGCAGCCATCTGCTCGGCGTCGGCCTCCAACATCTTCGGCATGTTCCTGACGCCGCTGCTCGTCGGCATCCTGTTTTCGGTCGGCGGCCAGGGCGGTGGCTTCTCCTGGGATGTTCTGTGGCAGATCATGCTGCAGCTGCTCGCTCCTTTCATCGCCGGCCAGCTGCTGCAGCCATGGATCGGCGACTGGATCCGCTCGAAGAAGAAAATCCTGATGCCGGTCGATCGCGGCTCGATCCTCATGGTCGTCTATTCAGCCTTCAGCGAGGCCGTGGTGGAAGGACTGTGGCATACCTTCTCCGTCCTCGATATCGTCACAGTCATCATCGCAAACACGGTGCTCCTGGCGACGGTGATTTGTATCACCATGTTCGGCAGCCGTGCCCTGGGTTTTGAAAAATCCGATGAGATCACCATCACCTTCTGCGGCTCGAAGAAGTCGCTGGCAAGCGGCGTGCCTATGGCCAACGTTATCTTCGCCGGCCAAAGTATCGGCGCCATCGTGCTGCCACTCATGCTGTTCCATCAGATCCAGCTGATGACGTGCGCGGTGCTCGCCCAGAAATATGCCGACGCCGCCAAGCGGCGCGAGGCTGCAAAGGCTGGCGCAAAGTCCGGCGAAGCCACCAACGCGGCCTGAGCCCTCTGACACCACGCAAACGAAAGCGGCGCCCCGAGATGGAGCGCCGCTTCTTTGATCTTGGGAGGATCAGGAGCTGGGCGGCCAGAGACCGCCAGCCCAGCATGACGGTCCAAGACCGTCAGCCGCACTTAGTTGATGTGAGCCTCGATGGCCTTCGGGGTTTCAACGGGCTCGGCCGCGATGGAGATACGGCGGGGCTTCATGGCTTCAGGAATGTTGCGCAGCAGATCGATGTGCAACAGACCGTTCTTCAGTGAAGCGGCCTGAACCTCGACATGGTCGGCGAGCTGGAAACGACGCTCGAAGGCACGCTTGGCGATACCGCGATAGAGATATTCGCTGGTTTCAGCCGGCTCTTCGCTCTTTTCGCCCTTGACCTGAAGGACATGGGCGTGGGCCTCGATGCTCAGTTCCTTTTCATCGAAACCGGCAACGGCCATGGTGATGCGATAGGTGTTTTCACCCGTGCGCTCGATATTATAGGGCGGATAGGTCTGGGCCTGATCCGGCTGGCCAAGGCTGTCGAGCATGGTGAACAGACGGTCGAAACCGACGGTGGAACGGTAAAGGGGAGAGAAGTCTACGTGACGCATGGAAGTCCTCCTGTGAGCGACAATTGCGATTTTAGTTCTTGTCCCATGACCCCACTCGGGGCGGCCTCGGGACGGTTCTGCGAGCCCGTTTGGCACCCGCAAAAAAGAGATGGGGATCACTTTTCCGGAGTTCAAGCCCCCAGTGCCGCAACCCTCATTTTGCAGAAAATCACCGCGTGAACCGCAGATGAACGGATAGTTCGGAACCCGTTCAGGCTGGCTGGCCTAATCTCCAAACCATCGGAAGACCATCGTCCGATGACTGAAGTGTATCGTCCCTTCTTCTTCAGTCCTTGCTCGGCCGGCGAAGCGGATCTCTCTATCTCCGCAAGCCGGCCTTTTTTCTTTGCGGACACTACCGCAGCAACTTCAGCGAGCCGGTCAGCGACTTCACCCATTTCGAAGGCCCCGCCAGCCCGAGGCCGTCGATCGCCTCATCAGCAAGATCGCGATTTGGAAACGTCACCTCATACTCCCTGTAATCGTGCAGCGAGCGGGCAAAGGCAGGAAAGGGAACGATCGCGCGGTCGTTTTCCACCGGCAAGGTCTTCAGCAACAGAGATCGTATGGTTTCCGCATCCGCCTGCAGTATCGGGAGGGGCATGTTCGAACTGATGTCGATGGTGCGAGCCTCCCTGTCGGTCAATTGCCTTGCCGCGAGCGAGGGAAACTTTGCGCCCAACCCGATAGAGATAGCGCCGACGGTGTTGGCGATCAGCCCAAGCGGCAGTGCCGGATTGATGACGATGGCAATACGGATATCGGGAAGCATGGAGACCTGCTGCTGTTGACAAATGGGATCGCAGGATATCTCGCGCACCGGGGATAATCTTGCCTTTCATTGCCGCGCATTTGAATAATATGGTAGGATCTACCTAATATATGCAGATAAAAGGTTAGATATGCCCGACGCTCTTGAGCCCATCGATTTGAAGATTCTCGGCGCCCTTCAGAAGGATGGGCGCCTGACGAACCAAGCGCTTTCATCCGAAGTCGGGCTCTCGACATCTCCGTGCTGGCGACGCGTGCGCCAGCTGGAAGAAACTGGCGTGATCCAGGGTTATACGGCCGCGCTCGACAGGCGCCAGATCGGCCTCGGCGTCCTTGCCTTCATCAGGGTCAAGATCGACAGCCACAGTGAGGCGGAAGCCGAGGAGTTCTCCCATGACGTGCTGAAACTCAACGAGGTCGTGGCCTGCTACAGCATCGCCGGCGACGCGGATTTCCTGCTGCAGGTGGTGGCCGCGGATCTCGACAGCTATGCCGATTTCGCCATGTCTGTGGTGCGTCGCCTGCCACGCATCAAGGAGATGGAGACCACCTTCGTGCTGAAGGAAATCAAGCCTTTCAAGGGCTTTCCGCTTGGGGTCGGCCAGCGATAGCAGCGCAAGGCACGGATGCCAGGTGCGCTATGGAGGAAATAGCGCGCCCATGTGCCTCTTTACGTTTGGATCGAAGCCATCCTATTCTCGGGCAAGTGGCTGCCCACCCTAGGGTATTGCCCGGGGTATAAAATGTCGGCGCTCTCTTTCTCGAAGATTTCCTCATCGCTGAATACGCTTCTGGCTGCAATCGGTCTGTTGACGGTGGCGGTGCTTACGACGCCTGATATCGTCGGACAAACGAGGCTCATTCTGGAACTCGTGCTTGCCGGCATCTGGGCCGTCTATGTCCTGCAATTGATCGAGACGCTGGTCATGCACCGCGCAAGGGACGTTCGCGGCAGGATACCGGAAATCGCCGTCGATATGCTTGCCGTTCTGGTCCCTTTGGCCGCTTTCCTTCTCATTCGCGGGCGCGATCAAAGCCTCTATTGCACCATCTGGCTTTTGAAGCCGCTGCGCGGTTCGACCTTCTTCCGGCTGCTGGGCAGGGTCCTGACCAAGGAGGCACGCAACCTGATCGGCGTCACCTCGATTTTCGGCATCGTTCTGTTCGCCGCAGCGCTTGCCGCTTACATCATCGAACGCGACGTCCAGCCTGACAAGTTCGGCAGCATTCCCCTCGCAATGTGGTGGGCCGTGACGACGCTGTCGACCACGGGCTATGGCGACGAGATCCCGCAAAGTCTCGCCGGCCGCACCCTTGCCGGGCTGGTCATGATGTGCGGTATCGGCATCTTTGCCTTATGGGCCGGCATTCTCGCCACCGGCTTCTACGAAGAGGTTCGCCGCCAGGACTTCGTGCGCAACTGGCAGCTGGTGGCGGGAGTGCCGTTGTTCCAGAAGCTCGGTTCAGGCGCCCTCATCGAGATCGTACGGGCGCTGAGACCTCGCGTCGTGCCGGCCGGCGGCATCATCTGCCGCAAGGGCGAGGCCGGCGACCAGATGTATTTCATCGTCGAGGGCCGCGTCAGCGTCGCCACACCGAACCCGGTGGAACTTGGCTCCGGCAGCTTCTTCGGCGAGATGGCGCTGATCACCGGCGAGCCCCGCTCGGCAACCGTCAGCGCTGCGACCGAGGTCTCGCTGCTATCGCTCTATTCATCGGATTTCCAGATGCTCTCGAGCAGCAGCCCCGAGATCGCCGAGATCATCCGCCAGACCGCGCTGGAGCGACGGGGCGCGGCGCCGAAGGCTTGACGCGATCGACATCACGCAGCAGGCGCCTTCGAGGGCACAATAAAATTGCGCATACCGCTGGCCATCCCGTAGCGAATTGACGTCGATACAAGGGATGTGGCAGCCTGACTCGTATTGGCGTCGTCTCGCATTAGATGACGCTTGTCACACTCGTTTGGCACGGCACGGCTCGATGCACCCCCGATTACTCAAGACATTCCTGGCGGTCGCGCGGAACCGGAACTTCACCCGCGCAGCCGAAGAGGTCCATCTCGCGCAATCGAGCGTGAGTGATCAGATCCAGTCGCTCGAAGCCGAATTGGGCACGGCGCTTTTTATCCGGTCGCGATCGGGCCTGGAGCTGACGGCAGCTGGCGAGGCATTGAGACCCTATGCCGAGGAATTACTGGCAATCGCCAACGAGGCGCGCGCTGCCGTTGAAGCAGTTTCGGCGGCTGCGGCGGGCACTGTGACGATCGGCGCGCTCGAGACCATTGCTTCCATCAAGCTTCCGCAATGGTTGCCGGCCTTTCAACGTGATCATCCCGATATCGATCTGCGGGTGAAGATTGCCGGCAGTGGCGATCTATTGCGCAAGCTCGAAACCGGTGAGATCGATGTCGCCTTCTGCTTTGACAGGGGCGAGGTCGATGAACGCCTCGCAAAGCGAGCGATATCGACGGAGCCCCTGATCCTCATTACCCCTCCTGCACAGAAGCCATCATCGAAGACAAGCGATCTAGCAGCACTTGCTTCGATGAACTTCGTGGCAACCGAGGTCGGCTGCGTCTATCGGCACCTCTTCGACAAGGCATTCCAAGCGGCAGGAACGGCGGCACCGAAGCTCGCCGCCGAAGTCGGCAGCATCGGCACCATTGCGCGGCTCGTGGCAGCCGGTACGGGCTCGAGCTTGGTTCCGCGGTTTGCCGTTGCGGACGCACTCCATCGTGGCGAAATCGGTGAAATGCCCTGGCCGGGGCCGATGCGGACAGCCTCGCTTGTGGTGATCTGGCGGCGCAGGCGTGTTCAACCACCAGCTTTGAAGCTTGTACTGGCGTTCGCAAGCACCGGCTTTGCATCCGCTAAATCAGCCGCTGTCCGCCCTCGACATGCAGTATCGTTCCTGTTGTGAAGGCGTTACACATCAGGAAGCTGATAGCATCGGCGATGTCCTCCGGTTGTCCCACTCGTCCGACCAACAGCCGTTTTGCCATCGCGCCCAATGTTTCTTCTTTCCGATCACCGGCAACGAACGTCCAGATGGGCGTATCGACCCAGCCAGGTGAAACGGCGTTTACACGAATGGGCGCCAACTCGACGGCGAGTGCGCGAACCAATCCTTCCAGCCCCGCATTGACTGCGGCGACCACCGACCCCCGTGCGGCCGGACGATAAGCGGCAATGCCTGACGTGAACGTAATGGAGCCCGTGGCGGAGAGTAAGGGCGACCCATATTTTGCAAGCAATAACGGACCGTAGAATTTACTTTCCACGACCCTCTGCGCAGCCCTGAGGTCCAGCGAAGGCAGCAGCTCGTAAGCGCCTTCAATATCGGCAGCGGTGCTTACGATATGGTCGAGACGGCCGATGCGCTCAAACAGACCGGCGACTTGGCATTCTTGCGTGATATCGACTGTTTCAACTGAAACCGATGGGCTTTGGAGTTCTGCGCAAGCGCGCTTCAGCCTATCCGGATCGCGCCCAGCAATGATGACCTCGGCTCCGGCGGCAAGTGCGCGTTGCGCCAGCGCCAGTCCCATTCCGGAGCTGCCGCCGACAATAAGAATTCTCGAATTCGCAATTTCAGTGATTGGCATGTCTTTTCATTCCAGCAGGTGATGACCACGCCCGAACATTCGCAAAACTGCTCAAGAAGATGAAACGGAGAAAAACGATGGCACCATCGGAATCTCCGATGCAGGATTATCGTCTTTAGGCACACCGGATTCGATTGGCGAAACCGCCAACAAACCTGTTGCAATTCCATGAGGCTGCGCTATCCCCTTGAGGTGAGACATTGGTCAGCGAGGCGCGACACCGTCATGGATTCGATCCTCTATTCCACGGCAGACAATCCGGTGCCGGAAAACCGCACCGAAGGTTTCTTCGAAAGTTTCGACGGCCGCAAGCTGCGCTATGCCGTCTTCCGTTGCGAGCAGCCGGTTGCCAAGGGAACCGTTGTGCTGCTGCAGGGCCGTAACGAATTCATCGAGAAATATTTCGAGACGATCCGCGACCTCACAGCTAAGGGCCTGTGGGTCGCGACCTTCGATCTGCGCGGCCAGGGCGGATCCGAGCGGCTACTGAAAGACCCACTGCGCGGCCATATCCGCCATTTTTCCGATTATGAGCGGGATCTGACCGCCTTCCTCGACAAGATTGTCCTGCCGGATACACGCCTGCCCTTCTTTCTGCTTGCCCATTCGACGGGCGGACTGATTGCCCTGTCTGCCGCGCCAAGGCTTACAAACCGAATTGAGCGCATGGTGCTGTCCGCCCCCTTCATCGGCCTGACCGGCCACGGCGCCTCCCCCGGTTTTATCCGCTTCCTCTCCGGGGCGGTCAGCGGCGTTGGCCTGGGCCGCATGCAGTTCAGCAAGAAGTTCAAGGAAAGACCGTTTGCCGAAAACCCGTTGACCACGGACGAGCAGCGCTACCGGCGCAACATCGGCATCGGCACCGCCTATCCGCAACTTTCCCTGGGACCGCCGACGGCACGCTGGCTGTCACAGGCCTTGCGGGCGATCGAACGGGTCAACAGGCCCGAACACCTGTTTTCAATTCAGGTCCCTACCGTCTTGATTGCGCCGACGCGCGATGGCGTCGTGCCTTATGCCGATCAGGAGCGGCTGTCGCGCTATTTCCGCGCCGCGCAGCTGGTGCCGATTCACGGCGCCAAGCATGAAATCCTGCAGGAACGGGATGTCTATCGCAACCAGGCACTTGCCGCGATCCACGCCTTCATCCCCGGCAGCGATGCCGAGAGCAATGCCTATGAGATTGAGGCAGAAGCCTGAAGGACTTAGCGGGATAGAACTGCCAGGGCCTGGTCGTAAACGGCGCGGCTGCCGGCTGCGATAATCGTTCCGCCCATTTCCGGACGGCCGCCATCCCAGGTGGTCATGATGCCGCCAGCCTGCTCGATGACCGGAATGATGCCGCCGACATCATAGGGTTTCAGCGAATTCTCGATGACGAGATCGATATGACCTGCCGCCAGCAGCGCATAGGCATAGCAATCGCACCCGTAGCGGAAGAGGCGCACCTGACTTTCAATCTCGCGATATTTGGCAAGCTCGTCGCCGGCGAAGAGATGCGGCGAGGTGGTAAAAAGGATCGCATTGGAGAGGCTGCCGCAATCGCGGACCCGCAACCGCCTCTCGCCGTCCGGACCGGAATAGGTAGCGCCATTGCCATCGGCAAAATAGCGCTCGCCCGTAAAGGGCTGATCGATCATCCCCATGACGGCGCGGCCGTTCTTCTGCAGGCCGATCAGCGTTCCCCAGACCGGGACACCCGAGATGAAGGCGCGCGTGCCGTCGATCGGATCGATGACCCAGACATGCTCGCGATCGAGCCCGACATTGCCATGCTCCTCGCCTAGAATGCCATGTTCGGGGAATTCGGCCTCGATCAGCGCGCGAATCGCCTCTTCAGCGGCACGATCGCCTTCCGTCACGGGATCAAAGCCCGTGGCTTCCTTGTTGACCACGTCGATGCCGGCACGAAAACGCGGCAGGGTTTCGGCCTTGGCCGCTTCAGCCAGGCGATAGAAGAACGAGCGATCGGGGAGCATGGTCAATCCGATTAGGTGATGGGATGAGCGATCCATAGCGCATATAGCCGATGAAGCAAACCGGATGATGACGCAATGGGCGCAATGCCTGCCGATCAAGCAGAGTTTTCAAACTTGCCTAAATATTTTGCACCGCAATAAAATGCTTGACATTTGTGCAGTGCGAGATCAATATCCAGCTACAGTCTTCTGACTGTAAATACCCTCCTTGGGTGTTTCCTCCCTAGACTTAGCCGCGCCACGAGCGCGGTTCTTTTTTGCTGGGTCTGGAGTTAAGGCGCGGCGAAACAGCCAGCGCAGAACCACGGCCTTCCACGCTTGCTAGAGAGAATGGTGATCGCTATTCGGCAGCCAGCGCCGGATCGCCCGTGTAGGATTCCACATGTTCGGCCATGCGCTTCATGAAGAGCGTGATGGCGGCGGCGACCTTGTCGAAATCCGGGCGCTTCTCGAGCGTCATCTCATCGACATAGAGAGAGCGATTGACCTCGATCTGCAGGGCATGCAGCCCGCGCGACGGGCGGCCATAATGCTCGGTGATGAAACCGCCGGCATAGGGCTTGTTGCGCACGGCGTTGAAGCCCATCTCCTCGAGGATCTGCATGGCGGCGCGCGAAAGCTCCGCCGAGGCGCTGGTGCCGTAGCGATCGCCGAGGATGAAATCCGGCCGCATGTTACTGCCAGCAATACGGATATTGCCCGGCATCGAATGACAATCGACCAGTACGCCGAAGCCGAATTTGACATGGGTGCGTGCGATCAGCCGCCGCAACGTGGCGTGGTAAGGCTTATAGATCGTGTCGATTCGCTTCAGCGCGTCCTCGACCGGCACGCGGCGCGCATAGATCTCCATGTTTTCGGCGACGATTCGCGGAATCGTGCCAAGGCCGCCGGCGACCCGCAGCGAATTGATGTTGGCATAGGAGGGTAACGCGCCATCGAACATGCGCGGATCGAGCTCATAGGGCTCGCGATTCACGTCGATATAGGCGCGCGGGAAATTGGCGAGCAGCAACGGCGCCCCAAGCGCGCTCGCCGCACAGAAGAGCTCGTCAACATAGTGATCTTCCGAGCGGCGGATAGCGATACCCTGCAGGCGGGACTGGGCGATGAAATCGGGAGGGTAGATGCGACCGCTGTGAGGTGAACTGTAGACAAACGGTATCGTCTGGGAAGCGGGTTCCAATACCTCGAAAATCTCGAAACTACGCATTTCCGCGGACATCAACGTCTTTACCATGTCAACAACTTGTCGCAGTAATCATGTTGCCAGTTGCATGACCGCAAGTCCATAGTAACTTGAGCGAAATGGCCTTAATCCAAAACACCGTATTCGGATTCTCGGATGCCCGGTCAGCGAAAACGCAGGACGTTTTCGTGGAATGCACTTATGCTTCGAACAAATGCTGGAACGGCGCGTTTTGGCTGACCATTCACGGCTTGTTTACGGCGCCGCGGTACCCTAAACGCTGGACGAGTCCAACAAGACAAAGTTGATTAGCGATAGAGATGATGACCCAGAAGATACTTCTTGCCGAAGACGACAACGACATGCGTCGCTTTCTCGTGAAGGCACTCGAAAAAGCCGGCTACAAGGTCTTGTCCTTTGACAATGGAGCCAGCGCTTACGACCGGCTGCGCGAAGAGCCGTTCTCGCTGCTTTTGACTGACATCGTCATGCCTGAGATGGACGGTATCGAGCTAGCGCGGCGCGCCACCGAACTCGATCCGGACCTGAAGGTGATGTTCATCACCGGCTTTGCCGCCGTCGCGCTGAACCCCGATTCGAAGGCGCCGAAGGATGCCAAGGTCCTTTCCAAGCCTTTCCACCTCCGCGAACTCGTCGATGAAGTCAACAAACTCCTTGCCGCGTAGGGCTTTCGGCGGCAACGTCACAAAACCGAAAAAAGCCTATTGACGGCCACCAAGGTTTTGTGATCTATGCGCCGCCATCGGATGGGCGTGTAGCTCAGCGGGAGAGCACTACGTTGACATCGTAGGGGTCACAGGTTCAATCCCTGTCACGCCCACCATCCTAATTCGCTGAAAAGCAAGGCCTTTCGAGAAATCGAAAGGCCTTTTTAATTTCTTATCGGTTGACAGAGTCCGGTTATCCCCAAAGCGGATCAAACCGAAAAATACCCCTTGACCTGAAGCGAATTGCAGCCCGGTCAGCGATCCAGGAAATGCCGCAAAACCGCCGTCGTCGGATAGGCATAGACGCCGCGATCGACAAAGCCGTGACGATAGAGGCAATTTCGCAGAGCCAGCCAGTAAGGGGTACTGTTGGGGTTCGGAGAGCCACGGCGCCAGGAATAAGCCTCAGGCTCGCAGCGATCGAGAACCCTCTCATATGTCGCCAGCACCACCGGATCGCTGTCGGCGCGAATGCCGCCATGGTAGGTCTGGTAATTCGAAGGCGCCTCGCCGGCAGAGACGCATGCCAGGCTCAAAATCGCTCCCAACGCTAACATCATTCTCATGTGCTTCGATCTCCAACTAGCCGCGTCCCGAAAAATTCGAGCGCAGGTCGAGAATAGTAGTCTTTTGGGAGATAGCCAATCACATGCTGATGTTCGCGGCGATTGCGGGGGGAATGGAGCCTGCGACACAAGTTCCCGCTACAAGCCGCTTGACTTCCGGCCGCGCCGTCATCCTACTGTCATATCAGCGCATCGATCATACGGGAGGATGAGATGACGGTGATGAAGCGGCAGTTCTACAAGAATCACAAGCCCAATGGCGATGAGTACATGTTCCATCTCGCCCGCGACACCGAGAGCGGTGAGGTCTACGTCATCCGCCAGGCGGATTATGTCGTCGATGGCGGCAGCGAGAAAACCATGACCCTCTATGAATTCCTGGCCGGGGGTGGCAATCGGCAGAATGCCCTGCTGCAGTTGATCGGCGAGCTTGTTCCGGAATCCGCACAACAACACTGAAACGCGTCGCCTAACGGCCGCAGTGACTTTACGACAGTGGCATTCCTGCCATCGGACCTCGACGTACCCGGCTTGAATCCGGGCGTCGTCTGTTGGCTTTGGACTTGTGCACCGCTTCGGGTTGACTGCCACATTTTGATCGGCGAATCTGCACGGGCTTGAAAGGAGCCTCTCTTATGCGATTCGCAGGCATTGCTTTTGGATTGACAGCGCTGGTCGCCACACAGACCGCAGCTGCTACCGTCGAGAATTTTCCGGCACAGGGCGCCACCGTGGTTAGCGGAAAATGTTCCAAGCTCGTGGTCGGCAAACTCGATGCCTCCAAGGGATGCAAGGCGGAACTCGCCAGCGTCACCGCACCTGACGGCTCCGTGACTTTCATTTTCACATCCGGCGGCAAAATGCTCGGCTTCCGTGGCAATGGAAAAGGCATCAAGCCCGGCAACCAGAAAGGCACCGCACAATTGCCGATCGACGTTATCGCGACGGGTGCCGGCAACGATATGTCAAATCAAGTCCCAGCAAAGGGCGCCTGCACCTTCGCAAATCCTTACGCTGGCAAGCCGGTCGCCATCGAATGTACGGCCAAATCGCCGGAAATGAGCTTCAACGGCAGCTTTACATCCGACGGCAAGGCGCCTCGCCACAAGTAGCCATCATCATCGCGCCGCCATCATCTTGTGTTAGTGCGGCAGCGCATTTTTCCGTTTTCTGCCATGATTTGCATCGGCCGGCGCTTCCCGGGATAGGTCCGAACCGTTGACGTGGGCGGGAACGTGCACGTCCTCATGGGTTACAGGATGCAGTGTCAGATCCACCTGATGCGGCGGCAGAACCTGGGCTTGGCGAAGCGTATTGGGCCTTGCCTTTTTCTGCCGTTCCGTCAGCTCCGGTTTTGACGCCTGCGGCGTGCCGTGAATGGGTGCTGGACTCATCGGAGTTCCTCCTGTTGAACGCTGTTGTTAAGGGTAAGGACCCCGCCACAGCGGCGGATGGTCAAAGACACCCGAAAGCCAAACGCAGCCTTTTCCGTTTGGTTCCCCGAATTTCTCAATTATCGAGGGCAAGGACAGCCATCATCATTTCAACTCTTGACCTGCATCCTAACTTCACTAACTATGGAGCATCTCCGCACCTTCCTGACATCGGCAGCGGATTGAACTTTGGTGCCGGGCCCCTCTGGCGAGAGTTTTCACGGCGCTCTCGCGATGTCGGTACCGCCTGCAGATGAGCCGGCGGATTTCTTTCCATGATGAGCTTGACCATGCCTGACCCGCATGCCGTCTTCGGTATGCGGCTGTGCGCGCAATCCGGGTATATCCACTCCATTTCCAGCGAGGCGCATCCATGAAATCGCCCGCCGCCTCAAAATCCGTGCTCAGTTATTTCGGCTGGGCCTTTGCCGTAACCGTCGGCGGCCTTACGCTCGGTGCGCTGTTGGGTTGGAACACCACCGGCACCTTCAGCGGCCTTGCCACAGCCTTCTTTATCTGTGCCGTCCTGGCTGTGCTGGAAATTTCGCTTTCCTTCGACAATGCCATCGTCAATGCCAACAAGCTGAAGGAGATGACGCCGCTCTGGCAGCATCGCTTTCTGACCTGGGGCATCATCATCGCCGTCTTCGGCATGCGGATCGTCTTTCCGCTGGTGATCGTCGCCATCGCCGCCTGGATCAACCCATGGGAAGCGCTGAAACTCGCCGCCGCGAAGCCCGAGCAATATGCCGAGATCATGCAGGCAGCGCATCTGCCGATCGCCGCCTTCGGCGGCACCTTTCTGATGATGGTAGGCCTCACCTACTTCTTCAACCATGAAAAGGACGTGCACTGGATAGGCTTCATCGAGAAGCGGATGGCGCATTTTGCGACCGTCAAGGGCGTCGAAATCGCCTTTGTGCTGGTCCTGGTCCTCATCTTCACCTCGGTGCTCGACGGTGATGACGCGACGACCTTCCTGCATGCCGCGATCTATGGCCTCCTGACCTTTCTGCTCGTCGAGGTTCTGGCCGGCTTTCTGGACGCCTCGCAGCGAACGATGAGCGCTGCGGCGAAGGGCGGCTTCGGCGCTTTCCTCTATCTGGAAATCCTCGATGCCAGCTTCTCCTTTGACGGCGTCATCGGCGCCTTCGCCCTCACCCAAAACCTATTCATCATCGCCATCGGCCTGGGCATCGGCGCCATGTATGTCCGCTCCATGACGATCATGCTGGTGGAAAAGGGCACGCTCGCCCACTACCGCTACCTCGAACACGGTGCTTTCTACGCCATATTGATCCTCTCGGTGATCATGTACGTGCAGACGCTGATGCATATCCCCGAAGTCATCACCGGCCTTGGCGGCGCGGCCCTGATCGGCATCTCGCTTTGGTCATCGATCCGGTACAACAGACGCAACGGCCCCGATCACGTGCCGTCGCAGGATGAACGGCAAGACAGAGCGGAAGCTTGATCTCTGTAGCATTGAAACTATTACTTAGAGGCAATGCTATTTTAATCTGTAGCTAAGGCAGTCTTTCTACGGCTTCTGCTTTTTTTAAACAGAATCGCGCATGCGACACACTTTCAGTGGATCTTGTGGACTAAAGTTGTCGAATGTTTAGGATCTCGACGTATTAGAACTAGCGCTTTAAGAAAAAACATCGCAATGGCGATGGAAATTGTCGAAGGAGCATGGTCGGCGCACAATGGTTGTGCGTCGTCAGACGGCTTCAATTGAGATGGCCAGGAGAGGCAGAGCATGGCGGCAAAAATCGTCCCGGTGATCATGGCAGGCGGCAAGGGTACACGGCTGTGGCCGCTATCGCGCGCTTCCGCCCCGAAACAATTCATCCAGTTCATCGGCGACAGGACGCTGTTTCAGAACACTTTGGAGCGGGTGGCCGACCCCGAGCTCTATGAAGCTGCGATCGTTCTCACCAATGAGGAATTCCGCTTCCTCGTCGCAGAACAGGCCCGCGAACTCGACCTGAAACTGGCAGCGGTGCTGCTGGAGCCGGTGGCCCGCAACACGGCTGCCGCCGTTGCCGCCGCCGCGGCGCTCGTCACCGAGCTTTTCGGCAAGGACGCCATCATGCACGTCCTCGGCTCCGATTACGAGATCGACGCCAACGCGACCTATTATGATTGCGTACGCCTGGCACGCGATACCGCGCTGCAGGGCAAGCTTGTTACTTTCGGCATCAAGCCGACCGAACCCGCCACAGGCTACGGCTATATCGAAACCGGCAAGGCGCTCGCGACCGGCGCCCATGCCGTCAAGCGTTTCGTTGAGAAGCCCGTCCTGGAAAAGGCAAAGGAGATGGTGGCAAGCGGCAGCTTCTACTGGAACTCCGGCATGTTCATGTTCTCGGCCGCCCAGCTTCTCGCCGAAATGAAGGAATTTGCGCCTGATATAGAAAAGGCTGCCAGCAAGGCGGTCTCCAAATCGACGCGCGACCTCGATTTCACCCGCCTGGACGCCGATAATTTCGCAAAAAGCCCGGACATCTCCATCGACTACGCGCTGATGGAAAAGACGGCCAATGCCGCAGTCGTTCCCTCGCCCTTCACCTGGTCCGATCTCGGCAGCTGGGATGCGGTGTGGAAAGTCGGCAGCCGTGACGAAAGCGGCAACGTGTCGACGGGTGCCACGACGCTGGTCAACACGAAGAATTCGCTCGTCATGTCACACAGCCTGCACGTCGCCGTGCAGGGCCTTGAGGACGTCGCCGTCATCGCCAGCGAAGACGCCGTCTATGTCGGCCATCTTAAGGACAGCCAGGACGTCGGCAAGCTCGTTAAGCTGCTCGCAAGCGAGAAGAAGACGGCGAAGCTCACCGAAACGCATCCGACCTCCTACCGTCCCTGGGGCGGCTATACCTCGGTGCTGAATGGCGAGCGCTTCCAAGTGAAGCGCATCTTCGTGCTGCCGGGCAAGAAGCTGTCGCTACAGAAGCATCACCACCGCTCCGAGCATTGGATCGTCGTCAAGGGTACGGCCGAAGTAACGGTCGGCGAAAACGTACAGATGCTGCGCGAAAACGAATCGATCTATATCCCGCTCGGCGAAGTGCACCGCCTTGCCAACCCAGGCAAGATCTTGCTGGAGCTCATCGAAGTACAAACCGGCTCCTATCTCGGCGAAGACGACATCATCCGCCTCGTCGACGAGTTCGGCAGAAGCTGAGATCTTCGACGGTATCGATTACAAAGCGGCGGGCGAAAGCTCGCCGCTTTTGTTTGGCGTGCCACAGCAGGACTTTCCGAAGTACCTGGAGACACCTTGCTTTCTTTCGCTGCATTGCACACACTGCCTATGGGAACAGCAATCACCGCACAATGATGTGGGCTAGGCAAAGAGACATATGGCGATCAAGGCAAGCATCTATCATCTCACCCATTATAAATACGACAATCCGGTTCGCCTCGGTCCCCAGATCATCCGTCTGAAACCCGCCTCGCATTCCAAGACGCGCGTGCTGAGCCACGCGCTCAAGGTCACCCCGGCAAACCATTTCGTGAACCTGCAGCAAGACCCCTACGGCAACTATCTCGCCCGCTTCGTCTTTCCCGATCCGGTGACCGAACTGAAGATCGAGGTCGACCTCGTCGCCGATATGACGGTCTACAATCCCTTCGACTTCTTCGTCGAAGAGGAAGCGACGAAATGGCCTTTCGAGTATCCCGAGACGATCCGAGAAGATTTGTCGATCTATATGAAGCCGGAGGAGCCTGGTCCCCGGCTGAAAGACTTCCTCGCCACGCTCGACCGCTCGGAACAAAAGACCGTCGACATGATCGTCGGCCTCAATGCACGGCTGCAGCAGGAGATCGGCTATGTCATCCGCATGGAAGCCGGCGTCCAGGCGCCTGAGGAGACTTTGGAAAAAGCGAAAGGTTCCTGCCGTGACACGAGCTGGCTGCTCGTTCAGGTGCTGCGCCATCTCGGCCTCGCCACCCGCTTCGTCTCCGGCTACCTCATCCAGCTGACACCCGACCTAAAGGCGCTCGACGGTCCCTCCGGCACCGAAGTCGACTTCACCGATCTGCATGCCTGGGCAGAAGTCTATCTTCCCGGCGCCGGCTGGGTCGGCCTCGATCCGACCTCCGGCCTTCTGACGGGCGAGAGCCATATCCCGCTCGCCGCCACGCCGCATTACCGCAACGCCGCACCGATCTCGGGCGGATATTTCGGCGAAGCCAATACCGAATTCGATTTCGACATGAAAGTCGCCCGCGTCGCCGAGCATCCGCGCATCACCAAGCCCTTTTCCGACGAAAGCTGGGATGCCTTGAACGAACTCGGCGAAAAGGTTGACGCGATCCTCAAGGAAGACGACGTGCGCCTGACCATGGGCGGCGAACCGACCTTCGTGTCGATCGACGATTTCCAGTCCGAGGAATGGAACACCGCCGCCGTCGGCCCGACCAAACGCGACCTTGCCGATCAGTTGATCAGGCGCCTGCGCGAGCGCTTCGCGCCCGGCGGCTTCCTGCATTACGGCCAGGGCAAATGGTATCCCGGCGAAAGCCTGCCCCGCTGGACCTTCTCGCTTTACTGGCGCAAGGACGGGCGGCCGATCTGGCAGAACCCCGCTCTGATTGCCGAAGAAACGGCACAGACCGGTGCGGACTCGGAGAGCGCCAGCAAGCTTCTGAATGCGATTGCCAAGGAACTGGCGATCGAGCCTGACATGGTGCAACCGGCTTACGAAGACCCGGCTGAATGGATCGTCAAGGAAGGGAGCCTGCCGGAGAACGTTGATCCTTCCAATTCGAAGCTCAAGGATCCCGAGGAGCGCAGCCGTATCGCTCGTGTTTTCGAGCGTGGTCTGACGACTCCAACCGGCTACATATTGCCCATACAGGCATGGAACGCGCGCGCCGGCGGCACGCGCTGGGTCAGCGAAAAATGGCGCACACGCCGCGGCAAGATTTTCCTTGTGCCCGGCGATTCTCCGGTCGGCTATCGCCTGCCGCTCGGCACGCTGCCTTATGTGCCGCCGTCACGATATCCCTATATCCACACGGCCGATCCCTCCATTCCGCGCATGCCTCTGCCTGACGTCATCGTGCCAGCTGGCCGCACCATGCCAGAAGCCTCGTTCCAGGTGGATGAAAGCTCGCAATCGCGGGTCGAACAGACGCTCGGCGAAATCGGCGGCGCCGTCCGCACCGCGATCTCTGTCGAACCGCGTGACGGTCGGCTGTGTGTCTTCATGCCTCCGGTCGAAAAGATCGAACATTATCTCGAACTGCTGGCAGCGGCCGAGAATGCGGCGGCTGAGCTTGCGCTGCCGATTCACATCGAAGGCTATTCGCCGCCACAGGACGAACGCATCAACGTCATTCGCGTCGCGCCTGACCCGGGCGTGATCGAAGTCAATATCCATCCCGCGTCGAACTGGCAGGACTGCGTCGACATCACGACGGCGGTTTACGAAGAGGCGCGACAGACGCGCCTCGGCACGGACAAATTCCTGATCGACGGGCGTCATACCGGCACCGGTGGCGGCAATCATGTCGTCGTTGGCGGCGCCAATCCGAACGACAGCCCGTTTCTTCGTCGTCCCGACCTGTTGAAGAGCCTGGTGCTGCACTGGCAGCGCCATCCCTCGCTCTCCTACCTCTTTTCCGGCCTGTTCGTCGGGCCGACAAGCCAGGCGCCGCGCATCGATGAAGCCCGTCACGACAGCCTCTACGAGTTGGAAATCGCGCTGGCCCAGGTGCCGGCGCCAGGTCGCGGCATCCAGCCGCTCCCCTGGCTGGTGGACCGGCTCTTCCGCAATCTTCTAACCGATGTCACCGGCAATACGCACCGCTCGGAAATCTGCATCGACAAGCTGTTTTCGCCGGATGGACCGACGGGACGCCTCGGCCTCGTCGAATTCCGCGGTTTCGAAATGCCACCGAATGCCCGCATGAGCCTTGCCCAGCAATTGCTGGTGCGCGCACTGATCGCCCGCTTTTGGCGCAACCCGATTGATGGCAAATTCGTGCGCTGGGGCACGACGCTGCATGATCGCTTCATGCTGCCACATTATATCTGGCAGGATTTCCTCGACGTTCTCGGCGATCTTCGCGAAAACGGTTTCGACCTCAGACCGGAATGGTTCCAGGCGCAGCTCGAATTCCGCTTCCCCTTCTGTGGCGAGGTCGAATACGAGGGCTGCAAGCTGGAGCTGCGCCAGGCGCTGGAACCATGGCATGTCATGGGCGAAGAAGGTGCGATCGGCGGCACCGTGCGCTACGTCGATTCGTCGGTCGAGCGCCTGCAGGTGCAGTTCGAAACCTCCAATCCGTCGCGTTATACGGTGACCTGCAACAGCCGTCCCCTACCGCTGACGCCGACGGGAATGGCGGGTGTCTCGGTCGCTGGCGTGCGCTACAAGGCATGGCATCCGGCCTCCGGTCTGCATCCTGTGCTCCCCATCGATACGCCGCTGACCTTCGACATCTACGATACCTGGTCACAGCGCTCGATCGGCGGATGTATCTATCATGTTGCCCATCCGGGCGGCCGCAACTACGACACCTTCCCCGTCAATGGCAACGAGGCGGAAGCGCGACGTCTTGCGCGTTTCGAGCCTTGGGGGCATACAGCAGGTGGTTATGCCGTAAGACCGGAGACTGCATCGGTGGAATTCCCGCTGACGCTCGACCTCAGACGTCCCGCGGGAATTTGAAACGAGACTGTGCATGGGTAGAAAACGGGCGACGGAACGACGGGACGAGGCAAAGACCGGCACTGCCAAGGCGCCGGTCTTTGCCTATCGTCCCCTGCCCGGCGTCGCCGACGAAATGGTCGACAATACCGGCGCGGTGCGCCCGGTCTGGCAAAACTTCCTCTCGGCGCTGACGCGTATGACGGAAGAGGGATTGACCGAGCGCTTCGCCCGCGCCGACCGCTATTTGCGCGATGCAGGCGTCTTCTATCGCGCTTATGGGACAGCGGGTATCAGCGAACGCAACTGGCCGATCTCCCATATCCCCGTGCTCATCGACGAACGCGAATGGCAGGCTCTCTCCGAAGGCCTGCAGCAGCGCGCCGATCTGTTGGAATCGGTCATCGCCGATATCTATGGCGACAGCCGACTGGTGAGCGAAGGGCTGCTGCCGCCGGCCTTGATTGCCGCCAATCCGGAGTTCTTGCGCCCGCTTGTCGGCGTCAAGCCCGCAAGCGGCCATTACCTGCATTTCCTGGCTTTCGAGGTCGGCCGCGGTCCTGACGGCAATTGGTGGGTACTGGCTGACCGCGCGCAGGCGCCATCCGGCGCCGGCTTCGCGCTGGAAACCCGCGTCGCCACAACCCGCGCCTTCTCCGATATCTACGCCGAAACTAAGGTCCATCGCCTCGCCTCCTTCTTCGGCGCGTTCCGCGATGCCCTGCTCGGCGGCAAGCGCGGCGCCGAAGGCCGCGTCGCCGTGCTGACGCCGGGGCCTGCCAACGAAACCTATTACGAACACGCCTATATCGCCCGCTACCTCGGCTTCATGCTGCTAGAAGGCGAGGACATCACCGTCGTCAACGATCAGCTGATGGTGCGCACCGTCGCAGGCTTGCGACCGATCAGCGTACTATGGCGTCGCCTCGATGCTTCCTACGCCGATCCGTTGGAGCTCAACCAGCGCTCCCATATCGGCACGCCCGGCCTCGTCGAAGCCCTGCGAGCGCAGACGGTGACCATCGTCAATGCGCTCGGCTCCGGCATTCTCGAAACCCGAGCGCTGCTCGCCTTCATGCCGACCATCTGTCGGCATCTGCGCGGCGAGGAACTGAAGCTGCCCTCTATCGCGACCTGGTGGTGCGGCCAGAAGAGCGAGCGAGACCATGTCGCCGCCAATATCGAAAAGATGGTCATCGGTCCGGCCTATTCCTGCATGCCCTTCTTCGATGATAACGGCCAATCCGTGCTGGGCTCGACGCTGCGCAGCACTGCCCGCGATTCGATCGCGGACTGGCTGGCGACCGAGGGTAACAAGCTGGTGGGCCAGGAGGTCGTAACACTTTCGACGACTCCGGCCTGGGTCAATGGCAAGCTCACGCCGCGGCCGATGAGCTTGCGCGTCTTCGCCGCCCGCACCGAGAACGGCTGGCAGATCATGCCCGGCGGCTTTGCCCGCATCGGCAGCGGTGACGATGTCGCCGCGATTGCCATGCAGGCCGGCGGCTCGGCTGCCGATGTCTGGATCGTCTCCGACAAGCCAGTCGAGGCGCACACGCTTCTGCCGGCCGAAGAAACTTTCACCCGCAACATGCCGGGCAGCCTGCCCAGCCGGGCGGCCGACAATCTCTTCTGGCTCGGCCGCTATATCGAGCGCGCCGAAGGTGCGCTGCGCATCCTGCGCGCTTGGCACGGGCGTTTTGCCGAAGCCGCCGATCCGAACCAGCCACTGCTTGCCGATGTCAGCGCCTATCTTGCCGCCATCGACATCGATACCAAGCAAGCGGTGCCGGAAAACCTGCTGCGCAACATCGATAGCGCCGTCTATTCGGCCAGCAACATCCGCGATCGCTTCTCTCCCGATGGCTGGCTTGCGCTGAACGATCTCGCCAAGACGGCACGCCGCTTCAAGGAAGGGGTAAAGCCTGGCGACGATGCCAGCCATGCCATGACGATCCTGCTGCGCAAGCTCGCGGGCTTCGCCGGTCTCGTGCATGAAAACATGTACCGCTTCACCGGCTGGCGCTTCCTGTCGCTCGGCCGCTATATCGAGCGCGGCCTGCATATGACCCGGCTGCTCGGCCATATGTCCGGCCCCGATGCGCCCGATGGCGCGCTCGACATGCTGCTTGAAATCGGCGACAGCGTCATGACCCATCGCCGCCGCTACAACGTCAATACCGCTCGGCTGACGGTGACGGATCTGCTCGCACTCGATCCGCTTAATCCGCGCTCGATCCTTTTCCAGATGAACGAGATCCACCGCGAGGTCGAACAATTGCCGAATGCCTACGTCAACGGCCAGATGTCACCCTTCTTCCGCGAAGCCATGCGTCTGCATTCGGGGTTGGCAGTGATGACGCCCGAAGCAATGACGGGCGAAGTCTACCAGCAGCTGGCGCGCGAACTGGAGCGGCTGTCTGACCTGCTGGCACGCACCTACCTCGGATGACGTGAATGCTCTACGATCTCTCGCTTCACATGGGCTACATCTACGACGTGCCGGCAAGCGGTGCGCGGCATATATTGCGCGTCATGCCGCTCTCCCTGCCCAACCGGCAGAGGCTGATAGCCGGCTCGGTGAAGATAACGCCGGGACCGGACGAGCAATCCCACTTCACGGATTTCTTCCAGCATCCTGCAACTTCGATCCTCGTGCGCGAGCCCCATGAAAGGCTCGATATCCGCATGCAGGCGCGCGTTCAGGTGGAGAGCCAGCCCGTCGGGGCAGACTTCTCGCCGCTGCTCGCCAAGCTGCCAGAGGAGATCAATGATTGCTGGTCGATCGATCCGTCTTCGCCCCACCATTTTCTCGGCAGCAGCCCGCGTCTGCCGGACACCAGGGAAATCGCGGATTACAGCAGACAATGGAAAGCAGCCAATCTTACGACCCTGCAGATCGCCCATGCGGTCTGCGCGCAGGTACACAAGGACTTCGTCTATGATACCGAGGCGACGACAGTGGACACCACGCCGAGGGAAGCCTTCCGCCTTAAGCGCGGCGTCTGCCAGGATTTCTCGCATGTCATGATCATCGCGCTTCGCAGCCTCGGCATTCCCGCCGGCTATGTCAGCGGCTTTCTGCGCACCATTCCGCCGCCTGGCAAGGAAAGGCTGGAGGGCGCCGACGCCATGCACGCCTGGGTGCGCATCTGGTGCGGCGAGACGGCGGGCTGGATCGAGCTCGACCCGACCAACAATATCCCGGCAGGCACAGATCATATCGTCGTTGCCTATGGCCGCGATTATTCGGACGTTGCGCCCGTTATCGGCGTACTGAAGAGCTACGGCAATCAGGAAGCCGTTCAGGCGGTAGATGTAATTCCACTAAAATAGAATATACTTAAAGTAGTAAAAAGGTGAAGCCAATCGCGTCAGATTACATGGTTTGTTAAAAATCAACTGACCGATTAAACCTTCAACTAATATTTGTATTCGATAGTCCCGCCGTTCTTGAGAAGCTAACTCTTTCCAATAGGCGGACATGATGATTGCCGGCTCTGATATACTTTGGGCATTGAAACAACTTATACGCGATAGAGCCGGAAATTTTGGCATCCTGACGGCGATTGCCGTGCCCGTGCTGGCCGTGGCGAGTGGTGTAGCGGTCGATGTCACGAACATGTCGCTGACACACAGTCAGCTTCAGGAATCCACGGATGCCGCCGCGCTCACTGCGGCAACCGCGCTTGCGGACGGCAGTGCAACCACGACGACCGCCAAGGATCTCGCCAACAATTTCGTCCTCGGCCAGATGTCGAATTATCTCGCCGGTGATACGGATGCTACGAATTCATTGAAAGCGGGCACCGGCACAACGGTAACAAAAACGACCGATTCCTCCGGGAACACGGGCTACACGGTCGTCGTAAATTCATCCTATTCTATGCCCGTGAACAGCATGACCCGCTTGATAGGGCAGAGTTCGCTGAACATTTCTGCGTCCAGCACGTCAATCAGCGGCAAGACTTCCGAAACCCAGAAGAATGCGCTGTCGATGTATTTCGTTCTGGATCGTTCTGGATCGATGGATGAGGCCACGGACACGGTTAATGCCGAGCAGCCGACCAAAAAAAACTGCTGGGGGACCTATTGCACAACGCAGACCAACTATTACTCGAAGATGGAGTCGCTGAAAATCGCGACGTCCAATCTCTCCGCGCAACTGAACAAGGCCGACCCGAACATGATGTATGTTCGCACCGGGGCAGTTTCCTATAACAACGTCGCCCAAACGGCGACAGCTTTGGCCTGGGGTACCAGCGGCATCACAACATATGTCAACAACTTGACGTCAAAAGGTTCCACGAATTCGGCGCCTGCTTTTACGGCGGCAGTCGACGCGTTGACGAAACCGTCTGCGACAGCCGGGCTGACGAACGAGCAACTTCAGCACAAGAATAAGAGCGGCGTCAAAAATCCGACCATGTACATTGTTTTCATGACCGACGGCGAAAACAACGTGTCAAATGCTGACGCGGATACCAAAGCACAGTGCGACAAGGCACGCAGCAATGGCATCCATGTGTACACGATCGCCTTCATGGCACCGGAAAATGGCCAAGCCTTGCTGAAGTACTGCGCTACTTCAGCCTCGGACTACTTCACACCCCAAAGCGCGGCGGATCTTTTTAAGGCGTTCACGACAATCGCCACGGAAACATCGAAGCAAATGACGCTCCTGACCAAGTGATCGCGCCCGGCATCCGTACGGAGCAACCACCGATAGACTACAAAGAAAAAGCCGCGCGATACGAGTATTGCGCGGCTTTTGTTTTGATCGATGCGCGAATAAGAACCCGAAATATCATCAGAATCAAGTTCTTTCGCATTCACCGTAAACCTTTCGCCGCAATTTTCGCATCCGCCCAACTCGCTTGTTGCAACTGCTTTACATCGGTGCGTAAACTGATAGTGAAACGGAAAGGCAAATCGATTTAATTGGCCGTAACACGCTGAATATAAATCACAAATGGCGAGAGTTGATAGTATGAATAACTTGACGAAGGCCGATCTCCCCGTTCCAGCCCCGCGCAGTTCCCGCCCCGAAATCCTTGCCGAAGAAATCATCGAGCGCCTAACATACCGCATCGGCAAGGACGCAAAGGTCGCCAAGCCGCATGATTGGCTGACGGCAACGATCCTCGTCATTCGCGACCGCGTCATCGACAAATGGATCGAATCGACCCGCAAGACCTACGAGACGAACGCCAAGCGCGTCTACTATCTATCGCTCGAATTCCTGATCGGCCGCCTGATGCGCGACGCCATCTCCAATCTCGGTTTGATGGAGGAGATCACCAACGCTCTCGCTTCGCTGGGCGTCGATATTCGTGTCATCGCGGGTCTCGAACCCGATGCAGCGCTCGGCAACGGCGGTCTTGGCCGCCTTGCCGCCTGCTTCATGGAATCCATGGCAACCGTCGACGTGCCGGCCTATGGCTATGGCATTCGCTACGTCCACGGCCTCTTCCGCCAGCAGATGGCCGATGGCTGGCAGGTGGAATTGCCGGAAACCTGGCTGGCGCACGGCAACCCGTGGGAATTCGAACGCCAGGAAAGCTCCTATGAAATCGGTTTTGGCGGCGCCGTCGAGACCATCAGCAGCCACGACGATCAGCCGCGTTACGTCTGGAAGCCGGCCGAGCGCGTCATCGCCACCGCATTCGATACACCCGTCGTCGGCTGGCGCGGCAAGCGCGTCAACACGCTGCGCCTCTGGTCGGCGCAGCCGATCGACCCGATCCTGCTCGATGCCTTCAACGCCGGCGACCACATCGGCGCGCTGCGTGAAAGCAATAAGGCCGAAAGCCTGACGCGCGTTCTCTATCCCGCCGATGCGACGCCCGCCGGCCAGGAGCTGCGCCTGCGCCAGGAATTCTTCTTCTCGTCCGCCTCGCTGCAGGACATCCTGCGCCGTCACCTACAGCAATATGACGATCTGACCAATCTCGCCGACAAGGTCGCGATCCAGCTGAACGACACACATCCGGCCGTTTCCGTTACGGAAATGATGCGCCTGCTGGTCGATGTCCATGGCTTCGATTTCGACAAGGCCTGGGACATCACCAAAAACACCTTCGGATACACCAATCACACCCTGCTGCCGGAAGCTTTGGAAAGCTGGCCCGTGCCGCTGCTCGAGCGGCTTTTGCCGCGCCACATGCAGATCGTCTATGCCATCAACGCCAAGGTCCTGGTGGAAGCGCGCAAGCTGCGCAATTTCAGCGACACCGAAATCCGCTCGATCTCGCTCATCGACGAAAACGGCGATCGGCGTGTGCGCATGGGCAATCTCGCCTTTGTCGGCTCGCATTCGATCAACGGCGTTTCCGCACTTCATACCGACCTGATGAAGGTCACGGTTTTTGCCGACCTGCACAAACTCTATCCGGACCGCATCAACAACAAGACGAACGGCATCACACCGCGGCGCTGGCTGATGCAGTGCAATCCCGGCCTGACCAATCTCGTACGCGAAACCATCGGCGACGCCTTCCTCGACGATGCCGAGCAGCTGAAGCCGCTGGATCAGTTTGCACACGACAGCGCCTTCCAGGAGAAGTTCGCCGCCGTCAAGCGCACCAACAAGGTGCAGCTCTCCAATCTCGTTGCCAGCCGCATGGGCATCAAGCTCGATCCGAACGCGATGTTCGATATCCAGATCAAGCGCATCCATGAATACAAGCGCCAGCTTCTGAACGTCATCGAGGCCGTGGCGCTCTACGACCAGATCCGCTCGCATCCCGAGCTCGACTGGCAACCGCGCGTCAAGCTCTTTGCCGGCAAGGCGGCGCCGAGCTATCACAACGCGAAGCTTATCATCAAGCTGATCAACGACGTCGCCCGCGTCATCAATAACGATCCATCGGTTCGCGGCTTGCTGAAGGTCGTCTTCGTGCCGAACTACAACGTCTCGCTGGCGGAAGTCATGGTTCCGGCCGCCGATCTTTCCGAGCAGATTTCGACCGCCGGCATGGAAGCCTCGGGCACCGGCAACATGAAGTTCGGCCTCAACGGCGCGCTGACCATCGGCACACTTGATGGCGCCAATGTCGAAATGCGCGACAATGTCGGCGAGGACAATATCGTCATCTTCGGATTGCGGGCCGATGAGGTCGCAAACCTGCGCAGCGACGGTCATAACCCTCGTGCCATCATCGAGCGCTCGCGCGAATTGGCTCAGGCTCTGTCAGCCATCGCCTCCGGCGTCTTTTCTCCCGACGACCGCAATCGCTATGCCAGCCTGATCGACGGCATCTATAGTCACGACTGGTTCATGGTCGCCGCCGATTTCGATGCCTATGCCTCGGCACAGCGCGAGGTCGATATTCTTTGGGCCAATCCATCCGAGTGGTATGCGAAGACGATCAACAATACCGCTCGCATGGGCTGGTTCTCTTCCGACCGGACGATCCGTCAGTATGCCAAGGAAATCTGGAGAGCCGGATGAAAAAGCCGAAAAAACCCGCTGACGGCACAAGCTTGAGGGATATTTCGGCAGGGGATATTGCTGCAATTCTCGCAGGCACGCATTCCAATCCGTTCGCCGTTCTCGGCGTACACAAGACGGATGAAGGCTATGTGGCCCGCTGTTTCATCCTTGGCGCGGAAGCTGTCACCGCCACGGCGCTCGACGGTTCTGTCATCGGCGAGCTCGAATGCCTTGATCCGGCAGGCTTCTTTTCCGGCGACGTCAAACTTGTCAAGCAGCAGCCGGTCCGTTATCGCGCCAGACGCGGCGATGTCGAATGGGCCGTGACCGATCCCTATAGTTTCGGTCCGGTTCTCGGCCCGATGGATGATTATTTCGCGCGTCAGGGCACGCATCTGCGCCTCTTCGACAAGATGGGCGCCCATCCGCTGAAGCACGAGGGCGTGCAGGGCTTTCATTTCGCCGTCTGGGCACCGAATGCACAGCGTGTTTCCGTCGTCGGCGATTTTAACAATTGGGATGGCCGCCGCCACGTCATGCGATTTCGCTCCGATAGCGGCATCTGGGAGATCTTCGCCCCGGATGTGCCTGCGGGTGTCGCCTATAAGTTCGAGATCCGTGGCCATGACGGCGTAGTGCTGCCGCTGAAGGCCGATCCATTTGCTCGACGCAGCGAACTGCGCCCGAAGACGGCGTCGGTCACGGCCAACGAACTGGTTCAGGTCTGGGACGATTCCGCCCACCGCGAACATTGGGCGAGCGTCGATCAGCGCCGCCAGCCGATCTCCATCTACGAGGTCCACGCCGCTTCCTGGCAGCGCCGGGACGACGGTTCGATGCTGTCATGGGATGAACTCGCCTCGCGCCTCATCCCCTATTGCGTTGACATGGGCTTCACCCATATCGAATTTCTGCCGATCACCGAACACCCCTACGATCCGTCCTGGGGCTATCAGACCACGGGTCTTTACGCCCCGACCGCCCGCTTCGGTGAGCCGGAAGGCTTTGCCCGCTTCGTCAACGGTTGCCACAAGGTCGGGATCGGCGTCATCCTCGATTGGGTACCGGCGCATTTCCCGACCGACGAGCATGGCCTGCGCTGGTTCGATGGAACCGCCCTTTACGAACATGAAGACCCGCGCAAGGGCTTTCATCCTGACTGGAATACGGCGATCTACAATTTCGGCCGCACCGAGGTTCTCGCCTATTTGCTGAACAACGCGCTCTACTGGGCGGAAAAATACCATCTGGACGGTTTGCGCGTCGATGCCGTCGCCTCCATGCTCTACCTCGACTATTCCCGCAAGCATGGCGAATGGATCCCCAACGAATATGGCGGCAACGAAAACCTGGAAGCCGTCCGTTTTCTGCAGTCCATGAACACCCGGCTCTATGGCGCTCACCCCGGCGTCATGACCATCGCCGAGGAATCGACCTCTTGGCCGAAAGTGTCACAGCCTGTCCATGAAGGCGGCCTCGGCTTCGGCTTCAAGTGGAACATGGGCTTCATGCACGACACGCTGAGCTACCTCGCCCGCGAGCCGGTGTACCGCAAATATCACCACAACGAGCTGACCTTCGGCCTCATCTACGCCTTCTCGGAAAACTTCGTGCTGCCGCTCTCCCATGATGAAGTGGTTCACGGCAAGGGGTCCCTGATCGCCAAGATGGCAGGCGACGACTGGCAGAAATTCGCCAATCTGCGTGCCTACTATGCCTTCATGTGGGGCTATCCCGGCAAGAAGCTGCTCTTTATGGGCCAGGAATTCGCGCAATGGAGCGAGTGGAGCGAAGAACGTGCGCTGGACTGGAACCTGCTGCAGTACCGCATGCACGAGGGCATGCGCCGCCTCGTTCGCGATCTCAATTTCACCTATCGCAGCAAGCCGGCGCTCCATGCCCGCGACTGCGAGGGCGACGGCTTCGAATGGCTTGTGGTCGATGATTTCGAAAACTCGGTCTTCGCTTGGCTGCGCAAGGCGCCGGGCGAAAAGCCGGTTGCGGTCATCACCAATTTCACGCCAGTCTATCGTGAGAACTACACCTTGCGTCTGCCAGCGGAGGGGCGGTGGCGCGAGATATTGAATACCGATGCCGATATCTACGGCGGCAGCGGCAAAGGGAATGGCGGGCGTGTCCAGGCCGTCAATGCAGGCGGAGGCGTACAGGCGGTGATAACGCTGCCTCCGCTGGCGACCATCATGCTCGAACCGGAATTCTGAGATCACTACGGACAGGGAGGAATAAAATGGTAGAAAAACGTTTCCAGCCGCTGGCGCGCGATGCCATGGCCTACGTTCTTGCCGGGGGCCGCGGCAGCCGCCTGAAAGAACTGACCGACCGCCGTGCCAAGCCAGCGGTCTATTTCGGCGGCAAGACCAGAATCATCGATTTTGCGCTGTCAAACGCGCTCAATTCCGGCATCCGCCGCATCGGCGTCGCGACGCAGTATAAGGCGCACTCGCTGATCCGCCATATGCAGCGCGGCTGGAACTTCTTCCGCCCCGAACGAAACGAAAGCTTCGATATCCTGCCGGCCTCGCAGCGCGTTTCGGAAACGCAGTGGTATGAAGGCACCGCGGACGCCGTTTACCAGAACATCGACATCATCGAGCCTTACGGTCCGGAATATATGGTCATCCTTGCCGGCGATCATATTTACAAGATGGACTACGAATGGATGCTGCAGCAGCACGTCGATTCCGGTGCAGACGTCACCATCGGCTGCCTGGAAGTGCCGCGCATGGAGGCCGTCGGCTTCGGCGTCATGCATGTCGATGATAAGGACCGGATCATAGATTTCGTCGAGAAGCCGGCCGATCCTCCGGGTATCCCCGGCAATCCCGATTTCGCGCTCGCCTCGATGGGCATCTACGTCTTCCACACGAAATTCCTGATCGAATGCCTGAAGCGCGATGCAGCCGACCCCAATTCCAGCCGCGACTTCGGCAAGGACATCATTCCCCATATCGTCAAGAATGGTAAGGCGGTCGCCCATCGCTTCACCCAGTCCTGCGTTCGCTCGGATTTCGAACGTGAAGCCTATTGGCGCGATGTCGGCACGATCGATGCCTACTGGCAAGCCAATATCGACCTGACCGCCGTGGTGCCGGAGCTTGACATCTACGACAAGTCCTGGCCGATCTGGACCTATGCGGAAATCAGCCCGCCGGCCAAATTCGTCCATGACGACGAGGACCGCCGCGGTTCGGCAGTCTCCTCCGTCGTCGCCGGCGATTGCATCATTTCCGGTGCCAGCCTCTACAACAGCCTGCTCTTTACCGGCGTGCGCGCCAATTCCTACTCCAAGCTGGAAGGTGCGGTCGTGTTGCCGAGCGTCAAGGTTGGCCGCCGGGCACAGCTCAAGAATGTCGTCATCGACCATGGCGTGACCATTCCCGAAGGTCTGGTGGTCGGTGAAGATCCGGAACTGGATGCCAAACGCTGGCGCCGCACGGAAAGCGGTATCTGCCTCATCACCCAATCGATGGTCGACAAGCTGGATCTGTGACCTATGAAGGTTCTCTCGGTTTCGTCCGAAGTCTTCCCCTTGATCAAGACAGGGGGTCTGGCCGATGTGGTCGGCGCCCTGCCTATTGCACTGAAGCCCTATGGCGTCGAAACTAAGACCCTCATCCCAGGCTATCCTGCGGTTATGAAAGCCATTCGCGATCCGGTTGCCCGTCTGGAGCTTCCGGATCTTCTTGGCGAGGCAGCCACCATTCTAGAAGTCGAGCATGCGGGCATTTCCTTCCTCGTGCTCGACGCACCGGCTTATTATAGCCGCACCGGCGGCCCCTATGTCGATGCGACGGGCAAGGACTATCCCGACAATTGGCGGCGTTTCGCGGCGCTATCTCTCGCCGGTGCCGAGATTGCCGCCGGCCTCTTGCCCGGCTGGCGACCGGATCTCGTTCATGCGCATGATTGGCAGTCGGCCATGGTGCCGGTCTACATGCGCTATTATCCGACGCCGGAATTGCCGAGCGTCCTCACCATCCATAACATCGCATTCCAGGGCCAGTTCGGCGCCGATATCTTCCCCGGCCTTCGTCTGCCGGCACATGCTTTCTCGGTGGAAGGCATCGAATATTACGGCGATGTCGGCTTCCTGAAAGGCGGGCTGCAGACGGCACATGCCCTGACCACCGTCAGCCCTTCCTATGCCGAGGAAATCCTGACGCCGGAATTCGGCATGGGCCTCGAAGGCGTCATCGCCAGCAAGGCCTACAATCTGTACGGCATCGTCAACGGCATCGACGACGACATCTGGAATCCGGCGACCGATCCGATGATCGCGCAAACCTATAGCGCGGCGACGCTGAAGGATCGCGCCATCAATCGCCATCGGGTCGTCGAGCATTTCGGCCTCGACGAGGATGATGGTCCTATCTTCTGCGTCGTCAGCCGCCTCACCTGGCAGAAGGGCATGGATATTCTGGCGGAGGTTGCGAGCGAGATCGTCCACATGGGCGGCAAGCTCGCCATTCTCGGCGCAGGCGACGCGGCGCTGGAGGGCGCGCTCTTTGCCGCAGCCGGCCGTCACCGCGGTCGCGTCGGCGTTTCGGCAGGCTACAACGAGCCCATGTCGCATCTGATGCAGGCCGGCTGCGACGCGATTATCATCCCCTCGCGTTTCGAACCCTGTGGCCTCACGCAGCTTTATGGCTTACGCTATGGCTGCCTGCCGATCGTTGCGCGAACGGGCGGGCTGAACGATACGATTATCGACGCCAACCACGCCGCGCTGCAGGCAAAAGTCGCGACCGGCATTCAATTTTCACCCGTCACCGCGGAGGGGCTGTTGCAGGCCATGCGCCGCGCGATGCACCTCTTCCAGGATCGAAAGGTCTGGACGCAGATGCAAAAGCAGGGCATGAAATCCGACGTATCCTGGGGCAGGAGCGCAGAACGCTATGTCGCTCTCTACTCCAGTCTAGTCTCGAGAGGCGCTTAACCCGATGATTAAAACCGTACCGACCACCCCCTACGCGGATCAGAAACCCGGCACTTCGGGCTTGCGAAAGAAGGTTCCCGTATTCCAGCAGCCGAACTACGCGGAAAACTTCATCCAGTCGATTTTCGATTCGCTCGAAGGCTATCAGGGCAAGTGCCTGGTCATCGGCGGCGACGGCCGCTACTACAATCGCGAAGTCATCCAGAAGGCCATCAAAATGGCCGCCGCCAACGGCTTCGGCAAGGTGATGGTCGGCAAGGGCGGCATCCTCTCGACGCCCGCAGCCTCCAACATCATCCGCAAGTATAAGGCCTTCGGCGGCATCATCCTGTCGGCCAGCCACAATCCCGGCGGCCCGACCGAAGACTTCGGCATCAAATACAACATCAGCAATGGCGGCCCGGCGCCCGAAAAGATCACCGACGCCATCTATGAGCGCTCCAAGGTGATCGACAGCTACAAGATCGCTGACTTCCCGGACATCAACCTCGACCGCATTGCCCGCGAGGATGTCGGCGGCATGATCGTCTCGGTCATCGACCCCGTCGAAGACTATGCGGCTCTCATGGAGGAGCTGTTTGATTTCGGCGCGATCCGCAACCTGATCAGTCTCGGCTTCCGCATCTGCTTCGACGCGATGAGTGCCGTCACCGGCCCTTATGCCAAGGAAATCTTCGAAATCCGTCTTGGCGCCCCGGACGGATCGGTGCGCAACTTCCTGCCGCTGCCGGATTTCGGCGGTCATCACCCGGATCCGAACCTTGTCTACTGCAAAGAGCTCTACGACGACATGATGAGCGACGATGCGCCCGATTTCGGCGCAGCATCGGACGGCGACGGCGACCGCAATCTCATCATCGGCAAGGGCATCTACGTCACCCCGTCCGACAGCCTGGCGATCCTGGCAGCCAACGCCAACCTCGCTCCCGGCTATTCGCATGGCATTGCCGGCATCGCCCGTTCGATGCCAACAAGCGGCGCGGCCGATCGCGTTGCCGAAAAGCGCGGCGTCGGCATCTATGAAACGCCGACCGGCTGGAAGTTCTTCGGCAACCTGCTCGACGCGGGCATGGCGACGATCTGTGGCGAGGAAAGCTCCGGCACCGGCTCCAACCATGTTCGCGAAAAGGACGGCCTTTGGGCCGTGCTGCTCTGGCTGAACATCCTGGCCGTACGCGGCGAAAGCGTCATCGATATCGTGACGCAGCATTGGGCCACCTATGGCCGCAACTATTATTCGCGCCACGATTATGAAGGTGTCGACACAGACGCTGCCAACGGCCTGATTGCAGCGCTGCGCGAAAAGCTGCCGACCCTGCCGGGCACGAAAATCGGCGATCTCACCGTTTCCGCCGCCGACGATTTCGCCTATCACGACCCGGTCGACAAGTCGGTCAGCCAGCACCAGGGCATCCGCATCCTCTTCGAAGGCGGCTCCCGCGTGGTCTTCCGCCTCTCCGGTACCGGCACCACCGGCGCCACGCTGCGCGTCTATATCGAGCGCTACGAGCCCGATCCGACCCGTCACAATATCGAGACCCAGGAAGCGCTAGCCGATCTCATCACGGCTGCCCAGGAAATCGCAGACATCAAGGGCCGCACCGGCCGTAACGCGCCGACTGTGATTACCTGAGTTTTAGGTTTTAAGCTCCTTCTCCCCGCAATGCGGGGAGAAGGTGGCCAGGAGCAGCGGAACGAAGTGAAGCAGCGACTGGTTGGATGAGGGGCCTTCTCGAAATTCACCGCGACTGCACACTATGCCGAACGCTCTGCCCCTCACCCTAGCCCTCTCCCCGCAGGCGGGGTGAGGGAACAATCTCCAGCGATCCGGAAAGCCCGCGAGACATGTCAGAATCGACAACCCGCAGCCTTGGCGCGACCCTCACCGACTCGGGTGTTGAATTTGCCGTCTATTCCAGGCATGCCGAGCAGATAGATCTCTGTCTCTTCGACGCTGAGGGCCACAAGGAAATCGCGCGGCTTCCGCTCGCACACGACGGCGATGAGCATCGACTCTTTGTTAGAGATGCCGGGGAAGGCACGCGCTACGGCCTGCGAGCCCATGGTTCATACGATCCCGACCAAGGCCTATGGTTCGACCCCTCCAAACTGCTGATCGATCCCTACGCCAAGGAAATAGACCGGCCATTTCGCTACGATCCGCGCCTGGGCATCTTCGGCGCGGATACGCAGGACTTGATGCCAAAGGCAATCGTCTCGCGCGATATCGCGATAAAGCGAGCCAAGCCCTTGTTTCAGCCGAGCGGCCTGATCTACGAAATCGCGGTAAAGCCCTTCACCATGCTGCATCCCGACGTGCCGGCGAAGCAGCGCGGCACGCTCGGCGCCCTCGCCCATCCCTCCATCATCGCGCATCTCAAGCGCCTGCAGGTGAACGCCGTCGAACTGATGCCGATCACCGCATGGATCGACGAACGGCATCTGCCGCCGCTCGGCCTCACCAATGGCTGGGGTTACAATCCGGTCGCCTTCATGGCACTCGACCCGCGTCTTGTGCCCGGCGGCATGAAGGAGCTGCGCGAGACGGTCGCTGCCCTTCACGCCGAAGGCATCGCGGTCATCCTCGATCTCGTCTTCAATCATACCGGCGAGAGCGACCGCCAAGGCCCGACACTATCCCTGCGCGGCCTCGACAACCCCACTTATTTCCGTCATTTGCCGGACCAGCCCGGAACGCTGGTCAACGATACCGGCACGGGAAACACCGTCGCCTGCGATCAGCCGGCAACGCGAAAGCTCATTGTCGACAGCCTCAGCCATTTCGTCCGGAATGCTGGAATTGACGGCTTCCGCTTCGATCTCGCCACCGTGCTAGGACGCAACGGCAAGGGCTTCGATCTGGAAAGCATGACGCTTCGCACCATGCTGGCGGACGAGATGCTGCAGGATCGGGTCATGATCGCCGAACCCTGGGACATCGGCCCGGGCGGCTATCAGCTCGGGAATTTCCCGGCACCTTTCCTCGAATGGAACGACCGCGCTCGCGACGACCTGCGCCGCTTCTGGCGCGGCGATGCCGGCATCGGCGATCTGGCAACGATCCTTGCCGGCTCCTCCTCCATCTTCGGCCGTGACGGGCGCACGCAGACGCGCAGCGTCAACTTCCTCGCCGCCCATGACGGCTTCACGCTGATGGATCTCGTTTCCTACGAGAACAAGCACAATGAGGCCAATGGCGAGAACAATCGCGACGGCCACAACGAAAACTTCTCCTGGAACAACTGCATCGAGGGAAAAACGGACGATCAGGTAATACAGTCCAAGCGCCGCGCCGATATCGAAGCCATGCTGTCGACGCTTTTTGCCGCGCGTGGCACGATCATGCTGACCGCGGGCGATGAAGGCGGACGGAGCCAGCAGGGCAACAACAATGCCTACTGCCAGGATAACGCCATCACCTGGGTGGACTGGACGGCGCTGGACGAGGAGCTGATCGGCCATACCGCCTGGCTTGCCGGCCTCCGCCGCCGCTTCACGGCCTTTGGCGACATGAATTTCTTCCACGGCGATGGCGACGTGCTTTGGTTCTCAAGCGCAGGGACGCCGATGACGGTGCCCGATTGGGAGGCGCCGGGAGCGGCCGTGCTCGGCATGGCGCCACAGACAGAGGATCGCGCCACCGGCCGATCGACGCGGCTCGCCATAGTCTTCAATCGCGCCGCAGATGAACGCTCTGTTACATTGCCGGTTTCCGAAAGCGGCGGCTGGTCCCAGCTGACGACGGCAGGCGAAACCCCAGCCGGTGGGCAAATCACCATACCCGCCCGCTCCGTCGCATTCCTTCTGGAAAACTGATCGCGGTTGCACTTTCAGTCTCGATTCGCCAGAAAGGGTTTTGACGACACAGACTGATGAGGATGGAATGCCCGGCGATATCTCGCTTGTTGAGATTATGAAACTTGTAGGAACGGAGATCGGCGTTTCCGACTGGATCACCGTCGACCAGACGATGATCGACACCTTTGCCGATGCGACGCTCGATCACCAGTTCATCCACGTCGATCCAAAACGCGCCAAGGCGGAAACGCCCTATGGCGGCACAATTGCCCACGGCTTCCTGACACTATCGCTGCTCTCAGCGATGAACTACAGCGCATTGCCGAAAATCCGCGAACAGACCATGGGCATCAACTACGGCTTCGAGAAGATCCGCTTCATGTCGCCGGTCAAGTGCGGAGCGCAGGTGCGAGGACGTTTCACACTCGCCGAAACGCGGCTGCGCGGCGCCAATATGCTGATGCTGACCTATGACGTGACAGTCGAGATCGAAAACGAACGCAAGCCGGCGCTGACTGCGACATGGACCACCATATCGCAGTTCGACCCGAAGGATCGGCCGGAAGAGGGTTAAAGCCCAGCATCCTCGGCACCTTCGGCGAGAAGGCCGAAGGCATAGTCGGAGAAGGAGCGCCAGACCTCGACGCGGAATGTCTCCTCGTCGAGCCGCAAGATCACCACTTCCGCCTTGCCGAGCAGCGTGCGCGAGCAGGCGCCGATGGGGAATGCGCTCAACGAAACATCCTGCGGGCAGCCGGCGGCAAGCGTTGCTTCCGCGCCGGGACCGGAGATGATGACCGCGGTATTGCGATGCGAGACATCCGTCGCCGAATGCAGCACGCCGGACGATGCGGCCACGCCGACCAGCTCGGCACCGTTTTCATCGATGACGAGCCATTCGTCCGGGCCGAGCCACAGGGCATGACGGCCATTGGCACTGGCCGAGGTCTTCGGGCGGGTCGGCAGCTGAAGGCCGAGCGCCTGCGAAAGACTATGGACTGAATCCGCAGACGCTCGCAGCGAAATGCGGCTTGCAGGAGCGGCTGGCGTCAGCCGGACGGTCGAGGAACCGCCGTGGCGGCCGGCAAGCGGCAGTTTGCGGGTAGCGAGATCAGCCATTGATCCGGCCTCCTTCCTTGTCAAAGAACACCAGATCCGTCACCTCGACGGCAATCGTCTTGTCGGGCATCGGCACATAGAGCGTCTTGCCCATGCGCTCGCGCCCGCCGGCAACCAGCGCGAAGGCAATGGAGCGGCCGAGATTTTCGGACCAATAGGAAGAGGTGACATGGCCGAGCATGGTCATCGGTTTCGGCTCATTCGGATCGGCAACGATCTGTGCGCCCTCCTCCAGCACCACCTTCGGATCGCGGGTGACGAGACCGACGAGCTGCTTGCGGCCTTCCTTGACCAGATCCTGCCGTTTCAGGCCGCGAATGCCGACGAAATCGGTCTTCTTCTTGGAAACGGCCCAGGCAAGGCCGGCATCGTCAGGAGTCACCGTGCCGTCGGTATCCTGGCCGACGATGATATAGCCCTTCTCGGCGCGAAGCACGTGCATGGTCTCGGTGCCGTAGGCGCAGGCGCCCAGCGGCTCGGCGCGAGCCCATACGGCCTCCCAGACCGACTGGCCGTAGTCGGCCGGCACGTTGATTTCATAGCCGACTTCACCGGTGAAGGAGACGCGGAACAGCCGCGCCGGCACGCCGCAGACCTTGCACTCGGCCACGCTCATATGCGGGAAGGCCTCGTTGGAAAGATCCTGGCCCTCGACGAGCGGCTCGATGATCTCGCGTGCCTTCGGCCCCTGTACGGCGATAACAGCCCATTGCTCGGTGGTCGAGGTCAGCCACACCTTCAGGTGCGGGAACTCGGTCTGCAGATAGTCTTCCATATGATGCAGCACGCGCGGCGCGCCGCCGGTCGTCGTCGTCACATGGAAGCGATCCTCGGCAAGGCGCCCGACGACGCCATCGTCGTAGACGAAGCCATCCTCGCGGGTCATGATGCCGTAGCGGCAGCGGCCGGGCTTCAGCGTATCCCAGGCATTGGTGTAGAGGAGGTTCAGGAATTCCGCCGCATCTGGCCCGACCACTTCGATCTTGCCGAGCGTCGACGCATCGAACACGCCGGCCACTTCGCGCGCCGTCCGGCATTCGCGATTGACAGCCTGATGCATGGTCTCACCGGCACGCGGATAGAACCAGGCGCGCTTCCAGTTGCCGACATCCTCGAAGATCGCGCCATGCGCCTCTTCCCAGGCATGCATCGGCGTCTTGCGGGCGGGATCGAATAGAGCCCCGCGCGAATGGCTGATCAGCGTGCCGTAGGTAACGGGCGTATAGGGCGCGCGGAAGGTGGTGAGACCGACCTGCGGAATATCCTTGCCGAGCATTTCGGCAGCGATCGCCAGGCCATGCATGTTGGATAGTTTGCCCTGGTCGGACGCCATGCCGTTGGTGGTGAAGCGCTTGATATGCTCGATGGAATGCATGCCCTCGCGCACGGCAAGGCGGATATCCTTGGCGCAGACATCGTGCTGGAAATCGACGAAAGCCTTGGCATTCGTATCCGGTCCCGCGCCTTCGGCAGCACCGATCATGCCGCCTGTCCACTCGAAAGCCTGCTCGGCCTGGAGCTGGATCTTCTCGCCGCCATTGGTGCTGCCAGTCGCGCGCGCCATCAGCTCGCCCGCGGCAAGCGATTCCTCTATCGCGGCTTGCAGCCCGTCCGTGCCATTGCAGGCGCCGACCGAAAGGCAATCCTGAACATAGGTGCCCGGCAGGAAGCGCTGCTTCTCGGTATCGAATTTCAGCTTGCCGCGCGATTGCGAGAAGAGATGAACGGAGGGCGTCCAACCCGCCGAAACCAGCAGGGCATCCACCGGGATCTTGCGGGTTGCGGAGCTGCCGTTGCGCGAGACGGTCATCGAGGAGACGCGCAGCTTGCCTGATGTATCGACAACGGCATAGTCGGTCATCACCTCGATGCCGAGCCGCTTTGCTTCGGCGAGAACCGCCTCCCCCGGGCGCGCGCGGCTGTCGACGATGGCAGCGATGGAAACGCCGGCGCGCTTGAGATCGAAGGCGGCCTCATAGGCCGAATCATGCGCCGTGTAGACGCCGATCTTCGCACCGACGGCGACGCCATAGTGGTTGAGATAGGCACGCGCCGCCGAAGCGAGCATGATGCCCGGGCGGTCGTTGTTCGGAAACACCATGTGGCGCTCGATCGCACCTGTCGCCAGGATCGCGCGCTTGGCACGGACCTGCCATAGGCGCTCGCGCGGCAAGTCGCGGCCGGGTTTCGCCAGATGGTCGGTCACGCGTTCGGCAAGGCCGAAGAAATTATGGTTGTAGTAGCCGAAGGCGGTCGTGCGGGTCAGCACCTGCACATTCGGCATCGCCTTGAGCTTGGCGACGGTAGCCTGCGCCCACTCATAGCCTCCGACACCGTCGATCTTGATGCCGGTGTCGAAGCGGAGCGCGCCGCCGACCTCCGGCTGCTCATCACAGAGGATGACCTTAGCGCCGGTTTCGGCCGCCGCGAGCGCCGCGGAAAGACCGGCAACGCCGGCACCGACGACAAGAACGTCGCAATGGGCGTAACGGCCGGCATAATGATCCGGATCCTCTTCCGTCGGCGCAACACCGAGACCGGCAGCGCGGCGGATGAAGGGCTCGTAAATATGCTTCCAGGCCGACTTCGGCCACATGAAGGTCTTGTAGTAGAAGCCGGAGGCAAAGAAGGGCGACATCAGATTGTTGACGCCACCGATATCGAAGGCGAGCGACGGCCAGCGGTTCTGCGACTGAGCCTTCATGCCGTCGAAAACTTCCTGCACGCTGGCACGTACGTTCGGCTGTCGCCGCGCCGCATCGCGCGAGATATCGAGCAGTGCGTTCGGCTCTTCGGCTCCAGCCGAGAGGATACCGCGCGGCCGGTGATACTTGAAGGACCGGCCGACGAGATGAACGCCGTTGGCAAGCAGCGCCGAGGCGACGGTATCGCCTTCGAGCGCGGTATAGGTCTTGCCGTCAAAAGTGAAGCGAGCGGTTCTGGCCGGCGTCAAACGCCCCTTGCCCGCGATACGATTGGCGCCGCTCATTCAGCAAATCCCTCTGTTGGTGCCGTCTTTTCTTGTTCGTTCTGTTGCTGCGCCACCGGTTCGGCCGCGCCAGGCTTGAGCGTCGCCGGATCCGGCTTCGGTTCGCCGGTCTTGTAGGTTCGGTAGAAGTGATCGCTCACCGTATCGCGCGCCGCATTGAAAAAGCGGCCGCAGCCATGGATATGCCGCCAGCGCTCGAAGATCAGCCCCTTCGGGTTGTCGCGCAGGAAGAAATATTCCTCGAATTCCTCGTCCGAGATCCCGGCAATATTGGCCGGCCGCACGATATGCGCGTCGCCGGCGTTGCGGAATTCGAGTTCCGAACGCTCTTCCTCGCAATAGGGGCAGTAAATCAGCAGCATCGTTTTCTACCTGTGTTAAAGCTCGGAGCCTGTAAGGCTTGTGCCGGGAGGCTGCGCGCAAAGCTGCCGCCCCATGATGACGAAAGGTGTTATGCGCTTCAGCAGCGCCTCCAGCGATCCATAGGGCTTCAGCACGTTGGTCATCCCCAGATTGACCAGGCTCATGCCCAGCAGATCGGTGTCGATCGCAAACGCCCTCGTCGCCTCGGGCGTCTGGTCCGGCACGAAATAGACCGTCGGCTTGTTCAGCACCTTGGCGCAGGCAATCACACCGCTTTCAGCCACGAAGGGCCAGTCGGCCTCGTTCTTTGCCTTGTGGATCACCTGCATGCGAAAATCCTTGACCCCCGGAATAAGATCGCTGACTTCGGTCGCGATCGCTCCGCCCGGCAGGGAAAGCCCTGCGGCAAGAGCGATCCCGACCGCGGCCAGCATCAATGTGCCACGGCGGCTGCCGCCGCCTCATCGATCAGACGGCCGGTGCGGAAGCGATCCAGATTCAGCCCGGCGTTGAACTTGTGCGGCTCGTCGCGGGCAATCAGATGGGCAAAGAGATTGGCCGAACCCGGCGTCGCCTTGAAACCGCCCGTGCCCCAGCCGCAATTGACATAGAGCCCAGGCACCGGCGTCTTCGACTGGATTGCCGAACGATCCGGCGTATTGTCGACGATGCCGCCCCAGGAGCGCATCATTTTCACGCGGCGGAACATCGGGAAGAGCTCGCAGATCGCATCCAGCGTATGGGTGATGATCTGCAGGCCGCCTGTCTGGCTGTATGAATTATATTGATCCGTGCCGGCGCCGATGACGAGCTCGCCCTTGTCGGACTGCGAGATATAGGCGTGCACCGTGTTCGACATGACGACGCAGGGGAAGATCGGCTTCAGCGGCTCGGAGACCAACGCCTGCAGCGGGCTCGATTGCAGCGGCACGCGCACGCCGGCCATCTGCATGACGACGGTGGTGTGGCCGGCTGCGGACACGCCGATCTTCTTGGCGCCGATGAAGCCCTTGCTCGTGTCGACGCCGGTGACGCGGCCATCAGGCCCGCGGCGAATGCCGGTCACTTCGCAATTCTGGATGATGTGCACGCCGCGATCGGAAGCGGCGCGGGCAAAGCCCCAGGCGACCGCATCGTGGCGCGCCGTGCCGCCGCGACGCTGCAGGGCGGCACCGTTGATCGGATAGCGCGCCGTCTTCGAAATATCGAGCGGCGGGCAATATGCCTTAGCCTGCTCGGGCGTCAGCCATTCATTGTCGATGCCATAGAGACGGTTGGCGTGGATGTGACGCTTGAAGGACTGCTGGTCATGCACATTGTGCGACAGCATCATCACGCCGCGCGGCGAATACATGACATTGTAATTGAGATCCTGAGACAGCCCTTCCCAGAGCTTCATCGAATGCTCGTAGATGTGCATGCTCTCTTCATAGAGATAGTTCGAGCGGATGATGGTCGTGTTACGGCCGGTATTGCCGCCGCCGAGCCAGCCCTTTTCGATCACCGCGACATTGGTGATGCCGTGCTCCTTGGCGAGATAGTAGGCCGCACCCAGGCCATGACCGCCGCCACCGACGATGATGACGTCATACTCCTTGCGCGGCTCCGGCGAGGTCCATTGAGCCTCCCAGCCCTTGTGAGCCCGCATCGCTTCCCGTGCCACGGCAAAAACCGAGTATTTACGCATTCGCCCTCAACTCCTTCAGGCAAGACGCCCTTTTTCTGGGTCATACAAATCGCAAATCAAAAACCGACACAACGGCTCTTTTGCGACGCATTCAGGACCGTCTTTCGACACGGTTAAGATTGCCGCCTTCCCGCCCGCCCCGCTTACGACCTCTTAGCCGATTATTTGCGCTGCAGATGGCAGACCTTCACGCGCCCGCCATGACCGTCCTTGCGCCAGACACATCCCTCTTTTCGTGGCTTTCCATTGTAGAGATAAATTCTCGCACGATGTTTGCTGTCGTAGGTCTGATTGGAAAAATCATGGCCACCGATGCGTACATTCTTACCAAAACGCACTTCGCCGGCTGTGGCAGGCGCAAACACCGCAGTGAGTACTACAAGGCTGAGCGCGAGCGCAGCAAGCGCTTTCCCAACAGCGATAAAGCGATGCGATTGCATAAAGTGATTCCCTCTCGTTTCGGGCGGCCGCTCGAATCCCCCGCAGCTCACGAATGATTCTGATCCGAAATGCTCACATAAGCATGTCAGTGTCGCAAAGATCGGGATCTGCCAATCCCTCTTTCAAGCGCCTTCGTGAAAGCGCAGCAGGTATCGCCGGCTCAATTCAACCCTCGACAACTAGCTTTTTCCTCTGCAAACTCACGATCTGGCTAGACTTTGACAAACCGATCTGCTATCCCGCCTCCCAATCGCAAGGCTGTGGCCGCGCGAACGTTATATTTTTGCCTCCTGGCGCTGCCGTCGCCGCTGGCATCAACCAAACCAAAGGAACGTGATTCTCGTGCAGGTACTTGTCCGCGATAACAATGTCGACCAGGCTCTCCGCGCTCTCAAGAAGAAGATGCAGCGCGAAGGTATTTTCCGCGAAATGAAGATGCGCGACTACTACGAAAAGCCGTCGCAGAAGCGTGCTCGCGAGAAGGCTGAAGCTGTTCGTCGCGTTCGCAAGCTTGCTCGCAAGCGCGCTCAGCGCGAAGGCCTTGTTGCCAAGTAATCGCCGTTTTTCGACGTTTTCAGATGTATGTGTGGCGGGGGCGAGTCGTTCGCCGCCGCCTTTTTGATTTATTCTCTACGCAAATCGGATTAAATCAGAACAGCCTGATATGACGCATGGGGAAAGCGAACCCGATAATGGCAATGACGACTTCCGTAAAGTTCCGCACTTCGAACCTCTCTTTACCCGTTTCGAAGCGCGCCGCGGTGCTGCCTGCTTTGGCGATACTTGCCGCGATCAGCGTTTCCGGCTGCCAGACGGCTACGACAGATAATGTGATCCAGATCGACAAGGCTCAGGGCTCGTCCGAAAATATCGCCTCATTGACGTCAGTCATCAATGCCAATCCGCAGGATCCGGAAGGCTACAATGTGCGCGGCACGGCCTATGGCCGCGGCGGTGATTTCAACCGCGCCCTTGCCGACTTCAATCAAGCGATCCAGCTCAATCCGAAATTCTACCAGGCCTATGCCAACCGCGCGCTCATCTATCGCAACATGGGCAAGCTGCCGGAAGCGGTCGCGGACTATAATGCTGCGCTGCAGATCAACTCGAACTACGACGTCGCCTATATCGGCCGCGGCAACCTCTACCGTCAGTCCGGCCGCGACAACGACGCCTTCAACGATTATTCGAAGGCCATCAGCCTCGGGACGACGGACGGCCGCGCCTATAACGGCCGAGGCGTGATCTACCAGAAGCGCAATCAGCAGGATAAGGCGATCGACGATTTCTCCAAGGCGATCTCGCTGTCGCCGAACTCGCCGGAACCTTACAACAGCCGCGGCATCTCCTATCTTGCACAGAACGACGACGACAACGCGTTTGCCGATTTCAACCATGCGATCGAGCTGAACAACAAGCTCGCCGAATCCTGGGCAAACCAGGCATTCGTCTATGAGCGAAAAGGCGACAAGGCGAAAGCCCGCCGCTCCTATCAACACGCGGTCAACCTCGATCCCAACTATCAGCCGGCCAGAGACGGCCTGGCTCGCGTCGGCGCCGGCGCCTGACACGGGGCATATCGCAGTAAAGATACCCAGCCGCCGGCAATCCCTGCCCGGCGGCTTTTCTTTGCCCTGGTCTTCGATTTTGCGCATGTCGTTATCGCAAAACCGCTGCCCACTTTTGCGCGACATGCTGTAGTCTCGGGCTCATCCGTTCAAGCGAGACAAAGACATGCCCTCCCCACAGAAAATCATCGTCATCGGCGCCGGCATCATCGGGGCTTCCATCGCCTGGCATTTAAGCCGCAGGGGCGCATCGGTAACGGTGGTCGCACAGCAGACCGGCGGCGTTGCAACTCCGAACTCCTTCGCCTGGATCAATGCCAGCTGGGGTAATCCGGAATTCTACTTCCGTGTCCGTCATCGCTCGATGGCCGAGTGGTCGAGACTGAAGACAGATCTGCCTGACATCCCTCTATCCTGGTGCGGTGGCCTCAGCTGGGATCTTCCCGAGCCGGAGCTGGACGCCTATGTGGCGCAGCACCATGGCTGGGGCTATGGCATACAGCCGGTCAACCGGGCGACGGTTGCGATGCTCGAACCGAATCTGGCCAATCCGCCCGACTATGCTCTGCACGTCGCGGAAGAGGGTGCGGTCGAACCCGTTGCGGCCGCCAAACTGCTGCTCGAAGATGCCCGCCGTCGGGGCGCGATCCTGTCATCCAGTGTCGAAGTCAAAGGTCTGCTGAGGCAGGGCGAGCGGATCGTCGGTATCGAAACGAGCGAAGGGCCGATGCACGCCGATCATGTCGTTCTGGCTGCCGGTGCAGGCACGGCAGCACTTGCCGCCTCGGCGGATATTCTCGTGCCGCTTGAAACACCTCCGGGGCTCATCGTTCATTCCCGACCCGTAGGGAAAATGTTGAACGGCTTGGTGATGGCACCGGAACTGCATCTGCGCCAAACGGCAGAAGGACGAATCATAGCCGGCGGCGACTTTGGCGGCACCGATCCCGGCGATAATCCTCAAGCGGCTGCCGACGCGCTCTTCGCCAAGGTCAGAGCAACATTGAAAGGCGGCGAGGCGCTGGAGCTCGATTTCCACACCGTCGGTTATCGCCCGACGCCGAAAGACGGCCTGCCGATCTTGGGTAGCACCGGTGCGGCACCCGGCCTCTACCTCGCAGTTCTGCATTCCGGCGTTACGCTCGCACCGCTCGTCGGCCTGCTCGCCGCGCAGGAAATCGTTGATGGCAGCGAAGCACACGAGCTTGCGCCGTTCCGGCTCTCTCGCTTTTCCTAGCTTGAGAATGAGGCAGTCAGCGCAACTGCAGGGATGCGTTGCCACAGTCGTAAATACCCGAGATCGCTTACGATTTCGCAATAATGACTTTTCAGATGTTGCAAGGAAAATTACCGAGCCCTAACATGGCGCTTCTGGAGCATCTAGCTCGGATCGGGGCACGGGGGCGCTTGGCATGATGACCAATACCATTCTATTTGCGTTTGCCGGCGCGTCGTATCCTCATCGAGGCACGATCGGTTGATCGCTTCATGAGAAAGCCGCATTTTCCGAAAGCGTCGATTGGTGCCTATCTGATCGCAATCGCTCTGGCGATTGCCTTGCCCATTCTCGCCTTCGTCGCGCTGCTTTTGGTTCAGCTCGAAAATAATGAGCGCGATGTGCTGAAGGGTGACACCGTTCAGGATGCGCAGGCGCTTTCGCGCGTCATCGATCGCCAATTGCAGGACATGGCGACGACATTGCGTCTCCTGTCTTCCTCACCGGAACTCGAACGCAACGACATTGCCACCTTCTTCGCCCGCACGGAAACGGTCCTGCGCACTGATTCGCTCTTCGTGCTGCTCATGGAAAAGGATGGCCAGCTCCGGCTGAATACTCGCTGGCCGCTTGGAAAACCACTCGGCAAGACCGGTAACATCGCAGCGCTGCAATCGGCGCTGAACTCCGGGCGCATCGAGGCATCCGACGTCTTCATGGGACCTAACGCCCGCCGCTGGGTCTATAACGTCACCCTGCCCCTCGAACATTCGCCAGCCGGCGCCGCTTTGGCGGTAACCCAGGATGCCGACGAGCTCGCCAAGCTCGTGACGACGCAAGCCCTGCCGCCCGGCTGGTCCGCAGCGGTTGTGGATAAATCCGGCCATGTCGTTGCCGCTGGCGGCCCGACGACCCTTGCTCCGGGAGACACGTTCAACAAGGATATTCTGCCGAAACTGATCGCATCGAGCGGTGTCTACCAGGATGAAAAGACCCTCCCGAATGCGGTGCTCGGCTATGCCCAGATCTCCGGCTGGTCCTGGAAGGCCGTCGTCTGGGGACCGATAGCGTCCGCACAGCAGTCGCTGATGAGCACCTGGCGATTCCTGATCTATGGCGGAGTGACGCTGCTGCTGATCGCGCTGATCGCCGTCTATGCGCTGGCGCGCCAGGTGCGCACGACCATCCAGAGTATAGCCGACATGGCAGACCGCATGGGTCGAGGCGAAATCGTGTCGCCCGTTGACACCAGCGTTATCGAGGCAAACCAGGTGGCCATTGCGCTTTCCAACGCATCCTTCGACCGCAGCGTCACGGAGGACCGGCTGCATTTCGTCATGCACGAACTTGTCCACCGCACCAAGAATCTGTTGGCACTCGCCCAGGCGATGACGCGCCAGCTCGCACGGCAGACGGACAGCGTCGATACCTTCCAGCGGGCAGTCGCCGACCGCCTGGAAGGCCTGGCACGCTCGATCGAGGTGCTGACCAGCGAACAATGGTCCGGCGTGTCGCTGCGCCGCGTGATCGACATTCATCTCGCGACCTTCCTGCAGGGACCTCAGCAGCTCGACGTCCTCGGCAACGATTTCCTCTTGAAGCCGGAGGCGGTGCAGAATCTCGGCCTGATCCTGCACGAGCTTGCCACCAATTCGGTCAAATATGGTGCGCTTTCTGCGCCGGAGGGCAAGATCACCATCGAATGGACGAACGAGGTCGCTGAAACCGGCACCATGATCCGCTTCGTCTGGAGCGAAACCGGCGGTCCCACGGTCAAACCGCCCAGCGCGACCGGCTTCGGCACCACCGTCACGAAAACCCATGCCGCGGCATCCTTCAGCGGCCATGTCGAGGTCGATTTCCGTCCGACCGGACTTGTCTGGATACTGACTGCACCGCGCAACATGATGGAGCGTCAAAGGACCTAGAGCAATTCCAGGAAAAGTGCGCAGCGGTTTTCCGTCCGGAATTGCGAGACAACAAAGAGATAGAGCGGTTCAGAGATTCCGTGAAAAGCTGAACCGCTCTAAGAGCGGAAACACCCCCTTGCGGGCGCAGCGGCAGCCTACTCGTTCATTGCCTTGACGATGTCCTCGGTCACCTTCTTGGCGTCGCCCAGAAGCATCATCGTGCCATCCTTATAGAACAGCGTGTTGTCGATGCCGGCATAGCCGGAGCCCAGCGAACGCTTGACGAAGAGGCAGGTCTTCGCCTTGTCGACGTCGAGGATCGGCATGCCGTAGATCGGCGAGGTCTTGTCGTCTCGCGCCGCCGGATTGGTGACGTCGTTGGCGCCGATGACATAGGCGACATCGGCCTGGGCGAATTCCGAATTGATGTCCTCAAGCTCGAAGACTTCATCATAGGGCACGTTGGCTTCGGCGAGCAGCACGTTCATATGGCCCGGCATGCGGCCGGCAACGGGATGAATGGCATATTTGACCTCGACGCCATGTGCCTTCAGCCTATCAGCCATTTCGCGCAGCGCATGCTGGGCCTGCGCCACCGCCATGCCGTAACCGGGCACGATGATGACCTTGGAGGCATTCGCCATCAGATATGCGGCATCCTCGGCCGAGCCGAGCTTCACGGTCTTGTCGGAATTATCAGCTCTGCCCGAGGCCGTCTCGCCGCCGAAACCACCGAGAATGACGGAGATGAAGGAGCGGTTCATGCCCTTGCACATGATGTAGGACAGGATCGCACCCGAGGATCCCACAAGCGCGCCGGTGATGATGAGCGCGAGGTTACCGAGCGTGAAGCCGATGCCGGCGGCGGCCCAGCCGGAATAGGAGTTCAGCATCGACACGACGACGGGCATATCGGCGCCGCCGATCGGCACGATCAGAAGTACGCCCAGCGCCAGCGACAGCAGCACGACGGCCCAAAAAGCGAAATGGCTCTCGTTCGCCGCCAGGCTGATGATGAAGAACACGATGAGTACGAGCAGAGCAGCATTGATGACATGCCGGTTCGGCAGCAGGATCGGCTTGCCGGACATGCGCCCGTCGAGTTTCAGGAAGGCGATGATCGAGCCGGTGAAGGTCAGCGCGCCGATCGCTACACCGATCGCCATCTCGATGCGAGCCTCGGTGTGAATGTACCCGATCTCGCCGATGCCGAAGGAGGATGGCGTATAGAGCGCCGAAGCAGCGACGAGGACAGCCGCAAGACCGACCAGCGAATGGAAACCTGCCACGAGCTGCGGCATCGAGGTCATCGGAATGACACGGGCGATATAGGCGCCCGCACCGCCGCCGATGGCAAGGCCAAGGATGATCAGCACGAAGCCGCCGAAGGATGGCGTCGCCAGCACAAGCGTGGTGGCAATGGCAATGCCCATGCCGATCATACCGTAGAGATTGCCGCGCCGGCTGGTGGCCGGATGCGATAGCCCGCGCAGCGCCAGGATGAAGAGCACACCGGAGACGAGATAGAGGAAAGCCGCGATATTGCTCAGCATGCCGCCCTCACTTGTCCTTCTTCTTGTACATCGCCAGCATGCGCTGGGTGACAAGGAAGCCGCCGACGATATTGACCGAAACGAGAACCAGCGCCACGAAACCGAAGCCGGTGGCGAGACCGCTCGCGGAGATGCCCACGGCCAGCAGCGCACCGACGACGATGACCGAGGAGATGGCGTTCGTGACCGCCATCAGCGGCGTATGCAGGGCCGGCGTCACCGACCAAACGACGTAATAGCCGACGAAGATCGCCAGCACGAAAATGGCGAACTGGAAGACGAAGGGATCGATTGCTCCGCCTGTTGCCGCGCTCACAGTCTCCGGGGCCTGCGCTGCGGCGGTCGTGACGGCGTTAACGGCATCATGCAATCGCTGCAGTGCCTGATCCATCGCTTGACTGGCCATCTCAGAGATCTCCCTTCTTGATCGTCGGCTGGTCGGGATCGACGAAGTTCGGGTTCACGACCTCGCCGCCATCGGTCAGCATCGTCGCCTTGATCAGCTCATCGGTCCGGTTGACGGCGAGGCTCTTCGTATCCTTGTCGACCATCGTCTCCAGAAAGGTCACGAGGTTCTTCGCATAGAGAGCCGATGCGCTGGCCGCGATCCGGCCGGCCATGTTGGGATAGCCGACCACGCGGACGCCTTCGACCTCGGCGACCTTGCCATACTCAGCGCCTTCGATATTGCCGCCGCGTTCGACCGCGAGGTCGACGGCCACGGCGCCGGGACGCATCGCCTTCAGCATGTCGCGGCTGATAAGGCGCGGCGCCGGCCGTCCGGGGATCAGCGCCGTGGTAATGATGATGTCCTGTTTGGCGATATGATCGGCGACGAGAGCTGCCTGCTTGGCTTGATACTCCTTCGACATTTCCTTGGCATAGCCGCCGGCGGTCTCCGCCGCCTTGAATTCCTCGTCCTCGACGGCGATGAATTTTGCTCCGAGCGAGGCGACCTGTTCCTTCGCAGCCGGACGAACATCGGTCGCCGAGACCTGTGCGCCAAGACGCCGCGCGGTCGCGATCGCCTGCAGGCCGGCAACCCCTGCCCCCATGACGAACACTTTCGCCGCCGGCACCGTCCCCGCCGCCGTCATCATCATCGGCAGCGCCCGATCATAGACGGCTGCAGCCTCGATGACCGCCTGATAGCCGGCGAGGTTTGCCTGCGACGAGAGAACGTCCATCGACTGTGCACGGGTGATGCGCGGCATCAGCTCCATGGCGAAGCTCGTCAGCCCGCGACGCGCCATCTCGGCAAGCGCTGCCTCATTGCCATAAGGATCCATGATGGCGATGACGATGGCGCCGTTCTTGTAACCGGAAATCTCCTTGCTCGTCGGCCGCCTGACCTTGAGCACAACATCGGCGGCCTTCGCATCCTTGATGGAGCCGATCCGCGCACCGACGGCTTCATATTCGGCATCCGGGATGCGCGACAACCCACCCGCGCCGGCTTCGATCACGACATCGAAACCGAGGCTCCGCATCTTCTTTACCGTTTCAACGGAAGCCGCAACACGCGTCTCCTCCGCCACGCTTTCCTTGGCCACGAAAACCAGATTGCTCAATGACGACACCTCGCATCAGACGGCGCCGCTCCTGGATGCGGCGGCGCTGTAGCCTGCAGAATCATGGGAAAGCGCGGGAGATCGGCCCGCCATCTGTCAGCGCTGTTATATCAGCGCAACAGGACGACGCTGGCGATGGTCAGAACGATGAATATGAGGACGCCGCCGAGGAAACCGGCATGGCCAAAGAAACCGGCCGCCATGGCGATCAACAATGCGGCAACGATCGCAGACCCGACCTTGGCGCCCGAGATGAAAAGATTGTAGGTCTTCTCGTGCTCCTTGTAGTCCATCGGCGCACCCACTTCAGCAGGTCCAGTGTGATGTTCGGCCATTCAGAAATCTCCCCTCAATCCTCTCCCCGACAGATGATCTAGACTGCCGGCCGGAGTTCATCCTCAAAAGTTGCAATATCTTGTAAGAGAGATGTCGCAACCAATTTTCCTCTACCGAGGCGTTACACAAAGCGAGGAAAAATGCAATGCACGAGAAGGTCGCAGATGGCGCAGGCCGATCGAATTGCCGGAGGATTCCAAATGCCTGCGGGCCACAGCGCCGCCGCCGGCTATCGGACGACCTCGGGCGAGAAGAGCCTGCCGGTTCCCAGCTGCCGTCTGTCGAGGCTGGCGACCTTCTCGGCGACTTGCTCTGGGACTATCGGAGGGGAAAATACATAGCCCTGGATGATATCCGCCAGGTTTCGCTCGACGACCAACGCCAGCTGCTCCAGCGTCTCGACACCTTCGATCACGACACGCAGGCTGAGGGCGCGGGAGAGATCGACGATGCCGCATAGCAGCTTGAAACGTCGGCTGTCCGTCGTGATGTCGCGAACGAACGACCGGTCGATCTTCACGACATCCACCGGCAGCGTATCGAGGTAACTGAGGCTGGAAAATCCCGTTCCGAAATCGTCGATCGCAATCGTGATGCCCCTAGCCCGGAAATCCGCGAGAATGGAGCGTACGGTTACTACCTCGTCCATCAGGCAGCTTTCGGTAACTTCGAGATGAAGGCGGGAGGGCTCAAGTCCCGACGTCTCGAGCGCCGCGATCACGATTTTGACAATCTCGTCATTGCGCAGATCCTGCGCCGAGAGATTGACTGAAACGGCGAGTGGCGCAGGCCATGAAGCACAATCTTTGCAGGCCTGGTCGACCATGAAGCGAGTGATGCCGGCAACGATGCCCATCTCCTCGGCAAGCTGTACGAAAAGATCGGGCGGAATCGAGCCCTTTTCCGGGTGAATCCAGCGCGCGAGCGCCTCGCAGCATTCGATGCGGGAGCCATCCGGCGTGTACATCGGTTGGTAGACGGCTTGAAGCCTGCCGGCCTCCACCGCCTCGCGCAGGTCGTCCTTCAGCGTCTGCCGCTCGACATAGCGTGCGTCCATCTCCTGCTCGAAGGCACTGCAGCCGCCCTTCGTCCGTGATTTTGCCTCGAAGAGCGCGAGATCGACCTTGATCTGCCACTCCTCTGGGCGAAATTCCCGGCCGGGCATGGTCATATACCCGCCACTGACGGAAACCCGAAAGCTGCTGTCCTCCGCATCATAGGTGCCGGCCATTGCCGCATGCAGGGCGCGGACGCGGCCATCGATATCCGGAACATCGTCCTCATTCGGAAAGAACAGCACGAATTGATCGCCGACGAGACGAGCGACAAGCGCTGTCGTGCCGGCAAGCGCCTTCAAACGCTCGGCTACGGCGACCAGCAGACGGTCCCCGGCAACATGCCCCTTGGTATCGTTGACATGCTTGAAATCGTCGATATCCAGAACAAGGATGCCGATGCGGCTTTCCCGATTGCGCGCAGCCAGCTTTTCCTTGACCTGGTCCACGAAATATTCACGGTTCGGTAGCCCGGTCAAAGGGTCGTACCGCACCATATGCAGGATCTTGCGTTCAGCGCGAATACGCACCGTCACGTCTTCAAAGATCAGGATGACGATCCCATCGGCACGCCGGCTGGCCGAAAATTCCAGAAACTGATCCTCATTGAATTGAATGAGGGTTCGGGAAAGCGTGCCGCTGACGAGTTGGGCCAACTGCCGCTGAATGAGCCCGGGAAGCGATCCGTCGATGAAGGCGTGACGGGCGCCATAACGTAGAACGACGTCGAATTCGCAGTCTTTGAGCCGCTGCGGATCGGCAAAATTGAGGAGCTCGCAGGCTTTGCGATTGACAATCAGAATCCGGTTCTGGGCGTCCAGCATGAACAGCCCGTGAGGCATGTTGTTGAGCGCGGTGTCGAACCTGTCGGCCATCAACGATATCTCGCGGGAGGCGATAATGTTCCTGTAGAGAAATTCGCGCATGCCCTTTGCCATCGCACGCGTCGTTAGCCCGAACGGGATGAGCATGAGGGAGGCGACTCCCTTGTAGAGTTCCTGCGACAGCAGGCAGGCGATGACGATCGGCACGCAGCAGGCCAGAATCTGAAGATCGACCGCACGAGGTGAGCCGTAGTTACGGCCGACGATCGACACCATGGACGCCATGGTGACGGCGACGCAGATGAATTCCGCCAGTGGATCGCGCTGGATGAGGATGGCATAGCCGCTTCCGATGCCAAGAATGGCGGCGGTGGCCGCGGCGCCTACGACATAACGTGTTTCCCAGCTGGCTATATCGGCGCGCGTAAAGCCATTCTTGTCGGCTGCGTCGAATTGCCGGAAAAAATTGATCCGTAAGCTGAAGACGACGGCAAACGCCACGCAAAAGGCCAGATAGATGCCGGCATATGTGCTCAGAAAAACGAGGACATATATGAGGATATGAACGAATACGCCTGTAACGAGCGTTTTCCGGTTTCCGAAAAGCGAACTGACAAACGACAGATAAATATCCGTCGGCACGGTGTCCGGGCTTGGAGGCTTCATTCAGACTTCCCCTGATGCGGCGGACACCGTAGTGGAAACCCTTTAAAATTTACTTGCCCGAACTGGGCCCGTCCGGAAAGATTTTCCACTCAAAGCGGCAGTTTAAATGGAAGCTCGACTGTGCCCAGCATCACGCTGGCATAATGATTCTCGGTACACGTTCACGTTGATATGATGTTAGATCACTAATAAAGGAACGATATATCGCCGAAAACTTTTGAAATACGATTACAACTTGCCTGCCCGCTGTTGGATCATCATGAAGGTATCGAAGGTATACTCGGAAAGTTGCATCCACAGATAGGCATCCTTCTTATAGGCGACCTGGTCCTCGTAAATGCGCTTGAAATAATCGTTGGATTTCGAGAGATCGGCATAGAGCGCGCCGGCTGCCTGGAAACAGGCTTCCATGATCTCCTGGCTGAAGGGCCTGAGCGTCACGCCTTGTGTCACGATTTCCTTCAGCGCCTGCGGATTTTTGACGTCGTATTTCGCCAGCATGTTGGTGTTGGCGAAGGCGCATGCATCGCCGAGAATTGTCTGGTAAGGCTTCGGCAGGGCATTCCATTTTTCCAGGTTGAAAAAGGCATGCACCACGGCGCCGCCCTCCCACCAGCCAGGATAATAATAATACTTCGCGATCTTTTGCAGCCCGAGCTTCAGGTCGTCATAGGGTCCGACCCATTCGGCCGCATCGACGGTGCCCTTGTTCAGCGCGTCGTAGACGCCGTTGACCGCGATATCCTGCTGCGGCACGACGCCGATCTTCTCGATCACCTTGCCGGCCAGACCGGCAATGCGCATTTTCAGACCCTTGAGATCGTCGAGCGTATTGATTTCCTTGCGAAACCAGCCGCCCATCTGCGCGCCGGTGTTGCCTGCAGGAAGCCCCAAGATGCCCTGTGTGGCATAGAATTCGTTCATCAGCTTGTTGCCGTTGCCCTGGTAGAACCAGGCGTTGGTCAGCCGGGCATTGAGGCCGAAGGGCAGCGCGGTGCCGATGGCATAGGTCGGATCCTTTTGCCAGAAATAATAGGAGCAGGTGTGCGCGGCATCGACGGCGCCGGCGCTGACCGCATCGGCCGCCTGTGCGCCGGGAATGATCTCCCCGGCCTCATAGGTCTGGATGAGGAAATTGCCGTTGGTCGCGTCTGAAACATGCGCGGCAATATCCTCCGCGCCGCCATAGATCGTGTCCAGGCTCTTGGGGAAGGAGGAGGTCATCTTCCAGGTGATCTTCGGATATTCCTGGGCAAGGGCCGGGGTCGCAAGCGCAGAAGCGGCGGCACCTGCGCCAACGGCTCCTGCCCGCCTGATGAAGGAACGGCGATCCATCGAATTCTCCCATACGGACGGCATTGCTGAGGAGCGGCACGCTCCCCGTCACGGCGCAAGCGATGGAACTAACCACGCCGCACCCAGTCTTTCAAGTTAGCTCTCTTACACCGCATTATGGCGATTCCTGTACATCCGCATGACGAGGGGAAACAAAGCCTTATGGACGCCGCTGCACGTTGCTGCCTGCGCCGACTTCGCGTAGATTCGTGACATGGATAACATGCCTTTGGATTGACATCATGATCGTCCAGAGGTCCTACCATACAACCGTTTCGCCCTTGCCGGAGCCTCGAATGTCCAGACCGATCATCGCCATTCCCGCCGATATCCGCGAGTTCGATGGCACCAGCTGGCATGCGGTGCAGCTGCAATATGTACGCGCTGCCGTGAAGGCTGCGGGATTGATGGCACTGATCGTTCCCGCGCTGGAGGACGGCAACGAGGCGGACGCCATTCTCGACCGGGTGGACGGGCTGCTCGTTTCCGGTTCGGCGACCAATGTGCATCCGTCTCTCTATGGAAAAGAAGCAACGGACAGCGATGGCCCTTTCGACCCGGCGCGCGATGCGACATCGCTGCCGCTCATCCGCCGCGCGATCGACCGCGCCATTCCGATGCTCGCCATCTGCCGCGGCATTCAGGAGCTGAACGTCGCGCTCGGCGGCACGCTGGCAAGCGAAATCCAGGAACAGCCGGGCATCTGGGATCACCGCAAGCCGCCGAACGTCGATCGCGATACGATGTATTCGATCCGCCAGAGCGTCTTCGTCAAGGAAGGCTCCTGCATCGCCCGCGTCGTTGGGTCGGGTGAAGTGCGTGTCAATTCGCTGCATCGCCAGGCGATCGCCGATACGGCGCCGAGACTGCAGGTGGAAGCACTCGCAGAGGACGGCACGATCGAGGCCGTCTCCGTCATTGGCGCCAAGGCCTTTGCCGTCGGCGTACAATGGCACCCGGAATATTGGGCCGAGACGGATTCCTCATCATTGAAGCTCTTCACCGCCTTCGGCGATGCGGTGCGCGACTATGCTGCGAGCAAGGAGCGACCTGCGGCCGCTCCGTATCAGCAAAAAGCCGTCTGATCAGCCGCGCGGCTTGACCGGCGTTTCCGGCACCGGCGTCACAGGCTCACCCCTAGCGAACCATTCGATGACGTTGTCGGCAACAAGATCGGCCATGGCATCGCGCGTCGGCACCGAGGCCGAGGCCACATGCGGCAGCAGCGAAACGTTGGTGAGCGAGAGATATCCGGCTGGGACATTCGGTTCGTCGTAGAAGACGTCGAGACCGGCAGCACCAAGTGTTCCATTGCCGAGGGCCGTTATCAGCGCGTCGTCATCGACGGACCAGCCGCGGCCGACATTGATGAACACGCCCTGCGGCCCAAGCGCCGAGAGGATGTCCGCATTGATGACCTTGTGCGTCTCCGGCGTCTTCGGCACGATCGAAATCAGCGTGTCCACCGACTGCGCCATCTCCAGCAGCGTTGGATAGTAGTCATAGGGCAGCGAATCGCGCGGCGTGCGGGTGTGATAGCCGATCTTCACCTTGAACGGCTCCAGCCTTCTCGCGATTTCCAGGCCGATGCGGCCAAGACCGTTGATGCCGATGCGGCGTCCTTTCATGGAAAAAGGCGACAGCGGAAACGCCCCTTCCCTCGTCCAGCGCCCCTCGCGCAGCCAGGTCTCCGCCTTCGGAAACTGCCGCAGCGTGTTCAGGAGCAAGGCGATCGCGGTATCGGCAACCTCGTCGTTCAGGACGTCAGGCGTATTGGTAACGACGATCCCCTTCGAGGCGGCGTGCTTGACGTCTACGCCATCATAGCCGACGCCGAAATTGGCGATGACTTCGACATTCGGAAAGGCATCGATCCAGCCGGCATCGAAGCTGCCTGCAACGGCAACGCCGCGTATGCGGGCCGCGGTTTCCGCATCAACCTTCGGACCGCCATCGCGTTCGACGGAAACGATATCGAACTGTTTTCCGAGCCTTTCGAGGACACGCGGGTGTATCTTCCCCGGAACGAGGACGGCGATGCGACTATCGGACATGGATCTTTCCTCTTGAGAGACAGTTCGGCGCCGAACCGCTGCTAGCGAGCTTTATAAGGCGCCGTCGATTGGCGGATGCGCATTTCCGGCTTGATCAGATGAATCCCGTCCGGTTCATGGCTTCCCGCCAGCCTATCCAAAAGCGCGCGCGCTGCAAGCCTTCCGACCTCGGCCTGACCGTTCCAGACGGTGGTCAGCGCCGGCGTTGCGATCGCCGCCTCCTCCAGATCGTCGTAGCCGGTGACCGAAATGTCTCGCCCGGGAACGAGGCCAGCGCGCGAAATGCCGTTCATGAGACCGATGGCGACCAGGTCATTCCAGCAGACGGCCGCCGTCGGCTTCTGCGGCAGCGACAGGAAATGCACCGCCGCCTCGAAGCCGCCCTGCTTGGAACGTGCGCCGGGAATACGCAGATTGGGATCGACCTCGATGGCCGCCTTGCGCAGCGCATTCACATAGCCCTGATAGCGGTCGCGCCCCGTCGAAGTCTGATCGGTGCCACCGATCATCGCTATGGAGCGGTGGCCAAGGCTGATCAGGTGATTGGTCGCAAGGGAGATGCCGTAGCTGTCGTCACCACGAAAGGTCGGCAGATCCAGCGCTTCGATCTGTCGCGCGACGAGGATAGCCGGCATGCCGTTTTCTTCCGCCAGCTCGAAATCTTCCGGCGGCGTCCCAATCGCCGGCGACATGATGACGCCGTCACCGCCGAGCTGCAGCAGTGTCTCGATGAAGGTCCGCTGCTTTTCGACGGAATCATAGTGATTGGAAAGGATGAAGGTGTGGCGGCTGCGATCGAGCTCGCTTTCGATCGCCTTCAGGATTTCCCCGTAGAAGGGGTTCATGATGTCATGAACAACGACACCGATGATGCCCGATCGGGATGTCCTCAGGCTCGCCGCGCGGCGATTGTAGATATAGCCCAGCGCGCGGGCCTGGTCTTTGATCTTCTCGCGGGTATTGACCGCAACCAATGGGCTGTCGCGTAAGGCCAGAGATACCGTTGCCGTTGAAATGCCCAGCGTTTCCGCAATTGTAGAAAGCTTTATCTTTTGCGCCACGCGCGCCCTCCCCGTGAAACGCAGCCGTAACATATCCCGTTCGTTTTACGATTCCGGAATTTAAAATCTTTAATTAAAAGCTTTAATCACGCCGCGCAACACGAATTCTCGAGGATTCTCAGAATTCGTCTTCATCCTCGCCATCGTCGCCGGCCTGGAGATTATGCTCGATCGTCTTGAGCAGGCGCACAAGCGAGCGGATGTCTTTTTCCGAGAAGCCGCGTGTCGCAAGCTCATCGCAGCTTGCCGCCGAACTTTCGATCTCGCTGACGCTGTTTCGCCCTGCTTCCGTCAGATAGACCTTGGTCAGGCGGGCATCGTCGGCATCCGGCCGCCGTTCGACAAAGCCTTGCGCCTCCATGCGGCCAATCGTGCGCGTCATCGTCGGCGCCTTGACGCCGAGCTTCTGGGCCAGCGTACCGGCCGGAAGACCATCGCTTGCCGCCAGGGCAAGAATGACACCGTCCTGTCCGGCATAGAGGCCGCTCGCCGTCAGGCTGCGCGTTATCACCGTGCGCATGGACCGCGCCGCCTGCGTCAAGGCCGGCGACAGATCGGCAAGCGTGTAGTCCCGGTGATCCTTCTTCTTACCTGACTTACTTTTTTTCCCGACCTTGTTCTTTTTGCCCATCGTGATTCCGTTGACCTTTTCGCCGCTAAGTCATCACGCTATGACATTGCGCAGGTTACTGACATAAACAAGAGGTACATCCTCAGATGGCGCATCCTTTGCCATGTTTCGATGACAATGATGAAACATTGACGCCCGAAGAGCGAAGAAAATGGATCGCCGTACTGCCACTTGGCGCCTATGAGCAACACGGCCCACATTTGCCGTTCGAAACCGACGCGCTCATCGCGGGAGGAATCGTGTCGCGTCTCAAGGTTGCCTTGCCGGCAAACCTGCCGGTCACCTTTCTCGCCGTCGAGCCGGTTGGCTATTCCATCGAGCATATGGATGTCGTCGGTACGCGGACGTTGGCTTTTGACGAAGCTGTTCGGCGGTGGCTCGGCATTGCCGAGAAGATGAACAATCTCGGCATTCGTAAATTCGTCATGCTGAACGCCCATGGCGGCAACTCGCCGCTGATGACCATCGTGGCGACGGAAGCGCGCGTGCGCTTCGACATGCTGGCGGTCGCCACCAGCTGGACGCGTTTCGGCGTGCCGGACGGGCTGATCTCGCCGGACGACAAGGCCATCGACATTCACGGCGGCGATATCGAGACATCGGTCATGCTCGCCCTCCATCCGGAGAAGGTGGACATGTCGAAGGCGTCGAATTTCCCATCGCGTCAATCCGAGTTTATCAAGGGCTTCAAACATCTGCGCGCCTACGGCCCTCACGCTTTCGGCTGGAAAATGTCCGATCTGAGCGCACAAGGTGTCGCCGGCAATGCCGGCGTCGCAACGGCGGAGAAGGGTGAACGGCTGATCTCGCACTCTGTCAAAGGTCTCGTCGAACTGCTTGAAGATGTCGACCGCTTCGATGTGTCGACGCTGTCGTGACTATGCCGTCAAATCGCCTCTCCGCAATCCAATGTGATCTTATAACATACAAAAGCCTTTGAACTGACGTCTCCAACTCCTTATATGGAACCCGACCAATATCTGCTCCCCGGGGCAACCTTCCATATTTCGAGGCTCCCATGACCGAAACAGCCACGCAAAAGCCCGTTCCCGTCACCGTTCTCACCGGCTATCTCGGCGCCGGCAAGACGACGCTGCTGAACCGCATCCTTTCGGAAAATCACGGCAAGAAATACGCCGTCATCGTCAACGAGTTCGGCGAGATCGGCATCGACAACGACCTGATCGTCGAGTCGGACGAAGAAATCTACGAAATGAACAATGGCTGCGTCTGCTGCACCGTTCGCGGCGACCTGATCCGCGTCGTCGAAGGCCTGATGCGCCGTCCCGGCCGCTTTGACGGCATCATCGTCGAAACGACAGGCCTTGCCGATCCGGTTCCGGTCGCCCAGACCTTCTTCATGGACGACGATGTCCGCGCCAAGACCGAGCTTGATGCCGTCGTCGCGCTCGTCGATGCCAAGCACCTGCCGCTGCGACTGAAGGACAGCCGCGAAGCCGAAGACCAGATCGCCTTTGCCGACGTCGTCGTCATCAACAAGTCGGATCTCGTAACGCCGGAAGAGCTGGCCCAGATCGAGGACATCGTCCACGCGATCAACCCGGCCGCCCGCGTCTACAAGACGACCCGCTCCGGCGTCGATCTTGCCCGCGTCCTGAACCAGGGCGCCTTCAACCTGGAACGCGCGCTCGAGAACGACCCGCATTTCCTCGAGCACGGCCATGAGGATCATGTCTGCGGCCCGGATTGCGATCATGATCACCACCACCATCATGATCATGACCACGATCATCATCACCATGATCACGACCATCATCACCACCACGCGCCTTCGCCGATCCACGATGTCACCGTGCAGTCGGTTTCGTTGCGCGGCGGCGAGATGAATGCCGAGCGCTTCTTCCCCTGGATCCAGAAGGTCACGCAGACGCAAGGCCCGAATATCCTCCGCCTCAAGGGCATCATCGCCTTCAAGGACGATCCGGAACGCTACGTCGTCCAGGGCGTGCATATGATCATCGAAGGCGATCATCAGCGCCCCTGGAAGGACGGCGAGAAGCATGAAAGCCGCCTGGTGTTCATCGGCCGCGAGCTCGACCGCGAAAAGCTGGAAGCCAGCTTCAAGGCGTGCGAGGCGTCCGCTTGATGCCGACTGTTGCTCCGCTTGATATCGACGGCCACGTTCTGGCCGTCGAATTTTTAGGTGATACCCCCTTCTTCGCCAGCGCCGCCGGTGCGATCCATCGCCTGGAGGGCGGGGAGAAGATCACGGAAGCTCATCATGGGATGCTGACCTGCATCCGCGATCCCTATAGCGAGAGCCTGATTTCCGGCGGCGAGGACGGCAAGGTCCTGCGGATCGCATCCGACGGCAGCACGACGGTGCTCGCCGAAGCGCCGCGCAAATGGATCAGCCAGCTGGCAGCCGGCCCGCAAGGCGCCGTCGCCTATTCCTATGGCAGGAGCACCTTCGTACGGCTCTCCGACGGGACGACGAAAGAGTTCCCGGAAGAACGCACCGTCGAAGGCATCGCCTTCGCTCCCAAGGGCCTGCGTATCGCCGTCGCCCGCTATAACGGCGTATCCCTGCATTGGGTGGGCATGAGCGCGCCGCCGGTCAATCTCGAATGGAAGGGTGCCCACACCAGCGTCACCTTCTCGCCGGACGGCCAGTTCATCGTCACCACCATGCAGGAAAACGCCCTGCACGGCTGGAAGATGGATGCGAAGCCCGGCGCTGAAGCCCGCCATATGCGCATGACCGGCTATCCCGCCAAGGTGAAGTCGCTCTCCTGGTCCAACAAGGGCAAATGGCTTGCCTCCTCCGGCGCACCGGCCGCGATCGTCTGGCCCTTCCAGGGCAAGGATGGCCCGATGGGCAAGGCGCCGCTGGAGCTCGGCACACGCGCCAACATCATGGCGACCTCGGTGAAATTCCATCCCGTCGAGGATATTCTCGCCATCGGCTTCATCGATGGTATGATCCTCGCGGTCCGCATCGGCGACGCCAAGGAAGCGCTTCTGCGCCGGCCCGGCAAGGGTGCGATCACATCGATGAGTTGGAGCAAGTCCGGCAAGTTGCTCGCCTTCGCCTCCGAAGCCGGCGACTGCGGCGTCGTGGACATTTCCGGTTAAAGCGATTCCAGGAAAACTGCGCAGCGGTTTTCCGTCCGGTATTGCGTGAAAACAATGAGATGCAGAGAGACAGGATCATGCCCCAGCCAGGAACGGCAGTTGCCGGCGATATACCTGCCCCAGCCGAAAACGTCTGGGATGTGACCCGCTGCGAAGCAGCCGAGCTTGCTGCGCGCGAGCCGACGCTCGCTCCTCTGCTGCGAGCGCAATTGCTTGGCGGGAACTCCGATGCTGAAAGCCTTGCCAACGTACTGGCGGCACGGCTCTGCGTTGTCAGGATCGAGCATGGCGACATGCTTTCGCTACTGTCCGACGTGCTGGTGCGATATCCTGCCATCCTGCAGGCGACTGAAGCGGATCTCGTTGCCGTGCGAACCCGCGACCCGGCCTGCACGACCTATCTGCATGCGCTTCTGAACCTGAAGGGCTTCCATGCCCTGCAGACACACCGCATCGCCCATGCGCTCTGGACGGAGGGCCGCAAGGAAATCGCAAGCTGGCTCTCCAATCTCGCCTCGCTCGTCTTCGGCCCGGATATTCACCCGGCCGCGAAGATCGGCACCTCGATCATGCTCGACCACGGCTCGGGCATCGTCATCGGCGAAACCGCCGTCATCGAGGATGAGGTCTCCATCCTGCAGAACGTCACGCTTGGGGGCACCGGCAAGGAAAGCGGCGACCGTCACCCGAAGATCCGCCACGGCGTCATGATCGGCGCCGGCGCGAAGATCCTCGGCAACATCGAAGTCGGCGCCTTCAGCAAGGTTGCCGCGGGCAGCGTCGTGGTCAAACCCGTGCCGCCGCATTGCACTGTCGCCGGCGTCCCGGCCGTGGTCGTGCGCATCCATCGTGCCGACGAGATTCCGGCCGAAACGATGGACCAGAATATCTAGATCATTGAGAGACGGTGGCCGCCTTGAGGCTTATCGGGCCGTCTCGAACCGTGAGCGCGTGGTGACCCCTACCCGTGGCATAAGGTAGCATCGTAGACACGACGGCCGGACATCTTCCCCCTTCTTTCTGCCCGACACAGCAGAATCAATAGATTGCCGGAAACAAGGCAGCGAGAGCGGTATCCCCTCTCTGCACCCTTCATGGAACTGTCATACTCCATTGATAGCTCGAAAGGGTTCTCTGTGCCCGGCGTGACGCAAATGCGCCGGAGCAATGCCCCCACTCGAAGAGGATATGACGATGACCAGTCTTTCACGTCGCGCCGCCCTTATAGCCGGCAGCGCGCTTGGCCTTGTTCTGCTCTGTTCCACCGCCGGTGCCGCTGACTTGAGCCCAGCACCGAATACTGCGACTCCCATCAAGCATCTTGTCGTGATCTTCCAGGAAAACGTCTCCTTCGACCATTATTTCGCGACCTACCCCAAGGCAGCGAATGTCGACGGCGAACCGGCGTTCAAGGCGGCCGACAACACGCCGACAGATATCAACACGCTCGCCAATGCCGGTCTTCTCGACAACAATCCGAACAAGACCAACACGGCAAACGGCGCCGATGCGGCTGCCCCCTTCCGGCTCGATCGTACGCAGGCGGCAACCCAGTCACAGAACCATGGCTATACCGCCGAACAGGCCGCCTACAACAACTTCGCCATGGACCTTTTCCCGGCCAACACCGGCCGCGGCACCAAGGGTGCAGCCGGCGCCTTCGGCACCAAGGGGCAGGTCATGGGCTATTACGACGGCAACACCGTCACGGCCCTTTGGAATTATGCCCAGCACTATGCGCTGAACGACAATTCCTTCTCCACCAATTTCGGCCCGTCGACCCCGGGCGCGCTGAACCTGATTTCCGGCCAGACCAACGGCGCCATCCTGCCGCCCGGCTATACGCTGGAAAGCGACGGCACCTATTCGAAGGGCCGCATCGTACCTGACGGCAATGGCGGCTGGACTGCGATCAGCGACTTCGATCCGACCGGCGACGTCTGCTCGGTCGGCCAGACGGCACTGATGTATGGCAAGAACATCGGCGACATGCTGAACGAGCACAAGATCACCTGGGGCTTCTTCGAGGGCGGTTTCGATCTGACGGCGACCAACCCGGACGGCACGACAGGTTGCAAGCGCGCGACCACGTCGACCATCACCAAGGTCAATTACACCGACTACATTCCGCATCACCAGCCATTCCAGTACTATGCCTCGACCGCCAACCCGACGCATGCGCGCCCCTCTTCGGTAGCGGCGATCGGGACGACCGATGCGGCCAATCACCAGTATGACATGACCGACTTCTATGCGGCGCTGAAGAACGGCAACATGCCCACGATCAGCTTCCTGAAGGCACCTGCCTATCAGGACGGCCATGCCGGCTATTCCGACCCTCTCGACGAACAGGAATTCGTGACGCAAGTGGTCAACACCGTGCAAGATTCGCCGGATTGGAAGGACACCGCCATCATTATCCTCTACGACGATTCCGATGGCTGGTATGACCATGCCCATGCGGTCGTCAATCCATCGAAAATCCCCGTCAAAGGCTACGACGTGCTGAGCGGCGACAGCTGTTCCACCGGCACTGCCCTGCCCGGCGTCAACGGCCAGCCGGCGCAGGGACGCTGCGGCTACGGCACACGCCAGCCGCTGCTCGTGATTTCGCCTTATGCCAAGGTCAACTTCGTCGACCACACGCTGACCGATCAGACCTCCGTTATGCGCTTCATCGAGGACAACTGGATGGCCGGCGCCCGCCTCGGCGGCGGCTCCTTCGATGTGCTCTCGGGCTCGCTGAACACCATGTTCGACTGGTCCAAGGGTGACGTGCCGAAGCTGCTCCTCGATCCGAAGACCGGCAATCCGGCATCGTAAAACCATAAGGGAGACGGAAATGTCCTTGACCTATCGCCGTCTCCTGCCGCTCCTCCCACTCGCGGGCCTCTCGCTCGCGGGTGCGGCTGTGGGCATGGCAAGCGAGTCGGCCATAAACGTCACAGCGACTGACGGCTATGATGACCAAGCACCGCTGAGCGCGGTTGCGCAACTCGGCAAGAAGCTGTTCTTCGATCCGTCACTCTCGGGCGGCGGCCAGATGTCCTGCGCGACTTGCCACGATCCGGCCAGTCACTATGCGCCGGCCAATGGCCTCGCCGTCCAGCTCGGTGGCCCGCATCTCGATCAGCCGGGCATCCGTGCGGTGCCAAGCCTCGCCTACAAGATTTCGACGCCTTCTTTCTCTATCGGAGAAGAGAGCGCTGCCGACGAAGCGGCGGAAGCCTCACCGATGACCGAGGCATCGGGCGTGGCTCTCGCCAATGCCCCCGCCGCCACCGGTCCGCTGACGGCACAGGCCGTCGTCAAGGCCGATGCAGCTGCGACAAACCTCGTGCCGCAGGGCGGCATGTTCTGGGATGGGCGCGTCGATTCGCTGGAGGAACAGGCCCTGCAGCCGATGATCTCGCCCTTCGAAATGGCGAATGCCGATGCGGCCACCGTCTATGCCAAGCTGAAAGAGGGTTACGGCAAGGAGATTTCGGCGCTCTTCGGCGACAATATCCTCAACGATCGGGACATGACGATCTCCGAGATCGGCTTTGCGCTCGCCCGCTACCAGATCGAGGAAAATTCCTTCCATCCCTATACCAGCAAGTATGACTACTATCTGCGCGGCAAGGCGGTGCTGACGGATGCGGAAGCGCGGGGTCTGAAGTTGTTCGACGACGCGAACAAGGGCAATTGCGCCTCCTGCCATCTCGACAAGATGACCGGCGACGGGCAGATGCCCAATTTCACCGATTTCGAATTCGAGGCTTTGGGCGTGCCTCGCAACCCAGCCATTCCGGCCAATGCCGATGTGCATTACTACGACACCGGCATTTGCGGCCCGTTGCGCAACGACATCTATTCCGCCCAGCGGCAGAATTGCGGGCTCTTCAAGACGCCGACGCTGCGCAATGTCGCTACCCGCCACGTCTTCTTCCACAATGGCGTCTACCGCACACTGGAGGATGTCACCCGCTTCTACGTCAAGCGCGATACCAATCCGGAGGAAATCTATCCGAAGGATGCAAGCGGCAAGGTGCTGAAATATGATGACCTGCCGGCGCGGTATCAGGCCAATATCGATGTCATCGACGCGCCGATGAACCGCAAGCTCGGCGATGCCCCTGCCCTGACTAATGCCGAGATCGCCGACGTCGTCGCTTTCCTGAAAACGCTGACGGATGGATACGACCCGGCGAAAGACAACGTGAAGGCAGCCAAATAAAAAGGCGTCCGTCCGGACGGGCGGAAGCCTTATGATACTTCGGGATGTTCGGGCGCTTTATGCGGCCTTTGCTATCGGCGGCTGGGCCAGTTTGCGGCCGCTGGCGACGATCATGCCGGCGGCGCTGTCGAGCCAACCTTCCTTGAGCTCGAGAGCTAGGAAACGATCGCGCTGGAATGGACCTGGCATGACAAGATGGCGGGTCTTTGCGGCAAAGAAGCCGAAACGCTCGTAGTAAGGCGCATCGCCGACGAGCAGGATCGCGCCGTGGCCACGCTTCTTGGCTTCCATGATGGCTGCGCGCATCAGCGCCGAGCCGATGCCCTTGCCTTCATAGGCGGGATCGATCGCCAGCGGACCGAGCAGCAGCGCATCGACCGGACGGGTTTCGCGATCGACGCCGGCTTCGACGTTCCAGAGGCGAACCGTGCCGATAACATGGCCGGCGCGATCACGCGCGACCAGTGCCAGGCCTTCGGCCGGCACGCGGCCCTGGCGGAGCTTCTCGGACGACTTCTTGCGGCGGTCGGGACCCATGGCGCGATCCAGAAGGTTTTCGCGCGCGACGACATCGCCTGCATTTTCCAGGTCGAGGGTGAAAGTGGACGGCGCAAAGAATGCGCGGACAGAATCAAGAACAGCGGCCATCTCGGCCTCCCGTGCCCAATACCGTTATCAGCGGTGCTAAAGGGAATTGTGAGTGTGCCGCCCCGGCTGGCTACGGGGGCGGCTTTGTCAGACCTTAGATGATATAGGCCTTCAGCGGATCGAAACCGTTGAACGCCACAGCCGAGTAGGTCGTGGTGTAGGCGCCGGTGCCTTCGATCAGGACCTCGTCGCCGATGGTGAGCGACACCGGCAGCGGATAGAGGTTCTTCTCGTAAAGCACGTCGGCCGAATCGCAGGTCGGGCCGGCGATGACGCAAGGCTCCATTTCGTCGCTATCGCGCGTCGTACGGATCGGATAGCGGATCGCCTCATCCATGGTTTCGGCCAGACCGCCGAACTTGCCGATGTCGAGGAAGACCCAGCGAGCGGCGTCGTTGTCCGACTTCTTGGAAATCAGGACGACTTCAGCCTTGATCACGCCGGCATTGCCGACCATGCCGCGACCCGGCTCGATGATCGTGTGCGGGATCTGGTTGCCGAAATGGGCGCGCAGAGACGCAAAGATCGCCTTGCCATAGGCTTCGGCGGAGGGAACGTCGCGCAGGTACTTGGTCGGGAAACCGCCGCCCATATTGACCATCTGCAGGTGGATGCCCTGCTTGGCGAGCGAGACGAAAACGCGCTTGGCATCGGCGAGAGCATCGTCCCAGGCATCAACCTTGGTCATCTGCGAGCCGACGTGGAAAGACACGCCGTAGGATTCCAGACCCAGCTGATGGGCATAGACGAGAACGTCGACGGCCATCTGCGGAACGCAGCCGAACTTGCGTGACAGCGGCCACTCGGCGCCTTCGCCATCCGTCAGCACGCGGCAGAACACGCGGGCGCCGGGGGCGGCACGGGAAATCTTTTCGACTTCCTCGTGGCTGTCGACGGCGAAGAGGTTGATACCGAGTGCATGCGCACGGGCGATATCGCGCTCCTTCTTGATGGTGTTACCAAAAGAAATGCGGGCCGCAGTCGCGCCGGCATCGAGCGCCATTTCGATTTCAGCGACGGACGCGCAATCGAAGTTGGAGCCGAGGCTTGCGAGCAGGCGCAGCACTTCCGGAGCCGGATTGGCCTTGACGGCGTAGTAGATGGCGCTGTCCGGCATGGCATGGCGGAAGGCGTGAAAATTGTCGCGGACGACATCGAGATCGACCACCAGGCAAGGACCGTCCGGACGTCGGGTAGCGAGGAAATCGCGAATACGTTGCGTGGTCATGTCAATTCCCTTTCAATTCCAAAGGCTCCGGGAAAAACCCAGAGGACAAAGGGCGACGCTCATTTGCTCAGGAACCAGCCGGTGGAGACCCCGGTACCATGCAAATGCGCGAAGCGCGGATGATGAACGAGTGCCGCAAGCGGCGCTAATTCGCTTTGTCTGCCATGGATTGGAGGGAATATCCCAACCGCACTTCCGGCAATGAAGGTGTGCCTCTTCAGTATCCCCGGCTGATGGAAAGCCGGGAGAGAACAAAAAGGCCCGCACCGTCGTTGCTTCAGATGTCCTCGCATTTTTCGGTTGGCCGAAATAGCGACTGGAGGGGTTAGTTCCAGGTACCTTACCGATTTTCTCACCACATCGAGGATCGGCGGACACCCACGGGCACGTGCGACTTTGGGCTGATCGGGAAATAGGAATATTCGCCGTAATAATCAAGAAAATTTTTCAGCCATGCCCGAAAAAAATAATTGAACAAATCAAAGCATTTTGTTCAACATCCGGAAACAGTTAGCGGGAGGCTTCAGCATGGACACTTTGACCCGGATTCGCGCCTTTATCGACGTGGTCGAAGCCGAGGGATTTTCGGCGGCTGCGCGCAAGACCGGCCGCTCCAAGGCACTGCTGTCCAAATATGTCCGCGAACTGGAAGACGAGCTGGGCGCGCTGCTCTTGAACCGCACCACACGTCAGTTCTCCATGACGGAGGCCGGCCATACCTATTATCGCACCGCCTCGGACATCCTGAAGGAGATCGACAATCTCGCCGATCTCGTGCGTGAGAACAATCAGCAGCTCAAAGGTCGGCTGCGCGTTTCCGTGCCGCGCACCTTCGTCGATGCCGATGTCGGGCAATCGCTGATCGACTTCGCCAAGGAGAATCCCGATCTCGCACTGGAGATCGCCGCCGACGACCGTTTCGTCGATCTGATCGAGGAAGGCTTCGATGTCGCCGTGCGCATCACCAAGCTTGAAGACTCCGGCATGATCGCCCGCAAGATTTCCGATTTCCGCGTCCATCTCTGCGCAACCGAGGCATTTCTTCAGCGCTATCCGACGCTGGAACATCCGACTGACCTTACGCGCATTCCCTTCATCATCGACACCAACACCCGCTCGCAGGGCACTATTCGCTTCGTCGATGCCGACAGCACGACCTTCAACGTCGCCATCAACGGCACGCTCGAGGTCAATAGCCCGCATGCGACGCTGCGTGCAGCACTCGCCGATCTCGGCGTTGCCATTGTCCCAGATTTCATCGGCCGCAAGGCGATCGAAAGCGGACAGTTGCTGACGCTGTTCAACGATTACCTTCCGACGGATCGCGGCATCTATGCCGTCTATCCGCATCGCCGCTACCTCCCCGCCAAGGTGCGCATCTTTGTGGATTACCTGCACAACTGGTTCCGCAAGAACGGCTGAACGGCCGAGGTTGGTTGGCCGGTCCCAATTCCGTCTCATTTCCTGACCAGAAAACGAAGTGAATCAATGCTCGCGAAATCTATCGGACGCATGAGAAAATCCACGACCGCCTACGCTGTTGCCCTGACCGGCGGCCTGTTGCTCGTGCCGGCCACAGCATCGGCGCATCCACATATTTTCGTGGAAGCCCGCCTGGAAGTGCTGGCCGGCACGGATGGCAACGTGCAGGAACTGCGCAATGTCTGGCGTTTCGACGAAGTGTTCTCCTCCTCCGTCCTCATGGATTTCGACAAGAACACCAACCTCAAGCTCGATCCCGACGAGCTGAAAGAAGTTGGCAAGACGGTGCGCGAGTCTCTGGCGGACTACGATTATTATGCGAACCTGACGCTCAATGGCAAAGCAATCAAGGTGAACAAGCCCGATGTCATCAATGTCGACTTTCGCGATGGCCAACTCCTGATGTTCTTCGCCGTCAAACCGGCCGAGCCGATGCCGCTCGCCAAGGGCAACAAGCTAAGCTTCGGCATCTACGACCCGACGCTCTATACCTCGATCGATTTCCCGAGCGACAACGAATTGGTGACGGAGGGCGACGCCTTCAAAAGCTGCACGCACAAGGTCGTCCGGCCCAATCCGGATGAAGTCATTGCCGAGAACAAATCCACCTTGACGGATGCCTTCTTCAACGATCCGACGGGAACGACCATGTCGAAACTCTTTGCAACGCGGATAGATGTGCAATGCTGATTTCGCGACTAGAAAAGCTCGTCCCCGCGGCAATATTCGCCCTTCTGGCGGCAGCCGGTCTCGCCCATGCCGCTGGCTCGCCGCTCGGCATTGGCACAGCCGAGCCGAGCTTCCAACCGATGGGCGGGCCGCTTGCGCCGATCTTCCTCTATGTGAACTACGAGCAACAGGCTTTCTATCGTGCGCTTACCAAGTCCATCGAAGCCATGCGCCAGGACCCATGGCAGCTCTGGACGCTGATCGGCCTTTCCTTCGCCTATGGCATCTTCCACGCAGCCGGGCCGGGCCATGGTAAGGCTGTGATTTCCTCCTACATGGTCGCCAACGAGATCGAGCTGAAGCGCGGCATCGGCATCTCCTTCGTCTCCGCCCTCATCCAGGGCCTCGTTGCCGTCCTCGTCGTCGGCGCCGCCTATTTCGTCCTGCGCGGTTCCGGCATCACCATGACGATAGCGACCAATGCTATGGAGATCACAAGCTTCATCATGGTCATCCTGTTTGGCAGCTGGCTCTTGTTCCGTAAGCTGCGGGCGATGATGCAGAGCCGGGCGCAGCGTCAGGAAATGCAGCTCGCGACATCGGCGGGGCCAATCAGCCTCTCGCTGTTCGAGGGAGCCGCAACGGGCACGGATTCGGCAAGAGGTTTTGCGCGCAGCAGCGCCGCGATACCCGCTGCCAGCGGCTATCAATGCTATGATCCCGCCCATACGACCGGCGACGGCGCTTACTGCGAGACCTGCGGCCACGCCCATCTTCCCGATCCGAAGATGCTGTCGAACGAAAAGTTCAGTGCTCGCGAAGCCTGGTCCGCCATCGCCGCAGTCGGCCTGCGTCCGTGCTCGGGCGCGCTGCTGGTCATGACCTTTTCGATGCTGAACGGGCTCTATCTCGGTGGACTGCTGTCCGTGCTGGCCATGTCGATCGGCACGGCGCTCACCGTCTCGCTGCTTGCCATCATCGCCGTCTTCGCGAAAGGCACCGCCGTCCGTTTCACCGGCAAGGGCTCGAGACTTTCGGTTTGGGTGAGCAACGGCATCGAAATTCTCGGCGCGCTGCTCGTCATCTGCACGGGCATCATTCTGCTCGGGGCCTCGCTGCAGAACTGAGCGATTTTCCGAAAGAATTCAGAAGAGAGCCTTGCCTCGGAGCTTACGGCCCATTGCGCCGCTGATAGCGCGCTCGCATCCAGAACACGAAGAAGAAGGCCAGAATGACCAGCACGCCGAAGCCGGTGCCGAGCCATGGTGAAATGTCTCCGAGCCAGACGATGACATTCGGCATCAGGTAAAGCACGGCTGTCGCGACCAACAGAATAACGCCGGCTGCAATTGCCGCCGAGCGGGTTTCGCTTTTCTTGTCCGTCAATGTAGCCATCCCTGACGCCCTGACATGAGTTCCGGCGAAGGCTTAGGCCAGCTGCCGACCAAAGGCAACCGGCCCTTATCAATCACAGCTGAACTTTGGCGCCCGCAACCGTCGCTTCGATATGATCGACCAGAGCATCGGCCAGACCGAGCCTTCCAGCCAGCAGATCGAGATAACCGCGCTCGGCCCGCGAATCCGGCTCGATCGCCAGCCGCGACGCGGTAAAGACCTGCACGCGCTGCTCTTCCGTCTTCGCGGAGGCGACGATGGCGTCGAGATCGACGGGATTGGCAAGTTCGCGCTGGAAGAAGGCTTCCGCCTCGGCCCCGACGCCGGCCTCCTGAACCTTGCCGAGAATACGCTGACGTTCGGTATCATCGATATGGCCGTCGGCGCGGGCAGCCGCGATCATGGCCCTGACGAGCGACAGTGTGAAGTCGTTGGTCGCGACTGCCGGCGCCGTGCTGAAGCCGGAATCCGACGGCGGCGGCAGGAACTGCGGCTCGGTCTGCGGGGCCGATTGCGGCGCCGGCTGAGGCTGGTTGCCATCGCGATAATTCTTGTAGGCCTGATAGCCGAGGCCTGCGATGGCTGCGAGACCGCCGAGCGCCAGCGCATTTCCGGCGACCTGACGCCCCGTCTTCGTCCCCAGCAGCACGCCGGCAATCGCGCTCGTCGCCATCGGATTGTCCCTGGCGAGATTGATGGCTTGGGTTGCTCGATCTTTCACGGTCCCCTGCACTCCCGGAACCTGTGATCCCAGGAATTGGTCAAGAAGCTTGCGGGCATCGATCATATGGATGGTCCTCCGTCCTTGTGATGGTGAAGGGGAGATAGGAAGCGGAACTGCAAATACCAATCCAGGTCATGCAAAAAGGCGCGCGAAAAGCTCCACGCGCCTTTGAAATCGAATTCGATAGGCTCGGGTCTCAGCCCTTGAGTGCTGCTGCCTCTGCGGCGAGCTTGGTGATCCCGGCCCAATCGCCTGATGCAACGAGTTCCTTCGGCGCAACCCAGGAGCCGCCGACACAGATCACGTTCGGCAGCGACAGGTAGTCATGAGCGTTCTTCAGCGAAATGCCGCCGGTCGGGCAGAAGACCGTGCCGGCGAGCGGCGACGACAGAGCCTTGAGATAGGAAGCACCGCCTGCCTGCTCTGCCGGGAAGAACTTCAGTACCGTATAGCCCTCTTCGCGCAGCGCCATGACTTCGCTTGCGGTAGCGGCACCCGGCAGCAGCGGCACATCCGAGGAGCGCGCAGCATCGAGCAGTTCCTGCGTCGTGCCGGGGCTGACGATGAACTTCGAACCGGCTTCGACGGCCGCGTCCCATTGTTTGACATTGAGGATCGTGCCGGCGCCGACTTCTGCACCCTCGACCTCGTCGGCCACGGCGCGGATCGCGTCGAGCGCACCGGCGGTGCGCAGCGTGATCTCGATGGCCTTGAGACCGCCTGCGACGAGCGCCCGGGCGAGCGGCACGGCAGATTTCGCATCATCGACGATCAGCACAGGAACGACGGGCTGCAGTTTCAGGATGGAAAGAAGCTTCTCGGTTTTCTCGCCCATGGTCGGAGCGCTCCCCTTAAAACGATTGAAATCCGGCTTTCGAATAGCCTTCCCGAAGGTGCTTGTCGAGACAAAAGCTCGCTTTAAATACGACGGGTAGGAAATTGCGGCAACTTGCTATAGTCTGTCTCAATCTGTGCCGGTGGAGCATGTCAAACGCATGGCAAAAGAGATCGAGCGAAAGTTTCTGGTGCGCGCCGATCATTGGCGGGATTCCGTTTCGGAGCGGCTGATCCTGCGACAGGGATATATTGCCTCCATGGCGGACCGTTCCGTGCGCATACGGCTGACGAACGACACCAAGGCAACCTTGACGATCAAGATCGGCAAGGCAATGACCAGGGACGAATTCGAATATGAGATCCCCGTCGACGATGCGGAGGAATTGCTGGAAACGGCGATCGGCCTCGTCATCGAGAAAACCCGCCACAAGGTGCAGTTCAAGGGCTTTACCTGGGAAGTGGATGTCTTCCGCGGCGCCCATCGCGGCCTCGTCATTGCCGAAGTGGAAATGGACGACGAAAGCGACAATCCGGAACTGCCGGACTGGATCGGACGTGAGGTGACAGGCGAATACCGCTATTCCAACCAGGCCCTCGCGACGCAGTTCGAGCAGGAGTACGATGAGCTATCGCATACGGCCTGACCGAGCCCTTGATGACGAGGTGCACAAAGCAGCCGCGCATCAACTCGGCAAAGCAATGGCCGTATTGACGGACAGGCCGCAGGGCCTGCACGAAGCGGTTCACGCCGCCCGCAAGAACATCAAGCGCGTGCGGGCGCTCTACCGGTTGGTAGCTCCCGTCGCGCGCGAATTTCAGCTGCGGGAAAATGACCGGCTTCGGAATGTAGCGCTCACACTTTCCGGGGTGCGCGACGCAACCGCGTTGATCGAGATCAGCCATTATCTTCAAGCAACCGCTGCATCGGCGGAGGAACTGCATGCGCTGGCTCGCGTGAGCGATCTGCTGATCGCGAGACGCGACCGTATGGCGGAAGCCGAAACAGATCTCGAAGACAAGGCACGAGCAGCAGTCGCCACATGTGCGGAGGCACGTGAGGCGTTGAAGGAAATATCCTTCAACTGCGGCCGCCGTGACACGGCGCGTCTTTTTCAGAAAAGTTGGCGCAAGAATGTCCGCAAGGCGATAGAGGCGCTGTCCGCATGCCATGCGGAAGCGGCGCACGTCGAGAGCTTTCATGATCTGCGCAAACGCAGCCAGGACTACTGGATGCATCACATGTTGCTGCGCGATGTCTGGCCAGCCGCCATGCATGCCAAGCAACTGGAGGCCAAGGCCTTGGTCGACGTGCTCGGCCGCTATCTCGACATGTCAATATTGGCCGATGTCGCGGACCGCGAGCCGCATCTCTTCGACAGGAGCGACGATCACGCCCGCCTGCTGGAAGCGATCATTTCCCGGCAGCAGACCGCGCGTGAGGAGACGCTGGACCGAGCCCGCTGGGTCTTCGCCGACAAGCCGGGAAACGAGGCGCGGACTATCAAGCACCTTTGGCTGGAGGCGGCGGACTAACGGGGCCACGCCCCCGGCTCAGGCAGTTCAATCGGCATGGCCCCCAGCCGTTCCTTTAGGCACGCCACGCATCCGCCGAACCAAGCCCCACTTGCGCGAGATAGCCTTCCAGCATCGCGATGTCGTCGGCCGCAGCGATCGCGCCGATATATCCGTCCGGCCGCACAAGCGCCCATTCGCCGGAGGAGAGCGCGTAGATGTCGCGAAGATAGCCCTCGGCGTCGACCATATCGCCTGACGAGCCGAAAGTATGAATATGCAGGCCCGCGCGCGGCGGCACCGATCCCCGCTGCACCCCGTAGCCGAGCAATGTCCAATGCGCGCCTTGGAATAGATCGAACAGCCGTTTCGGCTGGCCGGCAACGCCGCGGATTGGCGCGTCCGGGGCTCGGTCGCCGGCGGACAGGCGACCGCTGCGCCCGAGCGTTTCGAGAGCGAGCGAGGACGAAGGATAACCTATATCGAGCTGACGCACCTCGCGACCACGCCGCATATTGCCCTGTTTCTGGTCATCGAGAAGCTTTGTCGACAGACCGAGCATCGCTGCCGCGATGGGCTGACGCTCCTCTTCATAGCTGTCGAGCAGCTTATCGTCGGCTCCGTTGGCGGCCGCAGCCAGCTTCCATCCGAGATTATAGGCATCCTGCACGCTGGTATTGAGACCCTGGCCGCCGGTCGGTGGATGAATATGGGCGGCATCACCGATGAGAAACACGCGACCGACACGGTATCGATCGGCCAGACGCGCATTCATGTTGTAGGCCGACGACCACGACACGGATTGGATGTGGATATCGTCGCGCCTGGTGCGCTCCGCCACCATGGCTTCGAGCCCTTCGGCAGAGAGGTCGATATCACCGTCAAGAGGGATCGGCCCCTGTATCTGGAACATCTCGGTCCCGGCGAGCGGGCAGAACATGATCTGCCGCGACATGTCGCCGTCGTCGAAGCGATGCCAGGCATCGCGCGTGAGACCGGTCAAAATGACATCGGCCACGATCGCACGGACGCCGAGGGTCTTGCCCGGAAAGTCGATATCGAGGGCATGGCGAACGAAACTGCGGCCGCCATCGGCGCCGACGAGCCAGTGCACGCGGAGAGTTTCCTCTCCAGCCTTGCCCGCGAGACGCGCCGTCACGCCGCTTGGGTCCTGCTCGAAACCAACCAGTTCGCAGCCGAATTGCGGCCTATGGCCGAGCTCGAGCAACCTCTCGCGCATCACCTTTTCGGTCAGGAATTGCGGTATCATCAGCGGCAGATGATAAGGTTCTGCCGGTGTGGGGTCCTCATGCTCGGTGATGTCGGACTCGGTAAAACTGCCGTCGTCGCGATATCGCCGCTCGGGTGGATAGAGGCCGCCGGCCGCGACGACCCGGTCGAGAATACCGAGATCCTCGAAGATTTCCTGCGTTCGCGGCTGAATACCCTTGCCGCGCGAACCACGGAAAGGCCCGTCCATCTTTTCGATCAGACGGAAGGAAATTCCTCTCCTTGCCAAATCGATGGCCAGCGCCAGGCCGGCCGCACCCGCACCGCAAATCAGCACATCTGCTGCAAATTGCTCTGTCATTTCCATCTCCATATGTGTAATATGCACATATTAAAAGAAGGGCGATACGGTGTCAACAAAAAGCTTGCAAAATACACATATCAGCGGTCAGCTACGCGAACTCCATAGCGCGCTGGTCGAAATCGTTGGCGTCATGAACCGGCCACAGCGCGATGAGGCGATGATCAAGGAGGCGGGTATCTCCCTCGACCGCGCACTGTTTTCCCTGTTGGTTTTGGTGGAACGGCTCGGCCCCATCGGCATTGTCGAACTGGCCGATCGCGTCGGGCGCGACTACACCACCGTCAGCCGCCAGGTTGCGAAGATGGAGGGACTCGGACTGATCAGCCGGCAGGAGAACGCGATCGACCGCCGCCTGCGCGAAGCCGTCATCACCGAACAGGGCAAGGCGATGACCGATCGCATCGATGAGGCGCGCGAGAGGATCGCCCGGTCCATTTTCGCCAAATGGGATGACCAGGATATCGAGGACCTTGTGCGGCTCATGCGCAGGTTTGCCGACGACATCAAGGATGATATGCCGCCTGCACGATAAGCTCATCTTGAAATGCCTTCCTTTGACGTCGTATGTGACACCGATCGGGCAGAATGGCGAAGGTGCGGGCTGCGGCGCAAATCCCGATTGCCTGAAAGCTCACAAAATTGTATTTCAGCGGCATGACCGACATGCTTCCAGATCCGCGGCGCGACGCGACCGGCGTATTCCTCGTTGCCGCGCTTTATCATTTCGTTTCCTTTCAGCGCTTCGAAAGCCTGCGCGAGCCGCTGCTTGCGCTCTGCGAGGAAACGGGCGTCAAGGGCACGCTGCTGCTGGCACATGAAGGGATCAACGGCACGATTGCCGGCACGGATGCCGCCATCGGCGCCGTGCTCGCCTTCCTGCGCGCCCAGCCGGAATTTGCCGGCCTCGAACACAAGGAAAGCCGCGCGTCGAAAATGCCGTTCGTGCGCATGAAGGTGAAACTGAAGAAAGAGATCGTCACTATGGGCGTCGAGGATATCGACCCCACCAGGGTCGTCGGCACCTATGTCGCGCCGAAGGACTGGAACGCGCTGATCTCCGACCCCGACACCATCGTCATCGATACGCGCAACGACTATGAGACTGCCATCGGCGTCTTCAAGGGCGCGGTCGACCCGAAGACCAAGACCTTCCGCGAGTTTCCGGAATGGGTGCGCGACAATACCGGCCTGCACAACAAGCCGAAAATCGCCATGTACTGCACCGGCGGCATTCGCTGCGAGAAGGCAACCGCCTTCATGAAACAGCAGGGCTTTGACGAGGTCTATCACCTCAAGGGCGGCATCCTGAAATATCTCGAGGAAGTGCCGGCAGAAGAGAGCCTATGGGAAGGCGCCTGCTTCGTCTTCGACGAGCGTGTCTCCGTCGAACATGGCCTGAAGGAGGGCAATCACAAGCTCTGCCACGCCTGCCGCAATCCCATCACGGCTGAGGAAGTGACCTCCCCCTTTTACGAGGCCGGCGTCTCCTGCAGCCATTGCTATCATGAGCGCAGCGAAGAGGATCGCGAGCGTTACCGCGAAAGGCAGCGCCAGATCGCGCTCGCTCGCAAGCGCGGCCACGAGCATATCGGCTAAAGCATTTTCGGAGGAACTGTGCTGCGGCCTTCCCCTCCCTGGGGAATGCGCCAGGGCTCCACGCGTATCAGGCAGCGGCGTGTTCTTCGTCCGGCGCGGTTGCCATCTGTACCGCAAGCCGCCTGCTGATCTCGGCTTCCGGCATCGGCTTGCCGTAGAAATAGCCCTGCAGCTCGTCGCAACCGAAGCCCGCAAGCGCCCTTCCCTGCTCCTCGGTTTCTATCCCTTCGGCCGTGACGGGAATGTCGAGTGACCGGGCCAGCGCCACGGTCGCCTTCACCATCTCGCGGGCGCGGTTGTCTTCCAGCACATTCATCGTCAGCGAGCGATCGATCTTGATGCGGTCGAACCCGAACTGGCGCAGATAGCCGATGGAGGAGAAACCCGATCCGAAGTCGTCGAGCGCCACCTTGACGCCGAGCCTCTTCAACCGCTCGATCGACTGACGGGTACGCTCGGGATTTTGAATGATATAGCCTTCAGTGATTTCCAGCGTCACACGCTCGGCTTCGATTTCAGTACTGTTAAGCACGCTGCGGACATAATCGGCGAAGGCGGGATTGCGGAACTGGCCGGGCGAAACGTTGACGGCGATACGCAGATCCGGCCAGTGCCTTGCCGCCTCGCAGGCCTTGCGCAGGACGAGCAGGCCCAATGCCTCGATCAGGCCGCTGGTTTCGGCAATCGGAATGAAGGCCTCTGGCGAAATCGGCCCGTGGCCGGGACGGTTCCACCGCACCAGCGCCTCGACGCCGATCATCTCGCAGCTCGATGCATCGACCAGCGGCTGATAGGCGAGCGTCAGTTCCTCCAATTCGATCGCGCGACGCAGATCGAGCTCCAGCGCGTTGCGTTCCTCGCGATGGGCATCCATGGCGGTGTCGTAGCAGGTCATGCGAGCACGACCGGCTTCCTTGGCCTTGTACATGGCAAGATCGGCACGCCGCACCAGTTCCTCACGGTCGATACGGCCTTCGGGCGAGCTTGCGATGCCGATGCTGGCACCGACGACCACCACGCGACGGCCGATTTCCAGCGGTTCGGCAAGGAAATCCAGGATCTGCTCTGCCAACCGCAAAGCCGGAGCGTCATTGAGTTCCTTTGCCGGGAAGGCGATGGCGAACTCATCGCCACCAAGGCGCGCCAAGGCTGCCTGCGGCGGCACGAGCACCTTGAGCCCGGCGGCCACCGCGCGGATCAGCTGATCGCCGGTGCCATGCCCATAGGCGTCGTTGATTTCCTTGAAACCATCGAGATCGAGGTAGAGAAGCAGGACATTGGTACCATCGGAGCGCGCCCGCTCGACCAGGCGATCCACATCGAGCCGCAATCCCTCGCGGTTGAGGAGCCCGCTCAGCCGATCGCGAAGAGAAACCTGGCGCGCCTGAACCTCTTCCGCCCGCAGCCGGCGCCCCGCCATCAATCCCAGGATCAAAAGCACGATGAAGAATAGACCCACCAGACCGAGCGCTCCGAGAACCAGCGGGCGGACCTGCTGATAGCTCATGTCCCCCGGCTGGCGCGAACTCCACACCAGCCGCCCCAGCGACTTGCCGAGCGGATCGACGATGGAGACGGCATAGCGGGCCACGGTTTCCGGCGGCACCAGCCTCAACCCGCTGATGACATAGGTATTCGAGAGCATCTTGATCCGGTCGGCATCGAGGTAGCGGACGAGGATCAGATAGCGCCGATGCCCTTCTGGCACCGGAATGCGACCGGATCTTTCGCGGATCGTCGCGGCACCGGCCACCGCGATACCATCCCGGGTCATGATATAGCTCGAGGCTTCCGGCACCCCGGTCACACGTGTCGCGCGCGCCTGATCGACGAGCGCCCAGACCGCGGTGCCAAGGACCTCGTCTATATTGCCAGTCAATGGTTCACCGTCATGATAAGCAACGATCGGCTTGTTGTTGTCGTCGACGATGACGGCAGTGTCGAACAGCGCACCATTGGAGGAAATGTCGCCGTAATTGCCGGCGATCCAGCCTTGATTGTCGGTTCCGTAAATGCTTCGCACCGCGTCATTGCGGGCGGAATGGTCGTGCAACGTCGCTTCCAGTTGTCCCTGAAAAGTCTTCAGTGCACCGACGGTCGTCTCCCAGGAGCGCTCGTCATCCAGCTTATTGGAATAATCGGCGACGCGGCCGATCGCGGTAAGAACCATCAAGGTCACGACGGCAACGATCAATGCAAAGCAAACCAAAACGGCCGTCACGATGGAATGACGACCGATCTGTGTATTTTTGCGCAATGACCTGAAAGCTGCTCCCAACGCCTTTTCTCCTTGGCGAATAAGTCTGCCGTCAGGTCTTCAATAAACGGTTAAGGCGAATTGGAGATTCCTACAGGAAATAGTTGTAGATCTGCCGAAACCGGAAGAATTCATGCCTTCGTGGCAATCGCCTGCGCGAAACGGCGGAGACTTGCGGATAAGAGGCCGCTTTCGCGCACTTCCAGCAGCATTGCGGCCTGTATCTCATCGCTCTTGCCAGCAACCGGGAGACGCAAGAAGGCGTCTTCAACGATATGCAGCGACATGGTCTGCAAGACATCGGTGAGCTGTGCCAATACGAGATCGCCGCGATGCGACGCGTGAGCAAACATCAGCGGCTTGAACGGCACCTCGTCCCGCGACACCAGCCAGTCCAGCGCGTTCTTGAAGCCGCCGGGTATGCCATGGGCATATTCCGGACAAGCGACGATCAAACCGTCTGCCTTGCGGATCTCGGCCGCAAATCTCTGAACGATAACTGGAGTTCGCTCACCCTCATTATCCGGATTGAAGACCGGCAAGTCGCCGATCAGATCGCAAATCGCTATGGTGATGCCTTCGGGGCAGGCGAGCTGCAGCGCCTCCAGCAGCCTGCGGTTGGCTGAGGCCCGCCGCTGGCTGCCGCAAAGCGCATAAAGAAAAATCGGCCGCTGAGTCATACATGCTGTCTATCAGGCCTCGCCGATTCGGGCGACAGACACCTTCCCCTTGAGAGCGAGGCCGAACCGCGTCAGACCGCTTTGTGGTTGCCCTTCGGAAACTGCGAGGCAAGCTCCCTGTACCACTTGCCGCTCTTCTTGATCGTGCGCACCTGTGTCTCGTAATCGACATGGACGAGGCCGAAACGCATACGGTAGCCCTCGGCCCATTCGAAATTGTCCATGAGGCTCCAGGCGAAATAGCCGCGCATCGGATAGCCGTCCTTGATGAGATCGGCGACGACGCCGAGATGTTCCATATAATAATCGAGACGCGGCTGGTCATCGATCTCGCCGTCGACGACGCCCATGTTGTAGCAGGCACCGTTTTCGGTGATGTAGCACTCCGGCAGCTCGTAGCGCTTGTTGAGGTCCTCGACGACATGCTTCAGGCCGGGCGAATAAACCTCCCAGCCGATATCCGTCCTTACGTCACTGACCGGCGGCGCTTCCTTCGTCCAGGGGAAATCGCCACTCTTGGAGGCGTCATCGGAGACGCGCATCGGCATATAATAGTTCAAACCCCACCAATCGAGCTTCTGGTTGATGGTCTTGAGATCGCCGTCCTCGATGACAGGCATGCGATCGCCGAGCGCCTCGACGAACTCCTTCGGATACTCGCCCTTGAAGATCGGATCGAAGAAGGCGCCGTTGTGGAACTGATGCGCACGCTCGACCGCGGCCCGATCTTCCGGACGATCGGAGCCCGGCAGGATCGAAGCGGCATTGAGCACGATGCCGACAGGCACCTTCGGCGCCACGGAGCGGATCGCCTCGACGCCGAGACCATGCGCAAGGTTCATATAATGCATGGCGTAAAGGGCGGCCTGCATGTTGCGCTCGCCCGGCGCATGAACGCCATAAAGATGGCTCAGCCAGACGATGCACCAGGGCTCGTTGAAGGTGGCGACAGAGTCCAGACGATCGCCAAGGCGGGCCATGACGGTCTTGGCATAACGCTGGAAGGCATGCGCCGTCGAGCGTGCAGTCCAGCCGCCATCGCCGGCAAGCGCCAGCGGCAGATCCCAATGGTAGAGCGTCGCAAAGGTCTTGATCCCTCGCGCCTTGCAGCCGTCGACCAGACGATCGTAGAAATCGAGGCCTGCTTCATTCACCGGGCCAATGCCTTCGGGAATGATGCGCGGCCAGGCGATCGAGAAGCGATAGGCCTCGACGCCCATATCCTTGATCATATCGAGATCCTGCTCCAGGCGGTTATAGTGATCGCAAGCGACATCGCCATTATCGCGCTGATAGACGCGGCCGGGCATGTTGGCGAAGGCATCCCATATGGATGGCTTGCGGCCATCGGCCTTGGTGGCGCCTTCGATCTGGAAAGCGGCGGTGGCAACACCGAATGTGAAATCGCCGGGGAAGCGATCAGCAAGAAGCTTCGGATCGATCATGATGAAAATCCCGTCTATTTTGGCTTCGTTGGCTGCGGTTTAACCAAGCGGCATGACAAAGTACAGAGTCGGCGCCGGAAAACTGCAACGTTGCAGGCGCCGATAAACAAGTCGGCGAAAGGCGCCTGAAAGAATTTCGTCGGCGGCGGCAACACTCTTCGCACGGCTTGATAACAGCAATGTCAACAGTCGTGACTTGTCTTTCGACTTTGGATCAATTGAGGGTAGCATCCAAACTTGACGACGAAAGGACACAAATGCTTCCTGCGATCCACGCCCTCCACCCTCATCTGCTGAGCCTGCTGCGCATCGTCGCCTCGCTTGTGCTCTTCAGCTATGGAACACAGAAAGTGCTGCATTTCCCGGCGGCCGAAAATGTGCCCGCCGTTGGATCGCTGCCGTGGATCGCCGGCCTGCTCGAACTCACCCTCGGCTTCCTCGTCCTGATCGGCTTCAAGACGCGGATTGCTTCGTTCATCCTGTCAGGCCTGATGGCCTTCGCCTATTTCCTTCGCCACGCGCCGCAAAGCTTCTACCCCGCACAAAACGGCGGCACCGCTGCCATCCTCTTCTGCTTCATCTTCCTGTTTCTCGCCAGCGCCGGCGGCGGCCCGCTGAGCGTCGATGCACTGACGAAGCGCCAGCAGCAAGCTGCGGCCTGAACAAGCAGGTCCGAGGCGGTTCACCGCCTCGGACCTCACGTAAAGCTTAGAGCTTGACCCAGGCGCCGTTGCGCTTGGACGAGGCGACACAAGCCTCGACGAAAGCCACGCCCTTCACGCCGTCATCGACGGTCGGATAGATCACAGCCGGATCGACCGCCACGCCCTTCTTGGCCGCATTGATGGCGCGCGCAGCCTCGGTATAGATGGTCGCGAAAGCTTCCAGATAACCTTCCGGATGGCCCGAAGGGATGCGCGAGACGCGCGCCGCTGCGGCACCGGAGCCGGCACCGTTGCGGGTGATCAGCCGCTTCGGCTCGCCGAACGGCGTGTACCACAGATAGTTCGGATCGGCCTGCGTCCACTCGATGCCGCCCTTGGTGCCGTAGACGCGGAGCTTCAAACCGTTCTCATGTCCGGGCGCCACCTGGCTGCACCAGAGCATGCCCTTCGCCGGCTTTTCCTTGCCCTTTGCCTTGAAGCGCAGCAGTACATGGCCGTTATCGTCGAGACGACGTCCCTCGACGAAGCTGTCGAGATCGGCGGCAAGACTGTCAAGCTCCAGGCCGGTGACGAAGGAAGCGAGGTTATAGGCATGGGTGCCGATATCGCCCGTTGAGCCGCCGACGCCGGATTGGGCCGGGTCGGTACGCCAGGCGGCCTGCTTCTGGCCGGACTGCTCGATATTTTCCGTCAGCCAATCCTGCGGATATTCCGCCTGCACGACACGGATATCGCCGAGCTCGCCATTCTCGATCATCTCGCGCGCCTGGCGGATCATCGGATAGCCGGTGTAGTTATGCGTGAGGATGAAGAGCGCCCCGCTTTCATCAGCCACCTTCTTCAGCTTCTTGGCGTCGGCAAGATTGGAGGTCAGCGGCTTGTCGCAGATGACATGGATACCGCGCCGCAGGAATTCCTTGGCGGCGTCGTAGTGGACATGATTCGGCGTGACGATTGAAACCGCTTCGATGCCGTTCTTCAGCTTGGCTTCCCGGATCGCCATGTCGCGGTAGCTGGAATAGGTGCGCGAGGGATCGAGACCGAGATCGCGGCCGGATGCCACGGCCTTTTCCGGCGAAGACGAGAGCGCACCGGCAACAAGATCGAACTGATCGTCAATACGTGCCGCAATGCGATGTACCGCGCCGATGAATGCGCCGGCGCCACCGCCCACCATGCCGAGCCGGATGCGCGGCTCCCGCGTCTGTTCCGATGATCCTTCGATTGCCATTTTGTCCTCCTGAGAATGGAATTGTTTGAACGCGATTGCCTGCCGCAATCGTCCCCTCTCCCCGCCTGCGGGGAGAGGGCTAGGAGCAAGCTCTGAATTGGCGGAAATATAGAGAAGGCCCCTCATCCGTCCTCAAACGATTTCGCTCCGCTCAATCGTTTAAGTCCACCTTCTCCCCGCACTTGCGGGGCGAAGGATTCGGATTACAGCCCCAGCATGCGCCGGTTTGCCGCCTGGTCCGTACCGCTGCCGGCGAAATCGTCGAAGGCCTTTTCCGTGACGCGGATGATGTGCGCCTTGACGAATTCGGAGCCTTCGCGGGCGCCGTCTTCGGGATGCTTCAACGCGCATTCCCATTCGACCACAGCCCAGCCGTCGAAATTGTTGGCGGTCATCTTCGAGAAGACGGCGCCGAAATCGACCTGGCCGTCGCCGAGCGAACGGAAGCGGCCGGCCCGCTCGACCCAGCCCTGGTAGCCGCCATAGACACCCTGGCGGCCGGTCGGATTGAACTCCGCATCCTTGACGTGGAACATCTTGATGCGGTCCTTGTAGATATCGATGTTCTCGAGATAATCGAGGCACTGCAGGACATAGTGCGAGGGATCGTAGAGCATGTTGGCGCGCGGATGGTTCTTCACGCGCTCCAGGAACATCTCGAAGGTGATGCCGTCGTGCAGGTCTTCGCCCGGATGGATCTCGTAGCAGACGTCGACGCCATTTTCGTCGGCATGGTTGAGGATCGGCGTCCAGCGGCGGGCAAGTTCTTCGAAAGCGGTCTCGACGAGGCCGGCCGGGCGCTGCGGCCAGGGATAGATGAAGGGCCAGGCGAGCGCGCCTGAGAAAGTCGCGTGCGCCTTGATGCCGAGATGCTTCGACGCCGTCAGCGCCATCTTCACCTGCTCGACGGCCCATTCCTGCCGCGCCTTCGGATTCCCACGCACTTCCGGCGCCGCAAAACCGTCGAAGGCTTCGTCATAGGCCGGATGCACGGCGACGAGCTGGCCCTGAAGATGGGTGGAAAGCTCGGTGACTTCGACGCCGTTGGCGCGGGCGACACCGGCGAATTCATCGCAATAATCCTTCGAGGAGGCTGCCTTCTTCAAGTCGATGAGCTGGCTTGCCCAGGTCGGAACCTGCACGCCGATATAGCCGGCGTCGGCAGCCCATTTCGTGATCGAATCCCACGAGTTGAACGGTGCCGCATCGCCGGCGAACTGACCGAGAAACAGGCCTGGTCCCTTGATCGTCTTCATCTGTAATTCCTCCCTAATCGCGTTCTGTAAACGTTTCCGATGCCTTTCGAACCCATATCCGAGGCGGCTGAGGTGCCGTAGCCTCCAAAAACTATAGGGTCGTCGGGCTGAAAGTCGAATGCCTTGCGACCTAATCACGGCACGCTGCAGACGGCAAGAGGTACGTGCCGCAAAATTTCCATCTGCCGCAAAACGGGGCTGATGGAACACTTAAAAAACGCCCGCCGAAACCGGCGGGCGCCCTGGAAGATCAACCGAAAAACCGATCAGAACGGTGAATCGGGGAAGTAGAAGTCCTTGGCGTTGTCCTTGGTGACGAGCGTCGCATCCAGGATGTAGTTGCCGCGAATCGGAACCTGATCATAGAAATTGGCAGCCGTCAGCTCCATGGCGGTGCCGACCATTGCCGGCGGATAGAGCACGTCGACCGGGATCAGCTTATCGCCATCCATGACCTTCTTGATCATGTCCTTCGAGCCGGCGCCGGCGACGATATACTTGATATCGGTGCGCTTGGCCTGCTCGATCGCCTGCAGAACGCCAACGGCCATGTCGTCATCCTGGCACCAGACGACATCGATCTTCGGGAATTTGGTCAGGTAGTCCTGCATGACCTTGAAGGCGTCGTCGCGGTTCCAGTTGCCGTACTGGCGGTCGAGAACCTTGACGTTCGAGCCGGCGATACCCTTGTCGAAGCCGTCCTGGCGCTGCTGATCGATCGGGATCGGCAGACCACGAATGACGACGACCTGTGCATCCGGCGTGTTCTTCTTGATGTATTCGCCCGCGACCTGGCCAAGCGCCGGATTGTTGCCGGCGACATAGAGGTCACGGACGGAATTGTCGTTGTTGCTCGGCGCACGGTCGACGAGCGCCACGAACTTGCCCTTGTCCTTGACTTCCTTGATCGCGTTGACGAGCGGATCCGGATCCGACGGCAGGATCACGAGGGCATCGATGCCCTGTGTTTCAAGATCCTGGACGGCGTTTGCCTGGCTGGCGGCATCCGGCGAGGTCTTGACGATGACGTTCAGTCCCGGATGCTCCGCCATCAAGAGCTTGGCGACGCGCTCGGCATGGAACACCACGCCCGAGGTCCAGCCGTGGTCGGCGGCCGGAATGGAAACGCCGATCGTCACCTTCTTGTCGGCGGCATGTACTGTGCCGGCCAGAGCCGCCATCACGACAGCCAAGCCTATGAATCTTTTTCGCATGTTTCTTCCTCCCAGATAGAGACAGGGCCTTAGCATGACGACCGGGCGCCCCCTGACCCGGTTATTCACTATTTGCGGGCAAGCGAACGCTGAACCAGCATGGCGATGATGATGATCGCACCCTGGATGGCGCTCAGCAGATACTCGCTGATGAAATTGGAAAGCAGCATGATATTGCCGACGAGTTCGAGGATGAACGCGCCGCAGATCGTGCCCCACACCCTGCCCGCGCCGCCCTTCAGCGCCGTGCCACCGACGACAACGGCGGTGATCGCCTGCAATTCCCACAGGCTGCCCGTCGTCGCCGATGTCGAACCGAGCCGCGGCACATAGAGAAGCACGGCGATGGCAACGCAAAATCCCTGGATGACGAAGGCGACGGTACGCACGCGATTGACCGCGACACCGGAATAGCGGGCAACGTCACGGTTGGAGCCGACCGCAATCACATGCCGCCCATAACGGGTGCGGTAGAGAATGAAAGCCGCAATGCCGGTGACGACGAGGATGACCACGATCGGCACCGGCACACCGAGCACGGCGCCATAATAGGCAGGCTTGTAGAGCGCCTGAATATCCGCCGGTCGCAAGGTGATGGCACCGCCCTGCGACAGCCAGGTCGTCAGGCCACGATAGACGCCCATGGTGCCGAGCGTCGCGATGAACGGTTCGATCTTGCCCATGGTCGTAATCAACCCGTTGGCAAGGCCGCATAGCAGGCCGGCAACGATCGAAAACAGCACCGCCGCCGCCAGCATCATAGAGGGATCGGCAATGACGCCCGAATTCATGAAGAGGATCATCAGGCTGGCGACGAAGGCGACCATCGCGCCGACGGACAGATCGAGATCGCCCGCCGAAATGACGAAAGTGGCACCGACCGCGATGATGGCTATGAAGGCGCATCTCGTCGCGACATTGGTGAGATTGGTGATGCCGATGAAGTTCGGATTGACCAGTGCGCCCACGATCAGAAGCAGCACCAGGGCCGCAAACGGTGCAACCGCCCTAAGATCGACATCCCACCAGGAACGTCCGCGCCGGCCTGTCTTGCCGCTGCTGTCTTCACCCACGCTCATAACCAAAACCAACCTCCCGTCCCATGATTGCTGGGAATTCGCCCTGCTCTCCACCGCCCATTCAGGCAGCCGTCTTTTTCTTCAGGCCCGCCGCATAACGCATGATTTCCTGCTCGGTGATCTCTTCGCCTTCGAGCACGCCGACGATCCGGCCCTCGCGCATCACGGCAACCCGCGTGCAGAGCCCAATGACCTCGGGCATTTCCGAAGAGATCACGATGATCGAATGGCCGTCGCGCGCCAGCGCGGAAATGAAATGATAGATCTGCTGCTTCGTCCCCACATCGATGCCGCGCGTCGGCTCATCAATGATGATGATCTGCGGCTCGGTCTCCATGATCTTCGCGAGAAGCAGCTTCTGCTGGTTGCCGCCGGACATGCGGCCGGCAACGATGTTTCCGTCACGCACACGTATGTCGAAACGGCGTCGCGCCCGCGTCAGCGCATCCGCTTCGCTGGAGGCGCTCAGATAGCCGAACTTGCCGTGCCGGTCGAGCGACTGCAGGGTCAGATTGACGACCATGCCTGAATTCAGAAGCAGACCCTTCGATTTGCGGTCCTTGGTCATATAGGCAAGGCCGGCATCGATGGCCGCATGCACGTCATGCGGTGGCACCGTCTGGCCGTTGGCGACGACCTCGCCGGATGCACGAGCGCGCAGGCCGACGATCGCTTCCATCAGCTCCGTGCGTCCCGAGCCGATCATGCCGGAAAAGCCCAGTATCTCGCCTTTTCGCAGCTCGAAGCTCGCATCGTGGACATAGCCGGTCGAAACCGAGGCAACGTTGAGCACGACCTTCTCGTCGACATCAGGCTCGCTCTTGGCCGGATAGAGGCTGGAAAGCTCGCGCCCGACCATCAGCTGGGCGATCGATTCGCCGTCGAGCAGCGATGTCGGCGATGTCTTCACCCATTGACCGTCGCGCAGCACCGTGACGCGATCCGTCAGCTCCATCACCTCATCGAGCTTGTGGGAGACGAAGACAAAACTGGTTCCCTGATCGCGCAGCTTACGCACCTGCTTGAACAGGAAATTGGTCTCCTCGCGGGAGAGAACGGCGGTCGGCTCGTCCATGAAGACGATGCGCGCATCGCGGCTGATCGCCTTGGCGATCTCCACCATCTGCTTGTCGGCAATGGAAAGCGAGCTGATCACGGCATTCTCGTCGACATGCGAGCCGAGGAGATCGAGCACGCGCCGCGTTTCGGCACGCATATGCTTGCGATCGAGCACACCGAGCCGTGTAACTTCGCGCCCGAGAAACAAGCTCTCGGTAACGGTCAGATGCTCAGCGAGATTGAATTCCTGATGGATGATGACGATGCCGAGCGCTTCCGCTGCACCGTTCGGCGGCAGCTTTACCGGCTTGCCATCGAGCAAAATCTCACCGGAGGTCGGCTGCTCGAAGCCGGACAGGACCTTGACGAGCGTCGACTTTCCGGCGCCATTTTCGCCCATGAGCGCATGGATTTCGCCGGCCCGAAGATCGAAGTTGACGCTGAACAGCACTTGTACGCCACTGAAGGCCTTGGAAATCCCTCTCGCAGACAGCACGACCGCACCGTCGACGGTTTCCGAACCCATTGCATCCTCCCTGCGGTCCCACCCGCTTTCCACGGTATGTAAACCTTTACATACGTCGTGTAAAGGTTTACATCGTTGGATATCGCACAAAATTTCGCGGTTACCTTTGACCTCCACGTGAGTCTGTGTAGTCTCCAGCCCGAGACGAGACCCAAGGCAGAGCGCAGTGTCGAATTCCACGCCCGCAACTATCGAAGACGTCGCCCGAATTGCCAATGTTTCGATAGCAACGGTTTCGCGGGCCATCCATACTCCGGAGAAAGTCGCCAATTCGACGCGGCTGAAAGTCAATCAGGCTATCGCCGTCACCGGTTATACCACCAATGCCATGGCGCGCAGCCTCCGGCTCGGCCGCTCGAACATGATTCTGGTCGTGGCGCCCGATATCGGCGATCCCAATTTCTCGAATATCCTGATCGGCCTGGAAAACGAGGCGCGTTCGCACGGTTATGGCATCCTGATCGGACACACGCAGAACGACGCGCAGCGTGGCCTGGAATATCTGAAATTCCTCAATTCCAACCAGGCGGCAGGTCTGATCCTCTTCACCGGTATCCTGCCCTTCGGTCATCAGACCATGACAGCGCGGCTGCCGCCGAGCGTCGGCGTTTTCGAGCCAGTCTTCAACGGCGGCATTCCCTATGTCGGCGTCGACGATATTGCCGGCGCCCGCAAGGCCATCGACCTGCTGATTGCCGAGGGCCACCGCAAGATCGCCTTTATCGGCGATTCCCGCACCCGCCTCGCCTACAGCCGGCGGCGCATGGGCTACGAGGCCGGACTGGATGCGGCCGGCATCGGACAAGATATGCGCATCGTGCTGGAAGGCGACGGCACCATCGAGAGCGGGCGGCTCTCCGTGGAGCAGTTGTTCATGCGCGATACGCTGCCGACAGCCTTCATGTGCGTCAACGATCAGACCGCGATCGGCGTGATGATCGGCCTGAAGGCACGCGGCTATGATATCCCCGAGGATTTTTCAGTGACCGGCTTCGACGACGTCCCGCAAGCCGTCTTTATGACGCCGTCGCTGACGACGATCCGGCAGCCGCGCACCGCCATCGGCAAGCATGCGATGGCGCTTTTGCTGGAACTGCTTTCGGATGGCGAGCCGCCCGAGACGGAGATCCTGTTGCGGCCGGATCTCGTGGTGCGAAATTCGGTCTCCCCACCGCCGCGCCTCCGGCGATAGGTGGACACAACGATGCCGCTCGGCAGAATCACCCTCTATGTCCGCAATGTCGAAGTGACAATCAGCTTTTACGAGAAGCATTTCGGGTTCAAGCCGCTCTATCTGGAGGGCGATCGGATTGTTGAGCTGCTCGCGCAGGATGGCGGCGCCAACCTGCTGATCCATCCGGCGGGCAAGGCGCAGAAAATGGGCCAGGTGCTGGTCAAGTTGGTCTTCGACGTCGAGCATGTCGAAGCTTTCCGCACTAAGTGTGCGGAGGAGGGACTGGAGTTCGGCCCCCTGCACCAAGCCGACGGCTATGTTTTCGCCAATGCGAAGGATCCCTCAGGGAATCCCATAGCCATTTCCAGCCGCGCGTTTCGGCTGAAATCGGGAGGCGATGAACCACCGCCTCCCGAAGTTGTCGATCAAACGTAACGGTTGACGATATTTTCCAGCAGTTCCTGCTTGCCGGACTTCGGCTGCGGGTTGACGTCCTTGGTTTCGACCCACTGAGCGATCTGATCGAGCGAATATTCACCGCGCAGCAGCTTCTGGCCTTCGGCCGAATCCCAGCCGGCGTAACGGTCGGCGAGCGGCTTGGAGAGCGCCTTGTCCTCGATCATCTTGGCGGCCGCCTTCAGGCCGCGGGCACAGCAATCCATGCCGCCGATATGGCCGATGAGCAGATCTTCCGGGTCGAGCGACTGGCGGCGCAGCTTGGCGTCGAAGTTCGTGCCGCCGGACTTGAAGCCGCCGCCTGCCAGAACCTGGTAATAGGCCAGCGTCATTTCCGGAACGTTGTTCGGGAACTGGTCGGTATCCCAGCCGGATTGGTAGTCGTTGCGGTTCATGTCGATCGAGCCGAAAATGCCGAGCGCATTGGCAAGCGCCAGTTCGTGCTCGAAGGAATGGCCGGCAAGGATCGCATGGCCCTGCTCGATATTGACCTTCACTTCGTTTTCGAGGCCGTACTTCTTGAGGAAGCCGTAAACCGTGGCGACGTCGTAGTCATACTGGTGCTTGGTCGGCTCCTGCGGCTTCGGCTCGATGAGGATCGTGCCCTTGAAGCCAATCTTGTGCTTGTATTCGACGACGAGATTGAGGAAGCGGCCCAACTGATCCAGCTCCCGCTTCAGGTCGGTGTTGAGCAGCGTCTCGTAGCCTTCGCGGCCGCCCCAGAGAACGTAGTTTTCGCCGCCGAGCTTATGGGTGGCATCCATGCAGGTCTTCACGGTCGCAGCCGAGAAGGCGAAGACATCCGGATCAGGATTGGTCGCGGCGCCCGACATGAAACGGCGGTTGGAGAAGAGGTTTGCCGTGCCCCAAAGCAGCTTTACGCCAGTATCGGCTTGCTTCTTGGCGAAATAGTCGACGATCTCGTTGAGGTTCTTGGTGTTCTCGGCAAAATTCTTGCCTTCCGGCCGTACGTCGGCATCGTGAAAGCAGTAATAGGGAGCGCCGAGCAGGGTGAAGAATTCGAAGGCGACATCGGCCTTCAGTTTGGCGGCTTCCATCGTCTCGTTGAACCAGGGGCGAAGGAAAGTCTGACCGCCGAAGGGATCGCCGCCCGGCCAGGTGAAGGTGTGCCAGTAGGCGACGGCGAAACGCAGATGGTCTTCCATGCGCTTGCCGGCAACGACTTCGTCCTTGTTGTAATAGCGGAAGGCCAGCGGATTGGTGCTGTCAGGCCCTTCGTATTTTACCTTGCTGATGTCACCAAAAAATCCGGTACTCATATCTCATCTCCTTGGGTTTGGTGTTTCGGTAGTGTTGTTCACCTGTCGGCAAGGCCCCCTCATCCAACCCTTCGGGCCACCTTCTCCCCGAGAGGAGAAGGTATGGGCGGCTGCCGCAAACTCGGTCTCACCCTCTCCCCTCGGGGAGAGGGCAGGGTGAGGGGGTTTCACCTCAAGCTATGCCCAGCGGCTTGATCGCCGGATAAACCGCGCGGTAGCGCTTATAGGCATCCGCATAGGCATCCGTCAGCGACGCAACCGGATCGATCGTGCCGGCCGTCTGCGGCGGGGTGCAGACCGCAACCGGATCGGCGCCCGTCGCGGCAATCAGGCCGAGACGGGCGGCACCAAAGGCTGCGCCGAAATCGCCGTCCGCCGGCAGGTCGACGGGCACGCCGAGCGCGGTGGCGATCGAGGCCAGCCAGTAGCGCGAACGCGAACCGCCACCGATGGCGGTTACGCGCGCAATATCCGTGCCGGCGGAGCGCAGCGCTTCGAGATTGTCGCGAATGGCGAAGGACACGCCTTCGAGCACGGCCTGCGTCAGCACGGCGCGGCCGCTTTCATGGCCGAGACCGATGAAGGCACCGCGGATCGTCGCGTCGTTGTGCGGCGTGCGCTCGCCCGAGAGATAGGGAAGGAAGGTTACGCTGGTCGGCGCCTTCAGCGTCTCGCCAAGCTCGGCGGTGAGTTCGGCAGCGGACTTGCCTGTCACATGCGAATGCCAGTTGAGCGCATCGGTTGCCGAGAGAATGACGCCCATCTGATGCCAGGTGTTGGGCAGCGCGTGGCAGAAGGCGTGAACGGCGCTTTCAGGCTTCGGCAGATAGGAGCCGTTGGCCGCGAAGAGCACGCCAGACGTCCCGAGCGAAACGAAGGCCGCACCATGGCTGACTGTGCCCATCCCGCAGGCCGAAGCTGCGTTATCCCCTGCCCCGCCGGCAACGACGACATCGCCGCCGATACCCCATTTCGAGGCCAGTTCGCCGCGCAGCTTGCCGGCAACTTCGGTGCCTTCCACCAGCGTCGGCATCTGCTTCTCGTCAAGATTGGTCGCGGCCAGCAGCTCTGAGGACCATTTGCGTTTGCCGGTATCGAGCCAGGAGGTGCCGGCCGAGTCAGACATTTCCGACATGTGCTCGCCGGTCAGCCACAGGCGCAGATAGTCCTTCGGCAGCAGCACCCAGCGTACCCTAGCGAAAATCTCCGGCTCATGCTTGGCGACCCAAGCGAGCTTCGGCGCCGTGAAGCCGGGGAAGACGATGTTGCCGGTCAATGCCCGGAAGCGCGGATCGGCATCGAGCGCGGCGGCCTCGTGATAGCTGCGCGTGTCGTTCCAGAGAATGCAGGGACGCAGCACCTTGTCGTCGGCATCGAGCAGCGTTGCGCCATGCATCTGGCCGGAAAGGCCGATGCCACGCACAGCCGCGAGTTCCTTCGGATGCGCAGCCTTCAATCCGGCCACAGCCTCTTCGGTCGCTCGGATCCAGTGGGCCGGATCCTGCTCGGACCAGCCGGGATGCGGGCGCGAGACATCAAGCCCGCCATTGGCGGAGCCGATGATCTTCTGATTGCCGTCGATCAGCATCGCTTTGACGCCGGACGTTCCGAGATCGAGACCCAAATACATCAGATATTACTCCCTATGCTCTGCCGCGTTCGAATGCTCAGGGCAGATTATCCTTCAAGAAAATGTCGAGGCGTATGCGCTCCTGGTCGGCGATGACGGCTTGGCCGTCGGCGGTCGCCTTCATGACGCGGATGGCGCTGCGCACTTCATGACCGGCATCCTGATTGAGGACGGCGTCGATCGTGCCGTCCAACAGCGCCGCCCGCGTATGCCGCGTCAGCTCGTGCACGACCACGGTCAACTCCCGCTCGGGCCGTACGGCCTTCAGCGCCGCTATCAGACCGCGGTTGCCGGCGCCGAGGCTGTAGATGCCGATAATGTCCTTGTTTTCGGACAGCGCCTTGGAGACAAGCGATTTGGCCCGCTCGGGATCGTCACGTCCTTCCAGCACGGGCAGCAGCCGGAGCTTGGGAAACTCTTCTGCCATCACGGCGGAAAAGCCCTGCAGGCGTTCGCGATGGTCGCGCACCAGCATCGAGCCGGCGAGAACGGTAAGATCACCTTCACGACCGCCAAGGAAGCGCCCGAGCAGCCGCGCGGCAGTCCGTCCGGCAGCAATATTGTCGATACCCGCATAGTGATGGCGGGTGGAATCGGTGAGATCCGAGACCAGCGTTATGACGGGAATACGCTCCGACACGAGACGGTCGACGGCGGCCCTGACTTCCGGCGCGTCGGTTGCCACGAGAGCGACACCGGCGATATCCTGCCCCTGCAAGGCGTCCAGCGCCGCGACCAGCGCCGGCACATCGAATGGTGGCACCTCGACGATGCGGATGTCCGTGCGCTCTATGCTGGCCCGCAAGGTTGCCTGATGCACTTCGAATCGCAGCCCGTGCATGAAGGAATTATCCCCCGTCGGCACGATGAAAACGAGAGGATAGACCCGGCTCTTGGCCAGATTGGCAGCTGCGACATCGCGGATATAGCCGATTTGCCGGATAGCGGCTTCCACCTTCTCCCGCGTTACCAGCCGGACACCCGGCCGCTGGTTCAAAACGCGGTCCACCGTGGCGAGGCTGACGCCCGCGGCGGCGGCGATGTCATGCACGGTCGGTCTCATGGGTCCTCCTGCAGAAAGCCTTACTGCGATTTTTGATGTACGTAAATCAAAAATTTCGGACCGACGAATTTTTCCGATAGATACCACAAACAAAAAAGGCCCCTCGCGAGGAGGGGCCATGCCTTGGGAGCATTTATAAGAGCCGGATCAGTGGCCTCCGCCGCCACCGCCACCTGCGGTATTCGGCTTGCTGATCATCAGAACGCCGAGGATCATCGCGAGGAACAGCACAGTCAGCATCAGGAAAATATCCCCGAAGGACATGACGACCGCCTGCCGCGTCGCCATGTTGACCATTTGCTTCAGGGCGGCCTGGTCGCCGTCCAGACCCGCTGCATTGAAGCTGGCGGCCATGTTGTTCAATTGGGTAACGGCCGCATGGCTGCCCCAATGAACATGGTCGCGCAGGTTGAAATAATGCTGGTCCTGCCTGTTCGTCAAAAGCGTATTGATGATCGCGAGTCCGACGGCCCCGCCGAGATTGCGCGTCAGATTGAACAGGCCGGACGCACCGCGCATGCGGGCGGGCGGCATGGTTCCGAGCGCGATATTGTTGATCGGCACCATGCACAGCATTAGACCGAAACCGCGCAGGATCTGCGGGATGAGCAGCTCCCAGAAATCCCAGTCCACCGTCAGGTGCATCATGATGTAGGTGCCGGCCGAGAAGCTGGTGAAGCCGATGATCATCAGGATGCGCAGATCGACCTTGCTCGACAGGAAGCCGGCAAGCGGCGCTGTGAAGAACATGGTGAGGCCGGAGACGAACATCGTCTCGCCGATCTGCAGCGAATCGTAGCCACGAATCCGCGCGAGATAGAGCGGATAGATATAGGTCAGGCCGTAGAGGCCGATGCCCATAACGAAGGAGAACACGGACCCGAAGGAGAAGTTCTTGTTCGTGAAAGCCCTGAGATCGACGACGGGGAAATCGACCGTGAAGGCGCGGTAGAAGAAGATCACGGCACCGATGGCGGAGGCGATGGCACCCGCAACGATATAATTGTCGTTGAACCAGTCGTTCGTATTGCCTTCCTCAAGCACATATTCGAGCGCGCCGAGGAAAACACCCATCGAAATCAGGCCCCACCAGTCGAACTTCTTGAAAAGCGACAGCTCGGGCTTGTCGAAATCGATGAAATTCCAGGTGACGATGGCAACGATGATACCGGGTGGAATGTTGACCAGAAACAGCCAATGCCAGGAAAACGCGTTGGACAGATAGCCGCCGACCGTCGGGCCGATGGTCGGCGCCAGCGTGGCGATCAGGCCGATAATCGGCGAGACGACATTGCGCTTGGATGGCGGGAAGATCGTGAATGCCGCCGCAAAGACCGAGGGGATCATGCCGCCACCGATGAAGCCCTGCAGGGCGCGGTAGATGATCATCTGATCGATGTTGGTGGCGGTCGCGGCAAGCGCGCTCGCTGCTGTGAAGCCGGCAGCTGAAATCGCAAACAGGTAGCGCGTCGAAATGATGCGTGCCAGCGTTCCAGACAACGGGATCATGATGACTTCGGCGATCAGATAGGCCGTCTGGACCCAGCCGATTTCATCCGAGCCGGCGCTGAGGCCGGCCTGGATTTCGCTGAGCGAGGCCGAGACGATCTGAATGTCGAGGATCGACATGAACATGCCGAGCACCATCGCCAGAAAGGCGATGAGCTTTCTCGGCTCGATATGATCAGCCGCGGGCGCGGCGGGGCCGGCCGCGCGTGGGGGCGACCCGGCTGTAGTGCTGGCGGACGACATGGCGCGTCTCTCCCGAGCTCGATCGTTTACTTGTCCGGCGCCGTGCGGGTATCGACGTCGACGACGACGCTGAGGCCTGCGCGCAGACGGCCGGTATTGAGCGCATCCTGCGGCAATGCGATGCGGACAGGCACGCGCTGGATGATCTTGGTGAAGTTACCCGTCGCGTTTTCCGGCGGCAGCAGCGAGAAGACCGAACCGGAAGCCGGCGAAATCGACTCGACAGTGCCGACGATCGGATGATCGCTGAAAGCATCGACGTGAACATTGACCTTGGAGCCGGGAACCAGATGCTGGATCTGCGTTTCCTTGAAATTCGCATCGATATAAAGCTGTTTGGTCGGTACGATCGCCATCAGCTTCTGGCCGGGAGAGACGAGATCGCCTTCCTGCACCGAGCGATTGCCGACGATACCGTCATAAGGCGCCTTCAGTACGGTAAAGGACAGGTCGCGAGCGGCTTTGTCGCGAGCGGCTTCCAGGCCCTTGATCGTGCTCTCGGCCTGACGGCGCTGAGCCTGCAGCAGGTTGATATTGGCCTGCGCGGATGCGATGGCGGCGTCGCCGCCGACCAGATTGGCCTTGGCCTGATCAAGCGCGATATTGGCGCTGTCCAAAGCGGCCGTGGTGCCGACCGACTTCGATTGCAGTTCGGCAGCGCGCGTCTGGGTGATCTGGGCGCCGCGGACCGTGGCTTCCAGGGCAACCTTCTGTGCCTGCGACTGGGCAAGGGCTGCCTGGCCGGCAGCGATCTGTGCATCGATGGTATGGAGCGAAAGCTGTTCGGTATCGAGCGAGGCCTGAGCCTGGCCAAGCGCCAGCTTGTAGTCGCCGTCATCGAGCGTTACGAGCACGTCGCCGGCCTTGACCTGCTGGTTGGCCACAACGTTTACCTTGGCGACATAGCCCGTCACCTTCGGCGAGATCGTGGCGATATCGCCGCCAATATAGGCATCGTCGGTAGAGACCATGAAGCGGCCGTTCGTCCACCAGTCATAGCCATACCAGCCACCGGCCGCGAGTGCCGCGACGATGACGATGGGGAAAACCAGGCTGCGCCGCTTCTTCTCCGGCGGCGGTGGGGCCGCAGGGGCCGGAGCGGCAGGCGCAGCCTGGGCGGGAGCAGGATTGCCGCGCGTCTCGGCAAGAGGAGCATCCGCAGGTGCACCGGCTTGCCGAGCTTCCGCATCTGCATCAGCGGGCTCGTTCACGATACGCGCTACATTGTTTCCATGACTTGACGACATTTCCTACCACCGAAAATCTGGCAAATTAATCGAACCGAACGGTTCGGTTCAATTGACATAAAGCCTTTTTCACTCCATATCAAGAGACATCGAACTGAGCGGTTCGATTTATTTCGCGAATCTGTTTAAGATTCAGAAAAAATGATCGAGTATCGCGTAAAGGAGACAGTGAAAGAGCCAATGAAACACGAATCCCAAAATGCCGCTGTGTTGAACGCGCCCGCACCCGGCTCCGGTGGACGTTGGGCAGCCGGCGAGGACCCAGCCAAGCGCCATCAGATTCTCGAAGGCGCCAAGCGTGTCTTTATGAAAATGGGCTTCGATGCGGCGAGCATGAACGATGTCACCCGCGAGGCGGGCGTTTCCAAGGGCACTCTCTACGTCTATTTCGCCAACAAGGAAGATCTGTTCGCCGCCATGATGGAGAGCGAGCGGACCCATTTCGTCAATCTCGTGCGCAATGCCCTTTCAGACGAAGCGGATGTCACCACCTCGCTTTATGATTTCGGTATCGTCTTCGTCACGCACGTCACCTCGGATAAGACCATCAGCGCCATGCGCACGGTCATCGGCGTGCGCGAACGCATGCCCTCGCTCTGTCAACGCTTTTTCACCGGTCCGGAAAATCTGCGCACGGTGCTGCGCGGCTTCCTCGAGCGGCAGGCTGCCATAGGCCATCTCAAGATCGACGACTTCGACATGGCTGCCCGCCACTTCCTGGAAATGGCCAGCGGCGGCTATTTCAAGCTGCGGCTCTTCGGCGACATGGAAGAGCCGCCGTCTAAGGAAGAGATCGACTATGTCGTGCGCGGCGCCGTGCGGGTTTTCCTGGCGGGCTACGGTCCGGATCGCAGGGATTAGGATGATCAGGCCTCTCCTGCTGTCCGCGGGCGTGTAGTAATTCAACTCCGCAATGGCGATCAAGCATCGCCACCGCCACAGGCCTATGAGTGGCCCGGCAACCAGGGGAGTTGAAAATGAGCGCGATCGGCAGAGCGATATGGTTCATCGAAAGCCATTTTAAATCCGACATCTCGCTCGACGAGATTGCCGAGACGGCCGGGCTGTCGCGCTTTCATCTTTCGCGGGTCTTTGGCATGACGACGGGCCACTCGATCAGCAGCTATATCCGGGGCCGCCGCCTCAGCGAAGCGGCTCTCGCACTGACCGACGGCTCCTCCTCCATTCTCCAGGTTGCCCTCGATGCCGGCTACGGCTCGCACGAGGCTTTCACCCGTGCCTTCCGCGAGCAATTCGGCATGACGCCGGAAAATCTGCGCAAGCAGGGGCACGTTCGCAACCTCGCTCTACAGGAACCGATCAGAATGGACGACACCCGCCTTCCCAAACTCGAGGCACCGCGCTTCGAGACCCACCCCGCAATGCTGCTTGCCGGCCTTGCGGAAACCTATGCCTATGAGGCGACACAGGCCATCCCCTCGCTGTGGCAGAAATTCAACCAGTATTTCGGCCATATTCCCGGCCAGATCGGCAATGTCGCCTATGGCGTCTGCACCCAGGCGGAAGAAGGTAGCGAAAGCTTCCGTTACATGTCGGCAGCCGAAGTTTCCGCCCCGGACGGCCTGCCCGAAGGCTTCGTGACGACGAAACTACCGCAACAGCGCTACGCGATCTTCACGCATCGCGGCCATATCTCAGGCATTTCCGCGACGGTGCATCAGATCTTCGGAGACTGGCTGCCGCAATCGGGTCAACAGCATGCCGGCACCCCCGACATGATGGAACGCTATGACGACCGCTTCGACCCACGCACGGGCACGGGCGTTACGGAGATATGGATCCCCCTCAAAGACTAGAAACCACGCCTGGGAACAAGACCCGGAAACAAGGCCGCCGCCATGAAAATGGCGGCGGCCTTGTACGAACCATGACACTCCTTACATTACGGCCATTCTGGAGAGGCCGGGCTGGGGGTCAGCATCGGCAAATGCTGATCAAGGGGGCATCGTCAATGGATATTGTGGGGCTGATACAGGACCCGGGGACGTGGGTGGCACTCGTCACGCTCGTCGTCATGGAAGTGGTCCTCGGCATCGACAACCTCATCTTCATCTCGATCCTGACCAACAAGCTGCCGGCCGAACATCGCGACAGAGCCCGCAAGATCGGTATCGGCCTCGCCCTTATCATGCGCCTTGCGCTGCTCGGAACCGTCGCCTGGATCGTCCAGCTCACCCAGCCGGTCTTCGAAATCTTCGGCCAAGGATTCTCCTGGAAGGATATGATCCTCATCGGCGGCGGCCTCTTCCTTGTCTGGAAGGCGACGAAGGAGATCCATCACAATGTCGATCCGCAGGAACAGGGTGAGGATTTCATCGCCAAATCCACCACCTCAACCTTCGCCTCGGCAATCGGCCAGATCCTGCTGCTGGATCTGGTCTTCTCGATCGACAGCATCATTACCGCCGTCGGCATGACGCCGCACCTGCCGATCATGTTCGTCGCCGTGATCGCCGCCGTCACCGTGATGCTGGTCGCCGCCAGCCCGCTCGCCAACTTCATCGAGAAAAACCCGAGCATCGTCATGCTGGCGCTCGCCTTCCTGCTGATGATCGGCACGACGCTGATCGCCGAAGGCATGGGCGTGCATGTTCCCAAGGGATACATCTACGCCGCCATGGCCTTCTCCGCTCTGGTCGAAGTGCTGAACATGATGGCGCGGAACCGTCGGAAAAAAGCATCTGGTGGCCATTGATCGAAAGAGCCGCACCCGCCAGCGGGTGCAGTTCCATCAGATCGATCAATCCTGGACGTGCACGTCGACCCATTCGCCGACATCACCGCGGCCATAAATGTCGACGTTGATCCAGACGTTGCCGCGAACGATATAATTCCCGGCATCGTCGGCGATATTGCCGTTGGCCAGCATGGCTTCCAGTTTCTGGCGATTGGAGGGCAGTGAGAAGAAGCTGTCGCCCTCGTCGCCACGGTCACGGCGGCGATAGGCGTGATAGTTGGCGCGGTCCTGGCGGATGATCTGCCAGGGTGCCGTGAGGCGCTCGCCCTTGGAATTATAGAGATCGTCATTGCCAATATAGGCGCGATAGGATTCGATCAGTTTCGCCGAGCCATCGCGCGTAATAGTCGATTGGGCAGCGGCGGCGTCGGCCATCGAGACCGCCAATAGCAAGCGCAAAATTAGTTTCTTCATGGGATCCCCGGAATGAACGATTGAAAACCTATTTCGCCACTGCCGCGAAAATTGCAAATCAAATTGGGCAAGCGTAAGGCTTTTCTCCTGAAACACTTACGAAGAGTAAAGACGCTTCGTGAAATTGGAAGGCAGGCCCTTTTCGATGCATCACGGCGTCCTCGGTGCCTCTGCCTGCCCTCGCGGCGCAGTTTCCCTTGACGTCACCCCTTGAATATGGCCTAAGGCCAGCCATACGGAAAACGCTGATAGAAGCGGCAAGACGCCCTTTTCCGGCCGGTTTCCTGATCCAGATAGACATTTTCGGCTGGACGGCGCTTGTCCCAAGCGCGGCCCGGCCTTTTATGACGGGCAAACAAGATGACCACTTCAGGCGTTCGCGTCCGCATCGCACCCTCCCCCACCGGCGAGCCGCATGTCGGTACCGCCTATATCGCGCTGTTCAACTATCTCTTCGCCAAGAAACACGGCGGCGAGTTCATCCTGCGCATCGAGGATACTGACGCGACCCGCTCCACCCCGGAATTCGAGACAAAGGTGCTCGACGCGCTGAAATGGTGCGGCCTGAAATGGTCGGAAGGCCCGGATATCGGCGGCCCTTACGGCCCCTATCGCCAGAGCGACCGCAAGGACCTCTACAAGCCCTATGTCGAGCAGGTCGTCACGGCCGGTCACGGCTTCCGCTGCTTCTGCACGCCGGAGCGCCTGGAAAAGATGCGCGAGGCGCAGCGCGCCGCCGGCCTGCCGCCGAAGTATGACGGCCACTGTCTGAACCTCTCGGCCGAGGAAGTGACCTCACGCGTTGCTGCCGGCGAGCCGCATGTCGTGCGCATGAAGATCCCGACTGAAGGCTCCTGCAAGTTCCATGACGGCGTCTACGGCGATGTGGAAATCCCGTGGGATGCCGTCGATATGCAGGTCCTGCTCAAGGCCGACGGCATGCCCACCTATCACATGGCCAACGTCGTCGACGATCATCTGATGAAGATCACCCATGTCGCGCGCGGCGAGGAATGGCTCGCCTCGGTGCCGAAGCATATCCTTATCTATCAGTATCTCGGCTGGGAGCCGCCGGTGTTCATGCACCTGTCGCTGATGCGCAATGCAGACAAGTCGAAACTGTCGAAGCGCAAGAACCCGACCTCGATCTCTTATTACACAGCGCTCGGCTATATCCCCGAAGCGCTGATGAACTTCCTCGGCCTGTTCTTCATCCAGATCGCCGAAGGTGAAGAGCTCTTGAACATGGACGAGCTTGCCGCAAAGTTCGATCCGGAAAACCTCTCCAAGGCCGGCGCGATCTTCGACATCCAGAAGCTCGATTGGCTGAACGGCCGTTGGATCCGCGAGAAGCTGTCAGAAGAAGAGTTCCAGCATCGGGTACTGATCTGGGCGATGGAAAATGATCGCCTGAAGGAAGGCCTGAAGCTGTCGCAGTCGCGCATCACCAAGCTTGGCGAACTGCCCGACTTGGCCGGCTTCCTGTTCAAGTCCGACCTCAACCTCGACCCCTCCGCCTTCGCGAAGATCAAGTCGACGCCGGAAGAACTGCTTGAGATCCTGAACACTGTGCAGCCGGATCTGGAAAAGATCCTCGAATGGAATGTCGAGACGATCGAAGCCGAGCTGCGCGCCATTGCAGACCGCATGGGCAAGAAACTGAAGGTCATCGTCGCGCCGCTTTTCGTCGCCGTATCGGGCTCCTCGCGCTCCCTCCCGCTTTTCGATAGCATGGCGATCCTCGGCCGCTCCGTCGTCCGCCAGCGACTGAAACTTGCCGCGCAGACCGTTGCGACCCTCGTCGGCCCGAAGAACTGAACCGGACTTTAAAACCATGAACGACAAGACCGAAGCCTCCGCCCTCTCCTCCGACGCAACGGAAGTTCGCGCGCAGAAGCTGAAGCTGCTGCGCGAGCAGATCGGCGACGTCTATCCGGCGCATTTCCACCGGACCATGACCAATGCCGAGCTCGCTGCGAAATACGAAGGCCTGGAGCCGGATACCGAAACCGGCGATGTCGTCACCGTTGCCGGCCGCGTCTATTCCTCGCGCAACTCCGGCATGTTCATGGACATCCACGACGCCTCGGCCAAGATCCAGATCTTCAGCCACAAGGACGTGACCTCGGAAGAAGCTCGCGCGTTGCTGCCGATGATCGATATCGGCGACATCATCGGCGTCACCGGCGTCGTGCGCCGCACCAAGCGTGGCGAACTGACGATCAATGCCCAGCAGATCACCATGCTGACAAAGTCGTTGTTGCCGATGCCGGAAAAGTGGCACGGCCTCTCCGATATCGAGCTGCGCTACCGCAAGCGTCATCTCGACATCATGACCAACGAGGAATCGAAGCTCCGCTTCCAGCAGCGCAGCCGCATCGTTTCCGGCATCCGCCGTTTCATGGAAAATGACGGCTTCATGGAAGTCGAGACGCCAATGCTGCATTCGGTCTATGGCGGCGCGACGGCCGAGCCGTTCAAGACGCATCACAACACGCTGAAGCTCGACATGTACCTGCGCATTGCGCCGGAACTGTTCCTGAAGCGCACGCTGGTTTCCGGCCTCACCGACAAGGTCTTCGAGATCAACCGCAACTTCCGCAACGAAGGCGTCTCCACCCGGCACAATCCTGAATTCACGATGATGGAGTGCTATTGGGCCTATGCCGATTACGAGGACATCATGGACCTCGTCGAGCGTCTGTTCTCGACGCTCGCCATGTCGATCCATGGCAGCACCGAATTCGCGTTCGGCGACAAGCAGATCTCCTTCGAGGGCCCGTTCCGCCGCGTGCCGATGCCCGATGCCGTCAAGGAAGCGACCGGCATCGACTTCCTGGCGATCAAGACCGACGAAGAAGCCCGCGCCGCCTCCAAGGCTGCCGGCTTCGCCGTCGAGAAGGATGCGACCTGGGGTGAATGCCTTGCCTTCATCTTCGAAGAGAAGGTCGAGGGCACACTGATCCAGCCGGCACACGTCACGCATTTCCCGAAGGACATCTCGCCCTTCGCCAAGGAAGTGCCGGGCGAGCCGCGCCTCGTCGAACGTTTCGAGACCTATTGCAACGCCTGGGAACTCGGCAACGCCTTCTCGGAACTCAACGATCCGGAAGAGCAGCGCGCCCGCATGGTCGAGCAGCTCCAGCAGGCGCATGCACGCGGCGAGAAGGAAAAGCAGCTGGACGAGGAATTCCTCGATGCCATCGACCAGGGCATGCCTCCGGCAGGCGGTCTCGGCATTGGTGTGGACCGCCTCATCATGCTGTTGACCAACTCGCCATCGATCCGCGACATCATTCTTTTCCCGGCCCGTCGCAACAAGGCCGATTGAGACCGGTTTGGTCCTTCGAACATCAAAGGTGCGTATTATGACGGATAAAGAGATGCCAGCCGCAGACGATAGCGAGCATCAGCGGCTGGCCGATCTCGCTGAGATCGGCGACATCGATCTCTCGCAATACGCACCGGGAACGTTCGGTTGCCACGAGGCGATGCACACCGTATCGATCATGCTCGACATGACCGACGACCTGCTTCTTCAGCACCCCGCCATCCTGGCGAATCCGGACTTCTATCGTCTTGCAGGTGAGGTTCACGAGGCGCTTTTCGCGCTCTACCAGGCTATCGGCGAAAAACATCTGGCGGAATAAGGCTGTTACTTGTCCGCCGGATGGCGCGAAGCCAGCTTTGATCAGTTGGTGACGGGCGAGCGACGGTCGGCTGCACCCGTCATGGTCGGGTCCAATCCCGGTGATGGGCTCTTGTCTTTGGAACCGGCATCAGCCCCGATGAACTCGCCGTTCTCATCATAGCCCGGCCGCACATTGCCCGTCGATTTCGGCTCCGGCAGCGGCGGCTTGGCATCGCGGCTCTCGCCCTGTTTTGCGGCCGTTTTCTCTTCCGCAGCGATCGCTGCCTTCATCTTGTCCTTCTTGGCGTCGCCGCCATTGTCCGCTGCCAGCGCATTGCCGCAGTCGGACAGATCCTTCAATCCAGCGATCGCCGCATCGATATCCTGCGGCAGCATGGTAATCTGCTCGCCGTAAAACAGGCCAGCATTACTGGCGCCACCATCGTAATAGCGCGCCGTCAGCGGTGCTTCGGAGCTGCCATCGACCAGCCGGTCGGGATGGGCCACATAGACGACATCGGCGCCAAAGGCCCGGCCGCGCAGGTCGGAGCGCAACGTCGGTCCGTTCTGGTCGAGAACCACAACCTGTACGAGATCCGGCTTCTGTTCCTGATAGACGGCCTTGGCAACGCGGAGCGCGGTTCTGACCCGCGTCAACCCATCGGTCGGCTCGGTGCGAATATATTTGCGAACCCAGAAGCGGTTGTCCTTGCGGATCGTGATGAGATTGACGTCGGTGCACTGGAGCCCGTCGGGGGAAGCAGATACAAGACCGAGCAGCCTGTCCTTGCCAACATAAAGCGCAAAAACGCCGGAGGACCCCACGAGAAGGGCCACTCCGCCGATCAGTACGACAAGTTTCCGGGGTACCCGGAAAATGTGCAGTAAGGCGCTCACGCCAACTGCTCCCTCATAGACCACTCCAAGGCGACAAAAATGATCAACCCTCACGTTAGGGAACTGGCGTTTCGGAATACTTAAAACCGAGGTAAAACTTGCATCGCGTTCGACATCGTTACCAAAAAAGGTCCAAACTTTCACAGCTATGACGAGCACTTGCCTTTCCTGACGCGAACATGCTCTAACCGGAACATGGCCTTCACGCTGAGACAGCTGCAATACTTCGTCGCCGTGGCGGAACAGGGCTCCGTGACGCGGGCCGCGCAGAACCTGTCGATCTCGCAATCCTCTGTGACCGAAGCCCTCAAGGAGCTGGAAAGCGACCTCGGCGTCGAGCTGTTCGAGCGCCATCCGCGCGGTCTGTCGATCACCCACAACGGTCATCAATTCCTGCGCCATGCGACGAAGATCCTCGCAACCGTTTCCGACGCTCGCACCAGCTTTTCCGGAAAGCGGAACGAAGCCGGCGGCACGCTGAATATCGGCGTGACGTCGCTTGTCGCCGGCTATGTTCTGTCAGATCTTCTGGCACGCTATCGCCGTGCCTGCCCCGGCGTCGAGGTCAGCGCCATCGAGGATAATGGCGGCTATCTGGAACATCTTCTGGTGGGTGGCGAACTCGACGTCGCCGTCATGGTCATTTCCAACCTGCGCGACCGCATGGCCCTGCAGGCGGAGATCCTCGAAACTTCGCCCTACCGGCTCTGGCTGCCGATGGGCCACCCCCTTGTCTCGGCCGATATCATCAGTGTCGCCGACATCAGCCGTGAGCCGCTGATCATGCTGACCATCGACGAAATCGAGGAAAACACCGGCAAGCTTTTGACCGCGCTCGGCGCCCGCCCACATGTCGCCTTCCGCACCCGCTCTGTCGAAGCGGTGCGCAGCCTGGTTGCGACGGGCGCCGGTGTCGCACTGCTGCCGGACCTCGTCTATCGCCCCTGGTCGCTGGAAGGCGATCGCATCGAAAGCCGCGACGTCTCCGGCTCTTTGCCGGTCGTGCAGGTCGGCATGGTCTGGCGCAAAGGCTCCAGCCTGCCGCAAGCGGCCCGCGATTTCGTCGGCGTCGCCGAAAGCATGCGCTCGGGCCGGCAGCGGTAGCAGAGGCCCGCTACCAGCTCATGCATATGCGCTAGGAATCGGAAATTCCGATATCGCCTTTCTGATAAATGAATTTGCGAATGCGGCAAAATCGCGTCACCTTTTCTTCCGGGAACAAAAAGCCAGCCACTGGCTCCACGCCATCAAGGCTCAAAAACCGGGAGAGTCCGATGAAGCATCTGCTGAAATCATGCACGGCCGTGCTCGCATGCCTTAGTTTCGCAACACAGGTCATCGCCGCCGAGCCATTGAAGACGCTCGGCAAGGGCGAAGGTGCGGTCAGCATCGTCGCATGGGCCGGCTATATCGAACGCGGCGAAAGCGACAAGAATTACGATTGGGTCACCGGCTTCGAGAAGGAGACCGGCTGCAAGGTCAGCGTCAAGACGGCGGCGACATCGGACGAAATGGTCGCCCTGATGAACGAAGGCGGCTTCGACCTCGTGACCGCATCCGGCGATGCCTCGCTGAGACTCGTCGCCGGCAAGCGCGTGCAACCGATCAACACCGACCTCATCCCGAGCTGGAAGAACCTCGACGAACGCCTGAAGAATGCCCCCTGGCATACTGTCAACGGCGTTCACTACGGCGTTCCCTATCTCTGGGGACCGAACGTGCTGATGTACAACACCGCCGCCTTCAAGGACCAGGCGCCGAAGAGCTGGAATGTCGTCTTCGAAGAAACGACGCTGCCGGATGGTAAGTCCAACAAGGGCCGCGTTCAGGCCTATGACGGCCCGATCTACATTGCCGATGCCGCCCTTTACCTCATGGCGCACAAGCCCGAACTCGGCATCAAGGACCCCTACGAACTCAACGAAGATCAGTACAAGGCCGCACTCGAATTGCTGCGCGGCCAGCGCAAGCTCGTCAGCCGCTACTGGCATGATGCCATGATTCAGACCGACGACTTCAAGAACGAAGGCGTCGTTGCCTCCGGCTCCTGGCCGTTCCAGGTGAACCTGCTGCAGGCCGACAAGCAGAAGATCGCCTCCACCTTCCCGGATGAGGGAACGACGGGCTGGGCCGATACCACCATGCTGCATGCCGATAGCGAGCATCCGAACTGCGCCTATATGTGGATGGAACACTCGCTGCAGGCCAAGGTTCAGGGCGATGCAGCCGCCTGGTTCGGCGCCGTACCTTCCGTTCCGGCCGCCTGCAAGGGCGATGAGCTCCTGACCGACAGCGGTTGCGCCACCAATGGCTATGACCACTTCGACAAGATCAAGTTCTGGAAGACGCCGGTCGCGAAATGCAGCACGCAGAGCGAATGCGTGCCCTATCATCGCTGGGTCTCAGACTATATCGGCGTGATCGGCGGGCGGTGATCTCTATCTTCTCCCCAGCGGGGAGAAGATGCCTGACAAGGCAGATGAGGGGGATGAGGAACGAAGTGACGAATGTCCTGAGCGGCTAGCGAAGGACAGTCTATGCCGCACCAATCCCTCATCCGACCCTTCGGGCCACCTTCTCCCCAAGGGGAGAAGGAAAAACAACCCTTCCCTGGAGAAACCAATGAACGCCGTTCGTTTCCAGCAGGTGTCGCGCCATTTCGGCCAGGTCCGCGCTGTGGACCGCGTCGACCTGGAGATCGCACCCGGCGAATTCTTCGCCATGCTCGGCCCTTCCGGTTCCGGCAAGACCACCTGCCTCAGGCTGATCGCGGGTTTCGAGCAGCCGACGGGCGGCCATATCGAGATCTTCGGCGAAACTGCCGAAGGCGTGCCGCCCTACCGGCGTAACGTCAACACGGTGTTCCAGGATTATGCGCTCTTTCCGCATCTCAATATCCTCGACAACGTCGCCTATGGGTTGATGGTCAAGGGTGTCGGCAAGGCCGAACGGCTGAAGGCCGCCGAACAGGCGCTGGAGCTGGTCAAGCTACCTGGCTATGGCGCCCGCCGTCCTGGTCAGCTCTCCGGCGGCCAGCGACAGCGCGTGGCGCTCGCCCGCGCTCTGGTCAACAAGCCGAAGGTATTGCTGCTTGATGAGCCGCTCGGCGCGCTCGACCTGAAACTGCGCGAGCAGATGCAGGAGGAGTTGAAGAGCCTGCAGCGCGCGCTCGGCATCACCTTCGTCTTCGTTACCCACGATCAGGGCGAGGCCCTGTCCATGGCCGATCGCGTCGCCGTTTTCAATGACGGCCGCATCGTGCAGCAGGGTACGCCGCACGATATCTATCAACGGCCGAAGACCCGCTTCGTCGCCGATTTCGTCGGCTCCTCCAATGTCATTGCCCCCGACACCATGTCGTCGCTCGGCGGCGAACGGCGTTGGGCGAGCCTGCGCCCCGAAGCCATCCGGTTGACTGAGGAGAGCGGCGTGGCGGCGACCGTGAAAGCGACGAGCTTTCTCGGTGCCGCTACCCGCCTCTCCGTCGAAGCAAACGGCACCCGGCTGCATGTGACGGTACCCGCCGGGCAACTAGCCCCGGATACCGGTGCGTCCGTTCGCCTCGCATGGCTGCCTGCCGATATCCATTATATGGACGACGCCGCATGAACGCCGCAGCCTTCCCCGCCTCGGCGAAGCAAGCGCCGACCTCGATCCTGCCGCGGCGCGGCGGCGTCTTCGGTCGCCTCTCCGATCTCTTCTGGCGGCGCCCGAAACTGCTGTTGTTCCTGATGCTGACGCCGCCGCTGCTCTGGCTCGGCATCATCTATATCGGCTCGCTGATTGCGCTGCTGCTGCAGAGTTTCTTCTCGATCGACGACTTCTCGGGAATGGTGAATTACGAATTCACGCTCTCGACCTATGCGCAGCTGCTGAATAGCGCGAACTTCGACATCATCGTGCGCACGGTGGTCATGGCGGCTCTCGTTACACTCGCCTCCGCTTTCGTCGCCTTCCCCATCGCCTATTATGCGGCGCGCTATGCGCAAGGCAAATGGAAGGCACTGTTCTATCTCGGTGTCATGCTGCCGCTCTGGTCGAGCTATCTGGTGAAAGTCTATGCCTGGAAGCTCATCCTCGCCAAGGAAGGCATCCTCACCTGGATCTTCGACAAGCTGCATCTTGGCTGGCTGCTCGACGGCGTGCTTGCTTTGCCCGTCATCGGCGGCAACTCGCTCTCGGTCAGCTATATCGGCACCTTCCTTGTCTTCGTCTATATCTGGCTGCCCTATATGATCCTGCCAACGCAGGCCGCCCTCGAACGCGTGCCGGCGAACCTGCTGGAAGCCTCCTCCGATCTCGGCGCGACGCCGAACCAGACCTTCCGCACGGTGCTGCTGCCGCTCGCTTTGCCTGGCGTTGTCGCCGGCTCCATCTTCACCTTCTCGCTGACATTAGGCGATTACATCATCCCGCAGATCATCGGCTCCTCGCGCCTCTTCATCGGCCAGGCCGTCTATGCGCAACAGGGAACCGCCGGCAACGTGCCGCTTGCCGCCGCCTTCTCGGTCGTGCCGATCGTCATCATGGCCATCTATCTCTGGATCGCCAAGAAACAGGGAGCTTTCGATGCGCTCTGATCGTGGCCAACGCGCCTCATTCCCGCTGAAGATCGCAGCAGCAGGTGGCCTGCTCTTCCTGCATCTGCCGATCCTGCTGATCTTCGTCTATGCCTTCACGACGGAGGAAAAGAGCTACCAGTGGCCGCCGCCGGGGCTTACCCTGCAATGGTTCGGCATCGCTTGGAACAGGCCGGATGTCTGGTCGGCACTAGGGCTGTCGGTGCAGGTCGCGACCATCGCGACCGCCATTGCATTGATCCTCGGCACGCTCTGCGCCGCCGCAGTCAGCCAGACGAAGTTCTTCGGCCGCGAGGCGATCTCGCTGCTGGTCATCCTGCCGATCGCGCTGCCCGGCATCATCACCGGCATCGCACTGCGCTCCGCCTTCAGCCTGTTCGACATCCCCTTCTCGGTCTGGACCATCGTTCTCGGCCATGCCACTTTCTGCGTCGTCGTTGTTTATAACAACGCCGTCGCCCGTTTCCGCCGCACCTCCGGTTCGCTGATCGAGGCGTCGATGGATCTGGGCGCGGATGGCTTCCAGACCTTCCGCCATGTCGTCCTGCCGAACATCGGCACGGCGCTGCTTGCCGGCGGCATGCTCGCCTTCGCGCTGTCCTTCGATGAAGTCATCGTCACCACCTTCACAGGCGGCCAGCAGATGACCTTGCCGATCTGGATGCTGGAGGAACTCATTCGCCCGCGCCAGCGACCCGTGACCAACGTCGTCGCCATGGTTGTCGTGCTTGTCACCTTTCTGCCTATCCTGGCAGCCTACTATCTTACCCGCGACGGCGACCAGATCGCCGGCGGCGGCAAATGAAAGGGAGATAATAATGGATACCCAAATGCTGATCGGCTCCCGCTTCGAAGCCGGCACGGAGACGGAAGAGCGCGTCCTCAACCCGAAGACGGGCGAAACTGTTCTCAACTTGCCCGAGGCGTCACTAGGCCAGATCGATGCCGCCGTCGACGCTGCCGAAAAAGCCTTCTCGAGCTGGTCGCAGACGACGCCAAGCCAGCGTTCGGCCTATCTCCTCAAGATCGCCGACGCCATCGAGCGCGATGCCGAAGGCTTCGCCGCGTTGGAAGCGTTGAACTGCGGCAAGCCGATCAATGCCGTGCTCAACGATGAAATCCCGGCGATTGTCGACTGCTACCGCTTCTTTGCCGGTGCGGTACGCAACCTACACGGCCCGGTCGCCGGCGAATATCTGCCCGGCCACACCTCGATGATCCGCCGCGACCCGATCGGCATCGTCGGCTCGATTGCACCGTGGAACTATCCGCTGATGATGATGGCCTGGAAGCTGGCGCCGGCGATTGCCGGCGGCAACACCGTCGTCTTCAAGCCCTCCGAACAGACGCCGCTGACGGCGCTGAAGATGGCGAAGCTTTTGGCTGATGTGCTGCCGGAAGGCGTTGTCAATGTCATCCTCGGCCGTGGCGAGAGCGTCGGCAACGCACTGATCAACCATCCGAAGATCGGCATGGTCTCGATCACCGGCGATGTCGCGACCGGCAAGAAGGTCTTGCAGGCGGCCGCCAAGACGGTCAAGCGCACGCATCTCGAACTCGGCGGCAAGGCCCCCGTCATTGTCTTCGACGATGCCGATATCGACGCCGTCGTCGCCGGCATCCGCACCTTCGGCTACTACAATGCCGGCCAGGACTGCACCGCCGCCTGCCGCATCTATGCCGACGCCAAGGTCTACGACAACTTCGTCGCCGACCTGACGTCTGCCGTTTCCAGCATCAAGTTCAACCTCGCTGACGATACCGAGAACGAAATTGGCCCGCTGATCTCCAAGCGTCAGCGCGACCGCGTCGAAAGCTTCGTCACCCGCGCCGCCGAACACAAGCATATGGAGATCACAACAGGCGGCAAGATCTCCGGCGAACGCGGCTTCTTCTATGCGCCGACGGTCGTTGCCGGCGCGACGCAGGATGACGAGATCGTCCGGCGCGAAGTTTTCGGTCCTGTCGTCTCCGTCACCCGCTTCACCAATCCCGACGACGCCGTCGCCTGGGCCAATGACAGCGATTACGGCCTTGCCTCCTCCGTCTGGACCAAGGACATCAGCCGCGGCATGCAAACCGCTGCCCGCCTGCAATATGGCTGCACCTGGATCAACACCCACTTCATGCTGGTCAACGAAATGCCGCATGGCGGGCTGAAGCAATCCGGCTACGGCAAGGATATGTCGGTCTACGCTATCGAAGACTATACAGCCGTGCGGCATGTGATGATCAATCATGGGTGAGGCGCGGTTCGGCGTAGCCGAAGTAATCGATCCAGTGGATCGATGACAGCGCCGAACGCCCTGAGCCGTGCGAAGGGCCGGCAAGCCCCAATATGAACGAGGCCCGATCCAGCCTTAACCAGCAGAATCGGGCGTTAATCGAAACGCCCTCGGAACAAATCACCCTCCTCCCGCGTCTTTATGAAGTACAACGCAGAGGAGACAGCTAAATGCTGAAATGGGCTCTCATTTTCTTTGTGATTTCGCTGATCAGCGGCTTTTTCGGCTTTTCGGGCGTGTCCGCGGCAACCGCAACCATTGCGCGCGTTCTCTTCGCCATCTTCCTGATCATCTTCCTGGTGTTCCTGGTTCTCGCCGTCATGGCCGGCAATGCGGTCGTCTAGCAATATAAGCCGCGACTATCGAAGGGGCGGGCCTAGATCAGGCTCGCCCCGACATTTATGGCGAGCGCGAGGATCGTCGTGTTGAACAGGAACGACAGGATTGCATGGAGGAGCGCCAGCTTACGCATCGAGACGGTGGAAATACCGATATCGGCGGTCTGCGCCGCAACGCCGATCGTGAAAGAGAAGTAGAGGAAATCCCAATAGATCGGCTCCTCCAAAGGCTCGGCGAATTTCAGCCCCTGCCCCTTGCCCGGAGTGCTGTAAAACCGGTGCGCATAGTGGATGGTGAACAGCGTGTGCAGGAAAGTCCATGATATCAGGATCGTCACGATCGCCATCATCACGCGGTAGAAGGCGATTTCGGGCGAGGCGTCCTTGACGCCAAGCAGATCAAGCGCGATGCCGCCGATGCTTGCGAGCGCTGCCGCAATCGACAGGAACAGCAGGAAACCATCCGAGAAATCGAGATCGGCCGAGCGCTTGCGGATGCGCTGCGGGTCGGCCGTCAGCATGCGGTAAAGGCTATAGACGATGAAGACGACGGCGGTCGTATCCCAGGCGATCAGCAGATTGCTGGCATTGAAGTCTCTGGAGGTCAGGAGCAGGAAAACGGCAAGACCAGCAAGCACCGAGATCACGATCACATGGTGCTTGCGCCACAGAACGAGGCCTCTTGAACGATGCAACAATCCGTTCGCATCCATGCCGCTCTCCCGATCGCAAACCGTCTGTTACAAACCGATTCGCAAACGAGAGTGGCAAATAAAAGGAGGCCCCGCAACACGAAGCCTCCGATAGCGAAAAACGGCTTCAGCCCGTCCAGCCGCCGTCGATGACGTGGATCTGGCCTGTGGTGAAACCCGCCTCGTCGCCGGCAAGGTAGGTCACCAGCGCGGCGATCTCCTCGGCGGTCGCGATTCGGCCCATCGGCTGGCGGGCGATGAAATCCTTGAGCGCCTTGTCATAGTCACCGGTTGCCTTCAGCCGCTCATGCAGCGAGGGGCTATCGACCGTGCCAGGGCAAATCGCATTGGCACGGATGCCCTTGGCAACAAAATCGGCAGCGATCGACTTGGTAAGGCCGATTACGGCAGCCTTCGAAGCGCAATAGGCGAAACGGTTGGGCACGCCCTTCACGCTGGAAGCGACCGAGGCCATATTGACGATCGAACCCTTGCCCTTTTCCAGCATGCCCGGCAGGAAGGCGCGGCAGGTCGTGTACATTGCCTTGGCATTGAGGTTGAAGGAGAAATCCCAATCCTTTTCCTCGCAGTCCAGGATCGTGCCGGCATGCACGAAACCGGCGCAGTTGAAGAGCACGTCGATCGGGCCAAGCTCTTCCGCGTAGGCCTTGACGGCAGCGCTATCGAGCACGTTCAACACATGCTTGGTCGCACCGTCCAGCGTAGAGAGTGTCTGCTCGTTGATATCGGTGGCGTAGACATGCGCGCCAAGCGAGATGAAGCGCTCCGCCGACGCCCGGCCGATGCCCTGTCCCGCCGCCGTAATGACGACCTTCCTGCCTTCCAATCCATGACCCATAATCCTGATCCTTTCCTCCGGGACCATGATCCTATCCAGTTCCACCAGCTGCATCGCCGGCACCAGGGATAAGATCATGCAATAACAATCAGTTAGCGTAGCCTTGCGCTACCTTCTGAGGACCGCACGAAGCGGCCGCTCAGCCTGTCAACGAGGACTGTATGTTGTTCGCCACTTGGCAGTCCATCGCTAATCACTCCCCTCCAGGCTGGGACCAATCGTCCGATTGCCCTCTGGACCCTTTACAGGCCGATAATTTATAAGCAAACATCTTATTCACTGATCGTCAAGTCGCGTTCACTTACTTGTAAAATTTCATCATTCATATATGAATGATTGATATATTTTATCGCATGAGGGCTTGTTCATGAGCATAGAAGACGACAGTGATCGCTATCGCGCACCGGCCTTGGACAAGGGGCTCGACATTCTCGAATTGCTGGCGAGGATCGATGGCGGGCTGACGCAGGCGGAAATCGCCAAGGCGCTCAACAAGAGTCCCAACGAATTCTATCGCATGCTCGATCGTCTCGTGCGGCGCGGCTATGTGCAGCGGCAGGACGGCGATCGCTTCTATCTGACCCTGAAGCTTTTCGGCCTCGCGCATTACCATGCGCCGGTGCGCCGCCTCGTCTCCTTCGCCACGCCCCTGATGCGCGAATTTTCCAATCGAGCCGAGCAGGCCTGTCATCTGGCGATATACGATCGCGGCTCCGTCGTCGTCATTGCCCAGCAGGATTCGCCGACCTATTGGGGCATCTCGATCCGTGTCGGTGCCCAGCTCAATCTCTATAATACCGGCTCAGGTCACATTCTCCTGGCATTCAAGGATGAAAAGCAGCGCCAGATGATGATCAACGAGCAAAGGCGCCAGGAACCGGACCCTGAGGAGCCACCTGCGGATCTCGAAGAGAAGCTCTCGGCAATCCGCGAGAACGGCTTCGAAACCATGGACAGCCTGCAGACGAGTGGCGTTCACAATATTTCCGCGCCCGTTCTGGCGATGGACGGTAATGCGCTGGCCGCGTTGACCTGCCCCTATATCCAGGCCGTGAACCCGAAGGCGCCGACGCGTCAGCAAGTAGTCGAATATGTGCGGCAAACAGCCAAGGCGATCTCCGAAATCGTCGCGGGGACTGTGGACCAGGCCGAGCTATAATTTTTATTTGAATGAATAATTCTTCTGTGAGTATGTAGAGAGCTAGCAGCCCGGGGAGGAACGCCATGCTTTTCGACAGCCATCTTCACATCGTTGACCGCAAGCGGCTGGGCTATCCTTGGCTGGCGGATGCCGGCGCACTCAATCGTGACAGTCTTTATGAAGATTATGCGCGAGAGGCCAAACGCCTTGGGATCACCGACACGCTGCACATGGAAGTCGATGTCGCCGAAGAGGATATCGAGCGCGAGACCGAATATGTCAAAGGCCTGAGCCGCGAGCCCGACAGCCTGCTGCGCGGCGCCATCGCCGCCTGCCGTCCCGAAAGCCCCAACTTTCCCGCATATCTCGAGCGAGCGCTCGCCGACCCCTTCGTCAAAGGCTTCCGCCGCGTGCTGCATGTCGTGCCGGATGACGTCTCAGAGGGTGTCCTCTTCCGCGAAAACCTGAAGCGGCTAAGCGATACCCTCCTTACCTTCGATCTCTGCGTCCTGCCGCATCAGATATCCAAGGCGATCGCGCTCATCGACCTCAATCCAAATATTCGCTTCATCCTCGACCATTGTGGCGTGCCTGCGGTGAAGGATGGGCTGAGCGAAAGCTGGTCGTTGGGCATCAGCGAGGTGGCGAAACGGCCGAATGTCATCGTGAAGATTTCCGGCGTTGTCGCCTATGCCGATCCGGGCAACTGGTCGCCGGAAACGTTACGGCCGTTCGTCGAACATTGCATCGCAAGCTTCGGCTGGGACCGCGTCATCTGGGGCAGCGATTGGCCCGTCTGCACGCTTGGCGGCAATCTCTCCACCTGGGTCGCCGCCACTCATGCCCTGATGCATGGTGTCAGTGCCGACGAACGCAATCGGCTCTATCGCCTCAATGCAAAGCGCCTCTGGTCTCTCTAAGGCTGCGCCTATGCCGTCTAACTGCGGCGACCTCAAAGCTCTGTCTTCAAACAAAAAGGGCGCCGCATCCCTGCGACACCCTGTCGAATCATAGCTCCCCCCGACGGAGAGACGCCCGATCACCGTCAAGCGGCTGCGAGCTGCAGTTCCTTGCTGACCATGGCGCGCAGCGTGCCGAGATCCTTGGCGAAAGCGCGGATGCCTTCGGAGAGCTTCTCGGTAGCCATCGCATCTTCGTTCATCATCCAGCGGAAGGTCTTTTCGTCGACCGCGATCTTCTCGACCGAGCCCTTGGGCTCCGGCGAGAGCTTGCGCTCCAGCTTGCCTTCATCCTTGGAAAGTTCGTCAAGCAGGTTCGGGCTGATCGTCAGGCGATCGCAGCCGGCCAGCGCTTCGATTTCGCCGGTATTGCGGAAGGAGGCGCCCATGACGATCGTCTTGATGTCGTTGGCCTTGTAATAGTGGTAGATGTCACGCACCGAGACGACGCCCGGATCTTCCTCTGCCGTGTAGTCCTTGCCGGTCGACTTCTTGTACCAGTCGAGGATGCGGCCGACGAAGGGCGAAATGAGGAATGCCTTGGCGTCGGCGCAGGCAATCGCCTGGGCCTTGCTGAAGAGCAGCGTCAGATTGCAGTCGATGCCTTCCTTTTGCAGCACTTCGGCGGCGCGGATGCCTTCCCAGGTGGAAGCGAGCTTGATCAGGATGCGGTCACGCTCGATGCCGCGCTCTTTGTAGGCGGCGATGATGGCGCGGGCCTTGGCAAGCGAAGCTTCCGTGTTGAAGGAGAGGTCGGCATCGACTTCGGTCGAGACACGACCGGGAACGAGGCCGGAAAGCGCTGCACCGACGGAAATTGCCAGGCGGTCGGCAACGGCGGCAACCACGGCCTCGGAGGCACCGCCCTGTTTCTTGCCCCAGGCAACGGCTTCCTTGATCGCATCGGCGAACATCGGCGTGCCCAGTGCCTTCAACACGATCGTCGGGTTGGTGGTGCAATCCACCGGCTTCAGGCGGGCGACTGCCTCGATATCGCCGGTGTCGGCCACGACCGTGGTCATGGCGCGGAGTTGGTCAAGCTTGGAAGTCATAACAGGTATCCTTGTTGAATGAAGCCCATTGGAATGGGAGATGTTGGCAGCAGATCCGGTCTTTTCGCCGGACGGGACCGAAGGCGTCGGGGTGTAGCCTTCCTTCTCCTATGTGTCGGTAACGGGATAAAACGCGCTGGAGTTCCATTTCCGGTGAACGGCCGAGCGGTGAAGAACAACCTTCCGAAAGCAGGCTTTTCACCGGCACCGGGCGCCCTATATGGCTCCCTGTCCGGTCTGGCACTTGCTTGCAGCAGCACTCGCACATTGTCCTCCTCGGTTGGACAAGACCGAATTCCTCATCACCGACTATCAGCAATCTCGCATCGAAAAGTCAAGGACATTTGTGCAATTCGATTGACATAAGTTTCATGTCATAGAATATCGGCAGCAGAAGAGCCGATCTCGCCTGCTCCAGTCATCCGCCATCATTCCTTTTCGCATCTCAGGCGGATCATGACGTTAAACGGCGCATGCGACAATCTCGCCGGAGGACCTGTGGCCAAACTGAGACGCGGAACCCACACCGCCTATTCGGAGACCTCCTCCCTGAGGCTTCGCGCCGCTTGGCTTTATTACAACCAGGGCCTGACGCAAAAAGATGTCGCCGAACAGCTGGGTATCAGCCGCACCACCGTCATCCGCCTGCTGGACGAGGCCATGCGCCGCGCCGAGGTGCAGATCTGGATCACCGAAGGCATCGATGACTGCGTTGAACTGGCGATCAAGCTCGAGCGCACCTTTGGCCTCGATGAAGCGATCGTCGTTCCCGAGCCGGCCAATGGAGATGTGAACGCACAGGCAAAGAGCGTCGGCCTGGCACTCGGCCAGTTCCTGACCGAAGCCATCCCCGACAACTATACGATCGGCGTCGGCTGGGGCCGGACGATGACCGCGTCGCTTGCAAGCTTCCGCCCGACCCGCCGTGACAATTGTAAGGTGGTTTCCCTGCTCGGCGGCATCGTCGCCGTCCATCAGACCAATCCGATCGATTACACTTGGCGTCTGGCAAGCCAGCTCGGCGCGGAGTGCTACATGTTCCTGGCGCCGCTTCTCGTCGACTCCGTCGAGACCAAGCGCAATCTCATCGAGAAATGCGGGCTGGAAGCCATCTACCGCCTCGCGGAGAATCTCGATCTCGCTATCGTCAGCTGCGGCGACATCGGACCGCACTCGACATCGCTGTCGGAAGGTTTCATTTCGAAACGCGAGCTGGAAGAGCTGATCGAAATGGGCTGCGTCTGCGACACCATGTTCAACTTCCTCGATGCCGAGGGCAATTCCGTCGATCACCCGATCAACAAGCGCGTCATGTCCGTCGATCTCGATACGCTGAAAAAGGCCAAGCACATCGTGATCTCCTCCGGCGGCGCCCACCGCGCCCGGGCGATCAGCGCCACCATCAAGCGAATCGGCTGCAATACTTTGATTACGGATGAAAGTGCTGCGAAGGCGCTGCTGCAGATGGCTATGGCGAAGGCGGCTTGAGAAGCTTGATGCGAGTTTACGGAGAGTGCGCCCCCCTCCGCAAACTTCAGAGCCTCAGCCCCCCTCAAGCATCCCCCGCTTCCCATCCCAGCATCGCCCGCTTGCGCGTCAGCCCCCAGTGATACCCCGTAAGCTGCCCATTTTTGCCCAGCGCGCGATGGCAGGGCACGACAAAAGAGATCGGGTTGCGGCCGACCGCCGCACCCACGGCCCGCATGGCCGTCGGCTGGCCGATATCCCTTGCGATGTCGGAATAGGTCACCGCGCGGCCCATTGGGATCTTCAAAAGGCTCTCCCAGACGCGGAGTTGGAAATCCGAACCGATCAGCACGACCCGCAGCGGCTGATCACTCGACCAGTTCCCTCGCTCGAAGATGCGGGCCGCGTAAGGTGCGGTCGCATGCGGATCCTCGATGAACTCTGCATTCGGCCAGCGGCAGGTCATGTCGGCGAGACAAGCCTTCTCATTGCCGGAATCGCTGAAGGCGAGACCGGCAAGGCCGCGATCGGTGACCATGATCAAGGCAAGACCAAAGGGCGAGATGTGAAACGCATAGCGCATCACCAGACCGCTGCCCCTCGCCTTCCATTCGCCCGGAGACATCGCCTCATGTGTGACGAAGAGATCGTGCAGCCGGCTTGGCCCGGAAAGGCCGACCTCGAAAGAGGTCTCCAGCAGCGGCAGATCCTCCTTGCGCAAAAGGCGCTTGGCATGATCGAGCGTGACGGCCTGGAGGAACGCCTTCGGTGACAGCCCGGCCCAGCGTGTAAACGTCTTCTGCAGCTGGGTCGGCGACTGCCCGAGCCTTTCGGCCAGCATCTCCAGCGACGGCTGGTCGCGATATTCCTCAGTGATGAGCTCGATGACCTCCCGCACGGTGTCGTAATCCTGACCTTCCGGGGTGATGTCTTTCTTCAGCTGTGCAATCGCATTCATGATCTTTCTCCTTGAAAAGGAGAAAACCACGGCAAGACGGCTAAAACCACCCGTTTCTTGCGCCAGTGGTCTCTCTGCAAAAATGTGATATCGCCGGTCTGTAAAGTCCGCTCATATCCGTTGCGTCACGGTCGCCAAGGCACGCTTGAAGGCCTTGGCAAAGCTCTCACGATCTTCCGGATTGAGGAAGGAGCCGACATCGGTGTCGTGGCTTCTGTCGCGAACATGCATGGAAACAACGCCGATCTCGCTGTGACGGCGAACCAGGAACCGCGTCCAAAACGGATTGAAATCATGCTCCACCATGCGGCCCGTCGGCGAGAATTTGCGGATGGAAACGTTGGTGCGCGATACCGTTACCTCTTCGCGCACACGGCCCGAGCGGTAGTTCAGCCAGAAGGCGCCATAGAGCAGGAAGAAATCGGCACCGAAGAAAATGCCGATCGGCCAGGCGCCGCGCGTGACGAAGAGAATGCTGTAGAAGAGACAGAAGATGCCCGCCAAGGCCAGCATGACCCTGAACCCCTTTCGCGACAGCGAGCGATGGGGAAACAATTCGGCAGCGAAAACCGGCCTGTTGCCGTCTCCAGCCGTATCGGCGTTGCGTTTCGTCATAGGACTTGAGTATAGGTCGCTTATGGCAAATCCAAAGATCAAATCCAGCGCCCAAACCGCGAAAAAGTCAAATGCGACCGCAGGCCGCAAGCCGGCGGGAAAGAGCCTTTATTCCAAAGCGGAGTTGGAAGAGATCTTCCGGCGTTTCTCCATCCAACGGCCGGAACCGAAGGGCGAGCTGGAGCACGTCAATCCTTTCACGCTGGTCGTTGCCGTGGCGCTTTCAGCGCAGGCGACCGACGCCGGCGTCAACAAGGCGACGCGTGCCCTCTTTGCCGTTGCCGATACCCCGCAGAAGATGCTCGATCTCGGCGAGGAGCGCATCCGCGAATATATCAAGACGATCGGCCTTTACCGCAATAAGGCGAAGAACGTCGTGGCTCTGTCGGAAAAGCTGATCACGGATTTCGGTGGCGAGGTGCCGCGCACCCGCGAAGAATTGATCACCCTACCCGGCGTCGGCCGCAAGACCGCGAATGTCGTGCTTTCCATGGCTTTCGGTCAGGCGACGATGGCCGTCGATACACATATCTTCCGCATCGCCAACCGGCTGCTATTGGCTCCCGGCAAGACGCCCGACGAAGTCGAGCAGCGGTTGATGAAGATCATTCCCGACCAGTATCTCTACCACGCGCACCATTGGCTGATCCTGCATGGCCGCTATATCTGCAAGGCGCGCAAGCCCGAATGCGAACGCTGCGTCATTGCCGACCTCTGTCGCTCCCCGGAAAAGACATGGGACATACCTGCTCCTCTGGTCGAACTTCCGCCGCAGATCATCGGAGCTGAAGCGGCGAGCTAAGCCTATCTTGACCGCAGCTTCGCCTCCCTGTGCGAGATCAGCTTGTGCAGATGTACCATCATGCCGGCAGCAAAGAGCGGCGTCAGCAGATTGAGCAGCGGGATCGCCAGAAACGCCGCGATCACCAGGCCGGCCAGGAAGACCGTGAGAGCGTGCTTGACGCGGAATTCCCGCGCCTCGTCCGGCGAGCGGAAACGCATGGCGGCAAATTCGAAGAATTCCCGCCCCAGCAGATAGCCGTTCACCAGAAAGAAGGCGACGAGATTGACGCCCGGAATGAACAGCAGGAACAGCGCCACGATGTTGCCGACGATGACGACGCCGAGAAAGCGTAGGGAACTCTTCATCGCCGCGACGATTGGCATTGCCGTTCCCGGCGCATCACCCGGATAGTCGCGCTTTTCCACCACTTCGGCGACGTCGTCGAGAAATAGGCCGGCAATCAGCGCCGTGACCGGTGAAATCAGCAGCGCCATCGCCAATGCCAATGCAATCCCGGCGAAGATGGCAAGAAGGAATGCGAGCCAACCCGTCCAATCCGAGGTGGATGGCATGAAGCCCTGCAGCCAAGGCAATACGAGGAAATTAAAGACGCCCCGCAGGACGAACCACAGCACGAGGAGCGCCAGCAATGTAAGGCCGAGTACCTTCCAGAAAACTTTGCGCGTTTCAGGCGCAAAAAGATTTTCGAAGGAGCGGCGGGCGGCAAGGCCAATCATTCGTTCTACCTCTCTTAGTGGCAAATGGACACTTAAGAAACGGTTGTATCGATATCAATATCCCGCAGAGATATATGAATGTGACAATTAAAAATTTGAATTATTGTAATACATTTTGCACTAATATATTCTGTACGCCACATTAGGAACAACAACCGCAACAAGAACGGCGGCCAGATCAAAATTGAATAGCCAATGGGCGTAGAAATTGGCGCAACATAACATCGAAAAGACCATCAAAGAGGCGCAAAACTTGGAAGACCTTAGCCAGAAACTTAGACAATATATAAAGATCGGCACTCCGGCCGAACGAAGAATTGCTAAGTATTTCTCCGAGCATTTGAATGAACTACCCTTCGAGACGGCCTCCTCCGTTGCCGACAGGCTGGAATTGAGCCCGATGACGGTAGGTAGGTTTCTGCGGTCGCTCGGCTACCACGGTCTCGATGGGATAAAGGTGCACCTCAAGGAAAATGCGCCCGGTATCACATCGCAATTGCCCAATATCCTGGAACAGCTGCAGAAAGATGCGAGCGAAGGGCGCCCGCTTGCGACGCAGATTGCCGAACAGATCGAGATGCTGCAGCATATTTACAACCTCGCCGGCCAGCCGCAATGGCGCGACGCGGTTTCGACAATTCTGTCCTCCGGACATGTCTTTGTCACCTCTCACCCGAGTCTCGCAGGGATCGGTCGCTATTTTCGCGATCGCCTGACCTTCGCCCGCGATCAGGTCCTTTTCCTTGACGGCGCCAATGGCAGCTACATCGAGCTGTTCGGCGAGCCCGCCGAAGACGGATTGCTTGTCGTCATCGACTCCCCGAGCTTTGTCACCTCACGGCTTCTGGCTCGCTCGGCTCGTCGGGCAGGCTACAAGGTATTGCTGTTAACTGGACAATTCACGGAATGGGCGCATGAATTCGCAAACATCACGCTGTCCCTGCCGCCGCAGCGCGCCAACAGCCGCGAAAATCTTTCAGCCATAATGGCGCTGCTGGAATATCTGGCGACTTCTGTCGCTCACGCCGCGGGCGAAGCGGCGGAAACGAGGACGCGCCGCATAGAAGAGCTTCAGGGCATGTTCGCCCAGGCACCGCTCCGGTAATCCGCCTATTCCATGGCATCCAGCTCCGCGCGATGGCGATACATGGCGAGGAAACGTCGGTAGTCACGATCGTAGAGTTTCGTCTTTTCGGCATTCGGCAGCCGCTCATGACCGCCCGGATACATGGCGGCGCCGGCAACGCCGAGGCTTTCGTGAATCCCGCAGGAGACGGAAGCTGCGATTGCCGTGCCAAGCAGCACGGTTTCGTTCATCTTCGGGATGACCACCTTGCAGCCGGTCACGTCCGAGTAGAGTTCCATCAGCACCGAATTCTTCACATGGCCGCCGGCGACGTGCAGCGTGTCGGGCACATAGCCATAATCCCGCATCCGCTCCAGGATATGGCGAATGCCGAGCGCAATGCCGACGCTGGTGCGCCAGTACAGCCGGCAGAGGCCATCGAAGGACGCATCCAGCGTCATGCCGCTGATGACACCCAACGCATGCGGATCGGCAAGGGGAGAGCGATTGCCGTGAAAATCGGGCAGCACATGGATACGCCCGCCAAGGGAATCGCCCTCCGCACGCCTGAGCTCCGCAATCCGCCGGACGATACGATCGTGCAACGCCGCTGTCGGCGGCCCACCGGCCGCATGCATGCTGACGATATGATCGAGCAGTGCGCCCGTCGCCGACTGCCCGGCCTCGGCGAGCCACATCCCCGGGAAGACAGCCTCGTAATATGGCCCCCACATGCCTGTGCTGCGCTTGCGCTCGCGCGCAAAGGAAACGACACAGCTCGAGGTTCCCGCAATCAGCGCCAGTTGATGTTCCAACGTGGTGGCGTCGCCGGCATGGGCTGCAAGCGCGCCTAGCGCGCCCGCGTAGGCGTCGATCATGCCCGCACCGACATGGCATTTACGGTCGAGACCCAGCGCGTGCGCCGCCTCGGCCGTCAGTGTGCCGATAGACCGTCCAACGGCAACGCTCTCGTCAGGCAGGCTGCCGCGTTCGCGCAGATCGCCAAGGCCGATCACATTGAGGAAATCGGCCTGCCAGCCCGGCTCGCGATGCGCAAGATAGTTCCATTTCGCCACCAGCGTCGAACGCGACCGTGCAAGCGAACCGGTCGCCTTCCATGTCATGAAATCGGCGAGGTCGAAAAAATAGCCGGCCTCAGCCCAGGTTTCCGGCAGGTTTTCCTTCAGCCACATCAGCTTCGGCATTTCCATTTCGGGCGACATGAAAGCGCCGGAATATTCAAGAACCGCATGCTTCGTCGCCGTGCAGTAATCCGCCTCAGCCAACGCCCGATGATCGAGCCAGACGATGGTGTCGAACCTTTTCTCGCCGCCGGTGGAAACGGTGAGCTGCCCGCCATCGCGGTCACGCACGACCAGCGAGCAGGTCGCATCGAAGCCGATCGCGCCGATGACAGAGGAGTCGACACCGGCAGCCTTTACCGCTGCGCGAACGACGATGCAGACGGCAGTCCATATGTCTTCAGAATCATGCTCGGCGTGGTTTTCACGCGGGCGATTCATCAGGATCGGATGTTCGCTTTTACCCAGCAGTGAACCGCTCGCGGTGAAGACACCAGCGCGCGCGCTGCCTGTGCCGATATCGACCGCAACCACGTGATCACGCATGCAAAAGAGGTCCCGCCCACTTATCTCTTGTTGCGGACAAGTTGTATCAATTCCGGCATCGCGTCAAACACGACTTCCGGCGAAAGCTGCTCCAACTCCGCCCGGTAACTCGGCGAATGGGCATGCGAACCACCGGTGAAGGCAAAGACCGTCATGCCGGCCGCACGCGCTGCCGTGATGCCCGCCGGGCTATCTTCTACGACGATGCAATCCTTCGGCAGAACGCCCATCTTTTCGGCCGCATAGAGGAAAAGATCCGGCGCCGGCTTGCCGCGTTTCACCATGCTGGCACTGAATATATTCGGCTCCAGTCTGTCCAGCAGTCCGGTCACGCCGAGCGAGAGGCGGATGCGCTCCAGCTGGCTGGACGAGGCGACGCAGCGCGGCAGCGAAAGCGCATCCAGCGTCGCGCCGATCCCGTCGATCGGCTTCAGCTCATGCTTGAAGCGTTCATAGAGATCGTTGCGGATGCGGTCGAGAAATGCCTGATCGATAAAGACGTCGAATTCCGTCTGCATCGTATCGACGAGCGTCGCCAGGCTCTTGCCGAGGAAGCGGCTATAGACATCCTCTTCGCTCATCTCTACGCCGACATCATGCATCGCCTGAATGAGCACGCCGACCGACAGCGGCTCGCTGTCGACAAGCACACCATCGCAATCGAAGATTACGAGCCCTGTTCCCGCATCCGCCATCACTGATCCAACCTGAATTCTATTCGTAGCCCTGTCATGCCCGAAACACCGGCGGGACAATGGAAAACGGCCGGAACAGGAGAGGTCCGACCGTTCGAAATTATTCCGCGAGTTTGTTGTCCAAGTATAGCTGCAGGGTGACGCGGGTACCCTTTTCCCACAGCGTTTTCAGTGCATGCGCAAAGCGCTTGCTGAAAAGATCGGATTTGGCGACATCTCCGAAGATGTCGTCGAATACGAGGAAGGCATTCGGATCGTCCTTCGCCTTGAGGGCGGCTTCATGCAGCCGATCGGCGCTGGCATCGTTGAAGACGATCTCCTTGCCGCTGTCGCTCTTGCCGGCGAAGTAACGGCACCACAACGCCGAAACGAGCGATAGGCCGACAATATCCTCGCCGCGGCGGAGACGATCCGCCGTCGATGGCAGGATGAATTTCGGCTGGCGGTTCGAGCCGTCCTGCGCCAGCCGCGGGATGGTATCGGCGATCTTTGGATTGGCGAAGCGGTGTTCGATCAGCTTGAAGTAATCCGCAAGCACGGTATTTGGCACCGGCGGGATGACGGGGATGATCTCGTCATTTTCGAGCTTGGCCAGAAAGGCGCGGATCAGCGGCTCTTCCATGGCTTCATGCACGAAATGAATATCCATCAGCGCCGCCGGATAGGCGATGGCCGCATGGCCGCCATTGAGGATGCGGATCTTCATGTGCTCATAGGGGGTGACGTCGGGCACGAAGGTGACGCCGACCTTTTCAAGCGGCGGACGACCGGCCGGGAAATTGTCCTCCAGCACCCATTGCTTGAACTCTTCGCAATAGACCGGCCAGTTGTCTTCGATATCGAAAGCTTCTTTGAGCAAGTCGATCTCACGCGCACCCGTTGCCGGCGTAATGCGGTCGACCATGCCGTTCGGAAAGGCGACGTTCGCGGCGATCCAGTCGGCAAAGGCCGGGTCGGAAAGCTTTGCCGTGCCGACGACGGCGGCTTTGGTGACGCCGCCATTATGGGGGATATTGTCGCAGGACATGACGGTGAAGGGGGGCAGGCCGGCAGCGCGACGCGCCTTCAGACCGGCGACGATCAGGCCGAACACCGTCTTCGGCGCATCCGGGTTCTGCCCATCGGCCACGATTGCCGGATGGGCGGGATTGAACTTGCCCGAGGCATCGATGAAGTAGCCACCCTCGGTAATCGTCATCGAGACGATGCGGATTGTGGGGTCAGCGAGCTTGGCAATGATCGCCCTGGCGTCGCCGACCGGCAGGATGTCGATCATGGGCGCGGTGACACGCGCAGCCGTGCGGTTGTTGTCCTGCTCGACAACGGTCGTCAGGAAGTCCTGGGCGGCCAGCTTTTCACGCATGGCTGCATCCGACGGCAATACGCCGGCGCCGATGATCGCCCAGTCATGCGCCTCGCCCGTATTGAAAAGGTCGTCGAGATAGATTGCCTGATGGGCACGATGGAAATTGCCGACACCGAAATGCACGATACCAGCCGAAAGCGACTTCCGGTCATAGGCAGGAATGGCCACCTTTGCAGCCGCCTGCTGGAGAGTTGCGAGCGATAATTTGCACGTCATGTCTCTGGTCCTTCTGAAAGGTCTTGGCTCCGGGCGGCAGGGAAACCCGCGCCGGCTGGTATGCTTGACCGGTGCACGCAGATCGATGATGCGAACCGGAACAGATGCGTCGGCCGTGCCCGCTCCAGCGCACACGGCCTTGGCTTTTAAGCTGAAATCGCAAGCCCTTCGGCGTTGAACCGGTGAATATGCGCCTTGTCCGGTGTCAGGTAGACGGTATCGCCGGCCCGGGCCGGGAAATCGCCCGAGCCGCGCGCAGTCACCGTGCCGATCCCGTCAACGTCGATGTGCAGGAAAGTGTCGGAGCCGAGATGCTCGGCCACGAGCACCTTGCCCTGCCAGTCGCCTGCGGTAGTCGACAGCAGGGTATGTTCCGGCCTGACGCCGATCGTGTCGCCGCCAAGGCTCTGGGCATAGGCGCCCTTGACGAAATTCATCTTCGGCGAGCCGATGAAGCCCGCGACGAAGAGGTTGCGCGGGCTGCGGTAGAGCTCCAATGGCGAACCCACCTGCTCGATATTGCCGCG